>NZ_JBIGHX010000002.1:0-950357 GCF_043555885.1 Pelomonas lactea | reverse complement strand
ACGACCTGCCGCGGGCGGATGCCATCGTGGCGGCGGTGTCGCACAAGGAGTACGCCGCGCTGAGCGTCGAGGACATCGGCAAGAAGCTGGTCAAGGGTGGCGCGTTCATCGACGTGAAGGCGGCGTTCGACGCCGCCGCGCTGCAGGACGCCGGCTTCCGGCTCTGGCGCCTGTAAGGATGAAGCCCCCGCGCGTGCCCTGCACGCTGCCCCCCGAGGGACTGCGTCAGCGCCTTCGGGCGGCCGGGCGGCGCTGAGCTGTGCCGCCTCCAGACCCGCGGCCGCTGGTCGTCCATCTGCTGCACCGCTTCGACACGGGCGGGCTGGAGAACGGCGTCGTCAACCTCATCAACCACCTGCCGGCCTTCCGGCATGCGGTGGTGGCGGTCACCGAGATCACGGCCTTCAAGGACCGCGTGCAGGCGCCGGGCACGCAGTTCATCGCGCTGAACAAGCCGCCGGGGCAGGGTTTCTGGCTGTACCCGCGCGTCTACCGGCTGCTGCGGGAACTGCGGCCTGCGGTCGTGCACACGCGCAACCTGGGGGCCATGGAGTTCCAGTGGCCGGCCTGGGCGGCCGGCGTGCCGCTGCGCGTGCACAGCGAGCATGGCTGGGACACCGGCGACCTGGGCGGCGTGAACCGCACCAACCAGCGCCTGCGCCGGCTGTATGGCATGGGCACGCACCGTTTCGTGGCGCTGTCCCGGGCCATCGAGGACTACCTCACCGGCCCGGTCGGGTTGCCCGCCCCGCGCGTGCAGCGCATCTGCAACGGCGTGGATACCCGGCGCTTCGCGCCGACCGCCGACGTGCCCGCGGCCTGGCCCTACCGGCGCGGCGAGCACCTGGTCATCGGCGCCGTGGGCCGCATGCAGGCGGTGAAGGATCCGCTCAACCTGGTCGAGGCTTTTCTGCGCCTGCGCGAGTTGTGCCCCGCGCAGTGGCCCGCCCTGCGGCTGGCGATGCTGGGCGGCGGCCCGCTGCTGGAGGCGGCGCGGCAGCGGCTGGCCGATGCCGGCGCCGCGCAGCAGGCCTGGCTGCCCGGCGACCGCGCTGACATCGCGGCGCTGCTGCCCCAGGTGGACATCTTCGCGCTGCCGTCGCTGGCCGAGGGCATCAGCAACACGCTGCTGGAGGCCATGGCCTGCGGCTGTGCGCCCGTCGCCACCGCGGTGGGGGGCAATCCGGAGCTGGTCAGCAACGGCATCAACGGCCTGCTCGTGCCGGCCGGCGATGCCGAAGCGCTCGCCGCGGCGCTGGCCGGCCTGGTGCGGGAGCCCGCGCGGCGCCGGGCGCTGGCCGACGCGTCCAGGCGCCGTGCCTGCGCCGAGTTCGACCTCGCCGGCATGACGGCCCGCTACGGCGCGCTGTACGCCTCGGGCCGCGGCTGAGGGTTCACAACAGCCGGTAGATGCGCACGTGGCTGCCGCGGTTGATGCCGGGTGTGGGCCTTGATTCGTAGACGAGTTCCGCCGGGCCCAGCGTCTGGCGGTACTTGGCGATCCCGGCTGCATAGGCGGCCGGCTCGCGCTCCATCAGGCCCAGCGTGTCGCCCAGCATCACGTACCGGATGCCGGCTGCGCGCACGTCGCCCGGCTGGTTGAGCTTGCCGAGGTTGCCCGACGTCCAGGCGTACACATAGGGTGACGTGTCCTTCACGAGCAGCCCGTGCTCGTCGGCCGCGTAGACCTCGTAGTGGCGGTTGTCGGGCTGCGGTGCGCCGCTCTCGATGGCGATCCGCGAGCCCTGCGGGATGTGCTGCGCCACCCAGCGGCTGGCCAGCGTCCGGTTGTCATCCGCCTGACGCTCGCGCACGCTGGTGTGGCTGGCGTGCAGGCCCTGGGCGACACACAGGCCCAGCAGCACGGCCGCGATGGCCTGTCCGGCCTGGCGCGGCAGCGCGCGTTCGGCAAACAGCCGCGCCGGCAGCTCCAGCAGCGCCGCCAGCAGGATGCAGAACAGCGGCAGCACGGGGATGACCCAGCGCGTCCAGTGCAGGTTCAGCGACGAGATGAAGAGCAGGTAGCCGCCCGCCAGCGCCAGCACCGGCAGCGCGAGCCGCCGTGTCGCCAGCACCCCGGCGCCGCCAGCCAGCGCGATGACGGCTGCTGGACCGAAGCTGTCCAGCGTCAGCGCCTCCAAGTAGCCGCGCAGCGACGGCGCGAACCCCGGGCTCGTCGCGCCGAGGTGGGTGGTGCGGGCTTCGCCGGCCACGTCCTTCAGCACCTGCGCGAAGTCCAGGAACATGTAGGGTGAACCGACAAACGCAGCGGCGATGCAGGCGGCCGTGGCAATGGCGATGGGCTGCCAGGCGGCGGGCTTGTCCGGGCGGGCGCGGCGCTGGTCCACGACGAAGGCCGTGATCAGCCCGATGGACGCGACGACGGACGGGTACTTGCAGCTGACGGCCAGGCCCAGCACCGCGCCGGCCGCCGCATAGTGGGCCAGCCGGCCGATGGCGGCCGCGCGGCAGCACAGCAGCGCGAACAGCGTCAGCAAAAAGGTGTGCTGCGCGTCCGTGCGGGCGATCTGCGAGAACTCCACATGCAGCGGCGCCACGGCCAGCAGCAGGCCCGCGCCCAGCGCCGGCACCACGCCGAGGAACTGCCGCGCCAGCAGCGCCGTGACGGCGATGGTGGCGATGCCGAAGGTGGCGGCCACCCAGCGGGCGACGAGGTAGAACCGCGACGGCTCGCTCCAGAACGCCTTGCCAAGCTCCGACAGCTGCTGCACCTCGCCGACGACGACGGCGCGCACGCCGTCCAGCGCGAATGCCGCCGCGTTCGTGTAGATCGTGATGGTGCCCGGATGGCCGAACCAGTGCGGATTCAGGTCGCGCGATGCCAGCACCTTGAAGGCCTTCGTCACGAAGACCGGCTCGTCGACGTCGTACAGATAGGGCAGGCCCCACTGGATGCCCGCCAGGCGCAGCCAGGCGCCCAGGGCCAGCACGACGAACATCGCGGGCAGCGCGAGGCGGGGACGGAGCAGTTGGCGCAGCGACATCGTCAGCGTCCCTGCGTGGTGCCGGCGTGCTCCGCCACGCGCGGCGCAGGCTGCGCCGGCGCACCGGCCTGCCAGGCGCCGGTGATGGCTTCGACATGGAAACGCGGCCGTTCCTTGCTGGCCTCGTAGATCTTGGCGAGGTACTCGCCGATGACGCCCAGGCTGAGCAGCTGGATGCCGCCCAGCAGATACATCGGGATGACCGTGGACGCCCAGCCGGGCAGGGCCACGTCGGTGAACAGCCGGATGAACAGCGCCCACAGGCCCAGTCCCACACTGATCAGCGACACCACGCCCCCCAGGCCGGTGATGGCCCGCAGCGGCGCCGCCGAGAACGACGTGACACCGCGCCAGGCCAGGCTCAGCATCTTGGACAGCGGGTACTTGGATTCGCCGGCGAAGCGCTCGGCGCGGTCGAACTCCACGACGCTGCTGCGATAGCCCAGCTGGGGGATCATGCCGCGCAGGAACAGGTGGGTCTCCCGGTAGTGGCGCAGCGCTTCCAGCGGCCGGCGCCCCATCAGCCGGTAGTCGGCGTGATTGAAGACGACCTCCACACCCATGGCCGCCAGCACCTTGTAGTAGCCCTCGGCGGTGAAGCGCTTGAAGAAGGTGTCGGTGTCGCGCCGGCGGCGCACCGCGTAGACGAGTTCGTCGCCGTTGCGGAACGCGCGGATCATGGCGGGGATGATGGACAG
Organism: Pelomonas lactea; assembly: GCF_043555885.1. Lineage (NCBI taxonomy): Bacteria > Pseudomonadati > Pseudomonadota > Betaproteobacteria > Burkholderiales > Sphaerotilaceae > Roseateles > Pelomonas lactea. The sequence goes on along the minus strand of NZ_JBIGHX010000002.1, from coordinate 946,654 downwards.
GTCGTCCTGAAGGTCGGCGTCCAGGCTGATGAGCGCGTCGCCTCCCACCGACATCAGGCCGCACAGCAGCGCGTTCTGGTGGCCGCGGTTGCGGCTGAGCTTGATGCCGCAGGCGTCGGGGCGCTCGCGGCCCAGCGTCTCGATGAGCGCCCAGGTGCCGTCGCGGCTGCCGTCGTCGATGTAGTAGGCGGAGCTGGCCGGTGCGATGAGGCCCAGGCTTTTCAGCTCGTCCAGCAACTGGCCCAGCCGATGTGCCGTCTCGCGCAGCACGGCCTGCTCGTTGAAGCATGGCAGCACGAAGTTGACGACGGGCGCGGTGTCGCCGAGCCAGCTGGCCGGGGCGAAGGCGGTGGGATCGATCAGTTGCATGGAGGCCTTGTGGTCAGTGTCAGCGCCTGCGGAACACCCAGAGCCGGCTGAGGGCGAAATTGCTCGCCAGCACGCCGGCGGTGGCCAGCAACTGGCTCGCCACGCCGTGCAGGCCCACGCCCAGCGCCAGTTGCAGCAGCACCGCGTTGAGCGCGCAGCCCAGCGCCACCATCACGAGGAAGCGCAGCTGCTGGCTGCGGTCACCCACCGGTCCGCCCTGGCGCGCGAAGGTCAGCCGGGCGTTGGCCCAGTAGTTGAACGCGGCGCTGATCAGGAAGGCCGCGGTCGACGCCGGCACCAACGCGATGCCGCCGGCCAGCACCATGGCCAGGGTCAGCACGTACTGCAGCGCGGTGGCAAGCGCGCCGACGGACAGGAAGGACAGAAGCTGGCGGAACAACACGGGGCTCGGAACGGCAGAAAACCGGGGGCGCCGCAGTATCGGCGGTGGCGGTGCGCCGGGTGGCCCGGCGGGGGAGGCGGCATCCCCTGCACGGGGGGGCTGACGTGCGCGTTGTCACGCATGGCGGCCTCATTGGCCGGTGGCGTCATCAAGCTCGGTAAGAATCCACCGTTTACCGCGCAGCCCCGCGCGGCCATCCCATTGATCGGTTGAACCAGGTTCCAACGCATGTGCGGCATCACCGGACTCTTCGACACCCGCGGCCAGCGTCTGCCCGAGCGCGAGCGCCTGCACCGGATGAACGAGTCCCAGCACCATCGGGGCCCGGACGAGGGTGACCTGCACATCGAGCCCGGCGTGGGCTTCGGCCACCGGCGCCTGTCGGTCATCGACATCGCGACCGGCCAGCAGCCCATCTTCAACGACGACAAGTCGGTGGCGCTGGTCTTCAACGGCGAGGTCTACAACTACCTGGAGCTGATGGACGAGCTGCGCGGCCACGGCTACGTGTTCCGCACCAAGAGCGACTCCGAGGCCATCGTGCGCGCCTGGGAGCACTGGGGCGAGGATTGCGTGCACCACCTGCGCGGCATGTTTGCTTTCATGGTCCACGACCGCCGCCGCGACTGCCTGTTCATGGCGCGCGACCGGCTGGGCGTGAAGCCGCTGCACTACGCGATGACCGAGGATGGCTGGCTGCTGTTCGGCTCGGAGCTCAAGAGCCTGATGGCCCACGGTGGCCTGCGCCAGGAGATCGACCCGCGTGCCGTCGAGGCGTATTTCGCGTTGGGCTACGTGCCCGACCCGTGGACCATCTACCGCCACGCGCAGAAGCTCGCACCCGGCCATCGCCTGCTCGTCAAGCGCGGCCAGCCGCTGGGCGAACCGCAGCGCTACTGGGACGTGCGCTTCACGCTGGACGCGAAGATCGGCGAGGAGGAGGCCGCGGAGGAACTGCGCCGCCGCCTGACCGAGTCCGTCAAGCTGCGGCTGAAGGCCGAGGTGCCGCTGGGCGCCTTCCTGTCGGGCGGTGTCGACTCCAGCGCCGTCGTCGCGGCCATGGCGCAGCTGGATGACCAGCCCGTCAACACCTGCTCCATCGGCTTCGACGACCCCAAGTTCAACGAGACCGAGTTCGCACAGATGGTGGCGGACCGCTACCGCACCAACCACCGCGTCGAGACGGTCAACAGCGACGACTTCGGCCTGGTGGACCTGCTGGCCCACCTCTACGACGAGCCCTATGCCGACTCGTCCGCCATCCCGACCTACCGCGTCTGCGAGCTGGCCCGCAAGCACGTGACCGTGGCGCTGTCCGGCGACGGCGGCGACGAGAGCCTGGGCGGCTACCGCCGCTACAAGATGCACATGATGGAAGAGCGCATGCGCAGCGCCTTCCCGCTGGCGCTGCGCCGCGGCGTGTTCGGGCCGCTGGCCCGGATCTACCCCAAGGCCGACTGGGCGCCGCGCGTGTTCCGCGCCAAGACCACCTTCCAGGCCATCGCGCGCAACTCGGTGGACGCCTACTTCAACACCATGGGCCTGGTGCGCGACCCGCTGAGGCAGGCCCTGTTCAGCGACGGCTTCAAGCGCGACCTGCAGGGCTGGCATGCCAGCGAGGTGTTCCACCACCATGCCCGCCGCGCCGAGACCGACGACCCGCTGGCGCTGATCCAGTATCTCGACATCCACACCTACCTGCCCGGTGACATCAACACCAAGGTCGACCGCGCCAGCATGGCCCACAGCCTGGAGGTGCGCGAGCCGCTGATGGACCACCACCTCGTGGAGTGGATCGCGACGCTGCCCTCGCAGCTCAAGCTGCGTGGCCAGGAGGGCAAGTACATCTTCAAGAAGGCGCTGGAGCCCATGCTGCCGCATGATGTGCTGTACCGGCCCAAGATGGGATTCGCCGTGCCGCTGGCGCGCTGGCTGCGCGGCCCGCTGCGCGACAAGACCCGCCAGGCGCTGCAGCACGGCGCGCTGGCGCAGACCGGCTGGTTCGAACCCGCCACCATCGCTCGCCTGCTGGACCAGCACGAGCGCGGGCAGCTGGATCACGCACAGCCGCTGTGGGCGCTGCTGATGTTCGACGCCTTCCTGCGCAACGCGGGCCTGGGCACCGCCACGGCTCGCGCCGCCGCCTGATTTCGACAAGGACAACAAGATGAAGGTTTCCGTTTTCGGCCTGGGCTATGTGGGCGCCGTGTCATGCGCCTGCCTGCCCGAGTTGGGCCACGAGGTGATCGGCGTGGACATCAACCCGCTGAAGGTCCAGCTGATCGCGTCGGGCCAGTCGCCCGTGGTGGAGGAGGGCATCGAGGAGCTGATCGGCGCCGCCGTCAAGGCCGGCAAGCTGACGGCGACGAACGACGTGGCCGCCGCCGTGCAGGGCACCGAAATCTCGCTGATCTCGGTGGCCACGCCGTCACTGCCCAACTACATGCCCGACCTGACGGCGCTGGACGCCGTCGTCGGCCAGATCGGCGCCGAGATCGCCAAGAAGGACGGCCATCACACGTTGGTCATCCGCAGCACCGTGGCGCCCGGCACCACGCGGGCGCGCATCGCGCCGCTGCTGGAGAAGGCCGCCGGCCGCCGGATCGGCGACCGGCTGTCGCTGGTGTTCAACCCCGAGTTTCTGCGCGAAGGCTCGTCGGTGGCCGACTTCCACAACCCGCCGCAGACCATCGTCGGCAGCCTGGACGAGGTCGGCGTCGAGGTCATGAAGCGCCTGTACACCGGCGTGCCCGGCAGCTTCGTCGCGGCCGACGTCGGCGTGGCCGAGTCGGTCAAGTACCTGTGCAACGTCTTCCACGCGCTGAAGATCGTCTTCGCCAACGAGGCCGGTGCCGTGCTGAAGGAAGCGGGCCTGGACTCGCGCGACGTGCTGGCGCTGTTCTGCGAGGACAAGCAGCTCAACATCTCCAAGGCCTACCTGCGCCCCGGTTTCGCCTTCGGCGGCTCCTGCCTGCCCAAGGAGGTCAAGGGCTTCCTGACCATCGCCCGCGAGCAAGGCGTGGACATCCCCGTGCTGGGCTCGCTGCTGACCAGCAACGACGCCCACATCGGCCGTGCCTACGACCTCATCGCCGCCAACGGCCGCAAGCCCGTCGCGCTGTTCGGCCTGGCCTTCAAGCCCGGCACCGACGACCTGCGTGACTCGCCGCTGGTGGTGCTGGCCGAGAAGCTGCTCGGCAAGGGCTTCGATCTCGCCATCTACGACAAGTTCGTCAAGATCGCGCGGCTGCTGGGCAAGAACAAGGAATACATCGACCGCGAGATCCCCCACCTCGACAAGCTGTTGCACGAGACGCCCGATGCGGTGCTGGCGCGGGCCGAGATCGTCGTCGTGGGCCATGCGGATGCCGAGACGCGCCAGCGCATCATCGCGCTGGCCAAGGGCGCGCGCGTGGTGGACCTGAATGGCTACGCCGACCTGCGCGACGCGGGGTTTGCCGAGTACGAGGGCATCTGCTGGTGAGCCAGCCGGAGCGCCGCCTGAAGCTCGCCTTCATCTCGCCGGTCTTCCTGTTCCCGGCCGATGCGGGCGGCAAGATCCGCACGGGCAACATCCTGCGCGGCCTGAAGGAGAGCGGCCGGTTCGACATCACGCTGCTGTCGCCGGCCACGCCGCAGCAGCAGCGCGACTGGCGGGGCGAGCTGGACAAGCAGTGCCACCGCTTCATCGGCTGGGCGCCCAGCCCGCCGCGCCCGCGCTGGCGGCGCGCGCCGGACCTCCTGTCGGCCCTGCCCATCAACGTGGTGTCCGACCGCACGCCGGCCGCCGTGGCGGCCGTGGAGCGGCTGCTGGCCGACGAGACCTTCGACGTGGTCGTGTTCGACTTCGTCCACGCCGCCGTGTTGCGCCCCGCGCAGCTGCAGGGCGCCACGGTCTGCTTCACGCACAACGTGGAGGCCGAGATCTTCGAGCGCCATGCGAAGACGGCCGCGAGCGCGCCGCTGCGCTGGCTGTGGGCCTCGCAGGCGGCCAAGATGCGGCGGTTCGAGCGCGAGGCGCTGGCACGCTTCACGCGCGTCGTCGCCGTGTCCGAACGCGACGCGAAGAAGTTCGCGGCCGACGGCCTCGCGACGGCACGCGCCATCCCGACCGGCGTGGACCTCGACTTCTTTTCCTGGCAGGCGCCCGCGGACGGCGCGCCGGTGGTCGTCTTCACGGGCTCCATGGACTGGGAAGCCAACGTCGACGGCATCCGCTTCTACATCGAGGACGTCTGGCCGCGCGTGCGCGCCCAGGTGCCCAATGCGCAGCTGCGCGTCGTCGGCAAGAACCCGCCGGCGGCATTGGTGCAGCGCCAGGTGCCGGGCGTCAGCTTCACCGGTTTTGTCGACGACGTGCGCGACCATGCCCGCGACGCGCAGGCCTTCGTCATCCCGCTGCGGGTGGGTGGCGGCACGCGCATCAAGGCCTTCGAGGCGATGGCCATGGGCCTGCCGGTCGTGTCGACGACCATCGGCATCGAAGGCCTGGACGTGGACCATGGCACGCACTTCCTGCGCGCCGACGGCGCCGACGAACTGGCCAGCGCGACCTGCCGGCTGATCGCCGACGGCGCGCTGCGGCTGAAGCTGTCGCGCGCGGCGCGCGAGCTGGTCGAGGACCGCTTCGGCCATCGCGTCGCGGCCGACGTGTTCGGCCGCATCCTGCTGGAAGCTGCCGCGGCCGTGGAGCAGGCGTGACGCTGCCGAAGCTGCTGACCTTCTCGTCGCTCTACCCGAGCAGCGCGCGGCCGCAGCACGGCTTGTTCGTCGCGGCGCGGCTGCGCGAGCTGCGTGCCCGGCATGGCTTCGATGCGCAGGTGCTGGCGCCGGTGCCGTGGTTCCCGTTCACGTCGGCGAGCTTCGGCGAGTACGCGGCCTGGGCCCGCACCCCGGAGGCCGAGGACTGGCAGGGCCAGCCGGTGGCGCATCCGCGCTACCTGATGCTGCCCAAGATCGGCATGCACCGGCAGCCCGACGCGATGGCGCGCGCTGCGGCGGCGTGGATCGCGCGCAGCGGCTGCCAGTTCGACGTCATCGACGCGCACTACTTCTACCCGGACGGCGTGGCCGCGGCGATGCTGGCGCGGCGCTTCGGCAAGCCGCTGGTCATCACGGCGCGCGGGTCTGACCTGAACCTCATCGGGCGGGACGAACGTGCCCGCCGCCGCATGCTGGACGCCTGTGCGCAGGCCCAGGCCTGCGTGGGCGTCAGCCAGGCGCTGGTGGACGTGCTGAGTGGCTGGGGCGTGCCGCCGGACAAGCTGCACGTCATCCGCAACGGCGTCGACCTTGCTCGCTTCGCCGTGCAGGACGCCGCCGCGGCGCGGGCCCGCCTGGGGCTGCCGCTTGACGCGCCGGTGGTGCTGAGCGTGGGCAACCTGTTCGAGCTGAAGGGCCATGCGCTGCTCATCGACGCGGTGGCGCGGCTGACCCAGGCGTGGCCGACGCTGCAGCTCGTCATCGCGGGCGAAGGGCCGGAGCGCGAGCGGCTGCAGCAGCTCATGCACCAGCATGGCCTGCAGGCACGCGTTCGCCTGCTGGGCGCCGTGCCGAACGCTGACCTGCCGCACTGGTACGGCGCGGCGGACCTGTTCGCGCTGCCGTCCAGCCGCGAGGGCCTGCCCAACGTGATGCTGGAGGCGCTGGCCTGCGGCACGCCGGTGGTGGCGACGGCGGTCGGCGGCATCCCGGAGGTGCTGGGCGGGCAGCCCGACGCCGGCCTGCTGCTGGACGAGCGCAGCCCGGCGGCGCTGGCGCGGGCCATCGACGCGGTGCTGCGTCGCCCCGCTGATGCTTCAGCGCCGCGGCGTGTGGCCGAGGCCTATTCCTGGGAGCAGTCGACAGCGAGGCTGGCAGCCCTGATGCGGTCGATGACGGAGAAGGTGAATCATGCGTGACCTGGCGATCGCGGCCGTGCTGCTGTGGTTTGTGCTCAGCGCGTTCCGGAAGCCGTGGATAGGCATCCTGGGCTGGACGTGGGTGAGCATCATGAACCCCCACGCGCTGAGCTGGCAGTTGCAGAGCCTGCCGGTGGCGGCGGCGGTGGGTGGCTCCACGCTGGTGGGGCTGTTCGTCGCCAAGACCGGCAAGGAGTTCTTCCTGTGCCGCGAGAACGCGACGCTGATGCTGTTCATGCTGTGGATGACCATCGTGCTGCCGTTCTCGATGATCTTCGACGCCAGCTACCCGCTGTGGAACCGGGTCATGAAGATCGACCTGATGATCCTGGTGGCGATGGTGCTGCTGCACAGCAAGCGGCACCTGATCCTGCTGGTGTGGACGCTGGTGATCTCCATCGGCTTCTACGGCGTGAAGGGCGGTTTGTTCACGCTGGCAACGGGCGGCAGCTACCGCGTCTGGGGGCCCACCAACACCTACATCGAGGGCAACAACGAGGTGGCGCTGGCCATTGTGGTGACCATCCCGCTGATGCGCTTCCTGCAGATGCAGATGAAGAACCGCAAGGCCCAGCTGATCATGAGTGGCTGCATGATCTCCATGGCGTTGGCCGCGCTGGGCAGCCATTCGCGCGGCGCGCTGCTGGCCATTCTGGCGATGGGCACCGTGCTGTGGTGGCGGGGCAAGAACCGGCTGGTCGGCGCCATCGGCTTCATCGTCGTCGGGTTGGCGCTGCTGTCCATCATGCCGGCCGAGTGGTGGAACCGCATGGACACCATCAAGGACTACAAGGAAGACGACTCGGCCATGGGCCGCATCAACGCATGGTGGATGGCCTTCAACCTGGCCAAGTCCAACTTCTTCGGCGGCGGCTTCCACATCTACGAGGCCGGCATCTTCGCCGCCTACGCGCCCAATCCCAACGACGTGCATGCCGCGCACAGCATCTATTTCATGGTGCTGGGCGAACTGGGGTTCATCGGCCTGGGCATCTTCCTGACGTTGTTCCTGTACACCTGGGGCACGGCCGGCAAGGCGTTCAAGGAGGGGCGCAAGCAGCCGCAGACGCAGTGGGTGTCCGACCTTGGCGGGATGATCCAGGTCAGCTTGGTCGGCTTTGCGGTGGGCGGCGCCTTCCTCAGCCTGTCGTACTGGGACCTGCCCTACAACCTGATGATTCTTGCCGTGGGTGCTTCCCGGTGGCTGAACGGCAAGCGCTGGCTGACGGAGCCCGACGGGCCGCTGGTGCCGCTGCCGGCCTTCATCGCCGACCGGTTCAGGCGCAGGCCGGTGCCGCGCCTCTGAAGAGACCATGCTGAAGACTGCTTTGACTCTGCTGTCGCCGGCCGGCGCGGCCGCGCGGCTGACCGTGCTGATCTTCCATCGCGTGCATGCGGCGGTGGACCCACTGTTCCCGGACGAACCGGATGCGCGGCGTTTCGACGAGGTGCTGGGCTGGCTGGGCGCCTGGTTCAACGTGCTGCCGCTGGACGACGCGATCCGGCGCTTGCAGGCCGGCAGCCTGCCGGCGCGTGCGGCCTGCATCACCTTCGATGACGGCTACGCCGACAACCACGACGTGGCGCTGCCGCTGCTGCAGCGGCACGGCCTGTCCAGCGCCTTCTTCGTCGCCAGCGGCTTCCTGGACGGCGGCCGCATGTGGAACGACACCGTCATCGAATCGGTGCGGCGCACGCAGCTGCCGCAGCTGGACCTGCGCGGCGTCGTCGACGAGGAGGGCGGGCGCTTCGACCTGGGCGACCTCGCCACGCGGCGGCAGACGCTGCATCGCCTCATCGGCCACCTCAAGTACCTGCCGCCGGACGAGCGCCTGGCCCGCGTCAACGCGCTGGCCGAGCGGGCCGAGGTGCAGCCGCCCACCGACCTGATGATGACGTCGGACCAGCTGCGCAGCCTGCGCGGCGCGGGCATGGTCGTCGGCGCGCACACGGTGAGCCACCCCATCCTGAAGACCTTGTCGGCCCGGCAGGCCGCGGACGAGATCGACAGCGGCCGCCGCTGGCTGGAGCAGGCGCTGGGCGAGCGCGTGTCCCTGTTCGCCTATCCGAATGGCCGGCCGGGCGTGGACTATGCGCCCGACGTGCATCCGGGCATGGTGCGCGAGCTGGGCTTCGACGCGGCCGTGTCCACCCACTGGGGCGCCGCGCGTGCGGGCACCGACTGCTACCAGCTGCCGCGCTTCACGCCTTGGGACCGCGGCCGTGCGCGCTTCGGGCTGCGCCTGGCGCGCAACCTGCTGACGTCCTGACGGCGCTCAGGCGAGCTTGCCGGCCAGGATGCCGACGATGCGCTCGGCGGCCTGGCCGTCCCACAGCGCCGGGCGGCGCCCGGCGGGGCCCTGGCCATCCAGCACGCGCTGGCAGGCGGCCTTGACGTTGTCGGGGTCCGTGCCGGCGAGGATGTTGGTGCCCTCGGTCACGGTGACGGGGCGCTCGGTGCTTTCGCGCATCGTCACGCAGGGCACGCCCAGCGCGGTCGTCTCCTCCTGCAGGCCGCCGCTGTCCGTCAGCACCAGCGCGGCATCGCGCCACAGGTGCAGGAAGGCCATGTAGGTCTGCGGGCCCAGCAGGTGGACGTTCGGCGACACCGTCAGGCCGTAGGCCTCCAGGTTCTTGCGCGTGCGCGGGTGCATCGGGAAGACGACGGGCAGCCGCTCCGCGATCGCGTTGACGATGCCGATGGCGCGGCGCAGGTTGTCCTCGCCGTCGACGTTGCTGGGGCGGTGCAGCGTCACGACGGCGTAGCGGCCGAGCTGGCGCTTGATGGCGTCGGTGGCCAGCGTGGCCACATCGAACGCGGTGCGCAGTTGCGCGTCCTGGTAGAGCAGGTTGTCCACCATCACGTGGCCGACGTCGAACACGCGGTCGTCGGGCTTGCCTTCCTGCTTCAGGTGCTCGCGGCCCGACGGCTCGGTCACGAAGTACCAGTCGGTGATGGCGTCGGTGACGATGCGGTTGACCTCCTCAGGCATGCGCATGTCGCCGCTGCGCAGGCCGGCCTCGACGTGCGCCACCGGCACGCCGGCCTTCTTGGCGACCAGCGCGCAGGCCAGCGTGGAGTTCACGTCACCCACCACCAGCGTGCAGGCCGGGGTGCTCTCCAGCAGGTGCTTCTCGTAGGCCACCATGATGCGGGCCGTCTGCTCGGCCTGCGTGCCGCCGCCGCAGCCCAGCTGCACGTCGGGCGCGGGGATGCCCAGCTCCTCGAAGAACACGTCGTTCATGTCGCGGTCGAAGTGCTGGCCGGTGTGGATGAGCTGGAAGGCCAGCCTGCCGTCGGCGCGCAGCGCGCGGATCAGCGGCGCGATCTTCATGAAGTTGGGCCGCGCGCCGGCGATCAGGTGGATCAGGGGTCGGGAGGAGGGCATGGCGGGGTTCCAGTGAAGTTCAGGCGGCGATGCGGTAGTCGGGCGCGTGCCGGCGCAGCCATTGCTCCAGCATCATCAGGATCCACACCATCTCGCCGTAGTAGCCGGCGTGTTCCTTCAGCCGCTTCGTCAGCAGGTTCTCGACGAACTCGGGCCGCACGATGCCGCGGGCGGCCGCGCCGCGCAGCGAATCCGCGGCCAGCGCGTTCAGCGCGGCGTCCTTCACGGCCCAGGGGCCGAAGGGCAGGCCGAAGCCGTGCTTCTTCTTCGTCAGGATGTCGTCCGGCAGGAAGCCGCGCAGCGCTTCCTTGAAGAACCAGCGCAGCTTCAGGCCCTTGAGCTTGTAGCTGGTCGGCAGCTTCAGCGAGAAGTCCAGCAGCCGCGTGTCCAGCAGCGGGAAGCTGACGTCCACGCCGGCCAGTGCCGTCGTGCCGACGACTTTGGGCAGGTCGTTCTCGGCCAGCGTGTAGCGCCAGTCGAAGGTCAGCATCTGGTTGACGAGGCTGGCGTCATGCGGGCCGGCGGCCCAGGTGGCGCGCTGGTGCTGGCGCGGCGAGTCGGTGTCGACGGCGGCCAGGAACTGCGGCGTCAGCACGTCGCGCAGGCCCAGGCGGTCCAGCAGGTTGTAGCTCTGCATGCGGTCGGGCATGGGCACGCGGGCCTGGCGGATGTAGCTGGTGCCCTTCTTCAGCAGCGGGATGTTGCCGGTGAGCGGGTTCATGAACAGCGGGTTCAGCACGCCGGCACGCAGTGGCGACGGGATCTGGCTGTAGACGTGGAACACACGCTCCTTGGCGTAGCGCGTGTTGCCGCCGAAGAGTTCGTCGCCGCCGTCGCCGGCCAGCATCCGCGTGTAGCCGTCGTCGTGCGCCTTGCGGGCGCAGTAGAAGGCGGGCACGGCCGAGGAGTTGCCGAACGGCTGGTCGTAGTGCGCGGCGACGTCGGGGATGGCCTTCACGAGGTCGGCCGGCGTCACGTAGTACTCGTGGTGGTCCGCGCCAAACGCCTTGGCGGCGATGCGGGCGTAGGCCATCTCGTCGTAGCCCTCGGCCTCGAAGCCGATGGAGTAGCTGGCCGGCGCCCGGCCCGTGGCCTCGCCCAGCAGGCCGGCGACGGTGGAGCTGTCGGTGCCGCCGCTCAGGAAGCAGGCGGTCTTGCCGTCGCCCGTGAGGCGCTCCTTCACGGCCGCGCGCAGGATGCCGCGGAACTCGTCGCGCAGCGTGTCGAAATCGGGGCTGGCCTGCTCGGTGAACTGCGCGGTCCAGTAGGGCGCGACGGTCAGTTGTCCATCCTTGAACAGCGCGTAGTGGGCGGCCGGCAGCCGGTGGATGCCCACGTAGATGGTGCGCGGCGACGGGATGCAGTGGTGGAACAGGTAATCGAAGATCGCCTGGGTGCTGAGCTCCGTGATGCCCAGCCGGCGCGCCAGCACGTCGGCACGCGTCGCGTAGTGCAGCTGGCCATCCTTCACGGCATAGCACAGGCTGTGCACGGCGAAGCGGTCCACGGCCAGGTAGCTGCCGCCGCCGGGCAGGTCCAGCGCGACGGCGAACTCGCCGCCCACGTCGGCGGCGCAGCGGCTGCCGCGCGTGGCGTAGGCCTGCTGCCACGCCGCCAGCGGGTCGGGCGCCGCGCCGGCAAAGCGGGGGGCGCCGGAAGCGAAGGGCGTGTCGGGAGGCAGGTCGTGGGCTTGCATCGGTGGAAAGGTTTCGGTCGTCAGGCGGGCGGATTGTCTGCGGGCGGCAGCGGTTTGGCGCGCAGTCGGCGCCGGGCGTCGCCCAGGGTCTGGCGCAGCAGCCCGGCCAGGCCGCGCAGCGTCAGCGGGTCGTAGGCGATGAGGCCGAAGCGCTCGCGGCGCTGGCTCATCCAGGCGGCCTTGTAGGCATCGTCGCCGATCAGGTAGTCGATCTCGCGCACCTGGTCCGCGTCGATGGCGCGCTCCATCAGCAGCGCGGTCAGCAGCGTGCCGGGGGCCAGCGCCTTGTGGGCTTCGTCGTAGGCGAGCTTGTAGATGTCGGCGCGGCCGTTGGCGACGATCCAGATCTGTGCGGCCACCGGCTTGTCGCCCAGCCAGGCCAGCCCCAGGCGCAGCCAGCCGCGGCGCGCGCACAGGCGGATCAGGCCCGGCACGAAGCCGGGGTAGGGCTCGGGCACCTTCCAGCTCTGTGCGTAGACGGCCTGGTAGGCCGCCAGCCCCGCCTCCAGTGCGTCGCCGCCGGTGACGATCTCCAGCCGGCCGCCCTCGGCCGCGAACTTCTTGGCGTTGCGCTTGATGGTGCTGCGCACCTGGCCGCTGCGGTCCTTCAGGTAGTCGGCCCAGGTCTGGCGCACCGGCTCGTACCAGTTGCCGAATGCGAAGTAGCCGTGCGCGCTCAGGCCCGCCAGCTGCAGCGCGCGCTGGAGCAGCGTGAACTCGCGCGACGCCGGGTCCATCGGCGAGAAGCGGTAGGCCGCCGCCCGGCTGCCGCGCCGCAGCGCGCGGGTCAGCGGCAGCAGGTCTTCGGCCGCCAGCCCGTCTTCCAGCGCCGGCGCGTAGATGGCCGTGTAGAAGTTGGACAGCGCGCTGACTTCGCCACCCTGCGTGACCGTGGGCAGCACGGCCAGCACGCGGCCTTGCCGACGCAGCACGTGCACGCGGACGTCGGGTCTGCCGGCCTCGGTGGCGTAGACATGGTCGATGAGGTTGGCATGCCAGTCCGCGCCGAATTCGACGTGGCGCTGCTCGGCGCGCGCCATCAAGGCCAGCGCGTCGGCGGGCAGCTCGCGCACATGCGCGTAGCTCTCGATGCTGGCATCACGGGGATCGCTCATGGCGTCAGCCGGCCTTCACCCGGGCCTTGAGCGCTTCCAGATAGCCGCGCCCGAACTCGCGGCTGGGCTCCAGGTGGTTGCCTTCGGCCCATTCGTTCCAGGACTTGATGAACAGCAGGTTGTCGCTGGCCTGGCGCTTGCCGCACATCGCCAGCGCCCGGTCCAGCGCCTGGCCGAAGGCCGCGGGCGAGCAGCCTTCCATGACGACGCCACGGGTGCCGCTGCGCGGCGTGTTGTCCCAGTTGGGCAGCACGCAGGGGATGGCCAGCGGATGGCTGTCCGCTGGCAGCAGGTGATCCTGCATCTCGTCGTAGCGGTGCAGGCAGGGAATGCCGCGGGCGTCCTGCAGCCGGTTCCACAGCTTCTTGACCGGCTGGCGCCACGACACCCACGGGCGGCGGCGGCTGAAGTAGGGCTGCAGCACGAAGGCGTCGAACCCGTGGGCGACGCAGTCCCAGTGCGGGTCGGCGTGCTGGGCGAGCAGGTACAGGCCCTCCAGCCCGGCGTCATGCGCCATCTGTCGCCAGCGCGCGGTGAAGGCGCGCACGTCCGGCATGTCCTGCGGCGCGTACAGCATGAACACCGGCTTGCCGTCGACGCGGATGTAGCGCGGGTCGCGGAAGGCCGGCAGCAGCGTGTCGAAGTGGCGGCGGTCGTCGTCGGCGCCGGGGTAGGTCTGCTCGGCGAGGATGCGCTTGTCCAGGCCGTGCCACACGCCCGACCAGGTCTGGTTGGCCCAGCACAGCATGAACGGGAAATCCGGCTCGCCCGAGGCCAGCACCTCCTCGAACGGCCGCTGCAGCAGCCGCTTGCCGTTGCCGAACCAGTAGTGGTAGTAGCAGAAGCCGTGCACGCCGTAGTCCCGCGCCAGCGCAGCCTGGGCCGCACGCGCCTCGGGCAGGCGCAGGTCGTAGAAGCCCAGTTCCGACGGCAGATAGGGCTGCTTGTGGCCGCGGTACAGCGGGCGCGCCTTGGTGACGTTGGTCCACTCGGTGAAGCCGGGTTCCCACCAGGCGTCGTTCTCCGGGATGGGGTGGTACTGCGGCAGGTACAGGGCGATGGCCTTGGGAGCGGTCATGGTCGAGGTGTTGGAATGCCGGAGGCCGTCTCAGTGGGGCGCGAAACGGTGAGCGACAAGCCTGAAGGCCTTGTGCATCTCCGCTCGCAGCGGGTGGGTGCTGAACTGCAGCGCCAGCATGATGCCCAGCACGGACACCGCGCCCAGCGCGACGATGTGCGCCAGCGCGGGCAGGGGGGCGCCGCTGGTGCGCAGGTAGATCTCGGCGGCCGCTGCGGGCGCGGCGCCCAGCGCGCAGATGCCCAGGCTGCCCCGGCAGGCCTGCCAGCACTGCGCCGCCGTGAAGTCGAAGTGCTGGCGCAGCGGGTGCAGCCAGGCGCCCAGGTTGATGACGCGGTAGACGATGAACAGCCAGGCCATCTGCTCCAGCGACACCACGGCGCTGCTGAACAGCACCGCCACCAGCGCGACGTTGGAGACGAGGTTGGCCCGCAGGCAGGCGCCGACATGGCCCGCGGCCATCAGCGCCGCGGGCGCGAGCTGGATGGGCACGACGATGGCAGACCACAGCGTCAGCCAGGTCGACAGCCGCGCGGCAGCCTCCCACTGCGGCCCGAACAGCAGCGTGATCAGCGTCGGCCCCACGAGCGCCAGCACGGCCAGGATGGCGAACTGCACGAGGCTGTAGGTCTGCAGCGCCTGGCGCAGGTTGGCGCGCGCATCGCCGCCTTCGCGCAGCCCCTTGGCGAACACCGGGCCGAACACCTGCAGCAGGATCTCGTCGACCTTCCACGCAAACATCGCCAGCAGGCTGTTGGCGCGGCTGAACTGGGCCACCGCGTCCATGCCCAGCGTCTTGCCGAGCACGAGGTCCGGCCCGCTGGAGCCGACCCGGCCGACGATGCCGGACAGGCTGGACTGCGAGCCGAACTTGAGGATCTTGCCCAGGCCGCTGAAGCGCGGACGCAGGAAGGCGTAGTGCGGCCGCGCGGCGAACAGGCAGGAGATCATGACGACGTTGCCCGCCAGCGAGCCCCAGGCCATGCTCAGGTGCTTCTGGCCTGCGTAGGCGAAGGCCACCGTGGCCGCGGCCTGCACGGCGCTGGCGGTGATGTTGATGCGCGCCACGCTGCCGAAGGCCAGCTCGCGCTTCATGACGCTGAGGATCTGCGCGCCGAACGGGATGAGCGCGAAGTTCAGCGCCAGCACGTAGAACACCGCGGTCATGCGCGGCTCGGCATAGAAGCTCGCGGCCCACGGCGCCAGCCCCACCATCAGCAGCGCCAGCGTCATCGACGTGCACAGCATGACCGTGAAGCCCGCGCGCACGTCCTCGCGCTGCACGTCGCGCAGTTGGATCAGGTACTGCCCGACGCCGAAGTCGCGCAGGATGTGCGCGAACGCGAGCAGCGACACCGAGATGGAGAAGACGCCGATCTCGTCGGGCGTCAGCAGCCGCGCGACGATGACGGAGCTGCCCAGCGACAGCACCAGGTTGACGGCGGTGGCCGCCGATGTCGAGCCCAGCGCCCGGTACCAGCTCATCGCAACAACCCCATCGACGCCGCCGCGGCGCGGGCAAGCGCCCTGGGGTCGGCCAGCAGGCGCTGCAGCGTGCCCTGCGACTGCAGCCCGGCATGCCCGGCGAGGCCTTGCGCATAGGTCTTCAGCCCCATGCGCGACAGGTGGTAGCGCCACGCGGGCCATTGCGCCGCCAGCATCGTCGCGACGCGCGCCTGCTGCGGCGCGGACAGCTCGATGCCCAGCGTGCCGCGCTGCAGCGCCAGCAGCCCGTCCAGCTTCTGCCGCGCGACGAACTCGGCCGCGCGCGGGCTGGTCAGGTTGTCGTCGTGCCGGTGGTGCAGGGCCACGTCGCGCGTCGTGAAGACGAAGCGGCCGCGCTGCGTCAGGCGTAGGAAGAACAGCCAGTCCTCGCCCGAGCGGAACTGCGCCGGCATGCCGCCGACGGCCAGCGCGGCGTCGCGCCGGAAGCAGGTGGCCGACGTCGGGATGATGCTGGCGGCCAGCAGCGCCTCGCAGGCGTCGTTGAGCAGGAAGGCGTCGCCTCCCAGCGCGGTGGCCGCGCGGGCGATGTCGATCTTGGGTGCGAACAGCCCGTGCGGCTCGCGCGCGTCGGGCATGACGACGGTGGCGTCGCCGAAGCTCATGACGGCCGACGGCTGCGCGTCCAGCGCGCCGCTGAGCGTCTCCAGCGTGTCGGGCAGGTGCTCGTCGTCGCTGTCCAGGAAGGCAACATAGGCCGTGCGCGCCAGCTCGATGCCGCGGTTGCGCGCCGCGGCCGGGCCGCCGTTGCGTTCCATGACGACGACACGCACCGGCAGCCCATGCCGCTCGCCCCAGGCGCGCGCGATGTCGGGCGTGCCGTCACGGGAGCCGTCGTCGACGACGATGATCTCCGCGACCCGGCGCGTCTGCAGGCGCACGCTGTCCAGTGCCCGTTCGATGAGCCGCGCGCGGTTGAACGTCGGCGTGACGACGGTGACGTCCAGGGCGGGAGAGGCTTGATCGGTCATGGCGCGGTGGAGGAGGAGAGGGGCCGGGACAGCAGCGCCTGGGTGCGCCCGCGAACGATGTCGTCGCCGTACAGCGCGAGGAAGCTCCGGCGGCCCTGGCTGGCCAGCCGGGCGGCCAGCGCCGCGTCGCCGGCGATGCGGGCGCAGGCCTGTGCGAATGCGTCCGGCGCGTCGGCCACCAGCAGGTCGCGCTCATGCTGCAGGTCCAGCCCCTCGACGCCCAGCGTGGTCGTGACGACGGGCCGGCCCAGCGACAGGGCTTCGAGGATCTTGATGCGCGTGCCGCCGCCGAACCGGATAGGCACGACGACGACATCGGCCTGCGCGTAGGCCGACGTGATGTCGGCCACGTCGGGCAGCACCTGCACCTCGGGCGGCCGGTGCAGCGCCTGCACGCGCGGCACCGGCCGGCGGCCCACGATCTGCAGCCGCACCGGGCCCGGCCAGGCGCGGTGGATGGCGGGCAGCAGCGTGTGGACGAGGTGGTCGGCGGCGTCGATGTTGGGGGCGTAGGACAGCGTGCCGAGGAACAGCAGGTTCAGCGTGTCGCCGGGCTCGCGGGGGGGCAGTGCGGGCAGTACCGGGTAGGCATTGGGCACCACGGCGACGCGGGCGGCCGGCGCGCGCTCGCGCAGCCGGGCTTCGTCGACGGCGGAGCACACCAGCACCTCGTGGGAGCGCAGCGCCCGTGTCTCGAGCCGGCGCTGCTCGGCGATCTCCAGCCGCGCCGCCAGCCGGTGCGCGCGGCCCCACAGCGAGCCGTCCTGCGCGAGCGCGCGCTGCTGGGCCAGCGACTCGATGTCGTCGAAGTCGACGACGAGGCGCTGCGCACTCAACCCGTGCTGCCCGGCCAGCAGCCGCCACAGCTCGAAGCAGGCGAGCCGGAAGCAGAACACGTCGCCCAGCCGCGCACCGCCCAGCGCCTGCAGCAGCGCCGCGACGGCGCCCGCGCGCGGCTGCCAGCGGGGGCGGCCCCACAGCAGCAGCCGCTGGGCCAGGAAGGCAGCCGTGTTGTCCAGCCGCCGGCCGCGCGCGCTGGCGTCCAGCGGCAGCACGTGGACGACGCTGCAGAGCCCGTTCAGGAAGGCCAGGTCGGGCGCCTGCGCCAACTGCGCCGGTGTCAGCGCAAGCACCAGCCGCGGCGGGCGCAGCGCCGCCATCGCGGCCAGGTGCGACCAGGCGCGCTTCTCGATGCCCACCCCGTCGGCCCGCGGCACGACGCAGGACAGCAGCACCCAGGCGGAGCCGGCCTGTGCGTTCACACCAGCGCCCGCAGCCAGTCGGCCAGTTGCTGGCTGCGCGCCCAGCGCGACGCGCCCTGCACGGCGTCCGCGCGCGGCAGCAACTGCAGCGAGGCGTCATCCGCCACCAGGCGCTGCAGCAGCGCTGCGATGGCCGGGGCATCGTCCAGCGGCGCCTGGTCGGTGATGCCGGCCGCGCGCAGCAGCTGCGCCGTGTCGCCCTCGGGGGCGGCCAGCGTGACGATGCGCGGCCCGGCGCGCAGGTACTCGTAGACCTTGGCCGGCACCTGCGCATTGCAGTTGGCCGCCTGCATGACGAGCAGCCCGTCGGCGCGCTGCATCTCCTCCAGCGCCTGGCGATAGCCGACGGCGGGCATGACCTCCACCATGTCGGTCACGCCCGCCTGCGCGGCCAGGTCGTTCAGCAGCGCCTCGTGCACCGGCGCGCGAAACCTCACCTTCAGCCGCGAGCCGAGGCCGGCCTGGCGCAGGCGGGCCAGCGCCTGTATCAGCGGCGCGGGGTCGCGCTCCCAGGGGTAGACGATGCCGCTGTGCAGCAGCGTCAGCTGGCCGGGGTTCAGCGGCTCGCGCTGGGCAGGGGCCGTGCCGAAGCTGTCCTCGTCGTAGCCGTTCTCCATCAGCTCGACGCGCGCCTGCGGATGGCGCTGCAGGATGTCGCGCCGCGTGCCCGGCGTCGTGACCGTCATCAGCCGGGCCGTGCGGGCCGCCAGGTCTTCCAGCCGCAGCAGCTGCTGGCGCGTGGCGGCGTCGGCGGGGTAGTCCGCCTGCACCATGGGGTCGCGGAAGTCGGCGATCCACGGCAGCCCGGTCCGCTGTGCCAGCGCCGCGCCGATGACGTGGGCGCTGGGAATGGGATAGGTGCTCCAGATGGCCTGATGAGGCACGCGGCGCAGCAGGTTCTGCGCGCGGCGCACGCCGTCGAACCGCCAGGAGGCCCAGCGGTCGGGCCGGGCCGTGAACGCGAAATGACGCCCGGCCAGCGACAGGTGGCGTGCCGCGTCCAGCGCGATGGCGCGCTCGACGTGGACCTCGGCCGGCACGTCCTTCAGCAGGTCGGCGCCGATGCGCTCGTAGGCCTGCGGCCAGCAGGTCAGCACGGACACGTCCCAGCCCAGCCGCGGCAGATGCTGGGCCAGGCGCAGCGTGCGCTGGATGCCGCTGGAGCCCGCCAGCGGCGGGAAGTGGTAGGCGATCAGCAGGACGCGGGGACGGGTGGGTGAGGGCATGGCGGGCGTGTGGATCACGGCGGGGCGGACGCCGCGCTGGCGGCGGCGGATGCTGCGGAGGCGGCCTCGGCCGGCGGCGGCTCGCGCCACTGGCCCGCCTTTTCGAGGCGCTCCTTCAGCCCGGGGCGGGCCCAGCCCAGTTCCTGCGACTTCCATGCATGCACGAGGGCTCGCTCGGGCTCACCCAGGTCCAGCAGCAGCAAGCCGATGTTCTGGTGCGTGAAGGCTTGCAGGTCGTCCAGCTTCTCCAGCGGCTCCAGCGTGGCCAGGGCTTCGGCCTTCAGGTTCATGCGCTGCAGAAAGCTGGCGTACAGCAGCCTGACGAGGTGGTCGTCAGGCTGGAAGCGCGACGCGCGCTCGAAATAGCAGTCGATGCTGCGTGGCAGCGATGGCGGTTCCTTGGTCTTGAGCCTCACGCCCCACTCGGAGATGGTGGCCAGCGCCGCGTGATGGTTGGGCGATGCGCGCAGGATGTAGTCCAGGTCGCCGCCCAGGGAGCCCGACTGGCCCTTGCGCAGGTTGCGCACGTCGCTGTTGAAGTGGTACGAGTCCACGATCGCCAGCGCCCTGCCGCGCTCCTTGCGATAGTCGAACGGACCATAGCCGTTGGCCAGCTGGCCGCAGAAGGGTTCAACCTGCGCGTGCGCGAAGCCGCCGCCGGCGCCCAGCAGGCCGGCTATCGCCGCGATGACAAGCCATCTCATGTCCTGAACTCCTGCAGATACCAGGCCAGCAATTCGCCCTGCATGCGCCGCTCCGTGGCGATGTCCGAGAAGGTGTGGTCGGCCTCGGCATGCCGGTGCACCGTCAGGCGCGGCCGGCGCGGCCAGTCGGGCTGCGCCTGGTCGAAGCCCAGCGTGAATTCTCGGGCGGTCAGGTCTTCGCCCGACAGTTGAAGGACGACGGGCAGCGGGCTGTTGCGCCAGGCGCGCAGCATGCGGGTCCTGAAATCGTCGCGGCGGGCGGCCGGTGCCGCGCGCGCCGCGCTGCGGTTGCGCCGCCAGTCGCGCAGCGCGCGCAGCCCCACGCCGCCCTTCAGCAGCTTGAGCCAGAAGTCGGGTGACCTCAGGCGCTTGCCGTAGTAGTGGGACAGCACGGCCTGGGCCTGCCCCTGTTCGCTGCGGAACCACGGGTTCTGCAGTGCCAGCCCCAGCACGCGGGCGTCGGCATGGGCCTCGCAGTACATCAGTGCCGCGGAGGCCGCGTCGCAAAGCCCGTGCAGCACCACGCCGCGCAGGCCGGGGCGTGCTGCCAGCAAGGCGCCGATGGCCGCGGCGATGTCGGCATCGACCCCCTCGAAGTTGCGCGTCTCGCCGCCGCTGTCGCCCAGGCTGCGGTAGTCGAAGCGCAGCGTCGGGAAACCGTGGGCGGCCAGGTGCCGCGCCAGCAGCGTGAACTGCCGGTGGCTGCCAGCGCGGTACTGCGGGCCGCCGACGATGATGAGCACGCCCACGCCCGCCGGCGTGCCGTCATGCGGTTCCGGCTCGGCCAGGATGCCCACCAGCGGCTCGCCCTCGCACGCGAAGTTCAGCACGCGCTCCTTCATGCCAGCGCCTCCACGGTGCGCTCGATCAGCGTCGGCGCGAGCTCGATCTCGGTCGTCGCCCAGAACGCCGGCCCCGGCACGATCTGCGGGCGCACGGCCCAGCCGGCGTCCTGCCAGGTCTTGACGGCCTGCTCGCTGACGGGCGTGAAGCTCGCGTCCTCGCGCGTGCTCAGCTCCAGCCATTCGACGCGGCCGGGCGCACCGCCCGGGGCCAGCCGGGCCGCGTCCAGGCCGGCGGCCAGCGCGGCGCTCAGCCGGTAACCGGCGATCTCGACGGCCCGGCCGGCGGCCAGGTCGGTCTTCAACTGTTCCATCAGCCCCTTGCTGGCACCGCCGGCCATCTCGGCCGCCAGCCGCAGGCGCAGGAACTGCTGCAGCGCCGGCTTGCCGCTGGCCGTGGGCTGCCAGAACAGGTGGTTGACGGGCCGGCCCCAGTCGGCCGCGGCCAGCAGGCAGCCGGCGCGCAGGCTCCACAGCCACAGCGGCGCTTCGGCCACCCGGCGGTCCAGCTCGGCCAGGCCCAGGCGCACGTCGGCCTGCCAGTCGGCCCAGCTCGCGTCGCCGAAGTCGGCCGAGGAGTCGCCGCAGCCGCGCAGGTCGATCTGCAGCACCGCGTGACCGGCCTGGGCCAGCGCGCGGCAGGCCAGTGCGGCCATGCGGCGCGACTTGTTCATCTCCTCCGCAAACGGATGCAGATACAGCACCTTGCTGCGCGGCGCGCCGGCGGGCGCGTGGAACAGGCACAGCCGCTGCTCGCCGCCGGCGGCGGGCAGGAAGAAGATGTCGGGCTTAGGGGTCAACCGAGGCGGGCGGCGACGAAGTCCGCCAGCGAGCCGACCGTGGCGAAGGTGTCGCCGTCGATGTCGTCATCGTCGACGGCCAGGCCCAGCTGTTCCTCCAGCGCGGTGATGAGGCTGACCACGGCCATGGAGTCCAGCTCGGGCAGCGCGCCCAGCAGCGCGGTGTCGCGGGTGAAGGTCTGGGCGCGGCCGTTGAGGCTCAGCACGTCGTCGAGAAGCCTCAGCACGTGGCTGAGCACCTGGGCGTTGTCCATGGGTTTGGCGTAGAAAAGGCAGCCGCGCAGTTTAGCGGCGCGCCCCCTCGCCTCCGGGGAGCGCACCCCTCGGCCTCGGGGTCGCGTGAGATACTTTTTTCACTGCCATCCGACCCTTGTCCATGCCCGAATCCACGCTGCTCCACGAGTTGGTGGCCGTCGCCGCCGAGCGCACGCCCGACGCCCCGGCACTGACCTATGGTGCGCTGACGCTGGGCTACGGCGAGCTGGACGGCGCCGTGCGGGGTTTCGCCAGCGGCCTGATGGCACTGGGCCTGGCCCGCGGCGAGCGGGTGGCCATCTACCTGGAAAAGCGCTTCGAGACGGTCGTCGCCAGCTTCGGCGCGCCGGCGGCCGGCGGCGTGTTCGTGCCGCTGAACCCGCTGCTCAAGCCCGAGCAGGTGGGTTTCATCCTGCGCGACTGCGACGTGCGCGTGCTGGTCACGTCGCCCGAGCGGCTGGCGCAGCTGGGTGAGGTGCTGACGCAATGCCCGTCGCTGCGCCACGTGGTGCTGACCAGCGGTGCGGGTTCCGCGCCGGTGCCGGTGCACGACTGGGCCGCGCTGCTGGCGTCGCCCGCCCGCGCGGGCCACCGCGTCATCGACACGGACATGACGGCCATCCTCTACACGTCCGGCTCGACCGGGCGGCCCAAGGGCGTCGTGCTGTCCCACCGCAACATGGTGGCGGGCGGCAAGAGCGTGGCCAGCTACCTGGAGAACCGCGCCAGCGACACGCTGCTGGCGGCGCTGCCGCTGTCGTTCGACGCCGGTTTCAGCCAGTTGACGACGGGCTTCCACAGCGGCGCGCGCGTCGTGCTGTTGAACTACCTGCTGCCCCGCGATGTGCTCAAGGCGATGGAGCGCGAGAAGGTCACGGGCCTGACGGCCGTGCCGCCGCTCTACATCCAGCTGACGCAGCTGGAATGGCCCGCCGCCATCGACGCCCACCTGCGCTACTTCGCCAACACCGGCGGCCGCATGCCGCGCGCAACGCTGGACCTGCTGCGCGCCAAAGCGCCGTCGGCCAAGCCCTTCCTGATGTACGGCCTGACCGAGGCCTTCCGCTCGACCTACCTGCCGCCCGAGGAAGTGGACCGCCGGCCCGACTCCATCGGCAAGGCGATCCCCAACGCCGAGATCCTTGTGCTGCGCGAGGACGGCAGCGAATGCGCGCCCGACGAGCCGGGCGAGCTGGTGCACCGCGGCGCGCTGGTGGGCCTGGGCTACTGGAACGATGCCGAGAAGACGGCCGAGCGCTACAAGCCTTTGCCCGTCGGCATCGGCGGCCGCGAGGGCGGCCTGCAGCTGCCCGAGTTCGCGGTGTTCTCCGGCGACACGGTGAAGCGCGATGCCGAAGGCTTCCTGTACTTCGTCGGCCGCCGCGACGAGATGATGAAGACGTCGGGCTACCGCGTCAGCCCGACCGAGGTCGAAGAGGTGCTGTACGCGACCGGCCTGGTGGGCGAGTGCGTGGCCTTCGGCGTCCATCACGACAGCCTGGGCCAGGCCATCCAGGTCATCGCGACGCCGCCGGAAGGCTCGGCCGAGCTGGACCTGGCCGCGCTGACCGCCGCCTGCAAGGCGCGCATGCCGGCCTACATGGTGCCGCACGGCATAGCCGCACGTCGCGGCCCGCTGCCGCGCAATCCCAACGGCAAGATCGACCGCAAGACGCTGTCGACCGACTGGCTCGAACAACACAACGCCGCATGAGCGAACCCATTGCCCCCAAGCGCGCGCTGGAGCACGCGCCCGTCCTGTTCCCTCGCGACGCCCACGGCGAGCTGCTCATCGGCGGCCAGCGGCTGTCGGTGCTCGCGGAGCGTGTCGGCCAGACGCCGTTCTATGCCTATGACCGCGGGCTGTTGAAGGCCCGCGTGGCGGAGCTGCGCGCGGCGCTGCCGCAGGGCATCGAGCTGCACTACGCGATGAAGGCCAACCCGATGCCGGCGCTGGTGCAGCTGATGGCCGGGCTGGTGGACGGCATCGACGTGGCCTCGGCCGGCGAGTTGCAGGTGGCGCTGAACGCCGGCGCGGACCCTCACGAGATCAGCTTCGCCGGCCCCGGCAAGCGCGACATCGAGCTGGGCCAGGCGGTTGCTGCCGGCGTGCTGGTCAACGTGGAATCGGCGCGTGAGTTGGCACCGCTGGCGCGCGCGTCGCAGCGGCTGGGCCTGCCGGCGCGCGTCGCGCTGCGCGTGAACCCGGACTTCGAGCTCAAGGGCTCGGGCATGCGCATGAGCGGTGGCCCCAAGCAGTTCGGCATCGACGCCGAGGCGCTGCCCGAGGTGCTGGCCGAGGTGGGGCGGTTGAGCGGCGATGGCGTGGCCTTCGAAGGTTTCCACCTGTTCGCCGGCTCGCAGAACCTGAAGGCCGAGGCGATCTGCGAGGCGCAGCAGAAGAGCTACGAGCTGGCGCTGCGCTTGGCCGAGAGCGCGCCCGCGCCGGTGAAGTTCCTGAACCTGGGCGGCGGCTTCGGCATCCCGTACTTCCCGGGCGAGTCGCGGCTGGACCTGGCGCCCATCGCCGACAACCTGGCTGCGCTGCAGGCGCGCGCCAAGGCCGACCTGCCGGCGGCGAAGCTGGTCATCGAGCTGGGCCGCTACTTCGTCGGCGAGGCGGGTATCTATGTAAGCCGCATCGTGGACCGCAAGGTCTCGCGCGGCCAGGTGTTCCTGGTGGCCGATGGCGGCCTGCACCATCACTTGTCGGCGTCTGGCAACTTCGGCCAGGTTCTGCGCAAGAACTACCCGGCCTCCGTCGAGCCTCAGGGCCGCCGCGAGGCGGCAACGGAAGCCGCCAGCGTCGTCGGCCCGCTGTGCACGCCGCTGGACCTGCTGGCCGACCGCATGGACATGGCCCGCGGCGAGATCGGTGACCTGGCCGTCGTCTACCAGAGCGGCGCCTATGGCCGCAGCGCCAGCCCCGAGGGCTTCCTGGGTCACCCGGCCTGCGTGGAAGTGTTGGTCTAAGCCTCGGTGGCGTCTTCCCAGACGCCGTTCCTCAGGATCTGGTGTGGCCGGAAGCCGGCCTTGTAGGCCATCTTGGGGCTTTCTTCGATCCAGTAGCCCAGATAGACGTGGCTGAGCTTCAGCTCGCGGGCCTGCTGGATCTGCCACAGCACGCCGTAGGTGCCGTAGCTGGCCTCGATGTCGGGGTCGTAGAAGGTGTAGACCGCCGACAGGCCGTCGCTGAGGATGTCGAGGATGGACACCATGCGCAGCGGCGTGCTGCCGTCGGGCATGGTTTCGCGGAATTCCACCAGCCGCGAGTTGATGCGGCTTTGGAGCAGGAACTGGGTGTACTGGTCGACGCTGTCGTGGTCCATGCCGCCGCCGCTGTGGCGGCCGGCCTGGTAGCGCAGGTACAGCGCGTAGTGCTCGGGCGAGTAGCCCAGCCGCATGACCTTGGCGTTCAGATGGCGGTGCGCCTTCCATGCCCGCTTCTGACTGCGGCTGGGCTGGAAGCGGTCCACCGGCACGCGCAGCGCGATGCAGGCGCGGCACTGGTCGCAGTAGGGGCGGTAGGTGAAGAGCCCGCTGCGGCGAAAGCCGGCGGCGACGAGGTTGGAGTAGGCGTCGGCGTGGATCAGGTGGCTGGGCGTCGCGACCTGCGAGCGCGCCTGGCGGCCGGCCACGTAGCTGCACGGATAGGCGGCCGTGGCGTAGAACTGAATCTGCGCGAGGGGCAGTTCTTTGGGGTGGGTCACTTCGAATCGAGAAGCCGGTGCCAGTAGTCCGGATGATAGGTCCAGGGCCCGGGGCTGGCCTCACCGACATGGGTGGCGAGGTGGGCTTCGAACACGCTTCGCGTCACTTCCGCGGCGCCCAGCGAGGCCAGGTGGCCGGTGTTCTGCTGGCAGTCTATCCACGGGATGCCGAACTCGCGGCACAGGCAGATGAGGGCGCACAAGGCGATCTTGGACGCGTCGGTGCGGCGCATGAACATGGATTCGCCGTAGAACATGGTGCCGAGGTTGACGCCGTAGAGGCCGCCGACGAGTTCGCCGTCCACCCACGTCTCGACGCTGTGCATGGCCGGCCAGGCCAGGTAGGCGGCCTGCAGTTCCGGCACGATCCAGGTGCCGTTCTGGCCCTCGCGCGGCACGCTGGCGCAGGCGTTGAGCACGGCCGCGCGGTCGAAGTCCACGCGGATCTCGCAGCCGGGCGTGGCGGCGAAGCGCTGCACGGTCTTGCGAAGCGAGCGCGACAGCTTGAACTCCGCCGTCTGCAGCACCATGCGCGGGTCCGGCGCCCACCACAGCGGCGGCTGACCGGGGCCGTACCAGGGAAAGATGCCGCGCCGGTAGGCGGCTGCCAGGCGCTGTGGCGTCAGTGTGCCGCCAGCGGCCAGCAGGCCGGGGGCGTCGGTGTCGGGGCCCAGCGCGCGGGTGGTGGGCGGGAAGTCCAGCGAGGCGTCGTCGAGCCAGTCAATCATGCCGGCCATGGTACGGTGCCGCCCCATGATCACCGTCTATGGCATCCCCAACTGCGACACCGTCAAGAAGGCCCGCGCGTGGCTGGCCGAGCGCGGCCTGGAAGTCGCCTTCCATGACTTCAAGAAGCAGGGCGTGCCGGCCGAGTTGCTGCCCGCCTGGCTGGCCGCCTTCGGCCGCGACAGGCTCGTCAACCGCGCCGGCACGACCTGGCGCAAGCTGGACGACGCCGCCAAGGCCGCCGTCATCGACGACGCGGCCGCCGCCGCACTGATGCTGGCGGAACCCAGCGTCATCAAGCGGCCGGTCGTGCGCTGGGAGGATGGTCGCTGGACGCTCGGATTCAGTGCGCCGATGTTCGAAGAAGGTGCGTCTGGCGCACCAAAGTAGAACTTCCGGCGCCTTCGTGGCGCCGTCGCCCGGCGATGTGCATGCATCAAGACTGGGCATTGAACTTGCTGTTTCGGTGCGGTTTTGTTCGGCTTGGTGCGCGTTGCCCAAGCCTGGAGCCGAGAACCGAGACAGGAGACAGTGTTGGAGTCATCGATCAAGCAGGGCGCGGATGCGCTCTTCATTCTGCTGGGCGCCATCATGGTGCTGGCCATGCACGCGGGCTTTGCCTTCCTGGAGCTGGGCACCGTGCGCAAGAAGAACCAGGTCAATGCACTGGTCAAGATCCTCGTGGACTTCGCCGTGTCCACGCTGGCCTACTTCCTCGTGGGTTACCTCGTCGCCTACGGCACGCACTTCTTCGTCGGTGCCGAGCAGCTGGCGCAGAAGAACGGCTACGAGCTGGTCAAGTTCTTCTTCCTGCTGACGTTCGCAGCGGCCATTCCGGCCATCGTGTCGGGCGGCATCGCCGAGCGAGCCCGCTTCGGCCCGCAGCTGGCGGCCACGACGGTCATCGTCGGCTTCGTCTACCCGTTTTTCGAGGGCATCGCCTGGAACCAGGCGTTCGGCGTCCAGGCCTGGCTGAAGGCCGCCACGGGTGCCGAGTTCCATGATTTCGCCGGCAGCGTCGTCGTGCATGCCGTGGGCGGCTGGATCGGCCTGGCGGCCGTGCTGCTGCTGGGCCCGCGGCTGAACCGCTACCGCAAGGATGGCGCGATGAGCGCGCACCCGCCGTCCAGCATCCCCTTCCTGGCGCTGGGCGCCTGGGTGCTGACGGTGGGCTGGTTCGGCTTCAACGTGATGAGCGCGCAGACGCTGGACAAGATGTCCGGCCTCGTCGCCGTGAACTCGCTGATGGCCATGGCCGGCGGCACGCTGGTGGCCGTGCTGCTGGGTCGCAACGACCCCGGCTTCGCGTACAACGGCCCGCTGGCCGGTCTTGTGGCCGTCTGCGCCGGCTCCGACGTCATGCACCCACTGGGCGCGCTCGTCACCGGCGGCGTGGCCGGCTGGCTGTTCGTGCAGTTCTTCACCCTGACGCAGAACCGCTGGAAGATCGACGACGTGCTGGGCGTGTGGCCGCTGCATGGCCTGTGCGGCGCGTGGGGCGGCATCGCCTGCGGCGTCTTCGGCCAGCAGGCGCTGGGCGGCATCGGTGGCGTCGCTTTCAGCGCGCAGCTGATCGGCACGCTGGGCGGCGTGGCCTGGGCGCTGGCGGGTGGTTTCGTCGTCTACGGCGTGATCCGCAAGGTCGTCGGCCTGCGGCTGGACGCCGAGCAGGAGTTCGAGGGCGCCGACCTGTCCATCCACAAGATCGGTGCGACGCCGGACCGCGAGGTCAGCTGGTAAGCTGCTTCATCGCTGTTCAGACAGGCCCCGTGCGGGGCCTTTTTTCATCATGTTCACAGGCATTGTCCAGGGCGTCGCCCGCGTCGAATCGATTGACGCCCGCGAGGGGCTGCACACGCTGGCGCTGAAGCTGCCGGCGGGCTTCGACGAGGATCTCGCCATTGGCGCCAGCGTGTCCTGCGACGGCGTCTGCCTGACCGTCACCGAGCGGCCGTCGCCCGACGTCGCGCTGTTCGACGTGATGGGCCAGACGATGAAGCTGACGACGCTGGGGGGCTTGCGCGTCGGCTCGGGCCTGAACGTCGAGCGCGCGGCCAAGGACGGCGCCGAGATCGGCGGCCATCCGCTGTCGGGCCACGTCGACGTGTCGGCGCACATCGCCGAGATCCGCAAGCCGGACAACAACCACGTCATCCGCTTCGCCGTGCCGGCGCCGTGGATGCGCTACGTGTTCGCCAAGGGCTACATCGGCGTCAACGGCTGCAGCCTGACGGTGGCCGAGGCGCAGCGCGAGCGCGACGGCTCGGGCTGGTTCGAGGTGTGGCTGATCCCCGAGACGCTGCGCATGACGACGTTTGGCGACAAGGTCGTCGGCGACGCCATCCACATCGAGATCGACCGTAGCACGCAGGTCGTCGTCGACACGGTGCGCGACGCGCTGGACGAGAAGCTGGGCCCCTTGCTGCCGGTGCTGGAGGCGATCGCGAAAGAGCGCGGCATCGACCTGACGCAGCTCGCCATCGGCAAATCTTGATGCGTTCTTGATGCCGCCCGCCGCGATCTTGTCGGCGGTTTGACGGCGCGGTTTCCAGAATGACCTCCATGTTTTTGGAGGTGTCATGGACATCGTTTTTCTCGGTCTGGGCGCGGTTCTCGCGCTGCTGACCGCACTGGCGGCCTGGGGCTGCCAGCGCCTGGCGGGGAGGAAGTCATGAGTGGCTTCGAACTCGCCGCCACCGTGCTCGTCGTCGCGCTGGTGGGCTATCTGTTCTGGGCCTTGCTGTTCCCGGAGGACTTGTCATGAGTTCCTCTGCATGGACGCAGCTTGCCGCCTTCCTCGTCGTGCTGCTCGTGCTGGCCAGGCCGCTGGCGACGTGGATTCACGCCGCGATGGAGGGGCGCGTTGCGTGGCTGCTTCGCGTCGAGCGGCCGCTGCTGCGTGCGGCCGGCGTCGGTGACGCCGAACAGGGCTGGCTGCGCTACGCGCTGGGCCTGCTGCTGTTCAATGGGCTGGGCGTCGTCGCCGTCTATGCGCTGCAGCGGCTGCAAGCCCAGTTGCCACTGAATCCGCAGGGCTTCGCCGCCGTGTCGCCGGACTCGGCGTTCAACACCGCCATCAGCTTCGTCACCAACACGAACTGGCAGGGCTACGGCGGCGAGACGACGATGAGCCACCTGACGCAGATGCTGGCGCTGACGGTGCAGAACTTCCTGTCCGCGGCCACCGGCCTGGCCGTCGTCATGGCGCTGCTGCGCGGCTTCGCCCGCAGGAGCGCCGGGACGCTCGGCAACGTCTGGGCCGACCTCACCCGCGCCACGCTGTGGGTGTTGCTGCCGCTGTCGCTGGCGTTCGCCGTCTTGCTGGCAGGCCTGGGCGTCGTGCAGACGCTGGCGGCGGCCGTGCCGGCGACGACGCTGGAAGGCGCACAGCAGTCGATCTCGCTGGGGCCGGTCGCGTCGCAGCTGGCCATCAAGATGCTGGGCACCAACGGCGGCGGTTTCTTCAATGCCAACTCGGCGCATCCGTTCGAGAACCCGACGGCGCTGACGAACGCGCTGCAGATGCTGGCCATCTTCCTGATCCCGACGGCGCTGTGCTTCGTCATGGGCCGGCAGGTGGGGGACATGCGCCAGGGCTGGGCGCTGCTGGCGGCCATGACGGTGATGTTCGTTGTCGCCGTCGTCATCGCCACCGGCGCCGAGCAGGCGGGCAACCTGCGGCTGGCCGCGCTGGGCGTGGACGCCACCGCCAGCGCCACGCAGCCCGGCGGCAACATGGAAGGCAAGGAGGCGCGCTTCGGCATCAACGCGTCGTCGCTGTTCGCCGTCATCACGACGGCCGCCAGCTGCGGCGCCGTGAACGCGATGCACGACAGCTTCACGCCGCTGGGCGGCGCCGTGCCGCTGGTCATGATGCAGCTGGGCGAGGTCGTCTTCGGCGGCGTCGGCGCCGGCCTGTACGGCATGCTGGTGTTCGCGCTGCTGGCGGTCTTCGTGGCCGGGCTGATGATCGGCCGCACGCCCGAGTACCTCGGCAAGAAGATCGAGGCCTTCGACATGAAGATGGTGTCGCTGGCCATCCTGCTGACGCCGCTGGCGGTGCTGGTGGGCACGGCGGTCGCGGTGGCGACCGAGCCCGGCCGCGCCGGCATCGCGGCACCCGGCGCGCACGGCTTCAGCGAGGTGCTGTACGCGTTCTCGTCCGCCGGCAACAACAACGGCAGCGCCTTCGCCGGCCTGTCGGCCAACACGCCGTTCTACAACCTGCTGCTGGGCCTGGTGATGTGGCTGGGCCGCTTCGGCGTCATCGTGCCGGTGCTGGCGCTGGCCGGCTCGCTGGCGGGCAAGAAGCGACTCGTGGCCGGCGAGGGCACGCTGCCCACCCATGGCCCGCTGTTCGTGGCCTTGCTCATCGGCGTGGTGCTGCTGGTGGGCCTGTTGAACTACGTGCCGGCGCTGGCCCTGGGGCCGGTCGTCGAGCATCTCATCCTGTGGAGCGCCGCATGAACCGGGCTTTTTCGTTGTTCGACGCCAAGCTGGCGCGTGAGGCCCTCGTGGCGTCCGTCACCAAGCTGGACCCGCGCACGCAGGTGCGCAACCCGGTGATGGCCGTCGTCTACCTCGGCAGCCTGTTCACGACGGCGCTGGCCGTGGCCCAGCCGTCGGGCTTCGTCATCGCCGTGACGGTGTGGCTGTGGTTCACCGTGCTGTTCGCCAACTTCGCCGAGGCGCTGGCCGAGGGCCGCAGCAAGGCCCAGGCCGCGTCGCTGCGCGGCCTGAAGAAGGAGACCTGGGCCAAGGTGGCCGACGACTGGCGCGCCGGTGTGCCGCGCGAGCAGATCAAGTGGCACCCCCGCGAGGCCGGCACGCTGCGCCGCGGCGAGATCGTGCTGGTGGAGGCGGGCGACGTGGTGCCGGCCGACGCCGAGGTCGTCGACGGCGTCGCGTCGGTGGACGAGAGCGCCATCACCGGTGAATCGGCGCCCGTCATCCGCGAGAGCGGCGGCGACTTCTCGGCGCTGACCGGCGGCACGCGCGTGCTGAGCGACTGGGTCATCGCGCGCGTGGCCGTGAACCCCGGCGAGACCTTCGTCGACCGCATGATCGCGATGGTGGAGGGCGCCCAGCGCAAGCGCACGCCCAACGAGGTGGCGCTGACCATCCTGCTGGTGGCGCTGACGCTGGTGTTCCTGGGCGTCGTCGCCACGCTGCTGCCGTTCTCGGCGTTCAGCGTGGCCGTGGCCGCTGAATCTGGACAGACAGGCGAGCCGGTCAGCCTGGTCGTGCTCGTCGCGCTGCTGGTGTGCCTGATCCCGACGACCATCGCCGGCCTGCTGTCGGCCGTGGGCGTGGCGGGCATGAGCCGCATGCTGCAGGCCAACGTGGTGGCCACCTCGGGCCGGGCCGTCGAGGCCGCGGGCGACGTGGACGTGCTGCTGCTGGACAAGACCGGCACCATCACGCTGGGCAACCGCCAGGCCGACGCCTTCTGGCCGCTGGCCGGCGTCAGCGAGGCGCAGCTGGCCGACGCGGCGCGGCTGGCCTCGCTGGCCGACGAGACGCCCGAGGGCCGCAGCATCGTCGCGCTGGCCGATCGCCAGTTCGGCGCCGCTGCGGTGGCCGAGCGCGGCGAGTTCGTGCCCTTCACCGCGCAGACGCGCATGAGCGGCGTGGACCTGGGCGCGCGCCAGATCCGCAAGGGCGCCGGCAGCGCGGTGTGCGCGCATGTCGAGGCGCTGGGCGGCCGCTGGCCAGCCGGCGTGCAGGCCAGCGTGGACGAGGCCGCCCGCCGCGGCAGCACGCCGCTCGTGGTGGCCGACGGCACGCACGTGCTGGGCGTCGTCGAGCTGAAGGACATCGTCAAGCCCGGCATCCGAGAGCGCTTCGCGCAGCTGCGCCGCATGGGCATCAAGACCGTCATGGTCACCGGCGACAACCGGCTGACCGCCGCGGCCATCGCGGCCGAGGCGGGCGTGGACGACTTCCTCGCCGAGGCCACGCCCGAGGCCAAGCTGGCGCTGATCCGCGAGCACCAGGCGCAGGGCCGGCTCGTCGCGATGACCGGCGACGGCACCAACGACGCGCCCGCGCTGGCCCAGGCCGACGTGGCCGTGGCCATGAACACCGGCACGCAGGCCGCCAAGGAGGCCGGCAACATGGTGGACCTGGACAGCGACCCCACCAAGCTCATCGAGGTGGTGGAGACCGGCAAGCAGATGCTGATGACGCGCGGGTCGCTGACGACGTTCTCCATCGCCAACGACCTGGCCAAGTACTTCGCGGTGCTGCCGGCGGCGTTTGTCTCGACCTACCCGCAGCTGGCGGCGCTGAACGTGATGCGGCTGGCCAGCCCCGGCTCGGCCATCCTCAGCGCCGTCATCTTCAACGCGCTGATCATCGTCGTGCTGATCCCGCTGGCGCTCAAGGGCGTGCGCTACCGCGCCATCGGCGCTAGCGCGCTGCTGCGCCGCAACCTGCTCGTCTATGGCCTGGGCGGCGTCATCGTGCCCTTCATCGGCATCAAGGCCATCGACCTGCTGCTGGTCGCACTGGGTCTGGCCTGAACCCTTCTTCCTGTCGTTCCATGAAAAAGACTGCTTTCTCTCTGCTGGCGCTGCTCGCGCTGGCGCCCGCCTTCGCCGCGGAGGCCACGAGCCCCTGGTCGTTCAACGCCGGCGCGGTCAGCGACTACCGCTATCGCGGCATCTCGCAGACCCGGCTGCAGCCGGTGCTGCAGGGCGGCGTGGACTACGCCGCGCCCGCGGGCTTCTCGTCTGCGTGGCGCTGGTGGGCACCGACGCCGGCCGCGCGGCCTACACGAGCGCCGTCAGCGCCAAGTTCCTGGGCCGCACGGGTGCCGTGCTGGGCCTGAAGAAGACCTTCTGAGGAGACGCTGCATGACCCCCACCCTGGAGACACCCGCCACCCCCGCCCGCGCCGACGTGCCACTGTGGCGGCCCGCGCTGACGCTGTTCGTCGTGCTCAGCCTCGTCACCGGCCTGGCCTACCCGCTGCTGGTCACCGGCGTCGCGCAGACGCTGTTCCCGCGCGAGGCCAACGGCAGCCTCGTCGAGCGCGACGGCCAGGTCGTCGGTTCGGCGCTGATCGGCCAGCAGTTCAGCGACGCCGGGCATTTCTGGGGCCGCCCGTCGGCCACCGCGCCCATGGCAAACAACGCCGCCAACTCGGCCGGCTCCAACCTGGCGCCCACGGCGCCTGCACTGGTGGAGGCCGTGCAGGCCCGCGTGCAGGCCTTGCGTGCGGCCGACCCGGGCAACACCGCGCCGGTGCCGGTGGACCTGGTGACCACGTCCGCCAGCGGGCTGGACCCGCACATCAGCCGCGCCGCCGCCGACTACCAGGCCGGCCGCGTGGCCCGCGTGCGCGGCCTGCCGCCGGCGCGCGTGCAGGCGCTGGTCGCCCAGCACACCGAGGGCCGTTGGCTGGGCCTGGTCGGCGAGCCGCGCGTGAACGTGCTGCAGCTCAACCTCGCGCTGGACGCCGCCGCGCGGTGAGGGGCGGGCATGGACTGGCTGTACGCGCTGCTCGCGCTGGGTGCCGTCGCGCTGCCGCTGGCGGCGGTGGGCGGGCTGATCGGCTGGCAGCAGCGCCGCCGGGCGCGTGCGAGGATGGCCCGGTGTTCCCGCAAGCCCTGACTGCCGCATGCTGATCAACAGTGCCGTGTACGACGATGGCCGCCTGGTGGCCGAACCCGCGCTGGACGGCGTGTCCGAGGCGCTGGCGGCGCGCGAGAGCGGCTTCCTGTGGATCGCGCTGCGCGACCCCACCGACGACGAACTGGCCCGCCTGCAGCACGAGCTGGACCTGCCGCCGCTCGCGGTGGAGGACGCCCGCAAGGGCCAGCAGCGCCCCAAGGTGGAGGAGTACGGCGACATCACCTTCGCTGCCATGCACCTGCTGGAGACGGGCCCCGAGGGCCTGGACGTGGGCGAGGTGCATGTGTTCGTCGGGCCGCGCTTCGTCGTGTCGGTGCGCCACCGCAGCAACCAGGGCTTCCTGGGCGTGCGCGACCGCGCCGAGCGCGAGCCCGAGCTGCTGCGCCAGGGCCCGGGCTTCGTGCTGTACGCGCTGATGGACGCCGTCGTGGACCGCTACATCCCGCTGATGGACGGCATCGAGGCCGAGCTGGAGAAGCTGGAGGAGACGATGTTCCTGCGCGGCCAGGACCGCCAGGCCGTCGTGCAGCAGCTGTTCGCGCTGAAGCAGCGCCTGGCCACGCTGCGCCATGCCGTCACGCCGCTGCTGGAGGTGACGGCCAAGCTGCATGGCGGCCGCGTGCCGGTGGTCTGCAAGGCGCTGCAGGAGTACTTCCGCGACGTCTACGACCACCTGCTGCGCATCCAGGCCAGCATCGACGCCGCGCGCGAAACCATCATCGCGGCCACGCAGGTGAACCTGACGCTGGTGACCATCGACGAGTCGCTCGTCACCAAGCGGCTGGCCGCCTGGGCCGCCATCTTCGCGGCGTCCACGGCGCTGGCCGGCATCTGGGGCATGAACTTCGAGAAGATGCCCGAGCTGAAGTGGGCCTACGGCTACCCGATGGCGCTGGCCACCATCGCGCTGGTCAGCGGCGCGCTGTACTGGCGCTTCAAGCGGCTGCGCTGGCTGTGAGCGACGCGCGGCCCGACCCCGACGAGCTGCTGGCCAAGGTCCGTCGCGACGAGGACAGCGCCCGGCGCGGCCGGCTGAAGATCTTCTTCGGCGCCAACGCCGGCGTGGGCAAGACCTTCGCGATGCTGGCCGCCGCCCACGCGGCGCAGCGCCAGGGCCGGCCGGTGCGCATCGGCGTCGTCGAGACCCACGGCCGCAGCGACACCGCCGCCGTCGCCCGCGACCTGGCGGCGCTGCCGCTCAAGGAGCGTGAGCACCGCGGGCAGACGCTGCGCGAGTTCGACCTCGACGCCGCGCTGGCCTGGGGCGCCGCCGAGCCGGGCGGTGTGCTGCTGCTGGACGAACTGGCGCACAGCAACGTCCCCGGCTCGCGCCATGCCAAGCGCTGGCAGGACGCGCTGGAACTGCGCGACGCCGGCGTGGAGGTCTGGACGACGCTGAACGTGCAGCACCTGGAAAGCCTGAACGACGTGGTGGGCGGCATCACCGGCATCCGCGTGTGGGAGACGCTGCCGGACAAGGTGTTCGACGAGGCCGACGAGGTGGTCGTCGTCGACCTGCCGCCCGACGAGCTGCTGCAGCGGCTGAAGGAGGGCAAGGTCTACCTGCCTGCCCAGGCCGAGCGCGCCGCGCGCAACTTCTTCCGCAAGGGCAACCTGCTGGCGCTGCGCGAGCTGGCGCTGCGCCGCACGGCCGACCGCGTGGACGACCAGATGCAGGCCTACCGGCGCGAGCACACCGGCCTGGCGCAGGGGGCCGTGTGGGCCAACCGCGAGTCGCTGCTGGCCTGCGTGGGGCCGGGCGGCAATGCCGACAAGGTGGTGCGCAGCGCCGCGCGGCTGGCCCAGCAGCTGGGGCTGGACTGGCATGCGGTGCATGTGCAGACGGCGCGCGGGCTGGACGAGGCTGACCGCCAGCGCGTGCAGCGCACGCTGGCGCTGGCGCAGAGCCTGGGCGCGCGCACGGCCGCGCTGTCGGCGCCCGACGTGGCGCCGGCGCTGGTGGGCTATGCGCGTGAGCACAACCTGGCGCGGCTGGTGGTGGGCCGGCGCGAGCGAGCCTGGCGCTGGCCGGGCCGGCCGTCGCTGGCCGAGGCGCTGAACCGGCTGGCCGAGGAGATGGACGTGCTGCAGGTGGCGCTGCCCACGGCCGAGCGCGAGGCCGGGCCCGCGCTGCCGCCGGTGCGCGGCCTGCTGGCGCCGCAGGCGCTGCGCGGCTACGCGGCCGCGGTGGCCGGCGTGGTGGCGACGACGGCGCTGTCGCTGGCGCTGCTGCGCGTGATGGCGCCCACCAACATCGCGATGCTGTACCTGCTGAACGTGGTGGGCGTGGCCCTGTGGTTCGGCCGCGCGCCGGCGGCGCTGACGGCGCTGCTGGGCGTGGCGGCGTTCGACTTCTGCTTCGTCGAGCCGCGCTGGTCGTTCGCGGTGGGCGACGCGCAGTACCTGGTGACGTTTGCCGTGCTGCTGCTGGTGGGGCTGGTCATCGGCCAGCTGGCGGCCGGGCTGCAGGCGCAGGCCCGGGCGGCGCGCGAGCGCGAGCGCCGCGTGCGCGGGCTGTATGCGATGTCGCGCGACCTGGGCGCGGCGCTGGTGCCCGGGCAGGTGGCCGAGATCGCGGCGCGCTTCCTGCGGGCGGAGTTCGGCGTGGCCTCGGCCGTGCTGGCGCCGCCGCTGGCCGCACCGGCGGGGCGCGAGGTGCTGGCGGTGCTGCCCGGCGCGGGCGTGCAGGCCGACCTGGGCGTGGCGCAATGGGCGTTCGACCACGGCCAGCCCGCCGGCCAGGGCACCGGCACGCTGCCGGCCAGCCCCTGCCTGATGCTGCCGCTGACGGCGCCGATGCGGCTGCGCGGCGTGCTGGCCGTGGAGGCCGCCGGCCGCCGCTGGCTGCCCGACGAACGCGAGCTGCTGGACACCTGCGCGGCGCTGATCGCGATCTCGCTGGAGCGCATCCACTACATCGAGGTCGCGCAGCAGAGCACGCTGCAGATCGAGGGCGAGCGGCTGCGCAACTCGCTGCTGACGGCCGTCTCGCACGACCTGCGCACGCCGCTGGCCGCGCTGGTGGGGCTGGCCGACGCGCTGCGGCTGACGCCGCTGCAGCCGCAGCAGGCCGAGGTGGCCGATGCGATGCGCCGCTCGGCGCTGCGCATGAGCGCGCTGGTGGCCAACCTGCTGGACATGGCGCGGCTGCAGGCCGGCGCCGTGCCGTTGAACCGGCAGTGGCTGCCGCTGCAGGAGGTGGTGGGCAGCGCGCTGGCCAGCCTGGACGAGGTGCTGGCGGGCCGCGACGTGGCGGTGGAGCTGGCGCCCGACCTGCCGCTGCTGCAGCTGGACGCGGTGCTGATGGAGCGTGTGCTCGTCAACCTGCTGGAGAACGCCGCCAAGTACGGCGGCCGGCGGCTGCGCATCGGCGCGCGCCGGGCCGGCCGCCAGGTGGAGGTGGACGTCAGCGACGACGGCCCCGGCTTCCCCGCCGGCCGCGAGCAGCAGCTGTTCGACAAGTTCGAGCGCGGCGACCGCGAGAGCGCCACGCCCGGCGTGGGCCTGGGGCTGGCGATCTGCAAGGCCATCGTGGCGGCGCATGGCGGGCGCATCGGCGCCCACAATGCCGCCTCCGGGGGCGCCTGCGTTCGCATCGAGCTGCCGCTGGGTGAGCCACCGCTGGAGGGACGAGAGTGAGCGCTGCGCGCGTGTTGATGATCGAGGACGAGCCGGAGATCCGGCGCTTCGTGCGCATGGCGCTGCAGAGCGAGGGGCTGGAGGTCCACGAGGCCGCGACGCTGCAGCGCGGCCTCATCGACGCGGCCACGCGCCGGCCCGAGCTGGTGGTGCTGGACCTGGGCCTGCCCGATGGCGACGGCCTGGACTTCATCCGCGAGTTCCGCGGCTGGTCCACCGCCCCCGTCGTCGTGCTGTCGGCCCGCGACGGCGAGGAGCGCAAGGTGCAGGCGCTGGACGCCGGTGCCGACGACTACCTCGTCAAGCCCTTCGGCGTGGCGGAGCTGCTGGCGCGGGTGCGCGTGCAGCTGCGCCGCCGCGGCGGGGCCGGCGAGGCCGACCCCGTGCTGCGCTTCGGCAACATCGCCGTGGACCGCGCGCTGCGCACGGTGACGCGCGACGGGGAGGAACTGCACCTGACGCCCATCGAGTACCGGCTGCTGCAGGAGCTGGCCACCCAGCCCGGCCGCGTGCTGACGCACCAGCACCTGCTCAAGGCCGTCTGGGGGCCGGGCCATGCGGAGGATGTGCACTATGTGCGTGTGCACATGGCCAACCTGCGCAAGAAGCTGGAGGCCGACCCCAACCGCCCGCAGTGGCTGGTGACGGAGGCCGGCGTGGGCTACCGCCTCAAGACCTGAGCGCCGCGCGCTGTAGGCAATTTGCCTACGCCCACTGTCGACATCGCCGCGCAGCGGCGTCAGGCGTCGCCGGCTCGCCGCACCGCTGCGGTATGCCGAAGATGGCGCCGTCGTCGTCGAGTGCAACCCAGGGAGTGCGTGCATGTCGTTCTGGAACAACTTCTCGGTCAAGGGCAAGCTCATGGGTGCCTTCGGCCTGCTGATCCTGATGATCGTCGCCCTGTCGGCAGCGGCGCTGCAGTCCATCAATGCCGACGGCCAGCAATTCACGGACTATGTGCAGGGCGTGGAGGCACGGGCGGTGGCCGCCGAGCAGGTACGGCTGGCCGTGGACCGCCGCGCCATCGCCGCGCGCAACCTCGTGCTGGTCACCAAGCCCGAGGATGCCGCCGCCGAGAAGGCCGCCGTCATGGCCGCCGTGGCAGACGTGGGCAAGTCGCTGGCGCTGCTGCAGTCGCTGTCCCGCAAGGCCGACGTGCCCGCCGAGGCGCGCAGCCGCGTGGAGCAGATCGCCGACATCGAGTCCCGCTACTCGCGGGTTGCCGAGGCCATCGTGGGCCTGGTGCTGGCTGGCGACCGCGAGGCCGCCATCGGCCGCATGAACGAGGAGTGCCGCCCGCTTCTGGCGGCACTCGTGAAGGCCACCGACGACTACATCCGCTACACGGCCGACACTTCCGAGCAACTGGTGGCCGAGACCGACCATGTCCACAGCCAGCGCATGACGCTGCTGGCCGGCGGCTGCGTGGCCACGGTCGCGTTGTCGCTGCTCGCCACGCTCGCGATCACGCGATCCATTGTCGTGCCGCTCAATCAGGCGGTCACGCTGATCAACGAGGTGGCCCAGGGCAACCTGGACAGCCGCAGCGTCGCTGCGCGTGGCGACGAGTTCGGCAGCCTGCTGGAGGCCATCGCCGCAATGCAGGGCGGGCTGCGCACGCTGGTGGCCTCGGTACGCCAGGGTGCCGACAGCCTGTCGCTGGCCAGCGCCGAGATCGCCCAGGGCAACCACAGCCTGTCGTCGCGCACCGAATCGCAGGCCAGCGCGCTGCAGCAGACGGCGTCCAGCATGGAGCAGCTCAGCGCCACGGTGCGCCAGAACGCCGACAACGCCGGCCAGGCCAACCAGCTCGCCCAGGCCGCCAGCGCCGTGGCGCAGCAGGGCGGGCTGGCCGTGGCGCAGGTGGTGGACACCATGCGCGGCATCAGCGAAGCCAGTCAGCGCATCGCCGACATCACGGCCGTCATCGACAGCATCGCGTTCCAGACCAACATCCTGGCGCTGAACGCCGCCGTCGAGGCGGCGCGGGCCGGCGAGGACGGGCGCGGCTTCGCCGTCGTGGCCGGTGAGGTGCGGGCGCTGGCGCAGCGCAGCGCCGAGGCGGCCAAGGAGATCAAGGGGCTGATCGCCGACAGCGTCGCCCGCGTGGAGACCGGTGCCGGCCAGGTGAGCCAGGCGGGCAGCACGATGCAGGAGGTCGTCGCCAGCATCGCCCGCGTGACCGACATCATGGGCGAGATCAGCACCGCGAGTGCCGAGCAGAGCGAGGGCGTGGGGCAGGTGGGCGGCGCGGTGTCGAGCATGGACCGCACCACGCAGCAGAACGCCGCGCTCGTCGAGGAGATGGCCGCCGCGGCGTCCAGCCTCAAGAACCAGGCCCTGGACCTGGTGCGCGCGGTGGGCATGTTCCGCATGTCGACCTGATGCCCGCGCGTGCCGCGGCGACACTGCGGTGATGAAGCCGGAAGACCTCCTCAAGCTCGTCACCACCGAGATGCCGTTCGGCAAGCACCAGGGCACATTGATCGCGGACCTGCCCGGGAACTACCTGGGCTGGTTTGCCCGCGAAGGCTTTCCCAAGGGCCAGATCGGGCAGTTGCTCGCGCTGATGTACGAGCTGGACCACAACGACCTGCGCGCCCTGCTGCAGCCGCTGCGGGGTGGTGGGCGATGAGGCGGGCGGTGAGGCGGGCGATGAGGCCGGCACTGGCCGCGCTCGCGTTGGCGGTATTGGCCGCGGCGGCGCAGGCGGACGGCCTCTACACCGTCGTGCGCGTGGACCTCGCCACGCAGAAGCTGGGCCTGTTCTGGCAGGACGACCGCGGCCGGCCGCTGCGGCGCCTGGACCGGCTCGCCGCCTGGTTGAAAGGGCAGGGCAGGGTGTTGACCTTCGGCATGAACGCCGGCATGTACCACGCGGACGGCGGCCCCGTGGGCCTGCTGGTCATCGACGGCCGCGAGCTGGCGCCGCTGAACCTGGCGGACGGCGCCGGCAACTTCTTCCTGAAGCCCAACGGCGTGTTTCTTGTCGGTGCGAACGGCGCTCGGGTCGTCGACGCGGTGGACTACGCGGCCGCGAGCGACGGCGTGCGCCTGGCCACGCAGTCCGGCCCGCTGCTGCTGAAGGACGGGCAGATCCACCCGGCGTTGCGCGCGTCGTCGGCGTCGCGCTATGTGCGCAACGGCGTTTGCGCGGCCGGGGGGCAGGTGACCTTCGTCATCAGCACCCGCCCCGTCACCTTCCACGAGTTCGCCAGCTTCCTGCGCGACGAGTTGCTGTGCCGCGACGCGCTGTATCTCGACGGTGCCGTGTCCAGCCTGTGGTCGCCCGCGCTGGGCCGCAGCGACCGCTGGCATGAGTTGGGGCCGCTGCTGGGCGTGACGGAGTAGGCCCGGCTTTCAACGGCCTGGGCCGCGGTCCGCGCGGTCTGTCGGACGCGCGTTGGCGGCACGCCGCCGCCTGCCTAACCTGCGAGCCATCGCAAGACAGGAGGCGGCCGTGCTGCAGCTACAAGACGTCGTCAAGACCTTCGGAACACTCAACGCCGTGGACGGCGTGTCGCTGGCACTGAAGCCCGGCGTGGTGGGCCTCATCGGCCACAACGGGGCCGGCAAGAGCACGCTGATGCAGATGCTCGCCACGCTTTGCAGGCCCACCCGCGGCCGCATCCTGCTGGACGGGCAGGACATCGTCGCCAAGCCCGAGCTGATGCGCCGGCGCCTGGGCTATCTGCCGCAGGACTTCGGCGTCTACCCGCACCTCACCGCGCTGGAGTTCCTGCAGTACTTCGCCGCGCTCAAGGGCGTGCGCGACCGGCAGCGGCTGCAGCAGCTGCTGGAGCTGGTGAACCTGCACGAGCAGGCGCACCGCCCGGCGGCCGGCTTCTCGGGCGGCATGCGGCAGCGGCTGGGCATTGCGCAGGCGTTGCTGAACGACCCCGACGTGCTCATCGTCGACGAGCCCACGGCGGGCCTGGACCCCGAGGAGCGGCTGCGCTTCCGGCACCTGCTGGGCGACCTGGGGCGGCAGCGTCTGGTCATCGTGTCCACGCACATCGTGTCGGACGTCGAGAACATGGCCTCGCACCTGGCCATCCTGCGCCAGGGCCGGCTGGTGAGCTACACGACGCCCGATGCCGTGCTGGCCAGCGCCGCCGGCAAGGTCTGGACGGCGCTGCTGGCGCCGGCCGATTACGAGGCGCTGCGCGAGCATGTGCACGTGCTGCAGGCCCAGCCGCAGGGCGGGCGCGTGCAGGTGCGCATGGCCCACCCGTCGCGGCCGTTCGCCGAGGCGCAGGCGGCGCAGGCCAGCCTGGAGGAAGCGCTGATGGTGCAACGCTATGCCGATGCGCGGGTGGCACGATGAACACCTCGCTCTACCAGGCCCTGGTGCTCAACGAATGGCGGCTGCGCAGCCGCCGCGTCAGCAGCCTCGTCATCCTGCTAGCGGTCGTCGCCGTGAGCTGGCTGATGGTGCTGGACCCGTCCACCGGCGCGGCCATGATGGTGACCAACAAGCAGCGCCTGGCCTACGACAGCCAGACGCTGGCGTTCGGCACCACGCTGATCGCGTCGCTGCTGTTCGGGCTGGCGGGCTTCTACCTCGCACGCGGCCGCAGCCAGGAGGACTTGCGCTGCGGCACGGCCGGCGTGCTGGGCGCCACGCCCGTGGCCAACGCGCAGCTGCTGGGCGCGCGCTGGCTGGGCGCGTTCGGCTTCCTGCTGTCGCTGGGCGCGGCGGTGATGCTGACGATCTGGGTGCTGCAGGGGGTGCGCGGCGAGGGGCCGCTGCAGCCGCTGCCCTATCTGCAGATGCTCTTCCTGGGCCTGGCGCCGGGCTTGATGCTGTGCGCCAGCCTGGCCGTGCTGGCCGACGCCTGGGCGCCGCTGATGGGCAAGCGCGGCGACGCGCTGTACTGGGTGCTGTGGATCGTGCAGTTCGCCTTCGTGCCGGCGTTTCTGGGCGAGGGTGCCATCAGGCTGAGCGGCTGGCAGGTGTTCGACATCAACGGCGTGTCGCCGCTGCTGGTGAGCCTGGGTCAGCTGCTGGACGTGCGCAGCGTGCAGGTGGGCGGCGGGCCGTTCGACCCGACGCTGCCGGTGCTGCACATGCCCGAGGGGCTGTGGAGCCGTGAGCTGGTGGCGCTGCGCCTTGGGGCCATGCTGCTGGCGTTGCTGCCGCTGGTGCCGGCCGTGCTGGCCTTCCACCGCTACGCGCCCGACCGCGTGAAGCCGCGCAGCGCGGCGCAGCGCGGGCGCGTGATGCAGGCGCTGCAATGGCTGTCGGGCCCGCTGCTGCGGCCGTTCACCCGCGCGCTGGGGGCGCTGATGTTTGCCGGCGCCCGGCTGCCTGGCGTGCCCGGCCGCTGGCTGGCGGACGTGGGCCTGGTGCTGCTGAGCCAGCCGCTGCTGGCGCTGGCGATGCTGGGTTGCGCGGTGGCGGCGGTGTTCGTGCCCGTTGAGGTGCTGCCCGGCGTGATGGCGGCGGCGCTCGGGGCCTGGGGCGTGGCCGTGGCCGATGTCAGCTCGCGCGACCTGCAGAGCGGCACGCTGGCGCTGGCCGGTGCGGCGCCGGGCGGTGCGCTGGAGCGCGGTCTGCGGCAGGCGGGGGCTGCGCTCGGCCTGGGGATCATCGTGGCCGCGCCGGCGCTGCTGCGCTGGCTGGTCGTGGCGCCGCTGCAGGCTGTCGCCTGCCTGGCCGGCCTGCTGTGCCTCAGCGCGGCGGCCGCGCTGCTGGGCCGGCTGACGCAAGGCCCGAGAACCTTCCTGGCGCTGTTCCTGTTCGGCCTGTACCTGAATCTGCAGAACACCGGCCAGGCCGTGCTGGACATGCTGGGTCTCAGCGGCGCGGCGCAGCCCGCCAGCGCAGCGGCATACACGGTGGCGGGTGTGCTGGCTCTGGTGGCGCTGCAGGTGTTGCCGCGTCGGGCCTGAGGCCGGCGTGATGGCTGACAGCGGCAGCGCTTGAACGCGCGCAAGATGCGTGGACCATGAACGCGCATCTCGCCCGGGTTCTTGGCAGCGCCGCGCTCGCCGGGTTGCTGCAGGGTGCGGCGTTGGGCGACGACCTGCCGCAGTCGCCCGCCTGCCGCACGGCGTTGCAGGCGTTGACCGAGGCTGAAGACGTTCTCGCCGCCAGTGCGGCGGCGAAGGCGTCTGCCGCCTCCGGCTCGCAACAGCAGCGCTCGGTGGCTGCCAGGCTGCAGCCGCTGCGCCAGCGCGTCGCCGATGCCTGTCTTGGCGGCCTCACCACATCGCCGCCGCCGTCGCAGCACACCGGGTTGGGCCCGGTGGCGCCCGTGCGGCCCGCCTTGGTGATGCCGCGGGCGCCGCAGCCGGCCGCGCCGCCGGTGGCCCTGCCGCGCGCCGAGACTCCCGTCACGGTGAACCACTGCAACACGGCCACCTGTGTGGCCAGCGATGGCTCCACGCTGACCCGCGTGGGCCCGACGCTGGTGGGGCCGCGCGGCGCCTGCCGTGTGGATGGCGTGTTCCTGCGCTGCCCCTGAGATGTCCTTGCCCCGCGCGGGCGGGGGATGTCACAGGCGGGCGCACTGTTTCGTCTGTGCAGGTGAGACTCCCACCCCAGCCATGAACACCACCCCCACCGACCGCGCCCGCCGTTTCGATCAGGACCACGCCCGCCGCCTGCGCGCGCTGGCCTACCGCATGGTCGGCTCGCGCGCCGAGGCCGAGGACATCGTGCAGGAGGCCTGGCTGCGCTGGGCCGAGGTGGACGAGGCGACGGTCGACCGCCACGGCGCCTTCCTGTCCCGGCTCGTCACCAACCTGTGCCTGGACAAGCTGCGCTCCGCGGCCCACCAGCGCGAGCAGTACGTCGGCGTGTGGCTGCCCGAGCCGCTGCTGGAAGACGAAGCGCTGTTCGGCTGGGCACCCGGCCCCGAGAAGCAGGCCGAGTTCGCGCAGGACGTGTCCATCGCCTTCATGCTGGCGCTGGAGCGCCTGTCGCCGCTGGAGCGTGCGGCCTTCCTGCTGCATGACGTGTTCGATCTCGACTACGACGAGATCGCCCGCCACCTGGACCGCAGCGAGGCCGCCTGCCGCCAGCTCATCAGCCGCGCGCGCAAGAACATCAAGGCCGACTACGCGCGCCGCGAGGTGGCGAAGGAAGAGGCCGAGCGGCTGGTGGCGGCCTTCATCGACGCCGTGCGCCGCCGCGACGTGGCGGGCCTGGCCGCGCTGCTGGCCGAGGACGCGGTGCTGATGGCCGACGGCGGCGGCAAGGTCAGCGCCGTGCCGCGGCCGCTGCACGGCGCCGCCCTCATTGCGCGCACCTTCATCGGCTTTGCGCAGATGCCCACCAGCCGCGGCTGGCGCCTGCTGCCCACGGTCGTCAACGGCCTGCCGGGGCTGCTCATCGTCGACGACGCGGCCGGCGGCCGGCTCGTGCAGACCCTCGCGCTGGCACCGGGCGCCGCGCCCGGCCAGGTGGGCGCGGTCTACATCCAGCGCAATCCGGAGAAGTTGGGCGCCATCGCGTCACAAACCGCGGCGCTGTCCCGTCTTGACCGTGAGGCCGGCGAATCCGCCGGCCCACCGACCCAGGACACACCATGAGCACCCACCCCCGCCTCGACTACACCCGCCTCAGCGCCGACCTGTTCAAGAAGTACCTCGACTTCAGCATGGCGTTCAAGATGGACCACGGCCTCGCGTTGCTCGTGGACATCCGCGCCTCGCAGCTCAACGGCTGCGCGTTCTGCCTGGACATGCACGTCAAGCAGGCCAAGATCCACGGCGAGCGCGAGTTGCGC
Source organism: Pelomonas lactea (assembly GCF_043555885.1). Classification (NCBI taxonomy): domain Bacteria; kingdom Pseudomonadati; phylum Pseudomonadota; class Betaproteobacteria; order Burkholderiales; family Sphaerotilaceae; genus Roseateles; species Pelomonas lactea. The sequence continues at coordinate 901,693 of NZ_JBIGHX010000002.1, read as the reverse complement.
CTGCACCACGTGGCCATCTGGCGCGAGTCGCCGCTGTTCTCTCCCAGGGAGCGCGCCGCGCTGGCCTGGACCGAGGCGCTGACGCGCATCGCGCCCGAGGGCGTCTCCGACGCCGCCTACGCCGAGGCGCGCGAGCAGTTCGCCGAGCACGAGTTGTCCGACCTGACCTGGCGCATCACCGCCATCAATGGCTGGAACCGCATGAACGTCGCCTTCCGCAACCCGCCGGGGTCCATGGACAAGCTGTACGGGCTGGACAAGGCGGGTCTGGCCTGAGGTCGCGGCGCCGGCCGGCTGGCTATGCTGGCTGCCATGAAATCTGCTCTCGCGCCCCTGCTGCTCGCCGCGTTCTGCACACTGCCTGCCTCGGCGCAGGAGGCCGACCCGGTCGCCACCCTCGTCAACCAGCTGGAGCTGGACAAGTACAAGGCCACCATCAAGGGGCTGACGCAGTTCGGCGACCGCCGCCAGGGCACCGCGCGCAACCGTGCGGCGCTGGACTGGATCGAGGCGCAGCTGAAGCGCTACGGCTGCACCAACACCGAGCGGCTGCGCTATGACTTCACCGAGCCGGCCCGGCGCGGCCCCGCGCAACTGCAGCCGCTGCGCGCGGCCGGCCCGGCGGCGCAGGGCGGCGGCACGCTGTTCGGCCGGCGCGCGCCCATCGGCGTCAACACCGACCCGATGGCCCAGCCCGACGAGAGGCTGCGCGCGCTGAACAGCGAGCCCACGCCGCTGGGCGCTTCGCCGCGCGAGAGCGTCTACTGCACCAAGGTGGGCAGTACCCGGCCCGACGAGATGTACATCGTGTCGGCCCACATGGATGGCCTCGGCTTCGGCGAGGCGGCCAACGACGACGGGTCGGGCACGGCGCTGGTCATGGAGCTGGCGCGCATCCTCAACGCACCGGGCGTGACGACCGAGCGTTCCATCCGCTTCATCCTGTGGAACAACGAGGAGACCGGCCTGAACGGCGCGCAGGCCTACGTGGCTCAGCGCCGCGAGCTGCAGGGCATCGAGTCGCCCAGGGGCTCCGGGCGCTACCCGGAGCCGACCTGGCTGGGCGTCATCCAGCACGACATGCTGCTGTTCGACCACGGCATGCCCATCCCGAAGCTGGATGCCGCCGGCCAGCCCGTGCTGGATGCCAAGGGCCAGCCGGTCTACACGGCGCCCCGGGAACAGCGCGCCGAGGCGGACGTGAACATCGAGTTCCAGGCCAGCGCCAAACAGGCCGACGGCGCCGCGCGGCTGGCCTGGGCGCTGCGCGCCGCCAACGAGAAGTACGCCACCGACTACCCCGCCGCGGTGGGCAACCGCATGACCAACACCGATTCCGTGCCGTTCATGGACCACGTGCCCGCCATCTCGGTGCGTGAGAACGAGCGCGGCATGCACATCGGCGCCGGCTGGAACCCGCACTGGCATCAGCCCACTGACCTGTACGCGACCTACTCGGACAAGGACTTCCTGCTGGGCCTCAACGCCGCGCAGACCACGCTGGCCGCCGTCGCGCAGCTCTCCGGGGCCAGCGTCAAGCCCTGACCCCAAGTCCTTCACAACTGCTTCGTGTTTTCCCGCATTCGCGGGGATGTCATCGCGTTTCAACTCGATACAGTTGCGTCCATCGCGCAGTCGCTAACGGCGTTCATGCGCGGGCACACAGATGCCGCAGGGGCGCACGCCCCCAGCTCAAACAGGGAAGGCTGACGGACGCATCAATCCGTGGCCATGCACGGGTCCACCGCGGTGGATTCATCCAATTCATCAATGTCGTGCGGGCGGCTTCAGCCGCTTCCGTCGCGGCGTGCCTCGCCTGTTTGCAACGTGGAAACCAACACTGCCTTTGCGCCGGCCCATGAGCCGGTGCCGGAAACCGCCCGCGACGCGGCCGACTTGATCGTCGAAGCGCTGGAGGCGCTGGGCGTCGAGTACGTCTTCGGCGTGCCCGGCGGCGCCATCGAGCCGCTCTACAACGCGCTGGCCCGCAGCGGCCGCCGTGGCGGCCCGCGCGCCATCGTTGCGCGCAACGAGCAGGGCGCCGCCTACATGGCCGACGGCTATGCCCGCGAGACCGGCCGCCTCGGTGTCTGCATCGCCACGTCGGGCCCGGGCGCCACCAACCTGATCACGGGTGTGGCCTGTTCCTACGACAACGACGTGCCGTTGCTGGTCATCACCGGCCAGCCGCCGATCCGGAACTTCGGCAAGGGCGCGCTGCAGGAGAGCAGCTGCACGGGCATCAACACGATGGCGATGTTCCGCCCCTGCACGCGCTACAACTCGCTGGTCTCGCATGCCGAGCAACTGCCCACCAAGCTGTTCAACGCCATCATGCAGGCGCAGCGTGCGCCCAGCGGCCCCAGCCATCTCTCGATCCCGGTGGACATCCTGCGCGAGCCGCTGCCGGCCGACCAGGACATGCCCGACTTCGGCGGCCTGCTGCGCCGGTCACCGGCGCTGGTGGACCTGCCGGCCGTGCGCCAGCTGGCGCGCCTGCTGTTCTCGGCCCGGCAGCCGGTCTGGCTGCTGGGGGCCGGCTGCGGCGAGGCCGTCAGCGAGCTCATGCAGCTGGTGCAGCACACCGACGGCCGCTTCATCACCACGCCCGACGGCAAGGGCTTCGTCAACCCGCGCCACCCGCGCTTCAGCGGCGTGTTCGGCTTCGGCGGCCATGCCAGCGCGGCCGAACTGCTGCAGGGCGAGCCCGACCTCGTCATCGCGCTGGGCACGGGCTTCGGCGAATTCAACAGCGGCGGCTGGAGCAGCGCACTGTTGAACAGCCGCCTCGTACACGTGGATGACAGCGACGAGAACCTGATGCGCTCCCCGATGGCGCGGCTGCATGTGCGCGGCCACATCAAGGCCGTCTGCGAGCAGTTGCTGGCGCTGCTGACGCCGCCCAACGACGGGCACAACGCGCAGCTGCTGCCCTTCATGCACCCGCAGGTGGCGCGCCAGGCCTACGACGCGATGGTGGACAGCCCGACCGCTGCGCGTGGCGACGACGCTCCCGTCAAGCCGCAGCGGCTGCTGGCCACGCTGGGCGAGCGCTGCACGCCGCAGACGCGCTTCGTCGCGGACGCCGGCAACAGCGCCGCCTGGGCCGTGCACTACCTGGCCCCGCGGGACCAGCGCAGCGGTCGCATGCCGGGCAGCGCCTGGCTCCCCGCCGGCAAGGAGCGCCGCGCGCGCCACTCCAGCTGGCTGCGCGTGACGATGGACTTCGCGCCCATGGGCTGGGCCATCGGCTCGGCGGTCGGCATCGCGATGGCCAACCCGCGCTGCCCGGTCGTCTGCCTGACGGGCGACGGCAGCTACCTGATGAACGGGCAGGAGATCACCGTGGCCGCCGAGCTGCGCCTGCCGGTGTTGTACGTCGTGCTGAACGACGGCGCGCTGGGCATGGTCAAGCACGGCCAGCGGCTCGCGGGCGCCGAGCCCATCGGCTTTGAGCTGCCCAGGGTGGACTTCGCGCTGATGGCCAAGGCCATGGGCATCCACGGCCTCGTCGTGCGCTCCGCGGCCGAGCTGGATGCGGTGGACTTTGATGCGTTGCTGGCCCGCCGCGGCCCGACGCTGCTGGACGTGCGCATCGACGGCGAGGAAGTGCCGCCCATGAATCTGCGCATGAAGACGCTGGGGACGGCCAAGTGACGCAGCCCCTCATCCGCACCCGCATCTGGGACGAGCAGCCCGAGCCTGCCGACCGCTTCGCGACGCGCGCTGCGCGCTGCCGTGGCTACGACGTCTACAACGGCCTGCTGGGCAACGCCCGCTGGGTGGACATGCTGTGGCTGCTGTTCCGCGAGGACGCGCCGACACCTCAGCAGTCGGCGCTGCTGGACACGCTGGCCGTGGCGCTGGCCAACGCTGGCCCGCGCGACGCCGCCGTGCATGCAGCCATGTGTGCGGGCCTCGGTGGCTCGCCGGCGGCGGCAGCGTTGATGGCGGCACTGGCCGTCGGCGCCGGCCGGCATGGCGGCGCGCAGGAGGTGGCCGCGGCGATGGGCTGCTGGGACCGCGTGGAGACGCTCGCCGTCGACGTCTGGGCTGCCGCCTGGCGCTCGGCCGCTGCGCCGTCGTCGGCCATCTGGCCGCAGGCCGATCACGCGCCGGGCTTCGAGCCCAATGGCGTCGTGACGGCCGGCATCGTGTGCGACGCGCTGGCGCGGCTCGCCGCGCTGGGCGGCACGCCGCGGCTGGGTTGGCTGGCCGCGCACCGCGCTGCGGTCGAAGCCGCCTTGGGCCTGCCGCTGGCCATGTCCGGCGTGGCCGCTGCTGCGCTGGCCGACCTGGGCTTCAACCCCGAGCAGGGCGAGATGCTGCACCTGCTGCTGCGCCTGCCCGGCGCCGCCGCGCATGCGCTGGAGCAGCGCGCCGCCAGCTACAAGGACTTCCCGTTCTTCGCGCTGGAGCTGCAGGACGACCCACGCCACGCGCTGCTGAAGGAGGCCGCATGACCCCGATCTCTCCGCTGGAACAACACGCCGGCGTGCTGCGCAGCCGCATGGGCGGCGCCTTTGTCGGCGAGCGCGCCGTGTTCCGCGGCCGCGACCTGCATGCCGACCTGGCCGACATGGACTGGCTGGCGCTGTACGTGTTCGGCATCACCGGCCAGCGCTACACGCCGGCCCAGCTGAAGGTGCTGCACGCGATCTGGGTCTACACCAGCTACCCCGATGCGCGCATCTGGAACAACCGCGTCGCCGCGCTGGCCGGAAGCGCGCGCAGCTCCGGCAACCTCGGCGTGGCCGCCGCGCTGGCGGTGTCTGAGGCCGAGATCTACGGCCGCGGCATCGACATCCGCGCCGCCACCTTCATCCAGCGCGCCGCGCGCGTGCGGGCCGCCGGCGGCAGCCTGGACGACTGCATCCGCGACGAGCTGAAGCAGCACCGCGCCATCGCCGGCTACGGCCGCCCCATCGCCGCCGGCGACGAGCGCATCGCGCCCATGACCCGGCTGCTCGAGCGGGAAGGGCTGGCAGACGGTGAGCACCTGACGACGGCCCGCGCCGTGGAGCAGCAGCTGCAGGCCGGCCGCTGGCGGCTGAAGATGAACTACGCCGCGATGGCCGCCGCACTGACCGCCGACATGGGCTTCACGCCGCGCCAGCATTACCAGTTCACGTTCCCCGCGTTCCTGGCCGGCATGCAGCCCTGCTACATCGAGGCCAGCGAGCAGCCGGCGGGCACGCTGCTGCCGCTGGCCTGCGACCACGTCCGCTACGAGGGCCCGGCGGCGCGTGCCTGGCCGGGCGGCCAGCAGGCCCAAAGCCCGGCAGCCTCCTAGAACCGGTAGACCAGCTGCAGGTCCAGCGCGCGGCCCGCCATCGGCAGGTCATGGGTCAGCGCCGGGGTCACGCTGGGCTCGCGCACGTCGGCGTCGAACAGGTTACGCGCCGACAGCGCCACGTCCCACCCCGGCTGGCTGGCCAGTCGCAGCGTCAGATCGGCGGTGGTGTAGTCGGCGATGGCCGGCCGTGCATCCCCTGCGGCGCGTGCGCGGCCGGCCACGCGCTTGACCTGGCCGCCCAGCGCCCAGCCCTTGCCGAAGCGCCAGTCCGCCCGCGCGTAGGCCATGTGGTGCGGGGCCATGCCGGCGTCGGCGCCGCTCGCCCTGTCGGTGGCGCGCTGGTAGGCGTAGTGCGCGGTCAGGCGCAGGTCGCGCGTGGCGTCGACCTGCAGCTCCAGCTCGAAGCCGTGGCCGCGCTGCGTGCCGGCGTTGTTGTACTCCGACACGCCGCCGCCCACGCTCGCGGACCGGATGATGTCGGTCATCTCGTAGCGGAATGCGCTGGCCTGTACCTGCGCCTGCTCGCCCAGCTGCCAGCTGACGGCGGCCTCGGCCGTGCTGATCTTCTCCGGCCGCAGCGACGGGTTGCCGCGGATGACCGGGTTGTTGATGCTGTATTCCTCCGAGAACGACGGCGCGCGGAACGCGCGGCCGACCAACAGCTTGGCCGTCACGTCCAGGCTGGCGTCCCACACCAGCGCCATGCGCGGGTTGGTGGTGCTGCCGAAGTCGCTGTAGTCGTCGCGGCGCAGGCCGGCGGTGAGCGTCCAGTCGGGCGCGAGCCGCCACTCGTCCTGCGCATACGCGTAGGAGACGCGGCGGCGCTGCGGTGTCGCGAACGACTTGTCGACCGGGAACTCGATCAGCTGCCCGCCGGGCGTGGGCACCGGCATGCCGATCAGCGGGCCTGACTCGATCAGCGTGAAGTTCTTGAACTCCTGTGTGCGATACATGTCCAGGTCGTCGTGGCCGACGCCGAAGCGCCACTGGTGCCCGGCCCAGCCGTTGTAGGCGACGACGGCCGACGTGCGCAGCTGGCGCTCCCAGGTGTTGGGCGCGCCCAGCATGCCGTCGGGGAATCTGCCGCCGAACGCGCCCGGCGGGAACACGCGCAACGCCGTCGGGAACTGGTTGATGAACTGGAAATAGCTGGCCGTGAGGTTGAGCTTGAGCTGCGGCGCCAGCTCGATGTCGGCCAGCGAGGCGCTGGCCATCCAGCGCTGGTTGCGGCCCTTGCCGACCGGGTCCAGCGCGACGCCGGCGCCGGTGCCGGTGCCGACGTTGTCGCGCAACAGGTAGCCGGCGCGCACGCGCAGCGCGCCGTAGCTGCCCTCGACATGCGCGTCCACCGCGTCGTAGCCCGTGTTCACCGGTCCCGGGGCGAGGCTGGCGTGCGTGCCGAACGCGGCGTCCAGCGCCGTCTGGCCATCGGCCTGCACGATCTCCTTGAAGCCGTCGGTGCGGCCGGCGCGCAGGTAGGCCGCCACGGCCACGGGGCCGACGGCGCCGCCGTACTGCAGCCAGCCGTCGCGGCTGGCGAACGAGCCGGCGCGCAGGCCCAGCTCCAGGCCTGGGATGTCGGCCGGGCCCTTGGTGACGATGTTGATGACGCCGGCATACGCGTCGGCGCCGTACAGCGCCGAGCCCGGCCCGCGGATGACCTCGATGCGCGCGATGTTGGCCACCGGCAGCCCGGCCCACAGCGTGCCCCGGTTGCCGACGAACATGGTCGTCATCGGCACGCCGTTGTAGAGCACCAGCGTCTGCACGTTGAACTCGCTGTAGATGCCGCGGACGATGTAGAGCGGGTTGTAGCCGCCGTTGTTGCGGCCGACGTGGATGCCGGGCACGGTGGCCAGCACCTGGTCGACGTCGGTGGCGCCCATCAGCGCGATGTCCTGTGCCGTGATCACCGTGGCCACGGCCGGTGCGCGGCGCAGTGACTGCGACGCGCCGGTGGCAAGGCTGATGGTGGTCTTGTCGCCGTAGACCTGGGCCAGCTCGTCCTCCTCGCTTGACGGCTGGGCCAGCGCGAGCGCCTGCGTTCCTGCCCAGCAGGCGCTTCCCAGGACCAACAAACCGACGAAAGGTCTCATTGCCAGCGTCTCCGAGGTGGGCGGTGAATGGGCGCGTATTGTGGGGGCGCCGCGGGGCCGCGCCCGCATGCGCGGCGATCCCGGCTTGCGGTCCGTGAACTCTGCCCATCCCGCCCAGCCGGGCATCCCACGGCCGCGGACGGTGCAGGGCCGCAGGCCAGCGCGCGGCCGCTCACGCATTTGACGCGAGGCGACAGGCCAATGCTTTGCATAATGCCGCCCACTTCGCCCCGGCTTTGCTACAGAGTCCTTTCCACTTGATCGAGCCCGGTTACCCCTGTCATGCGACGCGCCGTGCCCTGTTGCGCCAGGCCCTGGGCGGTGCCATGGCGTTGACGGGAGGGGCCGCGCAGGCGGCCGATCCGGGCCGGTCGCTGGTGGTCGTCTACCCCGAACTGGCCGAGCCGTTCAAGCAGGTGTTCATGACCATCATCTCGGGCATCGAGGACCGGCTGGGCGGCACGGTGACCAGCCTGGCCATGGCCGGCAGCGCCAGCCCCGCGCAGGTGGCCGACGACGTGCGGCGACGCGATGCCAAGGTGCTGATCGGCCTGGGCCGCGGCGGCATGCGCATCGCCGCCGCGCTGGCCGACGAGCTGGCGGTGCTGGTGGGCTGCGTGGTGTCGGTGCAGGAGTCCGAGGCGCGCAGCTTCCCCGTGCACACGCTGGCGCCCGACCCCGCGCTGATGCTGGCCCGGCTGAAGAAGCTGCGCCCCGGCACGCGCCGCGTGCATCTGGTCTACGACCCCAGGCTCAATGGCTGGCTGGCGCGGCTGGCCCGCGATGCCGCCCGCGGCGAGGGCATGGAGCTGCTGGCCCAGGAGGCCACCGACCAGGCCGGCGCGCTGCGCCTGTACTCCCAACTGCTGGCCGCGGCCGACCCGGCGCGCGACGCGCTCTGGCTGCCTCAGGACCCGACGACGGTGGACGACAACGTCGTGCTGTCGCTGGTGCTCAAGGAGGGCTGGAACCGCTCCATTGCCGTGTTCTCCAGCCACGTCGGCCATGTCAGGCGCGGCGCGCTGTTCTCGCTGTACCCCGACAACGTCGAATTCGGCCGCAGCCTGGCCGCTTCGGCGCAACGCCTGCTGGGCAACCCTCGCGCGGTGGCGGCCGGCGTGCTGCCGCTGCGCGACGCGCGGGCCGCCATCAACATCCGCACCGCAGCCCACCTGGGGCTGGACGTCGCCACGGCGCAGTCCGGCTTCGACATGGTTTACCCCTCCAACTGAGATGAGCCTGCCCCTGGACTCCCAGCCGCCCGTCAGCATCCTGAGGGACGACGACGCGCCGCCCCCAGCGCCGGTCGCGGCGGACCGGCCCTGGCTGCTGCGCGCCTACGTGCGCTGGTTGCGCGAGGCATCGTTCCGCCGCCACCTGAGCGTGGCCGTCACGATCGGTGCGCTGGCACTGGCGCTGCTGATTGCCGCGGTCAATGCCTGGCAGGGTGGCCTGCAGGTGCGCGGCATGCTGCTGGAGCAGGGCGGCCGCGTGGCGGCCAACCTGGCCTCCAACAGCTCGCTGGCGCTGCTGTACGCGGCGGCCGACAACGCCGAGGAAGCCGTGCGCTCGTCGCTGTCCTTCCCCGACGTGATGGGCATCGAGATCCGTGACACCCGCGGCCGATTGCTGCTGGCGCTGGGCTCGGCGCGCGACCTGCCGCGCTCGGCCGCGCCGCCGGCGGGCGCTGCCAGCGAACCCTGGCTGGACGAGGAAACGGAGGACAGCTGGGCCTTCGCCGCGCCCGTCTGGACGCGGCCCGAGCCCACGCCATTCGACGTGACGATGCGGCCGGCCCAGCTGCTGGGCCATGTGCGCGTCATCCAGAGCAAGGCCACGCTGCACCGCACGCAGGCCTCGCTGTTCCTGTCCAACTTCGGCGTGGCGCTGTTCTTCGCGACGCTGTTCCTGTTCGCGATCCGCTTCCTGGCGCTGCGGCTGACGCGGCCGCTGGCGGCGCTGGCGCTAGCGATGGAGAAGGTCGAGCGTGGCGACAGCGACGCCCGCGCGCCGGCCGGCGGCCCGCGCGACATCGCGGCCATGGCCCACACGTTCAACCGCATGATCTCCGCGCTGCAGGAGCGCGAGGCCGAGCTGGGCGCGCACCGCGACCACCTGGAGGAGCTGGTGCGCGAGCGCACGCTGGAGCTCAGCGCCGCGAAGGAGCGGGCCGAGGTGGCCAGCCAGGCCAAGAGCCAGTTTCTCGCCCGCATGAGCCACGAGCTGCGCACGCCGCTGAACGCGGTGATGGGCTATGCGCAGATCCTGAAGATGGACGCCAGCATCACGCCCAAGCAGCGCAACGGCCTGGACATCATCCACAGCAGCGGCCAGCACCTGCTGACGCTGATCGTCGACATCCTGGACCTGTCGCGCATCGAGGCCGGCAAGGCGGAGCTGCGGCTGGCGCCTGTGGACCTGATCGGCCGGCTCAATGCGGTGGCCGACATCGTGCGCGTGATGGCGGTGGACAAGCAGATCGCGCTGGACCTGCAGCTGGATCCTTCGCTGCCCGCCAGCGTGCTGGCCGACGACAAGCGGCTCAGCCAGATCCTGCTGAACCTGCTGGGCAACGCGGTGAAGTTCACGCATGTCGGTGGCGTCACCTTGCGTGCGGCGGCGCTGCGCGGCGCCGACACGCTGCCGGGCCACGTGATGCTGCGCTTCGAGGTGCAGGACAGCGGTGTGGGCATTGCCGAAGACCAGGTGGAGCGTCTGTTCGAGCCCTTCGAGCAGGCCGGCAACGCCGAGCAGCGCGTCGGCGGCACGGGCCTGGGGCTGGCCATCAGCCGCCAGCTGGTGCGCATGATGGGCGGCGAGATCCGGCTGGAGAGCCGGCTGGAGCAGGGCAGCCGCTTCTGGTTCGACATCAGCGTGCCGGTGCAGGGCCACGGCGCCTGACGCCAGGCGCCGTCCTACAGGCACGCGCGCGCGCCGGCCGCACTGGCGCCGCCGCAGGCCTACAACCGCAGGCCCGGCGGCGCGCGCACAGTGACCTGGCTGCTGTCGGCGCTCTGCATGGAGGTCACGATGTCACCATCGAACGAAACACGGCTCCCACCCGAACGGGACGCGGCGTGCGCCGCCGCGCCGGACCGGCCCGTTGCGTCAACGCATCTGCTGCATTTCGAGCCGCTGACGGCCGGGAGCGCAGGGCTGGACATTCCCTGCGACCCCTGCGGCCGCGTCGGCCTGGATGCACTGGGCGAGAAGCTGCGCAACGACTACTTCTTCGCCCGCACGCTGATCGGCCGGCTGTTCGCGCGGCCCACGGTGCGCCTGGCGGCGCCACTGCCCACGCGGGCCTGAGGCGGCCTCGTCCTACAGCCCCGCGGCGACGCGCCCGACCACCACCGTCACACGCGCTTTGCATGATGACGCCCCATGTCCAAGAACCCACCCCTCATCACCCTGGCACCCCATGAGCTGCCGGTCGCGGGCGACCTCGTCGATGCCGAGCTCGATGTGAGCCTGAGCACGCCGTCCACGGTCGTCGTGAACGCCCGGCTCGAAGTCGAGGCCCCGGATGCCAGCGGCCCCAGCAGCATCGAACTGGCGCTCGTCATCCCGCGCTCGCGCTGCGAGGGCGAGCGGCCGCGCCTGGCTGCGCTGCTGGACGCCGCACGCGCCGCCGTGGCCCGTGCCACGCGCGCCGGTACCACGCCGCTGACCTGCCTGCCGCGCCGCGTCATCACGCTGGTGGCGGGCCGGCCCCATCTGATTCCCGTCGTCTAGGGCGGCGACCCTATAAGACCCTCCCTAGCGAGTTGGGCGGTCGAGGCCCAACGCCCGCGCCAGCGGCGCCAGCGTGGGCCCCTGGATCAGCAGCGACAGCAGCACCACCAGGAAAGCCACGTCGAACAGCCGCCACGCGCCCGGCACGCCGGCCAGCACGGGGTAGGCGGCCAGCACGATGGGCACGCCGCCGCGCAGCCCCGACCAGGCGACAAAACACTGCGAGCGCCAGCCGAACCGCAGCGGCGCCAGGCACAGCACAACGGCCGCCGGCCGCGCCAGCAGCATCAACCCCGCGGCGATCAGCAGCCCCGGCGCGGCCAGCCGCCACACCTCGTGCGGCGTCACCAGCAGGCCCAGCAGCAGGAACAGCGCGGCCTGCGCCATCCAGGTGTAGCCGTTCAGGCCTGGCAGGCTCAGCAGCGCGACCCGCTCGCAGCGATGCCGCACCAGCAACCCGGCCAGGTAGACCGCCAGGAAGCCCGAGCCACCGAAGCGGTTGGTGACGGCGAACAGCAGCAGCCCGAGCGCGGCCATCAACAGCGCGGCCAGGCCGTCGTGGTCGTCGGTGATGGGCAGGCGGCACAGCCACCACGCGAACAGCCCGCCACCGGCCAGTCCCAGCGCCATCCCCAGGCCCAGCTGCTGCGCCAGCAGCGGCGCCAGCACCTCGACGCCTGACGCGTCGGGCGAGCCCATCCACGCGATGAGGCCCACGGTCAGCACCATGGCCATGGGGTCGTTGATGGCCGATTCCACCTCGATGGTGGCGGCCAGTCGCTCGTCCAGTTTCAGCCTGCTGGCGCTGAACTGCGCGAACACGGCGGACGCGTCCGTCGACGATACGGCCGCGCCCAGCAGCAGGCCCTGCGCCCACGGCACGTCCAGCACCAGCTTCGCGATGACCGCGACGCCGCCAGCCGTCGCGGCGATGCCCACCGTGGCCAGCAGGCTGGCCGGCAGCATGCCGTCGCGCACCTGGCCCCAGCGGGTGCGCAGGCCGCCGTCGAACAGGATCAGCGCCAGCGCGAGATTGCCCACGTGCACCGCGGCGGCATGGTTGTCGAACGGCAGGCCCAGCGGCCCGTCCACGCCGGCCAGCATGCCGACGATGAGGAACACCAGCAGGTGCGACAGTCCGAAGCGGTGCGTGTACAGCGCGCCGGCGATGGCGATCAACACCAGCGCCGCCGCGGCGGCTGTCAGCAGGTCGGCAGCGCCGCCGTGCGGCATGGTCAACTCGCCGCGGGAAGAGGGCGCTGGCCGGGCGTTGGCTGCGCCCGGGCCGGTGCGGCGGCGGGTGGCGCGCCAGCCACCTGCTGCAACGGCGCGCCGACGAGGTTGACCGTCTGCGTCTGGAACGCGATGCGGATGCCACGCTGCTGCAGCGCGCGCATCAGGGCCAGGTTGAGCGCCTGCTGGTGGTCCATGTAGACGTCGTAGCTGGGGTCCTTCACGCGGTAGACCACCTCGAAGTTCAGCGCGTTGTCGCCAAAGCCCTTGAAGTGCGCACGTGCCAGCTCCAGCATCGGGTCGGCGGCGACGAGTTCCTTGATCAGCGGCGGGATGGCCGCGACCTCGTCGGCGCTGGCGTCTGTCGTGATGCCGAAGCTCAGCAGCACGCGGCGCGTCTGCAGGCGCTTGAAGTTGGCCACCGTGCGCTTGAGCAGCTCGGCGTTGGACATGACGATCTGCTCGCCGCCCAGCGCGCGGATGCGCGTCGTCTTCAGGCCCACGCGCTCCACCGTACCCGTCACGTCACCGACCGTGATGGAGTCGCCCACCTCGAAAGGCTTGTCCACCGCGATGGCCAGCGACGCGAACAGGTCACCCAGGATGTTCTGCACCGCCAGCGCCAGCGCGATGCCACCGATGCCCAGGCTGGCGACGAAGGCCGTGATGTTGACGCCCAGGTTGGACAGCACGGCCAGCACGACGATCACCCACAGCGCGCCGCGCAGCCCCCAGCTCAGCAGCGTGGCCGATGCCGACAGCGCGCCGCTGCCCTGGCCGTTGCGCTGCTGCTGCGCCTGCAGACCCAGCGTGATGGCCTGCTGGCCCCACAGCCCCAGCTGCAGCGCCACGACGGCGAACCACAGTTGCGAGACGCGGCCGTGCCAGCGGTCATCCAGCGGCAGCAGGCCCAGGCCCACCAGCAGGCCCACGGCGCAGATCAGCGCGGTGCTGGTGCGCTCCAGCACGCGCACCAGGCCGTCGTCCACCGTCGTGCGGGTGCGCTGCGACAGTACCCGCAGCCGCTGGATGGCCAGCTTGAGGCCGGCCTTGATGACGAGCACGGTGACGATGCCGGCCAGCACGGCCGGCAGCACGTCGGTCCAGTCCACGTCGGGCAGCGCCGTCGCGGCGCGGCGCAGAAATTCGTTCCAGGTCATCGCAACTACCTTCAGCGGGAATGCAAAGACGGTAGTTGCCCGGGCGCCGGTCGTCTGTCAGCCGGGCGCCCGTCGACGCTGCAGGCGCGGGCTGACAGCGGGCGAAGCCAGGTCGCGCAGCCGCAGCCCCGGGCGCTCCACGGCGTAGTGCAGCACCGCCCCGCCGGCGAGGATGGCCACCGCATGCGCAGCGAACAGCGTCAGCCCCTGCAACGCCAGCGCCGGGGCCAGCCACTGGTGCACCGCATGCATCACCAGCTTGTGACTCAGGTAGAGGCTGTATGACGTGGCCGCCAGCCAGCCGGCGCCCGGCACCGCCCAGCGCCCCAGCCCGCCGCGCGGCGCCGTCGCCGACAGCACCAGCAGCCCGAAGCCCAGCGACAGCAGCGGCCAGCCGATGGCGTTGGCCAGCAGCCCGGTGCGGTCCGTGAACAGCCACATCGCGCCGCCCGCGGCGGACAGGCCGGCCAGCAGCAGCGCCGTGGAGCGCGCCTGCAGCCGCGCCCACAGCGCGGGCCGGTAGACGCACAGCGTGGCCAGCACGACGCCCATCAGCAGGCCGTCCAGCCGCATCCAGGTCGGGTAGTAGATGTCCTCGATGAACCAGTTGCGCGGCGGCTGCAGCGCGTCGTCGTGCAGCCAGACGCCGGTGCGCAGCGCGATGCCCAGCGCCACGAGTGCCACGCACAGTGCGGCGAAGCGCGGGGCGGACGGTCGGAGCGTCATCGCCCATGCGACGGCAGGGAACAGCAGGTAGAAGTGCTCCTCCACGCACAGCGACCAGGCATGCGAGAAGGCCTGGTGGCGCGAGTAGTCGATGAGCAGGTTCAGCGTGAACGTGGCGAACTGCCACCACGGCGCCAGCCCCGGCGCCTCGCGCAGCACGGGGAAGGCCACGTAGACGGCCAGCACGACGGCGAAGGCCGGCAGGATGCGCCAGGCGCGGCGCCAGTAGAAGTCGCGCAGCGACAACCTCTCGCCGCGCTGCAGCGAGCGCAGCAGCTGCGAGCCGATCAGGAAGCCGCTGAGCACGAAGAAGATGTCCACGCCCATCCAGCCGAAGCGCGACAGCCACGCAAAGTCCGGCCCCAGGCCGCCGACGAGGAAGGAATGGAACAGCATCACCCAGACGATGGCGATGCTGCGCAGCAGGTCGAGGCCCGCGAAATGGTGCCCCTCGCCCAGGCTTGCTCCCGCTGAGCGCGAGCAGGCCTGGTCGGTCCCCCGCGGGGACGGCGATGCGTGCGGCGTCGAGCCGCACGCACATCGCCCCAGGCGGGCCGGCTTGGGAGCGGCCCGGCGCTCGGCCCGCAAACTCACGAGGCCAACAATTGGCGCAGCACGAACGGCAAGATGCCGCCGTGGAAGTAGTAGTCCACCTCGATGGCCGTGTCGATGCGAAGCGTCAGCGGCACGACCTGCGTCGAGCCGTCGGGCCGCGTGAGGGTCATCTGCCCGTCACCCTGAGGCTTGATCTCGTCGGCCAGCCGGATGTCGACGGTCTCGGCGCCGGTCAGCCCGAGTGACTCCCAGCTCGTGCCGGCCTTGAACTGCAGCGGCAGCACGCCCATGCCGATCAGGTTGCTGCGGTGGATGCGCTCGAAGCTCTTGGCCACGACCGCCTTGATGCCCAGCAGCTGCGTGCCCTTGGCCGCCCAGTCACGGCTGGAGCCTGTGCCGTACTCCTCGCCGGCAAAGATGACGGTGGGCGTGCCCTCGGCGATGTAGGCCATCGCGGCGTCATAGATCGTGGTCTTCACGCCGTTCTTCAGCGTGTAGCCGCCTTCCTCGCGTGAGCCGTCCGCGCCGGCCGGCAGCATCAGGTTCTTGATGCGCACGTTGGCGAAGGTGCCGCGCATCATCACGTCGTGGTTGCCGCGGCGCGCGCCGTAGGAGTTGAAGTCGGCCTTCTGCACGCCGTGGGCGAGCAGGAATTCGCCGGCCGGCGTGGTCTCCTTGAACGAGCCGGCGGGGCTGATGTGGTCGGTGGTGATGGAGTCGCCGAACAGCGCCATGATGCGGGCACCCTGGACGCCCGCCACCAGCGGCGGCGGCGTCATCGTGAAATCGGCGAAGAACGGCGGCTGCGCGATGTAGGTGCTCTTGGGCCAGTCGTAGACCTGGCCCTTCACGCCCTTGATCGCGTCCCACAGCTTGCCGGGCTTCTTCGCGACCTGCTCGTAGTTGGCCTTGAAGGCCTTGGGGTCCATTGCGTGCTTCATCAGTGCGTAGACCTCGTCGCTGCTGGGCCAGATGTCGCCCAGGAACACCGGCTGCCCCTTCTTGCCGTGGCCCACCGGCTGCGTCATCAGATCCTGCCGGACGTTGCCGGCGATCGCGTACGCCACCACCAGCGGCGGGCTGGCGAGGAAGTTGGCCTTCAGGTTGGGGTGGATGCGCGCCTCGAAGTTGCGGTTGCCCGACAGCACGGCCGCGCACACCAGGTCGTTGTCCTGGATGACGCGGTTCAGCTCCGGCGTCAGGTCGCCCGCATTGCCGATGCAGGTGGTGCAGCCGTAGGCCGCCACCGTGAAGCCCAGCTTCTCCAGGTAGGGCAGCAGGCCGGCCTTCTGCAGGTACTCGGTGACGATGCGCGAGCCGGGGGCCAGCGAGGTCTTGATGTGCGGCGCCACCTTGAGCCCGGCCTCCACCGCCTTCTTTGCCAGCAGGCCCGCGGCCAGCAGCACGCCGGGGTTGCTGGTGTTGGTGCAGGACGTGATCGCAGCGATCAGCACGTCGCCGTTCCTCACCGGGATGCCCGAGTCGGTGACGAAGGGCTGGTCCAGCTTCTCGGCGGGCTGGTTGAAGCCGTTCTCGGCCACCGGCTTGCTGAACAGCTCGCCGAACTGCCGCGACAGGTGCGTGATCTCGATGCGGTCCTGCGGCCGCTTGGGGCCCGCCAGGCTGGGCGCGACCGTGCCGAGGTCCAGCGTGACGACGGACGTGAAGTCGATGTCGCCGGCGCGCGGCACGCCGAACAGCCCCTGCGCCCGCCAGTAGGCCTCGAAGGCCTCGATCTCGGCCTTGCTGCGGCCGGTGCCGCGGAAGTAGTCCACCGTCTTGGCGTCGACCGGGAAGAAGCCCATCGTCGCGCCGTACTCGGGCGCCATGTTGGCGATGGTGGCGCGGTCGGGCACCGACAGGCTCTCGGTGCCCTCGCCGAAGAACTCGACGAACTTGCCGACGACCTTGTGCTTGCGCAGCATCTCGGTGACCGTCAGCACCAGGTCGGTGGCCGTCACGCCCTCGCGGAGCTTGCCGGTGAACTCGAAGCCGACGACGTCGGGCGTCAGGAAGTACACCGGCTGGCCTAGCATGCCGGCCTCGGCCTCGATGCCGCCCACGCCCCAGCCGACGACGCCGACGCCGTTGATCATCGTCGTGTGGCTGTCGGTGCCCACCAGGCTGTCGGGGTAGTAGACCTTGTCCCGTCCCTTGTGCACGCCGCGCGCCAGGTACTCCAGGTTCACCTGGTGCACGATGCCGAAGCCCGGCGGCACGACGCCGAAGGTGTCGAAGGCCTGCATGCCCCACTTCATGAACTCGTAGCGCTCGCGGTTGCGCTCGAATTCCAGCTTCATGTTGAGGTCCAGCGCCTTCTTCGTGCCGTAGTGGTCGATCATGACGGAGTGGTCCACCACCAGATCTACCGGCACCAGCGGCTCGATGGTCTTGGGGTTCTTGCCCAGCCGGGCCGCCACGTTGCGCATCGCGGCCAGGTCGGCCAGCAGCGGCACGCCGGTGAAGTCCTGCAGCACGACGCGGGCGACGACGAACGGGATCTCGTCCACGCGCGCCGCGTTGGGGCGCCAGTTGGCCAGCTGCTCCACGTGGGCGGCCGTCACCTTCCTGCCGTCGCAGTTGCGCAGCACGCTCTCCAGCACGATGCGCAGCGAGACGGGCATGCGCGCCACGTTCGGGAAGATCTCGGCCAGCTTGGGCAGCGAGTACAGCTGGCCCGGCTTGCCGGCGGCGGCCGAGAAGCTGGCGCGGGTGTTCGCAAAGGCGTGGAGGGCGGGTTTCGGCACGGTTACTCCTTTAGGATGCCGGGCCATTCTGGCGAGCTTGTCGTGACTTGTGTGAATCCTGGCCTTAGGAGGCAGCGGTGACTGCCCCGTCCGCTCGCCCCCGTCTATTCCCGCTGACCTGGCCGTTGCTGCTGGAGCTGCTGCTGGGCATCGGCATCGGCATCATCGGCACCGCGCTGGCGGCGCGGCTGTCGGACGATGCCGGCGCGGCCTTCGGCCTGGCCAACCAGGTGTTCGCGGCCATCTTCGTGCTGTTCCGCGTCATCGGTGCGGGCGTCAGCGTGGCCGTCACGCAGGCGCTGGGCGCCGGCCGGCGCGACCAGGCGGATGCCGTGGCCCGCGCCGTCGTCGGCGCCAGCACGTGGCTGGGCGTGGGCGGGGCCGTCATGGCGCTGGCGGCGGCCGGGCCGCTGCTGCAGTTGGTGAACGCACCGCCCGAGGTCGCGCCGCTGGCGCGCGTGCTGCTGCAGGCGCTGGCGCCGGCGCTGCTGATCGACGCGCTGAACGCGACGATGTCCAGCGTCATGCGCGCCCACCTGCGCAGCCGCGAGGCGCTGGCGGTGGTCATCGTCATCCAGGTCGTCACGCTCGCCGTGGCGCTGCTGGCGATGCCGCACCTGGGCCTGCCGGGCTACGCGCTGGCCTGCCTGCTGGGCCGCGGCACGGGCCTGGCACTGCACATCATGCTGTGGCGCAGCCGGCTGAACCTGCGGCTGCGTGCGCCGGACTGGTGGCGCTGGGAGCGCGCGCCGCTGGCGACGGTGCTGCACATCGGCATTCCCGGCGCGGCCGAGAACATCTCCTGGCGGCTGGCGTTCATGACCAGCCTGGCCGCCGTGGCCCAGCTGGGCGCGCTGGCGCTGGCCACGCATGCCTACACGATGCAGTTCCTGCACGTGATCCTGATCTTCGGCCTAGCCGTCGCTTTCGCGGTGGAGATCCTCGTCGGGCACATGATCGGGGCGGGCGAGCTGCATGCGGCGCACAAGCTGGTGCGCAAGTCGCTGGGGCTGGGCGTCGTCGTTGCGCTGGTGGTGTCCGGCGCGTTCGCGCTGGCCGGGCCCTGGCTGCTGGCCAAGTTCACGGCCGACCGTCACATCATCGCGCTGGGCTGCACGCTGCTGTGGTGGACGGTGCTGGTGGAGCCGGGCCGCGTGTTCAACATGGTGGTCATCAACGCGCTGCGCGCGGCGGGCGATGCGCGCTACCCCGTCATCGCCGGCGCGGCGTCCATGGCGCTGGTGCTGGCCGGCGGCAGCTGGTTCCTGGGCGTCTACCTGGGCTGGGGCCTGGTTGGCGTGTGGATTGCTTATGCCGCTGACGAGTGGATACGAGGCCTGTTGATGTGGCGCCGTTGGGCGACACTGGGCTGGCTGCCCCACGCCCGCGCCGCCCATCGAAAGCTGCGCCGGGCCAAGGCAGGGTAATCCGTATTTTTCTAGTCCGTAGAAATTGAGGGATGTTTTCTACAATGCGCGCTTTTCGCCTTGCCCACGCTCAGCCCATGACCTCACATCTGCCCCACGCACGGACCCTGGCCGCCCTGACGTTGCTGGCCACGTCGGCCCTGGCGCAGGCCCAGCAGCCCGCGGTGATCTTCGACATGGGCGGCAAGTTCGACAAATCCTTCAACCAGGCCGGCTATGAAGGCGCCGAGCGCTGGAAGAAGGAGGCCGGCAAGGACTACCTCCAGTTCGAGATCAGCAACGACACCCAGCGCGTGCAGGCCATCCGCCGCATGGCCGAGAAGGGCGCCAGCCCCGTCATCAGCATCGGTTTCGCCCAGGCGTCTGCGCTGCAGCAGATCGCCAAGGACTACCCCAAGATCCAGTTCGCCATCATCGACGCGCAGGTGAACCTGCCCAACGTGCAGTCCGTGCTGTTCAAGGAGCACGAGGGCAGCTACGTCGTCGGCGCGATGGCCGCGATGGTCAGCAAGACCGGCAAGGTGGGCTTCGTCGGCGGCATGGACATCCCGCTGATCCGCAAGTTCCAGTGCGGCTACGAGCAGGGCGCCAAGAAGACCAATCCCAAGATCGAGGTCTTCTCCAACATGACCGGCACCACCTCCACCGCGTGGAACGACCCCACCCGCGGCGGTGAGCTGGCCAAAGCGCAGTTCGCCAAGGGTTCCGACGTGGTGTTCGCCGCCGCCGGCGGGACCGGCGTGGGCGTCTACCAGGCCGCCAAGGACGCCGGCAAGCTCGCCATCGGCGTGGACAGCAACCAGAACCACCTGCAGCCCGGCACCATGCTGACCTCCATGGTCAAGCGCGTGGACGTGGCCGTCTACAACGTGCTGAAGGGCTGGAAGCCCGGCGTGCAGGTGCTGGGCCTGAAGGAAGGTGGCGTGGACTACGCCGCCGACGAGCACAACGCCAAGTTGCTGACCCCGGCGCTCAAGGCCAAGGTCGACGCCGTCAAGGCGGACATCATCGCCGGCAAGGTGAAGGTGGCCGACTACATGGCCGACAACGCCTGCAAGTTCTAAGGCGAGCCAGAGCGGCATGACGCCCGCAGTCCGCCTCCAAGGCATCTCCAAGCGCTTCGGCGCCGTCCAGGCCAACCGCGAGGTCACTTTCGACGTCGCGGCCGGCAGCGTGCACGGCCTTGTCGGCGAGAACGGTGCCGGCAAGAGCACGCTGATGGCCATCCTGTACGGCTACTACCAGGCCGATTCGGGAACCCTCGAAATCGATGGCCAGCAGGTCCACATCTCGAATTCGCAGCAGGCGATTGGCCTGGGCATCGGCATGGTCCACCAGCACTTCATGCTGGTGGACACGCTGACCTGCCTGGAGAACATCATGCTGGGCGCCGAGGGCGGCTTCTTTCTGGCGTCGTCCAAGGCCAAGGTCAAGGCCAGGCTGGAGGCGCTGATGGCCGAGACCGGCCTGCAGGTGCATCTGGACGCGCTGGTCAGCGAACTGCCGGTGGGCGAACTGCAGCGGCTGGAGATCCTGAAGGCGCTGTACCGCGGCGCCAGGATCCTGATCCTGGACGAGCCCACCGCCGTGCTGACGCCGCAGGAGACCGACCAGCTCTTCGTCACGCTGCGCAAGCTCAAGGAGCGCGGCACGACGCTGATCCTCATCACGCACAAGCTGCGCGAGGTCATGAGCCTGTGCAGCGCCGTCACGGTGATGCGCGCCGGCCAGGTCGTCGAGACGCGGCCTATCGCCGACTGGAGCGAGGCGTCGCTGGCCGAGTCCATGGTTGGCCGCAAGGTCACGCTGGGCCGGCCCGAGGGGCTGCAGACGAAGACCGGCGAGGTGCGGCTGCAGGCCAGCGGCCTGAGCCTGAAGCACGCCAACGGCGTGCCGGCGCTGAAGGACGTCAGCCTGACGCTGAGGGCCGGCGAGATCGTCGGCGTGGCCGGCGTGTCGGGCAACGGCCAGAGCGAGCTGCTGGAGGTGTTGTCCGGCCTGCGCGCACCCGAGGGCGGCCGTCTGCAACTGGGCAGCGCCTCGTTCTCGCCCGACGCCTGGCTGGACACCGCCCAGGCCCGTCCGCTGCGGCTGGCGCATGTGCCGGAGGACCGGCACGCGGTGGGCCTGGTCATGAGCTTCCCGGCCTGGGAGTCCGCCGTGCTGGGCTACCAGGGCCTGCCCAAATACCGCCGCGGCGTGTCCATGAACCATGCCGCGATGCGGGAGGCGACGAAGCAGATGCAGGAGCGCTTCGACGTGCGCCCGCGTGACGAGAACCTGGGCTCGTCCAAGTTCTCCGGCGGCAACCAGCAGAAGCTCATCCTGGCCCGCGAGATCGGCGAGCAGCCCACCGTGCTGCTGGTGGGCCAGCCCACGCGCGGCGTCGACATCGGCGCCATCGAATTCATCCACCACCAGCTGCGCGCGCTGCGCGACGCCGGCTGCGCGGTGCTGCTGGTCAGCAGCGAGCTGGACGAGATCCTGGCGCTGGCCGACCGCGTCGTCGTCATGAATGCCGGGCGCATCACCGGTGAACTGGCCATCGAAGACTGCGACGAGCGTCGCCTGGGCCTGCTGATGGCCGCACAAGAAGAACGAGTCGCTGCATGAGCCAGCCTTTGCAACTTCCCCGCTGGATAGACATCGGCCTGCTGCCGCTGTGGAACCTCGCCATCGCGCTGGTCGTCGCCGGCCTGGTCGTCATGGCCATCGGCCACAGCCCGTGGCAGGCACTGACCGTGCTGCTGAACGGCGCCCTGGGCAGCGCGCGTGGCCTGGGCTATTCGCTGTATTACGCGACGACCTTCATCTTCACCGGCCTCGCGGTCGCGGTGGCCATCCACGCCGGCCTGTTCAACATCGGCGGCGAGGGCCAGGCGACGCTGGGCGGCGTCGGCGTGGCGCTGTTGGCGCTGTGGCTGGGCGCCAAGCTGCCGGCCGTCGTCGTGCTGCCGCTGCTGGTGGTTGCTGCCGCGCTGTTCGGCATGCTGTGGGCCGCCGTGCCGGCCTATCTGCAGGCCTGGCGAGGCAGCCACATCGTCATCACGACGATCATGTTCAACTTCCTCGCCGCCGGCCTGAACGGCTATCTGCTGGTCAACTGGCTGCGGCCGGCCGGCAGCATGGCGGTGGAGTCCGCCGAGTTTGCCGAGAGCGCCCGCATGCCGGGCCTGCACCAGATCGCCGCGGCCTTGGGCTACGAGCTGCCCTCGTCGCCGCTCAACCTCAGCGTCGTCATCGCGCTGGTGGCGTGCGTCTTCGTCAGCTGGTTCCTGTGGAAGAGTGCCGCCGGTTACGCCGTGCGTGCCGTCGGCAGCGCGCCGCGGGCAGCGCACTACGCCGGCATCCGCCCGCGGGCGCAGGTGCTGCTGGCCATGGCCATTTCCGGCGCGCTGGCCGGCATGGTGGGCGTCAACGAGATCTCCGGCGTGCAGGGCAAGCTGACGCTGGACTTCGTCGCCGGCGCCGGCTTCACCGGCATCGCCGTGTCGCTGATGGGCCGCAACCACCCCGTCGGCATCGTGCTGGCATCGCTGCTGTTCGGCGTGCTCTACCAGGGCGGCGTCGAGGTGAGCTTTGAATTGCAGGGCTTCAGCCGCGAGATGGTCGTCACGGCGCAGGGCCTCATCGTGCTGTTCTCCGGCGCGATGGCCACCGTCAGCGCGCCGCTGTTCGCGCGCGCCTATGCCAAGCTGAAGGGAGGGCGCTGATGGATGAAGTCCTGATCGCGTCGGTGCTGGCGTCCACGCTGCGCGTCAGCGCACCGTTGCTGCTGTGCGCGATGGCGGGCGTGCTGTCCGAGCGCGCCGGCGTCGTCGACCTGGGCCTGGAAGGCAAGATGCTGTTCGCGGCCTTTGCGGCTGCCGCGACGGCCTCGGTCACGCATTCCGCGGCCTTCGGGCTGCTGGCGGCCATCGCGGTTGCCAGCGTCGCGTCCCTGGTGCACGGCTTTGCCTGCGTGACCAACCGTGGCGACCAGGTCGTCTCCGGCGTTGCGCTGAACATGATTGCCGCCGGCCTGACCGTCGTGCTGGGCATCGCCTGGTTTCAGCAGGGCGGGCAGACGCCACCCATCGCTCCCGAGGTGCGCCTCACGGCCGTCGCGCCGGCCTTCGCCGAGCCGCAGCCGGGGAACTGGTTCGCCTCCGTGTTCGGTCATGGTCTGTTGAGCCACAACGTGCTGGTCTACGTGGCCTTCCTGATGGTGGCCGCCGTGTGGTTCTTCCTGGAGCGCACCCGCCCGGGCCTGCGCCTGCGCGCCGTGGGCGAGAACCCGGCGATGGTGGAAGCTGCCGGCATGTCCGTGCAGGGCCTGCGCTACCAGGCCTTGGTGATGAATGGCGTGCTGTGCGGCCTGGCCGGCGCCTACCTGACGCTGGCGCAGAACGCGTCCTTCTCGCCCAACATGACGGCCGGCCGCGGCTTCATCGCGCTGGCCGCGATGATCTTCGGCAAATGGAAGCCGCTGCCGACGATGGGCGCCTGCCTGCTGTTCGGCTTCCTGGATGCGGTGGCCATCCGCATGCAGGGTGTGCAGTTGCCGGGCATCGGAGAGGTGCCGGTGCAGCTGATCCAGGCGCTGCCCTACATCCTGACGGTGGTGCTGCTGGCGGGTTTCATCGGCTCCGCGATCGCGCCGAAAGCACTCGGTCGCCCTTACGTGAAGGAGCGCTGATGGACCTCTCCCAAGCGCTGCTGGACCGGCTGCTGGCCGAATCCCTGCGTGCCCGCGCCCTCGCCCATGCGCCGTACTCCAAGTACCGCGTCGGCGTGGCCATCCTGGACGAGCAGGGCCGCATCCACGTCGGCGCCAACATGGAGAACGCGTCCTACCCGCAGGGCTGGTGCGCCGAACCGTCGGCGCTGACGGCCATGATCATGGCGGGCGGCAAGCGCGCCGTGGCGGCGCTGGTCACGGGCCCCGGCCCGGACATCATCACGCCGTGCGGCGGCTGCCGGCAGAAGCTGCGGGAGTTCTCCGAGCCCGACGAGCTTGTCATCATCGCCGGCGATCCTGGCGGCATCCGCCAACGCTGGACCCTGGCCGAACTGCTGCCACACAGCTTCGGGCCCAGTCATCTGAACTTCTGAGGTTTCCCATGATCGACAACAAGACCCTCGACGTCGCCATCACCGCGAGCGTCGACAAGCTGCAATCCCTGTTCGGCAGCGCCCCTGAAGTCGCCGTCGTGCTGGGCTCCGGCTGGGCCGGCGCCGTCAGCCATGTGCAGGACGCGAAAAACCTGCCGTACACCGAACTGCCCGCCTTCCCGCAGCCCAAGGTCGAGGGCCACGTCAACGAGATCGTCGTCGGCAAGATCGGCGAGCAGCGCGTCATCTTCCTGCGCGGCCGCGCCCACACCTACGAGAGCGGCGACTGCACCGGCATGGCCGGCGCGTTGCGCACGTTGAAGCGCTGGGGCGTGAAGCTGCTGGTGCAGACCAACGCCTCCGGCTCGTTGCGCGGCCACATGCCGCCCGGCAGCCTGATGCTGATTGCCGACCACATCAACGCGCCGCAGCGCAGCCCGCTCGTCGGCGAGCAGGGCAGCCACCGCTTCGTCGACATGGTCAACGCCTACGACGGCGAGCTGCGCAAGCATGCGCTGGCGCTGGCCAAGCGCGAAAACCTGATGCTGGGCGAGGGCACCTACTGCTGGGCGCTGGGCCCGCAGTTCGAGACGCCGGCCGAGATCCGCATGTTCGCCGCCTGGGGCGCCGACGCCGTCGGCATGAGCACCGTGCCCGAGACCATCCTGGCGCGGCATGCCGGCCTGAAGGTCATGGGCATCGCACTGATGACCAACATGGCCGCCGGCCTGTCCGCCGAGGCGCTGACGCACGACCTGACGCTGAAGCAGGCCCAGGCCTCCGGCGAGCGCGCATCCGCCTTCCTCGCCGCGCTGGTGGCCAGCCTCCGGGACGTGGCGCTATGACCGCCGACCTGAAGGCAGCGGCCCGCACGGCGCTGGCCTGCCTGGACCTGACCAGCCTCAACGACGCCGACACGGCCGCCGACATCGACGCGCTGTGCAGGCGTGCGCAGACCGCGCACGGCCCCGTGGCCGCCGTCTGCGTGTGGCCGCGCTTCGTCGCCCAGGCGCGTGCGGCGCTGCCGGCCGCCATCAAGGTTGCCGCCGTGGCCAACTTCCCCGACGGCGCGCTGGATCTGCCCCGCGCGCTGGCGGACATCGAGGCCATTGCGCAGGCCGGTGGCGACGAGGTCGACGTCGTGCTGCCTTACCGCGCGCTGCTGGCCGACCAGTCCACCGAGGTGGCCGAGTTCCTGTCCGAAGTGCGCTTTGCGTCGCGCCCGCTGACGCTGAAGGTCATCATCGAATCCGGCGAACTGGCGACGCCCGAGCGCATCGCCCAGGCCACGCGGCTGGCGCTGGCGGCCGGCGCCGACTTCGTGAAGACCAGCACCGGCAAGACCAAGACCGGCGCCACGCCGGCCGCTGCAGCCGTGATGCTGAAGGAGATCAAGGCCAGCGGCCTGTCCGCCGCCGGCTTCAAGGCCTCGGGCGGCGTGCGCTCCGTGGCGGATGCCGCGGGCTACATCGCGCAGGCCGAGGCCGCGCTGGGCGCCGCCGCGCTGAACCCGCAGCGCCTGCGCTTCGGCGCCAGCGGTCTGCTCACCGACATTGAAGCCGTCCTGTCCGGCGCCGAATCTGCCGCCGTCACTGCGGCGTACTGAACCATGCTTGCCCAAGAAATCATCCGCGCCAAGCGCGACGGCCACGCGCTCAACGAAGCGCAGATCCAGAACTTCGTCGACGGCCTGACGCACAACACGTGGAGCGAAGGCCAGGTCGCCGCGCTCGGCATGGCCGTGTTCCTCAAGGGCATGGGCCGCGACGAAGCCGTGCTGCTGACGCGCGCGATGATGAACTCCGGCCGTGTCATGCGCTGGCCCGACATGCCCGGCCCCGTGCTCGACAAGCACAGCAGCGGCGGCGTGGGCGACAAGGTCAGCCTGATGCTGGCGCCCATGGTGGCCGCCTGCGGCGGCTACGTGCCGATGATCGCCGGCCGTGGCCTGGGCCACACCGGCGGCACGGTCGACAAGCTCGAAGCCATTCCCGGTTACACGACGACGCCGGACCCGGCGAAGTTCGACCAGATCGTCCGCTCCCTCGGCTGCGCCATCATCGGCCAGACCGCCGACCTGGCCCCCGCCGACAAGCGCTTCTACGCGACGCGCGACGTGACGGCCACGGTCGAGAGCGTGCCGCTGATCACCGCCAGCATCCTGTCCAAGAAGCTCGCTGCCGGCCTCGAGGGCCTGGCCATGGACATCAAGTGCGGCAACGGCGCGTTCGCGTCCACGCCCGCCTTCGCGCAGGAACTGGCCGAGAGCATCGTCGCCGTCGCCGGCGGCGCGGGCCTGAAGACGCGCGCGCTGATCACCGACATGAACCAGATCCTGGGCACCGATGTCGGCAACTCGCTGGAAGTCAT
This sequence comes from Pelomonas lactea, assembly GCF_043555885.1. NCBI lineage: Bacteria > Pseudomonadati > Pseudomonadota > Betaproteobacteria > Burkholderiales > Sphaerotilaceae > Roseateles > Pelomonas lactea. The sequence goes on along the minus strand of NZ_JBIGHX010000002.1, from coordinate 875,254 downwards.
CGAGACCATCCACTACCTGACCGGCAAGCACCGCGAGCCGCGCCTGCACGAGGTGACGCTGGCGCTGTGCGCCGAGATGCTGGTGCTGGGCAACCTGGCCGCCGACACCGCCGCCGCCCGCGTGAAGTTGCAGGCGGCGCTGGACTCCGGCGCCGCCGCCGAGAAGTTCGCCCAGATGGTCGTGGCCCTGGGTGGCCCGGCCGACCTGCTGGAGCGTCCGTCCGCGTACCTGCCGGCCGCCCCCGTCGTGAAGCCCGTGGCCGCGCCGCGCGCCGGTGTCATCACGACGATGGCGACCCGCGAGCTGGGCGTGGCCATCGTCGAGCTGGGCGGTGGCCGCCGCAAGGCCGGCGATGCCATCGACATGCGCGTCGGCTTCTCCGACGTGCGGCCCATCGGCACGCGCGTCGCCGCCGGTGAGCCGCTGGCGCTGATCCACGCCGCCGACGAGGCCGCGGCCGACCGCGCCATCGCGTCCTACCTGGCCGCCGTCGGGCTGGGCGATGCCGATGTTGCCGCCGCGCCCATGGTCATGGCGACAATCGGCTGATGGACGAACAGAACAGCAACCCACCGCAGAATCCGCAGCACCGCCCGATCAAGAGCTTCGTCACGCGGCCCGGCCGCATGGGCACGGGCCAGATCAAGGCGCTGGCCGAACTGGGCCCCAAGTTCGTGCTGCCCTACAAGGTCGAGCGGCTCGACACCGCTGCGACCTTCGGCCGCAGCGCGCCGCTGGTGCTGGAGATCGGCTTCGGCATGGGCGCCGCCACGGCCGACATCGCGCAGACGCTGCCCGACCACGACTTCATCGGCTGCGAGGTCCACGAACCCGGCGTCGGCGCGCTGCTGAAGCTGATCGGCGAGCGCGACATCGGCAACATCCGCATCGTCCAGCACGACGCGGTGGAGGTGCTGCGCGACATGATTGGCGAAGCCGCGCTGGACGGCGTGCACATCTTCTTCCCCGACCCCTGGCACAAGAAGCGCCACAACAAGCGCCGCCTGATCCAGGCGCCGTTCGTGGCCAATCTGGTGAAGCACATCAAGCCCGGTGGCTACCTGCATTGCGCGACCGACTGGCAGCCCTACGCCGAGCAGATTCTGGACGTGCTGTCCGCCGAGCCGGCCCTTCAGAACACGGCGGCCGGCTACGCCGACAAGCCCGCCTACCGCCCGCTGACCAAGTTCGAGAGCCGCGGCATCAAGCTGGGCCACGGCGTCTGGGATCTGGTGTTCAGGAAGAAGTGATGACGAGTCCGCTGCACGGCAAACACATCCTCCTCGCGATGACCGGCGGCATCGCCGGCTACAAGATCGCCGAGCTGACGCGCCTGTTCGTGAAGGGCGGCGCCACCGTGCAGGTCATGATGACCGAGGGTGCCGAAGCTTTCATCACCGCCGTGACCATGCAGGCGCTGTCGGGTCGGCCGGTCTACACCTCGCAGTGGGACACACGGCCCGACAACAACATGGCCCACATCAAGCTCAGCCGCGAGGCCGACGTGATGCTGGTGGCGCCCGCCAGCGCCGATGCGATTGCCGCGCTGGCGCAGGGCAGGGCGGACGACCTCGTCAGCCTGACGGCGCTGGCCCGCCGCATCCACGAGTGCCCGCTGCTCGTCGTGCCGGGCATGAACCGCGAGATGTGGGCCCACCCGGCCACGCAGCGCAACATCGCGCAGATCACCGCCGATGGCGCCACCCTCATCGGCCCTGCCAATGGCGACCAGGCCTGCGGCGAGATCGGTGACGGCCGCATGCTGGAGGCGCAGGAGATCTTCGACGACGTCGAGGCCTTCCTCGCGCCGAAGTCCCTGCTCGGCAAGAAGCTGCTGATCACCGCCGGCCCCACCTTCGAGCCCATCGACCCGGTACGCGGCATCACCAACCACAGCAGCGGCAAGATGGGCTTTGCCATCGCCCGCGCGGCGGCCGAGGCCGGTGCCGACGTCACGCTGGTGAGTGGCCCGGTGCACCTGCCCACGCCGCGCGGCGTGCAGCGCATCAACGTGCAGAGCGCACAGCAGATGTTCGACGCCGTGCTGCCGCTGGCCGCGCACCAGCACGCCTTCATCGCCAGTGCGGCGGTGGCCGACTGGCGGCCCGCGCAGACGCACGAGCACAAGATGAAGAAGGCCGAGGGCGGCGCGACGGCACCCACCATCGCAATGGCCGAGAACCAGGACATCCTGGCCGCGGTCGCCGAGCTGCCCAAGCCGCCTTACTGCGTCGGCTTTGCCGCCGAGAGCGAGAAGCTGGCCGAGCATGCCGAGTCCAAGCGCCGCCGCAAGGGCATCCCGCTCATCGTCGCCAACCTCGGCCCTGCCACCTTCGGCCGCGACGACAACGCGCTGCTGCTCATCGACGAGCAGGGCCAGCGTGAACTGCCTGAAGCGGGAGGTCGGGCCGACAAGCTCAGCCTCGCGCGCGAGCTGATCGCCGAACTTTCCAAGAGACTTTGATGCACGCGATTGACCTGCAAGTGCTCGACGCCCGCATGGCCGAGCAAATCCCCGCCTACGCCACGCCCGGCAGCGCCGGCCTCGACCTGCGCGCCTGCCTGGATGCCGCCATCACGCTGGCCCCGGGCCAGACGACGCTGATCCCGACGGGCCTGGCCATCCACATCGCCGATCCGGGCCTTGCCGCCATCATCCTGCCGCGTTCGGGCCTGGGCCACAAGCACGGCATCGTGCTGGGCAACCTCGTGGGCCTGATCGACAGCGACTACCAGGGCCAGCTGATGGTCAGCTGCTGGAACCGAGGCCAGGCCGAGTTCACCATCCAGCCCTTCGAGCGCATCGCGCAGCTGGTCATCGTGCCGGTCGTGCAGGCCACGTTCCGCCGTGTCGACAGCTTCGATGCGTCCGACCGCGGCACGGGCGGCTTCGGCTCCACCGGCAAGGCATAAAGAAGAAAGGCGCCCCGGGCGCCTTTTTCGTTCAGTGGAGCGGCTCGTCCGGCGGCGCGCCGGTCTGCACCATGAAGAGGGGTTCGCCGATCGAGCCGGCCTGCACTTCCTGCTCGGTGGCCTCGCGCACGTCCAGCAGCGTCAGGTGCATGCGCAGGCCAATGCCGGCCAGAGGATGGTTGCCGTCCAGCACCACATGCTCGGGGTAGACCTCGGTCACCGTGTAGATGGCTTCCTCGGGCATGCCTTCGGTCGCGGCGCCTTCGGGCAGGCCTTCGAACTGCATGCCGGGTTGCACGTCCTCGGGGAACAGGCCGCGCGCTTCGAAGCAGACCAGGCCCGAGTCGTAGTCGCCGAAGGCTTCCTCGGGCTGCAGCGCGAGGGCCGTCTCGAAGCCGGCCTCCTGGCCTTCCAACGCATCCTCGACCTTGGCGAACAGGTCGTCGCCGCTCACCAGGAACTCCATCGGTTCGGTCAGCTCGTCGATGAGCTGGCCTTGGGCATCTTCGAGTCTCCAGCGCAGGGAGACGACTGAGGGGCGGGTCACTTGCATGGGATCAATTTTCCCACAGCGCCTCGGCACAATGCCTGCATGCAGATCGATCTCCCGACCCCCATGCTCGCCGGCCTCAGCCCGGCGCAGTTCATGCGCAAGCACTGGCAGAAGAAGCCGCTGCTGGTGCGCCAGGCCTTCGAGGGCGCCACGCCGCCCGCCACGCTGAAGGAGCTCGCCGCACTGGCCGCGCGTGATGACGTCGAGTCCCGCCTCGTCACGGCCTTCGATGGCGACTGGAAGCTCCGGCACGGCCCCATCGCGCGCCTGCCGGCGATGAGCAAACCCGGCTGGACGCTGCTCGTGCAAGGCCTAGATCAGCACCTCGACGCGGCCCGCGCGCTGCTGGACTGCTTCCGCTTCGCGCCCGACGCGCGGCTGGACGACCTGATGCTGTCCGTCGCCAGTGACGGCGGCGGCGTCGGCCCGCACTTCGATTCCTACGACGTGTTCCTGATCCAGCTCGCCGGCCGGCGTCGCTGGCGCATCGGTGCCCAGCGCGACGCGGTGCTGCGCGACGACGTGCCGCTGAAGATCATCGCCAACTTCAAGCCCGAGCAAGAGTTCGTGCTGGAGGCGGGCGACATGCTCTACCTGCCGCCGGGCTGGGCGCATGACGGCGTGGCCGTCGGCCCCGGCTGCATCACCGGGTCGGTGGGCTTTCGTGCGTCCACGACCGAGGGACTGGCGGCCGAGCTGCTGCCACGGTTGCTGGATGACGTGGAGTCGGCCGGAAAGCTGTACGCGGACCCTCGCCAGGAGGCCACGACGGAGCCGGCCCGCGTGCCGGCTGGGCTGCTGGACTTCGCGCGCCGCGCCGTCGAGGCGGCCGTGCAGCGGCCGCGGGCGCTGGAGTGCGCGCTGGGCGAGGCGCTGACCGAGCTGAAGGCCAACGTCTGGTTCGAGCCCGGCGACGTGCTGTCGCCAGGGCAGGGGGCCCGCCTGGACCGGCGCAGCCGCATGCTCTACGACGCGGCGCATGTGTTCCTGAATGGCGAGAGCTTTCGCGCCGGAGGACGTGACGCCGCGCTGATGCGCCTGCTGGCGGACCGCCGCGAGCTGACGGCTGCAGAGGTCGACCGGCTGTCTGCCGAGGCGCGCGAACTGCTGGACCAGTGGACCGAGGACGGCTGGGTGCAGCCGCTGATCGCGTGAACGCGCAGCACTTCAGCGGCCGCGCCGAGTTCCAGCGCCTGCTCGTGGAGACATTCCAGTGGGCAGACGCAAACGGCTGCCGGGAACTGCATGCCTGGGATGCCAGCTTTGCCGACTGGCCGCTGTCGGACACGAACCTGCTGTCCGCGCTGACCCGCTGGGCGCGCCAGGGCCGCCAATTGCATCTGCTGGCGCTGCAGTACGACGACATCGCCCGCCGGCATCCCCGCTTCGTGCGTTGGCGCCGCGACTTCGCACACTGCGTGACGGCGCGCGCCGTCGAGCCCGATCTGCCGCTGGCAGGCGCGGCGGAGAGCCTGCTGCTGGCTGTGGGTGCTAACGGCCCGTTGAGCCTGCGGCTGTTCGACCGCCATCTCTGGCGCGGCGAAGTCAGCCCCGATGCGGGCGAGCGGCTGCGCGGGCTGGAGTGGTTTGATGCCCTGGCGCAACGCTCCAGCGAATCATTTGCGCCGACAACTTTGGGACTATGAGTGTTTGTGACAGGCAAACCCCTATAATCGCGGGCTAGGCGAGGGAAGCGCTCGAGGTTTTCCGCGTCTTGTTCTGTGGGGTCGGCCGTTGGTGATCAAACACTGGCGCACGACCCCAAAATTATGGTGTGCACCGTCGTTTAAACGTTTGAGGACAAGTAATGAATAAGTCGATCCTGTTGGCTTCCCTGCTGGCTGCTGTTGCTCTGACCGCTTGCAGCAAGAAGGAAGAACCCAAGGTTGAAGCCGCTCCGGCCGTCGTGGCTCCGGCTCCCGCCGCTTCGGAAGCCGCTTCGGCTGCCGCCAGCGCCGTCGATGCTGGCGCTTCGGCTGTTGCCGACGCCGCCGCGTCCGCCGCTTCGAAGTAATCACTTCGTCCGCTCGGAAAGAGCCGTCGCTGCGCAAGCAGCGGCGGCTTTTTTCGTTTTCAGGCCGCGATGCGCGCTGGATTCGGCCGGATGGCGCTAGGCTGGGCTTGAATTACAAAACTTTGCGCTGCGTGTTTGCAGCGCTCAGCCGACGTCCAGCCAGTCGAATCCCAGCGCCGGGTCGGCCACGCGGATATCGCCGTCGGCGCAGTCCAGCACCCGGGCCAGCGCCGCGCGGGCGAGCGCCGGCGCGTTGTTCTTCTCGCTGAGGTGGGCCGCCAGCACGGCGCCCAGGCCTGCATGAAGGCAGCGACCCAGCAGTTCGGCTGCCGCGTCGTTGGACAGGTGGCCGTGCGTGCCGAGGATGCGCCGTTGCAGTGACGGCGGATAGGGGCCGGCACGCAGCATGGCTTCGTCGTGGTTGCACTCCAGCAGCAGGGCGTGACAGCCCCGCAGGGCCTGCACGACGTCGGCGGGCGTGCAGCCCAGGTCCGTGACAATGCCCAGCCGGGCTGCCCCATCGCTCAGCACCAGTTGCAGGGGCTCCTGCGCATCGTGCGGGACCGCGAACGGCCGCAGTTCCACGTCGCCCAGCGCGATGGCGTCGCCACTGCGGGCCAGCACCAGCAGGCTGGCATCGAAATCGCTGTCGCCGATGGCGCGCCAGGTGCCACGGCTGGTGATCAGCGGGATGCGGTGACGCCGCGCAAACGCGACCGAGCGGCCGACGTGGTCGCCGTGCTCGTGCGTGATGAAGAGGGCATCGATGTCGGCAGCCGTGCAGCCGGCCAGCGCCAGGCGGCGCGTCAGCTCGCGTTCACTGAAGCCCGCGTCGACGAGGACGCGGGTGGTCGTGATGCCCTGGCTGGCCTCAACCAGCGTCGAGTTGCCGCCGCTGCCGCTGCCCAGGTTGCGAAAGCGCATGGCGGCGGTCCTCCATCGCGGAGGCTTCTTACTTGAGGTCGTCCATCAGCAGCGACAGGATGCGCTTGGCGTTGTCGTCGGCGATGGCCTGGCCGCGTTCGTCCAGGATGCGCACGGCGCTCTTCACGCCGTCGGCCTTGACCGACACCCGGTAACGCGTCGGCGTGAGCGACTTGGCGCCGAACAAGCGCTGGAAGAAGTTGGGCTCGTCCTGGCCAGCCTTCTCGGGGTCGGCGTAGCGCAGGTAGAACAGGCCGGCTGCACGGTCGCGGTCTTCGATCGTGAAGCCATGGCGGTCCAGTGACAGGCCCACGCGGCGCCAGGCGCGGTCAAACCCGTCGTTGACGGTCAGGCTGTCAGGGACCTCGGACAGCGGGCGGCGCGGGCGGGCGGTATCGCCACCCAGGGCCAGCGGCGACGGTTTGGCCGTCGGCGTTGCGGGCGTCTCGGCGACGATGGCCTTGGCGACAGTTTCCTGGCCGCCCAGCTTGAGCATCAGGCGCGACAGCATCTCGGCTTCCAGCGTCGCATCGCTGGGGCGCGGTTGCCAGGAGGTGGCGTCGCGGCCGGTGGTCGTGTAGACCTCCTGCATGCCGCGGTGGGCGATGAAGATGTCGGTGCCGTTGGCGCCGCGTTCCACGCGCACGCGGTACATGTCGCGTTCGCCGGTGGAATAGAGGCCGTCGAGGACCTTGCCGATGGTGGTGCGGATGAAGTCCTGCGGCAGCTTGGCACGGTTCTCGGCCCAGTTGGTCTCCATGATGCCGATTTCGGGCTGTTCCTTGACGAGCTCGAGGCCGACATCCTTCCAGAACGCACGCAGCTGCGGCCAGACCTGCTCCGGCGTGGCCGACGTGTGCAGCCAGCGCTCGGTGCCGCTACGTTCCAGGCGCACGTCGCCGGCGCTGTTGGGCGCCACGCTGTTGGCTGCGAGGGACGAACCCGCCGCGCCGGCGGCCGGGCGCGAGGCCGTCAGTGCAGAAGCGGTGATGGAGCCGCCCTGCACCTGGGCGCGGTTGTCCTTGGCGAGCTGGGTCAGGTCCGGCGGAACGTCCAGGCCGCCGGTCTGCTTGGCCTGGGTGCGGTAGTCGACCTTGTCCGACGAGAACACGCTGTCAAAGGTGCTGCAGCCCGCGAGCGACAGGACGAGGGCCGTGCAGGCCAGACGGGTCGCCGAGGGGCGAAGCGAGGGAACAGACATCACGCTGGAAATCTCCGGGGAACAAAGGCGCCAGACCGCGCTGGCGCAGCCGCGCATTAGAGCAGACCTGCCTCGACCATTGCCTGACCGACGGCGGCCTGGCCGGCCGGCGTCAGCGGCGTGATGGGCAGGCGCAGCGCGCCGCCGCAGCGACCCAGACGGGACAGGGCCCACTTGGCCGGGCCGGGGCTGGGCTCGCAGAACAGCTGCTTGTGCAGACCGAGCAGCTGGAGGTGGATCTTGCGGGCCTCGACGGCATTGCCGGCGAGGGCCAGCCGGCACATCTCGGCCATCTGGGCAGGCGCGACGTTGGCCGTCACGCTGACGTTGCCGTGGCCGCCCAGCAGCATCAGCGCCACGGCGGTACCGTCATCGCCGGAGTAGATGTGGAAGCCCTCGGGCGCGTGCTTGATGAGGAAGGCGGCGCGCTCGATGTTGCCGGTGGCTTCCTTGGTGCCGAACACGCCGGGCAGTTCGGCGCAGCGCAGCGTGGTCTCGGGCAGCATGTCCGCGACGGTGCGGCCGGGCACGTTGTAGAGCATCATGGGGATGTCCACGGCCTCGGCAATCGCCTTGAAGTGCTGGTAGATGCCTTCCTGCGAGGGCTTGTTGTAGTAAGGCACGACGGACAGCGTGCAGTCCGCGCCGACCTCCTTGGCATAGCGGCTCAGCTCGATGGCCTCGGCCGTGGAGTTGGCGCCGGTGCCGGCCAGGACGGGGATGCGGCCCTTGGCGTGCTCGACCGCGACACGGATGATTTCGCGGTTCTCCTCCATGCTGACGGTGGGGGACTCGCCGGTGGTGCCGACGACGCCGACGCAGGCGGTGCCGGACTCGACATGCCAGTCGATCAGGCGGCGCAGGGCGGGGTAGTCGATGCTGCCGTCCTCGTTCATGGGCGTGACGAGGGCGACGATGCTGCCGAGGATGGGCTTCATGGTGGAAGTGTCTTGAGGAATTCGGGCGATTTTAGGCTGCCGGCGATGGCCGGACGGCCGCAACGCGCTGGACGAAGCGCGGGTTGACCGTGCCCTCGAACAGGTCTTCGTAAGCCACGATGCGCCAGTCGTGGCAGACGCGCAGCAACTCGCCGCGCTGCAGCAGGAAGTCGGGCCGCGCTGGCCGGCCAATGGTCTGCTGGCCGTCGGCAAAGGTTTCCCAGATGAGGCAGCCGCCGGGCTTGACGGCGGACTTGATCCTGTCGAACAGCGGCCGCCACAGGTAGTTGCAGACGACGACCAGGTCGAACTGCTGGCCATCGAAGGGCCAGGGGCCGTTCTCGATGTCGGCATCGACGATCTTTGCAAGGCTTTGCAGTGGCGCCGTGGCGGCCGCGTCGCGGTCGACGCCCGTGACCTGCCAGCCGGCCTGAGCCAGCCAGCGTAGGTTGCGGCCGGTGCCGCAGGCGACGTCCAGTGCCGTGCCGGGTGGCGTCGGGGCGAAGCGCTGCAGCCAGGCGGACGGCGTCATCCGAAGCAGGCCCAGATCTGCTCGCTGAGCTGGATCATGACCGCCGGGTGGCGGTAGGCCAGCACCGTCGCGGCCAGCGCCGCCGCCACCAGCGCAGGGATGATCCAGCGGCGCGGCTTCATGCGGGTTGCACGCCGCGCGGGATGGCGGTTTCGCGCACCGGCAGGTTGGCGAGCATGGCCATCACGCCTAAAGCGATGGCCAGCCACCAGACGACGTCGTAGCTGCCGGTGGCGTCATAGAGCTTGCCGCCCAGCCAGACGCCCAGGAAGCTGCCGATCTGGTGGCTGAAGAACACGAAGCCGCCCAGCATGGACAGGTGCTGCGCGCCGAAGATCTGCGCGACGACGGCGTTCGTCGGCGGCACGGTGGACAGCCACAGGAAACCGATGACGGCGGCGAAGACGTAGACGCTGATTGGCGTCAGCGGCACGGAGATGAAGATGGTGATGGCCACCGCGCGCAGGCCGTAGATGGCCGACAGCAGGTAGCGCTTGGGCAGGCGCTGGCCCAGCATGCCGGCGGTGTAGGTGCCGAAGATGTTGAACAGGCCGATCAGCATCAGCGCGCCGGTGGACACCCCGATGCCGAGGCCGTGGTCCTTCAGGTAGCTGGGCAGGTGCACGCCAATGAAGACGACCTGGAAGCCGCAGACGAAATAGCCCAGCATCAGCAGTTGGAAGCTGCGGTAGCCGAAGGCCTCCTTCAGCGCCTGGCTGATGCTCTGGTGGCCCGTGGCGCCGCCCACGGCCTGGCGTTCGCGGATGCCCAGCGCGAGCGGCACGATGAGCAGCGCTGTGCCGGCCAGCAGGAACAGCGCCGTCTGCCAGCCGAGGTGGCTGATGAGCCAGGTCTCGATGGGGATCATGACGAACTGGCCGAACGAGCCGGCCGCCGCGGCGACGCCGAAGGCCCAGGAGCGCTTCTCGGGCGACACGGTACGGCCCAGCACGCCGTAGATGACGGCATAGGTGGAGCCCGACTGTGCGATGCCGATCAGCACGCCGGCGCCCAGCGTGAAGCTCAGCGGGTGGCTGGCCAGCGCCATGGCCAGCAGGCCCAGTGCGTAGGCGATGCCCCCGAGGATCAGCACCTTCCAGGCGCCGAAGCGGTCGGCAAGCATGCCGGCGATGGGGCCGGCGGCGCCCCACGCGATGTTCTGCACGGCCAGTGCGAAAGAGAAGGTTTCGCGCGTCCAGCCCCGCTCCGTGATGATGGGCTGCAGCCAGAAGCCGAAGCCGTGGCGTATGCCCATCGACAAGGTGACGATGAGGGCGCCGCACAGCAGCACCTGGTTGACGGACAGGCCAGGAGCGGCGGGGCGGGCGGTGTTCATCCGGGCACTGTAATCAGCGGCGCTTGGCCTTGCTGGCTGCCTTGGTTTGCGACTTGGCCTGGGACTTCGCGGTGGCCTTGGCCTTGCCCCCCTTTTTCTTCGTGGCCGCCTTCTTCGGCGCATCGGCCGTGGACGCGCTGGCCTGGGAGCTGGATGCGGCGACGTCGGCCAGCCGGGTCAGCAGCCGACCCTGCTTGACACGCAGCATCGGCATGTCGACCTGGGCCAGGTCGGCGATGGGGTCGCCGCCCAATACGAGGAAGCTGGCCTCGCAGCCGGGCTCGAAACAGCCCAGCTTGCGGCCGGGGAAGAGGGCGCGGGGTGTGTCGATGGTGGCCAGGCGGAGCAGCGCGCTGCGGTCGATGCCGAGTTCGTCCAGCGCGTGCAGTTCGGCGCGGGCGGTGCCAATGAAGACGTCCGACCCCACCAGCAGTTGAACGCCGGCGGCCTGCAGCTTCGCCAGATTGGCGCGCTGCACGTCGCGCAACGCGGCCAGCGGCGCGCCGTCGAGCTTGAAGAGCGCCGTGGCGGCCGTCGTCGTGATGACGGCGGTGCGCTGGCGTGCGGCGCGCGCCGCGGCGGCGTCGGTCAGGGCGAAGTGCTCGGGCGTCTCGTCCAGCATGTTGGCGTAGCCGGGGAGGTGGGCGATGGCGTCGACACCGGCGGCCAGCGCGGCGTCGAAGTCAGCGGCCGTCTCGACGTGGGCGACGACGCGGCGGCCGTCGGCGTGGGCCAGCCGGGTCAGCGCGCTGGCCGTGTCGGGCGTCAGGCCCAGGCGGCCGAAGTGCTCGGTCATCTGGCGCAGCTCAGGGCGCTCGCTGTGGGCCAGCACCAGGCGCAGCCACTGGCCGCCGCGTGCCTTGATGGCCGGCCATTGCTGGCGGGCCTGCTCGGGGCTGTCGACGAGGACGATCTGTTTCTGCGCCGCGGCGGCTTCGGCGGTGGGTTCGGGCAGCACCGCGGCCAGCGGGTAGCCGTCGCTGGACGTGATGCAGGCGGTGACGAAGCTGACGTCCGGTGCGGCGGGCGAGGCGGCCAGCGGTTTCACGTCGGCCACGCTGGCCGGGTCGCCGCACAGCATGGCGGCGTAAAACACGCCTTCGTCGATGTACTTGTCGGCAAACTGCCCCCAGCCCCAGGCCGTCTGCAGGTTGTGGTTGTGCGCCTCGGCCAGCGGGTTGATCAGCACCTGGCCGCGCATGTCCATCTTGCGGTTGACCTTGGGCGGCTTCCTGGCGACGAAGACGCCGTTCTCGACGTAGAGGTTGCCCTTCTGGATCTTCTGGCCGTCGAACCAGCGGGCGTTCTTCAACTCCCAGGACAGCGGCGCGCTGGCCTGGTAGGGCTGTTGCGGAGGGGGCAGTGTCTGGGCCTGTGAAAAACTACAGGTCGCCAGCAGCAAAGCGATCAGGAATCTCAAGCGGCAGGACTCGGTGGAGTTCGGTCTTCAGGGAGCCGCGAATCCTAGCCCGAGCCACTTCATAGAATCCCGCCCCTATGTCCAGCCGTCCCCCGTCCACTTCCGCCAACGCTTCCGCCGCCTACGGCGAGGCCTCCATCCGTGTTCTGAAGGGCCTGGAGCCCGTCAAGCAGCGGCCGGGCATGTACACCCGCACCGACAACCCGCTGCATTGCATCCAGGAAGTCATCGACAACGCCGCCGACGAGGCGCTGGCCGGCCACGGCAAGCGCATCGACCTGACGCTGCATGTGGACGGCTCCGTGTCGGTCGCCGACGACGGCCGCGGCATTCCGTTCGGCCTGCACCCGGAAGAGGGTGTGCCGGTCATCGAGATCGTCTACACGCGGCTGCATGCCGGCGGCAAGTTCGACAAGGGCTCGGGCGGCGCCTACAGCTTCTCCGGCGGTCTGCACGGGGTGGGCGTGTCCGTGACGAATGCGCTGGCCAAGCGGCTGGAAGTGGCCGTGTGGCGCGACAAGCAGGTCGCCGGCATCGCGTTCGAGCATGGCGACGTCGTGCAGCCGGTCGTGGCCCGTCCGGCGGTCAGTGGCGACCGCAAGCAGGGCACGACGGTGCGCGTCTGGCCCGACCCGAAGTATTTCGAGAGCGCCGAGCTGCCGCGGCATGAGCTGGTGCACCTGCTGCGGTCCAAGGCCGTGCTGATGCCGGGTGTCATCGTCACGCTGAAGATCGAGAAGACCGGCGAGGTCACGACCTGGCAGTACAAGGCCGGCCTGCGCGACTACCTGGCCCAGGCGATGAACAGCGACCCGCTGATCCCGCTGTTCGAGGGCGAGGGCTTCGCCACCGCCGGCGAGAGCGAGAACTTCGCCGAAGGCGAGGGCGCGTCCTGGTGCGTGGCGTTCACGGAAGACGGCGCGCCGCTGCGCGAGAGCTACGTGAACCTGATCCCGACGGTGGCCGGCGGCACGCACGAGTCCGGGCTGAAGGACGGCCTGTTCGGCGCCGTCAAGGGCTTCATCGAGATGCATTCGCTGCTGCCCAAGGGCGTGAAGCTGATGCCGGACGACGTGTTCTCCCGCGCCAGCTTCGTGCTGTCCGCCAAGGTGCTGGACCCGCAGTTCCAGGGCCAGACCAAGGAGCGGCTGAACTCGCGCGACGCGCTGCGCCTGGTGTCGGCCTATGTGAAACCGGCGCTGGAGCTGTGGCTGAACCAGCATGTGGAGCACGGCAAGAAGCTGGCCGAGCTGGTCATCAAGCAGGCGCAGACGCGCCAGCGCGCCGGCCAGAAGGTCGAGAAGCGCAAGGGCTCCGGCGTGGCCGTGCTGCCCGGCAAGCTGACCGACTGTGAAAGCCGCGACCTGACGCTCAACGAGGTGTTCCTCGTCGAGGGCGACTCCGCCGGCGGCAGCGCCAAGATGGGCCGCGACAAGGAGACGCAGGCCATCCTGCCGCTGCGCGGCAAGGTGCTCAATGCCTGGGAGGTGGAGCGCGACCTGCTGTTCAAGAACAACGAGATCCACGACATCTCGGTGGCGCTGGGCGTGGACCCCCACGGCCCCAACGACACGCCGGATCTGTCCGGCCTGCGCTACGGCAAGGTCTGCATCCTCTCCGACGCCGACGTCGACGGCTCGCACATCCAGGTGCTGCTGCTCACGCTCTTCTTCCGCCACTTCCCCAAGCTGGTCGAGGCCGGCCATGTGTTCGTCGCCCGTCCGCCGCTGTACCGCGTGGATGCGCCGGCTCGTGGCAAGAAGCCGGCGGCCAAGCTCTACGCGCTGGACGATGGCGAGCTGACCGCGACGCTGGACAAGCTGCGCAAGGAAGGCGCCCGCGAGGGCTCGTGGAGCATCAGCCGCTTCAAGGGCCTGGGCGAGATGAACGCCGAGCAGCTGTGGGACACGACGCTGAACCCGGACACCCGCCGCCTGTCGCGTGTCGAGTACGGCCAGTTCGATTTCGCCGCCACGGTGGACGCCTTCAACAAGTTGATGGGCAAGGGCGAAGCCGCCTCGCGCCGTGAATTGATGGAACTGCACGGCGACGCCGTGGAAGTCGACATCTGACCCCTGCTGCATGAGCCTGCGCCTGCGCCCCACGATGCTGTCGGACCTCGACTGGGTGGTCTCGGTCGAGCGCGACGGTGCCAACCTGCCGTTCATCACGCCGTGGGAGCGCACGCAGCACGAGGGGGCGATCCGTTTCCCGGACTCACGCCATTTCATTCTTGAAGAGGGCGACGAACTGGAGCGCCTCGGCTTCGTCATCCTGCAGGGCTGCCGCAACCCCAATGGTTCCGTTGAGCTCAAGCGCCTGGTGCTGCAATCCAAGGGTCGCGGCCTGGGGCGGGCGGCCGTGCGCCAGCTCAAGGCGATGGCGTTCACGCAGCTCAAGGCGCATCGCTTCTGGCTGGACGTGAAGGCGCTGAACACGCGCGCCTTCGAGCTGTATCGCAGCGAAGGCTTTGTCGAGGAAGGTCGGCTGCGCGAGAGCGTGCGCGTCACCGCCGAGGGCGCCGATGGCTACGACTCGCTGATCGTCATGTCGCTGCTGGATCGCGAGTACCAGGCGCGTGTGGCGCTGGGGCTGGAGGGGGCGTGATGCGCTGGCTGATGTGGCTCCTGCTCACCCTCGCGCTGCCCGCGCGTGCGGAGCTCTGGGGCTTTGTCGACGCCAGTGGCGTGGCCCATTTCGCGTCGCGCAAGCTGGATGCGCGCTTCACGCCCGTGCTCGGCAACGTCGGCATGCAGCGGGTGCCGGGCAAGACCGACGCGGGCCTGGCGCTGCTGAGCTGGCTGGACATCGCGCCCGAGGTCAAGGCCGTGCAGCCCTGGGTGCGCGAGGCGGCCGAGAAGCATGGCGTCGACGCGGACCTGTTGAAGGCCATCATTGCCGTCGAGTCCGGTTACCAGCGCAACGCGGTGTCGCCGCGAGGCGCCACCGGCCTGATGCAGATCACCCCCGAGACGGCCAGCCGCTACGCGACGCCTGCCGACGCCGCCCGGCTCATCGAGCCGCGCATCAACATCCACACTGGTGCGCGCATGCTGGCCGACCTGATGCGCCGCTTCGGCCGCATCGACGCCGCGCTGGCCGCCTGGAATGCCGGCGAGGGCGCCGTGCGCCGCGCCGGCAACCGCGTGCCCGACATTGACGAAACCCAGGCCCATGTGCATCTCGTCCTCGAGCTGTACTGGGCCTTGCTGCAGCAGAGCCAGCCGGCTCGCGCGCAGCGTTTAGCCATGCATCCATGAGTTCCCAGACCACGATCGATTTCAACGCCCCCAACGACGGGGGCAGCCACGGCGGCGACGACACCAACGCGCTGACGCTGGCCGCCTACGCGCAGCAGGCCTATCTCGAGTACGCGCTCAGCGTCGTCAAGGGCCGCGCGCTGCCGTCCTATGCCGACGGCCAGAAGCCCGTGCAGCGCCGCATCCTGTATTCCATGCACCGGCTGGGCCTGGGCTGGAGCGGCAACTCCGGTGCCAAGCCCGTCAAGGGCGCCAAGGTCGTCGGCGACGTGCTGGGCAGCTTCCACCCGCATGGCGACCAGTCGGTCTACGACGCGCTGGTGCGCATGGCGCAGGACTTCTCGCTGCGCTACCCGCTGATCGACGGCCACGGCAACTTCGGCAGCCGTGACGGCGACGGCGCGGCCGCGATGCGGTACACGGAAGCGCGCCTCGCGCCCATCGCCCGGCTGGTGCTGGACGAGATCGACGAAGGCACCGTGGACTTCCGCCCCAACTACGACGGCACGACGCAAGAGCCCGTCGAGCTGCCGGCGCGCCTGCCATTCGCGCTGCTGAACGGTGCCAGCGGCATCGCGGTCGGCCTGGCGACGGAGATTCCCAGCCACAACCTGCGCGAGGTGGCCGCGGCCGCCGTGGCGCTGCTGAAGGACGATCAGCTGTCCGACGACGCGCTGTTCGAGCTGATCCCCGGCCCGGACTTCCCCGGCGGCGGCCAGCTCATCAGCGCGCCGGAGGAAATCCGCGCGGCCTACACGTCCGGCCGCGGCAGCCTCAAGGTGCGCGCGCGCTGGAAGATCGAGGACCTGGCGCGCGGCCAGTGGCAGCTGGTCGTCACCGAGCTGCCGCATGGCACCAGCGCGCAGAAGGTGCTGGAAGAGATCGAAGAGCTGTCCAACCCCAAGGTCAAGGCCGGCAAGAAGACGCTGACGCCCGATCAGCTGCAACTCAAGGCCAGCTTGCTGGCCGTTCTGGATGGCGTTCGCGACGAATCCAGCAAGGATGCGCCGGTGCGCATCGTCTTCGAGCCCAAGAGCCGCACGGTTGAGCAGCAGGATCTCGTCAACGCACTGCTGGCCCACACCAGCCTGGAAAGCAGCGCGCCGGTCAACCTGACCATGATCGGCGACGACGGCCGGCCAACGCAGAAGAGCCTGCGCCAGGTGCTGACCGAATGGGTGGGCTTCCGCCAGACGACGGTGCGCCGCCGCACCGAGCACCGCCTGGCCAAGGTCAACGAGCGCATCCACGTGCTCGAAGGCCGGCAACTGGTGCTGCTGAACATCGACGAGGTGATCCGCATCATCCGCGAGTCGGACGAGCCCAAGGAAGCGCTGATCGCCCGCTTCAACCTCAGCGACCGCCAGGCCGAGGACATCCTCGAAATCCGGCTGCGCCAACTGGCGCGGCTGGAAGCCATCAAGATCGAGCAGGACCTGGCCAAGCTGCGCGACGAGCGCGCCAAGCTGGAAGACATCCTCGGCTCGGCGGCCGCGCTGCGCCGCACGGTCATCAAGGAAATCGAGGCCGACGCCAAGCAGTACGGGGACGACCGCCGCACGCTGATCCAGGCCGAAAAGCGCGTTGTTGCCGAGGTGAAGATTGTCGACGAGCCCGTCACCGTCATCGTCAGCCAGAAGGGCTGGGTGCGGGCGCTCAAGGGGCACGAGGTCGATATCGCCGCGCAGACCTTCAAGGCCGGTGACGGCCTGTGGGGCGCGTTCCGCTGCCGCAGCGTCGATCCGCTCATCGTCGTGGGCAGCAATGGGCGCGTCTATTCCGTGTCCGTCGCAACGCTGCCCGGCGGCCGCGGTGACGGCCAGCCCATCACGACGATGATCGAGCTGGAAAGCGGCACGCAGATCGCGCACTACATTGCGGGCGCGCCGACGCAGCGCCTGGTCTTTGCCGGCTCGACCGGCTACGGCCTGATCGCCCAGATCGGCGACCTCGTCGGCCGCCAGAAGGCCGGCAAGACCTTCCTGGCGCTGGATGAGGGCGAGGCCCCGCTGCTGGCCACCGTGCCGGGCGACGCTGTCGCGGTGCAACTGGGCGTGCTGAGCGCCCAGGGCCGGCTGCTGACCTTCCCGCTGGACGAGCTCAAGCACCAGCCCAAGGGCGGCAAGGGCTTGACGCTGATGGACCTGGAAGGCAAGGACACCGTGCTGTCGCTGGCCTGCTTCACGCAGCAGCTGCGCGTGGAAGGCAGCGGCCGGGGCGGCAAACCCCGCGAAGAGGTGTTGAAGAACCAGGGGCTGGCGTCTTACGCTGCCAAGCGTGCCCGCAAAGGCCGACCAGTGGAGGGGCTTCAGAAAGTTCTGCGACTGACTGTTGCCTGAACCAGACCCCTGAATCGGGAAATCTTTGCACCAGGTTGGTGAAATCGTGTCAAAGCGGTGCCGAAATGACCAAGGGTTCCCACTATTTACAACTGGGTACTCATTTGAGGGGGTCTCCCCCTAGGGCTTGGGACCGTGCACTAGTTCTCAGTTCTTGGTTGCAGTGCACAATGATTTCCAGGCGGTTGTTTTCCCTTGACCGCTCAATCAAGGAGCTTTTGATGAAACTGAAAATGCTGGCCGCCGCCTCCCTGGTGGCAATGGGCGTGACGGGCGCACAAGCCGCTACCCTCGTGGACACCTTTGGTGGCGCACACGACTCGTTCGAAACTGCGGTTGAAACCGGATTCACTGGTTTCAAGGCGTATGACTTCGACCTGACCGGCGCTTTCGACATCACCGCGACCTTCGCAGCGTCCGGCGTCGTTGGCTCGGTGGGCCTGTACAAGTCCGACGACACGCTGGTCTGGAGCTGGGGCGTTGGTGGCAAGACGTACAGCAACTCCGATTCCTTCACCCTGGGCACCGGCAGCTACTACTACCTGGTCGGCAGCGCCAAGCCCGGCAGCTTCACGCTGACCTCCACGGCCGTTGCCGCCGTGCCGGAACCCGAAACCTACGCCCTGCTGGGCGCTGGCCTGGGTATCGTCGGCTTCGTGGCTTCGCGCCGTCGTCGCAACGACTGATCCTGGCGGGTCTGCGGGGTCTCTGGACCCCGCGAGTGAACGTCTCTCTGATCGCCCCGGTGCTGCAAGCACCGGGGCGTTTTTATTGCGGCGTCAGTCGTCCAGGCCGGGAAAACGGCGGTTCGGGAAGACCATGCTCTGGCTGGTGCGCACGACCCGACCGTCCTTGAAGTGGACGTTGAAGCGCAGGCCGTAGCCGATCTGGTCCGGCTCGACGGTCCAGTCCCACACGTCCTCGCCGCTGAGGCGGAAGAACACGCGGCTGCGCTCCGTGCCGAGGATGCGGCTGACCTGCTCGGGCGTCATGCCCGGCTCGATGCGGGCGCGGCTGGCGGCCGACAGCCCGTCTTCGAGGCTGACGACTCGGCCGTCGGCGCCCAGCCTCACCATGAGGCAGTGCCGGCCCATGGGCTGGCTGGAATATTCCAGCGTGCGGCCGCCGTCGGCCTCGGGCCAGATCCGCCGTGGCTGGCCGTAGGCCGCCAGCACGTCCTCGCTGCGGCTGATGCCCGCCTGCAGCTGCGGCGCGGTGGCGCAGCCGGCCAGCAGCAGGGTACTGAGGGCGAGGGCGGCGACGCGCATGGTGTGTGCCTTCAACGCCGGGCCAGTGCGCGAGCGCAGTCGCTGACCAGCGCCGGGCCCTTGTAGATCAGGCCGGTGTAGACCTGCACGAGGTCGGCGCCGGCGGCAATCTTGGCGCGCGCGTCGTCGCCGCTGAGCACGCCGCCGACGCCGATGATGGGGTAGCCCGCCGGCAGCGCGGCGCGCAGCAGGCGGATGACGCGGTTGCTGGCCTCGAACACGGGCGCACCCGACAGGCCGCCCGTTTCGTTCGCGTGGGCCAGGCCCTGCACCTTGTCACGGGCGATGGTGGTGTTCGTCGCGATGACACCGTCGATGCCGTTGGCCTTCAGCGTCTGCGCGATGACGGCGACCTGGTCCTCCTCCAGGTCGGGCGCGATCTTCACGAACATCGGCACCGGGCGGCCGCTCTGGCCCTGCAGCTTGAGCTTGCGTTCCTGCAGCGCGCCCAGCAGCGCGTCCAGTGCTTCGTCGCTCTGCAGCGCGCGCAGGTTCTTGGTGTTGGGGCTGGAGATGTTGACGGCGATGTAGTCGGCGTGGGGGAACACGCCTTCCAGGCCGAGCAGGTAGTCGTCGGCCGCGTTCTCGATCGGCGTTGCGGCGTTCTTGCCGATGTTCAGGCCCAGGATGCCGCCCGCTTTGCGGAAGCTGTGCGCGCGCTTCACGTTGGCGATGAAACTGGCCAGGCCTTCGTTGTTGAAGCCCAGGCGGTTGATCAGCGCGTTCGCCTCGGGCAGGCGGAACATGCGCGGCTTGTCGTTGCCGGGCTGGCCCTTGGGCGTGACGGTGCCCACCTCGATGAAGCCGAAGCCCATCGCACCCAGGCCGTCGATGCAACGGCCGTTCTTGTCCAGGCCGGCGGCCAGGCCGATGCGGTTCGGGAAGCGCAGGCCGGCCAGCGTCACCGGGTCGCTGACGCGCTCGCCGCACCACAGTGCCTGCGCGGGCGTGTTCTGCAGCCGGGCGATGCTGTTCAGCGTCAGTTCGTGCGCGTGTTCGGCATCCAGGCCGAACAGGAAGGGGCGGGCGAGGGCGTAGGGGATCAGCGACATAGCCCGTGATTGTCTCAGGGCGCCTCGTCGGGGCGATCCCACGGTGGCACGTCGCCCATCTTCTCAAGCATGAAGTCGATCAGCGCCCGCACCTTGGGCGCCTGATGACGGTTGGGCAGGTAGACGGCGTACAGCATGTCCGCATCGGCCAGGCCGCCGACGGGCTGCCAGCCGGGCAGCACGGCCTGCAGCCGGCCGGCGCGCAGGTCGGCGCCGATGGCGTAGGTGGGCAGCACGGCCAGGCCCATGCCGGCCAGTGCGGCCACGCGCAGGCTCTCGCTGCTGTTGGCCGTCAGTCCGCTCTCGAAGCGCAGCGCGCCGCGGGTCTCCACGTCCGCCTCGCCCAGGTCGGCATGGCGGAAGCGCCAGCGGTCGGGCGACTGCAGGTAGCCGAAGCGCAGGCAGCGGTGGCGGGCGATGTCGTCCACCGACTGCGGCTCGCCGTGGGCGGCGAGGTAGGCCGGCGCCGCGCACAGCACGAAGCGGATGG
Organism: Pelomonas lactea; assembly: GCF_043555885.1. Lineage (NCBI taxonomy): Bacteria > Pseudomonadati > Pseudomonadota > Betaproteobacteria > Burkholderiales > Sphaerotilaceae > Roseateles > Pelomonas lactea. Next base: position 855,013 of record NZ_JBIGHX010000002.1, on the reverse strand, counting down.
CCGCCAGCCGCCGCGCGACCAGCCCGTCGGACGGCTGGCGCGTCAGCCGCAGCACGACGTCGAAGCCTTCCTCGGCCAGGTCGACGTAGCGGTCGTTCAGCCCCAGCACGACGTCGATCTGCGGGTAGCGCGCGCAGAACTCGGTCATCAGCGCCGTGAACTGCAGGTTCCCGAACGCCGTGGACACCGACAGTCGCAGCACGCCGCGCGGCTCGGCGCGGCGGCCGGCCAGCTCCGTTTCCAGCGCCAGCGCGTCGTCCAGCAGCCGCAGCGCGCGCTCGTAGACGGCGCGGCCCTCGGCCGTGGGGCTGACGCTGCGGGTCGTGCGGTGCAGCAGCCGGGTGCCGAGCTGGTCCTCCAGCCGCACCACCTGCTTGCTGACGGCGGACTTGGTGGTGCCCAGCAGCCGCGCGGCGCCGGAGAAACCGCGCGCGTCGACGACGCGGGCAAAGGCTTGCAGGTCTTCGAGGCGGCCCATCGTGACTGTGCTCCGTTTGGAAACTCTGAATCGATTTTTCGCTGGATTGTGTCTCGGAGGCGTCGTTTCTAGAGTCCAGGCCTGTCTGTCCCAGGAGCCGTCATGTCCACCACCTTGTCACCCTGCCTGGCGCAATCCTTCCGGCCCAGCCGGTGGGATCAGCTGCCGGCTGCCATCGCCGCGTCCAGCCTGCCGCTGCTGTTCATCCTGCTGTGGAGCAGCGGCTACGTGGCCGGCAGGCTGGCGCTGCCGCACACGGGGCCGCTGACGCTGCTGACGCTGCGCTTCGGGCTCGCGGCGGTCGTGCTGCTGACCGTCGCTGCGGCCACCGGCGCGCCGTGGCCCAGTCGCGCGCGGGGCTGGGGCCACCTGGCGGTCGTCGGCCTGCTGATGCAGGTGCTGCATTTCTCCTGCATCTACTTCGCGCTGCAGTGGGGGCTGAGCGCCGGCGTGGCCGGGTTGCTGATCGGGCTGATGCCGCTGGCGACGGCACTGGGCGCGCACCTGTGGCTGGCCGAGCGCGTCAGCCGCTGGCAGCTGCTGGGCCTGGCCGGCGGGCTGGGCGGCGTGGCGCTGGTCATCGCCGACAAGCCGCTGGACGGCGCCTGGCCGGCCTATGCCGTCGCGGGCCTGGGCCTGCTGGGCCTGGTGGCCGGCACGCTGTACCAGAAGCGCTTCTGCGCCCACATGGACCTGCGCAGCGGCGCCGGCATCCAGATGGCGGTGTCGACGCTGGCCGTGGCGGCCGTCGCCGGGCCGGCGGAGGGCTTTGCCGTCGACTGGGCGCCCGAGCTCGTCGGCGCCTGGCTGTGGCTGGGCCTGGTGAACTCCATCGGCGCCTTCAGCCTGATGTTCTTCATGATCCGGCGCGGCCAGGCCGGGCAGGTGGCGCGGCTGTTCTTCCTGATTCCCGGTGTGTCGGCGCTGCTGGGCTTCGTGCTGCTGGGCGAGCGGTTGGCACCGCTGGCGCTGGCCGGCTTTGGGCTCTCGGCGCTGGCCGTGTGCTTCGCGGCGGCCAAGCGGTGACAATCACGGGCTTCCCTGGAGCCCGCCCCATGAAACCCCTGGACGACCCTGCGCACGACCGCCGGCCTTTTGAAGATGAACGCGGTTCCCGCGATGCCACGCGCGACACGACGCGCACCGACGACACCCGCATCGGCGCCGTGCGCGCGCTGATCAGCCCGGCGCTGCTGCTGGAAGAGCTGCCCATCCCCGACGCGACGCTGGAGCTGGTGGAGCGTGCCCGCCAGGAGATCAGCGACGTGCTGCACGGCCGCGACGACCGGCTGCTGGTCATCGTGGGCCCGTGCTCCATCCACGACCACGACCAGGCGATGGACTACGCGCGGCTACTGAAGGTGGCCCGCGACGAGCTGAGCCAGGACCTGCTCATCGTCATGCGCGTCTACTTCGAGAAGCCGCGCACGACGGTGGGCTGGAAGGGCTACATCAACGATCCGCGCCTGGATGGCAGCTTCCACATGAACGAGGGCCTGCGCCTGGCGCGCCAACTGCTGCTGGACGTGGCCGAGCTCGGCCTGCCGGCCGGCACCGAGTTCCTGGACCTGCTGTCGCCGCAGTACATCTCCGACCTCATCGCCTGGGGCGCCATCGGCGCGCGCACCACCGAGAGCCAGAGCCACCGCCAGCTGGCGTCGGGCCTGAGCTGCCCGGTGGGCTTCAAAAACGGCACCGATGGCGGTATCAAGGTCGCCAGCGACGCCGTGCTGGCTGCCAGCAGTGCCCACGCTTTCATGGGCATGACCAAGATGGGCACGGCCGCCATCTTCGAGACGCGCGGCAACGAGGACTGCCACGTCATCCTGCGCGGCGGCAAGGCGCCCAACTACGACGCAGCGTCGGTCAATGCGGCCTGCGAGGCGCTGAAGGCCTCGGGCCTGCGCGAGCAGGTCATGATCGACTTCTCGCACGCCAACTCCAGCAAGAAGTACGAGCGCCAGGTGGACGTGGGCCGGGACGTGGCGGGGCAGATCGCCGGCGGTGATGCACGCATCACCGGCGTCATGATCGAGAGCCACCTGCAGCCGGGCCGGCAAGACCTGGCCGACGGCCAGACCCGGGCCGACCTGAAGCCCGGCGTGTCCATCACCGACGCCTGCCTGGGCTGGGCCCAGACCGAGCCGCTGCTGCGCGAGCTGGCTGCGGCCGTGCGCACGCGCCGCGGCTGACACCGCCTGGGCGCCGTTGGCGCCCGCGATTCGCCACCCGTCGCAGCGCGCTCGCGCCGCGGCGGCGCGGTTTCCATCATTCAGCCCATCCCAACCGCTGAACCTGGAGATCGCGATGAAGAAATGGACCCTGGCCACCGCCGCCCTGTCCGCGCTGCTGCCGCTGTGCAGCCACGCGGCGGACATCACGCTGGAAGTGGAGGGCGTGGACGCCGGCCGCGCTGCCGGCTCGACGCTGCTGGTGGGCGTGTTCACCGAGGCCGGCACCTGGCTGACCAAGCCCGCCAGCGGGCGGCGCTTTCCCGCAGATGCGCCGGTCAACGGCAAGCTGACCGTCGTGCTGAAGGGCCTGCCCGACGGACCGCTGGCACTCAGCGTCGTGCACGACGTCAATGCCAACGGCCGGCTGGACATGAACGCCTTGGGCATCCCGACCGAGCCCTACGGCTTTTCCAACAACGCCGCCGGCAACTTCGGCCCGCCCAAATTCGAGCAGGCGGTGCTGACGCCGGTGGCCGGCGCGCCGGTCAAGATCCGCCTGAACTGAGGGGCCGGTCATGAGCACGACGCGCCGTTCCCTGCTCGCCGCGCTGCTGGCCGGCGGCCTCAGCCCCGAGGTGTTGGCGCTCGGCCTGCCGGCCGATGCGTTCGCGGCCGCCGCGCCGGAGCTTGCGCCGCTGCGCGGCCTGGACGGCGACGGGCTGGACGCCACCGATGTCGCCATCGAAGGCCGCCTGCCCGCCGGCCTGAGCGGGCGCTACTTCCGCAACGGCCCCGGCCTGATGCAGCGCGCTGGCCAGCGCTACCGGCACTGGTTCGACGGCGACGGGCTGCTGCAGTCGTGGACGCTGCAGCACGGCCGCGCCAGCCACCGCGCGCGCTTCGTGCAGACTGAGAAGTTCCGCGCCGAGCAGGAAGCCGGCCGCTTCCTGCTGCCGGCCTTCGGCACCGCCATCCCCGCCGAGCGCCCGGTGCGCGGGCCCGACAGCGTCAACGCGGCCAACACCAGTGTGCTGCTGCAGGGCGATGCGCTGTACGCGCTGTGGGAAGGCGGCAGCGCCTACGAGCTGGACCCGGCCTCGCTGGCCACGCGCGGCGTGAAGGTGTGGTCGCCCGAACTGCGCGGCATGCCGTTCTCGGCCCACCCCAAGGTGGAGCCGGACGGCACGGTGTGGAACTTCGGCACGGCGAACGGCCGGTTGGTGGTCTACGAGATTGCCGCCGACGGCCACGTGCGCCGGCACGCGATGCTGGACGTGGCCGCGCCGGCGATGCTGCATGACTTCGCCGTGTCGCAGCGCCACCTGGTGTTCCTGCTCGCACCCGTCACGATGGACTGGGCCGCCGTGCGCGCCGGGCAGTCCATGCTGGAGGCGATGCGCTGGGGCGCCAACGACCCGACGCGCGTGCTGGTCGTCGACAAGGCCGACTTCACGAAGCGCCGCGTCTTCGAGATGCCGGCCTGCCATGTCTTCCACTTCGGCAACGCCTGGGACGACGGCCGGCTGCTGCGCTTGGACTATGTGCAGGGCGTGCCGCTGCCGGAGTTCAACGCGGGGGCGGAGCAGATCATGCGCGGCGAGCGCACGACGCGGGACGTGTCCACGCCGCGCGTGCTGGAGATCAACCTGCAGACCGGCCGCTTGAACGTGGCGGCGCGCAGCGAGGCGGTCGAGTTCCCGGTCGTGGACCCGCGCGTCGTCGCGCAGCGGCACCGCTTCGTCTGGTACCCCACCGCCGTGGACACCGGCGCGCGCTGGGGCTTCAACGGGCTGATGCGGCTGGACATCGACGGCGGCGCGCGCGAGCGCTTCAGCTTCGGCGATGACGTCGTCGTCGAGGAGCATGTGCTGGTGCCCAAGCCCGGCAGCACGAAGGAAGGGGAGGGCTGGCTCGTCGGCATGGGCTACGACGTGCGCCGCCGCCGCAGCTTCCTCAGCGTGTTCGACGCGCAGCGCCTGGCCGACGGCCCGCTGGCCCGCGCCTGGCTGCCGTACGCCGTGCCCTACGGCTTCCACGGCCGGTTCTATCCGGGCTGACCCTGTCCCCTGAACCGGGCGTTCGCACGTCGGCTCAGGGCTCACCGCATTGACAGCCCGCCAGCCGCGGGCCTATGGTCGCCGTCGCCATTGAAAGCGCTTTCAGAAAGCGCTTTCAGTTTGTGCGGACGGGCGCCCGGCAGCTGTACGTCGCCGCCTCGTTCGGGATGCATCCCCAACGTAGAACCCAGGAGACGACATGCTGACTTTGAAGGCCCAGGCGGCCCTTGCTTCCTTCCTGCTCGCCGGCGCTGCAGGCGCGGCGACGACCAACGGCATCGCCAATGGCGGCTTTGAAGCGCCGCCTCCGGACGGCAACTGGCTCGCCGCCGGCTGGATGACGGCGCCGACCGGCAATCCGGTCCAGTGGTCCAGTGACGCGCACAGCGGCAGCCACTCGGCGCTGCTGACCGTGCCCAAGGGCGATGGCGCCTCCGTGCTCTTCCAGGACTCGGTGGGGCATGGCGGCCTTGCGCCGCTGGGGGCGGCCAACGTGGGCGACACACCGACGCTGAGCTTCTGGGCCAAGGGGGATGTCGGGGCCAATGGGGATCTCTACCTCACGCTGCGCTACATGGGCGCGGCTGGAGGGCCGGTGACCGCGGTCGCCCAGCATTTCAGCGTCAGCGCAGGCTGGACGCAGCACACATTTCTGTCTGCCGCGGCCGTGCCTGCGGGCGCCACATCGTTGTTCTTCGAGCTGACGAGCGCGGCCGGCGCACAGGTCGGCGGGCGCGTGAACGCCGTCTACCTCGACGACGTGCAGTTCAACCTGACCACCGCTCCCGTGCCCGAGCCCGAAACCTACGCATTGCTGATCGCCGGCCTCGGCGTCGTCGGCGCCATCGCCCGCCGCCGCCGCGCCTGAACACCGAGGAGACACCCCATGACCCATCTGCTTTCCAAGACCTGCGCCGCGCTGCTGTTCGCCGGCCTCGCCGCCCACGCTGCTGCGGCCGGCACCGTCGTCGTCGACACCTATCCCGTCGGTGAAGACCCGTTCGGCAACGCGTCGATGCTGAATGCCGACCAGCACATGGCGGTCGCGTTCGACCTCGCCAGCGCCGCCACCATCCAGTCCATCCTGACGTCCATCGACGGCCTTGGCGGCGTCACGGTCGGCATCCAGGCGCGCAGCGGCAGCGTGCCGGTCGGCGCCAGCTGGCTCTACAGCACCCATCTGACCGACCCGGTCGCCAACAGCCTGCTGTCGCCCACCGGCTGGAACCTGGCCGCCGGCAGCTACTGGCTGGTGGCCCGCGCCGATGGCGACTTCGGCGGCCAATGGCAGAGCGGCACCGACACGCCCAGCGCCGCCTGGGCCTACACCGCCGGCGGCGCCTGGCAGACCGTCACCCCCGACTTCACCGGCGCACCCGCCACGCGCATCACCGTCACCAGCGCCGTGCCCGAGCCCGCCACCTGGGGCCTGATGTTTGTGGGCGGCCTGCTGCTCGCCGCCACCGCCCGCCGCAAGGCCAGCCAACAAGGATGAACGCCATGAAGCTTCAACGAATCCTCCTCGGCGGCCTGCTGCTGGCCGCCACCACGGCCGCGTCCGCCAGCGTCACCGCCCCCGTCATCGGCAAGCTGCTGTGGTCCGACGAGTTCAACGGCGCCACGCTGGACAGCAGCGTCTGGGCCGCCAGCAACGGCAACGGTTGCCAGATCGGCCTGTGCGGCTACGGCAACCAGGAGCTGCAGACCTACAGCCCCAACAACCTCGGCATCGTCAACGTGCCGTTCGAGCCCGGCACGCGCGCGCTGGCCATCACGGCCCGGCGCGAGACCGTCGGCAGCAACCAGTTCACGTCCGGCAAGGTCGACACCGCCGGCAAGGTGCAGGTGAAGTACGGCATGGTCGAGATCCGCATGGCCACGCCCAAGGTCGGCGTGGGCCTGTGGCCGGCCGCGTGGATGCTGGGCACCAGCCTGCAGCCCTGGCCGCGCAAGGGCGAGATCGACATCATGGAGATGGGCGGTCGCCAGCCCGCCGGACTGCCGGCCGTGTCGCCGGACCAGTTCGTCGGCTCCAACGTCATCACCTGGGCCGAGGCCGCCTGCGTGCCGGGCAACGAGAGCTGCGCGGCCTCCACCGCGTGGCAGACCAAGAACTGGGTCACGCCGACGCGTTCGCTGGCCAACCGCTTCGTGCTGTACCGCCTGTACTGGACCGACACGCAGATCCGCTTCACGATCGTCGACAACGGCCGCGAGCTGGACATGTACAAGGCGCCCATCTCGACGGTGAACTCGCCGGCGCTGCAGGAGCCGTTCTACCTGCTGCTGAACATGGCCGTGGGCGGCAACTTCACGCCGGCCGCCACGCCTGCGCAGGTCACCGCGCCGCTGCCCGCCGTGACCTACGTGGACTACGTGCGCGTCTACGAGCTGGACGGCAAGGGCGAGGTGAAGCTGGGTGTGGGCATCACGCAGGAGGTCGGCAAGTTCGGCGTCTTCACCGACAACACGCCGGTCAACAACGGCCAGGCGCTGGGCACGTCGGCGGACTTCTACATCTGGAACACCGGCTCCATGAGCGGCGGCAGCATCCCGCCGTTCGAGGGTGCCAACGTGCTGGCGCTGAACTACTTCGCCCCCGGGCAGTGGTTCGGCGGCGCCGTGGCGTCGCGCCAGGCGCATGACATGAGCGGCTTCCGCAACGGCCACATCAAGCTCAAGATCAAGGCGCCCGCCAACGTCGCGTTCAAGATCGGCATCCTGGACAACTACACCAACCACGGCTGGGTGACCTTCCCCGCCAACACCACGGCCTATGGCCTGGTGCGCAACGGCGAGTGGGGCACCGCCACCATCCCGGTGGCCGAGATCGCCGGCCCGCTGGTGGCGTTGCAGTCCATGAACTCGCTGTTCGAGTTCCTCAGCGTCGATGGTTCCAACCCGGGCGCGCCGTTCCAGATGGCGTTCGACGACATCGTCTGGGACTCCGGCACCGGCGCCACGCAGCAGGTGACGGTCGCCGCAGCCGCCAAGGCAGCACCGGCCGTGGCCGGTGCATCCAGCGCCGCGCAGACCGGCGCCACGACGCTGGCGTTCACGGCCACCGCCTCGGGCTGGGTGGACGTGCACTACAGCGTCAACGGCGGTGAGCTGCAGAGCGTGCGCATGCGCCAGGACGGCAGCACCAGCCGCTACACGGCCGGCGGCCTGAAGAAGGGCGACGTCGTCGAGTACCGCTTCACCGCCTGGGACAGCCAGCGCCAGGTGGCGACCGATTCGGCCACGGCCAAGGTGGTCATCCGGTAGCCGACGGTGCGGATGGGGGGCGATGCCGCCCATCCGCCAAAATCGCGGCATGAACCAAGACCAGCTCAAACAACTCGTCGGCCGCGCCGCGGTCGACTACGTCACCCCGGGCCAGATCGTCGGCGTCGGCACCGGCTCCACGGTGGACTGCTTCATCGACGCGCTGGCCGCCAGCGGCGTCAAGGTCGCCGGGGCCGTTTCCAGCTCGGAGCGCTCCACGCAGCGGCTGCTGAAAGCAGGCATTCCCGTGCTGGATGCCGCCGAGGTGACGGGCTTGACCGTCTACATCGATGGCGCCGACGAGATCGACGGCCACGGCTTCATGGTCAAGGGTGGCGGCGCGGCGCTGACGCGCGAGAAGATCGTCGCCGACCTGGCGACCAAGTTCGTCTGCATCGCCGACGAGTCCAAGCTCGTGCCCGTGCTGGGCAAGTTCCCGCTGCCGGTCGAGATCATCCCGATGGCCGCGGCGCAGCTGACTCGCCGCTTCGCCAAGCTGGGCGGCGTGGCCACCGTGCGGGCCGGCGTCGTCACCGACAACGGCGGCCACATCCTCGACGTGACGGGCCTGTCCATCGCCGACCCGCTGGCCTTCGAGGCCGAAGTCAGCCAGTGGCCCGGCGTCGTCACGGTGGGCGTGTTCGCGCGCAACAAGGCGCAGGTCTGTCTGCTCGGTGGCACTGGCGGCGTGAAGACGCTGACCTTCTGAACCCCGCCGCGTGTCACGCCAGCCCTTCGGCTTCGACGCCGCTGCGCATGAGCGCCACCACTGGTGGCGCAGCGTGCTGTTCAAGCTGGCCCTAGGCGGCGTGATCGCCGGGTTGCTGTGGCGGTGGGTGGGCGGCATGGCCGGGCTGCTGCTGGGCATGCTCGTCGTGCTGCGTGCACTCGGCCAGGCGCTGGCGCCGGACCTGGTGGCGCTGGGTGCCACGACGTGGCGGGCCTTGCGGGGGCTGGCGTTCAGCCCGGTGGAAGGCCGCTTCTACCAGTTCAAGGGCCACCGCGTCCGCATCGAGGACGACGAGCTGCTGCGCCAGCGCTGGCTGGCGCTGGACGACCTCGCGACGGCGCTGGGCTCGCCCATGCCGGCCGTGTCGTTGCGCCGCCGCTGGCCCGAGGGCGTGCGCCAGCAGCGCGATGGCGTCTACGTGCTCGACGACGTGGCGCTGGCCTGGCTCGCCGAGCAGCGCGACGAGCGCGCGGGCCGGCTGCGCCACTGGGTGGAGCGCGAGGTCTGGTACCCGGCGCGCGGCCGCAGGGCTGGCTACACGCAAAACGGGGCGCCCGCAGGCGCCCCGCCGAAGGACTGAGCGCGCGGCCTCAGTTGCGGCCCACCGCGCTCCACGCCGCAGCCACCTGGGCCGAGTAGTCGGCCCCCAGCGTCGTGGCCAGTTCCCGCGCGGCGGCGATGGTGGCCGTGCGCGCCCCGGCGTAGTTGGTGTTGGACGTCATCTTGGTCGTCAGCGCCCGGTACCAGATCTTGGCCGCCGCGGCGCGGCCGATGCCGGTCAGCGTGCCCGAGCCGGTGGCGACGCGCGTGTTGCCGCTCACGCAGGTCGGGCTGCGGCCGTAGCTGCTGTTGGTGCCTTCGGCCAGCAGGAAGAAGAAGTGGTTGGCCACGCCCGAGCTGTAGTGCACGTCCAGGTTGCCGACGCCGGAGTACCAGCAGTCCGCCGAGGAACCGTCGCTGCTGGGCTTGACCATGTTGCGCAGCGAGCCGCTGCTGACGATCTTCTCGCCGATCAGGTAGTCGCCCGCGTCGCTGCCGTTGGCGGCGTAGAACTCGACCATGGTGCCGAAGATGTCCGACGTGGCCTCGTTCAGCCCGCCGGACTCGCCGGAGTAGATCAGCCCGGCCGTGCGGCTCGTGACGCCGTGGGTCATCTCGTGGCCCGCCACGTCCAGCGACACCAGCGGCTTGACGCTGCTGCCATTGCCGTCGCCGTAGGTCATGCAGAAGCACGAGTCCGACCAGTAGGCATTGGCGTAGTTGCGGCCGTAGTGAACGCGGTTGTAGGCGCCCTTGCCATCGTTGGCGATGCCGCTGCGGCCGTGCACGTCCTTGTAGTAGTCCCACGTCACGGCGGTGCCGTACTGCGCGTCGGCGGCGGCGCTGGCGGTGTCGCTGGTGGCGTTGTTGCCCCAGGTGTTGTCGGCGTCGGTCAGGATGCTGCCGCCGCTGGTGCGGTTCTTCAGGTTGATCGTGTAGGTGTTGCCGCGGCTCGGGTCGCGCAGCTCGTAGCCGCCGCTGATGCTGTTGGTCGTCAGCGCCACGTTGCCGCTGTACAGCGTCCGGCCGGTGCCGTTGGCGGCGGCGGTGTGGATGTCGTCCCAGGCGTCCAGCTGCCGGCCGGTGGCGGCGTCGATGATGACGTGCTTCTCGAACGGCGTGCCGTCGCTCGCGTCGCCGCTGACGCGCACCTCCCAGGCCAGGCGGGGCTGGTCCTCGCGGGCCCAGACGACCAGCTCCGGCCGGCCCTGCAGGCTGCCGCCGTGGGCGTCCAGCGCGCGGACGGCGGCGCGGCCGGCGCCCAGCGCCGGCTTGGTGTCGAGCTTGGGCAGGCGCTGCGCGGTCTGGTGCATCGTCGCGAAGTGGCCGAAGCGGTCGCTCTGCACGACCAGGTCGGCGCCGATGGCGCGCAGGCCGGCGATGCGGCGGTCCATGCGCACATGGGCAACGCCGTCGTCGTCCTGGATGACGTCGCGGGTTTCGTAGCTGTGGTCCTTGTCGTGCAGGCTGAGGCCGGGGAACTGGCGCACGAAGCTTTCGGCGTTGGCGCGCAGCAGCGTGGCGCGCGCGGCGCGGGCCTCGGTCTGGGCTGCGGTCGCCGTGGGGGCCTGGGCCTGGGCGATGCTGGCGGCGCAGGCCAGCGCGAGGGCGGACAGCGCGAGACGTGGGGTGGTTTGCATGAAATGACTCCGAAGGGGTGGGTTCAGGGAGTACTGCTCGTGGCCCCGGCGCGGGTAGCGGCAGGGTGGACATACTCTCGTGGCTGGCCTTCGGAGGCGGCCCTGGCAGGACTCCCAGGGCGTTGCGTGCCGTTGTCGCTCGCCGCAGTGACAGGCGCGCGCGGATTCACAAATGACAAAGCCGGGCGTGGCCCGGCTTTTCAGAGGCGCGGACGTGCCGCTCAGAACGTTTCCCAGTCGCCGTCGTCGGCCGGCGCCGGAGCGGGGCGGGGGACGGGCGCCGGCGCGGGCGCGGGCGCGGCGGCAGCCGGTGCCTTGGGCGCTGGCTTGGCGACGCTGCTGGCCGCGGGCTTGGCCGGCGCGGCCTTGGCGACCGGCCTGGGCGTGGACGCCTTGACCGGCGCGGCCGCACGTTGATGGGCTGCGCCGCTGAGCCGGAACACGCTGATCGCCTCGGCCAGGCGGCTGGACTGCTCGCGCAGGCTCTCGGCGGCGGCGGCGGACTGCTCGACGAGCGCGGCGTTCTGCTGCGTCATCTGGTCCAGCTGCACGACGGAGGCGTTGACGACGCCGATGCCCTCGCTCTGCTCACGCGCGGCGGCGCTGATCTCGCCAATGATGTCGGTGACGCGCTGCACGCTGGCGACGATCTCGGTCATCGTGGCGCCCGCAGCCTGCACCTGCTGGGTGCCGGAGTCCACGCGCTCGACGCTGGCGCTGATGAGGCTCTTGATCTCCTTGGCCGCCTCGGCGCTGCGCTGGGCCAGCGTGCGCACCTCGCCGGCCACGACCGCAAAGCCACGGCCCTGCTCGCCGGCACGCGCCGCTTCGACGGCCGCGTTCAGCGCCAGGATGTTGGTCTGGAAGGCGATGCCGTCGATGGTGCCGATGATGTCGTTGATCTTGCGCGAGCTGTGGCTGATCTGGTCCATGGTGGCGACCACCTGGGCGACCGCCTCGCCGCCGCGCTGCGCCACGGAGGCGGCGGAGCTGGCGAGCTGGTTGGCCGTCATCGCGGCGTCGGCCGTCTGCTTGACGGTGCCGGTCAGCTCGGCCATCGATGAGGCCGCGTTCTGCAGGTTGCTGGCGGTCTGCTCGGTGCGCTGGCTCAGGTCCAGGTTGCCGGTGGCGATCTCCGTGCTGGCGGTGTTGATGCTGTCGGTGGAGCCGCGCACCTCGCCGATCAGCCGCAGCAGCGCCGACTGCATGCTGTGCAGCGACTGCATCAGCCGGCCCGTCTCGTCCTGGCTGCGCACGTCGATCCGTTGTGTCAGGTCGAAGCGGGCGATGGCGTCCGCCACGTGGGCGGCCTCGTGCAGCGGGCCGGTGATGGAGCGCGTCAGCCACCAGGCCAGCACGCCGCCGGCCGCCAGGCTGACCAGCGCGAACACCAGCAGCCCGATGCGCGCCCGGTCGTTGGCGGCCTGCAGCCGCTGCACGGCGGCGTCCAGCTGGTCGCGCTGCTGCTGGGCCACGTTCCTGATGCCGTCCAGGTAGGCGTTGGAGGCGGGCAGGAACTGCTTGTCAAAGATGTCCTTCGCGCGCTCGGCCTCGTCGGCTTTCTTGGCGGCCGTCAGCGTGTCGCGGGCGGCGATGTAGGTCTTGCGCAGCTCGGCGATGCGGTCGAACAGCGCGCGCTCCTGCGGCAGCGTGAGCAGCTTGTCGAGCTTCTGCTGCAGCTCCGTCGAGATGCGCGTGGCCTCGGCGGCCTGGGCCGAGAAGAACGAGGCCAGGCCGGGATCGGCGCTGACCGCGATGGCCGTCGTGCGCGTCGTGCCGTTGAAGACGTTGCGGTACCAGTCGGCCGCCACGCGCTCGGTGATCAGCGCGCTGTGATAGAGCGTGTCGGTCTCGCTGGCGACCTTGCGCAGTCCCCAGTAGCCCAGGCCGGAGCTCACCAGCGCGAACAGCAGCACCAGGCACAGACCGCCGCCGAGGCGCTGGCCGATGGAGCGTCGAGAGAACATGGCGGTGAACATGGCTTCAGTCTCCTTGAGTGCTGCAGACGCGGCGGCGCGCCGGGAAAGTGTGCCCGACACGATGGAAAAAAGGCGCCGGGGTGGCGCCTTGTTTGATGTGTGGTGATGCGTCGAGCCGAGGGCTCAGAAGGTTTCCCAGTCGCCATCGTCGGCGACGCTGGGCGCCGGTGCCGCGCGCGGTGCGGCGACGGGTGCCGGGGTTGGCGCTGCCTTGGGCAGCGGCTTGGCGGCGGGCTTGCTGACGGCCGACGTCGCGGTGGCTGCGGGCTTGGGGGCGGGCCTGGCGGCCGAGGCCGGCCTGGGTGCGGGCGCCCTGGTCGGCGCGGCCGCACGTTGATGGCTGGCGCCGCCGAGGCGGAACACGCTGATGGCGTCGGCCATGCGGCTGGACTGCTCGCGCAGGCTCTCGGCCGCGGCGGCGGATTCCTCGACGAGCGCGGCGTTCTGCTGCGTCATCTGGTCCAGCTGCACGACGGAGGCGTTGACGACGCCGATGCCCTCGCTCTGCTCACGCGCGGCGGCGCTGATCTCGCCAATGATGTCGGTGACGCGCTGCACGCTGGCGACGATCTCGGTCATCGTGGCGCCGGCAGCCTCGACCTGCTGGGTGCCGGAGTCCACGCGCTCGACGCTGGCGCTGATGAGGCTCTTGATCTCCTTGGCCGCCTCGGCGCTGCGCTGGGCCAGCGTGCGCACCTCGCCGGCCACGACCGCGAAGCCGCGGCCCTGCTCGCCGGCGCGCGCGGCTTCCACGGCCGCGTTCAGCGCCAGGATGTTGGTCTGGAAGGCAATGCCGTCGATGGTGCCGATGATGTCGTTGATCTTGCGCGAGCTGTGGCTGATCTGCTCCATCGTCGCGACGACCTGGGAGACGGCCTCGCCACCGCGCTGGGCCACGGAGGCGGCAGAGCTGGCGAGCTGGTTGGCCGTCATCGCGGCGTCGGCCGTCTGCTTGACGGTGCCGGTCAGCTCGGACATGGAGGAGGCCGCGTTCTGCAGGTTGCTGGCGGTCTGCTCGGTGCGCTGGCTCAGGTCCAGGTTGCCGGTGGCGATCTCGGCGCTGGCCGTGCCGATGCTGTCAGCTGCGCTGCGCATGTCACCGATGATCTTCTGCAGCGCGCGCTGCGTGCCTTCCAGCGCGGTCAGCAGGCGGCCCACGTCGTCGGAACCGCCGCTGGGGATGGCGTGCGTCAGGTCGAAACGGGCCAGCGCCTCGGCGGCCTCGGTGGCCGCGTGCAGGCTGGAGCCCTTGCCACCGCCGCCGGTGGCCAGCGCGAACGCGCCGACCGCCCAGCTCAGCACCAGGCTGGCCCACAGCCAGCCCTTGGCCGAGCCGGCGCCGTCGCCCAAGCCCGAGAGCGCCACGCCGACGCCCACGGTCACCACGCCCAGCACCACGCCAAGCGCCACTTTCAGCCGTTGCGAACCGCTGCCAGAACCGAACATGCCGTCGTCTCCATGAGTAAGGGGAAAGCCGGCCAGGCCGGCAACAGCGCGCAGTGTCGTACCGCACCTGGCGGGGGTGATGCTCGATCAGCGGGCCAAAGCGGCAATAGTTGCGCGAACAGGGGGGCTCAGCGGGCGGGCCTGCGTTGCCGGCGCAACGCGAAGCGCAACGGGTCCACCGCATCCAGCAGTTCGGCCTCCAGCGGGCGCGGGCTGCCCAGCGCCAGCGCGGCGACGAGGCGGCCGGCCAGCGCGGCCCAGGTGATGCCGCGAGAGCCGAATCCGGTGCAGACGACCAGACCCGGCCGGCGCGGCTGCAGCCGCAGCTGCTCCGCCGGCGCGTCGCCTGCGGCCAGGCCGCCGATCAGCGGCAACCGGTCGGCCGCCACGAGGCGCCAGCCGACGCGGCCGGCCAGCGGCGCCTGCGGCGGCGTGCCCAGCCCGGCCAGGCGGGCGTAGCGCGCGAGGTTCTCCAGCTGGTCGGCCTCGCGCAGCGCCGGGTCGGCATCACCGTCCTGCGCGGTCGCGCCGCACCAGGCGCCGCCGCGGCCGTCGGCGATCGCGTAGCCGTCGCCGGCCACCGGCACGCCCGGCTGCCACGGCGCCTCGGCCAGGTGGGTGAGCTGGCCGCGCTGCACGACGAGGTCGTCCGCCAGCGCGCCCAGCAGCGGCAGCTGCGCGTGGCCACCGGCCAGCACGAGCAGCGGCGCTGCCTCGATCAGCTCGCCATCCGCGCCGTGCAGCTGCCAGCCGCCCGGCGTCGCCTGCAGCGACGCGACCGCCGTGCCCAGCCGCAGCCGCGCGCCGCTGGCGGCCAGCAGCGCCCGCGTGTAGGCGGCCGGGTCCAGTGCGCCGCCGCCGGCGTAGAGCCAGGCGGGGTGGCCCAGCGGCGCGCCGGCCCGGGCCGCCGCGTCGTCGGCGCACAGCGCCTGCACGTAGCCCGGCACCGCCGGCATCTGCGCCGGCTGCAGCCGCGTCTCCAGCCGCAGCAGGCCGTGCTGATGCGGCAGGCCCAGCTCGGCCAGCACCTGCTGCGTGGCCAGCGCGGCGGCGCGGTTGAAGCGGGCGTGCGGGCCGTCGTCGGGGTTGACGGTGCCGTGGAACAGGCCCGCCGGGTTGCCCGAGCTGGCCTGCGCCGGGCCGGGCAGCGCGTCGACGACGGTGCATGCCACGCCGGCACGCGACAGCGCCAGCGCGCAGGCCGCGCCGGCCAGGCCCGCGCCGACGATGACGGCGCGGCGCGCCCCCGGCGCCAGCGGCTCGCGGCCCACGGGCCGCTGCGGCCTGTGGCGCGGCGCGAAGCGGGCGGTGGTCATCTCCGGCTTTTCCGCAAAACCCGGCGCCAGCGCCACCTCGAAGCCCAGCGCGGCCAGCGCACGGCGCATCGGCCGGTTGATGCTCCAGGTCGCCAACGTCGTGCCCGGCACCGCGTGGCGGGACAGGCTCTTCAGCAGCCAGTCGTCCCACAGCTCGGGGTTGAGCTTGGGCGAGAAGCCGTCGAGATACACCGCGTCGGCGTCCAGTACCAGCTCGCGCAGCAGCTCGCGGCCGTCACCCAGACCCAGCAGCAGCTGCACGCGCCCGGCCTCGAAGTCCAGCGTGTGCAGGCCCGGCGTCAGCGGCGGCCAGCGCCGCAGCAGCTCGGCGGCCAGCTCGGGCAGCGGGCTGGCGGCGTGCGCGCGGGCCAGGTCGTCGGGCCGCAGCGGGTGTTTCTCGACGCTGACGAACACCAGCCGCTCGCAGCGTGCCGGGTCTTGCCGCCAGGCGTCCCAGGTGGCGAGGAAGTTGTTGCCCAGGCCGAAGCCGGTCTCCAGCACGACGAAGCGCTCGCGGCCCTGCCAGCGCGCCGGCAGGCCGTTGCCGCCGAGGAACACGTGGCGGGCCTGGGCCAGCGCGCCATCGCGGGCGTGGTAGACGTCGCCGAACGCCGGCGCGAACGGCGGCCCGTCGGCGCTGAACTCCACCTGCGCCGGCACCAGCGGTGCTCGTTTCATGCGGCGGGCCCCTGCAGCAGCAGCCAGCCCAGCGCGCTGCACAGCAGCAGCGGCAGCGCCAGCGCCGGGATGATGAAGCGGGCAAAGCCCCAGCCGCCCGCGGCCACGGCCGCGATGCTGCGCGTGACGCTGTTGCACGCAAAGGCCAGCAGCAGCCCCAGCAGCGCCTGCGCCTGGCTGATGCTGCCGCCGGCCTGCAGCCCGGCCAGCGACGCGATGGGCGCGTGCACGTCGGCAAACGCCGTCAGCGCGACGGCGCCGAACAGCCCCGATGTGCCGAAGTGTTCCCGCGCCCAGCTGACGGCCACCGCGACGCCGCTGAGCATCAGCGACAGCAGCAGCGCCTCGCGCAGCCGCAGCGGCCCGCGCCGGTCCGCGGCGGGTGCGCCGGCATGGCCGTCCTGCTCCAGCCGGTGCGAGCGCCGGGCCAGCAGCCAGCCCATGCCGCCGCACAGCGACAGGCCCAGCAGCGCGATGGGCAGCGCGGCGAGCGCCAGCGGCGGCGCCATCGCGAACAGCATGGCCTCGGCCTGCAGCCAGGTGGCGCCGGTGGACATGACGGCGCCGGCCGCGCAGGCCAGCCGCAGGCCCGGCTCGGCGCGCGCCTTGCTGCCCATGGCGGCGATGGTGGCGGTGCTGGACACCAGCCCCGACAGCACGCCCGACAGCGCCAGCCCCGCCTGCGGCCCGGCCAGCCGCAGCGCGATGTGGCCCGCCGCCTGCAGCGCCAGCAGCAGCAGCATCAGCCCCATCAGCGAATGCGCCTTCATGCCGGCCAGCCACGGCAGCGGCTGCTGCGGCATCAGCGGCAGCACCACCAGCGCCAGCGCGCCCAGCAGCAGGCCGTCGTGCAGCTCCTCCTCGCGCAGCACCTGCGTCGCGAAGCGGTGCAGCCGTGGCCGCGCGGCCAGCAGCGCCGTCAGCACGACGGCGGCCGGCGCGCCCAGCAGCGGCGCCGTCACGCACAGCGCGCCGATCAGGCAGGTGACCAGCAGCGCCAGCGCGCGCGTGAGGCCGGGGTCGCGGCCGCGCACATAGCCCAGCGCCGCCAGCGCCGTGACGGCCAGCGCGGTGACGGCCACCAGCCCCGGCAGCGCCAGCGCCTGCGCCAGCGCGCCGGCCACCGAGGCCAGCGTGTAGGTGCGCAGCCCGGCCATCTCGCCGTTGCCACGGCGGCCGCCGCGCGGCTTGTGGCGCTCGCGTTCCAGCCCGATCAGCAGGCCGCTGCCCAGCGCGGCGGCCAGGCCGGTGAGGAGGTCGGTGGAGACGCCGAAGGCCAGCCCGTCCATCACCACGCGACGGTCTCGCCGTGCTGTGGCACGCGCACGGCCAGGCCCAGCTCGTCCTGGATGCGGCTGCGCAGCGCGTCGGCCGCGGCGGGCTCGCCGTGCACGACGTAGACCTGCTCGGGCGGCCGCGGCAGCGCACGCAGCCACTGCAGCAGGCCGTCGGCGTCGGCATGGCCGGAGAAGCCGTCCAGGTGGCTGATCTCGGCGTTGACGGGCACCCAGCGGCCGCGGATCTTGACCTCGCGCTCGCCCCCCACCATGCGTGCGCCGCGCGTGCCGCCGGCCTGGAAGCCGGGGAAGGCGATGTGGTGCTGGGGCTGCGGCGCCAGCGTCTCCAGGTAGTTCAGCACGCGGCCGCCGGTGGCCATGCCGCTGGCGGAGATGACGACGGCCGGCTTCGCGCGCGGCGCGGCCAGGCTGGCGGCGAGCTTGACGCTCTGGGCCTGCTTGGTGACGTAGCGCACGCGGTCGGTCAGGCTGCGGGCCTCGGTGGCGGAGATGCGCAACAGCTTCGCGTGCTTGATCGTCAGCTCGGTGGCCTGCTCGGCCATGGGGCTGTCCAGCCAGATGGGCACGTCCAGCGGCAGCTCGCCGGCATTGCGCAGCCGCTGCAGCACCAGCAGCAGTGCCTGCGCGCGGCCGACGGCGAAGCTGGGCAGCAGCACCGAGCCACCGCGCTTGAGCGTCGTGCGCAGGATCTGTGCGAGGCGCGCCTGCGCGTCCTCGGGCGGATGCAGCCGGTTGCCGTAGGTGGACTCGATGAGCACGACGTCCGCCGCCGGCGGCACCTGCGGCGTGGGCATCAGCAGGTCGCCGACGCGGCCCACGTCGCCGGAGAACAGCAGCGAGCGCGTGCCCTGGCGCACGTGGATGGACGAGGCACCCAGCAGGTGGCCGCCGGGCGTGAAGCGCACCTCGGTGCCGCCCAGCGTCAGCCGGCCGTCGCGCGGCACGGCGACGAACTGCTTGAGGGTCGCCTCGGCCTCGCGCACGCCGTACAGCGGCAGTGCCTTGTCGTGGCGGCTGGAGCCGTCGCGGTTGGCGCGGCGTGCGTCTTCCTCCTGCAGGTGGGCGCTGTCGCGCAGCAGCACGTCGCAGAGGTCGCGTGTGGCGGACGTCGCGTAGATGGGGCCCTTGAAGCCCTGGCGGCGCAGCGCGGGCAGGTAGCCGCAGTGGTCCAGGTGGGCGTGGGACAGCAGCACGGCGTCCAGCTCGGTGGTCGGGCCGCCCAGCGGCATCCAGTTGCGCTCGCGCAGGGCCTTGAAGCCTTGAAAGAGGCCGGCGTCCAGCAGCAGGCGCTGCTCGCCCAAGGTCAGCAGGTGGCGCGAGCCGGTGACGGTGTCGGCGGCGCCGAGGAAGGTCAGCTTCATGGGGCTCCCAGGGTTTGCATGGCGCTGGATTCGAGCACCTGCACGACCGGGCCGGGCTGATCCAGCGCAAGCCGCAGCGCGCGGGCCACGCGGGCGGCGGCGATGGGCCGCCAGCGCAGCGGCACCAGGCCCGCCACCGGCCGCAGCAGCCGCAGCGACCAGGCTTCGCCGGCGCGGTGCGGCTGGCCCAGCGCGGCGCGGTCGCCGTCCAGCAGCGACGGGCGGGCGATGACGAGGCGCTCGAAGCCGAGGCCGGCGAGCGCGTCCTCGGCCTCGCCCTTGACGCGGTTGTAGAAGACGGCGCTGCGTGCATAGGCGCCCAGCGCGGACACCAGGCCGCAGTGCGTGGCGCCGGCCGCGCGCGCGGCGCGGGCCACGGCCAGCACGGCGTCAAAGTCCACCGCGCGGAAGGCCTCGCGCGAGCCGGCCTGCGCCAGCGTCGTGCCCAGCGCGATGAACAGGCGGCGCGGCGCGGGCAGGGCGGCGAAGGACGCGGGACGGGTGTAGTCCACGGTGAGCGCGCCGGGCTGCGGGCGGCGCACCAGCGCCACGGCGTCGGGCATGTCGGCGCACAGCGCGCGGCCGACGAGGCCGGTGGCGCCGGCGATCCAGGTCGTCGTGGAGTCGGGCATGGCCGGCATGCTAGCCGGCCCCACCCTCAGCGCACGCGGAAGGTGGACACCACGCCCGCCAGCCGGATCGCCTGCTCCTTCAGGCTTTCCGCGGCCGCGGCGCTTTCCTCGACGAGTGCGGCGTTCTGCTGCGTCATCTGGTCCAGCGTGTTGACGGCGCCGTTGACGAGGTCGATGCCCGAGCTCTGCTCCTTGGCGGCCGACGTGATCTCGGCGATGACGTCGGTGACGCGGCGCACGCTGCCGACGATCTCGGTCATGGTCTTGCCAGCGTCTTCCACCAGCCGCGAGCCGGCCTCGACGCGCTCGACGCTGGTGCCGATCAGCGCCTTGATCTCCTTGGCCGACGCGGCGCTGCGCTGCGCGAGGTTGCGCACCTCGGTGGCCACGACGGCGAAGCCGCGGCCTTGCTCGCCGGCCCGCGCCGCTTCGACGGCGGCGTTCAGCGCCAGGATGTTGGTCTGGAAGGCGATGCCGTCGATGACGCCGATGATGTCGGAGATCTTCTGGCTGGACTGCGTGATCTCGGCCATGGTGCTCACCACCTGCGCGACGACCTCGCCGCCGCGCTGCGCGACGCCCGCCGCGTTGGCGGCCAACTGGTTGGCGGTGGATGCGTTGTCGGCGCTTTGGCGCACGGTGCTGGTGATCTCCTCCAGCGCGCTGGCCGTCTGCTGCAGGTTGGAGGCCGTCTCCTCGGTGCGGTGGCTGAGGTCGACGTTGCCGGTGGCGATCTCGGAAGACGCGGTGGAGATGGAGTCCGACGCGGTGCGCACCTCGCGGATGGTGGATTCGATCTTTTCGCAGAAGACGTTGAAGCTCTCGGCGATGCGCGAGATCTCGTCGCTGCCGTTGACCGGCAGGCGCTTGGTGAGGTCGGCGTCGCCGCTGCCGATCTGCGCCATCGCCTCGTTGACGCGGTTCAGCGAGGTCAGCATGGAGCGCACCAGCCACGCGGCCGCGAACGCCGCCAGCCCGGCCATGACCACCAGCGCCAGCGCGGCGGCCTTGAGCAGCGTGTCCAGCGAGGCCAGCGCCTCGTCGGCGCGGGCGGCGGTCATCAGCGTCCAGCTGGTGCCCGGCACGGCGGCGCCGCGCAGCAGGTAGTCGTCCTCGCCCATGCGCACCTCCACCCAGGGGCCGCTGGCCTCGGTGGCCTGCTTCATCGCGTCGGCCGTCAGCGCGGGCGACAGCTCGGACACCTTCTTCAGGATGCGCTGCGTGTCGGGGTGGGCGATGACCTGGCCGTCGGTGTCGACGAGGAAGGCCAGGCCGCGCGGCGTGGGGTGGATGGAGGCGACGATCTTGGACACGTCGTCCAGGAACACATCGCTGCCGACGACGGCCTTGGTCTCGCCGCCGTCGCGCACGGCCATCGCGAAGGTCACCAGCAGCCGCTTGGTGGCGGCGTCGGCGTAGGGCGCCGTCAGGATGGGTTTGTCGGAGGCCGAAGCGCCCTTGTACCAGGGGCGGATCGTCGGGTCGTAGCCCTCCGGCAGCTTCTGCGGCACGTCGAAGATCATGCGCTTGTCGGGGTAGCCGGCGTAGGCCGAAGCCAGGCGCCCCGACTTCTGCGCCTGCACGAGGAAGGGCTGCGGCGCGTCCGTCAGCGCCGCGGGCACGACGGCGGCCACCACTGCCTTCTGCGTGCCCACCCATTCGCCGATGGCCTGCGCGTGCGCCGCGCTCAGCTCGTTGAGGCCCTGGGTGGTCTGCGCCTTCACATGCTTGCTGACGATGCCGTGGTTCAAGAGCGTGGCGCTGAGCAGGCTGACCACCACGACGGCCATGCAGCCCACCGTCAGACGCTTCTGGATGGAATTGAACATGGGTTCCCCTGTTGGCAAGGACGGGTCATCACAGGACGCCAGCGCGGCTTGGCGCCGGACTGTCGGTCGAGTATGCGCACGCCGGACCGCGGTGGGGAGCTGGGACGGACGCCCGGCACGCGGGATCGATTAAAAAGGCGCGCAAACCCTAGGCGGCGGCGTTGCGGCCGGGCATCAGCGGCACAAAAAAACGGCCTGCCCCGTGAGAGGCAGGCCGTCGTGGCCGGGTGCCGGCGTCGATCAGCGCTTGGGCTGGGTCAGGCGCGGGCCGTTGGTGTGGCGCGGGGCGCCGCCGTCACGGCTGGGCTGGCCGCCCGCGGGGCGCGGCGCCTGCTGGCCTTGCGGCTTGGGCGCGGTGCGGGCGCCGCCGTGGCCGGTATGGGCCTGGGGCTTGCCACCGCCGCCGGCCGGGCGGCCGCCGTCGCGCGAGCCACCGCGGTTGTCGCCGCCACGGCCACCACCACCACCGCCACCCGGGCGGCCGCCACGGCCGGCGTGGGCCGGCGGGTTGGGGTTGCGGCCACGGCTGCCGTTGGGGTTCAGTACGGTGCGGCCCAGCACGATGGGCTCGGCCTTCTCGTTCGGGTCGGGCGCGAAGCCGGGCACGATCTCCTTCGGGATCTCGCGCTTGATGAGCTTCTCGATGTCGCGCAGGAAGCCGTTCTCGTCCACGCAGACCAGGCTGACGGCCTCGCCCTGGGCGCCCGCGCGGCCCGTGCGGCCGATGCGGTGGACGTAGTCCTCCGGCACGTTGGGCAGCTCGAAGTTGACGACGTGGGGCAGTTGGTCGATGTCGATGCCGCGGGCGGCGATGTCGGTGGCCACGAGGCAGGTCAGGTCGCCCGACTTGAAGTCGGCCAGCGCCTTGGTGCGCGCGCCCTGGCTCTTGTTGCCGTGGATGGCCATCGCGCTGATGCCGTTGTCGTTCAGGTAGTCGGTCAGGCGGTTGGCGCCATGCTTCATGCGCGTGAACACCAGCACCTGGTGCCAGTCACCCGACTTGATCAGGTGCACCAGCAGCTCCTTCTTGCGCTCGCGGCCCACGGGGTGGACCTTCTGCGCGATCTGGTCGTTGGTCTGGTTGCGGCGGGCCACCTCGATGAGCGCCGGCTGGTTCAGCAGGCGGTCGGCGAGGTTCTTGATCTCGTCGCTGAAGGTCGCGCTGAACAGCAGCGACTGCTTCTGCGCGGGCAGCAGGGCCAGCACCTTCTTGATGTCGTGGATGAAGCCCATGTCCAGCATGCGGTCGGCTTCGTCCAGCACCAGGATCTCGACCTTGGACAGGTCGAGGTTGCCCAGGCCGGCGTGGTCCAGCAGGCGGCCGGGCGTGGCGACGAGGATGTCCACGCCGTCGCGCAGCTTGTTGATCTGCGGCTGCATGCCGACGCCGCCGAACATGACCATGCTCTTGAGCTGCGGCAGGTACTTGCCGTAGGTCTGCACGCTTTCCTCGACCTGGGCGGCCAGTTCGCGGGTGGGCGTCAGCACGAGCGCGCGGATGGCCGGGCGGCCGCGCTTGTCCAGCGTGCGGGTGCCGGCCTGCAGGCGATGCAGCATGGGCAGCGTGAAGCCGGCCGTCTTGCCGGTGCCGGTCTGCGCGCCGGCCATCAGGTCGCCGCCCTTCAGGACGGCGGGAATGGCCTGGGCCTGGATGGGGGTGGGAGAGGTGTAGCCGGCGTCGGCGATGGCCTTGAGCAGCGGCGCTGCAAGGCCCAGGGTGTCGAAACTCATCGAATCCTAAGAAGGGGAGGGCACGCCAACAAAACACCGGGGCTTGCCGTGACGCCGGGGAGGCGACACCAGTCTTCGGGCAAGCCAGGCCGCGTGCGGGGGCTCAAAAAATGAAACGCCGCGCAAGACTGAGAGCGCGGCGTTGGCAGCCATTCTAACGGCTGGCGCCCTGGGGCTTATTTAGAAACGGTGACCCATTCGACGCTCAGCCAGTTGTTGGCCGAGTGCAGCACGCGCACGTTGGCGCGCATGGCCCACGGAATCATCTGCCGGTGCAGCGGAATGATGTTGATCTGCTGCCGGTACTCGGCCAGCGCGGCCTTGACGAGCTGCTCGCGCTTCTTCGGGTCGGTCTCGACGGTGGACGCGGCGGCCAGCGCGTCGGCCTTGTCGTTCACCCAGCCGCCGTTGTTGGACACGCCCACGCCCTGCTCGCCGCGGTTGCGCAGGATGGGCGTCAGCATGACCTCGGCGTCGGTGCTGCCGCCACCCCAGCCGTGCAGGTAGAGGCTGGTGTCGTACTTGTCGATCTTGGGGAAGTACAGCACGCGGGGCAGCGCGTTCACCTTGACCTTGATCTTCAGCTGCGCCCAGAAGCTGGCGAGCGCCAGGCAGATCCTCTCGTCGTTGACGTAGCGGTTGTTGGGGCAGTCCAGCGTGACCTCGAAGCCGTCCGGGTAGCCCGCCTCGGCCATCAGCCGGCGGGCGGCGGGCACGTCGTAGGGCAGGCGGGTTTCCAGGCTGGCGTCGTTGTAGGCGCCCCGCGCGGACGGGGTCAGCCCGCCGGTGGGCACCGAGAAGCCGGCCATGATCTTGGTCTTGATGGCGTCGATGTCGATGGCCTGGTAGAGCGCCCGGCGCACGCGCAGGTCCTTGAACGGGTTCTTGTCGCCGGGCACCTGGCCGTAGAGCAGCTTGTCGCGCGCCTGGTCCATACCGATGAAGAGGATGCGGTTGTCCACGCCGTCCACCACCTTGAGCTCGGGCATGGCGCGCAGCCGCTCGACGTCGCGCGGCGGCGGGTCCAGCACGAAGTCCACCTCGCCCGAGATCAGCGCCGCGGTGCGCGTGGCGTCGATGCTGATGGGCATGAACACCAGCTCCTGCACATTGCCCTGGCCCGGCAGGCTGCGGCCCCAGTGGGCGGCGTTGCGCTTGAACACGGTCTTCACGCCGGGCTGTCGGCTGACGAGGATGAACGGGCCGGTGCCGTTGGCGTTCTGGCTGGCGTAGGACTCCTCCTTGGCCTTCAGGTCCAGCGGCCGCGTGACGCGGTTGGCCTCCGCCCAGCGCTTGCTCATGACGGTCAGGCTGACGAGGTGCTCGGCAAAGATGGGGTTGGGCTTGTCCAGCGCGAACACCAGCGTCAGCGGGTCCACCGCTTTCGGAATGCCCACCGCATTGGCGTAGACGCGGTAGGGCGAGACGGGGTCGCGCATCCGCTGCATCGAGAACACGACGTCTTCGGCCGTGAACGGCGTCCCGTCATGGAACTTCACGCCCGGGCGCAGCTTCACGCGCCACAGCAGCGGCGTGGCCTGCGTCCACTCGACGGCCAGCGCCGGTGCCAGGCTCTGGTCGGGCAGGCGGCGCACCAGCGGCTCGTAGACGTGGCCGTTCAAGGAGTTGGTCTGGATCTCGTTGGCAGCGTGCGGGTCGGTGGTCTGCAGGTCGCCCTGGGCGGCCCAGCGCAGGGTCTGGGCCTGGGCGGCACCGGTCAGGAGGCACAGCAGCACCAGCGCGGTGCGGCGGCAGGCGGGCAGGCAGCGCATGTCTTCTCCCTGGGTTGGCGCCGAGAGTCTCGTCCGGCGTGGCCGCAGCGACGTCGGGATGAACCCCAGGAGGGCGGCGCGGGCATCGGCGACAATGGCGGCCAACGCAGGCCCTCATCGGGGCCTGCCGCTGTTTCAGCCTCAAGGATTCGCCCATGGCCCAGTACGTCTTCTCGATGAACCGTGTGAACAAGACGGTTCCCCCCAAGCGCCACATCCTCAAGGACATCTCGCTGTCGTTCTTCCCCGGCGCCAAGATCGGCGTGCTGGGCCTGAACGGCTCGGGCAAGTCCACGCTGCTGAAGATCATGGCCGGCGTCGACAAGGAGATCGAGGGCGAAGCCATCCCGATGCCCGGCATCAAGATCGGCTACCTGGAGCAGGAGCCCAAGCTGGACCCCGACCAGACCGTGCGTGAAGCCGTGGAAGAGGGCATCGGCGGCGTGCTGGCCGCCAAGAAGCGCCTGGACGAGGTCTATGCCGCCTACGCCGAGCCGGACGCCGACTTCGACAAGCTGGCCGCAGAGCAGGGCGAGCTGGAGGCCATCATTGCCGCCGCAGGCAGCGAGAACACCGACCTGCAGCTGGAACTGGCCGCCGACGCGCTGAACCTGCCGCCCTGGGACGCTCAGATCGGCGTGCTGTCCGGCGGTGAAAAGCGCCGCGTCGCCCTGTGCCGCCTGCTGCTGTCCAAGCCCGACATGCTGCTGCTGGACGAACCGACCAACCACTTGGACGCCGAGTCGGTGGAGTGGCTGGAGCAGTTCCTGCAGCGCTTCCCCGGCACCGTGGTGGCTATCACCCACGATCGCTACTTTCTGGACAACGCCGCCGAGTGGATTCTGGAACTGGACCGCGGCCACGGCATTCCCTGGAAGGGCAACTACTCTGACTGGCTGGACCAGAAGGAACGCCGCCTGGAGCAGGAGCAGAAGTCCGAGGACGCCCGCGCCAAGGCCATGAAGGAAGAACTGAAGTGGGTGCGCTCCAACGCCAAGGGCCGCCAGGCCAAGAGCAAGGCGCGTCTGGCCCGCTTCGAGGAACTGAGCGACGTCGAATACCAGAAGCGCAACGAGACGAACGAAATCTTCATCCCCGTGGCGGACCGCCTGGGCAATGAAGTCATCGAGTTCGAAGGCGTGTCCAAGAGCTTCGGCGACCGCGTGCTGATCGACAACCTGTCGTTCAAGGTGCCGGCCGGCGCCATCGTCGGCATCATCGGCCCGAACGGCGCCGGCAAGTCGACGCTGTTCCGCATGATCCAGGGCGTGGAGCAGCCGGATTCCGGCTCCGTCAAGATCGGCAAGACGGCCAAGCTGGCCTTCGTGGACCAGAGCCGCGCGAGCCTGGACGGCAGCAAGACCGTGTGGGAAGACGTGTCCGGCGGGCTGGACAACATCGTCGTGGGCAAGTTCGTCATGCCCAGCCGCGCCTACCTCGGTCGCTTCAACTTCAAGGGCAACGATCAGCAGAAGCTGGTGGGCTCGCTGTCCGGCGGTGAACGTGGCCGTCTGCACCTGGCCAAGACGCTGGCCCAGGGCGGCAACGTGCTGATGCTGGACGAACCGTCCAACGACCTCGACGTCGAAACCCTGCGCGCGCTGGAAGAAGCGCTGCTGGAGTTCGCCGGCTCGGCCATGGTCATCAGCCACGACCGCTGGTTCCTGGACCGCATCTGCACCCACATCCTGGCCTGCGAGGGCGACTCGCAGTGGTTCTTCTTCGACGGCAACTTCCACGAGTACGAGGCCGACAAGAAGAAGCGCCTGGGCGAAGAAGGCGCGCGCCCCAAGCGCATGCGCTTCAAGCCCATCAAGTGATGGCGTGCCGGCACCAGGAGACCCCGGTGCCGGCTGTCAGAAGGCTTGCAGCGACAGCGCGACACAGTTCTTTACCGCGGGCCCAAAGATCCCACACAGGCCCCTCGGAAGATCCACATCACTCCCTCTTCCTTCAGGAGACCTGTGATGAAAGCCTTCCAGTTCCAGAACCTGTTGCGCGTCGGCACCGTGGCTGCGGCGCTGGCCTTGAGCGGCGTGGCCGCGCAGGCCCAGCCTGAGGGGCACGGCCACCGTGGCGGCCCCGCCGCGATGGCCCCCGGCGGCGGCCTGTTCGGCGGGCACATCGGGCACATGCTGGACGTCGTGAACGCCACCGACGCCCAGCGCAGCCAGATCGACGCCATCTTCAAGGCCGCTCGCCAGGACTTGTCGGGCCAGCGCGAAGCCGGCGCCAAGCTGCACGAGCAGCTGGCCGCGCTCTACACCGCCCCCAACATCGACGCTGCGGCCATCGAGGCCGTGCGCCAGCAGATGGGCGCCCAGCACGAGGCTGCGTCCAAGCGCATGAGCCAGGCCAGCATTGACGCTGCCCGCGTGCTGACACCGGAGCAGCGCGCCAAGATCGCCGAGGTCGCCAAGCGGCGCCACGCCCGCATGGCCGAGCACCGTCGACCGGGTTGATTGCTGCGCGCCGATGAGTTCTGCGATGCTTGAGCCCCGCCAATCCGGCGCCCGTGAGCGCCGGCCTTCCTACACCCCGCTGGCTCCGCTGATGAGTGCTCGACTGCTGTTGATTGACGACGACGCCCGCCTGACCGGCATGGTGGGTGACTACCTCCGCGCCGCGGGCTTTGAAGTCAGCACGGCGGGCACGCTGGGCGCCGCGCGCGAGGCGTTGGCGCACGGCCGATTCGAGCTGCTGGTGCTGGACCTGATGCTGCCCGACGGCGACGGCCTGGACTTCTGCCGCTGGCTGCGCGGTGACCCGCGCTGGCGTCACCAGCCGGTGCTGATGCTGTCGGCCCGTGGTGAGCCGATGGACCGCATCCTCGGTCTGGAGCTGGGTGCCGACGACTACCTCGCCAAGCCCTTCGAGCCGCGCGAGCTGCAGGCCCGCATCAAGGCGCTGCTGCGCCGGCTCGAGCCCAAGCTCGACGGCGACGAGGTGCTGCGTTTCGGCCGCCTGGAGATCGACCTGGCCGCCCGCGTAGCGCGGCTGGACGGCAAGATCTGCGACCTGACCAGCCACCAGTTCGACCTGCTGGTCGTGCTGGCGCAGAGTCCGGGCCGCGTGCTCTCCCGCGACCAGATCATGGACGCGCTGAAGGGCCACCCGCTGGAGGCCTTCGATCGCTCCATCGACGTGCACATCTCGCGCATCCGTGCCGTCATCGAGGACGACCCGAAGAACCCCCGCCGCGTGCTGACCGTGCGCGGTGCCGGCTACGTCTTTGCGCGCAAGCAGGACGCTGATTCGGACTGACGTGAAGCCCCTCGTCCGGCCGCGCGCGCAGAACGCGGCGCATCCAGCCGGTCCCCCGAGGGGACGGCGATGCTCGCGGCATCGAGCCGCGAGCACATCGCCAGACGGGCCGGCTTGGGGCGGCCCGGCGCCCGGCCCGAAATCTTCATCCATGCGCCAGGAACCATCGATTTGAAGAGTCTCTACCTCCGCATCTACCTGACGCTGGTGGCGCTGCTGCTGGCGTTCGCGTTCGGCTCCGCCTGGCTGTTCCAGCGCCACATCGAGCAGGAGCGCGGCAACGTCGAGATCGCGGCCAGCGAGCGCCTCAACGCGATGGCCGGCCTGCTGAAGCTGGCGCTGCCGCCGGCCACGGCGCCGCGTGCCGACCAGGCGGCGGCCTTTGCCGACTGGGGCGGCCGGCTGCGCATGCCGCTGGCGCTGGAGGCGGCGGATGGCAGCCGCATCGGCACGACGCAGATGTTCCGGCGCCGGCTGGAAGAGCCGGGCGCCATCGTCGTCAGCGCCGAGCTGGGCGACGGCCGCAGCCTGGAGATGGTGCGCACCATGCGCCCGCCCAATCCGCCCGGCGGTCAGGCCGCGTCGGGAGCAGGCTCGGGCCAAGGCCCGGGCGGGCAGCGCCGCCCCGACGAAGGCCCTTGGACCAGCCCCTGGCTGCACCGCCCGGTGTCGCCGGGTGCGCCGGCCGTGTCGACGCTGGCCGTGGTGCTGGTCCTGCTGTTCGTGGGT
The DNA here is from genome assembly GCF_043555885.1 of Pelomonas lactea. NCBI lineage: Bacteria > Pseudomonadati > Pseudomonadota > Betaproteobacteria > Burkholderiales > Sphaerotilaceae > Roseateles > Pelomonas lactea. The sequence continues at coordinate 826,092 of NZ_JBIGHX010000002.1, read as the reverse complement.
GTTGCGGTGGGCGCCTTCCCCGTGGTGCGACGGCTCACGCGCCGGCTGGAGGCGCTCAAGCAGGGCGTGGAGCAGTTCGGTGCCGGCCAACTGCATCACCGGGTGGATGACAGCGGCCGCGACGAGGTGGCGGCGGTGGCGCACAGCTTCAACCAGGCCGCCGAGCGCATCGAGACGCTGCTGCGGTCGCACCAGACGCTGCTGGCCAACGCCAGCCACGAGCTGCGCTCGCCGCTGGCGCGGCTGAAGATGGCCTTTGCGATGCTGGACGAGGCCACGCCCGCGCAGCGTGAGCGGTTGGCGCACGAGATCGACGTCAACATCGCCGAGCTGGACGCCCTCGTCGAGGAAGTGCTGCTGGCCAGTCGGCTGGAGGCGGGCAGCTCGGTGGGCGAGACGCACGCCGTGGAGCTGCTGGCGCTGGGCGCCGAGGAAGCCGCCCGCGCCGAGGCCAGCTTCGAGCCCGAGACCGACACCGCCCGCGTGCAGGGCCAGGAGCGGCTGCTGCGCCGCGCGCTCCGCAACCTGCTGGACAACGCGCGCCGCTACGGTGGCCCCGAGGTGCAGCTCAGCCTGCGGCCGGTGGCGGGCGGCTTCGAGTTCACCGTGGCCGACCGCGGCCCCGGCGTGCCGGCGGAACTGCGCGAGCGCATCTTCGAGCCGTTCTACCGGCTGCCCGGGCATGCCGAGATGGCCGGCGGCGTGGGCCTGGGGTTGAGTCTGGTCAAGCAGATCGCCGAGCGCCATGGCGGCAGCGTGCGCTGCCTGGCGCGCGACGGCGGCGGCAGCCGCTTCGTCATCTTCCTGCCGGCGGCGAGCGCCTGAGGCGGCGCGCGACCGGGCGAGCGGCGCCGTGACTAGCGGTTCTCGTCGAAGACCTTGCGCAGCAGCAGGCTGAGCAGCAGCGCCGCGGCCAGCAGCCCGGCCGTGGCGGCCTGCCAGAAGCCGACGGCGCCATTGCCGTTGGCGCCGAACGCGATGACGTAGCCGCCGCCGATGCCCAGGCCCCACAGCGCGACGACGTAGATGACCATGGGCAGCGTGGCCACCTGGTAGGCCCGCAGCACGTAGGCGGCCACGGTCTGCAGTGCGTCGCCCAGGTGGAAGAACCACACCCACACCAGCAGCGGCAGCGCGGCCGCGGCGGCCTCGGGGTTGCTGGTGTACAGCGCGATGATGGGCTCGCGCGCCAGCGCGACGACGGCGCCCAAGGCAGCCGCCACCAGCGTGGCCAGCGCCATCGCATGCCGGCCGACGGTGCGTGCCTCGTGCTTCTGGCCGGCGCCCAGGTGCTGGGCCACCAGCGTGCCGGCGGCCGTGGCCAGCGCCAGGGCGGTCATGAACATCATCGCGACAAGGTTGACGGCGATCTGGTGGCCGGCCACCGGCGTGGCGCCCAGCCGTGCGATGAAGAAGGCCATGAACGTGAAGCCGGTGACCTCCACGAGGATGGAGCCGCCCATCGGCAGGCCCAGCCGCACCAGGCCCAGGAGGTCGGGCCCGTGCGGCCGTGTTTGCCACAGGAAGGGGATGCGGAACGGGCGGTAGAAGGCGTCGCGCCGCAACAGCACCAGCGCCACCAGCGCCTGCGCCGTCATCGCGATGGCCGTGGCCCAGCCGCAGCCACCCACGCCCATCGCCGGGATGGGGCCCCAGCCGAACACGAGCACGGCGTTCAGCGGCACCTTGGCCGCCAGGCCGGTGAGCTGCATGGCCATGACGGCCTTGGGCCGGCTGACCGCCGTGGAGAAGCCGCGAAACGCCGTGAACAGCAGCGCCGCCGGCAGCGCGAAGGCCTCCGGCCGGGTGTAGGCGCGCACCTTGTCGGCCTGCGCGGCGTCCAGCTGTGCCAGCCAGATGAACGGGTCAGGGAACCACAGCATCAGGCAGCCCGGCACGCACAGCAGCACGGCCAGCCACTGCGCCTGCACGAAGCTGCGGCCCGAGCCGGGCAGGTCGTCGGCGCCGAACTGCCGCCCGGCGATGGGCCCGACGGCCAGCACGACGCCCATCAGCCCGACGAAGATGCTCACATAGGCTGCCGAGCCCACGGCCAGCGCGGCCAGGTCGTGCGGGCCGACGCGGCCCATCATCAACGTGTCGACCGTGCTGAACATCATGACGGCCAGCTGGCCGACGAGCGCGGGCCATGCCTGCGGCACCAGCCGGCGGACACTGTCGATGAAGCGGATGCGGCTGGTCATCGTGTGGCGCGCTCCGCATAGCGGTTGAAGCGCCAGGCCGTGCCTTCCTGCGTGATGCGCTGCCAGACGATGCGCTTCTCGAACGGGTCCAGCCCCGGCCAGTGCTGCACCTCGTCGAAGGTGCGGCCGCAGCCCTTGCAGACGGGGTCGCCCTGCGCCGTGGAGCAGATCGCAATGCAGGGCGAGTCGGGCGTCGTTTCGTACCAGTCCAGCCAGGCGCCCAGCGCCTGGTCGCTCATCGCGTCGACGTCGATCTCGGTGGCACGCTGCCAGGCCAGCAGGGCATAGGCCTCGGCCAGCGCACGCACCTCGGGGGCGGCGCTGACGCCGTCGACGGACGGCGACCGCTCGCGCCACCAGTTGATGGCGGCCTCGAGGTCCGTGACATGCACTTTCTCAGCGTTCAAGCGACCAGCCCCATCGCGCTGCGCACCTCGCGCAGCGTCTTGCGTGCCACGGCACGGGCGCGCTCGGTGCCCAGCTCCAGCGTCCACTTCACCTGCTGCGGGTCCAGCGCCGCGGCCCGCTCGCGCCAGGGCGCCTGCTCGCGCTGGATGGCCTTGATCAGCGGCTGCTTGCAGTCCAGGCAGCCGATGCTGGCGGTGCGGCAGCCGGTGTCGCAAGCGGCGCGCGTGGCGTCGTCGCTGTAGATTTGGTGCAGCGGCCACACGGGGCAGCGCGCCGGGTCGCCGGCGTCGGTGCGGCGCACGCGCTGCGGGTCGGTGGGCATCGTGCGGAGCTTGGTGGCCGTGACCTCGGGCGCGTCGCGCATCGCGATGGCGTTGTCCAGGCTCTTGCTCATCTTCTGGCCGTCCAGCCCGGGCACGCGGGCGGTCTCGGTCAGCAGCGCCTGCGGCTCGACGAACACGGGCGCGGCCTCGGCGTACAGCCGGTTGAAGCGCCGAGCGACCTCGCGGGTCACTTCGACGTGGGCCGCCTGGTCCTCGCCCACCGGCACGCCGGCGGGCTTGTAGAGCAGGATGTCGGCCGCCTGCAGCAGCGGGTAGCCGAGGAAGCCGTAGGTGGCGAGCTCCGGGTCGGCGGCGACCTGGTCCTTGTAGCTGGGCATGCGAGCCAGCCAGCTGGACGGCGTGCACATGGCCAGCAGCGTGAACAGCTCGGCGTGCTCGGGCATGCGGCTTTGCAGGAACAGCGTGCAGCGCTCGGGGTCCACGCCGGCGGCCAGCCAGTCGGTGACCATCTCGTAGACGTGGTGGGACAGCGTCTCGCCGCTGGGGCGCTGCGTCGTCAGCGCGTGCCAGTCGGCGACGAAGAAGAAGCAGTCATGCGTGTCCTGCAGCGCCACCCAGTTCTTGAGTGCGCCGTGGAAGTGGCCGAGGTGCAGTGCGCCGGTTGGGCGCATGCCCGACAGGACGCGCGGGCGGGTGATGGCGGGTGTCGACATGGGGCGCGGATTGTCGTGCATTGCCCCTGGACCTGCCGGTCGCCATGGGTGCGCCGCCTACACTGCCTTCCCATGAAGCGACTGGTGATTCTGATTTCTGGACGGGGCTCCAACATGGAGGCCATCGTGAAGGCCTGCGCGGCCGAAGGCTGGCCGGCCGAGGTGGCGGCCGTCATCAGCAACCGGCCCGACGCCGGCGGCCTGCAGTTCGCGGCCGCGCACGGCATCGCCACGGCGGTGGTCGACCACAAGGCCTACGCCAGTCGCGAGGCCTTCGACGCCGAGCTGGCGCGCGTCATCGACGGCTTCTCGCCCGACCTCGTCGTGCTGGCCGGCTTCATGCGCATCCTGACGCCCGGCTTCACGGCCCGCTACGCGCGCCGCATGCTCAACATCCACCCGTCGCTGCTGCCGGCCTTCACGGGGCTGCACACGCACGAGCGGGCGATCGAGATGGGCTGCAAGATCGCCGGCGTGACGGTGCACTTCGTCACCGCCGAGCTGGACCACGGCGCCATCGTCATGCAGGCCGCCGTGCCGGTGCTGCCGGGCGACGATGCGAAGGCGCTGTCGGCCCGCGTGCTGACGGCCGAGCACCGCATCTATCCGCAGTCGGTGCGCTGGTTCGTCGAGGGCGCGCTGGTGTGGGACGGCGAACGCGTCCACCACCGCGAAGGCGCGCCGCAGCAGCTCCTGCTCAGCTGACCAGCCCGGCCAGGATGTTGATGCACAGCGCCAGCACCCCGGTGTTGAATGCGAACGCCAGCAACGACTGCAGCAGCACCAGCCGGCGCATGGGCTTGGTGCTGACGCCGACGTCCGAGGTCTGCGACGTGGCTGCGACGGTGATCGAGAAGTACAGGAAGTCGCCGTAGTCCGGCGGACCGTCGTCGCCCGGGAACTCCAGCCCGTGCGCCTGCTTGTCGCGGCGGTGGTAGAGGCTCGCGTAGGCCAGGCCGAATTCCACCGGCAGCAGCAGCCAGGAGCCTGCCACGGTGGCCAGCGCCAACCCGACGTAGCGCGTGTCGTGCGCCTGGCGTGCGGCCTGCAGCTCCAGCGTGATGGCGGCCAGGCTGGCCAGCGCGCCCAGCACGGCCAGCAGCAGCATCGCCGGGATGCCCTCGGCCAAGTTGCGTGCGCGCGCCTCCACGTCCACCCCACCGGCGCGGCCCAGCATCATCCACAGCACCAGCGGCAGGTAGATCCAGATCACGAGGTTCCAGCCGAGCAGCAGCCGCGTCGCGGTGGCCAGCTCGCCAGGCCAGGCGGCGGCGATGGCGCTGCCCGCAAGCACGGCCGTCAGCAGGCGAGGGCGCAAGCGCAGCTGGGTCCAGAGCTTCATGCGTGCGGGCTTGGGATAATGGGGCGATGCATCCTAATGCCCTGCTGGAGCTGTGCGCCGAACTGATCGCCGCCGTCAACAAGCTCGACGCGCCGGTCGATTCCACGGTCTCGGCCTTTTTCCGTCAACACAAGAACCTCGGCCAGCGCGAACGCGCCAGTCTTGCCGAGACCGTCTATGCGCTGCTGCGCGAGCGACTGAAGTTCCAGAACCTGGCCCAGAGCGGCAGCGGCCCGCTGAACCGGCGCCTGGCCATGCTGGCCTGGCGTGGCAGCGACAGCTTTCTGCGCGCCGCGCTGAGCCCGGCGGAGCAGCAGTGGCTGGCCCAGGTCCAGGCCATCGCGCCGGAGAGCCTGCAGCCCCGGCTGCGCCACAACCTGCCCGACTGGCTGGCCGTGCCGCTGCAGGAGCGGCTGGGCGACGACGAGTTCTGGCGGCTCGCCACCGCGCTGAACGAAGCCGCGCCGCTGGACCTGCGCGTCAACACGCTGAAGCTCAAGCGCGAGGAGGCGCTGGAGCAGCTCAAGGCCGAGGGCATCGACGCGACGCCGACGCCGTACTCGCCGCTGGGCCTGCGCATCCAGGGCAAGCCGGCGCTGAACAAGCTGGCGTTGTTCACCAGCGGTGGCGTGGAGGTGCAGGACGAGGGCAGCCAGTTGCTGGCGCTGCTTCTGGCCCCGAAGCGCGGCGAGATGGTGGTGGACTTCTGTGCAGGCGCGGGTGGCAAGACGCTGGCACTGGGCGCGTTGATGCGCAACACGGGCCGGCTGTACGCGTTCGACGTGTCCGGCCACCGGCTGGACGCGCTGAAGCCGCGGCTGGCGCGCAGCGGCCTGTCCAACGTCTACCCGGCGCAGATCGCCCATGAGCGCGATGACCGCATCAAGCGCCTGGCAGGCAAGATCGACCGCGTGCTGGTCGACGCGCCGTGCTCGGGCCTGGGCACGCTGCGCCGCAACCCCGACCTGAAATGGCGCCAGTCGCCGCAGGCCGTGGCCGAGCTGCAGGCCAAGCAGCGGGCCATCCTGGCCAGCGCCGCTCGCCTGGTGAAGCCGGGCGGCCGGCTGGTCTACGCCACCTGCAGCCTGCTGGACGCCGAGAACGAGGTCATCGCGGCCGAGTTCGCCGCTGCCCACCCGGACTTCAAGCCGCTGGGCGCGGATGAAGCGCTGAGCAAGGTGCAGGTCGAAGGCGCCGGTGCGCTCGTGGAAAACGGCGCACTCCGGCTGTGGCCGCACCGCCACGCCACGGACGGCTTTTTCGCCGTCGCGTGGGAACGGGCGGCTTGACCCAGGTCAAAAGACCGCGTCGCATCACACGCGGTACGCCCGAATGAGGGCGCGTGCCCCCCTTGTTATTGGGGGCGCTCCTCTACAATTGACTTTCCTTTGCATGCCCCTCGTGGGTTGAGGTCTTGGACGCATGAACGAAATTCTGAACGCCATGGTGAACTGGTTGAGCGACGGCCTGCTCAACGCCAGCGCCTGGCAGATCGTCGTCTTTACGCTGGTAGTGACGCACATCACTATCTGTTCGGTCACGATCTTTCTGCATCGTGCGCAATCGCACCGCGCGTTGGAGCTGGGGCCCATCCCGTCGCACTTCTTCCGTTTCTGGCTGTGGCTGACCACCGGCATGGTGACCAAGGAGTTCGTTGCCATCCACCGCAAGCACCATGCCAAGTGCGAGACCGAGGAAGACCCGCACAGCCCGCAGACCCGCGGTCTGAAGGCGCTGCTGCTGACCGGCGTCGAGTTGTACCGTGCCGAATCCAGGAACATGGAAACCATGGAGAAGTACGGCAAGGGCACGCCGGACGACTGGATCGAGCGCAACCTGTATACCCGCTTCTCCTGGCAGGGCGTGGCGCTGATGCTGATCCTGGACTTGGCCATGTTCGGCGCCATCGGTGCGACGGTCTGGGCCATCCAGATGGCATGGATTCCCGTCTGGGCCACTGGCGTCATCAACGGCATCGGGCACTACTGGGGCTATCGCAACTTCGAGGCGCCTGATGCGTCGACGAACGTGTCGCCCTGGGGCATCCTGATCGGTGGCGAAGAACTGCACAACAACCACCATACCTATCCGACATCGGCCAAGTTCTCGGTCAAGAAGTACGAGTTCGATATCGGCTGGGGCTACATCCGCGCGATGGAGATGATCGGTTGGGCCAAGGTCCGCAAGACGGCGCCCAAGCTGAGTCTGGGTGAAGTGAAGCCGGCTGCCGACGCCCGCACGTTGGAGGCGCTGATTGCCAACCGCTACGAGGTCATGGCCAATTACGCCCGCGACCTGAAGGCGGCTTGCGCGGCAGAGCTTGCCAAGATCAAAGCCGAAGGTGGCCAGCACAGCGAGCGTTTCACGCAGTTCAAGCTGGCCAAGCGCTGGCTGCATCGCGATGAGGATCGCATCCCGGCCGATGTGCATGGTGACCTGGCCCATGCCCGTGCGGCCAGCCCGGCCATCGACAAGCTGGTGACGATGCGCGAGGAACTGCGCCAGCTCTGGACCCGCACGAACGTGTCGGCCGAGCAACTGGTGGCGGACTTGCAGGCCTGGTGCCGCCGCGCCGAGGAAAGCGGCATTGCGGAACTGCAGGCGTTCTCGATGCGCTTGCGCGCTGTGCGTGCCTGAACCGCGTTTCGCTTTGGTAAAAGGGCGCCCTTGCAGGGCGCCCTTTTTTGTTGTGTGGCCTAGACTTGGCGTACGCAGTCTTTGATTGAGGAGGCGTGCCATGAAACATTGCTGGATCACCCTGGGCGTGCTGGCCTTTGTTGCCACCGCACATGCCGACGTGCAGGTCAACTTCGTCAAGCCGGAGTCGTTCATCGACATCAAGGACAACAACGGCTTTCGCAACACGGCCGTGTTGAAGGACATCGAGGCGCACCTGGTGGCTCAGGCGCAGAAGCACCTGCCGGGGCGCACCGTGCTCATCAACGTCACCGATGTCGACCTTGCCGGCCAGGTGGAGCCATTCGGCCGCAGCGCCGATTGGGTGCGCGTGATGCGCACGATCACGCTGCCGTCCATCACGCTGGATTACGAGGTCCGCGACGGTGACAAGGTCGTTCAGCAGGGCAAGGCCACGTTGCGCGACATGAACTACCAGGACGGTTTCAGCAACTACTTCAGCAACGACACGCTGCGCTATGAGAAGCGAATGATCGACCGTTGGTTCGACACCGAGTTCCGCGCCAGCACGGCCGCCGCGGCCCCACGCTGATCGCGCCGAGTCGGAGCCTTTCGCAAAAGACAAAACCCGCCAGCGTTGCCGCTTGGCGGGTTTTGTTTTGTCGGAAGTGCAGGGCTACAGAGTGGCCCTGTGCATCACTTCAGCTTGATTTCCTTGTACAGGACGTGCTTGCGCGCCTTCGGGTCGAACTTCATGAATTCGAGCTTCTCGGGCGTGGTCTTCTTGTTCTTGTTCGTCGTGTAGAAGTGGCCGGTGCCCGCGGTGGACTCCAGCTTGATCTTTTCGCGGCCGCCTTTGGATGCCATGGTCGTGTTCCTTCAGTAGGTCAGTGAACGGCGCGCTTTACAGCTCGCCCTTGGCACGCAGGTCGGCGACGACTTGGTCGATACCGACCTTGTCGATCAGACGCAGAGCGGCGTTCGAGATGCGCAGGCGCACCCAACGGTTTTCCGATTCCACGAAGAAACGGCGGTATTGCAGGTTCGGCAGGAACCGGCGCTTGGTTTTGTTGTTGGCGTGGGAAACATTGTTCCCGACCATGGGCTTTTTGCCCGTGACTTGACAGACGCGTGCCATGACGCTTCTCCACTCTGACGTTTGACCAGTTGCCCAAGCTGCTCGGGCAACCCTTTGACCGCAAATGCCTGCTAAATCCAAACCTGGAAGGGTTTCAAGGTTCGAACGCGATCCATCCGGCAGGCAAGCCCGCGAGTATAGCGGAAAACCCGCGAGTCTGGAAGAAGCTCGGCGTGTGGGCGTTCAGCCCTGTTCCTGTTCCAGGAAACGCTGTGCGTCCAGCGCGGCCATGCAGCCGGTGCCGGCGCTCGTGATGGCCTGGCGGTAGACGTGGTCCTGTACGTCGCCGGCTGCGAACACGCCGGGCACGCTGGTCATCGTCGCGAAGCCGTTCAGGCCGCTCTTCGTGACGATGTAGCCGTCCTTCATCTCCAACTGGCCCTGGAAGATCTCGGTGTTGGGCTGGTGGCCGATGGCGATGAAGCAGCCATGAACTGGGATGTCGACCTTGGCGCCGTCCTTCACGTTCAGCGTGCGCACGCCGGTCACGCCGGAGGCGTCGCCCAACACTTCATCGAGTTGCTGGTGCAGGTGCAGCACGATCTTGCCGGCGGCAGCCTTCTCCATCAGCTTGTCGACGAGGATGGGTTCGGCGCGGAACTTGTCGCGGCGGTGGATCAGGTGGACGACGTTGGCGATGTTGGACAGGTACAGCGCCTCCTCGACGGCCGTGTTGCCGCCACCGACGACGCAGACTTCCTGGCCGCGATAGAAGAAGCCGTCGCAGGTCGCGCAGGCGCTGACGCCGCGGCCCATGAAGGACTGTTCGGATTCCAGACCGAGGTACTTCGCCGAGGCGCCGGTGGCGATGATGAGCGCGTCACAGGTGTAGGTGCCGCTGTCGCCGAACAGTGTGAACGGGCGCTTGGAGAAGTCGACCTTGTTGATGTGGTCGAACACGATCTGCGTGTTGAAGCGCTCGGCGTGCTCCTGGAAGCGCTGCATCAGCTCGGGGCCCTGGACGCCCATCACGTCGGCCGGCCAGTTGTCGACCTCGGTCGTGGTCATGAGCTGACCCCCCTGGGCCATGCCGGTCAGCAGCGTGGGCTTCAGGTTGGCGCGCGCGGCATAGATGGCGGCGGTGTAGCCGGCGGGGCCCGAGCCGAGGATGAGCAGGCCGTGATGTTGGGTGTTGGCGGTCATGTCAGGGGAGGTGAGGGCGACGGAACGTCTCTCAAGGGTGTTTTAGGGGGCAAACCCCGGCGTAACCCGGAGCGGCGAAGCCTGCCACGTGTGCACAATGCACGCCATTTTAGGCAGGCGTCGTTGTAGGCGCCGGCCTGGGCCCCAAACCTGGAGACTGCATATGGCGATGATTTCCAACCTCGACCTGATCCGCCGGGTTCCGCTGTTCTCGATGCTGACGACCGACCAGGCCCAGTCCATCGCCGACAGCGTCGTCAAGCGCCGCTTCAAGCGCGGTGAACTGATCGTCGAACAGGGTACGAAGTCCAATGCGCTGTTCATTCTGCTGAACGGCCGTGCCCGCGTGCTGACGGCCGACCAGCGCGGCCGCGAGGTCATCCTGGCCGTCTTGCAGTCCGGCGACTACGTCGGTGAGATGAGCCTCATCGACAACGAGCCGCACTCGGCCACCGTGCGTGCCGAGGTGCAGACCGACATGCTGGTGCTGGGCCGCCTGGAGTTCGCGCGCTGCCTGCCTGAGAGCAGCAGCCTGTCCTACGGCATCCTGCGCGGGCTGGTGGCGCGACTGCGTAACGCTGACCGCCAGATCGAGTCGCTGGCGCTGCTGGACGTCTACGGCCGCGTGGCGCGCACGCTGCTGGACATGGCCGAGGACGAGAAGGGCATCAAGATCATCCGCGGCAAGGTCTCGCGCCAGGACATGGCCAAGGTCGTCGGCGCGTCGCGCGAGATGGTCAGCCGCGTCATGAAAGACCTGGAAGAGCGCGGCGTCATCGAAACGCTTGAGAACGGTTCGGTGGTCATCAAGGAACGCCTGACCCACGATTGAGCGCGACAATGGCGGCATGAGTTTTCCCCTCGGTTCCCTGCTGGGCAGCGACGCTGCCGCCAGCGAAGCCGCCGCCCCCGCCAAACCCACTCGCCGCCAGGCGCCCAGGCGCGAAGCGGCCCCGCCGTCAGCCGCGTCACGCCTGCTGCGCACGCCGCTGTGGCTGGCGCTGACGGCGCTGCTGCTCGCGCTGCTGGTGCTGGCGCTGGCCACGCACGACCTGCGCGACGCGGCCTTCAGCACCAGCGGCAAGCACAACCTCGTCGCCAACCGCATGGGCGGCCTCGGCGCCTGGGTGTCCGACGGCCTGCTGTTCGTCTTCGGCTTTTCAGCCTGGTGGCTGCCCGTGCTGGCGCTGCGCGGCTGGCTGCGCAGCCTGGCGGGTCTGCTGCGGCATGACGTGGCCCCCGCGCCGCGCTGGACGCAGCGCGCGCGGTGGTGGGCGGGCGTCGCGCTGCTCACCGGTGCGAGCTGCGCGCTGGAATGGAGCCGCCTCTACGCGGTCGAGCCGCGCCTGCCGGGCCATGCCGGCGGATTGCTGGGTTATGCGCTGGGTCCGCTGGGCATGAAAGGCCTCGGGTTTGCCGGCTCCGGCGTTGTCTGGATCGTGCTGCTGCTGACCGGCATGGCCTGGGCCTTCCGCTTTTCGTGGGGGCATCTGGCGGAGCGCATCGGCGAGCGCATCGAGCTGCTGCGCGAGCAGCAGATCGAGAAGCGCGAGTTCAAGGCCGACCAGAAGGCCGGCGAGCAGGCCGTCAAGGAGCGCGAGCAGGAGGTGGAGGTTGAGCGCCAGATCGAGCGGCAGTGGGAGCAGGATGGAGTTGAGCATGCGCCGCTGGTCATCGAACCGCCGGTGGTCGAGGTGCCGCAGTCCACGCGCGTTGCCAAGGAGCGCCAGCAGACGCTGTTCGCCGACGTCGGCGATGCCAAGCTGCCGCAGGTCGACCTGCTGGACGCTGCGCCGGGCCGCCAGGAGACGGTGACGCCCGAGTCGCTGGAGATGACCAGCCGCCTCATTGAGAAGAAGCTGCGCGACTTCGGCGTCGAGGTGCACGTCGTCGCGGCGTCGCCGGGCCCGGTCATCACGCGCTACGAGATCGAACCAGCCACGGGCGTGAAGGGCTCGCAGGTCGTCAACCTCGCCAAGGACCTGGCCCGCTCGCTGAGCTTGGTGTCCATCCGCGTCGTGGAGACCATCCCGGGCAAGAACTACATGGCGCTGGAGCTGCCTAACGCGCGGCGCCAGACCATCCGCCTGTCCGAGATCCTCGGCTCTCAGGTCTACGCCGATGCGGCGAGCCAGCTGACCATGGGCCTGGGCAAGGACATCGTCGGCCTGCCGGTGGTGGCCGACCTGGCGAAGATGCCGCATTGCCTCGTGGCCGGCACGACCGGCTCGGGCAAGTCGGTGGGCATCAACGCGATGATCCTCAGCCTGCTCTACAAGGCCGAGGCGCGTGATGTGCGGCTCATCCTCATCGACCCCAAGATGCTGGAGATGAGCGTCTACGAGGGCATCCCGCACCTGCTGGCGCCGGTCGTGACGGACATGAAGCAGGCCGGCAATGCGCTGAACTGGTGTGTCGGCGAGATGGAGCGGCGCTACAAGCTCATGTCCAAGATGGGCGTGCGCAACCTCGCCGGCTACAACAAGAAGATCGACGAGGCCAAGGCCAACGGCGTCAGCATCCCGAACCCGTTCGCACTGAACAACGACGACCCGGAGCCGCTGGAGCGCCTGCCGTTCATCGTCGTCGTCATTGACGAGCTGGCCGACCTGATGATGGTGGTTGGCAAGAAGATCGAGGAACTGATCGCCCGCCTGGCGCAGAAGGCGCGGGCCGCCGGCATCCACCTGATTCTGGCCACGCAGCGGCCGTCGGTCGATGTGATCACCGGCCTCATCAAGGCCAACATCCCGACGCGCCTGTCCTTCCAGGTCAGCTCCAAGATCGACAGCCGCACCATCCTTGACCAGATGGGCGCCGAAGCGCTGCTGGGTATGGGCGACATGCTCTACATGCCGTCCGGCACCGGCCTGCCCATCCGCGTGCACGGCGCGTTTGTCAGCGACGACGAGGTTCACCGTGTGGTGGAGTACATCAAGTCGCAAGGCGAGCCGAACTACATCGAAGGCATCCTGGAAGGCGGCGTGCTGGACGGCCTCGATGGCGAGGCGCCCGCGCCGGGCGAGTCCAGCGGTGAGCAGGACCCCATGTATGACCAGGCTGTCGCCATCGTCCTACAGCACCGCAAGGCCTCCATCTCGCTGGTGCAGCGCCATCTGCGCATAGGCTACAACCGCGCGGCCCGGCTGCTGGAGCAGATGGAGAACTCGGGTCTCGTCGGCGCCCTGGCGTCCAATGGCAGCCGCGAATTGATTGTTCCGAAGCGAGACGAATGAAGAAGCAACTGATCGCCCTGACGCTGCTGCTGAGCGGCGTCGTCCATGCCGATGCCGTGGACGCGCTGCGCGACTTCGCCCGCGACGTGAAGAGCGGCAAGGCCAACTTCACGCAGACCGTCACGTCGCCCGACGGCAAGCGCAAGAAGGTGTCGTCGGGCAGCTTCGAGTTCCAGCGGCCCAACCAGTTCCGCTTCGTGTACGCCAAGCCCTTCGAGCAGACCATCGTGGCCGACGGCCAGAAAGTGTGGATCTTTGATGCCGACCTGAACCAGGCGAGCTCCCGCAAGCTGGCCGACGCGCTGGGCGCGACGCCCGCCGCGGTGCTGGCCGGCACCAACCTTGAGCGCGACTTCGCGCTGAAGGCCGCGCCGGCCGATGGTGGGCTGGACTGGGTGCAGGCGACGCCGAAGCAGGCCGAGTCCACCATCCAGTCGCTGAAGCTGGGCTTCAAGGGCAAGGAGCTGGCGGCAATGGAGATCGTCGACGGCTTCGGCCAGCGCTCGCGGCTGGACTTCAGCGCGGTGCAGGCCAACGTGCCGGTCGCGGCCGAGCGCTTCCAGTTCAAGCTGCCGGCGGGTGCCGACCTGATCGAACAGTGAGCGGGTCCCTGTTCGACGACGACCCCATCCCCGACGCCACCCCAGCGCCGGCGGCGCCGCTCGCCGGCATCCCGCTCGCCGAGCGCCTGCGACCCAAGACGCTGGATGACGTCATCGGTCAGCGCCACCTGCTGGGCCCCGGCATGCCGCTGCGCGTTGCGTTCGACGCCGGCCGCCTGCACAGCATGATCCTGTGGGGGCCGCCGGGTGTCGGCAAGACGACGCTGGCGCGCCTGATGGCCGGCGCGTTCGATGCGCAGTTCATCGCCATCTCGGCCGTGCTGGGCGGCGTGAAGGAGATCCGCGAGGCCGTCGAGCGCGCGCAGGTCGCGGCGGCTCAGGGCCGGCGCACGGTCGTGTTCGTCGACGAGGTGCACCGCTTCAACAAGTCGCAGCAGGACGCCTTCCTGCCGCACGTCGAGGCGGGCCTGTTCACCTTCATCGGCGCGACGACCGAGAACCCGAGCTTCGAGGTCAACTCGGCGCTGCTGTCGCGCGCGACGGTGCAGGTGCTGAAGAGCCTGGATGCCGCGGAGCTTGGCCAGCTCATCGCCCGCGGCGCTGCGGAGCTGGGCGTGCCCGAGCCCACGCCGGCGGCTGCGCAGCGCCTCATCGGCTATGCGGACGGCGATGCGCGTCGGCTGCTGAACGCGTTCGACACGTCGGCCTCGCTGGCGCAGGGGGCGCAGATCGACGAGCCCCTGCTGGAGCGTGCGCTGGGCGAGCAGCTGCGCCGCTACGACAAGGGCGGCGACCAGTTCTACGACGTCATCTCGGCGCTGCACAAGTGCGTGCGCGGCAGCAACCCCGACGGGGCGCTGTACTGGTTCGCGCGCATGCTCGACGGTGGCGTGGACGCGCGCTACATCTCGCGCCGGCTGATCCGCATGGCCAGTGAGGACATCGGCCTGGCCGACCCGCGCGCGCTGCGCATGACGCTGGATGCCGCCGAGGCCTACGAGCGGCTGGGCTCGCCCGAGGGCGAGCTGGCGCTGGCCCAGGCGGTCGTCTACCTGGCGGTGGCCGCCAAGAGCAACGCGGTCTACAAGGCCTTCAACGAGGTTCGCGCCTTCATCAAGCAGGACACCTCCCGCGCCGTGCCCGTGCACCTGCGCAATGCGCCGACCAAGCTGATGAAGGAGCTGGGCTACGGCCGTGCCTACCGCTACGCCCACGACGAGCCCAACGCCTACGCGGCCGGCGAACAGTACCTGCCCGATGGGCTCGAAGACCAGCGCTGGTACGAGCCCGTGCCACGCGGCCTGGAGCTGCGCATTGCCGACAAGCTGGCGGAACTGCGCCGGCTGGACGATGAAGCGGCTGGTGCGGGCTAGCGCGGCGCTGGCCGCGCTGTGCGTGAGCCTGGCGGCGCAGGCGGCCGACGGGCCGACGCTGGCGCGCGTGCGCGAGACCGGCGTCATCGTCATCGGCTACCGGCCGGCGTCGCTGCCGTTCTCCTACCTCGACGCGCAGCTGCGCCCCACCGGCTACACGGTGGAACTGTGCGACCGCATCGTCGCGGCCGTGCGCAGCAAGCTGCAGCTGCCGGACCTGGAGGTGCGACGTGTGGAGGTGGCCTCGGCCACGCGCATGCCGCTGGTCATCAACGGCACGCTGGACCTGGAGTGCGGCATCACGACGCACACCGCCGAACGGGCACGCCATCAGGCCTTCTCGTTGACCGTGTTCGTTGCCGAGACGCGGCTGCTGGCGCGCGCGTCGGAGCGTGTGCAGAGCCTGGCCGACCTGCGTGGCCGCGCGGTGGCCTCCACCATCGGCACCACCAGCATCCAGCACCTGGCCAAGGTGAACGAGCAGCAGGACCTGGGCATCCGCATCCTGGGCGGGCTGGACGACCCCGAGGGCTTCCAGCTCGTGCGCAGCGGCCGCGCGGCGGCCTTCCTGATGGACGACGTCATCATCCGTGCGGTGCTGGCCCAGCAGGGTCCCAGCGCGGACGACTACCGCATCTCCGACAACGCGTTGACCGTGGAGCCCTACGCCATCGGGCTGCGCAAGGGCGACCCGCAGTTCAAGGCGCTGGTGGACGGCGTGCTGGCCGGGCTCTACCGCAGCGGTGAGATCCATGCCATCTACCGCCGCTGGTTCGAGCAGCCGCTGCCGTCACAGGGGCTGAACCTGAAGCTGCCGATGAGTGCTGCCTTCCGTCGCGTCATCGCCAACCCGACCGACTCGCCGGACCCTGAGCGGTATCGCTGAGAGCCCGCGGCTGCCATCGCCCCGTGCGGGCCTTGCGATGGGGCCATCAAGGGTTTGTCGAGCCGCGCGCTGAGGCGGCGAAGCATCGCCGCGCCACGTCCATGAACGCCACGGCGGCGGGAGACAGGCGCTTCATGCTGCGCACGGCCAGGCCGGTGATGCGATGCTGCCGCGGCTGCAGGGGGCGATACACGACGCCAGGGGCCTCGTCCGGCAGGGCCAGCCGCGCCGCCACGGCCACCGCATGGCCCTGCGCCACGAAGCCCAGGATGGAGCTGAGCTGCTCGAAGCGATAGAGCAGACGCGGCCTTGCACCGGCGTCGGACAGCATTCGATCAATGACGGAGCCGCTGCCGGCCCCCGTGCGGATGAAGGGCTCGCCGTCCAGGTCGGTCAGCTGCAACTGCCGGCGCTTGGCCAGGCGGTGCGAATCGGGCAGCACGGCGACAAACTCGTCGCGCACCAGCGGCATCGTCTCGAAGCGCTCATCCGGCAGCGTCACGAAGCCGATCTCTGCCCGCTGCTCAAGCAGCCAGCGCACGACGGTCGCGTCGTCCTGCTCTTCGACATGGACTTCGACCTCCGGTTGCGCGCGCGCATAGGCATCCAGCAGCGAGGGCAGCAGGCGCAGCGACGAGGTGGACCCGAACGACGCGATGCGCAGCGTGCCGCGCGCCTGGCCCCGGGCCGTCGCGGCCTCCTGTTGAAGGGCCTCGCGCTGCTGCAGGATGTCGTTGCCGCGGGCCAGCAGCCGCGCGCCCGCTTCGGTCAGCGTGGACTTGCCGCCATCGCGCTGAAACAGCGGCAGGCCCAGCTCGGCCTCCAGCCCCCGGATGGCGTGGCTGACCGCGCTCTGCGTGATGCCGAGCAACGCCGCCGCGCGCGAGAAGCTGCCGGCGCGCGCCAGTGCAGCGAAGACTTCGAGCTGAGTAAACGTCATCGAGGCTTCGAAGCTGTCATGAGCATTTGCTCATTTGTCTATCAATGTTGAAGAAAAGATAGTACCCACATGCGATCGTCGACTTTCGTTGCCACCCCGGGAAGCGCCAGCCAATGGCGGATTCATCTGAAGCTGCTCGGCATGGCTGCCCTGTGGGGTGGATCCTGGCCCGCGGGCCGCGTGCTGGCCCAGGCCCTTCCTCCGTTGGCCGTGGCCAGCTGGCGCTTTGGCATCGCCTTGGTGCTGCTGTTGGCCTGGCTGCACGCCACGGCGGGGCTGCGCCGGCTGTGCGGGTTGTCCGCGCGGCAATGGGGCGGGCTGGCGCTGGCCGGGGCGGTCGGGGTGTTCGGCTATGCGGTGTTCTTCATGCTGGGGCTGGCGCAGGTGCCCGCTGGCCGTGCCGCGCTCGTCGTGACGACCAACCCGGTGGCCACCACGCTGCTGGCGGCCTGGTGGTTCGGCGAGCGGCTCAACCGCCGCATAGGCGTTGGTATGGCCCTCGCCACGGCGGGGGCCTGGGTCGTCATCACCCACGGCCAGCCGTTGACGCTGCTGACGGGTGGGCTTGGCGTGGGCGAGCTGCTGCTGCTGGGCTGCGCCGCGTGCTGGGTCGCTTACACGCTGATGGGGCGCCGCCTGCTGCAGGGCGTCGATGCGCTGACCACCACCACGGTCACCGCGGGCCTGGGCATGGTGCTGCTGCTGGCTTCGGCCCTGGTCTTCGAGAGGCCGCAGGCCCTGGCCGCACCGCTGCAGGCGGGCGCTGGCATCTGGGCGGCGCTCTTCTTCCTGGCGGCGGGTGCCACCGTGCTGGCCTATGCCTGGTACTTCGAGGGGGTCTCCGCGCTGGGCGCCGGGGCGGCCTCGGCTTACATCACGCTCGTCCCGGTCTTTGGCGTGCTGTTCGCTGCCATCGGGCTGGGCGAGCAGGTCGACGGCTCCATGGCCGTCGGCGGCGCACTGGCCGTGGGCGGCCTCGCCGTCATGAATCTGGCGCGGCGCTCCCCGACCTGAGCGCCCGCCCGGCAGGCCCTACTCGCCGCGGTTTGCGCTGCCGCCGAACGGGCAGGCCATTGCGGCCAGCGCTTGCGTGGCATCTAGGGGCGGCTGCGGCGGCGGCTCGATCGCGGCGTCGGGTACGGTGTCACCCCACTTGCGCATGGCTTCAAGCACATCGCGCAGACCCTCGCCGAGGGGCGTCAGTTCGTAGACCACCCGTGGCGGCGTCTCGGCAAAAGCCATGCGCGTGACCAGCCCGTGCCGCTCAAAGCCGCGCAGCCGATGTGTCAGCGTGTGGGCGCTGATGCCGGGCAACGCGCTGCGCAGTTCAGTGAAGCGCCGCGGGCCATGCAGCAGCTCGCGAACCACCAGCGTCGCCCAGGGCCCATCCAGCAAGGTGAGAAATCGGGCCACACCGCAGCAGAGCGGCTTGGCTGCTGACATTTTTTCCATTGGTGCATTTGACGTAACCAGTGCATGAATTTGACCATTGATGCTCTGTTCATTGAACCAAAGGAAGTTCTGTCATGACCTATGTGATCCATGGCGCCACGGGCGCGCAAGGCGGCCCCTTGCTGGCGCGGCTGCTGCAGGCCGGCCATCGCGCAGTGGCAGCCACGCGCCGCCCGCCGGTCGCCGGCGGCTTGCCGGCGGTGGTGGCCGACCACGACTCCGTGGAGTCACTGGTGGCCGCCTACCGCGGCGCTCAGGGCGTGTTCGTTCATCTGCCGGTGACGGCCGAGGCCGACCGTCTGCGCCATGCCCGCAACATGGCCAGTGCCATCGCCATCGCGCGCCCCAGGCGCGTCGTGATCTCGACCAGCGGCTGGGTGGTCGACGAGCCCGGCTCGCCGATGCAAAACCCGCCCGAGAGCGCCATCGCGACGCTGATCCGCGAGACCGAGGCCAGCGGGGTGTCGACGGCCGTGGTGGCGCCACGTCTGTTCCTCGAGAACCTGCTGAACCCCCTGGTTCTGGAGCCGGCCAATGTGGATGGGGTGCTGCGCTACCCGCTGCGCGCCGGCTATCGCGTTGCCTGGAGCTCGCACCTGGACGTCGCGGAGGTGGCCGAGCGCCTGCTCATGGACTCCGCCATCACGGGTGTGGTCGGCGTGGGTCAGTCGCCCGGCCTCACCGGGGACGAACTTGCGGCCGGCTTCGCCACGTTCTTCCAGCGCGCGGTGAGCTACGAAGCGCTGACGCCCGAAGCCTTCGGGGCCATGATCGCGCCGATGCTGGGCGAAGGGCCTGCGGCCGGCGTCGTGGCGGGCTACCGGGCGCAGGCGCTGGCGACGTCCAACACGATTGCCAGCGAGACCAGTGCTCAGGCGCGGCTCGGCATGGTTCCACGCACAACGCAGCGCTGGCTGGCCGACCTGCTGACCTGACTCGCAGCAGGAACATCGCGGCCGCCGGGAGCCCGCTCAACCAGCGACGTCCTGGGCGGCCGCTAGCGAAAGTCGTCGAGCACGATGCCGTGCCGGTGCAGCTTGTCGTACAGCGTCTTGCGCGGCGTGCCCAGCAGTTCCATCGCGGCGGGCACCTTGCCGCCGCAGCGGCGCAGCGCCTGCTCGATCAGCGTCTTCTCGACGAGGTCCATCTGCCGCGCCAGGTTCAAGGACGGCACGGCCTGCAGCGCGGCCTGCGGGTCCAGGTCGTCCAGGGCCAGCACGAAGCGGTCGGCCGCGTTGCGGATCTCACGCACGTTGCCGGGCCAGTCGTGCGCCATCAGCTCGCGCAGCTTCTCGGGCGTCAGCTCGGGGGCTCCGCGCTCGTAGCGGGCGCAGGCCTGGGTGACGAAGTGCTCGAACAGCAGCGGGATGTCCTCGCGGCGTTCGCGCAGCGGCGGCAGGTTCAGCGTGGCGATGTTGAGGCGGTAGTAGAGGTCGCTGCGGAACTCGCCGCGCGCGGCCTGTTCGCGCAGGTCGCCCTTGCTGGCGGCGATGAAGCGCACGTTGATCGGCAGCTCGTCGTTGGAGCCCAGCCGTTCCACGCGGCGCTCCTGCAGCACGCGCAGCAGCTTGATCTGCAGCGCGATGGGCATGGTCTCGATCTCGTCCAGCAGCAGCGTGCCGCCGTTGGCGTGCTCGATCTTGCCAATGCGCCGCTTGGCCGCGCTCGTGAATGAGCCGGGTTCGTGCCCGAACAGCTCGCTCTCGAACAGCGCCTCGGGCAGGCCGCCGCAGTTGATGGCGACGAAATGCCGGTCGCGCCGTGGGCTCTGGTCGTGCAGGCAGCGCGCCACCAGCTCCTTGCCGGTGCCGGTCTCGCCGACGATGAGCACGTCGGCCGACGTGCCGGCCAGGTTCATCACCTGCCGGCGCAGCTGCTGCATGGCGGGCGACTGGCCCAGCAGCGCGGCCTGGATGCCGTTGGCGCGCTGCAGCTGTTCGCGCAGCTCGTCGGCAGAGTGGCGCAGCGTGCGCAGGTCCAGCGCGCGGCGCGCCACGTCCACCAGCCGCTCGGGGGCGAATGGCTTCTCGATGAAGTCGTAGGCGCCGCCGCGCATGGCCTGCACGGCCATGCTCACGTCGCCGTGGGCGGTGATGAGGATGACGGGAATGCTGGAATCGGTCGCCTGCACATGGGCCAGCAGCGCGCGGCCATCCATGCCGGGCAGGCGCACGTCGGTGATGAGGATGACCGGCGCGCCGGGTTGCAGGTGGGGCAGGGCCTCTTCCGCGCTGCGACAGGGCTGCACGGCCAGGCCCTCCAGCTCCAGCGTCTGCGTGAGGCTGACCCGCACCGGCAGGTCGTCCTCGACGAACACGACCTTGTAGCCCTCAAACATCTGCTGTCTCCGTGGTACTGGGGGTGTCGACGGCCAGGTCGAACTCGAAGCTCATGCCGCGCTCCAGCCGCACCGCGCGCAGCGTGCCGCCGAACTCGTGCACGATCTTGGCCGAGATGACCAGCCCCAGCCCCAGCCCTTCGCCGGCCGGCTTGGTGGTGAAGAAGGGCTCGAACAGATGCGCCAGCGCGGCCTCGCTGACGCCGGTGCCGCTGTCCTGCACCTGGATCAGCACGCGCCGGCCCTCGTCCAGCGGCCGGGCCAGCACGCGCAGCCGGCGCAGCGGCTCGTGCTGCATCGCGTCCAGCGCATTGCCCATCAGGTTCACCAGCACCTGCTCCAGCCGGTTGGCCTCGGCGCGCACACGCTGGCCGGCGGTCATGTCCACATCCACCTGCACGCCCAGCGCCCGGCTGCGGTGTTCCAGCAGCAGCAGCGCGGCGCGCACACTGTCCAGCAGCGGCGTGCTGCCGCTGGCCTGCTCGTCGGCCTTGCGCGCAAAACTCTTCAGCTGGCGCGTGATCTGGCTCATGCGCTCCACCATCTCGTCCATCAGCTGCAGGTTGGTGGCCACGGCGTCCCGCCGGCCGTTCTCCAGCAGCCGGATGGAATTGCGCGCCAGCGCGCGCAGCGCCGTCAGCGGCTGGTTGACCTCGTGCGACAGCCCGGCCGACATCTGCCCCAGCACGGCCAGCTTGCTGGCCTGCAGCAGCTCGCCCTCGGTCTGCAGGCGCTGGGCGATCTGCGTCTTCAGCGCGTCGTTGGCCTGGCGCAGCTCGGCGGTGCGGCTGTCCACCAGCTGCTCCAGCTGGCCGTGTGCCTGCTGCAGCTGCGTCTGCGCCTGGGTCAGCTGGCGCAGCGCGCGGCGGCGCGACGACAGGTACAGCAACAGCAGGCCGATGCTCGCGCCGAACGCGGCGCCGCCCCAGGCCGCCAGCTGCGCGCGCTGGCGCACCTCGGTCAGGTCCGACAGGGCCACCAGCCGCAGCCCCAGCGGCACCAGCTGGCGTTGCTGCGCCAGCAGCGGCTTGTCCAGCACCGGCAGCCGCACCTGCTGGCCCTGGTGCACTTCCAGTGATGCGGGCAGGTCCAGGTCGGCGCCAATGGCCTGCGGGTAGCGCGCGCTGGCCTGCAGCGCCAGCCGGCGCGACGGGTCGGCATGGCCCAGCACGGCGTACTTCCAGGCCTGCACCGAGCTCATGATGACGACGTCCTGGTCATCGGCCACGAGGATGCGCTCGTTCTGCGAGCGCAGGCCCAGGTCCACCCAGGTGGCTTCCAGCGGCGCGAGGTTGAAGCGCACGACGATGACGCCCGCCGCCCGCGCGGCCTGGCGCAGCGGGTGCAGCAGGTAGAAGTCGGTGCTGCCGGTGGCCGGGTCGGCGGCGAAGAAGTGGGTGCGACCCTGCGCCATGGCCTCGCCCAGCCGGGCTGGCGGCGTCAGCGTTTCGCTGGCGGACAAGACCTGGCCCCGCGCATCGGTGACGAAGAGCTGGTGGGTGCCGGCGCGCACGTTGACGCGGGCCAGCATCTGGCTGGCGGCGTGGCGCGCGTCGGCGTCGTCCGGTGCCTGCATCAGCGCCTGCAGCGTCGGCGCGATGGCCAGCAGGCCGGGCAGGGCGGCGTGGCGCCCCAGCTCGGCCGACAGGTTGGTGGCGTACAGCTCCAGGCGTTCGGTGCTGAGCGCGGACAGCTGCTCGCGGCCACTGCGCTCGCTGAGACGGTGCGCCAGCACGAAGCCCAGCACCATCAGCGCGCCGGTCACAAAGAGATAGAAGCCCGGCCGGCTCAGCAGCCGCGGCAGGCGAGGAACGTCAGACACGGCGCTAGTGTGCCCACGCCCGGGCGGCCGCTGCGCGCAGCCGCGCGGTTTTTTGCGTGCTGGCGAAGAACCGCCCGGGCGGTTTGCGGTTTGTGCGGATTTCCGCCCACGACACCTCGGGTCGACACTCGTGACTTCTGACCTTGACCGTGCACGTGGGACCGATCAAACGCCCGGGCCTGCCAGATCGTCGGTGAATACCCTTGAAAGCCGGCGATTGGCACGGGGGTTGCGTTTCACGGTGGGTCGCGTGGCGCATGCTGCGCCCAACAAAATTTGTGGAGCCCTCATGGAGACTCTGATTCAACAGATCATCAACGGCCTGGTGCTCGGGAGCATGTATGCCCTCGTCGCACTCGGCTACACGATGGTCTACGGCATCATCAACCTCATCAACTTCGCGCACGGCGAGATCCTGATGGTGGGCGCCATGGTCAGCTGGACGCTGGTCACGGTGCTTGCTGACTCTGGGATGCCGGGCTGGCTGTTGATGGTCGTCGGCCTGGCTGCGGCCATCGTCGTCTGCGCGACGTTGAATTACGCGGTCGAGAAGATCGCCTACCGGCCGCTGCGCAATGCGCCGCGGCTGGCGCCGCTGATCACGGCCATGGGCATGTCGCTGCTGCTGCAGGTGCTGGCGATGATCATCTGGAAGCCCAACCCCAAGCCCTTCCCGCTGCTGCTGCCCACGACGCCGTTCGACCTGGGCGGCCCCGTCATCACGGTCACGCAGTGCCTGATCCTGGGCCTCACGGTCTGCATCCTGGCGGCGCTGATGTACCTGGTGAACTACACGCGCCTGGGCCGTGCGATGCGCGCCACCGCCGAGAACCCGCGCGTGGCCGGGCTGATGGGCGTGAAGCCGGACTTCATCATCTCCACCACCTTCGTCATCGGCGCCGCGCTGGCCGCGGTCGCCGGCCTGATGTGGGCCGCCAACTACGGCACCGTGCAGCACACCATGGGCTTCATGCCCGGGCTGAAGGCCTTCACGGCCGCGGTGCTGGGCGGCATCGGCAACCTGGCCGGTGCCGTCGTGGGCGGTGTCCTGCTGGGGCTCATCGAGTCCATCGGCGCGGGCTACCTCGGTGACCTGACCGGCGGCGTGCTGGGCAGCCACTACGCCGACATCTTCGCCTTCGTCGCCCTCATCCTCGTGCTGACGCTGCGGCCCTCGGGCCTGCTGGGCGAACGCGTGGCCGACCGCGCCTGAGGAGCACCACCATGCAAGCCAAGAAACTCTTCACCTTCATCGCCGTCGCGATCGCGCTGCTGGTCGTGCCGCTGTTCGCACAGCAGCTGGGCAACGGCCCGGTGCGCATCATCGACCTGGCCCTGCTGTACGTGCTGCTGGCGCTGGGCCTGAACATCGTCGTCGGCTACGCCGGCCTGCTGGACCTGGGCTACGTGGCCTTCTACGCCGTGGGCTCGTACATGTTCGCGCTGATGGCCAGCCCGCACCTGAGCCAGAACTTCGAGGCCTTCCAGGCCGCGTTCCCCGAGGGGCTGCATTCGCCGATCTGGCTGGTCATCCCGGCCGGCGCGGGGCTGGCGGCGCTGTTCGGCATCATGCTGGGCGCGCCCACGCTGAAGCTGCGCGGCGACTACCTGGCCATCGTGACGCTGGGCTTCGGCGAGATCATCCGCGTGTTCCTGAACAACCTGGAGTACCCGGTCAACGTGACCAACGGCCCGCGCGGCATCGGCCAGATCGACTCGTTCCACATCTTCGGCGTGGACCTGGCCAAGCCGCTGGAGATCGGCGGCTTCACCCTGCCGTCGGTGACGCTGTACTACTACCTGTTCCTGGCGCTGGTCGTGGCCAGCGTGCTGATCTGCTACCGGCTGGAGCAGTCGCGCATCGGCCGCGCGTGGATGGCCATCCGCGAGGACGAGATCGCCGCCAAGGCGATGGGCATCAACACCCGCAACATGAAGCTGCTGGCCTTCGGCATGGGCGCCACCTTCGGCGGCGTGGCCGGCGCGATGTTCGCGAGCTTCCAGGGCTTCGTGTCGCCCGAGTCCTTCAGCCTGCAGGAGTCGGTCATGATCGTCGCGATGGTGGTGCTGGGCGGCATCGGCCACATCCCCGGCGTCATCCTCGGCGCGCTGATGCTGGCCGCACTGCCGGAGGTGCTGCGCTACGTCGCCGGCGACATCCAGGCCATGACGGACGGCCGCATCGACGCTGCCATCCTGCGCCAGCTGCTCGTGGCGCTGGCCATGATCATCATCATGCTGGTGCGCCCGCGCGGCCTGTGGCCCGCGCCGGAGCATGGCAAGTCGGCTGCGCCGGCTGCGAAGTGAGGGAACAGGCACCATGACCACCCACGACAACATCGTCCTCAACGTCAGCGGCGCGTCCAAGCGCTTCGGTGGCGTGCAAGCCCTGTCCGACGTCGGCATCCAGATCCAGCGCGGCCAGGTCTACGGTCTCATCGGGCCCAACGGCGCCGGCAAGACGACCTTCTTCAACGTCATCACCGGCCTGTACGTGCCCGACGGCGGCAGCTTCTCGCTGGGCGGCACGCCGTACACGCCGCAGGCGGTGCACCAGGTCGCCAAGGCCGGCATCGCGCGCACCTTCCAGAACATCCGCCTGTTCGCCGACATGACGGCGGTGGAGAACGTCATGGTGGGCCGGCATGTGCGCACCAAGTCCGGCATCCTCGGCGCGGTGCTGCGCACGCCCGCCTTCAAGGCCGAGGAGGCCGCCATCAAGGCGCGCGCGCTGGAGCTGCTGGAGTACGTCGGTATCGCCAAGTACGCCGAGTTCAAGGCCCGCACGCTCAGCTACGGCGACCAGCGCCGCCTGGAGATCGCCCGCGCGCTGGCCACCGACCCGCAGCTCATCGCGCTGGACGAGCCGGCCGCCGGCATGAACGCGACCGAGAAGGTCGTGCTGCGCGAGCTGATCGACCGCATCCGCAACGACGGCCGCACCATCCTGCTCATCGAGCACGACGTGAAGCTGGTCATGGGCCTGTGCGACCGTGTGACGGTGCTGGACTACGGCAAGCAGATCGCCGAAGGCACGCCGGCCGAGGTGCAGAGCAACGAGAAGGTGATCGAGGCCTACCTCGGCGCCGGCCACAAAGCGCATTGAGCGGGGACGAGAAATGGCAGAAGCAAAACAAACCCTGCTCAAGGTCAGCGGCCTGAAGGTGGCCTACGGCGGCATCCAGGCCGTCAAGGGCGTGAACTTCGAGGTGCGCGAGGGCGAACTGGTGTCGCTGATCGGCGCCAACGGTGCCGGCAAGACGACGACGCTGAAGGCCGTCACGGGCCTGCAGCCCGTGGCCGCCGGCGACGTGACGTACCTGGGCGAGTCCATCAAGGGCAAGGGCGCCTGGGACCTGGCCAAGAAGGGCCTGGTGATGGTGCCCGAGGGGCGCGGCACGTTCACGCGCATGACCATCACCGAGAACCTGCAGATGGGGGCCTACAACCGCAAGGATGGCGAGATCGAGGCGGACATCGACAAGGTCTTCGCGCTGTTCCCGCGGCTGAAGGAGCGCGCCAAGCAGCTGGCCGGCACCATGTCCGGCGGCGAGCAGCAGATGCTGGCCATGGGCCGCGCGCTGATGGCCCGCCCCAAGGTGCTGCTGCTGGACGAGCCGTCCATGGGCCTGTCGCCCATCATGGTGGACAAGATCTTCGAGGTCGTGAACGACATCCACCAGCAGGGCGTCACCATCCTGCTCGTCGAGCAGAACGCCAGCCGCGCGCTGGAGCTGGCCAACCGGGGCTATGTGATGGAGTCGGGCGAGGTGACGATGGACGGCGAGGGCCGCGCGTTGCTCAACGACCCCAAGGTCCGCGCCGCCTACCTCGGCGAGTGAGCGCACCACGCAAAAAAACGCCCGGCACTGCCGGGCGTTTTGCTTGGAGGCGGTGAGGCTCAGACGACGGTCACGTCCGTCACGCCGGCCGCCACGCGCACGCGCCTGACGCTGGCCACCGGCGTTGCCGGGGCCACGCCGCCGGCCTGGCGGGCGACCTTCTTGAAGTCGCACAGCAGTTCGGTCTTGCTCAGCGACACGACCGCGTAGCCCTGCGCGTCGCTGTCGACATGCTTGATCCACGGGTTGTTGACCGGCGGCGCCGCGGCCGTCGTCGCGTCGGCGAACGGGTTCAGCCGCTTGACGATCTCGGCTGCCGGCACGGACGCGGCCGGGATGCCCAACGCGGTCGCCAGCTTGCCGCGGATCAGGCCGTACAGCGTCATTGCCGCGACCGACTTGCCGGCACCGGCGAGGCCGGCGATGGTGTTGGCGACCGTGGCGCCCATGGTGCCGGCCTGGGTCTCGTCGAAGGTGTTGATGACGGTCGTCGACAGCCCGGCGGTGGCCCGCGTCGCGGCGGCCGGGATCAGCCCGCCGGTGACGGCGGCCGTCACGGCGGCGGTGACGGCCGCGGTGTTGGTCAGGTCCGTCACGCCCGCGCCGAGCGCGATGGCCGCGCTCAGCATCTGGATGGCGATGGCCTCGGCCTCGGCCTCGCTCGTCGCCACCAGCGGCTTCAGCGGCGCGAAGGCCGGCTGCGTCGCCGCGCCGTAGAAGTAGCTGAAGTTGGAGTTGCTGGACACGCCGGCGGTGACCAGGTCCACCATCGCGGGCACCGGCGTCGCGGCGTCGTAGTCGGCCATGACGACGCCGGCGTAGAACGCGTGGATGTCACCCGTGACGGCCACGACGTTCTTCACGCCCTTGCTCAGCAGCTGCCCCATCAGGTACTTGCGCTCGGCGTTGAAGCCGTCCCACTGGTCGGCGTTCAGCACGAACTTGGTCTTGAACGCGGCCGGGGCGGCCGGGATCTTGGCGCCATCGATGCCCATGCGCAGCAGCGACACCTCGTTGCCCCAGACCTTCCACAGCGCGGTGGACGTGGTCATGGTCTGCGCCCACCACTGGCGCTGCGCGCCGCCCAGCACGCTGACGAGGGCCAGCGGGTCGGGCAGCGTGGCGCCGGCGCTCAGCTTGGCGGTCTCGACCGACGACAGCGTCGCCTGCGGCACCATGTAGCGCGCGCCGATGCTGCCCACCTGGCCGCCGGTCAGCGGGTTGGGCGCCGCCTCGGGGATGAGGTGGTCGGCGCGGTACAGGCGCTCGTCGGTCATGACGAGGTGCATCAGCTTGCCGAATTTCAGGTCGCGGTAGATGCGGATGCCGGTGATGCCCTGGCCGGGGTCCAGCGTGAAGCTGATGTCGGCCGGCATGTTCTCGAACCAGGCCTGGTTGGCGGACAGGCGGCGCGAGGTCTGCACCGTGTTGTCGCCCACCTGCGTGGTCGCGTTGAACGTGCCGTTGTCGTAGGTGCTGCGGTCGCCCCAGCAGTCGTCGCTGAACTCGTGGTCGTCCCAGATCGCGACGAAGGCAAAGCGCTCGTGCAGGTTCTGCAGCCGGCGGTCGGTGCGGTAGCGCTTGTAGAGGTAGCGGTAGTCCGCCAGCGTCGTCGCGTACTTGCCGCCGCCGCTGGGCAGGGCCGCGCCGTTGGGCAGCGCCAGCGCCGTGTGCGCGCTCTCCACGCCGCCGGCCTGGTAGTCGGCGCCGACGGCCTCGTAGATGTAGTCACCCAGGTGAACGACGAAGTCGATGTTCTCCTGGGCCAGCGCGTCCATGCCGGCCCAGTGGTTGACGCTCCAGTCCTGGCAGGAGATGAAGGCGAAGCTCAGCGCGCTGTTGTCGTTGTCAGCGGCGGGCGCCGTCTTGAAGCGGCCCACGCGCGAGCGGCTGTCGCCGGCCGTGAACTGGTAGTAGTACACGGTGCCTGGCTGCAGGCCGGCGATGCGGTGGCGCAGCGTGTGGTCGTAGAACTCGTAGACGGGCACGTCGGCGCTGGCGTCGGCGGTGCCGGTCAGTGCGGTGGTGGTGCCCAGCAGTGCGGCATTGCCGGCGGCCGCGCTGACGGTCAGCTTGACGGTGAAGCTGCCGGCGCCGGTGGCGCTGGCCACGTCATCGGCCGACGTGGGCACCACGCGGGCCCACAGCACGGCGCCGTCGGGCTTGGGGTCGCCCGACGCGACCGACTGCGGGAACTTGTACGCGCCCGTCGCGGCCGACGTGCTGGGCAGCGGCGTGGTGCTGCCGGGGAAGGTGGCGGGCAGCGGCTGGATGGGCGTGCCCGCGTCGCCACCGCCGCCGCAGCCGACGAGGCTGGACAGCGCGGTGGAGGTGGTGATCAGCGCGCCTGCTTGCGCGGCGCTGCGGCGGAGAAAACTGCGGCGATCCATGGCGGTCTCTCCCTCAGAACTTGATGTTGAACTGGACACCGAAGATGGTGGCCTTGGTGGCGTAGTTGCCGCGCGCGGTGGCGTACGAGCAGTTGCAGGGCGTCTCGCCTTCGCCGTCATCGGTGGCATTCATCGCGGCGTCCTTCAGCTTCACGTGGCCAAAGGAGAAGTCGACGCTCGCGGTGTCGCTGAACGCCCAATTGGCGCCCAGCGCCAGCCAGGTGCGGTGTGCGTCGGGCAGCGCCGGGCTGCGTGTGCTGGACGGCACGGGCGACAGGTCTTTGCTGTAGCCGGTGCGCAGCAGCAGTTGAGGCAGCGCCTTCCACTGCGCGCCGACGGACACCTTGGTGCTGTCCTTCCAGTGCTCGGGCGTGATGGAGTCGGGTGTGGTGTTGGCGAAGTCAATGCGCAGCTGCTTCAGGCGCGAGTCGCGCGTCCAGCCCACGTCGGCCATGACGGCGATGGTGGGCGTCAGCTGGTGGAAGCCGTGCAGCGACAGCGACTCGGGCGTGCTGATGGACAGGCTGGCGTCGGAGTCGTTGTGGTCCAGCGTCGCCGCGCTGTATGGCGCGCCGGTGATGGCAGCGAGCACGTTGGCGGGCAGCGTGCTTGGCTGTGTCCAGTCGGCGCTGCCCTTGAGCTTGTGGCTGACGCTGCTGCGGTAGCTCGCGCCGACGCGGGTGCCGGCCACCGGCTCCCACAACAGCGCGAGGTTGAAGCCCAGCCCCCAGTCCTTGCCCTTGATGGCGACCGAGCCGTCGAAGGTCGGGTTGCCGAACACCTGCGCGGCCTGCTGCTGCAACTGCAGCGCCAGCGCCGGCGCGCCGCCGGCGGCGGCCTGCTGCGCGGCGGCCAGCAGGCCCTTGGCATAGGCCGAGCCGTAGGGCACCGCGCGGCGCAGCTTGCCTTGCATGTACTGCAGGTTCACGCCGCCGGCGAGCGACAGCTCGGGCGACAGCTTCCACGCGACGTTGGGGTTCAGCGAGAAGGACTTCAGCTCCACCTTCTGCAGGTTGTAGCGGCCGCCCCAGTCGGGCCGGTAGTCGAGCTTGGTGCCCCAGGGGACGAAAAAGGCGACGCCGTAGGCCAGGTTGTCCGACGCGCGGTACGTGGCGTACAGGTGCGGCACGACGGCCGGCTTCGTGAAGTCCACCGTGTCGCCCACGGTGGCGGTGGCACGCGGCTGCAGGCCGGAGCCGGGCAACGCGATGGTGGAGCCCTGGTCGGTGAAGCGGGCGTTGGCGTCCAGGTAGTCGATGACGCCGGAGAAGTTCCAGCCCGACAGCCGCGTGATGCCCGCCGGGTTGGCGAACAGCGTGCTGGCATCGGCCGCCTCGGCGGCGTTGGCGTTGGCGGTGCCCTCGGCAGCGGCGCTCTGGGTGCCGAAGCGGTAGCCGGCGGCCTGGGCCGCGAAGGCCAGCGGCAGCAGCGCGATGGCGGCCAGCAGCGGGCGCAGCGCGCCCGCGGCGCTCTCGTTTCTTGTCATGGTTTGTCTCCGTAATCGTGCGTAACCCGCGGCATTGTGTGCAGCGCGCGTGTCACGCCCAGGGCAAGACAAACCCTGGACTGGAGAGAGCTCTCTAGATGTTGGCCGGGCGCAACCGCCCGGCCAAGGGGCGGCTCAGCGTGCCAGGTGGACGAGCTTGGATCGGGCCCAGTCGTCGGCCACGCGGGCGGGTGTGGAGTCGGCCTTCTGAACGCGCTGCAGCAGCTCCTCCACGCGCTCGGCGATCCTGCTGACCTCGGCCATCACGGCCGTCTCTTCGCCTTCGCCGCGGTACTCGCGCGCCACGCTGATGATGCCGCCGGCGTTCACCAGGTAGTCGGGCAGGTAGCAGACGCCGCGCGCCTGCAGCGCGTCGCCATCGGCCGGCGTGGCCAGCTGGTTGTTGGCCGCGCCGGCAATCAGCTTGGCGCGCACGGCGGGCACGGTCTGCGCGTTCAGCGACGCGCCCAGGGCGCAGGGCGCCAGCACGTCGACATCGGCCGCCAGGATCTCGCCCACATGCACGGCCACGGCGCCGAACTGCGCCACCGCGCGCTCGACCTTGGCTGCGTCCACATCGGCCACCACCAGCTTGGCGCCGGCCCGGTGCAGGAACTCGGCCAGGTGCCAGCCCACCGCGCCCAGGCCCTGCAGCGCAACGCGCACGCCGTCCAGCGAGCTGCGGCCCAGCACGAGGCGCACGCCGGCCTGGATGGACACGAACACGCCCCAGGCCGTCTTGGGGCTGGGGTCGCCGCCGAACGCGCCGTCACGCGGGATGCCGCTGACGAAAGGCGTCACGGCCTGCAGGCCGCGCATGTCGGCGGTCGTCGTGCCGACGTCCTCGGCGGTGATGTAGGCGCCGTTCAGCGACTGCACGGCGCGGCCGAAGGCGGCGAAGAGGGCGGGGCGGTCGAAGTCGCCCTGCGGCTTCAGGATGACGGCCTTGCCACCGCCGAAGGGCAGGTCGGCCAGCGCGTTCTTCAAGCTCATGCCTTGCGACAGGCGCAGCGCGTCGTTGAGGGCGGCGGCTTCGGAGTCGTAGTGCCACAGGCGGCAGCCGCCGAAGGCTGGGCCGCGCGCGGTGCTGTGCACGGCGAGGATGGCCTTGAGGCCGGTGGCCGGGTCGGTGGCGAGCAGCACGCGCTCGTGGGTAGCCTGGTCGGGCAGGCCGAAGAGGGAGGAGGGGGTCATGACGGTCGGGCGCTTTTGGCGCGGCAGTGAAAGAAGAACAGCCACGCTTTTGGCGGGGCCGCGGCCATTCTATGAACCCTCAGAACTTCAGCAGCAGTCGGCCCTCGTAGCGGCCCGACGCGAGCGCGGGCTGGCCGGCCGGGCCGGTGAGGTCGGCCGCCTGACCCTTGGCACCCATCGCGGGAATGGCGTGCAGGAAGCCGAGGTCGCCGGCCGGGAACTCGACGCTGGTGGTCGGAAAGTCCGCCAGCCGCGCGCCCAGCTGCAGAAAGGGCGCGCCCTCGTTGACGATCAGCATGTTGCCCGCCGCCGACGGCAGCCGTAGCCAGCGCGGGTCGGCGAAGTAGCCGCCGGGCATCAAGTCGCGCACGCCCAGCACCGGGCCGCGCAGGCGGTTCTGCCACACCGGCTGCGGCCCGCGGGCCAGCGCGCGCACCGGGCTGGCGTCGGCCTGCGGGCGGTCAAACGTGATGCCGTGGTACAGCACCGGGCCCTGCAGCGGGTAGCCGTAGTCCAGCACCAGCACGCCGTCGTTGCGCAGCGTCCAGCGCAGGCGCTCCAGGCCGCCGGCGCCGGGGGCGTCCAGCCACGCGCGGTGGGCGTCGCTGCCCGTCGTCACGGCGATCGGCAGCGCCGGCACCGCGAAGCGCTCGGCCTCGAACGCGAGCTTCACGGCCATCACCGTGGGCGTGCGCCGCACGCCGCTCAGCCGCGTCACGCGCAGCGCCTTCACGGGCTGCGGCGGGAAGATATAGGTCTCCCCATCGCGCGCCACGCGGGCGCCGTCGTAGACGGTCTGCCAGCGCTGCCCGTCGGGCGACAGCTCCAGCCGGAAGCCGGCCCAGCCGTCGGTCTCGGTGATGCCCAGATCGATGCTGGCAATGTTGGCCATCGTCGCGGTGGGGAACTCGTAGACGCCGTCGCCGCGGCTGGCCGGCTGCTGCCAGCGGGGCTCGGTCGCCGACTTGGGCCGGGCGACGACCAAGCGCGGCCCGTTGGCCAGCGGCTGCACCTGGCCGTCGCGGGCCAGCTCACGCAGCAGCCCGGTGCGGGCGTCGAAGCGGGCGGAGAACGCGCCGGCCTGCAGGCGGATGTCGTCGCCGTCGCGCGTCGACGTGGGCGTGCCGGCGTGTGGTGCGTCCAGCCGCACGACGGGCTGGCCGGGCCTGGCCCAGACCCACGTCCACAGCGCCTCGTCGCCGCGCGTTGCCGTCAGCCGCAGCGCGTCGGCGTGCTGCCAGGCCGCTGGCAGCGGCAGCTTCAGCTCGCCCGTGGCCTGCGGTGCCACGGCGGGGCCGGCCAGTTCCCCCTGGGCCAGCACCGCGGCCTGCTGCGCGTTGTCGCTGGCGTCGGCAAAGCGGATCCATTCCCAGCGCAGGCGCACGGCGCTCAGCGGTGTGAAGTCGAACGCGTTGTGGACTTTGAGCACGCCATTGAACTGCGCGTCCAGCACCGGCGCGTCGATCTGCACCGGCGACCAGATCTCCTTCACGGTGAAGTAGCTGGGTTCCTTCTCGCCCCGCGGGCCGACGATGCCGTCGGGCGCATAGCTGCCGAACAGGTCCAGCCGCCCGCCCTGGTCGGTGCGCGCAATGCCTTCGTCGGCCAGGTTCCACAGGAAGCCGCCGGCGCCGCGCGGCGAGGCCTTCATCGCGCGCCAGTAGTCGTCCAGCCCCGCGCCCAGGCCGCCGTCGAACAGGCCGTGCAGGAACTCGGTGGGCAGCACCAGCGTGTCACCGGCCAATCGGCGCTGCAGGTCGGGGTAGCGGGGGTAGTGCTTGGTGTCGATGCCGCCGAACACTTCCCACGGGTGGATGACGGGCCGCGCCTGCGGGTCGTGGAGGGCGAAGTCGCCGTCCAGCTCGCGGTTCCAGCCGCCTTCGTTGCCGTTGCTCCAGAGCAGGACACTGGGGTGGTTGACGTCGCGCTCCACCAGCGCGCGCACCAGCTTGCGGCCCACCTCGGTGCCGTGCGCCTGCTGCCAGCCGCTGAGCTCGTTGATGACGTAGAGGCCCAGCTCGTCCGCCGCCTCCAGGAAGGCCTTCTCCGGCGCGTAGTGGGCCACGCGCATCGCGTTCATGTTCATGGACTTGATGAGGCGCGCGTCCTCATAGGCCTGTGCGCGCGACACGGCGCGGCCGGTCTCGGGGCGGAAGCTGTGGCGGTTGATGCCCTTGAGCATCAGCCGCTGGCCGTTCAGGAACAGGCCCTGGCCGGCGCGCACCTCGAAGGTCCGGAAACCGAAGCGCTCGGTGACCTGGTGCACGGCCCGCTCGCCCTCCATCAGCGTCAGCTGCAGCTGGTAGAGGTGCGGCGTCTCGGCCGTCCACAGCAGCGGCTGCACGATGCGCCCGCTGACCCGCACGCGGCCCGCGCCACCGGCCGGCAGTGCCACGCCGAAGGGCGCGCCCACCGGCGTGCCGTCGCGGGCCGTGACTTGGGCGACAACGCGTGTCACCGTGCGCGGTGCGCGCAGCGTCACGTCGGCCGTGAGCTCGCCGCTGGCCTGCGCGTGGATGGCCACGTGCGCGATGGACTGCGGCGGCGACGCCTCCAGCCACACGGGCCGGTAGATGCCGCCGAACACCCAGTAGTCGCCGTGGCGCTCGGCGATGTCGGTGGCCGCATCGGCCGAGGCCTCGCTGACCTGCACCTCGAGGTCGTTCTCCTCGCCGGGCTTGAGCCAGCGCGTCACGTCGTGGCTGAAGCGGTTGAAGCCGCCCTGGTGCACAGGGCTGACGACGTGGCCGTTGAGCTTCACGAGCGTGTCGGTCATCACCGCGTCGAACACGACGCGCACCGTGCGGCCCTGCCAGTCGGCCGGCACCGTGAAGCGGCGGCGGTAGGTGCCGGTGTCTGCGGCGCGCGGGGCCCTGTCGTAGCCGTACTGGTAATGGCCAAAGCCTTGCTGCTGCCAGTTGGAGGGCACCTTGATGCGCGCCGCCTCGCCGGCCCGCATGCCGCGGTCGATGCGGAAGTCCCACTCGACGGCGTCGTCCGGGCCGGTGCCGGACAGCATCAAAGTCTGCGTGGTGGGCGCGGGCTCGGCGCCCGCCGGCAGCAGGGCCAGCGCGCAGGCCAGCAGCAGCCCGGTCCGCAGCGTGCGGGTGAGTCGTCGAAGTTCCACAAGGCCTCCCGGTGCCGGCGGGCCTTGCGCCTGCCGGTGCCGGGGATGCTAGGCGCGAGCCGCTGCGTGTTCCGGTCAAGAAGGCGAGCGTTGAGGCGCCCGCGCGGCCCGCTCAGGGGCCCTGGAAACCGCCGCGGCGCAGCGTCAGCACCAGGGTGTCGCGCCAGCCGCGCTCGCCGGGTGTCAGCGGCTGGATGGGCGTGGTCTCGTGGATGACGCGCTCGTCGTCCAGCAGCAGCAGCGTCCACGGCTGCGTCATCGTGAAGCGCTGGCCGGCCGGGCCGTGGGCCTCGAACACGCGGGACTCGCCGCCCTTGATCTCATGCCGGCTCACCAGCAGCACGGCCACCAGGTCCACGCCGTCGCGGTGCGCGCCCTCGGGCGTGGGGCGGCCGATGCCGTCGCTGGTGTCGATGCGGAAGGGGTGGGCCTCGATGAACCAGGGCTGCTCGCCCTTCATCGCCGAGGCCACGCGGGCCAGGCCCAGCAGCAGCGCGTTCCACGCGGGCGAGGCCACCATCTCCTGCGCCAGCGGCACGTACCAGCGCTGGATGCCGCCGTGCAGCGCGTTGTAGTCCAGCGGCTGCCAGTGGGCGCGGTGGGGCTGCAGCGTCAGCGTGTCGCCGTCGGCGACGAAGCAGCCGTGGCGGCGGAAGCGGTAGCGGCCGCCGTCCTTCAGGTAGCCGTCGGGAGGCAGGTCGTCCCAGCAGGGCTTGAGGGCGTTCAGCTCGCCGGCGGACACGCCCAGCGCGCCCAGCGCCTGCGGCGCGAGCACGACCTCGCCCTCACGTCTCAGCGCGCCGACGAGGTCGGCGGGGTCGGTCCACGGCGGTTCGAACATCTAGTGTTTATCTGCTTCAGAGGTGAAAGCGTCGGCGTAGAACTCGCCGTCCGGCAGCTGGCATTGCGCGACGAAATCCTTGTGCGCCGAGTCCACCATGATGGGCGCGCC
The DNA here is from genome assembly GCF_043555885.1 of Pelomonas lactea. Classification (NCBI taxonomy): domain Bacteria; kingdom Pseudomonadati; phylum Pseudomonadota; class Betaproteobacteria; order Burkholderiales; family Sphaerotilaceae; genus Roseateles; species Pelomonas lactea. The sequence continues at coordinate 790,622 of NZ_JBIGHX010000002.1, read as the reverse complement.
GCAGGCGTAGACCTGGTGGCCGGACAAGTCCGGCAGGTCCTGCATGACGGCCTGGTGGACGAAGCCGGTCCGGCCCGCCCAGCCCGCGTCGGGCTCCGACAGCACCGGCACGTAGTTCAGCACGGGCCACTCGGCGGCCTGCTGGGCCACCCAGTCGCTCAGGTACAGGTCGGCCTGCTTGCGGGCGCCCCAGTACAGCACCATGGGGCGGGTAGAGCCGATGTGACGGGCGCGCTCGATGATGGCCTTGATGGGCGCGAAGCCCGTGCCGCTGGCCAGCAGCACGATGGGCTTGGCGCTGTCCTCGCGCAGGAAGAAGCTGCCGAAGGGGCCTTCCATGCGCAGGATGTCCTTTTCCTTGAGCGCGCCGAACACGTGGTCGGTGAACTTGCCGCCGGGCATGTGGCGGATGTGCAGCTCGATCTGGCCCGGCAGCGAGTGCGGTGCATTGGCCATCGAATAGCTGCGGCGCGCGCCGTCGCGCAGGATGAACTCGACGTACTGGCCGGCGCGGAACTGGAAGTTCTGGTTGGCGGCCAGCTGCATGGTCAGCACGGCGACATCGGGCGCGGGGCGCGTCATCGCGGCCACGCGCGTGGGCAGCTTCAGCACCGGGAACTCGCCGGCGCCGGGCACCGTGCGGGCTTCGAGCGTGCAGTCGGTTTGCGGGCGGGCGCAGCAGGTCAGCACGAAGCCGGCGGCTTCTTCCTCGGCCGACAGCGCCTTGGACTGGTGGTTGCCGTGGATGACGGCGCCTTCCAGCAGCTTGCTCTTGCAGGAGCCGCAGGCGCCGTCCTTGCAGCCGTAGGGCAGGCCGACGCCGTTGCGGATGGCGGCGGCGAGCAGGGTGTCGTCGCCCTCGGCGGTGTAGACGCGGCCGGCGGGCTGGATGGTGATCTGATGGGGCATGGGCTCAGGAAAGCAAGCGGCCCCGCGCACAAGTCCGGGGCCGTAGACTGCCCGCCATTTTGCCCGACCCATGACATGACCCCCACGCTCACGCCGTTTGCTGCCCCCCGAGGGGGCGCGTCAGCGGTTTCGGGCGGCCGGGCACCGCTGACATGACCTCCCGACTCCTCATCATTGGCTGCGGCGACGTGGGCCTGCGCGTCGTCAAACATCTGGCCGGCCGCTGGCACGTGGCGGCGCTGACGTCCAGCCCGGCCCGCGCCGGCAGCCTGCGGGCGGCGGGCGTCGTGCCGCTGCTCGGCAACCTGGACGACCCCGCCACGCTGGGCCGGCTGGCCGGGCTGGCCGACTGCGTGCTGCACCTGGCACCCCCCGCGCGCGACGGCCACACCGACGAACGCACCCGGCACCTGCTCGCCGCGCTGGCGCGCCGCCCGCCGCGGGTGCTGGTGTACGGCAGCACCACGGGCGTCTATGGCGACTGCGGCGGCGCGCTCATTGACGAGACGCGGGCGCTGGACCCGATGACGGACCGCGCCGCCCGTCGCGTCGATGCCGAGGCGCAACTGCGCGCCTTCGGCCGCCGCCACGGCACGCGCGTGAGCCTGCTGCGCATCCCTGGCATCTACGCGCCCGACCGCGAGGGCGGCCACCCGCGCGAGCGGCTGGCGCGCGGCACGCCGGTGCTGCGGCGCGAGGACGATGTGTTCACCAACCACATCCATGCCGACGACCTGGCCCGCGCCTGCGTGCTGGCGCTGCTGCGCGGCCGGGCGCAGCGCGCCGTCAACATCTGCGACGACAGCCAGTTGCTGATGGGCGACTACTTCGACCTCGCCGCCGACCTGGCGGGCCTGCCGCGCCCCGCGCGCATCACGCGCACGGAAGCGGCCGAGCGCCTGGGGCCGATGGCGCTGAGCTTCTGGAGCGAGTCACGCCGCATCGCCAACGGCCGGCTCAAGCGCGAACTGCGCCTGGCGCTGCGCTACCCGACGCCGGCCGACGGTCTTTAACGGCGGCGCGACGAGCGCCAGTGGCGGATCAGCAGCCACGCGCCCAGCATGCCGCCCAGGTGGGCGAAATGGGCGACGTTGGGCGGGCCCAGGTCGAACAGCCGTGCGCCGAGGATGAGCTCCAGCCCACCGAAGATCGCGACGAAGTACTTGGCCTTCATCGGGATGGGCGGGATCAGCGGCACGATGATGCGGTTCGGGAACAGCATGCCGAAGGACAGCAGCAGCCCGAAGATGGCGCCCGATGCACCGACGGTGGGCGCGCGAGTGCCCATGAACCACGTGAACAGCAGTTGCACCAGCGCGGCCGTCAGCGCACTGGCCACAAGGATCTGCGTGTAGCGCCTGGCGCCCCACACCCGCTCCAGCTCACCGCCAAACATCCACAGGCCCAGCATGTTGAACAGCAGATGGGTGAAGCTGCCGTGCAGCAAGGCATAGGTCAGCAGCTGCCAGGGCATGAAGACGCCCGACGTCAGCGGCCACAACTCAAACCAGGGTGCCAGGAATGGGAAGAGCTCGAAGAAGCAGAAGACACCGACACACGCCAGGATGAAGGCTTTGGTGACCGAGGGCAGCGGGGGCATGGGCGGCGGACTGTGGCCCGTGGCGGGCGCCTGCATCGCAGCGGGCGATGCTTACCAGTTGAGTGTATGCCAGCGGTTTCTGGCAGCTGTTTCGTGTGGTGCCTCGGGCCGGACTCGAACCGGCACACCTTGCGGCGGGGGATTTTGAGTCCCCTGCGTCTACCGATTTCGCCACCGAGGCCCGTCGGAAACAGCTTCTCGCCTTTGCAGCGAGGGGTCGCATTATGCACTCGGCAAGGCTCGGGTTTCGAGGCCGCTGCACAATCGGTCGCCATGAACTATCCGACCCTCGAAGACGTCATCGGCAAGACGCCGCTCGTGCGCCTGCAGCGCCTGCCCGGCGCCGATGCCCGCGGCAACGTGATCCTGGCCAAGCTGGAGGGCAACAACCCGGCCGGCTCCGTGAAGGACCGCCCGGCCATCAGCATGATCCGGCGCGCCGAGGAGCGCGGCGAGATCAAGCCCGGCGACACGCTGATCGAGGCCACGTCCGGCAACACCGGCATCGCGCTGGCGATGGCCGCCGCCATCCGTGGCTACCGCATGGTGCTGATCATGCCGGAGGACCTGTCCATCGAGCGCGCGCAGACGATGAAGGCGTTTGGTGCCGAACTCATCCTGACGCCCAAGACCGGCGGCATGGAGTACGCCCGCGACCTGGCCGAGCAGATGGCCCGCGAAGGCAAGGGCCGCGTGCTGGACCAGTTTGCCAACGCCGACAACCCGCGCGTGCACTACGAGACCACCGGCCCCGAGCTGTGGGCCGACACGGGCGGGCGCATCACGCACTTCGTCAGCGCGATGGGCACGACCGGCACCATCACCGGCACGTCGCGCTTCCTGAAGGAGAAGAACGCGGCCGTGCGCATCGTCGGCGCGCAGCCGGCCGAGGGCTCGCGCATCCCCGGCATCCGCAAGTGGCCCGAGGCCTACCTGCCCAAGATCTACGACCCGGCTGGCGTGGACGAACTGGTGCTGGTGAGCCAGGCCGACGCCGAGGACATGGCCCGGCGCCTGGCCCGCGAGGAAGGTCTGTTCGCCGGCATCTCGGCCGCAGGCGCCTGCTGGGTGGCGCTGCAGATCGCCAAGCAGGTCGAGAACGCGACCATCGCCTTCGTCGTCTGCGACCGCGGGGACCGCTACCTGTCGACGGGCGTGTTTCCGGCGTGAAGGTGCCCACCTATTGTCCCGACTGCGCGACGCCGCTGGCGGCGATCACGCTGGCCGAGGACGGCGGCGACAAGACGCGGCTGCGCTGCCCGGCCTGCGGCTGGACGCACTGGAACAACCCGACGCCGGTGCTGGCGGCCGTCATCGAATGCGTTGACCGCGACGGTCAGGTCTTGCTGGCGCGCAATGCCGCGTGGCCGGGGCGTTTCTTCGGGCTCATCACCGGCTTCATGGAGGCTGGCGAGACGCCCGAGGAGGGCATCCGCCGCGAGATCGCCGAAGAGACGGCGCTGCAGGTCGACCGCCTGGCGCTGCTGGGCGTCTGGGACTTCCAGCGCATGAACCAAATCATCATTGCCTATCACGCGGCGGCTCGCGGCGAGATCCGGCTGTCGCCCGAACTGGCGGAGTACAAGCTGATTGCGCCGGAGCAGGTGCTGTGCTGGCCGCAGGGCACGGGCCAGGCGCTGGCGACCTGGCTGCGGTCCAAGGGCATCGAGCCGCAGTGGATGGACCTCAAGCGAGAATGAGCACCATGGACGTTCAACGCGAGATCGACACCCGGGGCCTGAACTGCCCGCTGCCCATCCTGAAGGCCAAGAAGGCGCTGGCCGAAATGCACAGCGGCGAGCTGCTGAAGGTCGTCGCGACCGACCCCGGCTCCATGCGCGACTTCCAGGCCTTTGCGCGCCAGACGGGCAATGAACTGGTTCAGCAGGAAACCGCAGGCTCGGAATTCATCCACATCCTGCGGCGTCGTTGATCGGCGGACGCATCCGCTTAGGGCCTGCGCCCGAGCGGGCCGGCCCGCACAGCCTCAGAGATCGAGGCCCTGCAGGAATTCCTTGAAGCCCGGGCCCAGCTGGGCGTGGGCCAGCGCGAGTTCGACGTTGGCCTGCAGGAAGCCTTCCTTGCTGCCGCAGTCGTAGCGCTTGCCTTCGTAGCGGTAGGCGAACACCTTCTCGCGGCGCAGCAGCCCGGCGATGCCGTCGGTCAGCTGAATCTCGCCGCCCACGCCGCGCGGCTGGTTGGCGATTTCGTGGAAGACGCCGGGCGTCAGGATGTAGCGGCCGGCCACGCCCAGGCGCGACGGCGCGTCTTCCGGCGCGGGCTTCTCGACGATGCGGTTCACGTCGACGAGGTTGTCGTTGACTTGCGTGCCGGCCACGATGCCGTAGCGGCGCGTGTGCTCGGCCGGCACTTCCTGCACGGCCAGGATGGACGCGCGCCAGTCGGCGAACTGCTCCACCATCTGCTTCAGGATGCCGCGGCCGGGCTGCGGACCCACCATCAGGTCGTCGGCCAGCAGCACGGCGAAGGGCTCGTTGCCCACCAGGCGCTGCCCGCACAGCACGGCGTGGCCCAGGCCCAGTGCCTGCGCCTGGCGCACGTAGATGCATTCCATGTCGTTGGGCTTGACGCTGCGCACGACGTCCAGCAGCTCCTGCTTGCCGGCGTTCTCCAGCGCCACCTCCAGCTCGAAGGTCATGTCGAAATGGTCTTCGATGGGGCGCTTGTGGCGGCCGGTGACGAAGATCATCTCGCGCACGCCGGCCTCGTAGGCTTCCTCGACCGCGTACTGGATCAGCGGCTTGTCGACGACCGGCAGCATCTCCTTGGGTTGGGCCTTGGTGGCGGGCAGGAAGCGGGTGCCCAGCCCGGCGACCGGGAAGATGGCTTTGGTGATCGGCGAACGGGGCGAGGAGGCCATGGGTAAACTGGGTTGGACAAGGGCGGGAAGATTTTGTCACGCGGCATGTGACGGTTTTGCCCCTTGAGTTGGGCACAAAGAACAATGACCGTCCTGATCCTGGAGCCGCTGGAAGCGGATGTCGTGCAATGGCTGGGCGAGCGGCATGACGCGCGCTTCGCACCCGAGCTGGTGGGCGATTTTGAGGGGCTGCTGGAAGCGCTGCAGGATGCGCGCGCGCTGGTGGCGCCGCCCGATGTGCGCGTCGATGCCGACGTGCTGCGCGCCGCGCCGCAGCTGCGCGCCATCGGCCGGGCCAGCGGCGGCGCCGACAACATCGACATGGAAGCCTGCCGCCGCGCCGGCGTTGACGTGGTGCGCTCGCAGGCGTCCACCGCCAGCGCCGAAGCCGAGTTCGCCATCGGCGCGCTGCTGAGCCTGCTGCGCCGCGTGCCGGTGGAGGGCAGCGACGGCCTGAAGGTGGGACGCGAGCTGGGCTGCTCCACAGTGGGCGTGCTCGGCATGACGCCGGCCACCCAGGTGCTGACGCAACTGCTGCAGGCCTTCGGCACGCGCGTCATCGGCTATGACCCCGCCGTTCATCCCAGCGACGCGACCTGGGCGCGCTGGGGCGTGGAGGCCGTGGGCTTGGGCACCCTGATGGAAGAGGCCGACGGTTTGGTGCTGCTGGTGCCGTACTACGACCGCTACCGTGGCCTGGTCGGCGAGCGCCAACTGGAGGCCACACGGCCGGGCCAGGTGCTGGTGTGCCTGAGCCAGTCGGGCATCGTGCACGAGGGTGCGCTTGCCATGGCGCTGCGCAGCGGCCGGCTGAAGGCGGCCTGGTTCGACAGCCTGGAGCCGGGCTGGCTGGAGTCGGGCCGGCCGCTGCACGGCCTGGGCCAGCTGCAGGTCACGCCGCGGCTGGCGGGCACGACGCGCGAGTCGCGCGTGCGCGCCGCGTGGGCCGTGGCGCGCGGCATCGACGAACTGCTGGCGCCGCGCTCGGGCAGCGCGAAGCCGCCGGCCAAGGCGGCGATCTATTACTGAGGCAGGCGGGCCAGCTGCTCGCGCAGGCGGGCCACGGTCTCCTTGAAGCCGGCCACGCGGGCGCGCTCCTGCTCGACGACGGCGGCCGGAGCGCGGGCGACGAAGCTCTCGTTGCCGAGCTTGGCCTCGGCCTTGGTGATCTCGCCTTCCAGGCGCGTGGCTTCCTTGGTCAGGCGGGCACGCTCCGCTTCGACGTCGATCTCCACCTTCAGCGCCAGCTTGGCCGCGCCGTGCAGCAGCACGGGCGCCGTGGCGCTCAGACCCGCGAACTCGGCGTCGTCTGAGATCAGCTCGACGGCGCTGAGCTTGGCCAGTACCTTCAGCACGGCGGCGGCTTCGGACAGGAAGGACAGGTCACCGCCCACCAGCAGCGGCACGCGCTCGGCGGGGCTCAGCGCCATCTCGCTGCGCAGGCTGCGCGTCGTGCCGACGACTTCCTTCAGCTGGGCGATCCACGCATCGGCGGCCGGGTCGATGCGCTCGGGCTGGGCGACGGGGTAGGGCGCCTGGCCGATGTAGTCCACCGTCTTGCGGCCGGCGACCGGCGCCACGGTCTGCCACAGCTCCTCCGTGATGAAGGGCGCGATCGGGTGCAGCAGGCGCAGCGTGGTTTCCAGCACGCGGATCAGCGTGCGGCGCGTGGCGCGCTGCTGGGCTTCGTCACCGGTCTGGATCTGTACCTTGGCGATCTCCAGGTACCAGTCGCAGTACTCGTCCCAGACGAAGCTGTAGACGGCGTTGGCGACGTTGTCGAGGCGGTACTCGGCGAAGCCCTGGGCCACCGCCGCTTCGACGCGCTGCAGCTCGTTGGTGATCCAGCGGTCGGCCTGCGAGAAGTTGTTGTAGCCGGGCGGGCAGCCGCCCTCGGCGTGCACGAGGCCGCAGTCCTGGCCCTCGGTGTTCATCAGCACGAAGCGCGTGGCGTTCCAGAGCTTGTTGCAGAAGTTGCGGTAGCCCTCGCAGCGCTTGGTGTCGAAGTTGATGTTGCGGCCCAGGCTGGCGTAGCTGGCCATCGTGAAGCGCAGCGCGTCGGCGCCGTAGGCCGGCATGCCGTCGGGGAATTCCTTCTTCACGCGGGCGGCCACCTTGGGTGCCGTTTCCGGCTTGCGCAGGCCCACCGTCGACTTGGCCGTCAGCGTCTCCAGGTCGCAGCCCTGGATGAGGTCGACCGGGTCCAGCACGTTGCCCTCGGACTTGCTCATCTTCTGGCCCTGCGAGTCGCGCACCAGGCCGTGGATGTAGACGTCCTTGAACGGCACCTTGCCGGTGAAGTGCGTCGTCATCATGATCATCCGGGCAACCCAGAAGAAGATGATGTCGTAGCCCGTCACGAGCACCGACGACGGCAGGAACAGCTCCTGCTCCAGCGTCTTCTCGGGCCAGCCCAGCGTGGAGAAGGGCACCAGTGCCGACGAGTACCAGGTGTCCAGCACGTCCGGGTCGCGGGTGAGCTCGCCGGTGTAGCCGGCGGCGGCGGCCTTGGCGCGGGCCTCGTCCTCGCTGCGCGCGACGAACAGCTCGCCGCCCGTGCCATACCAGGCCGGGATCTGGTGGCCCCACCACAGCTGGCGCGAGATGCACCAGTCCTGGAGGTTGCCCATCCAGTGGTTGTAGGTGTTGACCCACTGCTCGGGGTGGAACTTCACCGCGCCGGTGTCGACGGCCGCGATGGCCTTGTCGGCGATGCTCTTGCCATCGGCACCGGGCTTGGTGACGGCGACGAACCACTGGTCGGTCAGCATGGGCTCGATGACCTGGCCGGTGCGCTCGCAGCGCGGCACCTGCAGCTTGTGCTTCTTGATCTCGACCAGCAGGCTTAAGCGCTCCAGGTCGGCCACGATCTTCTTGCGGGCGACGAAACGGTCCAGCCCGCGGTAGGCCTCGGGGGCGTTGTCGTTGATCCGTGCCTGCAGGTCCAGCACCGAGATCATCGGCAGCTTGTGACGCTGGCCGACGGCGTAGTCGTTGGTGTCATGCGCTGGCGTGACCTTGACGACGCCGGTGCCGAACTCGCGGTCCACGTAGTCGTCCGCGATGACCGGGATCTCGCGGTCCGTCAGCGGCAGCTTGACGAGCTTGCCGATCAGCGCGGCGTAGCGTTCGTCCTCGGGGTGGACCATGACGGCCACGTCGCCCAGCATCGTTTCCGGGCGGGTCGTCGCGACGACCAGCGAGCCCGAGCCGTCCGCCAGCGGGTAGCGGATGTGCCACAGCGAGCCGTCTTCCTCTTCGGACGCCACTTCCAGGTCCGACACGGCGGACTGCAGGATCGGGTCCCAGCTGACCAGGCGCTTGCCGCGGTAGATCAGGCCTTCCTCGAACAGGCGCACGAAGGTCTCGACGACGACGGTCGAGAGCTTCTCGTCCATCGTGAAGTACTCGTGGCCCCAGCTCACCGAGTCGCCCAGGCGGCGCATCTGGCTGGTGATGGTGTTGCCGGACTCCTGCTTCCAGTCCCACACGCGGGCAACGAAGTTCTTGCGGCCCAGGTCGTGGCGGCTCTGGCCGGCGGCCTGCAGCTGGCGCTCGACGACGATCTGCGTGGCGATGCCGGCGTGGTCAGTGCCTGGCACCCACAGCGTGTTGTCACCCTTCATGCGGTGGTAGCGCGTCAGCGAGTCCATCACCGTCTGGTTGAAGGCGTGGCCCATGTGCAGCGTGCCGGTCACATTGGGCGGCGGCAGCTGGATGCTGAAGGAGGGCTTGGCCGGGTCCAGCGTCGGCGCATAGAGGCCGGCGGCTTCCCACTTGGGGCCCCAATGGGCTTCCAGGGCGGCGGGTTCGAAGGACTTGGCAAGTTCGGTCATCGCGGCGTCGCCCGCTGTGAAGCTGGGGCGAAAAGAGGGCTTTTCGGGGGTCCGCGATTGTAGGGGCGGCCCCTGGGCTGGCGGTGCGCCGGTGCCGGGGCGGCGGCTGGCCGCGTGGGGCGAAACAAAACGAAACCCGGCGATACCGCGCCGAGATGCACCGCGGCGCCGCAGCGGGAACCATGAGCGCCATCCTCACCACGGGCCTCGAGCGCCCCCGGAACACGCCATGAACTTCTTTCGACGCTGGCACGCGCACCACGAATTTCGTCACCACTTTGGCCACGGCCGTCATGGCCATGCTTTCGGCCGCGCTGCTGATGGTTTCGCCCATCTGCTGCTGGCCCGAGTCGGCGCCAAGCTGGACCTGGACGACGGCCAGCAGCGCCGCTTCGCCAGTTGGCTCGAACAGCTCCAGCAGCAGCGCGACGCACTGAAGAGCCTGGTCGGCGGGCCCGAACTGGCCAATCTGTTCGCCGAGCAGCAGTTCGCCCGCGGCCCCGCGCAGCAGCTGTTCGATGCCAAGCTGGACGCGCTGCGCGCCGCCGGGCCTGGCGTCATCACGGCGTTCGCCGAGTTCTTCGACTCGCTGGATGCCGAGCAGCAGCAGGTGCTGCGCTTCATGATGCGCCGCCTGAACCGTCACTCGCGAGGCGACGCGTGATGGATGCGCACTGTGGCACCCAGCCGCGCGGCCGCTTCATGCCGCACATCGACCGCAACCGCTGCGAGGGCAAGGGCGACTGCCTGGCGGTCTGCCCCTTCAACGTGTTCACCCTCGGCAAGCTGCCGCCGGAGGACCGCCAGGGGCTGAGCCTGTTCGGCCGCTTGCGCGGCATGGCGCATGGCTGGGAGCAGGCCTTCACGCCCAACGCGGCGGCCTGCGAGGCCTGCGGGCACTGCGTCATTGCCTGCCCCGAGCATGCGATCACGCTGGTGCGCGCGGTGCCCAAATAATCCGGCCCATGCATCGACTGCTGCTGATCGACGACGATGAGGCCCTGGCCGGCCCGCTGACGCAATACCTCGCCCGCTTCGACCTGCAGCTGGAGGCCGTCACGCGCCCCAGCGCGGCACTGGCGCGGCTGGCCACCGAGCGCTTCGACGCGCTGATCCTCGACGGCATGCTGCCCGAGATGGACGGCTTCGAGTTCTGCAAGCGGCTGCGCGGCGGCAGCGATGCGTGGCGCGACATCCCCGTGCTGATGCTGACCGCGCGCGGCGACCTGACCGACCGCGTCGTGGGCCTGGAGCTGGGCGCCGACGACTACCTGCCCAAGCCCTTCGAGCCGCGCGAGCTGGCCGCGCGGCTGCAGACCATCCTGCGCCGCACGCGCCTTGCGCCGCCGGCCGTGCCCGCGCAGCCGCCGTCCACCGGCAAGCTGTGTTTCGACGGCCTGGAGATCGACACGACGCGACGCGAAGTGCGCTGCGCGACGGGCCTCGTCGAGCTGACCGGTACCGAGTACGAATTGCTGCTGATGCTGGCCCGCGAGCCCGGCCGCGTGTTCTCGCGCGACGACATCCTGAACCGGCTGCGCGGCCAGGAGGCCGAGCTGTTCACGCGCGCCGTGGACATCCTCGTCAGCCGCCTGCGCCGCAAGCTGGAGCCGCTGGCTGCATTGAAGACGCTGCGCAACGCCGGCTACTGCTTCGCCCTGCCTGAGAAGCTATGAACGAGCCCCGCACGCCCGCTCATCCCGCCGCAACGTCGCCACTCGGCGTTGCCAATGCTCGTCGTAGTCTCGCTAAGGCTCCGCTTTGCGCCTTGATCGGCGACGCTGCGACGGCCTGCGCGGTTGCACCGGGCTCATTCATAGCTTCTGCCACGTGAGACACCACCCCTATGACCACCGCTGGCGTGAGCGCTGGCAGCGCAAGAAGGCCAAGCGGCTGCAGCGCATGAGCCGCGACTGGGAGTACCGCTGGCGCGTGCGCCACCGCTGGCACCAGCGCTGGCATCGACATCACCGGCATTTCAAGCATTCGCTGGGGGCGCGGCTCATCGCCGTGTTCATCGTGCTGGCCTTCGCCAGCAGCATCATCCTGTGGTGTTCCGAGGGCAGTGCCTACGGGTTGCTGTGGGCAGCTCCGGCGCTGCTGCTGGTCACGGGGCTGGCCTTCGGCATGATCCGTCACATGGTGCAGCCGCTGCATGCGCTGGCCCTGGGGGCCGAGGCGTTCCGGCGCGGCGAGTTCTCGCACCGCGTGCCGGTCATCCATGGCGATGAGATCGGCGACCTCGCGATGCGCTTCAACCAGATGGCCGCCGACATCCAGGCCATGCTGGACGGCAAGCGAGCGCTGCTGCTGGCCATCAGTCACGAGCTGCGCAGCCCGCTGACGCGGGCGCGGCTGCATGCCGAGCTGGTGGGCGAGGGCGCCTCGCGCGACGCGCTGCTGGACGAGCTGGCGCAGATGCGCGACCTCATCTCCGCGCTGCTGGAGAGCGAGCGGCTGGGCAGCGGGCACCGCGCGCTGCAGCTGTCGGATGTGGACCTGACGGCGCTCGTGCAGGAGCATGCGCAGCCCGGCGTGGCGCTGCACATAGCGCCCGACCTGCCGACGCTGCAACTGGACCGTTTGCGCGTGGGCCTGTGCCTGCGCAACCTCGTGCAGAACGCGTTGCGCCACAACGATGCGGCGCGTGGCGACGTGCAGCTGAGCCTGGCCCGCGACGGCGAGGGCGTGCGCGTGACGGTGCGCGACTTCGGCCCCGGCGTGCCGCCCGAGTCGCTGCCGCAGCTGGGCCAGCCGTTCTACCGGCCGGACGTGGCCCGCACGCGCCAGGAGGGCGGCGTGGGCCTGGGGCTGTGCCTGTGCCGCCTCGTGGCCGAGGCGCATGGCGGCCGGCTGGAGCTGCGCAACGTGGAGCCCGGCTTCGAGGCGTCCGTGCGCTTCAGCTAGGCGCCACGCGCTCAAACCAGGGCTGCGCGGCCTCCAGCTCGGCGGCCAGCTGCAGCAGCAGGCCATCGCTGCCCGGCGCGGCGTTGAACTGCACGCCCAGCGGCAGGCCGTCGCTGGTCCAGTGCAGCGGCAGCGAGATGGCCGGCGTGCCGGTCAGGTTGGCCAGCTGCGTGAACGGCACGTGGCGCAGGCTGTCGGTGGCCATCTGGCGCACCACGCCGTCCAGCAGCCCCAGCCGCTTCAGCAGCCCCAGCAGGCCTGACGCGCGCAGCAGGTTCAGCACGGCCAGCTGGGCCGGCGGCGTGTCGCCGGTGCCGTGCGGCACAGGCGGGGACGCGAGCGTGGGCGTCAGGTAGACGTCGTAGCGCGCATGCAGCGCCCCCAGCGCGCGGGCGTAGTCGTTCCAGCGCAGCAGCTCGGTCGTCAGCTGCGCGGCGCTGGTGGCGCGGCCCAGCGTGGCGATGAGGCGCGTCAACGGCTCGAAGTCGGCCTCGCGGCCGCCTTGCGCCACGGTGCGCGCCAGCATCGCCGGCACCTGGCCGAAGTAGATGTGCAGATAGCTGTTGGCCAGCGCGCGGCCGTCCAGATCGGGGCGCGCGGGTTCGACCGTGTGCCCCAGCCCTTTCAACAGGGCGACCGTTCGTTCGACGGCCAGCCGTGCCTCGTCGTGCACCGGCTCGCCGATGGGCGAATCGGCGCACCACGCGATGCGCAGCCGGCGCGGCGGCGCGTCCAGCGCGTCCACGAAACGCGTGGCGGGCAGGGGCAGGGCGACGGCGTCGCCGGGCTCGGGGCCGCTCAGCACATCCAGCGCCAGCGCCGTGTCGCGCACGCTGCGCGAGATGACGCCCTCGCTGCAGGCGCCGAACCACACCTCGCCCGCGCCCGGGCCCACCGAGATGCGGCCGCGCGACGGCTTCAGGCCGACGAGGCCGCAGCAGGCCGCCGGGATGCGGATAGACCCGCCACCGTCGTTGCCCGCCGCCATCGGCACGACGCCGGCCGCCACGGCCGCGGCCGAGCCGCCGCTGCTGCCGCCGGGCGTGCGGGTCGCGTCCCACGGGTTGCTGCTGCGGCCGAAGGCCAGCGGGTCGGTGACGCCCTTGAGCCCCAGCTCGGGCGCGTTGGTCTTGCCGAAGATGACGAGGCCGGCGTCCAGCAGCCGGCGCACGGCGTGCGCGTGCTCGCGCGGCGCCGGCCCGCGGGCCAGCGCGCGGCTGCCCCAGCTGGTGGGCACGCCGGCATAGTCCTCGGCGACGTCCTTGATGAGCAGCGGCACGCCGGCCAGCGGGCCGGGGCCGACGCCGCGCGCGAGCTGGGCGCGCGCCTCGGCCTCCATCAGCCGGCAGACCGGGTTGAGTGCAGGTTGGACTTCGGCCAGCCGGGCGAGCGCCAGGTCCAGCAGTTGCCCGCCCGTCACGCGCCCGGCCGCCACTTCGGCTGCCAGCGCGGTCGCGTCATGCCGGCGGTAGGTGGCGAAGTCCATGCCCGGCCTCACATGAACAGATGCTCGCCGGCGTTTTGGCGACGCCGAAATGCAGGTCTCGCGCTGCGCGCGCGATGCTCGCCTGCCTTCGGCAGACGATCACATGAACAAATGTTCGCCTGCATTTTCACCACCCAGGATCACGTAGTTCACCTTCTTCAGGTCGGCCAGCTGCGTGCCGCCGGCATACGAGATGGAGCTCTGCAGGTCTTCCTGCATCTCGCGCAGCGTGTCGGCGAACCTGCCCTTGACCGGCTCCAGGATGCGCTTGCCTTCCACGTGACGGTACTCGCCCTTGTTGAAGTCGCTCGCCGAGCCGTAGTACTCCTTGAACAGCTTGCCGTCGACCTCGACCGTCTTGCCGGGCGATTCCTCGTGGCCGGCGAACAGCGAGCCGATCATGACCATGCTGGCGCCGAAGCGGATGCTCTTGGCGATGTCGCCGTGGTGGCGGATGCCCCCGTCGGCCACGATGGGCTTGGTGGCCACGCGGGCACACCATTTCAGCGCCGACAACTGCCAGCCACCCGTGCCGAAGCCGGTCTTCAGCCGCGTGATGCAGACCTTGCCGGGGCCGACACCCACCTTGGTCGCGTCGGCGCCCCAGTTCTCCAGGTCGATGACGCCCTCCGGCGTGCCAACGTTGCCGGCGATGACGAAGGTGTCGGGCAGCTTGTGCTTGATGTGGGCAATCATGCGCTGCACGCTCTCGGCATGGCCGTGGGCGATGTCGATGGTCAGGTAGTCGGCGCCCAGTCCCTCGGCGGCGAGCTGGTCGACCAGCTCGAAGTCGGCCGGCTTCACGCCGACGCTCAAGCTGACGATCAGCCCCTTGTCGCGCATGGACCGGGCGTAGGCCAGGCTGTCCAGGTCGAAACGGTGCATCACGTAGAAGTAGCCTTCGCGGGCCAGCATCTCGGTGAGGGGCTCGTCCAGCACGGTCTTCATGTTGGCCGGCACGACCGGCAGCTTGAAGCGGTGCGGGCCGAACTGCACCGAGGTGTCGCAGGCCGAGCGGCTCTCCACGCGGCACTTGCGCGGCAGCAGCAGGATGTTGTCGTAGTCGAAGATTTCCATGGTTCAAGTTCGCATCAATCGGCGCGCGTTCAGCAGTGCGCGACCTGGGCTGCGAGCGCTTGACTTGCTTCGGCAAGAGGGCGGGCGCCCTCGACGGCCGGGGAGGCCGTCGCGTCGCAGGCTAACTTCGCTGGCGAAGTTAAGGCGCGACGCGCCGGGCCGAAGACAAAATTTGGGCCCGGTGATTGATTCTACGCAGGCCGCGCGACAAGCGCGTCGAGGCCGTGAATGACCGTCAGGCCGCGGGCGAGGGCCGCCTGGACCATCGCATCGGCGCCGGCCGAGTCGCCGCCGATGCGCAGCAGCAGGTCGCAGCGTTCCAGCAGCGCCTGGGCGTGCGGGTGGAACACGCGGTCCCAGACGGCGTCGCCGCGCCGGCCGCCCTGCGCCTCAATGAGCGGCAGCGTGACCCATTCGCCCAGCACCGGCACATGGCCCGCCGCGGCCACCTGCACGGCAGCGTCCTGCATGGCCTGCACGTTGGCGGCGATCAGGTCGTCGCGGTCGCCGGTGCCGCTGCGGTAGGGGCCGGCGATGAGCACCAGCAGCGGGCCTGCCTGGGGCGCGGGCCCGAACACATGCCGCTCGGCCCAGCGCAGCAGCAGCACGGTCTTGGCGTCGACGATCTCGCCGGCCTCGACCTGGCGCATCGCGTCGTCGAAGCCGATCTCGACGCGGGCGATGTCCTCGCCCTCGTCGACCAGCCCGCCGCCGTCGCCGACGAGGTCGGCGTCCTCGTACTCGGCGGCGAAGAAGTGCAGCTTCTCCGTCACCGAGCCGGGGCTCATGTAGGCCTCAAACAGTGGCTGCGGCTGGCGCACCCGCACGCCGGCCTCCTGCTCGGCCTCGGCGCGGATGCAGCTGACCGGATCGGCCTCGTCCAGCAGCCCGGCCACGGCCTCGGTCATCAGCTGCTGCCAGCCGTTCACGAACACGGGGTAGCGGAACTGCCGCGTCAGCAGCACACGGCGGCGCGCGCGCTGGTACAGCAGGATGCAGGCGCCGTTGCCGCGGTCATAGGTCTCGCGGTGCTGCGTCTGCCATTCGCCGCTGCTGCGCAGGAAGTCGAAGCGCGTGGTCTTCAGCGTGTACCAGTTGTCGGATAGCAGCTTCACCTCCCGCACGCGCACCCGCTGGTCCAGCGGCAGGTCGGCGATGCGTGTTTCAGTCTGTGTTTGCATGAAAATTCCTGAATTGAATTTCAATGATGCAAAATAACGCAAAACCATGCAAGCCCACAGATGCTGACCGAACAACGCCACCTCGCCATCCTGGACGACCTGCAACGCCACGGCCGCGTGCTGGCGCGTGAGCTGGCCGAGCGGCTGGCGGTGTCGGAGGACACCATCCGCCGCGACCTGCGCGAGTTGGCCTTGCGCGGCGCCTTGCAGCGCGTGCATGGCGGTGCGCTGCCGGTGTCGCCGGCGCTGGCCAACCTGGCGCGGCGCAGCACCATCGCCGTCGACGAGAAGCAGGCGCTGGGCCGGCATGCGGCGTCGCTGGTCGCTGACGGCCAGCTCGTGTTCGTCGACGGTGGCACCAGCACGCTGGCCATGGTGCAGCAGCTGCCGCCCACGCTGCGCGCCACCATCGCGACGCACAGCCCGGTCATCGCCGCGGCGCTCATCGAGCACCCGACGGTGGAGGTGCTGATGCTGGGCGGGCGCTTGTTCAAGCACTCCGGCGTGGCGGTGGGGGCGGGCGTGGCGCAGGCCATCCAGGCGCTGCGGGCCGATGGCTACTTCCTCGGCGTGACCGGTGTCGATGCGGAGTTCGGCCTGTCCACCGGCGACGCCGAGGAGGCACAGGTCAAGGCGCTGCTGATGGCCAGCAGCGCCGAGACGGTACTGATGGCCAGCAGCGACAAGCTGGGCAAGGTGTCGCCCTATCGCGTGGCGCCGCTGTCGGCGCTGTCCACGCTGCTGGTCACGCCGCAGGCCGACACCGCCCGGCTGGACGCGCTGCGCGTGCCGGGCCTGGAGGTCGTCACCGTCAGGGGTGGCTGAAGAACTTGCGGTGGATGCGCCGCGTCGTCTGCCACACGGCCAGCAGCACAAGGGGAATGGCCGCGCCGGCCGCCAGCTCCGGGCTGAACGGCAGCCAGCCCTCGGCCTTCAGCGCCTTGAAGAAGTACAGCAGCAGGCTGACGACGTAGTAGGTGATCGCCGCGATGGACAGCCCCTCCACGGTGGCCTGCATGCGCAGCTGCGTGCGCTGGCCGTTGTTGAGCTGGGCCAGCAACTGCTGGTTCTGCGCCTCGGTGGCGATGTCCACCCGCGTGCGCAGCAGCGCGCTGGCGCGCGTGATGCGCTGCGACAGGCCGGCCAGCCGCTGCGCCGTGGCGCTGACGGTGGCAATGGCCGGTGACAGCCGCCGCTGCATGAACTCGCCCAGCGTCTGCGTGCCGGCCACCTTGCCCTCGTGCAGCTCCGCCAGCCGCGTCTCGACGATGGCGTGGTAGGCCTGCGTGGCGCCGAAGCGGTACTGGTGCGCGGCCGTCGCATGCTCCACGCGGGCGGCCGTCGAGATCAGGTCGTCCAGCAGCTCGGCCTCCGACGCACCGTGCGCCTGCAGCCGCGCGGTGATGGCCGCCAGCGTCGCCTCCACGTCGGCCAGCGTGCCGCTCAGCGCCTTGGCCGCGGGCAGCCCGCGCAGCGCCATCAGCCGGTAGGTCTCCAGCTCCAGCAGCCGCTGGCAGATGCGGCCGGCGCGCGTCTCGGGCGTGCCGGGCTCGGCCAGCACCACCATGTGCTCGAAGCCGCTGGCGTGCAGCCGGAAGTCGGTCACCACCAGCGAATGCCCGCCCATCGTCGACGCGACGACGGCATGGGCGCCGAACCAGGCCTGTGCCTCGGCCAGCGCGCTTGGGGCGCAGGTCAGCGGCCGCTCGATCATGACCAGCTTGATGGCCGCGATGGTGCGCCCCGGGATGCGCCCCAGCCACTCGGGCGCCACACGCAGGGGCAGGGCGTCCAGCGTCTGCGCGCCGGGCTCCGCGTCGGCCGGCAGCGGCTGCACGGCGGCGTAGCGCGTGAACTCGGCGTGGCGCTCCCACTTCAGCGAGAAATCGCCGCAGCGCAGGCGCAGGAAGTTGGCGGCCAGCGCCTCCTCGGGCAGCTCGTGCTGGCCCGGCAGGCGCCGCAGGTGCGCGTGCTCGTCGGCGCGGCTGACGCCGTCGTTCAGCACGGCAATGTGGATGATGACCGCCGGCAGCCGGATGCGCGCCGGCGGGCGGGCATGCACCTCGTTGTGCAGCGTCAGGCGCAGCGAGTCGTCAAGAGGGAGGATGCTGTCTTCGTGCATGGATCCCAGGCTAGTGCCTAGGGAGGGCACCAGAATGGCTCGATAAAATTGCAGGCTTCGTACATCAGCAGGGCGACCTCTTCCATGCAAGCTTCATTCCCGCCCGTCGTCATCAGCGGCACCGGCCTGTACCGCCCGCCGCATGTGATCACCAATGCAGAACTGGTCGAGGCCTTCAACGCCTACGCCGACCAGCAGAACGCGCTGCATGCCGCGGCAATCGCTGCCGGCGAGCGCCAGCCGCTGACGCATTCCAGTGTCGAGTTCATCGAGAAGGCCTCCGGCATCAAGCAGCGCTACGTCATCGAGAAGGACGGCGTGCTGGACCCGGCCCGCATGTACCCGCGTTTCACGCCGCGTGGCGACGACGAGATCTCGCTGATGGCCGAGATCGCCGTCGATGCGGCGCGCCAGGCGCTTGAGCAGGCCGGCAAGACCGGCGCCGACGTCGACGCCGTGCTCTGTTCCAGCGCCAACATGCAGCGCGCCTACCCGGCCATGGCCGTCGAGATCCAGCAGGCGCTGGGCGCGGGCGGCTACGGCTTCGACATGAACGTGGCCTGCTCGTCGGCCACCTTCGCGCTGGAGCAGGCCTTCAATGCGGTGCGTTCAGGCGCGAGCAAGTGCGTGCTGGTCGTGAACCCCGAGATCACGTCGGCCCACCTGGAATGGCGCGATCGTGACTGCCACTTCATCTTCGGCGACGTCTGCACCGCGCTCATCGTCGAGCGCGCCGACACCGCGACCGGCGCGGACCAGTGGGAGATCCTCGGTACGCAGTTGGCCACACAGTTCAGCAGCAACATCCGCAACAACTTCGGCTTCATGAACCGCGCCGAAGACCGCGACCCCAACGCCCGCGACCTGACCTTCTATCAAGAGGGCCGCAAGGTTTTCAAGGAAGTGGTGCCCATGGCTGCCGCGCACATCGAGGCCCACCTGGGCAAGCTGGGCCTGGAGCCCACGCAGGTGAGCCGCTACTGGCTGCACCAGGCCAACCAGGGCATGAACCAGCTGGTCATCAAGAAGCTTGTCGGCGCCGATGCCGGCAGCGAGATCGCTCCGCTGATCCTGGACGAGTACGCCAACACCGCATCGGCCGGCTCCATCATCGCCTTCCACCACCACCGTGGTGACCTGAAGGCCGGCGATGCGGGCGTCATCTGCTCGTTCGGCGCGGGCTATTCCATCGGCAGCGTCGTCGTCAGAAAACGCTGAGCGTGCCCGCACGGTAGCGGCAGACCGGGTGCTATCGTTGGTGCCGTTAGCCAGAAAGCCCCAGAAAGCCCCAGAAAACCCCCAGGGAGTCTGTCCATGCCAATCCATCCGGGCCGCGTGTTGGCCGCCTGTCTGTTTGCCGCCTGCATGCAGGGTGTCGCTGCGGCCGACTTGCCACGCAAGCAGTTCGAGCTGCGCGTCGAGGAGACGGGCACCCGTTTCGGCCGCGCCGCGATGACGAGCTCGGGCCTGCCGCTGAATCGGCGCTACGCCGAGCTGGACGCCAACGAGAAGGCTGTCGTGCGCGCCAACTACGAGGGCATGCCCGAGGACGACGAGCCACCGTTCCCGGCCGATGGCCTGCTGCCCGTGATGACGACGCTGCACATCGGCGCGGAGCGCGGCTTTCCGAAGGGCAAGCTGGCCATCGTCGTGGACGTGGACAGTGCCGGCAAGGTCCAGCATGCGCAGACCTACGGCAAGGTGGACGCCGATTTCTCGCGCTTCGCTGCCAGCGTGCTGGCGCGCACGCCGTTCAAGCCGGCCGTCTGCGGCGGCAAGCCCTGTGCCATGCAATACGTGATGCGCATCGAGTTCGGCATGCTCTGACGCTGAACGGGCATCGGCTATCGTGCCGGCATGAGCGACCTGACCTTCTTCTGGCACGACTACGAGACCTTCGGCCGCGTGCCGCGGCGCGACCGCCCGGCCCAGTTCGCCGGCCTGCGCACCGACGCCGAGCTCAACGAGATCGGCGAGCCGCTGATGCTGTTCTGCCAGCCGGCGCCCGACTACCTGCCCGACCCCGAGTCCTGCCTGCTCACCGGCATCCTGCCGCAGCAATGCCTGCAGCAGGGCGTGCCCGAGCACGAGTTCGCCGCGGCCATCGAGACCGTGCTGGCGCTGCCCGGCACCGTGGGCGTGGGCTACAACTCCATCCGTTTCGACGACGAAGTCACGCGCCACCTGTTCTGGCGCAACCTCATCGATCCCTATGCCCGCGAGTGGCAGAACGGCTGCGGCCGCTGGGACCTGCTGGACGTTGTCCGCTGCGCCTATGCGCTGCGGCCCGACGGCATGGAGTGGCCCAAGCACGAGGACGGCCGCCCCAGCTTCAAGCTGGAGCACCTGACCGTGGCCAACGGCGTGGCCCACGAGGCGGCGCACGATGCGCTGTCCGACGTACGCGCCACCGTGGCGCTGGCGCGCAAGCTGCGGCAGGCTCAGCCCAAGCTGTGGGAGTTCTGCGTCAAGCTGCGCACCAAGCAGGCGGTATGGGACGAGATCGGCGTGGGCAAGCCCTTTCTGCATGTGTCCGGCATGTACGGCCCGGAGCGCGGCTGCATCGCGCTGGTGTGGCCGCTGGCGCCGCACCCGACCAACAAGAACGAGCTCATCGTGTGGGACTGCGCGGCTGACCCCACCGAGCTGTTGACGCTGAACGCCGCCGCCATCCGCGAGCGCATGTTCACGAAGCAGGAGGCGCTGCCGGAGGGCGTCACGCGCCTGCCCATCAAGACCATCCACGTCAACAAGAGTCCCATCGTCATCGGCAACCTGAAGACGCTCAGCCCGGCGATGGCCCAGCGCTGGGGTCACGACACCGAGGCGCAGCTGGCCCACGCCCGGCTGCTGGCGGAGAAGGGCCGGCTGCTGGACGGGCTGTGGGCCGACGTCTTCCAGCGCGAGCCGTTCGAGGCTGCCGACGTCGACGAAGACCTCTACGGCGGCTTCATCGGCAACGAGGACCGCCGTGCGTTGAACCGCGTGCGAACCACGTCGCCCGAGCAGCTTGCCGAGCGCGCGGCGCAGGGCAAGCTGGCCTTTCAGGACGGGCGGCTGGACGAGCTGGTGTTCCGCTGGCGTGCGCGCAACTTTCCCGCCAGCCTGTCGCCGCAGGAGGCCGAGCGCTGGCAGGCCCACCTCGCGGCGCGGCTGCACGAGGGCGAGGGTGGGGCGCAGACGCTGGCGGCCTTCATGGAGCGCATCGACCAGTTGGGCGAGGCGGCCGACGAGCGTGGCGAGGCCATCCTGTCGGCGCTCTACGACTACGCGGAGCAGATCGCGCCCTAGACCGTGATCTGCAGCATGGTCGAAAGCGGCGACTCCTGCGATAGTCGGGCCGACAAGATCGATGCAGGAGACTCCATGAGCAGCGCCGCACCCGCCCCCGCCGACGATTCCACCGCCGCCCGCCTGCGCGCGCTGCTGGTCCGGGCGCCCACCGCCGTCGCCTTCGTTGCCGGCCAGCGCTTCGAGGTCGTCAGCGAGGAATTCAACCACCTGTTCGGCTTCGGTGACGACACCGACCTGACCGGCCAGGGCACCCGCACCGTCCACACCACGGACCTCGCCCACACGGCCCTGCATGAGCGCGCCGCGGCAGCCTTCGCCGCCGGCCGGCCGCTGGACGAGGAGATCGAGTACGTCAAGCGCGACGGCCACCGCTTCTGGGGCCGGCTGCAGGCCACGCCGGTGCACTGGGAGCATCCGATGGCTGAGGCGCTGTGGATCGTCGAGGACGTGACCACCGCCCGCGCGCAGCGCCTGCAGCCCACGTGGACGGCCAAGCATGATGTCGTCACCGAGCTGGCCAACCGCCGCGAGTTCGAGCGCCGCCTGACCGAGCACGTCGGCAGCCGGCGCAACGAGCCGGTATCGGTGCTGTGGCTGGACGTCGACAAGTTCGGCGACGTCGTCAAGGACATGGGCGCCGAGGTGGGTGACCATTTCCTGTACGGCCTGGGCCAGATGCTGATCAGCAAGGTGCGCGCGTCCGACCTCGTCGCAAGGCTGGAGGAAGACCATTTCGCCATCCTGCTGCCCGACTGCGACCAGCACTACGCGCAGATCATTGCCGAGAAGATCCGCGCCGCCGTCGCAGCCTACCGGCTGCGCTGGGGCTTGCACCGCACGCGCGTGAAGGCGTCGCTGGGCGTCGTGCAGATCCACGCCACGCTGGGCACGGTGGATGCTGTGCTGGGCGCCGGCGCGCTGGCCTGCACGGAGGCCAAGGCGGCTGGCGGTGACAGTGTGCGCGTGTTCGTGTCGGCGGGCGGTTTCGAGGAGCTGGCGGGCTGAATTCACGGTCGCGCGCGTGGTGAGCCCCGGAAATGCGGGGTTTTTCGCCGGATGTTCTAAAGTTCAGCCAGATGCTGCCGATGTATCGGCCAGAGCGCTCAACCGCTGAAATGCCATGAACGTCCCGCTGTCCACCGCCCTGTCCGGCATCTCCGCCGCGAATGAGCGCCTGCGGGCGTCGGCGTCCAACATCGCCAACCTGGCGACAGGCAACCAGTCCCGCCCCAGCGTCGAGCCGACGAACGTGGACAAGGTGCCCGAGCGCGAGATCAACCCGGCCAACGAGGTGGTCGAGCAGCAATCGGCGTCCTATGCCTTCGTCGCCAACCTGAAGGTGCTGCAGACGCAGCTCAACACCACCGGCGCGCTGCTGGACATCAAGGCCTGAGCCTCTTCCCGTAGAGAAAGGGCGCTGCCATCGCAGCGCCCTTTCTCATTTCAGCGGCCCACCTCCCGTGCGCGCCGTCCCCTCGGGCAAGGGGCGGTCAAGCTCAGGCGTCCAGCCGGAAGCTGGCGACGGCGCGGGTCAGCTGCTCGGCCTGCAGGCGCAGGCTCTCGGCGGCGGCCGTGCTCTCCTCGGCCAGCGCGGCGTTGCGCTGGGTCATGTCGTCGAGCTGGCCCATGGACTGGTGGATCTCGACGATGCCCTGGTCCTGCTCGCGCGAGCTCTGGCTGATCTGGCCCACCATGGCCGACACGCGCTGCACCTGGGTGACGATCTCGCCCATGACGGCGCCGGTGCCGCGCACCAGCTCGCTGCTGTCCTGCACCTGCTCGACCGAGCCCTGCACCAGGCCCTTGATCTCGCGGGCGGCCTCGGCGCAGCGCTGTGCCAGCGTGCGCACCTCGCCGGCCACGACGGCGAAGCCGCGTCCCTGCTCGCCTGCACGGGCGGCTTCCACGGCTGCGTTCAGCGCCAGGATGTTGGTTTGGAAGGCAATGCCGTCGATGGTGCCGATGATGTCGGCGATGCGCCGGCTGGAGGCTTCCAGGCGGTCGATCTGGCTGACGGCGCGCTCCACCAGCGCGCCGCCGCGTTCAGCCACCGCGCGCGCCTGGCCGGCCAGCTGGTTGGCCTCGTGGGCATGTTCGGCGCCGGTCCGCACGTTGCCGCTGATCTGCTCGACGCTGGCGGCCGTCTGCTGCAGCGACGAGGCCTGCTCCTCGGTGCGGGCGCTCAGGTCCTGGTTGCCCTGGGCGATCTGCTGGCTGGCCGTGGCGACCGAGGCCACGCTTTCGCGCACGCTGCCGACGATGTCGCGCAGGCCGTGCTGCATGGCGCCCAGCGCAGCCAGCATGTCGGCGGCCTCGTCGCGGCCGCGCGCACGAACGGGTTGGCTGAGGTCGCCGGCGGCCATGCGGCGAGCCTCGCGCACGGCGCGGCGCAGCGGCGCGACGATGGACCGCGTGATGCCCCAGCACAGCAGCCCGCCCAACACCAGCAGCGCGGCGCCGCCCGCCAGCACCAGCAGCCGGGAGCGCTGGTACAGCGTGTCGGCATCGTCGGCCGTCTTGCCGATGCGAGCGATCTCGCGGGTCTTGATCTCGTCGACCTGCTTCATGTAGGCGAGCTGCGACTCGCGCAGGCTGCGTTCGAGCAGCTCGGTGGCCTCGCCCATCTCGCCGGCGCGGATATGCAGCAGGAAGGTGTTCAGGTCGCTCTCGAACTTGTCGCCCAGCAACTGGGCCTGGGCCAGCAGCCGGCGGCCCTCCTCGGAGCGCACGTTGGGAACGATCTCGGCCCACAGGCGCTGGTTGTCCTCGCGGGCCTTGGCAATGGAGGCCAACCAGCCGGTCTGCTTCTGCAGATCGTCGTACAGCAGGATGTTGCGCGTCTGGCGTGCAATCTTGTTGATGTTGTCGGCGACGTTGACCAGGCGCTCCACCTTGGGCAGGCGGTCGTCGCGGATGAAGCGCAGCTGGCCGGCCAGGTCGTGCAGGCCCGTCAGGGCAAGGGCGCACAGCGCCGCCATGGCGAGCAACAGCGCGAAGAAGCTGGCGGCCAGGCGCGGGCCGATCTTGAAGCGGGTCAGCAGGTGGATCATGGGCAGGCAACGGTGGGTTGCCCAGGGCACGGGGGCCCTCGCCCGGCGAGGCAGAGGTTCCGGCGGCTCCGCTGCCATGGGCGGCGCGTTTGCGCTGCCGACAGGCCGGTGGCTTTGCGTATCCGGCTTTCGCACGGACTTGCCCTGGACAGAACTGGAGTGGTTGGCCCCGGCCGCAGTCGGTCGGAGTGATACGAATTCTTACAGCGAAGCAACGGCCCGATGGGTGGACGCTGTGTTTCTAGAGCGGCCACTCCACGGGGCGAAGTTGACGCTGTGCGGAGTTCACGGTCGGTGGCAGGGCTTGCCGGGGATCTGCGAGGTCAGCGACAACGAAAAGCCCGCCGGGCTTGCGCGCGGCGGGCGGGTGCGGTGGGTGTGGGCCAGCGAGCGCCGGCTCGGGCTCAGCAGGTCGGCGCGCTGGCCTTGGCGCCTTCCGCGTATTCCTCGATCTGGTCGAAGTTCATGTAGCGGTAGACGCTGGCCTTGTCGGCGTCGATCACGCCCATCTCCTTCAGGTACTCCTCCTTGGTCGGCAGGCGGCCCAGGCGCGAAGCGATGGCCGACAGCTCGGCCGAGCCCAGGAACACGTTGGTGTTCTTGCCCAGACGGTTCGGGAAGTTGCGGGTGGAGGTGGAGATGACGGTGGCGCCTTCACGCACTTGAGCCTGGTTGCCCATGCACAGCGAGCAGCCCGGCATTTCGGTGCGCGCACCGGCGGTGCCGAAGGCGGCGTAGTGGCCTTCCTTGATCAGCTCGCTCTGGTCCATCTTGGTCGGCGGGGCGACCCACAGCTTGACGGGGATGTCGCGCTGGCCGCCCAGCAGCTTGGCCGCGGCGCGGAAGTGACCGATGTTGGTCATGCACGAGCCGATGAAGGCTTCATCGATCTTGGTGCCGGCCACTTCGGACAGGAACTTGGCGTCGTCCGGGTCGTTCGGGCAGCAGACGATCGGCTCCTTGATGTCGGCCAGGTCGATCTCGATGACGGCGGCGTACTCGGCGTCCTTGTCGGCTTCGAGCAGATCGGGCTTGGCCAGCCAGGCCTCGACCTTCTCGATGCGGCGCTGCAGCGTCTTCGCGTCGGCGTAGCCGTCATTGATCATGTTCTTCATCAGCACGATGTTGCTGGTGAGGTATTCCTTGATCGGAGCGGGGTTCAGCTTGATCGTGCAGCCGGCGGCCGAGCGCTCGGCGGAGGCGTCAGACAGTTCGAAGGCTTGCTCCACCTTCAGGTCCGGCAGGCCTTCGATTTCCAGGATGCGGCCCGAGAACACGTTCTTCTTGCCGGCCTTGGCGACGGTCAGCAGACCGGCCTTGATGGCGTACAGCGGGATGGCATGCACCAGGTCACGCAGGGTGACGCCGGGCTGCATCTCGCCCTTGAAGCGCACCAGCACCGATTCCGGCATGTCCAGCGGCATCACGCCGGTGGCAGCACCGAAGGCCACCAGGCCCGAACCGGCGGGGAAGGAAATGCCGATGGGGAAGCGGGTGTGCGAGTCGCCGCCGGTGCCGACGGTGTCGGGCAGCAGCAGGCGGTTCAGCCAGCTGTGGATGACGCCGTCGCCCGGGCGCAGGGCCACGCCGCCGCGGTTGGAGATGAAGGCGGGCAGCTCGCGGTGGGTCTTCACGTCCACCGGCTTGGGGTAAGCAGCGGTGTGGCAGAACGACTGCATCACCAGGTCGGCCGAGAAGCCCAGGCAAGCCAGGTCCTTCAGCTCGTCGCGGGTCATCGGGCCGGTGGTGTCTTGCGAACCGACCGTCGTCATCTTGGGCTCGCAGTACGTGCCCGGGCGCACGCCCTGGCCTTCCGGCAGGCCGACGGCACGGCCGACCATCTTCTGGGCCAGCGTGAAGCCGGCGTTGGACGCGGCAGGCGCTTGCGGCAGGCGGAACAGCGTGGAGGCAGGCAGGCCCAGGAACTCGCGGGCCTTGGCGGTGAGGCTGCGGCCGATGATCAGGTTGATGCGGCCGCCGGCGCGCACTTCGTCGAACAGCACATCGCTCTTGAGCTTGAACTCGGCCACGGTCTCGCCGTTCTTCACGAGCTTGCCGTCATAGGGCAGCACGTCGACGACGTCGCCCATCTCCAGCTTGCTGACGTCGACTTCGATCGGCAGCGAGCCGGAGTCTTCCTGCGTGTTGAAGAAGATGGGAGCGATCTTGCCGCCCAGCGTCACGCCGCCGAAGCGCTTGTTCGGCACGAAGGGGATGTCCTGGCCCGTGGCCCAGATCACCGAGTTGGTGGCGGACTTGCGCGAGGAGCCGGTGCCCACCACGTCGCCGACGTAGGCGACCAGGTTGCCCTTCTTCTTCAGGTCCTCGATGAACTGCATCGGGCCGCGCTTGCCGTCTTCCTCGGGCTTGAAGGCCGCGTCGGGGCGGGTGTTCTTCAGCATCGCCAGGTAGTGCAGCGGGATGTCCGGGCGGCTCCAGGCGTCAGGGGCGGGCGACAGGTCGTCGGTGTTCGTTTCGCCGGGCACCTTGAAGACGGTGACGGTGATCTTCTTCTCGACTTCCGGGCGGCTCGTGAACCACTCGGCGTCGGCCCACGACTGCATCACTTCCTTGGCCTTGGCGTTGCCGGCCTTGGCCTTGGTGGCGACGTCGTTGAAGTAGTCGAACATCAGCAGGGTCTTCTTCAGGCCCTCGGCAGCGACTCCGGCGACTTCGGCGTCGTCCAGCAGCTCGATCAGCGGGTGCACGTTGTAGCCACCCACCATGGTGCCCAGCAGCTCGGTGGCCTTGGCCTTCGAAATGAGGCCCACCTTGATGTCGCCGTGCGCGACGGCGGCCAGGAAGCTGGCCTTGACCTTGGCGGCGTCGTCCACGCCCGGGGGCACGCGGTGCGTCAGCAGGTCCAGCAGGAAGGCGTCCTCACCCGCCGGCGGGTTCTTGATCAGCTCGATCAGCTCGGCGACTTGCTTGGCGTCCAGCGCGAGGGGCGGAATGCCGAGGGCGGCGCGCTCGGCGGTGTGTTGGCGGTAGGCGGTGAGCATGGATGAACTCCTGGGGGACGGGGATTGAAAGAGGTCAGACCTTGGGCGCGATGACGCGCAGGCCCTTGAAGTAGTCACGGAAGAAACCGGCGTCGCGGGTGATCAGGCCCTGGCATTGCAGCAGGGCATGGGCGCCGATGAGGAAGTCCGGAACGGTGCGCTTGGCGCCGGCGTTGGCGGGGAGGCGCTGGCGGTAGCGGCGCTGCATCTCGCCGGCGCGCAGCGCCGAGCGGATCTCCAGCGGCGAGAAACCGATGCCGATGGCCTCCAGCGTTTCGAACACGATGTCGCTGTGCCCCAGGCCGGCCACGACCTCGCTGACGACCACGTCGCAGGCAACGACCGGGCCGGTGGACAGCGCATTGCGCAGCAGCTGCTCGGCCTCATCGGCCGACGGGCCGTCGCCGATGTAGTCGACGAGGATGGAGGTGTCGACGGCGATCATGCGGCGTCGTCGGCGGGCGGGGGGTAGGGGTCACCGGGCGCGCGGCCACGCAGCTCGCGCATCACGTCGTCGGTGGTGGTGCCTTCCGGCAGCTTGATGCGGCCGCGCATCTTGGACAGCGCGTCGCCCACGTCCTTGCGCAGGATGATGCGGCCGCCGTCCAGCTCGACCTTGAGCGTCGTGCCCTTGGTCAGGCCCAGGGCGTCTCGGACGGCTTTGGGCAGCGTGATTTGCCCGCGTTCGGCAACGGTGGCTTCCATGGCGACTCCGGCACTGCGTCGTCGCGGAAGCGGCGGCTCAGGTATGCATCAGAAAGTATGCATTCATTCTACATACCCGAGTCGCGGGGCTCAAGCGAGCGAGGCGTGCTTACTTGCCGGCAGTGGGTGTGATGCCCAGGCCATTGCGGGCGGCCGCGGCGGCTTCGGCTTCCGGGTCGGCGATCTTGGCGGCCTTGGCGGCGGCGATCAGCTTCTCCTGCTCGGGGTGGATGCAGTCGTCCAACAGGCGCTGGCCGATCTTGGTGTCCAGCAGCATGGACTTGTTGGCGATCTGGATCATCAGCGTGCGGCCGGTGACGTCCTCCAGGCGCAGAGCGCCGGTGGACGACAGCACCGGCTTCATCGTGATGAGCTGTTTCTTCCAGGCCACGTTGATGTAGCCGGCCACCTTGGGGTGCTTGTCGATCAGCACGGACTCCTTGAACTCGCAGGCGTAGGTGCCCAGGTAGGCGCGCTCGGCAGCGGCCAGCTGCGCTTCATCGGCGTCCACCAGCACGGGCTCCGGCGGGGGCGGCGGGGTCTTTTTGACTGGTGCCTTGGCGAGCGGCTTGGCGGCCGGCTTCGCAGCGACGGGCTTGGCCTCGGCGGCCTTGGGGGCGGCGGGCTTGGGCGCTGGCGTCTGGGCGAAGGCGGGCAGGGCGGCGCAGAGGATCAGGGCGGCGGCGCCGCGGAGCGTGGGGAGCTGCATCGGAAGTGGGTGGGGCGGAGGAATGAAATGAGGCGGCGCATCATCACCGCAAACAGGTCGCTCAGCGGTGAGCAGATGTAGGCATTGTCCGGCGTGCGAAAGCGCACGCCGGCTCGTGCTTTACCCGATGGATGCTGGGAAAAACGCGCTGCGTGCCGCATCGGGAAGTGAGCGGCCGGTGCGCTCGGCGCGCTCCAGTACGGTCCAGAAGTAGCGGTAGCTGGCACGGTCGTGCAGGCGGTCTTGGAAGGAGATGGGGGCCCATTGCGCCGCCTGCGCGGCCAGCAGCAGCTGGGCTGCCTCGTCGACCTCGTGTGCCGCTGGCGCGAATGCGTCAACGATGGGGCGAATCTGGTCGGGGTGGATGCTCCACATGCGCGTGTAGCCAAATTCGCAGGCGGCGCGGCGGGCCGCGGCAGCGAGGCGTTCGGCATCGCGGAACTCGGTGACGACGCAGTGTGACGGTGTCTTGCCGAAGGCGTGGGCGGCGGCGGCGATCTCCAGCTTGGCCCGCACGACCAGCGGATGCTCGAACTGGCCCGGCAGTTCCATCGCGGTCTTGGGGATGGCGCCACCATGGGCGGACACGAAATCCATCAGCCCGAAGGACAGCGACTCGATGCGTGGATGGGCTGCGATGCGAAACACGTCGCGCAGCGCGCCATGCGTCTCGATGAGCACTTGCAGCGGCAAGCTGGGAGCGCCATGGCGCTCGCAGGCGGCATCGATGGCAGCCACGGCGCGTTCCACGTCGTCAGCGCTCTCCGGCTTGGGGATCATCAGGTAGGCCAGGCGCTGGCCGGCCCGGGCCACCAGCGTGTCCACATCGGCCTCGAAAGCCGCATGGCCCCAGGGATGCACGCGTGCGCCGACGCGGCCGAAGCGGTTGGCGCTGCTCGTCGCCAGCTCGGCGATCAGCAGCGCGTGCTCGGCTTCGCCGCCCACTGGCGCGCCGTCCTCGGCGTCCAGCGTGATGTCGAAGACGGGGCCCAGTTCGGCCTGGAGGGCCAGGCTCTTCCTCATGCGCGCCTCGACGCCGCAGTAGTGGTCGACGACGGGCAGGGGGCGGCGGGGCGGCTCATGGCCGAACAGGGCGCTGCGGGGGTGGAGGAATGCACTCATCAGGCCACTGTACCCAGCCTGGCCCAGGCATTCCGCATTGCGGCCCAGGTGTCATGCGTGCCAGAGTCAGCGCACAACACCATCACAGGAGACCTTCATGATTCGCCTCGAATCTCTCAGCTGCTCCCGCCGGCTGGCCCTGCAGACGCTGGGCGCCGTGCTTGGTGTGCTGCTCGTCGCGGGCTTTCTGCTGTTCTCCGAGCGCGCGCTCATCATGAACGAGCGTCAGCAGGCTGTGCGCCAAGCCGTGGAGGTGGCCCACGGCCTGGTCACGCATTTCCATGGCCAGGTGGCCGCTGGCAAGCTCGCCGAGGAGGACGCGAAGAAAGCTGCGCTCGCTGCGGTGAAGGCGCTGCGCTACAGCGGCAACGAGTATTTCTGGATCAATGACATGACGCCCGTCATGGTCATGCACCCGATGAAGCCGGAGCTCGAGGGCAAGACGCTGACGAACAGCAAGGACCCGACGGGCAAGCCGCTCTTTGTCGTCATGGTGGACATCGTGAAGGCCAGCGGTGCGGGCTTCCTGCCTTACATGTGGCCCAAGCCGGGTAACGAGCAGCCGGTGCCCAAGGTGTCCTATGTCAAGGGCTTCACGCCATGGGGCTGGATCATCGGGTCGGGCGTGTACGTGGACACGGTGGACGCAGCGATCTGGCAGCGGGTCTGGCAGGTGGGCCTTGGCGTGCTGATGCTGGTGGGGGTGCTGCTGGCGCTGGGCTGGGCCATCACGCGCAGCCTCACGCGGCAACTGGGCGGCGAGCCGGCTGCCGTCAACGCCATCACGCGGCGGCTGGCGGAGGGCGACCTCAGCGTCGACATCGAGCTTGCGGCGGGGTCGCAGGAGAGTGTCATGCAGGGCGTGAAGGCCATGCGCGACAGCATGGCCAGCATCGTGCGGCAGGTGCGCGAGGGCTCGGAGTCCGTCGCCAACGCTAGCTCGGAGATCGCGTCGGGCAACCAGGACCTGAGCGCCCGCACCGAGAGCCAGGCCAGCGCGCTGCAGCAAACGGCAGCGTCCATGGACGAGCTGGGTGCGACGGTGCGCAACAACGTCGACAACGCCATGCAGGCCAACCAACTGGCGCAGAACGCGTCGGACGTGGCGGCCGAAGGTGGCCAGGTGGTGCGTCAGGTCGTCGAGACCATGCGCGGCATCAACGACAGCTCGCGCCGCATCGGCGACATCATCTCGGTCATCGACGGTATCGCCTTCCAGACCAACATCCTGGCGCTGAACGCCGCCGTCGAGGCGGCGCGTGCCGGCGAGCAGGGTCGGGGCTTTGCCGTCGTGGCCGGCGAGGTGCGGTTGCTGGCCGGCCGCAGCGCCGAGGCGGCGCGCGAGATCAAGCAGCTCATCACGCAGAGCATGGAGCGCGTGGACCGTGGCAACACGCTGGTGGACCAGGCCGGCGAGACGATGGAGAAAGTCGTCGGCAGCATCCAGCGCGTGACCGACATCATGGGCGAGATCAGCTCGTCCAGCGCCGAGCAGAGCTCGGGCGTGTCCCAGGTGGGCGCCGCCGTCACACAGATGGACCAGGCCACGCAGCAGAACGCGGCGATGGTGGAGCAGATGGCCGCCGCGGCTGCCAGCCTGCGCTCGCAGGCGCAGCAACTGGTCGAGACGGTCGCCACTTTCCGTCTGCCCGCGACGCACTGACGCAGAGACCGTCGCGATGAAAAAAAGGCCTCCCGAGGGAGGCCTTGTCGGTGATGCTGAAGCCGCGGCTTACAGCAGGTGCTTGACGCCGTCCTGCTCGTCCGTCAGTTCCTTCAGCGTCTTGTTGATGCATTCCTGCGAGAACGCGTCGATCTCGATGCCCTGCACGATCTTGTACTCGCCGCCTTCGCAGGTGACGGGGTAGCCGAACATGACATCCTTGGGGATGCCGTAGGAGCCATCGGACGGGATGCCCATCGTGACCCACTTGCCGTTGGTGCCCAGGGCCCAGTCGCGCATGTGGTCGATCGCGGCGTTGGCGGCCGAGGCGGCCGACGACAGACCGCGTGCGGCAATGATGGCCGCGCCGCGCTTGCCGACGGTGGGCAGGAACGTTTCACGGTTCCACTGCTCGTCGTTGATCAGGGTCTTGACCGAAGCGCCGTCGATGGTGGCGTTGCGGTAGTCGGCGTACATCGTCGGCGAGTGGTTGCCCCACACGGCCAGCTTCTCGATGGACGCGACGGCCTTGCCGGTCTTGGTGGCCAGTTGCGACGCGGCGCGGTTGTGGTCCAGGCGCAGCATGGCGGTGAAGTTCTTGGCCGGCAGGTCCGGGGCCGACTTCATCGCGATGTAGGCGTTGGTGTTGGCGGGGTTGCCGACGACGAGCACCTTGACGTTGCGCGAGGCCACGGCGTTCAGTGCCTTGCCCTGCGTCGTGAAGATGGCGCCGTTGACGGCCAGCAGCTCGGCACGCTCCATGCCCGGGCCGCGCGGGCGCGAGCCGACGAGCAGCGCGTAGTCGGTGTCCTTGAAGGCGGTCATCGGGTCGCTGTGCGCTTCGACGCCGGCCAGCAGCGGGAAGGCGCAGTCTTCCAATTCCATGATCACGCCCTTCAGCGCGTTCTGAGCCTTCTCGTCGGGGATTTCCAACAGCTGCAGGATGACGGGCTGGTCCTTGCCCAGCATTTCGCCGGAGGCGATGCGGAACAGCAGGGCATAGCCGATCTGGCCAGCAGCGCCGGTGACGGCGACGCGAACGGGTTTCTTGCTCATGGAAAGTCTCCGAAGGGGCAGTTGAAAAGGCGTTGAAGAAGGCTTGACAAGGACGTGAGCCCCTGAACCCGTCAAGTGTACGGGCATACCCTGTGCTGCAATCGACCCATGCCCAAGACCCCCGCACCGCTGTACGAACAGATCCGCCAGCTCATCGTTGCCGCGCTCGCTGCAGGCGAGTGGCGGCCTGGCGACATGCTGCCCAGCGAGGCAGCGCTGGCACAGCGCTTCGGTGCCAGCCCGGGCACCGTGCGGCGCGCGCTGGATGAGCTGACGGCCGAGAACCTGGTCGAGCGTCGCCAGGGCAGCGGCACCTTCGTCTCCACGCATTCGGCGCCGCGTCAGCAGTTCCGCTTTCTGCGCTTGGTGGCTGACGACGGCGAGCAAGGGTTCACGCGCGAGTTGCTGGGCTGTCGTCGCATGCGCGCGACAGCGGCGATTGCCCATGCGCTGGGTCTGCGCGCCGCTGAGCCCGTCATCGAGGTGCGCCGGCTGCTGCACCGGCGTGGGCGACCCGTCGTGCTTGATGAACTGTGGCTTCCCGAGCGGCATTTCGAGGGGCTCAGCGCAGACGTGCTCGCGCAACACCCGGGCACGCTCTATGCGCTGTTCGAGACACGGTTCGGCGTGCACATGGTCAGGGCCGAGGAGAAGCTGCGTGCCGTGGCGGCCGCGCCGGAGGTGGCCGCGCTGTTGCGGGTTGGCGAAGGCGAACCGCTGCTGTGCGTGGAGCGGCTGGCCTACACCTACGGCGACCGACCGGTCGAATTCAGGCGTGGCTTTTACTACACCAGCTCGGATCACTACAGCAACGAACTGAACTGAAGTTGACGATGGCGCAGTGCAGCATGACGCTGCGTGGGGTAAAGGGTTGGCCCTAGAATCGTTTGGTTTCACCCCGATTACGCAGGCTAGACCATGGCGGAAAGCGCAAAGACAAGACCCGTATACCGAAACATTCACGTCACGCAGATCGTCAGCTACCGACTCCCGCCTGCGGGCATCGTGTCCATCCTGCACCGCATCAGCGGCGTGGTGATGTTCCTGCTGCTGCCCTTCGTCGTCTGGATGTTGGATGCGAGCCTGACGTCCGAGATCTCCTACGACGGTTTCACGAACGTGTTCGCTGCAGGCGTCGCCGGGCTGCCGGCCTGGTTCGTGAAACTGGTCGTGCTGGGCCTGCTGTGGGCCTATCTGCACCACTTCATCGCCGGCGTGCGCCACCTCTGGATGGATGCCACGCACAGCGTCAGCAAGGCCCAGGGCCACAGCTCGGCCGTCGTCACGCTGGCCCTGAGCATCGCGCTGACACTGGTGCTGGGCGCCAAGCTGTTCGGCCTGTACTGAGCCTCACTTCAGAAGGACAACAACAATGAGCACTTTCGGCTCCAAGCGCCTGGTCGTCGGCGCGCACTACGGACTGCGGGACTGGCTGGCCCAGCGCGTTACCGCCGTGCTGATGGCCTTGTTCACCGTCGCCGTGCTGGCGCGCTTCCTGATGCCCGGTGAACTGGGCTATGACCACTGGGCCGGCGTGTTTGCGCCGCAGTGGATGAAGGTCCTGACCTTCGTGGCCATCCTGTCGCTGACCTACCACGCGTGGGTGGGCGTGCGCGATATCTGGATGGACTACGTGCAGCCCGTCGGCATCCGACTGGCCCTGCAAGTGTTTTCGATCGTGTGGTTGCTCGGCTGTGCCGGCTGGGCCATCCAGGTGCTGTGGAGACTGTGATGACGGCAAAAGTTTCGACCCGCAAGTTCGACGTGGTCATCGTCGGGGCTGGTGGCTCCGGCATGCGGGCCTCCCTGCAGCTGGCGCGAGCCGGCCTCAACGTGGCCGTCCTGTCCAAGGTGTTCCCGACCCGCTCCCACACCGTGGCGGCGCAGGGCGGCATCGGTGCCTCGCTCGGCAACATGAGCGAAGACAACTGGCACTACCACTTCTACGACACCGTCAAGGGCTCCGACTGGCTGGGCGACCAGGACGCCATCGAGTTCATGTGCCGTGAGGCGCCCAAGGTCGTCTACGAGCTTGAGCACTTCGGCATGCCCTTCGATCGCAATGCCGACGGCACCATCTACCAGCGTCCGTTCGGCGGCCACACGGCCAACTACGGTGAGAAGCCCGTGCAGCGCGCCTGCGCCGCGGCCGACCGCACCGGTCACGCGATGCTGCACACGCTCTACCAGCAGAACGTCAAGGCCCGCACGCAGTTCTTCGTCGAGTGGATGGCGCTGGACCTGATCCGCGACGCCGAAGGCGATGTGGTGGGCGTGACCGCGCTGGAAATGGAAACCGGCGATGTGCACATCCTGCAGGGCAAGACCGTGCTGCTGGCCACCGGCGGCGCCGGTCGCATCTTCGCGGCCTCCACCAATGCCTTCATCAACACCGGTGACGGCCTGGGTATGGCAGCGCGTGCCGGCATCCCGCTGGAAGACATGGAGTTCTGGCAGTTCCACCCGACCGGCGTGCAC
Organism: Pelomonas lactea; assembly: GCF_043555885.1. Taxonomy (NCBI): domain Bacteria; kingdom Pseudomonadati; phylum Pseudomonadota; class Betaproteobacteria; order Burkholderiales; family Sphaerotilaceae; genus Roseateles; species Pelomonas lactea. The sequence goes on along the minus strand of NZ_JBIGHX010000002.1, from coordinate 755,544 downwards.
AACGCCGGCGTGCTGCTGACCGAAGGCTGCCGCGGCGAAGGCGCCATCCTGCGCAATGCCAACGGCGAGCGCTTCATGGAGCGCTACGCGCCGACGCTGAAGGACCTGGCCCCGCGTGACTTCGTGTCGCGCTGCATGGACCAGGAGATCAAGGAAGGTCGCGGCTGCGGTCCCAACAAGGACTACATCAACCTCGACATGACCCACCTGGGCGCCGACACCATCGCCAAGCGTCTGCCGTCGGTGCTGGAGATCGGCCACAACTTCGCGAACGTCGACATCACGAAGGAACCGATTCCCGTGGTGCCCACCATCCATTACCAGATGGGTGGCATCCCCACCAACATCCACGGTCAGGTGGTCGCGCCGAAGAACGGCAACCCCAACGAGATCATCAACGGGTTGTATGCCGTCGGCGAATGCGCCTGCGTCAGCGTGCACGGCGCCAACCGCCTGGGCACCAATTCGCTGCTGGACCTGCTGGTGTTCGGCCGCGCCGCCGGCAACCACCTCGTGGCCGCCGACCTCGGCAAGCGCTCGCACAAGGCCCTGCCGGCCGACGCTGCCGACCGCTCGCTGGCCCGCCTGGCGCGCCTGGACAACAGCACCAGCGGCGAGTACGCACAGGACGTCGCCAACGACCTGCGCGCCGCGATGCAGCAGCACGCCGGCGTGTTCCGCACGCAGGCCATGCTGGACCAAGGTGTCGCCAAGATCGCCGAAATCGCCCAGCGGGTGAAGAACATCACGCTGAAGGACAAGTCCAAGGTCTTCAACACCGCGCGCATCGAGGCGCTGGAAGTCGAAAACCTGATCGAAGCCGCCCAGGCCACCATCGTGTCGGCCGCCGCCCGCAAGGAAAGCCGTGGCGCGCACACGGTCAATGACTACGGCGACACCCCGGCCCACCCGAACGGCCGCAATGACGAAGAGTGGATGAAGCACACGCTGTGGTACTCCGAAGGCAACCGCCTGGACTACAAGCCCGTGAACCTCAAGCCGCTCACCGTTGAATCGGTGCCGCCCAAGGTCCGCACCTTCTGACGGCCGGTCGACCCAGGACATCAAGATCATGAAGCGCACTTTCCAGATTTACCGCTACGACCCGGACAAGGACGCCAAGCCCTACATGCAGACCCTCGAGGTCGAGCTGGACGGCAACGAGCGCATGCTGCTGGACGCCCTGATGAAGCTCAAGGCCGTCGACCCCAGCCTGTCCTTCCGCCGCTCCTGCCGCGAAGGCGTGTGCGGCTCGGATGCCATGAACATCAACGGCAAGAACGGCCTGGCCTGCCTGACGAACATGCGCACGCTGCCGGGCACCGTGGTGCTCAAGCCGCTGCCGGGCCTGCCTGTCGTGCGCGACCTCATCGTCGACATGACGCAGTTCTTCAAGCAGTACCACTCCATCAAGCCCTACCTCGTCAACGACAACATCCCGCCCGACACCGAGCGGCGCCAGTCGCCCGAGGAGCGCGATGAGCTCAACGGCCTGTACGAGTGCATCCTGTGCGCGAGCTGCTCCACGAGCTGCCCGAGCTTCTGGTGGAACCCCGACAAGTTCGTCGGCCCGGCCGGCCTGCTGCAGGCCTACCGCTTCATCGCCGACAGCCGCGACGAAGCCACCAACGAGCGCCTGGACAACCTCGAGGATCCGTACCGCCTGTTCCGCTGCCACACCATCATGAACTGCGTGGACGTCTGCCCCAAGGGCCTGAACCCCACGAAGGCCATCGGCAAGATCAAGGAACTGATGGTTCGCCGCGCGGTCTGACGAGATGACTGATCTGGCCGTCCCGATGATCGACGAACGCGCGCTGTCCAAGCTGCGCTGGCGCTGCCGTCGGGGGCTGCTCGAGAACGACCTGCTGATCGAGCGCTTCTTCGCCCGCAAGGGCGAGCAGGTCAGCGTCACCGAGGCCGAAGGCCTCACGGCGCTGATGGACCTGGCCGACAACGACCTGCTCGACCTGCTGCTGCGCCGCAAGGAACCCAGTGGTGAAATCGACACCGCTGCGGTGCGCGAGGTTCTGAACGAACTGCGCACCTGACCGAATCGCTTCTAAAACCCAAAGGACTGCATCATGACCCCGTCCGACGTCAAAGCCACCCTGTCGTTCTCCGACGGCAGCCCCTCGATGGACCTGCCGCTCTACAAGGGCAGCATCGGCCCGGATGTCATCGACATCCGCAAGCTCTACGGCCAGACCGGCAAGTTCACGTACGACCCCGGCTTCCTGTCGACGGCGTCGTGCAACTCCACGATCACCTACATCGACGGTGACAAGGGCGAGCTGCTGTACCGCGGCTACCCCATCGAGCAGCTCGCGGTGAACTGCGACTACCTCGAAACCTGCTACCTGCTGCTGTACGGAGAGCTGCCGAACGAGAGCCAGAAGGCCAGCTTCGAAGACCGCGTGATGCACCACACGATGGTCAACGAGCAGATGCAGTTCTTCCTGCGCGGCTTCCGCCGTGACGCCCACCCGATGGCCGTCATGACGGGCCTGGTGGGCGCGATGTCGGCCTTCTATCACGACAGCACCGACATCAATAACCCCGAGCACCGCGAGATCGCGGCGATCCGCCTGATCGCCAAGATGCCGACGCTCGTGGCCATGGCCTACAAGTACACGATCGGCCAGCCCTACATCTACCCGAAGAACGACCTCAGCTACGCCGGCAACTTCATGCGCATGATGTTTGCCACGCCGTGCGAGGAGTACAAGCCCAACGACGTGCTGGTCCGCGCGATGGACCGCATCTTCACGCTGCACGCCGACCACGAGCAGAACGCGTCCACGTCGACGGTTCGCCTGTGCGGCTCGTCCGGCACCAACCCGTTCGCGGCCATCGCGGCCGGCGTGGCCTGCCTGTGGGGTCCCGCGCACGGTGGCGCCAACGAGGCCTGCCTGAACATGCTGGGCGACATCCAGAAGCAGGGTGGCGTGGCCCGCATCGGCGACTTCATCAGCAAGGTCAAGGACAAGAACTCCGGCGTCAAGCTGATGGGCTTCGGCCACCGCGTCTACAAGAACTACGACCCGCGCGCCAAGCTGATGCGCGAGACCTGCCACGAAGTGCTGAACGAACTGGGCCTGCAGAACGACCCGCTGTTCGAACTGGCCATGAAGCTCGAGAAGATCGCGCTGGAAGACGAGTACTTCGTCGCCCGCAAGCTCTACCCGAACGTGGACTTCTACTCGGGCATCGTGCAGCGCGCCATCGGCATCCCCGTGCCGCTGTTCACCGCCATCTTCGCGCTGGCCCGCACGGTCGGCTGGATCGCCCAGCTCAATGAGATGATCGGCGACCCCGAGTACAAGATCGGCCGCCCGCGCCAGCTGTTCGTCGGCGCCGCGCCGCGCGACGTGAAGCCCATCGGCCAGCGCTGATCGCTGAGCGGCGTTCGGCGCTTCACGCGAACCCCTCGGTCACCCCCGAGGGGTTTTTCATTTTGGAGTCCTGATGACCGTTCCCGAGATCCTCGTGCTGGGCAGCGTCAACCGCGATCTGATCGTGCATGCGCCGCGCCTGCCGTTGCCGGGCGAGACGCTGCGCGGCCAGCGGTTTGTCTCCTGCCTGGGTGGCAAGGGCGCGAACCAGGCGGTGGCCGCGGCGCGGCTTGGCGCCAAGGTGGCGCTGGCCGCGCGTGTGGGGCTGCTGGAAAACGGCGCGGCGATGGTGGCGCAGCTGAATGGCGAGGGCGTCGACACGCGCTTCATCGCCCAGCCCGCCGATGAAGTGCCGGGCGTGGCGCTCATCGTCGTCGGCGCCGAGGATGCCGAGAACCAGATCGTCACCGTGGCCGGGTCGAATGGCTCGCTGCCGCTGGCGCAGGTGGAGGCGCTGGAGCTGGCCGGTCTGCGCTGGCTCATCGCGCAGCAGGAATTGCCGCTGGAGAGCGTGGCCCGCGCGTTCGAGCGTGCCCGCGCTGCGGGCGTGAAGACGCTGCTGAACGCCGCGCCCTACCGGCCCGGCTGCGAGGCGCTGCTGCCGCTGGTGGACCTGCTGGTCGTCAACGCGTTGGAGGCGCAGGCGCTGGTGACGACGCTGGGCGGCGGCGTGGCCGGGCCCGAAGCGCTGGCGCAGGCGCTGCGCGCCAAGGGGCCGGCCGCGGTGCTGGTGTCCCTCGGTGCCGATGGGCTGTGCTGGGTCGATGCCGAGGGCGTGCGCCGCGTGCCCGCCCGCGCGGTGAAGGCGGTCGACACCGTCGGCGCGGGCGACACCCTGGTGGGCGGCCTCGTCACCGCGCTGGCCGAGGGCCAGGCGGTCGAGCAGGCGCTGGCCTTCGCCCAGGCTGCGGCCGCCATTGCCGTGTCGCGCGCCGGCGTGCAGGATGCGATGCCGCGCCGAGCCGAAGTCGAGCAACTGCTCAAGAACTGAATCCCACAAGGAGAACGAGAGATGTCCCAGACCTTGCTGCTGCCCCGCTGGCTGCTGACGATGAAGGCCGGCGAAGACACGCTGGAACACCACGGCCTGCTGATCGACGGCGAGCGCATCGCCGCCATCGGCACCCACGCCGAGCTGCTGGCGAAGTACCCACAGGCCACGCGCGTGGACCTGCCCGAGCAGATCCTGATCCCCGGCCTCATCAACGGCCACGCGCACTCGGCCATGACGCTGCTGCGCGGCGTGGCCGACGACGTGCCACTGATGGACTGGCTGCAGAACCACATCTGGCCGCTGGAGAAGAAGTGGGTCAGCGAGGACTGGACCTATCTCGGCTCCAGGCTCGCGGCCGCCGAAGGCCTGCGCAGCGGCACGACGTACATCAACGACATGTACTTCTTCCCGACCGCGATGGCCCGCGCCGCGGTGGATTCGGGCGTGCGCGCCGCCGTGTCGATGAACGTCATCGACTTCCCGACCGGCTACGCGTCGGGCCCGGACGACTACATCGCCAAGGGCGTGGCCGCCTACGAGCAGTACAAGGGCGAAAAGCTGCTGGACTGGACCAGCGCGCCGCACGCGCCGTACACGGTGTCGGACGAAACCTTCATCAAGCTGCGCGACCTGGCCGACAAGCTGGACATCCAGATGCACTGCCACATCCACGAGACGGCGGGTGAGGTGTCCGACGGCCTCAAGGCCCACGGCGTGCGGCCCATCGAGCGGCTCGACAGGCTGGGCCTGTTCAGCGAGCGGATGATCGCCGTGCACATGGTCCACCTGAACGAGGCGGAAATCGAGCTGATGGCGAAGAAGGGCGTGCACCTGGTGCACAACCCCAACTCCAACCTGAAGCTGGCGTCGGGCGTGATGCCGTTGAAGGCTTTGGAGGCCGCGGGCGTCAACACCATCCTCGGCACCGACGGCGCCGCGTCCAACAACCGGCTGGACATGTTCGGCGAGATCCGCTCGGCCGCGCTGCTGGCCAAGGGCATCACCGGCGACCCGACGGTGGCGTCGGCGCGCACGGCGCTGGAGATGGCGACCATCCGCGCCGCCAAGGCCATGGGCCGCGCCGACGACCTGGGCTCGCTGGAAGTGGGCAAGCTGGCCGACGTCGTGGCCGTGTCGCTGGACAGCCTGGAGTGCCAGCCCGTCTACAACGCCGCCGCGCAGCTGGTCTACGTGGCGGGCCGCGAGCACGTCAGCAACGTGTGGGTGGGCGGCCGCCAGGTGCTGAAGGACCGCCAGCCGACGACCATCGATGTGCCTGCACTGCTTGCTGAAGTCCGCGACGTTGTCGGCCGCATGCGCGCCGGCTGAAGACACCGCACGAAGGGGCAGTAGAAAAGCGCCGGGCCTGCACCCGGCGCTTTCACATCAGAACTGCATCCGAGCCCCGATCCGGTACTGCCGCCCCAGCACGTCGTAAAGGAACGGGTTGATGCCGTAGCCGGTGCCCGTCTGCGGCGCGGCCACCGGGTCCACGTCGGTGAGGTTGTCGATCTTGAAGTAGACCGACACGGTCTTGTTGACCTTGTACGAGCCGCCGATGTCCCAGTAGAACGCACCCTTCATCTGGTTGTTCAGGATGGTGGCGCGCGTGACGGTGGACACCGGGCAGTTGGTCTGGCATTCGATGAACTCGTTGCTGTAGACGCCGTCGCTGATCCAGCGCTGCGAGACGGTGAAGCTGGCCGTGTCGGTCTCCCAGGACTGCGAGAACTGGCCCTTCCACTTCGGCGTGTTGCCCAGGTTCACGCCGGCGGCCTCGGTGGGGATGGTGCCGACGACGCCGGAGTTGGTCTTGAAGGTCTGCGTGTGCGTGGCCAGGCCGCGCAGCGTGAGGCTGCCGGGCAGGCCCACGCCGGCGAGGTTGAAGCGGTACAGGGCCTCCAGGTCCCAGCCCTTGTTGCGCATGGAGGCGAGGTTGAAGGCCTGCAGCGTCACGTACTTGGTGGCGCTGACGAGGTCCATCGCGGCACAGATCTCCTGGTTGCCGGCGGCGCAGAGGTCCACCTCCTGCTGGGCGTTCAGCGAGGAGATGACGTCGTTGACCTTGATGTCGAAGTAGTCGATGGAGGCGCTGAAGCCGGGCGCCCATTTCGGCTGCGTCAGCACCAGGCCGAGCGTGGTGTTGCGGGCGATCTCGGGGCGCAGCTTGGTGTTGCCGATGGTGCGCTGCTGGACGGTGAGCGTCGTGCCGCCGGAGTTGACGGTGTTGTTGACGACCAGCGGTGCGGCGAACAGCTCGCTGAGGTTGGGGGCGCGCACGTCGCGGGACGTGACCGCGCGCAGGCGCAGGCCGTCCACGCCGGTCTTCCACGTGGAGCCCAGCTTCCAGCTGTCGACGCGGCCCGAGGTGCTGTAGCGCGTGTGGCGGCCGGCCACGTTGACGTTGGCCTCGCCCAGGCTGGCCGACTTGAACAGCGGCAGGTTCAGCTCCAGGAAGCCTTCCTTGACGTGGTAGCTGCCCTCGGCGTTGTGATAGTTGCCGGCGTACCAGTTGTTGCCGATGGCGGTGTTGAGCAGCGGATCGGCCGGGTACTCCGGCGTGTTGGGCGTGGCCGCGGAGACGCCGTTGCCGTAGGGGTCGCCGATGACGTAGTACTGCTCCCGGCGCGCCTCGGCGCCGAAGGCGACGGCGACGGGGCCGGCCCACAGCGAGAACGGCTCGCCGTTGACGCTGAAGCTGGCGACGGACTGGCGCTGGCGCGAGTGCTGGCGCGGGCCGTTGGCGGGCTCGATGTAGGCCATGGCGGCCGGGTTGGCGGGCACGTCGCCGATGATGTTCAGCGGCACGCAGCCGGCCGCGACGGCCACCGGGTTGCGGCAGATGATGGTGTTGTTGGGGCCGCGGATGGCGTCGATGGCGGCGTTGTAGCGCGCGTTCAGCGACATGTTGGCGACGCGGATGGCTATGGTGTTCTGGCCGTGGCTGGCGTAGGCGTCATACGTCCAGTCCTTGCCCAGCATCTCGAAGCGGCCGTTGGCGCCCACCACCGCGCGGGCCTGCGTGCGCACCGGGTTGACCTCGATGTCCTTGGGGAAGACCGCGTTGGCCGTGCCGTACTTGAAGCTGGTGATGTTGTTGGCGGCGCAGGCGGTGACGATGGATGCCGGCAGGAAGGGGTTGTCGCACTGGATGGTCAGGTTGTCGTTCTTGGCTGCGCCGGGGTTGGGCGTGAACAGCGAGTCGACCTTGCCGTAGTTCAGGCTGAAGAAGACCTCGTGGTCCGGCGTGAGTTCCAGGCTGCCGCGCGTGTAGGCCACCTGGCGGGTCATGTTCATGCCCAGCGTGGTGCCGCCGCCCACCGTGCCGCTGAGGTCGCCGCCGACGCAGAACGGCGTCACGCAGCCGGTGACGGCGCCGGTCTTCGTGGGCACGCCGTTCGAGCCGTACTGGAACTGGAAGGGCACGCCGTCCTTGCCGAAGGCGGTGCCCTGCAGAGGGCCGTTGGTGATGAGGCCGTACTTGGCGTACTGGAACTGCTGGGCGTCCTCGATGAAGGTGTATTGCGGCTTGCCGTCGGTGGTCTGTGCGATGGGGCGCACCTGGAACGCCGGGTTCCTGAACCAGGTGCGGCCGTTGGCGCCCGCGCCGCCGAAGCGGGGGGAGGGCACGCCCTTCTCGCGGCTGTACTCAACACTGGCCGTCAGGTGCGCGCGGCCGTCCAGCAAGCCGCGGCCCCAGGCGGCCTGCAGCGTGGCGTTCTCGTCGTCGCCGTAGTTGGTCTGGCCGGCCTCGACATTGGCCTTGAAGCCGGTGAAACGCTTGTCGGTGATGAAGTTGACGACGCCGCCCACGGCATCCGAGCCGTAGGAGGCGGATGCGCCACCGGTCACGACGTCCACCTGCTTGACCAGCAGTTGCGGGAACTGGCTGACGTCGGTGACGCCGGTCACGTTGGCGCCGACGACGCGCTGGCCATCGATCAGCGTCAGCGTGCGGATGGGGCCCAGGCCGCGCAGGCTCAGCGAGCTGAGGCCCTGGATGCCGGAGCTGGTGCTGTTGGTGCTGGTGGTGCGGCCCGTGCTGCCTTGCAGCGCGGGCAGTTCGGCGATGGCGTTGAACAGGTTGGGCTTGGCGAGCTTGTCCAGGTCGGCGGCCACCATGCGGGTCGTCGGCGTGGGCTGCGTGAAGCCGCGCGCGGAGATGCGCGAGCCGGACACGATGACGGGGCTCAGCACGTTGGAGGCGCTGGCCGAGGCGGCATCGGCCGGGGCCTCGGGCACGGCGTCCTGCGCCCGGGCCGCCAGCGCAAAGCTGGCGCAGGCGCCCAGGGCGGCGAGATGGATGAGGGTGCGATGGCCGGGGGTGCGCATGGAAGTCTCCTGGGTGGCGGCGCCGTGCCGCTTGTTGTCATGAATTGGATAGCGCTGTCCAGTTGGGTTAAAAAAATGGGGTCAGCCACTTTTTTGCCCACGCGACGCGCGCGCTGTCCCGCCTGAGAAAGGCTGCCGGGTACGGCCTGTTTCAGGTTGGGATTGCGCTATCCTAAGAGCCGGATTTCCCCGCCGATATCGGGGATACCATCTAGTGATGCCCCCACGCCACCCCGATTCCGCCGCGCCTGCACGACGAACCCGGGCCACCGGCCGCGTGACGCTGGCCGACGTGGCGCGCGAGGCCGGCGTCAGCCCCATCACCGTCTCCCGGGCGCTGCGCGGCGAGCGCGCCGTGGCGAAGGAGCTCTGCGAGCGCGTGCAGGCTGCGGCAACGGCCCTCGGTTACGTGCCCGACCCGGCCGCGCGCGCGCTGGCCTCGGCGCGCAGCTCGCACGTGGCGGTGCTCATTCCGAAGCTCAGCAACACCTTGTTCGTCGAGCTGCTGGACGCCGTGCAGACCAGCCTGGTGCCGGCCGGTTACCAGACGCTGATCGGCGTGACGCACTACGACGCGGGCGAGGAGGAGGCGGTGCTGCGCAGCTTTCTGGCGCACCGGCCGGCGGGCCTCATCGTCACCGGGCGCGACCGCAGCCCGGCGGCCACCGCGATGATCGAAGGCAGCGGCGTGCCCTGCGTGCACGTGATGGAGGTGCTGGCGGAGCCCGGCAGCCACAGCGTGGGCTTCTCGCAGCGCGACGCCGGGCGGGCCATCACGCAGCACCTGCTGGACGGCGGCCGGCGCCACATCGCCTACGTGGCTGCCCAGCTGGACCCGCGCACGCTGGAGCGCGGCGAGGGCTATGCCGACGCGCTGGCGCAGGCCGGCCTGGGCGAGCGGGTGCACAAGCTGCTGAGCCCTGAGCCGTCGTCGATGGCGCTGGGCGGCGAGATGCTGGCGCGCGTGCTGCGCGAGGCGCCCGACACCGATGCGATCTTCTTCTGCAACGACGACCTGGCCCAGGGCGCGCTGCTGGCCGCGCTGCGGCTGGGTGTGGACGTGCCGCGGCGCGTGGCCATCGCCGGCTTCAACGACCTGCCCGGCAGCGACCAGATGCTGCCGCCGCTGACGACGGTGGCCACGCCGCGCCGCGAGATCGGCGAGCAGGCGGCGCAGATGCTGATGAAGCTGATGCGCGGCGAGGCGGTGGAGCAGCCGAACGTGGACCTGGGCTTCCAGGTGGTCAAGCGGGCTTCAGCCTAGTTCAACGTCCAGCCGGTAGCTGCGGCCGGGCTGGATGTCGCGCACCAGCGCGTCGGCCAGCGGCGCGCCGTCCAGCAGCACGCGTGACCGGCCGGTGCGGCGCACCTGCAGCTCGAAGTGCGCGCCGCGGAACTCGCGGGTGGCGCTCAGCCGGTCCCAGCCCGACGGCAGCTGCGGCTTCACGAGCAGCCCCTGCGCGCAGCCGCGCAGGCCGCACAGCCCTTCGATGACGCTGCGGTAGGCCCAGGCCGCGGTGCCGGTGTTGAACAGCTGGCTGGAGCGGCCCGCGGTGCGCGGGAACTCGCGGTGCGCGCCGCGGTAGTAGTTCGGGATGAAGACGGGCAGCTGGCCGCGCCGCAGCAGATCGGCCTCGTCCGGCCCCGGCACCATCGCGCGCAGCGCGCGCCAGGCGCGGTCGGCCTCGCCGGCGTCGTACAGCGCGTGCACATAGAAGCTGGCCGCGTGGTTGTAGACGGCGCCGTTCTCGGCCGAGCCCGGGTGCTTCTGCGTGACGCGGCCCACGTCGTCGCGCATGCGGCTGTACGGCGGGTTGAACATCGCCACGCCGTGCGGCGTCTCCAGCTGCGCCTCGATGGCGGCGAGCATCTTCGCGCGCTGTGCGTCGTCGGCCGCGCCGCTGAGCATGGCCCAGGACTGCGGGTTCAGGTAGAGGCGGCCTTCGGTGTCCGCCTTCACGCCGAAGATCACGCCGTCGTCGGTGATGCCACGGGCGAACCAGTCGCCGTCCCACAGGTGGCGGTTGGCCGCGTCGTTGAGCTGCTGCGCGGCGGCGCGCCAGCGCGTGGCGGCGTCGGTGCGGCCCGCGTCGGCGCTGATGCCGGCCCACAGCTTCATCGCGAACGCGGCAGCCACCGTCAACCAGCCGGACACGCCGCGGCCCTGGTAGCCCACCATGTTCATCGGGTCGCACCAGTCGCCCTGGGCGATGTAGCTCAGGCCGCGGGCATCGCGGTCCTGCTGCAGCCAGGCCATGGCGGCGTCCAGGCGCTGCGCCACGGTCAGGCCGTTCACCACCTCGTCCAGCAGCGCGAAGTCGGCGGTCTCGTCCAGGTAGGCCTGCAGGCAGACCGGCAGCCACACGCAGTGGTCGGTGTGCGGCACCTGGTTGATGTATTTCAGCTCGGCGCCTTCGATGAGCAGGATGCCGTCGGGCATGGCGCCGTTGTCGCGCTGCTGGCCCAGTGCGTGCAGCAGCGCGCCGCGCGTGACGGCGGGCGCGATGTAGGCCATGCCGAGGTTGTCCTGCAGGTAGTTGCGCGTCTGTGGGTCGGTGCTGAGCCGGTTGACGTCGCCGTGATAGAAAACCTGGCGCGGCAGCCAGTGGTTCACGAAGCGGTCGAAGGCGGCGTCGGGCGTGGTGATGCGCAGGCCACCGCGGCCGCGGGCGATGTAGTCGGCGTAGGCCGCGCGGGTGCGGGCGAAGCCGGCCTCGCTGAGGTAGGTGTCGCGCACCTGCGCGATCTCGGCATCGTCCAGCGCGGGGCCGAAAGCGAAGCGGTAGAACTCGCTCTGGTGCGGCGCCAGCGCCGGCCGGTACTGCACGCAGGCCGCAGGCGTCTCGTAGCGGGCGTCGCCGCCGGCCAGTGGCCCGGCCTGTAGTGCGCTGGGGTTGTGCAGGCCGCCTTCGCCCTCGAACGCGGCCTGGCTGGCTTCCCAGGCTTCGGGCGTGCGCTCGCAGAGGAAGTAGGTCTTGTCCTTGAGGTGCAGGTTCTTGAAGTGGTCCGCGACCTTCTGGTAGGGCGTCACGCTGCTGGCGACGATGCCGCCAAGGTCGGCCCGCCACTCGGCGGACTGGTTCATCCACGACATGTAGCCGATGGGGAAGTAGGGCACGACGCTGAGCCGGCGCGGCCGGCCCGACAGGTCGGTGACGCGCAGCTCCCACAGCTCCACCGCGTCGTCGGTGGGCAGGCCCAGGCGCAGCTCCACGCGCACGCCCAGGTGCTCCACGGTCCAGGCCAGGTCGTGCGCGCCGGCGGTGAAGCTGAAGCGGTCCACCGGTGCGCGCACCGGCTCGTACGGTGCCGAGAACAGCTCGCCCGTGTCCTCGTCCTTCACGTAGACGAAGCGGCCGGGGTGGTGGGCGTAGTAGGCCTGCTCCGGCTGCATGAAGGTCTTGGCCTCCAGGTTGGGCGCATGCGCGTACTTGGCCGGCTCGGGCTGCATGTGCTGCGCGGTGGCGTAGCCGCGGCAGGTGACCTGGATCATCAGGCGACGGTTCCACAGGAAGCCGCCGGCCAGCGGCAGGGCGGTGGGGCTGGTCAGCTCGCAGCGGGCGCCGTCGTCGTGGTGGTGAATCATGGTGTCAAGGGGAGGGCTGGCGCGCGGCCAGGTCGCGCTGGATGCGGGCCATGGTCGGGTTGTCCAGCGTGTAGAACATCATCAGCACGGCCGCCAGCCCCGTGAACGCGGCGGGGATGACCGACATCAGCCAGACGATGCCCGCCTGCGACTCGGCCGACTGCGCGGCGTTGGGCACATAGCCCAGCGTCGTGAACAGCGTGCCGATGACGCCCACCGCCACCGCGGTGCCCAGCTTCTGCGCGAAGGAGCTGGCGGCGAAGGTCATGGCCGTGGCGCGGCGGCCGTTGCGCCATTCGTTGAAGTCGGCGGCATCGGCCAGCATGGAGAAGTTCAGCGGCGACTTCGGCCCCAGCACCAGGCCCAGCGCGATCTGCAGCGCGTACATCAGCCAGATCTGGCTGGCGTCGACGAACAGGAAGGCGGCCGACAGCACGGTGGACGCCAGCATCAGACTGATCATCAGCCGGCGCTTGTCGATGACGCGGGCCAGGAACGGCGTCAGCGCCGTGCCGGCGGCGGCGGCCAGCAGGTAGGCCGGCACGAAGGTGGCCAGCAGCTCGGGCCGGTTGACGACGTACTTGAAGTAGTAGGCCGCGCTGGTCATGCGCAGCGTGATGCTGACCATGATGATGAGCGCCAGCAGGAACAGCAGGATCCACGGCTTGTTGCTGCGCAGGTCGGCCAGGTCCTGGCGCACGCTGGAGGGCGCCGCCCGTGCGGGCTGCACGCGCTCGCGGGTGGAAGCAAACGTGATGGCGAAGATGACGGCGGCGGCGGTGCCCCAGAACGCCATCGTCAGCGCCCAGCCCAGCGCGGCGTCGCCGCCGCCCAGCCCCTGCACCAGCCGCGGCGTGGCCGCGGTGACGACCATGCCACCGAGAAAGCCGCAGACGAAGCGTGATGCGTTCACCGCGTTGCGCTCACGCGCATCGCCCGTGAGAACGCCCGACAGCGCGCTGTACGGCAGGTTCATGCTGGTGTAGACGGTCATCAGCAGCAGGTAGGTCGCGTACGCCCAGGCCAGCTTGCCCGTGGGGCCGAGGTCCGGCGTGGAATAGGCCAGCGTGGCGATCACGGCCAGCGGCAGCGGCACGAACAGCAGGTAGGGGCGGAACTTGCCCCAGCGTGTCTGCGTGCGGTCGGCGAAGGCGCCGATCAGTGGGTCGGTGAAGGCGTTGAAGATCTTCACGACGAACAGCATCGTGGCAGCCGCCGCCGCGGTGATGCCGAACACGTCGGTGTAGAAGATCAGCAGGAAGGTCGAGATGTTGGTCCAGTAGAAGTTGAACCCCATGTCGCCCAGGCCGTAGCCGACGATCTCGCGCTTGCGCAGGCGGGTCGGGGTCATGGTGTCAGCGCATCCAGTCGCAGACCTGGGCGGTCAGCATGGCCGGCGGCGCCGTCGCGTCCAGTCGCAGCACGCCGGGCTCGCCGACGGGGGACTCCAGCGTGTCGAACTGGCTGTCGATGAGGCTGGCCGCGAAGAAGTGCCCGCCGCGCGTGCGCACGCGGCGCGCGGCCTCGGCGGGCGTGATCTCCAGGAACGCGAAGCGCAGCCCTGGCGAGGCCTGGCGCAGCTGCTCGCGGTAGGCGCGCTTCAGCGCCGAGCAGGTGACGATGACGCCGGGCCGCTGCCGCAGCCTGTCGCACAGGCTGGCCAGCCAGCTGGCGCGGTCGGCGTCGGTCAGCGGCTCGCCGCGGGCCATCTTGTCGCGGCTGGCTGCGGTGTGCAGCAGGTCGCCCTCCACCCAGGTGCGCGCCAGGCGCTCGGCGGCGGCAGCGGCCAGCGTGGATTTGCCGCAGCCGGCAACGCCCATGACGACGAGGGAAGCGAGGGCGGGCTGGGTCATGGAGGCGGCAGGCGGCGGGGACGGGCTGTGCGCAGTTGCGCAGGCCCGTCGATGTTTGCTGGATAGCGCTATCCTACATGCGGACCCGGCGTTGGGGCGGTCCGTACTTTCCCGCTGCCGCGCTCGGGCGGAAAAGAAAAAAGCCCGGCGCCGCGAACGGCCCGGGCTTGCGGGGCAGGGCGCGGGCGCCGATCAGCCCGGCATGAAGTGCACCTGCTTGGCGATGAGCACGCCGTCCTTCACCGTGCCCTTGATCTCCACCTTGGCGCCGTTGGCCAGCTTGGCCGTGTCGCCGTCGATGAACTTCACGCCGCTGCCGGAGGCATCCACCTTCTGGCTGCCGACCTTGAAGCTGGCGCTGCTGACGAAGTCATTCACGAGGCCGGCCAGGTAGACGTATTCGCTGCCGGCGTCGTCCTTCTCGGGCTTCTGCAGCTCGATGCTGATCGCGGTCAGCCGGATGGCGCCGTCGCTGCCGGTGACGCTGACCTTGAGGCTCAGCCGCGAGCCGTTGACCAGGTCGGCCAGCTTGGTGCCGGCGGGCAGCAGCTGGGTGTTGGGCGTCACCACCACCGTGTAGCTGCCGATCTGCAGGCTGTCGCCCGTCACGTTGAAGGCGATTCCGGAGAAGCCCAGCGTCTTCGCCACGCCCGTGGTGTTGACGACGGTGACGGCGGTGGCGGTGAAGACGCCGCTGCTGGCCGAGTACGTGCCCTCCACGCTGACCGTCACGCCGGCGGCCAGGTTGGCCAGCGACTTGCCGTCGGGGCTGACCTTGGTGGCATCTCCCCAGGCCACCGGCGTGCCCAGCAGCGTGAAGCGCTTGGCGGCGGCGTCCACGGCCGTGATGGCGCCGGCCAGGCGCTGCGGCTTGTCGGCGGGCGGTGGCTGCACGGTGATCTCGCTGGCCTTCACGCCCGTGGGCGTCAGCTGGCCAGTCACCTGCACCCAGGCCCCGGCAGCCACGTCGGCCGCGCTGCCCTTGATGAACTTCGCGGCGCTGGCGTCCACCACCGTGTCGCGCAGCGTGAAGTTGGCCAGCGACACGTAGTCGGTGATCTGGCCGATCAGCAGCGCCTTGATGGCCGTGTCGTTCTTGAACACCTTCAGCCAGTCGGCCTTCATCGCGCCGTCCTTGATGACGCCGTGCGCCAGCGCCTGCGCGCCGTTGGCGACGTCGGCCGCCTGCGTGCCGTCCTTCAGCGTGGCGGTGCTGGCGTCGACGACGACGTCACCGATGCGCAGGCTGCTGAGGCTCTTGAAGTCGTTGATGGGCCCGCCCACGGTGGTGTCGGACGAATCGGGCAGCTTGCGCGCCTTGACCTCGACGACGCTGGCCGCCAGCACGGTCTTGCCGCCGCTGACCGTGGGCGCCGCCGTGGCGACGACGCTGACCAGCTTGCCGTTCTCGATGACGGCACCGGTGGGCAGCAGCTTGGC
This sequence comes from Pelomonas lactea, assembly GCF_043555885.1. Classification (NCBI taxonomy): domain Bacteria; kingdom Pseudomonadati; phylum Pseudomonadota; class Betaproteobacteria; order Burkholderiales; family Sphaerotilaceae; genus Roseateles; species Pelomonas lactea. The sequence continues at coordinate 739,944 of NZ_JBIGHX010000002.1, read as the reverse complement.
ATCGGCGTAGCTGACCGTCGCGCTGCTGTTGCCGGCCAGCGCGAACGTCCTGGCCGTCGTGTCCAGCCCCTGCACGGCGCCGCTGAGGCGGAACACCTCGGTGCCGTCCTTGGCCTTGCGCTCGATGCGCGTGGCGGTGATGCTGCCGTCGCCGGCCACCGTGCCACTGACCTTCACGAGGTCCCCCACGGCCAGCTGGCTCAAGGCGTTGAAGCCGTCGAAGACGGTGGGCAACTGGCCGGTCGCCGTGGTCTTGATGGTCTGGCCGAACACGACCAGCGTGCCGGCCGCCGCGTCCACGGCGCCGACCGTGCCGGCCAGCGCGAAGTTCACGACCAGGTTCTGCAGCACGCCGTCCTTCAGCTCGCCCTGCACGCGCATGCCGGTGCGCAGGTCGCCCAGCGTGCCGGCGGTCTGCGCGTCGGGGCGGTTGGCGAAGGCCACCTTGGCCAGGCTGTCGTCGAAGCGCTGGCCGTCGATGACGACGCTGCCGAAGCCGGTGATGGTGCCGTCCACCACCGAGGCCGTGCTGGCGCTGGGTGCGGTGGGCGAGGGCGCCGCAGGCGCCTGCGTGGCCGTGTCGCCTGCGCCGCCGCCACCGCAGGCCACCAGCACGGCCGTGCTGAGTGCGCAGGTGGTGGCGCACAGCGCCCAGTGGAAGTGTTGCTTGAGTTGTCTCATCTGAACTGCCTTTGATGTGTTGAGCCGGGTCCGGGCGCCCCTCGCAACCCGTGAAATCAGTCTGACGAGGCAGGCTGTTGGCTGGCTGTCCAGCTGTGTCGAGTTGTTGCCGTGGGGCTCGTCTGTATGTGCGCAAAGTCACGAACGTTGGGGGGTGTTCGACCGGCGGCAGTCTGGGCCGCATGAGCGGTGGCGGCGGTGTTTTCCGCTCGTCGCCGGGGCGCTGCCGTCCGTCCCTCAGTAGAATCCCGCGCTTGCGCACGCTGCCCCTTGCCGTTGGGGCCGAGCATTTCCGAGAACCGCGCGCCCGCCCGCGCCCAGCCTCCCCGGATTCCATGGCCCTGACCCCGCATCTGACCCATTTCGAGGGCGGCAACGCTCTTTCCGATTTCCGCGCCCAGGCCTTGCTGGCCCGGCTGCAGGAGGTCAGCACGCGCATCACCGGCGTCAGCGCCCGGGCCGTGCACTGGGTCTGGACGGACGCGCCGCTTGATGCCGAGGCCCGCGAGCGCTTCGCCGCGCTGCTGACCTACGGCGAGCCGGCCACGGCTGACGCGACGGGTGACCTCGTCGTCGTCACGCCGCGCTTCGGCACGGTCAGCCCCTGGGCCTCCAAGGCCACCGACATCGCGCGCAACTGCGGCTTGAACCTGAAGCGCGTCGAGCGTGTCGTCGAGTACCGCATCACCACGAAGTCGGGCCTGCTCGGTGGCGCCAAGCCGCTCAGCGCCGACGAACTGAACGCCTGTGCCGCGCTGCTGCACGACCGGATGACCGAGTCGGCCTGCTTCAGCCGCGAGGACACAAAACACCTGTTCGACGAACGCACCGCCGAGCCACTGGCCCATGTGGATGTGCTCGGTGCAGGCCGTGCCGCGCTGGAGAAGGCCAACGTCGAGTTCGGCCTGGCGCTGTCGGGCGACGAGATCGACTACCTCGAGACCAACTTCAGGAAGCTGGGCCGCAACCCCAGCGACGTCGAGCTGATGATGTTCGCGCAGGCCAACAGCGAGCACTGCCGGCACAAGATCTTCAACGCGTCGTTCACGGTGGACGGTGAGGCGCAGCCGCTGAGCCTGTTCGGCATGATCCGCAACACCGAGAAGCTGAACCCGCAGCACACGGTCGTCGCTTACTCGGACAACGCGGCCATCATGGAAGGCCATGCCATCGAGCGCTGGATGCCGGCACCCCAGCCGGGCGCGCAATACCTGGCCCGCCCCGAGCAGGCCCAGGTGCTGATGAAGGTGGAGACGCACAACCACCCGACGGCCATCTCGCCCCACCCGGGCGCGTCCACCGGCGCGGGCGGCGAGATCCGTGACGAAGGCGCCACCGGCCGTGGCTCCAAGCCCAAGGCGGGCCTGACGGGCTTCTCGGTGTCCAACCTGCACCTGCCGGGCCTGAGTGAGCCCTGGGAGCAGAACCCCGTCGGCAAGCCGGCTCACATCGCCAGCGCGCTGGACATCATGATCGACGGCCCCCTGGGCGGCGCCGCGTTCAACAACGAGTTCGGCCGCCCCAACCTGGCGGGCTACTTCCGCGTCTTCGAGCAGACGGTGGCCGGCGTGCGCCGCGGCTATCACAAGCCCATCATGATCGCGGGCGGTCTGGGCACCATCCGCTCGGACCTGACGAAGAAGATCGAGTTCCCGGCCGGCACGCTGCTGATCCAGCTGGGCGGCCCCGGCATGCGCATCGGCATGGGCGGCGGCGCCGCCTCGTCGATGGCGGCGGGCACCAACACCGCCGACCTGGACTTCGACTCCGTGCAGCGCGGCAACCCCGAGATCGAGCGCCGCGCGCAGGAGGTCATCAACCACTGCTGGGGCCTCGGCGCCGAGAACCCGGTGCTGGCCATCCACGACGTCGGCGCGGGCGGCATCTCCAACGCCTTCCCCGAGCTGGTGAACGACGCCGGCCGCGGCGCGCGCTTCGACCTGCGCAAGGTGCCGCTGGAAGAGTCGGGCCTGGCCCCGAAGGAAATCTGGTGCAACGAAAGCCAGGAGCGCTACGTGCTGGCCATCGCGCCGCAGAGCCTCGATCAATTCAAGGCCTTCTGCGAGCGCGAGCGCTGCCCGTTCGCCGTCGTCGGCGTGACGACGGAGGAGCGTGAGCTCAAGCTCGTTGACGATCTGGCCGGCGACGATCACCCCATCGACATGCCGATGGACGTGCTGCTGGGCAAGCCGCCCAAGACGCACCGCGACGTGACCCGCGTGGCCCGCGATGGCGGCACGCTGGACCTGACCGGCGTGAAGCTGGAGACCGCGGCCTTCGACGTGCTGCGCCACCCGACGGTCGCCAACAAGCGCTTCCTCGTCACCATCGGCGACCGCACCGTGGGCGGCCTGAACCACCGCGACCAGATGGTCGGCCCCTGGCAGGTGCCGGTGGCGGACTGCGCCGTCACGCTGGCCGACTTCAAGGGCTTTGCCGGCGAGGCGATGAGCATGGGCGAGCGCACGCCGCTGGCCGCCGTCAACGCCCCGGCGTCGGGCCGCATGGCCGTGGCCGAGGCCATCACCAACCTGCTGGCCGCCCCGTTCGAGCTGCCGCGCGTGAAGCTCAGCGCCAACTGGATGGCCGCCTGCGGTGAGGCCGGTGAAGACGCCGCGCTGTTCGACACCGTGAAGGCCGTCGGCATGGAGCTGTGCCCCGCTTTGGGCATCTCGATCCCGGTCGGCAAGGACTCCTTGTCGATGCGCACGAAGTGGGATGCCAACCAGGTGACCGCGCCGGTGTCGCTGATCGTCACGGCCTTTGCCAGCATTGCCGACGTGCGCGGCACGCTGACGCCCGAATGGCAGCGCGAGGATTCCTGCGCCATCCTGATCGACCTGGGCCAGGGCAAGCACCGCCTGGCCGGCTCCATCCTGGCGCAGACGCTGAACCAGTTCGGCGCCGACGTGCCGGACCTGGACGATCCGCAGCTGCTGGTGTCGCTGGTCAACGCGATCAACGAACTGCGCGCCGCGGGCAAGCTGCTGGCCTACCACGACCGCTCCGATGGCGGCCTGTGGGCGGCGGCCTGCGAGATGGCCTTCGCCGGCCAGACCGGCCTGAGCCTGAACATCGACATGCTGGTCACCGAAGGTGACGGCATCAGCGACAGCCGTGCCGACACGGGCGACTCGAAGAACTGGGCCGCCCAGGTCAGCGGCCGCCGTGACGAGCTGACGCTGCGCGCGCTGTTCGCCGAGGAGCTGGGCGCGCTGATCCAGGTGCGCGCCGCCGACCGCGATGCCGTCATGCAGGTGCTGCGCGCGCACGGCCTGTCCAAGCACTCGCACGTCGTGGCCAAGCCCAACGCGGCGCGGCAGATGGAAGTCTGGCGCGATGCGAAGAAGGTCTTCGCCGCTGATCTCACGGCGCTGCAGCAGACCTGGGACGAGGTGAGCTGGCGCATCGCCAAGCTGCGCGACAACCCGGCCTGCGCCGATGCCGAGCATGCCGCCGCCGGCAAGGCCGACGACCCGGGCCTGCACGTGCACCTGACCTTCCAGCCAGAGGCACCGTTCGTGTCGACCGGCGCCAGACCGAAGGTCGCCATCCTGCGCGAGCAGGGCGTGAACTCGCATGTCGAGATGGCCTACGCGATGTCGCTGGGCGGCTTCGACAGCTTCGACGTGCACATGAGCGACCTGCAGTCCGGCGCGGTCAAGCTGGACGGCTTCGCGGCGTTCGTCGCCTGCGGCGGCTTCAGCTACGGCGACACGCTGGGCGCCGGTGAAGGCTGGGCGCGCAGCATCATGTTCAACCCGGTGCTGACCGAGCAGTTCCGCGCGTTCTTCTCGCGCTCCGACACGCTGGCGCTGGGTGTCTGCAACGGCTGCCAGATGCTGGCCGCGCTCGCGCCCATCATCCCGGGCGCCGAGGCCTGGCCGCGCTTCACGCGCAACCAGAGCGAGCAGTACGAGGCCCGCCTGGCGCTGGTGGAGGTGCTGGACTCGCCCAGCGTGTTCTTCAAGGACATGGCCGGCACGCGCTCGCCGATCGCTGTGGCCCACGGTGAAGGCTTTGCGAACTTCGCTCGCCAGGGCGATGCGGGCCAGGTCATCGCCGCGATGCGCTTCGTCGACAACCACGGCCAGGCGACCGAGGCCTACCCGTTCAACCCGAACGGCAGCCCGGGCGGCCTGACGTCCGTGACGACCGCAGACGGCCGCTTCACCGCGCTGATGCCGCACCCGGAGCGCGTGTTCCGCAACGTGCAGATGAGCTGGACCTCGGGCGACCGCGCGCAGTACAGCGCGTGGCTGAAGATGTTCCAGAACGCGCGCAAGGCGCTGGGCTAAGGCTTAGGCCCTTCGCCGCTGAGGAAGCGCTCGGGCAGGGCGCTCTTCAGCGGGTAGTACTGGAAGAACGGGCGGGCCTCGACGATGCAGCGCCACACCGATGGCCGGGCCAGCAGACGCTCGAAGTAGGCGGCCAGCCGTGCGTGGCCGGCCGGGAACGGCAGCACGACGGCGGCGTAGAACAGCGCTGGTGCGGCGGCGCAGTCGGCCAGGCTGAAGTCGTCGCCTGCGGCCCATGCGTGCGCGCCCATGCGGTTCTCGATCATGTCGTAGGCGGAGCCCAGGGCTGCGACGCTGGCCTGCATGGCCAGCACATCGCGCTGCGCTTCAGGGCGCAGCAACTGCCCGATGTAGCGCTGCATGGGGTCCATCACGTAGAGGTCGAACAGGCGGTCCCACAGGCGCACCTGCAGCTGGGCGTCGAAGCCCTCTGGCAGCAGGCGTACGCGGCCGGGGTGGCGGCGGTCCAGGTATTCGATCTGCAGCGAGGTTTCCGGCACGATGCGCTCGCCGTCCACCAGCAGCGGGATCTTGGCCGTCGGCCACAGCGTGGCGTAGGCGCCACGCGCGGCCGGGTCGCCGAGGTGGACGACCTGGGCCTGGAACGGCGTGCCGTTTTCGTACAGCGCGATCAGCAGCTTCCAGCTGCAAGACGACAGCGGGTGGTAGTGCAGGGTCAGGCTCATGGAGTGCCTCATCTGAAGCCGGGTGCAAAGGTGTTGCGCAAAGACAAAAGCGGGCCGCAGCCCGCCTTGACATGGGTGGGGATGGTCAGTCCTCCACCACTGCCGCCTCACGCAGCTTCTTGTTCACGCGCAGCGCCAGTAGCGTGCAGACCACGGCCGACAGCAGGTAGACGGTCAGCGACCCGAGGCCGAAGCGCGACGACAGGTACAGCGCGATGACGGGGGCGAACGCCGCGCCCAGCAGCCAGCACATGTCGGCCGTCAGCGCGGCGCCGGTGTAGCGGAAATGCGGCAGGAAGTTGGACGTCACCGAGCCGGCCGACTGGCCATAGGACAGGCCCAGCAGCACGAAGCCGATCAGCAGGAACGCGGCCTGACCCGGTCGGCCACCGCCCAGCATCATGGGCGCGAACAGCGCGAAGACGCCGATGGCGATGGCCAGCGTGCCCAGGAAGCTGCGGCGGCCGATCTTGTCGGCGATCAGACCCGACATCGGCATGGCCGCGGCAGCGAAGGCGGCGCCCAGCAGCTCCATGCGCATGAAGTCGTCGATGCCCTGCGGGTCGGACAGTGCCACCCACGACAGCGGGAACACCGTCACGAGGTGGAAGAGGGCGTAGCTGGCCAGCGCGGCGAAGGCGCCGATGACGATGTGATGGCCCTGCGCCGGCAGCAGTTCGTGCAGGTGGGCCGGGTCCAGCTCATGCTCCTCCATGCGCTTCTCGTATTCGTGCGTGACGACCAGCCGCAGCCGGGCAAACAGCGCGACGACGTTGATCGCGAAGGCCGTGAAGAACGGGAAGCGCCAGCCCCAGGACAGGAAGTCCAGCGTATTGAGGCTGGTGTAGACGTACAGGAACACGCCCGACGCGACCAGGAAGCCCAGCGGTGCGCCCAACTGGCCCAGCATGGCGTACCAGCCGCGACGGTCGGGCGGTGCGTTCAGCGCCAGCAGCGACGGCAGGCCGTCCCAGGAACCGCCCAGGGCCAGACCCTGGCCGACCCGGCACAGCGCCAGCAGCACGATGGCCGTGGAGCCGGCCGTTGCGTAGCCGGGCAGCAGGCCCATGGCCACCGTGGAACAGCCGAGCAGGAAGAGCGCCACCGTCAGCTTGGCGGAGCGGCCGAACTTGCGCTGGATCTCCATGCCGATGAGTGTGCCGACCGGTCGGACGACGAATGCCAGCGCGAACACCAGGAAGGCGTACAGCGTGCCCGTCAGCTGGTCGGTGAACGGGAAGAAGACCTGCGGAAAGATCAGCACCGAGGCGATGCCGAACACAAAAAAGTCGAAATATTCCGATGCCCGGCCGATGATCACGCCCACGGCGATGTCGCCGGGCGCCAGATCCTCGTCGGTGCGGCTGGTCAGGGGACCGGACTTCGGGGCCTGGAAGGTACTGCTTGCAACTGCCATATCGGTCTTGTCTCCGTCGGTCACTAGGACAAAATGTCCACTCGTTGATTTGCCTCAATCAACTTACATTCCTGTCCCACGTGCAAGATCGTTAACCCTCGCGCGTAAGTCCGGATGTACCCCACAAAGTCTCTCCTTACTCGCGCCCTGGTCTTGTCGGCCAGCGCCGCATTGGCTGGCTGTGATTGGATCGTGATGAAGCCGCATGGCGACATCGCGCAACAACAGGCCAATCTCATCGTCACGTCCACGCTGCTGATGCTGCTGATCATCGTCCCGGTGATCGCGCTGACGCTGTTCTTTGCCTTCCGTTACAGGCAATCGAACAAGGAGGCGACCTACGCGCCGGACTGGGACCACTCCACGCGCCTGGAGCTGGTGATCTGGGGCGCGCCGCTGCTCATCATCATCGCGCTGGGCGCCATCACGTGGATCAGCACCCACAAGCTGGACCCGTTCCGTCCGCTGGATCGCATCTCTGAGGACAAGCCGCTGGTCGCCGGCGTCAAGCCGCTGGAGGTGTATGCCGTCTCCATGGACTGGAAGTGGCTGTTCATCTACCCCGAGCAGGGCATCGCGACGGTCAACGAGATGGCTGCGCCGGTGGACCGTCCCATCCACTTCCGCTTCACGTCGACGAACGTGATGAACACCTTCTACGTGCCCGCGCTGGCCGGCATGATCTACACGATGCCCGGCATGGAGACGCAGCTCCACGCGGTCATCAACAAGGCGGGCGTCTACGACGGCATCTCGGCGCACTACAGCGGCGCCGGCTTCTCGGACATGCGCTTCAAGTTCCATGGCGTCAGCAACGAAGACTTCGCCCGCTGGGTCGAATCCAACAAGGCTGCGGGCCAGGCGCTGACGCGCGAGGACTACCTGAAGCTGGAGCAGCCCAGCACCAAGGAGCCGGTGCGTCGTTTCGCCAGCGTCGAGCCGGGCCTGTGGGGCGCCATCGTTGACCGCTGCGTCGACGGCAAGAAGATGTGCGCGAGCCAGATGATGGCCATCGACGCGGCCGGCGGAGCCGGCAAGGGCGGCGTGGCCGGCACGATGCGCAGCAACTGGTCCGCTGCCGACGGCAGCAAGCGCGAGCGCCTGGTGGTGGCCGCGCTGTGCACGCCCACCAACCCGCTGGGCCTGCCCGAAGGTGAGGCCGCCGCTGCGGCTGCCGTGACCAAGAACTAAGAGAAGTCCGATGACCGTCTACCCTGATGAGCTCCACCCGGTCTTCGGCCGGCTGGGCCTGCATGCTCTGCCGTTGCACGAGCCCATCCTCGTTGCAACCTTCATCGCCGTCGCCCTCGGCGGCCTGTTCGTCCTGTTCCTGATCACGAAGTTCCGCCTCTGGGGCACCTTGTGGCGCGACTGGGTCACCAGCATCGACCACAAGAAGATCGGGATCATGTACATGATCCTGGGCATCGTCATGCTGCTGCGTGGCTTTGCCGACGCGCTGATGATGCGCGCCCACCAGGCGATGGCGTTCGGCGAGAACGCCGGCTTCCTGCCGCCGCACCACTACGACCAAGTCTTCACGGCCCACGGCGTCATCATGATCTTCTTCGTCGCGATGCCGTTCGTGACAGGGCTGATGAACTATGTCGTGCCGCTGCAGATCGGCGCGCGCGACGTCGCGTTCCCGTTCCTGAACAACTTCAGCTTCTGGATGACGGTGGGCGGCGCGATCCTGATCATGATCTCGCTGTTCGTCGGCGAATTCGCCAAGACCGGCTGGCTGGCCTTCCCGCCGCTGTCGGGTGTCCTCGCGAGCCCCGACCCCGGCGTGGACTACTACCTGTGGTCATTGCAGATCGCCGGTGTGGGCACGACGCTGTCCGGCATCAACCTGATCGCCACCATCATCAAGATGCGCGCGCCCGGCATGACCATGATGAAGATGCCCGTCTTCACGTGGACCTCGCTGTGCACCAACGTGCTGATCGTCGCCAGCTTCCCCGTGCTCGCCGCCGCGCTCGCGCTGCTGACGGCCGACCGCTACCTGGCCACCAACTTCTTCACGAACGACCTCGGCGGCAACGCCATGCTGTACGTGAACCTGATCTGGATCTGGGGCCACCCGGAGGTCTACATCCTGATCCTGCCGATCTTCGGCGTGTTCTCGGAAGTGGTGTCCACGTTCAGCCGCAAGAAGCTGTTCGGCTACGCGTCCATGGTCTACGCGACGGTCGTCATCACCATCCTGTCCTACCTCGTCTGGCTGCACCACTTCTTCACGATGGGCTCCGGCGCCAGCGTGAACTCGTTCTTCGGCATCACGACGATGATCATCTCGATCCCGACGGGTGCGAAGATCTTCAACTGGCTGTTCACGATGTACCGTGGCCGCATCCAGTTCGAGGTGCCGATGCTGTGGACCGTGGGCTTCATGGTCACCTTCGTCATCGGTGGCATGACCGGCGTGCTGCTGGCCGTGCCGGCGGCGGACTTCGTGCTGCACAACAGCCTGTTCCTGATCGCCCACTTCCACAACGTCATCATCGGCGGCGTGGTGTTCGGCGTGTTCGCGGCCATCAACTACTGGTTCCCGAAAGCCTTCGGTTTCCGCCTGGATGCGTTCTGGGGCAAGGTCTCGTTCTGGTGCTGGTTCATCGGCTTCTGGGTCGCCTTCACGCCGCTGTACATCCTGGGCCTGATGGGCATCACGCGCCGCGTCAGCCACTTCGATGACATGTCGCTGCAGCCGTACTTCGTCGTGGCGGCCATCGGTGGCGGCATCGTCGCCATGGGCATCGCGGCCTTCCTGATCCAGATCGGCGTCAGCGTGCTGCGCCGCAAGCAGCTGCGCGACACGACGGGCGACATCTGGGGTGGCCGCACGCTGGAGTGGTCCACGGCATCGCCGCCGCCCGACTACAACTTCGCGTTCACGCCCATCGCCCACGAGATGGACGCCTGGCACGACATGAAGCAGCGCGGCATCGAGCGTCCGACCAGCGGCTTCGTGTCCATCCACATGCCCAAGAACACCGGCGCCGGTTTCGTCATTGCCATGCTGGCCACGGCCATGGGCTTCGCGCTGATCTGGCACATGTGGGTGATCGCGGCGATCAGCTTCGCCGCGACCGTCATCGCCGCCATCGTGCACACCTTCAACTACGACCGCGATTACCACATCTCGGCCGACGTCGTGACCCGCAGCGAAGAGGACCGCACCCGCGCTCTTGCCGCCGCCCGCAACGCCGCCTGACCGGGAGCCTGCTGACATGTCTGCAACCATTGCCACGCACGTGAACGGCGCACCGGTCTACTACGACCACAGCGGCGAACACCACCCGCCCAACAGCACGCTGCTGGGCTTCTGGCTCTACCTGATGAGCGACTGCCTCATCTTCGCGGTGCTGTTCGCCGTCTACGCCGTGCTGGGCCGCAACTACGCGGCAGGCCCGTCGGGCGCCGACCTGTTTGACCTGCCGCTGGTGGCCGCCAACACCGCGCTGCTGCTGTTCTCGTCCATCACCTACGGCTTCGCGATGATCGCGATGCAGGCCCGCAAGAAGAGCCAGGTGCTGGCCTGGCTGGCGGTCACCGGCCTGCTGGGCCTCGGGTTCCTGGGCATCGAGCTGTACGAGTTCCACCACCTCATCCACGAGGGCGCCGGCCCGCAGCGCAGCGCGTTCCTGTCCAGCTTCTTCACGCTGGTCGGCACGCACGGTCTGCACGTCACGTTCGGCTGCATCTGGCTGGTCACACTGATGTTCCAGGTGAGCAAGCGCGGCCTCACGCCGCCCAATCGGCGCCGCCTGATGTGCCTGTCGATGTTCTGGCACTTCCTGGACGTCGTCTGGATCGGCGTCTTCACCTTCGTCTATCTCATGGGAGTGATGTGATGGCCGGCTCTTCTCACGCGCATCACGATTCGCACGGTCACGACGACCACCTTGACGGCGAGGCCGACTTCCACGTCAGCTACAAGGGCTACGCCACCGGCTTCATCCTGTCGGTCATCCTGACGGCCATCCCGTTCTGGCTGGTCATGGGCAACGTGCTGGGCAATCCCAAGACCACCGGCCTGGTCATCCTCGGCTTTGCGGCCGTGCAGATGGTCGTGCACATGGTGTACTTCCTGCACATGAACGCCAAGGTCGAGGGCGGCTGGTCGCTGCTGGCGCTGCTGTTCACCGTCGCGCTGGTGGTCATCATGCTGGCGGGCTCGGTGTGGGTCATGTATCACATGAACGCCAACATGATGCCCACGCCCGACCCCGCGGCGATGAGGACCATGTAAGGCCCCTCGCCCAGCTTGCCGCGCTGAACGCGGGCAAGTCTGGTCGGTCCCCCGAGGGGACGGCGATGCATGCGGCATCGAGCCGCATGCACATCGCCAGGCGGGCCGGCTTGGGAGCGGCCCGGCGCTCGGCCCGCAGAATGCGCTACGCCCGCAACGGAAAGGATGCAGACATGGCACGCGCCGCACGCACAGTGCTCATCGTTGCCATGGCGCTGTCCAGCCTGGGCTTCCTCACGCTTGCCGGCTGGCAGGTGCAGCGCCTGTCCTGGAAACAGGATCTCATCGCCCGTGTCGGCCTGCGGCTGCAGGCTGCGCCCGTCGCGCCGCCGGCGCAGGATGCGCAGGTGGGCAAGGACGACGAATACCGCCGCCTGCGGCTGCAGGGGCGATTCGAGCCGCGCGAGGCGCTGGTGCAGGCCACCACCGACCTGGGTGGGGGCTACTGGGTCATCGCGCCGCTGCGGCTGGACGATGGCCGCATCGTCCTCGTCAATCGCGGTTTCGTGCCTCCGGAGCGGCGTGCACCCGAGGCGCACGCGGCGCCCGACGGCCCCGTCGAGCTGACCGGCCTGCTGCGCCTCACCGAGACCGGCGGCGGTCCGCTGCGCAAGAACGAGCCGGCCGAGGGCCGTTGGTATTCGCGCGACGTGGCGGGCCTTGCGGCCCAACTGGGCGTGGCCGACCGGGCCGCGCCGTACTTCGTCGACGAGGCCGCCGACCCCGCCCAGCCGCAGCGCTGGCCGCGCCCCGGCCTGACGGTGGTGCGTTTCGCCAACAATCACGCCGTCTACGCCGCCACCTGGCTGGCGCTCGCGGCCATGGCGGCCGCCGCGGTCTTCTACCTGGTCCGCGAGGAGCGCCGCCGCGCCTCGCCTTGAACACCACGCCGCCGCCCCTCACCGCCGAGTCTGCCGAACCGGTCATCGTCGCACCCGAGCGTCGCGCCGGCCGCGCCAACCTGCGCCAGCTCATCGAACTGCGCTGGCTGGCCGTCGGCGGCCAGCTGGCCACCGTACTCGTCGTGCACGCGGGCCTGGGCATCGAGCTGCCCTGGGCCGAGATGCTCAGCCTGCTGGGCATCCTGGCGGCGTTCAACCTGTTCAGCCTGTGGCGCAACCGGCTGACGCAGCCGGTGTCGCAGCTGGAGCTGTGCATTGCGTTGCTGGTAGACGTGGGCGTGCTGACTGGCCAGCTCTATCTCGCCGGCGGCAGCGACAACCCCTTCATCTACCTCTACCTGCTGCAGGTTGCGGTGGCCTCCGTGCTGCTGCGGCCGGCCTATCTGTGGGCCATCGTGCTGAGCACGCTGACCGGCTTCGTCGCGCTGACGCAGTGGCACCGCCCGCTGGCGCTGGACCCCTCGTCGCCCACGACGTTGTCGCCCAACTACCTGGGCGGGCTGCTGCTGTGCTTTCTGCTGAACGTCGCGCTTCTCAGCGTGTTCATCGTGCGCATCAACAGGAACCTGCGCCAGCGCGACAACGAGCTCGCCGAGCTCAAGCAGCGCGCCGCCGAGGAGATGCACATCGTGCGCATGGGCCTGCTGGCCAGCGGCGCCGCGCACGAGCTGGGCACACCGCTGGCGACGCTCAGCGTCATCCTGGGCGACTGGGCGCACATGGCACCGTTCGCCGGCGAGCCCGAGCTGCGCGAGGAAATCGAGGAGATGCAGCGCCAGATCCTGCGCTGCAAGGCCATCGTCACCGGCATCCTGATGTCCGCCGGCGAGATGCGCGGCGAGGCGCCGCAGCTGACGCCGCTGCAGGCTTTCGTCGACGGCCTGGCGATCCGCTGGCGGGCGGCTCATCCGGGTGCCGAGCTGGCGTTGCGCTGCGAGGCGCTGCCCGACATGGACATCATCTCGGACACCGCGCTGCAGCAGGTCGTCGCCAACCTGCTGGACAACGCCGCCGAGGCTTCGCCCGGCACGCCGCTGACGCTGCAGGCCACCTGCCCGGACGAGGACACGCTGGCGCTCAGCGTGCTTGACGAAGGCCCCGGCTTCGATGACGAGCGCCTGCGCCACTTCGGCGAGCCCTACCAGAGCAGCAAGGGCCAGCCCGGCCGCGGCATGGGGTTGTTCCTGTCGGTCAACGTCGCGCGCACGCTGGGCGGGCGGCTGGAGGCAGGCAACCGGGAAGAGGGCGGCGCCGTCGTGACCCTGACGCTGCCGCTGGCTTCCCTGCTGCCGCGACAATCACCCACCAATGCCCGCTCCTGAAGAAGACCGCCTGCTGCTCATCGTCGAAGACGACGACAGCTTCGCCCGAACCCTGATCCGCTCCTTCGAGCGCCGCGGCTGGCGCGTGCTGCGTGCCACCGGGCTGGACGACATGAAGGCCTTGCTGGACGGTCTGCCCGATGACGAGGAACTGGGCCACGCCGTCGTGGACCTCAAGCTCGCCGGCGGCGCCTCGGGCCTGGCCTGCGTGCAGCAGCTGCACGCCTGGGACCCGGAGGTGCTCATCGTCGTGCTGACCGGCTACGCCAGCATCGCCACCGCCGTGGAGGCCATCAAGCTGGGCGCCTGCCACTACCTGGCCAAGCCGGCCAACACCGACGACATCGAGGCCGCGTTCGCACGCCGCCAGGGCGATGCCGACGTCGAGGTTACCGAGCGCCAGACCGTCAACATCAAGACGCTGGAGTGGGAGCGCATCCACGAGGTGCTGGCCGAGACCGACTTCAACATCAGCGAGACCGCGCGCCGCCTGGGCATGCACCGCCGCACGCTGGCGCGCAAGCTGGAGAAGCAGCGCATCAAGTGAGCAGCCGGTGGTGCCTCTCGCAGGGCAGACCGGCCGTACCACTCGTGCGTCGCCCTCAGACCGGCCTGGCTGAACACCGGCGTCAGCCGATGGCGTTGCAAGCCGCTGGGTGACACCACGTCGCTGCCAGCCCTGCGCTGCTGGCGGAACGCGCGGCCGCATCCGCGACGAGCGCACGGGGCGTTGGCATGCCCGCCGGTTCAGAGCCTCGCCAGCAACTCGTAGGACCGGCGCCTCAGCCCATGCGCATGCACCGCGCAGGCGACGATGAACTCGTCGGCGCTGGTGCGCTCGGCCGTGGCGGCCAGGCCAGCGCGCACGGTGTCGGGCGAGCCGACGATGGACTCGCTGAGCATCCGCTCCACCTGCATGCGCTCCGCGGGTGACCACAGCGGCTCCATGCTCTCCACCGGCGGCGGCAGCTTGCCGCGCCGGCCGCGCACCATGCCCAGGAAGCGCTGCTGTGCCGACGTGAACAGCAACTGTGCCTCCTCGTCCGTGGGCGCGACGATGACGTTCAGCCCCACCATCGCGTGCGGCTTCGGGTGCCGCGCGCTGGGCCGGTAGGTGGCACGGTAGATCTGCAGCGCCTGCATCAGCATCTCCGGCGCGAAGTGCGACGCGAACGCGAACGGCAGGCCCAGGTAGGCGGCCAGCTGCGCGGAGTAGAGGCTGGAGCCCAGCAGCCAGATCGGCACCTCGGTGCCCTGGCCGGGCACGGCGCGCACCTGCGCCTGCGGCGACTCGGCCGCCAGGTAGCCCTGCAGCTCCAGCACGTCGTTGGGGAAGCTGTCCTCGCCGCCGCTGCTGTCCAGGCTGCGGCGCAGTGCGCGCATCGTGGCGCGGTCGGTGCCCGGCGCGCGGCCCAGGCCCAGGTCGATGCGGCCGGGGAACAGTTCGGCCAGCGTGCCGAACTGCTCGGCAATGGTCAGCGGCGCATGGTTGGGCAGCATGATGCCGCCCGCGCCGACACGGATGCGCCGCGACGCCGCTGCCAACTGGCCGATCAGCACGGCCGTGGCCGAGCTGGCCACGCCTTCCATGTTGTGGTGCTCGGCCACCCAGTAGCGCGTGTAGCCCAGCTCGTCGGCCAGCTTGACGAGGTCCAGGCTGTTCAGCAGCGCGTCGCGGGTGGTGGCGCCTTCGACGACGGGTGCGAGGTCCAGGATGGAGAGCGGAGGCAAGGCAGTCATGACGGCATATTGCCGATGCTGGCTTGGCCCCGTCAGCCCGGGGATTTGCGCAGGTGTGATTGCAGCCAGGGGCCGATGCGCGCGTCGTAGGCGGCTGCGTCGAAGCCGTGCAGGTCCACGTGCGCTGCGCCCGGCACGGCCCACAGCGTCTTGGGCTCGGGGGCGGCGGCGAACAGCGCCTCGGTCTCGGGCCAGCGCGTGTGCAGGTCGTCGATGCCCGAGGCCACCAGCAGCGGCGCGCGCACCGAGGTGATCGCGTCGACCGGGCGCAGCTGGTCCGTGCCAAGGCCCAGCCGCAGCGGGATCTGCACGAGCAGCAGCGGCGCCAGCAACTGGCTGGCCGTCGTGCCCAGGCGCATCGCGAGGCGGTCCTGCAGCGCGTCGACGATGGTGGGGTAGACCGACTCCAGCACCAGCGCGTCCAGCTCCGGCTGGCGCTGCGCGAACAGCAGCGAGGCGCCGCCCAGCGACGCGCCGATGGCGCCGACCTTCTCGCCCGGCACGCGCCGGCGCAGCCAGGCCAGCGCCGCCTCGGCGCCGGGCGCTTCCAGCCGGCCGAAGCCGATGCGCCCGCCGCTGCTCTCGCCGTGCGACGGCGCGTCAACCAGCAGGCTGGCCATGCCTTCGCGCTGCAGCCAGCGGGCGCGCGCCAGCATCTGCAGCCGGCTGCCGCGCACGCCGTGCATCAGCAGCACGGCGCCTTCGCCGGGGCGGCCGGGCACGAACCAGCCGGCCAGGTGCTGGCCGTCGCCGTAGAGGAGCGTCACCGTCTCGGCGTGCAGGTCGGCCGGCGGCGCGCCGATGGCGGCGGGCACGGGGCGCGTCAGCCATTCGCCGGCGGCCAGGCTGATGCCGGCCAGCACCAGCGCGAGTGACAGCGCGAGCGCCAGCAGCGCGATGACGGGTCGTTTCATGCGAGGGCCATCGCTTGCGCCAGCCTGCCGGCGTTGTCGGCGCACAGCGCTCGAAAGGCGGGGCTGATGCGCGCGTCGTCCGCCGCGGCGCGCCAGAAGCCCAGCGCACCCGGCGCCGTGCGCTGCCAGCGCTCGCGCTCAGCCGGCAAGGGCAGGGCGGGCTGCAGCGCGGGCGACGTGACCTCGCCGCCGGCTTGCGGCGCGTAGCGCATGGGTAGTTGGTCGTAGCTGGGCGCGAGGCGCAGGCCCGCGGCGTCGTGGAAGAAGCCCAGGTTGCCGCCGTGCATGTCGCTGTTGCCGATGAGCTGGCCGAACAGCTGGCGCTGCGCCGCACGCTCGGCGTCGGCCGCGCTCAGCAGTCCGCGGGCGGTCAGTGCCGCGGTCACGCGGGTCCAGTCATCCGACGCCTCGCCGACGAGGCCGGCGTTGGCCTGCGCCAGGCTCACCACGCCGCGCCGTCCGTGCAGGCCCACGCGGTCGAAGCGCTCGCTCTCCAGGAAATGCCGCCCCTGGTGCGCCAGCAGCCGCGTGCGCGCCGCGTCGTCGCCCAGCGCGTCGGCGGCCAGTTGCTCGCAGACGAGCAGGTCGCGCCAGCGCTGCACGGTGGGCGAGTCGTCGGCGCCGCTGAACTTGACGACGCAGTGCGGCGTGGCCATGCCCGGCAGCGCGCGTGCGACGGTGAACTTCGGGAACTCGCCGCCGGCCGACGAGCCGGGCAGCGCGCCGTCCAGCGCCTGTGCGGCGAGCCGCGCGCAGGCGGCGGGCAGGTCGTTCTCGGCCAGCGGCGCCGCGGCGGCCAGGCGGGTGTCGAGGAAGCGGCGCAGCGCGGCGTCGCCCACCAGCAGTTCGCCCGGCAGGTCGTCGCCGAAGGCGCCCAGCGACAGCAGCAGCGCGTCGTCGTCCCAGTCGCGCGGGTCGGGCGGTAGTGCGAGGCCGGGCGCGTGCCGGCGCGCGAAGGCGCGGCCCAGGAAGCCCTGCGGCCGCAGGTCGTAGAGCGGGTAGGGCAGGCCGTCGTACCAGCCGTCGCGCGCCTCCTCGGGCACGGGCCAGGCCGGTGTGGCGGCCTCCAGGTGGCAGCCTCGCGGCCAGATCGGCCGCAGCAGGCCCACGGGCTGCGGGCGGCCTTCGGCGTCGATGCGGTACAGCGGCGCTTCCATGCGCTGGCCGCGGATCTCGCGCCGCCACGCGGTGCGCCGCCGCCGCGTCTGCCCGGCCGCCACGACGGCGTCGCCGGCCGTTGCGATCAGCCGCTGCGCCGTCTTCGTGGAGCAGCCCAGCGCCGCGGCGATGTCTGCTAGCCCCAGCGGGCCGCGCGGGCGGAGCAGGCGTTCGAGGCTGGGCAGGTCGGCGGGCATGGATTCGGGTGCTGTGTCCTGAATTTTGTCCTTAATTGAAAATAAAAATCAAATGTAAAACAATGACTTGTGGTGCCTGAGTGCGGTTCTGTGTCCTGAATTGGAGGGGCAGTTCATGCGCCCGGCGTCAGCGTGCCGCGCACCAGTTGCGCTCCGTCCGGGTGGGGCCGCAGCCGGGCGCCCGATTCGCGCATCAGTGCCAGCATGCGGCGGTTGTCGGCCAGCACGTCGCCGAACAGCTGCTGCACGCCCTGCCGCCGGGCCTCGGTGGCCAGGTGGGCCATCAGCCGCCGGCCCAGGCCGAGGCCCTGCCAGTCGTCGGCCACGGCCAGCGCAAACTCGGCGACCGACGGCTGCGCCGGGTCGCAGACGAAGCGGGCGTCGGCAATGACAGGCCGGCCGGGCGCCTCGGCCTCGACGACCCAGGCGCGGTGCAGCCGCTGGTCCACGTCGGTCAGCAGCGTCAGCAGCGCGGGGCTGAGCTCGCGCAGGCCGAAGTGGAAGCGCTGGTGGCGCGAGTCCAGCGACAGGCCGTTGAAGAAGGTCTGCTCGGCGCACCGGTCGCCCGGGCGCAGCAGCCGCAGCAGCGCCGCACGGCCGCCGGGCAGCACCCAGCGGTGGCCGGCCTCGACGGCGGCCGGCGCCAGCGCGGTGTTCACGGCCGGGCCTCGGCGGGGCGCAGGTCCAGCACGGCGCGGGTGCTCAGCGCGCTGACGGTGACGCCGCGGTCATCGGGCACGACGAAGCACTGACCCGGCTCCAGCACGATGTCGCGCGCGTCATGGTCCAGCGTCACCCACAGCGTGCCCTCGGCGCTGCACAGGTGGGTGTCGCGTGCCTCCGGCAGGCGCGAGGTCTGGCCGCGATGCAGCAGCAGCCGGGTGTGGGGGACGTCGATCAGCATGTCTGCCTCCTTGCATGCCGGGTGGGCATGGTCAATGACCCGAATACTGATTGCCTGCCCTGTGTACGACAAACGATGATTCGGAAGGCTTCACATTCCTGCAGATCATGTCAACCAAGCCGCTGGACCGCCTGCCGCCGCTGCAGCTGCTGGCCGCCTTCGAGGCGGCAGCCCGTCACCTGAGCTTCACCCAGGCAGCCGCCGAGCGCTTCGTCACGCAGTCGGCGATGAGCCGGCAGATGCGCTCGCTGGAAGATGAACTGGGCGTGACGCTGTTCGAGCGCCGCCACCGCGCGCTGGCGCTCACCGAGGACGGCCAGCGCCTGTACGCCGCCTGTGCCAGCGCGCTGAACACGCTGCGCGTGGCGGTGCGCACCGTGCGCGAGCCGCACCAGCGCCAGCTGCTGGCGCTGACGACGACGCCGGGTTTCGCGTCGCTGTGGCTGATCCCGCGGCTCACCGCGTTCACGCGCGCCCACCCGGGCATCGACGTGCGGCTGGACGCGGGCCTGGGCAACCGCAACCTGGCCAGCGAGGGGTTCGATCTGGCCATCCGCTACAGCCCGGTGGGCGCGGCCCAGGGACGGCAGCTGTTTGCCGAATCCATGGTGCCGGTCTGCAGCCCGCGGCTGGTGGGCGAGTTGGGCCTGCCGCTGCGCGAACCGGCCGACCTGGCCCGCCACACGCTGCTGCACCTGGCGATGGACGGCGACAGCGCCGGCATGCCGGCCGAGTGGGAGCCCTGGCTCAGCGCCTGGGGCCTGGCCGACCTGCGGCCGGTGGCGCGGCTGAGTTTTTCGAGCTACTCAGAGGCCATCGCCGCCGCCGTGGCGGGGCAGGGCGTGGCGCTGGGCCGGCGGCCGCTGGTGGACGCCTTGCTGGCGTCCGGCCAGCTCGTCACGCCGTTCGACGCCGGCATCGCGTCGGCGCGGGCCTACCGCCTCATCGTCGACCCGGCGGCCAAGGCGCGGCCGGCGGTGAAAGCCTTCGAGCGGTGGCTGCTGGCTGCCTGCGGCCAGGCGGACGCCTGACCAGGCGGCATCAGTAGGGTTTGGTGACCACCAGGTTGACCGGCACCTGGACCGCGCCGAGATCCTGGTACACAGACACCTCCAGCTTGCCCGCCGAGACGGGCGCCGCAAATTGCCACTGGACGGCGACGGCGGTGCCGTCGGTGCCGCCGCGCCTGGAATAGGCGCCGCGCTCGCCCGCGACCGCCGAGCCGTCCGGCTTGACGAGCCTGACGGCGGCGATGGCGCTGACCCGGTCATCGCCGCTGAGCGTCACGGAGCCGGCATCGACGTTGGCCACCACCACGTTGCCCAGGCCCAGGTCCAGCTTCTGCCCGACCTTGGGCTGGAACGGCACGCTGGTCTTCTTGACCGCGCTCGCCACCATGACCCTGACCTGGCCGCTGAAGACGACACCCGCGACACCGCCATCCGGCAGCCGGGTCACGGAGAACGAGTAGGTCGTCTTCCGGCCGTCGGCGCTGAGTTTGCGAAAGCCCGCCACGCTGGCCGCACCGAGCGGTGCCTGTGTCTTGTTGGCCAGGATGGCCGTGGCGGTGACCTTGGCGTCGTCGCCGAAGCTGGGCAGGTCGACGATGAGCCGGTTGTCGAAGGCGACGACCGCATGCGTCTCGACCTTCTCCTGCGCGCCGAGGCTGCCCATGGGCAGCAGGTTGTTGTCCCGCCCCGGTGGCGCCTCGATGAACTGGGCCCCGAACTGCTTGACGGAAAACGACGGCGTGTCGGCGACGGCGGCGCTGCTCAGCAGCAGGGCCGCGGCCAGGGCAAGGCAGGCTTTCATGTGTGCTCCGATGGGTCTGGATCTGTCGGTGGACGCGCCTGCGCGCGGCCCGGGGGTGACCCGGGGCCTGCCGGGGCGACGCGGGCTCAGCCGGCCAGCCCGGCGTAGACGTGCTGCACGTCGTCGTTGTCGTCCATCGCGGCCAGGAAGTTCTCCACCTCTTCCAGCTGCTCGGCCGTGAGGCTGCTGGCGGCGATGGGGTTCTTGGGCCGGTAGCCCAGCTTGGCGCTGAGCACGGTGAAGCCCTGGGCCGGCAGCGCGCGGCTGACGAGGTCCAGGTCGGTCGGGTCAGTCAGGAAGACGGTGACGCCGTCCTCGTCGGCCGGCAGCAGGTCCTGCGCGCCGGCCTCGATGGCGGCCGTGTCGGCATCCGCGCCGGGGGTGGTGGCTTCCGCCTCGATGAGGCCGACGTGGTCGAAGTCCCAGCTCACCGAGCCCGGCGTGCCCTGCTGGCCCTTGCGGAACAGCACGCGCATGTCCGACGCGGCGCGGTTGGTGTTGTCGGTCAGCACCTCCACCATCACGGGCACGCGGTGTGGCGCGAAGCCTTCGTAGATGACCTGCTCGAAGTGCACCGTCTCACCGGTCAGCCCGGCGCCCTTCTTGATGGCGCGGTCCAGCGTGTCCTTGGGCATGGACACCTTGCGCGCCGCTTCGACGGCCATGCGCAGCTTGGCGTTGTCCTTGGGGTCAGCGCCGCCGCGCGCAGCAATCATGATGTCTTTGGCCAGCTTGCCGAACAGCTTGCCCTTCGCGTTGGCGGCGATGTCCTTGTGTTTGGCTTTCCATTGCGCGCCCATGGCGAATCCTGTCTTTGCGTGATGAAGCCCGAGGCAACAGGCCTCGGGCGGGGCGCTACTGTACGGGTTCGGGCGCTGGCCTACAGCGGCGTGCGCCGGGCCAGCATCTCGCGCTCCAGCTGCAGCGCGTCGGCGTCGGCGCTCAGGCCGATGTGGCTGCGCCCGCTCGGCGACACGCGGCCCTGCGCCTGCTGCACCACATGCCAGACCTCATGCGGCAGCTGGCGTTGCTGGCCCGGCGCGAGGTGGATGTCGGTGCCCTGTACATAGGCCTGGGCGTCCAGCTGCGCCGGTCGTGGGGAGTTGTAGTGGACGCGGACGTGATCCAGGTTCATGCCCGACAGCGCTTCGATGTCTGACTTGAGTTTGTCCGGAAGTCCGTTGCCTGAATTGCCCATGAGCTCGTCTCCATGAATCGTGAATGTGCCGTGTGGCGCGGACCGATTCTGACGCGATGGCGGCGACAGCCTCAATCGGAACTTCCCAGCGTCGCCGCCACCTTCCTCGTCTGCCCGCTGCGCCACACGGTCAGCGTCACCTTCTCGCCGATCTGCCGCGTCTCCAGCAGTGACAGCATGTCGTCCAGGTCTGCCACCGGCTGGCCGTCGACGGCGGTGATGACGTCGCCCTGCACGATGCGCCGGAACCGGTCGTAGCCAAACGGCTTCAGCCCGGCTGCCGCCGCCGGGCTGCCGCTGGCCACGTCAGCCAGCAGGACGCCCTTGGGCGCACCCAGCGCCTGGGACAGCTGCGGTGCGCCGGCGGTGATGCCCAGCGCCGGACGGATGAAGCGGCCGTCACGGATCAGCCGCGGCACGATGCGATTGACCTCGTCAACGGGGATGGCGAACCCGATGCCGGCGCTGGCACCGCTGGGGCTGTAGATGGCGGTGTTGACGCCGATCAGCCGGCCGGCGGAGTCCAGCAACGGGCCGCCCGAGTTGCCGGGGTTGATGGCCGCGTCGGTCTGGATGGCGCCCTTGATCGTGCGGCGCGTGACGGACTCGATCTCGCGGTTCAGGGCCGACACGATGCCGGTGGTCAGCGTCTGGTCCAGCCCGAAGGGGTTGCCGATGGCGTAGACCTTCTGCCCCACCTGCAGCTCGCGGCTGGTGCCGATGGCGATGGCCGGCAGCTTGTCGCGCGGTGCCTCGATGCGCAGCACGGCGATGTCGCGGTCCGGGAAGGCGCCCACCAGTTTGGCGGGATAGCTGTTCTGGTCGTGCAGCGTCACGGTGGCGCGGTCGCCGTCCTGGATGACGTGGAAGTTCGTGACGATGTGGCCGTCGGCGTCCCACACGAAGCCGGTGCCGGTGCCGCGCGGCTGCTCGCTGGCGCGCAGCGAGAAGAAATCTCTTTGCACCGACAGCGTCGTGATGTGCACCACCGACGGACTCACGCGTTTGAAGACGCTGATGTTGTTCATCTCCTCGGCGTCCAGTGCGCCGCGGGCGGCGATCGGCCTCGGCTGGGCGGCCTTGTTCTGGGCCTCGGCGGGGCCGTTGGCGAGCAATACGATGAGCGGGAGCGCGAGCAGACGCAGGAACATGGCGCGGGCCGTGGCGGTGTCGATGCGGCGCATTGTGGTTGCAGACGATGGGGGATGCATGAAGCGAGCGTTATGGGGCCTCGGGCTGGGGTTGGCACTGTCGGGCGCCTGGGCGCAGCAGGTGTGGAAGTGTGAGGCGGAGGGCAAGGTCGTCTTCAGCGACAAGCCCTGCCCGCAGGCGGGCAGGCCGGTGGCCGAGCGCAGCCTGCGGCCCAACGTGGTGGACGCGATCAAGCCCGAGGTGGTGGATGCGGCGATGGGCAGGGCCGCTGCGTCGGCGCCGGCGGCCGCACCGTCGCCGGGCAACGCCTGCCCCGGCGATGGCGAGCTGCGCGGCATGCAGACCCGTGCCAACTCCACGACGCTGGGCGACGCCGAGCGGCAGTTCCTGCAGGACGAGGTGCGCCGCGTGCGCCAGTGCCGCAGCGGTCAGGGCCGCTACCGCGAGGCCGACTGGGACATCAGTCGCGAGGCCCAGGCCGCGCAGACGCAGATTGGCGAGCGCGCCCGCCAGGACGCCCGGCTGCGCGCCGAGGCCATGCACAGCGCCGCCGACCCGGACGAGGGCGACCGCATCGCGCGCCGCCGCATCGCCGAGGAGCGGCTGGCGCGGCGCCAGCAGCAGGCGGTGCTGCGGGGCCAGAATCCGGCCTCCACCCCTTTGCCCTGACGCTTGCCCTGACGCGCGCCCTCGATCTTGCACGCCCGCTCCGACCGCCTCGACGCCCTGCGCGGCGCCGCCATCGTCTGGATGGCGGCCTACCACTTCTGCTTCGACCTGAACCACTTCGGCTGGATCCGGCAGGACTTCTACCGCGACCCGGTCTGGACCTGGCAGCGTACCTGCATCGTCAGCCTGTTCCTGTTCTGCGCCGGCGGCGGCCAGGCGCTTGCCGTGGCGGCGGGGCAGCGGGCCGGGCGCTTCTGGCGGCGCTGGGCGCAGGTGGCGGGCTGCGCGCTGCTGGTGACGCTGAGTTCGCGCGTCATGTTCCCCGACAGCTGGATCAGCTTCGGTGTGCTGCACGGCATCGCCGTGATGCTGGTGCTGCTGCGGCTGGGCCTGGCGCGGCTGCCGGACGCGGCGCTGCTGGCGCTGGCCGCCGCCGCCATCGCGTTGCCGCGCTTCGTGCAGCACCCGTGGTTCGACTCACGCTGGACGGACTGGGTGGGACTGGTCACGCACAAGCCCGTCACCGAGGACTACGTGCCGCTGCTGCCGTGGATCGGCCTGATGCTGCTGGGCTTCGTCGTCACGCGCCGCTGGCCGCGGCTCTGGCAGGGCCCGGCGCCGGCGCCGTTGGCGGTGCTGGGGCGGTGGTCGCTGAGTTTCTACATGGTCCACCAGCCCGTGCTGATCGGGGCGCTGATGGCCGTTCAGTTCGTTCGTTGAGGAGACATGCCGATGAAGAACACGATGCTCGCGGCCGCGCTGGGCCTGCTGCTGTCGGCGGCCGCTGGCGCCGCACCGTTTGCCTGGCCCGGTGGTGCGAAGGCGGCCGTCAGCCTGGGCTACGACGACGCGCTGGACAGCCAGCTGGACCACGTCATCCCGCAGCTGAACAAGCGCGGCCTGCGCGCCAGCTTCTACATCCCCATCAACGGGCCCACGTTGCCGGCGCGCCAGAACGAGTGGAAGGCCGCGGCGGCGGCCGGCCACGAGCTGGGCAACCACAGCCTATTCCACGGCTGCTCGGCCAAGGGGCCGGGCCGCGAATGGGTGCAGCCGCAGCGCGACCTGGACCGCCAGATGGCCGCCCAGGTGCAGGAGCAGGTGATTGCCGCCAACACCTGGCTGCAGTCGCTGGACGGCAAGACGCGCCGCACGTTCACGCCGCCGTGCTTCGACCTGACGGCCGGCGGGCAGGACTTCGTGAAGGCGTTGCAGCCGCACTTCGTCGCCTTCCGCGCCGCGCCGCCGGCGCTGACGACCGACACCGCGCAGCTGGACCCGTACGCGATGCCGGCCTACTTCGTCGAAGGCTGGACGGGCGAGCAGCTGATCGCGCTGGTCGAGAAGGCGGCGACGCAGGGCGCGATGGTGTCGCTGCTGTTCCACGGCGTCGGCGCCGAGCACCTGAGCGTGACGCGCGAGGCGCATGACGCTCTGCTGGACCATCTCGCGAAGAACAAGGCACGCTTCTGGACCGACTCGATGGTCAACATCATGGAGAACGCGAGGAGCCAAGCCCCTCGTCCAGTCGCGCCGCGCTGAACGCGGGCGTGCCTGGCCGGTCCCCCAAGGGGACGCCGATGTTCGCGGCATCAAGCCGTGAACATCGGCCAAGGCGGGCCGGCTTGGGAGCGGCCCGGCGCTCGGCCCGCAATGCGCGTGTGAAGCGCCGACAATGGTGGTCATGAGTTCCCCCAAGTCCGTCCTGTTCGGCTTCCACGCCGTCACCGTCCGCCTCAAGACCCAGCCGGGGTCCGTTGCCGAGGTCCATTTCGACCCCGCGCGGCGTGACCAGCGCATGCGCGCCTTCATCGAGCGCGCCAAGGAGGCCGGCGCCAAGCTGGTGGAGAGCAGCGACGAGCGGCTCAGCCAGCTGGCCGGCAGCCCGCGCCACCAGGGCGTCGTCGCCCGCGTGGCGGCCATCGCGCAGCCGCATTCGCTGGACGACGTGCTGGACGCCGTGGAAGGCCCGCCGCTGGTGCTGGTGCTCGACGGCGTGACCGACCCGCACAACCTCGGTGCCTGCCTGCGCGTGGCCGATGGTGCTGGCGCGCATGCCGTCGTCGCCCCCAAGGACCGCACCGTGGGCCTGAACGCCACGGTGGCCAAGGTGGCCAGCGGTGCGGCCGAGACGGTGCCCTACCTGATGGTCACCAACCTGGCACGCACCTTGAATGAGCTGAAGGAACGCGACATCTGGGTCGTCGGCACGTCGGACCAGGCCGAACGCTCGATCTATGACCTCGACCTGAAGCGCCCCATCGCCTTCGTGCTGGGCGCCGAAGGCGAGGGCATGCGACAGCTGACGGTCAAGACCTGCGACGAGCTGGTGCGCATCCCGATGGCGGGTGCCGTGGAGAGCCTGAACGTGTCGGTGGCGTCGGGCGTGTGTCTGTACGAGGTGCTGCGCCAGCGGACCACGTCGGGCAGTCGATAATTCTGACTGTTTAGAAAAACTGGGAGTTCCCGCCATGGCCGTCATCGAAGTCAAGCACCCGCTCGTCAAGCACAAGATCGGCCTGATGCGCGAGGCGGACATCTCGACGAAGAAGTTCCGCGAGCTGACGGGCGAGATCGCGCGGCTGCTGGCCTACGAGGCGACGGCGGACTTCCCGACCGAAAAGGTCACGATCAATTGCTGGAGCGGCCCGGCCGAGTGCGACCAGATCGCCGGCAAGAAGGTCACCGTGGTGCCCATCCTGCGCGCGGGCCTGGGGATGCTGGACGGCGTGCTGGACATCCTGCCCAACGCCAAGGTGTCCGTCGTCGGCCTGGCGCGCGACCACGAGACGCTCAAGCCGGTGAACTACTTCGACAAGTTCGTCGGCAGCCTGGAGGCCCGCACGGCGCTCATCATCGACCCCATGCTGGCCACGGCCGGCAGCATGATCGCCACCGTCGACCTGCTGAAGGCGCGCGGCTGCAAGGACGTGCGCGCGCTGGTGCTGGTGGCGGCGCCCGAGGGCGTGAAGGCGCTGCAGGAAGCCCACCCCGATGTGCGTTGCTGGACGGCGGCCATCGACAGCCACCTGAACGACGTCGGCTACATCATTCCCGGCCTCGGTGACGCCGGCGACAAGATTTTCGGAACCACTTAAGCCAGCACCTGGCGCAGCGCCCGCCGCAGCAGCGCCAGGCCTTCCGCCAGCTCGGCTTCGCTGACATTCAGCGCCGGCATCAGCCGGATCAAGTGAGGGCGGGACGCGTTCAGCAGCAGGCCGACGGGCTCCAGCGCCTGGGCCGCGGCGACCACCGCGGGCGCCACGTCCGCGGGCAGCACCAGCGCCCGCAGCAGGCCGAGGCCGCGTTCACCGACCAGGCCGAACTCCCGCGCGACGGCCTGCAGGCCCGCGGACAGCTGCTCGGCGCGCGCCCGCACGCCCGCCAGGAACTCCGGCCGGCACACCTCGTTGACGACGGCCAGCCCCACGGCGGCCATCAGCGGGTTGCCGGCGAAGGTGCCGCCCTGGTCGCCGGGCTCGAAGCAGTTGAATTCCTCCTTGCACAGCAGCGCCGCCAGCGGCACGCCGCCGCCCAGGCCTTTGGCCAGCGTCATCACGTCGGGCTCGATGCCGCAGTGCTCGTACGCAAACGCGTGGCCGCAGCGGCCGATGCCGGTCTGCACCTCGTCAGCGATCAGCAGCACGCCGCGCTCGGCGGTCAGCGCGCGCAGCTCGCGCACGAAGCCCGGGTCGGCGACGACGACGCCGGCCTCACCCTGCACCAGCTCGATCATCACGGCCGCCGTGCGCGGCGTCAGCGCGCGCTCCACCGACGCGATGTCGTTCAGTCGTGCCTTCGTGAAGCCGGTCGGCATGGGCGCGTAGATGTCGCCCCAGCCCGGCTTGCCCGACGCGCTCATCATGGCCAGCGTGCGGCCGTGGAAGGCCTGCTCGAAGCCGACGACCTCGTGCGCGCCGCCGCGCCGGCGGCTGCCCCAGCGGCGTGCCAGCTTCACCGCGCCTTCGTTGGCCTCGGCGCCCGAGCTGGCCAGGAACACGCGGTCGAAGCAGCTGATCTCCACCAGCCGACCGGCCAGGTCCAGCAGCGGGCGGTTGTAGTACGCCGGGCTGGGGTTCAGCAGCCGCTGCGACTGCGCCAGCAGTGCCTGCGTGATCAGCGCCGGGCTGTGGCCCAGGCTGTTGACGGCCCAGCCCTGGATGAGGTCGAGGTGGCGCTTGCCGCCCTCGTCGACCAGCCACGCGCCGTGGCCTTCGGCGAACACCGTCGCGGGCCGCTGGGTGATGGTGATGAGGGCGTGTCCGGGGTCCGTCATGGCGTGTCCTGGGTGATCGATGGCCGCGAGTTTGTGGGCATCGCTCGGTGGCCGCCATGACGCTGTTCCCACCTTTTCTGCCATCATCACGGCGTGACCTGCCGCATCGCCTTCGTCGTCTTCCCCGGCTTCCAGCAGTTCGACCTGGCCGGGCCCATGGCGGTGTTCGAGGTCGCGCGGCTGGCGCTGGCGGGCAGCTACGATTGGCGGCTGGTGGCCAGCGCGCCGCCGGCCGTGCGCAGTTCGGCCGGCGTGGCCTGGCCGGTGCAGGGGCTGCCGCGGGCCTTGAGCGACCTGGACCTCGTCATGGTCATCGGCGGCGACGGCGTGGATGCGGCCTGCGGCGACGCCACGCTGATGCGCTGGCTGAAGCGCGCCAGCCGCTCGGGCGCGCGCATCGCCAGCATCTGCAGCGGCAGCCTGGTGCTGGCGGCGGCGGGGCTGCTGGACGAGCGCACGGCGACGACACACTGGTCGCGCAGCCGGCAGTTCGCCACCGACTACCCCGCCGTGCGGCTGCAGCCCGACCGCATCTATGTGCGCGAGCCGGCCCAGCGCGCACAACAGCTGCCCGAGGTGTGGACCAGCGCCGGCATGACCGCCGGCATCGACCTGTGCCTGGCGCTGCTGGCGCACGACCACGGCGAGGACATCGCCCGCGAGGCCGCGCGCCAGCTGGTGGTGGAGCGGCGCCGGCCGGGCGGCCAGTCGCAGTTCTCGCCGCTGCTGGAGCTGCAGCGGCCGGACGGCCGCTTCGGCGTGCTGCTGGACGAGGTGCGGCGCGACCTGCGCCAGGCCCACCGCGTGGAAGACCTGGCGGCGCGGGCCTGCATGAGCCCGCGGCATTTCGCGCGCTGCTTCCGCGCCGAGACGGGTGCGACGCCGGCCGAGGCGGTGGAGCGGCTGCGCGTGGAGGCCGCCCGCGCGGCGCTGGAGGGCGGGGCCGTGTCGGTGCTGCGGGTGTCGCTGGACTGCGGTTTCGGCAACACCGAGCGCATGCGCCGCGCCTTCCTGCGGCTGCTGGGGCGGCCGCCCGCGGCCTTCCGCCCGGGCGGCGTGGCGGCGTGAAATTTCACGCCCGGCCCGGTGATCCCTCGTGGCGCGCCGCTGCGTCTGTAGCGGCAGGCAAGCCATTCCGGCGTGCCACCCACGACTCCAGGAGATCGACATGGCCACACTGACCACCCCCACCATCACCCTCGGCGCCACGGCCGCCGGCAAGCGCGACGTGACCGTCGCCGGCACGATGAACTTCGACGCCGGCGATGTCGGCCGCACCTACCGGCTGGAGATCAAGCTCTACGGTGAAGACCTCACGGGCGACAACCTGCCGTCGGGCGACAGCGGCGCCGACGACCTCATCAGCACCTACACCTGGCTGGCCGGCGGCGTGCTGGTGCGCCCCTACAAGGCCGTGACGGTGCTGGCCGCCGGCAGCGTGAACTTCTCGGAGAAGCGCGCCATCGAGACCAGCAAGCTCGATGAAGACGCCGGGACGCAGATCGTCGGCTGGGCCGACATCAACACGCCCATCATCATGCCCCGCTCCGACGAGGTCTATGCGCAGGTCACGCTGAGCGCGTCGCCGGTCAGCAAGCGGTCCACGACCGTCCAGGCCGGCATTGGCGTCTAAACCAGACCCAGCGCGCCCAGCACGCCGCCGCCGAGCACCATCCAGACGAGGCCCAGCTTGGTCCTCAGCGTGAGCACAACGGTGGCGGCGATCAGCGCCAGCGTGCCCCAGCGGTGCTCGCTGGCGCGCAGGAAGGGCAGGGCCAGCAGCCAGCCGGTGGCCAGGATGAGGCCCAGCGTCAGCGGCATCATGCCGGCCGAGAATGCGCGCAGGCCCACATGGCCGCGGTTGGCGCGCATCCAGCGCGTGGCTGCCAGCGTCAGCACGGTGGACGGCAGCAGGATGCCCGCCATGGAGGCCGCAGCCCCCGCCAGCCCGGCTACGTTGTAGCCCAGCACGGCGACGAACAGCACGTTGGGGCCCGGCGCGGCCTGGGCCAGCGCGATGGACGACGTGAAGCCCGACTCCGACAGCCAGCCCGTGCGGTCGACGAGGAAGCGATGCATCTCCGGCACCGTCGAAATCGCGCCGCCGATGGACAGCAGTGACAGCGTCAGGAAGTGCAGGAACAGGTCCGTCAGGTCGACCGGCGTCGTCATTTGAGCTTCCACCACGCGATGACCATGCCGCCGCCGCCCAGCAGCGCCAGCACCGTGATCAGCGGCCAGCGCAGCAGCGCGATCAGCACGACGGCCAGCACCGCCAGCGTGGCCGCGAGCGGCCGACCAAGCGGGCTGGTCTTGAGCGCCGGCAGCAGCTTGATGCCGGTGGCCAGGATGAGCCCGGCCGACACGGCGCCCATGCCGCGCAGCGCGTCGCGGGCCACCGGGTGGCCGGCCAGTTGGTCGAACGCCGCCGCCAGCACCAGCACGACGGCCGCCGGCACCGCCAGCATGCCGGCCAGCGCCGCGACGGCGCCGCGCAGGCCGAAGAAGCGGTCGCCGATCATCATGGACAGGTTCACGACGTTGGGCCCGGGCAGCACCTGCGCGATGGCCAGCGTCTCGACGAACTCTTCCCGGCTCATCCAGCCCAGCCGCTCCACCAGCTCGCGCTGCGCCACCGCCAGCACACCGCCGAAGCCCTGCAGCGCCAGCCGCGTGAAGGCAACGAACAGCTCGGCCGGCGATGTCGGGCGGGTCACCGCAGGACCTTGAGGGCGTCCGGGTTGACGATGTTGGTCGGCTGCGACCTGATGAAGTTCAGCACGTTGTCGAACGCCGCGTCGAAGTAGAGCTCGTAGCTGTCCTGCTCCACGTAGCCGATGTGCGGCGTGCAGACCGCGTTCTCCAGCCGCAGCAGCGGGTGGCCTTGCAGGATGGGCTCGCTCTCGAACACGTCGATGGCGGCCATGCCGGGCCGGCCGCGGTTGAGCGCCGACACCAGCGCGTTCTCCTGCACCAGCTCGGCCCGCGACGTGTTGACGAACAGCGCCGTGGGCTTCATCTGCGCCAGGTCCTCGGGCGCGACGATGCCGCGCGTGGCGTCGCACAGCCGCAGGTGCACGGTCAGCACGTCGGCCTCGCCGAAGAAGGCCTCGCGCGACGGCGCGGCGCTGTAGCCGTCGGCCTCGGCGCGCAGCCGCGACGCCTCGCTGCCCCACACCATCACCTGCATGCCGAAGGCGCGGCCATAGCCGGCCACCAACTGGCCGATCTTGCCGTAGCCCCAGATGCCCAGCGTCTTGCCGCGCAGCACCATCCCCAGGCCGAAGTTGGCCGGCATGGACGCCGCCTTCAGCCCCGCCTGCTGCCAGGCGCCGTGCTTGAGGTTGCCGATGTACTGCGGCAGCCGGCGCATGGAGGCCATGATGAGGGCCCAGGTCAGCTCGGCCGGCGCGACCGGGTTGCCCACGCCCTCGGCCACCGCGATGCCCAGCCGTGTGCAGGCGTCCACGTCGATGTGGCTGCCGACGCGGCCGGTCTGCGAGATCAGCTTGAGCTTGGGCAGCTTCTCCAGCAGCTGGCGCGGGAACGCCGTGCGCTCGCGGATCAGCACCAGCACCTCGGCGTCACGCAGCCGCACGGACAACTGGCCGATGCCCTTGACCGTGTTCGTGAAGACCTTGGCGTTGAGGGGTTCCAGCTTGGACGCGCAGCGCAGCTTGCGCACGGCGTCTTGGTAGTCGTCCAGGATGATGACGTTCATGGGGGCATCACGTTTTGGGGCATTGTGCCCTCGCGTCGAGCAGGCTTCCGGTGCGCTGGCTACGATCGCTTTCCCGATAGGAGACCCACCCGATGACCACCTTCTCCATGCACGCCGCGAGCGCACCCGCGTTCGCCAAGATGCTGTCCAACATGCTGACCTGGCTGGAGGCCGCCAAGGCCCACGCCGAGGCGAAGAAGTTCTCCACCGACGTCTACCTGACGCTGCGGCTGGCGCCCGACATGCTGCCGTTCACGAAGCAGATCCAGATTGCCAGCGACGCCGCCAAGGGCTGCATGGCCCGCCTGGCCGGCCAGGAGATCCCGAAGTACGAGGACAACGAAGCCTCGCTGGACGAACTGGCCGAGCGCATCCGCAAGACGCGTGATTTCGTGCTGTCCGTGCCCGAGGCCGCCTTCGCCGGCGCCGAGACGCGCGAGATCAGCATCCCGCGCCGCAGCGGCGAGCCGCTGAAGTTCGACGGCGTGAACTACTTGCGTCATTTCGCGCTGCCCAACTTTTATTTCCACGCGACAACGACTTACGCGCTGTTGCGCCACGCCGGCGTGCCGCTGGGCAAGAACGACTACCTGGGCGGCTGATACGTCGCCAGGGCGGGAAATGCTGCGCAATCCGCAGCCTATTTCCCGGCCCGGCGTGGCAATGCGGCTTGAGAATCGCGGGACGATCCGCTCAAGCCGCCCGCCGCATGGACATGACCACGCCTCCCGCCAACCCGCCACAAGGGCTCGCCATCGTCGAGCAGTGGCTGGCGCAGGCCCGTGGCGGGCAGATGTCGCTGCCGGACCTGATGAATGCGGCGTCGCAGCTGCAGCGGGCCGGCGCCGTCGACGCGGCGTTGCTGCTGTACCAGACCTGGGTGGCCGGCACACCGTCGCCGCTGCGCTACGTGGCCTGCTTCAACTGGGGGGCCATCCTGGGCGAACTGCGCCGGCATGCCGAGGCTGAGGCCGTCTACCGCATGTCGCTGGCCATCGCGCCGAAGTTCGACCAGGCCCGGCTGAACCTGGGCCACCAGCTGGAGCACCTGGGCCGCGAGGAAGAGGCGCTGGCCGAATGGCGCACCGTCTACGAGAACGAGCAGCCGCAGGGCCTGGGCGCCGAGCCGCTGGCGCTGCGCCTGCACGGCTTCAACAACGCCGCGCGGCTGCTGGAGCAGCAGAAGCGCTACGACGAGTCCGAGGCGCTGATGCGCCGATCGCTGACGCTGGACCCGCGCCAGAGCGACGTGGCCCAGCACTACGTGCACATCCGCCAGAAGCAGTGCGCCTGGCCGGCCTACCAGACCTTCGGCGAGGTCACGCACAACCACCTGCTGGTGAGCACGTCGCTGCTGGCGATGCTGGACGAGAGCGACGACCCGGCGCTGCAGCTGCTGACGTCCATGCGCTTCATCCACGAGAAGGTGCCCAAGGTCACCGAGCCACCGCTGCACAAGGGCCGCCGGCGCGAGGGCAAGATCCGCATCGGCTACCTGTCCGGCGACCTGCACATGCACGCCGTGGGCCTGCTGACGGCCGAGCTGTACGAGCTGCACGACAAGGAAAAGTTCGAGATCCACGCGTTCAGCTGGAGCAAGGAAGACGGCACGCCGCTGCGCGCGCGCATCCGTGCCGCGATGGACAGCTACACGCCGGTGCACGCGATGACCGACCGTCAGGCCGCCGAGGCCATTGCGGCCGCCGGCATCGACGTGCTGGTGGACCTGCAGGGCCTGACCAGCGGCGCCCGCCCCGGCATCCTGGGCTGGCGCGGCGCGCCCGTGCAGGTCAGCTACCTGGGCCTGCCGGCCACATCGGCCATCCCCGGCGTGGACTGGATCCTGGCGGACCGTTTCGTCATGCCGCCAGAGGCGCTGCCGTACTACACCGAAAAGCCCATCTACCTGCCGCACTGCTACCAGGTCAGCGACCGCCAGCGCGTGGCCAACCCGCCGCCGACGCGGGCCGAGGCCGGGCTGCCGGAGAACGGCTTCGTCTTCTGCGCGTTCAACAACAACCACAAGATGAGCGAGCCGGTGTGGCGCTGCTGGATGCGCGTGCTGCGCCAAGTGCCGGGCAGCGTGCTGTGGCTGCTGGCGGACAACCCGTTCGCGCAGGCCAACCTGACCCGCGTCGCGGCCGAAGAAGGCATTGCGCCCGAGCGGCTGGTGTTCGCGCCGCGCGCGCTGCCGGCCGACTACCTGGCCCGCTTCCAGCTGGCCGACCTGTTCCTGGACACCTTCCCGTACAACGCCGGCACGACGGCCAGCGACTGCCTGTGGATGGGCACGCCCATCCTGACGCGCTCGGGCAAGACCTACATCTCGCGCATGGCCGGCAGCCTGCTGACGGCCGTGGGGCTGCCCGATCTGATCACGACGACCATCGACGAGTACGAGCAGCGCGCGGTGCAGATCGGCAACCAGCCGGCGCGAGCGGCGTCCTACAAGCGCTACCTGGCCGAGCACGGCCGCAGCTCGCCACTGTTTGACATCCCGGCCATCGTGCGCGATATAGAGCGCGAGTTCGAGCGCCTGGCCCTTGCCGAGCGCGCCAAAGCCTGATGCCCCGCCCGCACGACCCCTTCTTCGACGGCCAGCCGCAGGCGCCGGGGTTGCGCCTGGCCGCCAACGGCGAGCCGCCACCGCCGCCGGACCCGCTGGAAGGCCTGGCCAACCAGCCGGTGGGCGACCCGCTGCTGCAGGCGCTGTCCTGGCTGACGCGCCACCACGGCAAGCCGCGCTCGCCGGAGTCGCTGCGCGCCGGCGCGCCGGTGGACGGGCTGCTGGCGCCAGACGGCGCTATCCGTGTCATGCGCGAGGCCGGCTACAACGCCGGCCTGCTGCGCAAGTCCATCGACGACATCAACGGCCTGCTGCTGCCGGCCGTGCTGCTGCTCAACGGCGGCGACGCGTGCGTGCTGGTGCGCCGTCTGGACGACCCGGCCGCGGTGGCGCCGGGCGCCTGCCGTTACGAGGTGGTCTTTCCCGGCCCCGAGGCTGCGGCCGTGCCGGCCACGACGGCCGAGCTGGAGCCCGAGTACAGCGGCTTCATGCTGGCGGTGTCGCCGGTGGAGTCGGCGCAGGGCGCGCGCGCCGAGTCGCCGCTGCTGAAGCTCGGCGAGCAGGGCCTGTCGTCGCACTGGCTGTGGGGCACGCTCAAGCGCTTCACGCCCTACTACCGCGCGTCCATGATCGCGGCGCTGCTGTCCAACGTGCTGATGCTGGTGTCCGGCCTGGTCACGTCGGTCATCTACGACAAGGTCATCCCGCACCAGGCGATGGTCACGCTGTGGACGCTGGCCGTGGGCGCCGCCGTGGCGCTGCTGTTCGACCTGTTCGCGCGCCAGCTGCGCTCGCACCTCATCGACCTGGCCGGCCGCAAGGCCGACCTGCTCATCGGCGCCAAGCTCTACCGCCAGACGCTGGGCGTGCGCATGGAGCACAAGCCCGCGTCGGCCGGCGCCTACGCGGCCCACCTGGCGCAGGTGGAGATGGTGCGCGAGTTCTTCACCGGCGCCACGCTGTCGGCGCTGACGGACCTGCCGTTCCTCATCATCTTCATCGCGATGACCTTCGTCATCGGCGGCCCGCTGGGCTGGGTGCTGGTGCTGGCCGTGCCGGTCATCCTGGGCCTGAGCTGGACCATCCAGGGCGCGCTGCGCCGCGCGATGCGCACCAACATGCAGGAGACGGCCGACCTGCACGGCACGCTGGTCGAGTCGCTCGAAGGCCTGGAAGACCTGAAGACCTCCGGCGCCGAAGGCCGCTTCCTGCGCCGCTACGAGCAGGCGACCGCGGTGGTGGCCGACACCGCGCTGACGTCACGCGCGCTGTCCAGCTGGAGCATGAACCTGTCCAGCACGCTGCAGCAGGCGATCAACCTCATCATCCTCGTCTGGGGCGTCTACCTGATCCACGACGGCATCATCACGGCCGGCGCGCTGATCGGCTCGGTGATGTTCGCCGGCCGCGCCATCCAGCCGCTGGGCAGCCTGGTGAGCCTGGCCACGCGCTACCAGGGTGCTCGTGCGGCCATGCTGTCGCTGAACCAGATGATGAACGCGCCGGTCGAGCGCGACGGCAGCCGCAACTACGTGCCGCTGGGCACCGTGACCGGCAAGGTGGGCCTGCACGACGTGGGCTTTGCCTACCCCGCCGCCGCCACCAGCCATGCACAGGGCCCTGCCGACGGCGCGGCGCCCAAGGTGCTGCGCAACGCGACGATGCGGCTGCAGGCCGGCGAACGCGTCGCCATCCTGGGCCGCATCGGCAGCGGCAAGTCCACCATCCTGCGGCTGCTGGGCGGGCTGTACCAGCCCACCGAGGGCATGGTGGAGGTGGACGGCATCGACCTGCGCCAGATCGACCCGGCCGAGTACCGCTCGCGCGTGGGCTTCGTGAGCCAGGAGCCGCGGCTGTTCCTTGGCACGCTGCGCGACAACGTGCTGATGGGCCGCGCCCACCTGGACGCCGGCCGCCTCGTGGAGGTGGCCAAGCTGACGGGCCTGGATCGCGTCGTCGCCGCCCACCCGATGGGCTGGGACCTGCCGGTGGGCGAGATGGGCCAGCTGCTGTCCGGCGGCCAGCGCCAGCTCGTCGCGCTGGCGCGGGCGCTGATCACCAAGCCGCAGGTGCTGCTGATGGACGAGCCCACCAGCTCCATGGACGCACAGAGCGAGATGGCCTTCCTGCGCCAGCTGCGTGATGCGGCGGGCACGGCGACGCTGGTGGTCGTGACGCACCGGCCGGCCGTGCTGGAGCTGGTGCAGCGCATCGTCGTCGTGGACGCCGGCCGCATCGTCATGGACGGCCCGCGCGACCAGGTGCTGGCCGCGCTGTCCGGCGTGCGCCCGGCCACGCCCGCCCAGGGCGGCGAGGGCGTGCACATGCATCCGTCGGCCCAACCTGTGCAGCGCTCGGCCTCGGTATGAGCAGCCTGACGAAAGAGGAAGGCCTGTTCGTCAGCGCCATCCACGCCGCGCACATCGACGAGCCGCTGCCGCGCGCGACCTGGGCGCTGTACCTGCTGTGCGCGGTGGTGGTGGTGGCCATCACGTGGGCATCGCTGGCGCGCGTGGACGAGATCACGCGCAGCGACGGCCGCATCGTGCCGGACGGCCGCGAGCAGGTCATCGCCAGCCTGGACGCCGGCATCCTGCGCGAGCTGAAGGTGCGCGAAGGTCAGGAGGTGCAGGCGGGCGACGAACTGGCCACGCTGGACCCGACCCGCGCCGAGTCCCAGCAGGCCGAGGGCCAGGTCAAGCTGATGGCGCTGAAGGCCGCGGCCGCGCGGCTGACGGCGGAGTCCAACGGCCGCGCCAGCATCCAGTGGCCGGCCGATGTGGACCCCAAGAGCCGCGCCGCGCTGGCCGAGACGGAATCGTTTGAGGCGCGCAAGCGTCTCATGGAGGAGGCCGTGGCCGCCATCAACCGCAGCCTGGGCCTGATCTCCAGGGAGCTGAAGCTGGCGCAGGACATGTCGCGCAGCGGGCTGATGAGCGACGTGGAAGTGATGCGGCTGAACCGCCAGGTCAACGAGATGCAGCAGCAGCGCACCGAGCGCCAGGCGCGCTACCGCCAGGAGGCCAGCCAGGATCTGGTGCGCGTGCAGAGCGAGATTGCGCAGCTGGACGAGCAGATGGTGGTGCGCCAGGACGCGCTGACGCGCACCGTGCTGAAGTCCCCGGTGCACGGCGTCGTCAAGGCCGTGAAGATCAGCACCACCGGCGGCGTCGTCGCCAGCGGCGCACCCATCCTGGAGATCGCGCCCATCGGCCCGAAGGTGCTGGTGGAGGCGCGCATCAAGCCGCGCGACATCGGCTTCGTCCGGCTGGGCCAGACGGCCGAGGTCAAGCTGGCCGGCTACGACTTCAACACCTACGGCGGCCTGGAAGGCAAGGTCACCTACATCAGCCCCGACGCCGTCACCGAGGGCGACAAGACCGGCGAGGGCCACTACCGCGTCATCGTCACGGCCGAGCGCAACAACCTCAAGTACAAGGGCGAGGCGCTGCCGGTCATCCCGGGCATGACGTCGCAGGTCGAGATCAAGACCGGCGAGCGCTCGGTGCTGAGCTATCTGCTGCGGCCGATGATGAAGTCGCAGGAAGCTCTCAGGGAGAGGTAGGCCCCTCGCCCGGTCTGGCCACGCTGAACGCGGGCCAACCCAGTCGGTCCCCCAAGGGGACGGCGATGCTCGCGGGGGATCCCCCGCTCGCACATCGCCAGACGGGCCGGCTTGGGGCGGCCCGGCGCTCGGCCCCGGAAGACGGCCGCGGTCTCGGGAAGCGGTGAACAAGCACAGCTGCGAGCCCGCTTTTCCGGGCTTTGGACCGAGGGGCGGGATGGTCTAGTGACGGGGCCATGCTGTACCTCATCCGCCTTCTCTTCGCGCTGGGATTCGCCACCTTCGGTGCCTTCGCCGCCGCGCAGTCGCGCCCCGCAAAGCCGGCCGCGCCGCCGCCTGCACCGGCCGTTGAGGCGCCGCAGGGGCGCTGCAACGAGGAGGACGCGGGCCTGTCCCGCCTGGGCCGCGACATGACGGCGCTGGAGACCAACAGCAGCGACCCGCGCGCCGCGCTGCAGGCGCTGATCGAGACGGCGACGTCGCGCAGCAAGGCGCTGGGCGCCGTGCGGCTGCTGGCCGATGCCGCCCGCTCGGACGTTGAGGAGACGCGAGCGCTGGGCCTGCCCACCGCGACGCTGAGCGTCAGCCCCAATGCGGTTTACCAGCGCGCGGGCGACTTCAGCGTCAAGCGCGCGCAGCTGGGCGTCACGCTGAGCGCCGGCATGCCGCTGTGGGACTTCGGGCGCATTGCCAAGCTGACCGAGTGGCGCAAGGAGCTGGCCGAGGTGGCCGCGCAGGGCCAGCGCAGCGCGGAGGAGCAGCTGTCGCTGACCGTCGTGTCGCTGGCGCTGGACCGCAGCCGCTACGTGCTGCAGGGCCAGGTCTACACGCAGTACGTGCGCAAGATGGCCTGCCTCGTCGATGCGCTGGAGATCATCACCAAGGCCGACCGCGGCCGCGCCAGCGAGCTGGTGCAGGCGCAGAAGAGCCTGCAGCAGGCCGACCTGGCGCTGGAGCAGACGATGTCGGCGCTGCGCCAGACCGAGGTGCGCATGAAGCGCCTGGTGGGCGAGCCGCTGCCGCCCAGCATCGGCATGACGGCCACGCTGTCGGTGCTGCCCGAGCTGGCGCAGATGGAGAGCGACATCCTGCTGGGCCCCGACGTGGCGCAGGCCGAGGCGCAGGCGCGCTCGCAGCGCAGCTTCGCGGAGTCGGTCATCGCCGGCCAGAAGCCCAGCGTCAACCTGACGGGCTCGGCCAGCGCGCTGTACCGCAGCGGCGCCGCCGTCGCGGGCGAGAACCGCTCGGGTGACATCGGCGCCGGCGTGTCGCTGACCATTCCCATCCTGCAGCCCGGCGCGCAGGCCCAGGCCAGCGCCGCCGTGCAGCGCTACCGCGCGACGGTGCTGCAGCGCGACGAGGCCATCGAGGCCAAGCGCTACCGGCTGCTGGAGATGCACGAGGTCGGGTCGTCGGCGCTGGACCGCGCGCGGCGCATCGTCGAGATCCTGCGCAACAGCGACCGCGTGCGCGCGTCCACGCTGCAGCAGTGGCAGCAGCTGGGCCGGCGCTCGCTGTTCGACGTGATGGCCGCCGAGGGCGACTACTACGGCATGCGCGTCGCGCATGTGAACGCGATGTTCGACGCGCAGCAGATCGTCGCGCTGATCTGGAGCATGGGCCGCGGCGTGGCGACGCCGCTGCGCTGACCAGCCGGTACGCGCCGCGGCCCGCGGCTACAACGCCTGTGTGGCCACGATGAACTCGTGCAGCTGCTGCTTGAACTCGTCGACGGTGGGGATGGCCTCGCGGGCGAACGGCCGCTGCGTGCCGTCGGGCAGCAGGTGGATGGGCTCGCAGCCGCACAGCCAGGCCTCACGCACCATGATCGTGAACCCGTCGTAGCAGTACAGCCGCCGCGCCCGGCGCAGCAGCGCGGCCATCTCGCGCCGGGTGGGCGGCCAGGTCTTGGTGATTTCCACCGCGTCGGGCGGATGGTGGCCGGTGTTGCGGCCCTTGCCGACGTAGAACACGTCCACATCGCGCGGCGACTCGGCGCCGGGGTCGTAGAACCACGGCTCGATGGACGGCACCTCCAGCACGCGGCCGTCGGCATAGGGCGCCAGCTGCTGGTTGTAGGCGACGAGGAACTCGTTCGCCGCGTAGCTGCGCTCGCCGCGGCCCAGCTTGCCGGGCGTGTTCATCACGTAGCGCACGATGCGTTTGGCGTTCAGCAGGTTGCCGGGCGCCACCTCGGGGTAGATGACGATGTCGTCGACGAACTGGGCCTTGGGATAGTCCGGCGAATAGGTGCACACCAGCGCGTCGTAGCCGGCGCGCACCAGCCATTTCTGCAGGTCGTACAGCACGCGGATGCCGGCCGAGTTGTGCTCGTGCGGCGGTGCGCCGATGACGTAGCGGCGACGGAACTCGGCGCCGCCCGGGCCGGGCAACGTGAAGTCGTGCAGGTCGCGCAGCGTGGCCAGCTCGGCGGGCGAGGCCGGCGGCGCGACGGGCCGCGGGGGCAGGGCGGCGACAGCGTCCAGCAGCCGGGTTTCCAGCGCACGCACCCAGGCGGCCGGCCGCAGCGCGGCCAATGCGTCGGGCTGCGGCGGGGGCGCTGCGCCCGACACGGCGGCGTTGGCCAGCGCCTCGTAGTGCGGCAGGTCGGTGGCGACGCCGGTGGCGGCCAGGCCCAACCGCTCCAGCAACTGCGCGCCCTGTTGCGCGGCGGCGCCGCGGCCCTTCAGCGTGACGGCCGGCACGCCGCGCGCCGCCGCCTCGGCGACGAGGCGGGGCCAGCGCGACGGCGTGGGGTCGAGCACGGCGGACAGGCCCGTCCAGAATCCTTCGGCGTCGGCCGCGGCCTCGATGGCGTCTGGCGGCAGGCCCTCGGCGCTGGCGCGCTGCTGCAGCCGCTGCACCAGGCCGGTCTCGGGTGCCCACAGGCGTAGCCGGCTGCCGGGTTGGCCGGCCAGCAGCCGCAGCCACAGCGCGGCGAGCTCGTCGCCCAGCTCGGTGGCGGTCAGGCAGCTGCCCCAGACGATGCTGGTCGTGGCGGGCTGCGTGGCGGGAGCGTCGGGCACCCAGATTGCGCCGGCGGGCCAGGGCCAGTCGGCGTCGCCCAGGCAACCGTCCTGGGCGGCCAGCGCGGCATCACCGGCGGCGTCGGCCCACACCAGCTGCAGCGGCGCCGGGTGGTAGACGAGGATGCCTGGGCGGCCTTCGGCGGTCAGCCCATGCACGTCCAGCAGCACGTCCACCTGCAGCAGGCGGATGGCGCTGGCGGCGGCGTCGTCGGTGAGGTCGTGCAGGCTGTGATGGGCGGGCAGG
This sequence comes from Pelomonas lactea, assembly GCF_043555885.1. Taxonomy (NCBI): domain Bacteria; kingdom Pseudomonadati; phylum Pseudomonadota; class Betaproteobacteria; order Burkholderiales; family Sphaerotilaceae; genus Roseateles; species Pelomonas lactea. Next base: position 699,241 of record NZ_JBIGHX010000002.1, on the reverse strand, counting down.
CCGCCGCGCGGCGCGCCGGGGGGCAGCGCGCTGCCGGCCTTGTCCCAGGTGAACAGCAGCGCCTGCACGCGCGCGGGGTCGTGGTGCAGCGCCGGCGCGGGCAGGTGTGCCGGCGTGGCGGCCAGGTAGCCCACGCGCAGCGGCCGCGTGCCGCGGTCGAAGCGCTGGCGCGCGGCCATCAGGTGGTGAAAGCGCGGCAGCAGGCGCTGCTGCGCCACGTCGGCGCGCACGCGTTGCGTGTCGGGGTCGTCCTGCGGTCCGTCGAAGGTCCACGGGCCCTTGGGCCGCGGCACGGGGCCCGGCAGCAGCGCCAGCACCTGCTGCAGGCGCGCGCGCAGGTGGGCCTGCAGGTTGGCGTCGCTGGACAGCAGCAGCGCCTGCTGCACATGCTGCAGCGCGTGGCTGGGCAGGCCCAGCGAACACCACAGCGACATCAGGCCGGTGTGCGCCTCGGGCGAGTCGGGCAGTTCGGCGACGGCCTGCTGCCACGCGGCCATCGCGCTGGCGGGCTGGGCGGCGCGCATGTGCAGCACGGCCTCGTTGTGCCAGGTCACGTAGCGTTCCTGCGCCGTGCCGGCGGCGCCGGGGCCCGCGCGCCATTCGCGGTAGGCGGCGATGGCGCCGGGCAGGTCGCCCTGGCTGGCGCGTTGTTCGGCGCTGGCGATGGCGTCGTTCAGGCTCATGGTTCGCGCAGCAGGCGTTGCCGGAAGTCGGCCAGGCTGGCGGCGGACACCGTGTCGCCGCCATAGCCCCAGGGCACGCGCAGGCAGGGCAGGCCGGCGGCCTGGGCGGCCTCGGCGTCCTCGTCGCGGTCGCCCACGTACCAGCAGCGCGCGGCGGGCAGGCCGTGCGTGGCCACGACGTGCTGCAGCACCTGGGCCTTGCTGGTGGCGGCCGGCGTCAGCGCGTCCAGCGCGTAGACGCCCCGAAAGCGCGTCCGCCAGCCGAGGTGTTCCAGGATCAGCAGTGTGGGATGCAGCCGCTTGTTGGTGACGATGTAGAGCTCGCGGCGCTGCGCGGCGAGTTCGTCCATCAGCGCGGGCATGGGCTCGATGACGACGCTGCCGCGGTAGCCCTCGCGGTCGTAGTGGGCCTTGAAGGCGGCCGCCAGTTCCTCCACCGACGGGCCGCCCGGCGCGTCGCCGCGCAGCTTGCGCAGCGTCGGGATCAGCGGCGGGCCGATCAGCGAGGGCTCCAGCGGGCAGACGGGCGCGGTGCCCAGGTCGGCGAAGGCGGCGCCCATGGACGCGAGGATGCTGGGCGCGCTGTCGATCAGCGTGCCGTCGAGGTCGAAGAGGACGGGGGCAAGGGTCAAGGCAGTCTCCGGGCCCGCGCCGCCGCACCGGTGTCGCGGATGGCGTCGTCGAGCGACCAGTTCAGGGTCAGGCCGAGGGCGAGCGCCTTCTCGACGTTGGGGATGTAGCCGTTGCGCGTGGCCGCGGCGGCGTCGCCCCGGGCCAGCACGCGCACGGGCTTGTCGGGGGCGAGTAGGTCGCGCACGCGGTGGGCCAGTTCGCCCACCGACAAGGCGTCGGGCGAGCCGACGTTGTAGGCCTCGCCGGCCGCGCCGCGTTCGAGCAGCACGGTCAGCCAGTGCGCCAGGTCGTGCTGGTGCATGTAGGAGCGCAGCGGCAGGCCGTCGCCGTTGACGACGATGGCGTCAGCCGCCAGCGCGTCGCGGATGAAGTTGCCGATGGCGAAGTGCACGTCCAGCGGCAGGTCGGGCCCGACGAACGCGAAGCAGCGCGCGACGACGGTCTCCAGCCCGTGCGCCTGGCGGTACAGCGCGCAGAGGTGTTCGGCCGCGCGCTTGGCGACGCCGTAGGCCTGGCCGGGCTCCAGCGGGTCGGGCATCTGCAGGCAGTCCTCGCGCACGCCCGTCGCGCCGGTCAGGCGGCCGTAGACGGCGCCGGAGCTGGTCAGCAGGAAGCGCCTGGCGCCGCTGGCGACGGCGAAGTCCAGCAGGTTGCGCGTGCCGCCGACGATCTGGTCGTAGCGCTGCAGCGGCGTGAGCTGCGGGCCCAGCGTGGAGTCGGCCGCCGCGTGCAGCACGTGCGTGAACTGTTCGCCGCGGGGCAGCGTGGCCGCATCGGCGATGTCGCCGCGCAGCAGCCGCAGCCCGGGCAGGCGGCAGAGGTCAGGGTGCGCCGCGCGGAAGCGCTCGGGGTCGCGGCTCAGGATGCAGACGTCCGCGGCCGGCTGCTGCTGCCAGTAGCGGAGCAGGGCCTTGCCGAAGAAGCCGGTGCCGCCGGTCAGCAGGAGTTTCATCGCGCGCTAGTAGAGCAGCACCAGCGGGTTGGGGAACTTGCTGCGCAGGCTGGCCGCGATGTCGTTCTGGGCGCGGAACGACGACACCAGGATGGGCAGCTCCGGCGTGTCGGCGATCGTGGCGGGCAGCTGCACGGTCCACGCGCCGAACGGCTTGCCGGTCAGGTTGGCATTGCCGTCGACGACGCCGGCGATGCGCGCCTGGGCCTCGGCGGGCAGCCGCGGCAGCAGGCGTGCCGAGTGGGAGCCGGCGCCGTAGACCAGGAAGCGTCCCGCCGGGATGCGCTGCAGCGCGCCCTGCATGATGCGTTCGGAGTCGGCGATGTAGGCGTCGAAGCGCGCCTGCGGCTCGGGTGCCCGTGGCGCCGGGGTGGGCACGGCCGTGCGCTCGGCCAGCACGAAGGCCGAGCCGGTGCCTGCCAGCGGCAGGTCCTGCGCCTGCTCGGCGATGACCTGCATGCCCAGGCTGGACAGCAGGTTGCGCAGGCTGGCGAAGGAGAAGAACTGGATGTGCTCGATGGAGAACTCGCCGAAGGGCTCGGCGCCGTCGGCGCGGAAGCCTTCGATGGCCGGCACCTCCACCAGCAGCCGCGCGCCCGGGCGCAGCCGCGCCACCAGTTGCTCCAGGTCGGTGCGCAGGTGCGGCAAGTGCTCCAGCACGGCCATCAGGCAGACGAGGTCGGCCGCCTGCAGGTCCACGCATTCGTGCGCGTTGTCCAGCGTGCCGCAGTGAATGCCCTCCAGCCCGAAGTTCTCGCGCGCCCGCAGCGCCGACTGCGGTGCCGGGTCCACACCCTGCAGCCGCTGCCAGCCGGCGTCGCGCATGGCGGCCAGCATGGCGCCGTAGCCGCAGCCCAGGTCGACGACGCGGTGGTCCTTGGGAATCCAGCGCCCCATCAGGTCCACGGCGGCTTCGATGCGCAGGCGGTCCAGCGCGGACACGCTGCTGGCGACGTCGTACTTGGACGCGGCCTTGTAGTAGGCGCCGTACTGCGACGCCGGCGGCAGCCGGTGGGCGAAGTGGAAGCCGCAGCCCTGGCAGCGGCCCACCTCGTAGCTCATGTCGAACTCGCCGATGGCCAGCATGCGGTTGTCGAACAGCGGGGTGGCCTCGGTGCTGCGGCACACGGGGCAGGCGCGGGATTCCATGGGCGGTGATCCTAGGCAGCGGCGGCGGCCGGCAGCGGCCCCAGCACGTCGGAGAGGTCGAACAGCAGCGAAGCCGGCATGCCGGCCGCGCCGAGCTGCTGGCGGATGGCGCTGGCGAAACGCGCACTGGCGATCAGCACCGGCAGGCCGCTGTTGGCAAAGGCGGTGATAGGCAGCGCGGGCAGGGCAGGCAGGCACTGGCCGAAGCGCTCGGCATTGCTGTCGTGCAGCGCGCGCAGGCGTCCCGGCGCCAGCCGCGGCAGCAGCGGCAGCAGGTAGTTGTGGAAGTCGCCGCCGATGCCGTAGATGGCGAAGCCGTCGGGGAACAACCCCTCCAGCCGCGCCAGCAGCGCGGCCTGGCGCTGCGCCGCGCCCAGGCTGGGGCGGGCGGCAAGGCGCAGGCTGTCGGGGTAGACCGCCGATTCGAAATGCCCTGTGCTCAGCTGCTGCACCGTGAAGCCGTGGCGCCGCAGCAGCGTGGCCATGGACGCGGTGCTGAACTGGTGCACATGCTCGGCATTGCGGTCCAGTGCCAGCAGCGGGTGGCCCGCCTCGTGCGGCACCTCCAGCAGCAGTTGTGTGGCCGGCGTGCACAGGCGGCCCCAGGCGGCCAGTTCCGCGGCGACGTCGGGGATGTGCTCCAGCACGTGGAAGCTCAGGATCAGGTCGAACTGCGCGCCGGGGTCGGCGGCCAGCAGCTCATCGTGGCTGGCGTGCACACGGTCCAGCACCTGGCGCGCCGTGTCGGCGTCCTTGGACGGCTCCAGACCGACGTAGTGGACCTGGAATTCCTGCTTGATGCGCTGGCCCAGCGCGCCCTCGGCACAACCCACTTCCAGGATGCGCAGGCCATCGCGCAGCACGCTGCGCAGCGACGCGATGCGGCCGTCCAGCTTGGCCTGCAGCGTGGCGCTGTCGGTGGCGTTGCGGCCGACGAGCGACTGGTAGTAGGCGCCGCTGGGTGCAGCCGCCAGTGACCACACATGCCCGCAGCGGTCGCAGCGCTGGAAGGCGCGGGGCGCGATGCCCGGGGTGGTGTCCTCCGGCAGCGCCTGCGCCGCCGTGTGAGCGCAGCAGGGGCAGGCGTTCATGCGGTTTGGGCGCGGGCCTTCACGGAGCGCGGATCGAGCTCGATCAGCATCTCGCGCGACAGCTGCTCCAGCGGCAGCAGCGGGCTCATGTCTTCCAGCGGCATGGAGATCATCGAGCCGTCGGGCTGCGGGATCGCGGCCACCTTGGGGCTGAGGATCTCCTCGTGCGACAGGCGCACGTCGATGAGGCGCGGGCCCGCGGTGCCGGTGTCGGCCAGCGCCTGAGCCAGCTCGTCGGGTGTGCGCACCGTCTGCGCCGGGATCTGCATCGAGGCGGCGATGGCCGTGAAGTCCGGGATCCACAGGCCGGACTGCGGGCCGGTGCCCAGGTAGCGCTGGTCGAAGTAGTTCTTCTGGGTGTTGCGGATGGACGCGTAGCCGTTGTTGTTCATGACCACCAGCGTGATCGGCAGGCCGGACTGGCGCAGCGTGGCCAGCTCCTGCAGGTTCAGCATCAGGCTGCCGTCGCTCTCCACGCACAGCGTGGGCCGGCCGCCCGCCCCGACGCAGGCGCCGATGGCCGCGGGCAGGCCGTAGCCCATGGAGCCCAGGCCCGAGGTCAGGAAGAAGCGCTGACCGGGCTTGTTGCGGAACACCGTGTAGAACACCTCCACCGCCAGGCCCGAGCTGCCGGTGACGAGCAGCGTGTCCTCGGGCACAAGCTCGCTGAGGCGGTCGACGAACTGGTAGTGCGTCATCACCGCGCCGGCCTGCGTGTCGCGGCCTTCCATGGCGGAGAAGCGCGCCTTCCAGTCGGCGCAGCGCTCGCGCCAGGACGACCAGTCGCCATGCGCGGCGGTGTCCACCTGCGCCTGCCAGGCCTGCAGGAAGGCCTTGGCGTCGGCCTGCACCTTCAGGTCGATGGGGAGCTCGTGGCGGGCCAGTTCGTGCGGGTCGATGTCCACCACCACCTTGCGCGCCGCGCGGGCGAAGCCGGCGGGGTTGTAGGCGGTGATGATGTTGTCCAGCCGGCAGCCGATGCTGATCAACAGGTCGCAGTTCTGCACCGCGAGGTTGGGCGCACGCGCGGCGACGACGCCGGGGCGGCCTACGTACAGCGGATGGTCGAACGGCAGCAGGTCGGCCGCGTTCCAGGTGAAGGTGCACGGAATGCCGAAGCGCTCGGCCAGCTGCGCGAAGACCTCGGCGCCGCCGGCGATGCGGATGCCGTGGCCCGCGATGATGAGCGGCCGCTTGGCCTGGGCCAGCAGCGCCTGCAGCTCGGTGAAGACCTCGGCGTCCAGCGCGGGCGCGGTGTCGGCCGGCGGCACGAAGCCTTCGAGCTGCGACGGGTCGATCTGCGCGGCCTGCACGTCCAGCGGCACGTCCAGCCACACGGGGCCGGAGCGGCCGGTGCGCAGGTTCCACAACGCCTCTTCGAGGTCGCGGCGGATGTCGGCGGGCTGCTGCACGGTGCGCGCAAACTTGGTGACCGGTTTGACGATGGACACGATGTCCACCTCCTGCACGCCGCCCTGGCGCAGCGGGCGGCCGCGCAGCGCGTCGGCGCGCTTGACCTGGCCCGACAGCACCAGCAGCGGCAGTGATTCGATCCAGGCGCCGGCCACCGGCGTCACCACATTGGTGGCACCCGGGCCGGTCGTGACCATCGCGCAGCCGAAGCCGGTGGCGTTGACGCGGCCGTTGGCCTCGGCGGCGATGCCGCAGGCCTGTTCGTGGTGGCAGACGTGGCCGGTGATGCGCGGCTCACAGGCCACCGCGTCGTTCAGGTGCATGGCGCCGCCGCCGGGCAGCAGGAAGATGTCCTGCAGGCCTTCGTCGGCCAGCCGGCGGATCAGGTAGTCGGCCACCCGGATGGGGGCGGAATTTGCGAGCGTCATCAGGCCATCCAGTGGGTCAGCAGGGTCTTGCGGTTCGGGTTCCGCTGGATCGACTCGTCGGTGTAGAAGGAGTCGTTCTTGAAATGGGTGGACGAGATCTCCTCGATCACAGCGCCCTCGCGCGTCTCGAACGCGTGGCGCACGCCAGGCTCCACGTTGACGACGTCACCCACCTTGCACTGGCGCGGCACGCCGTCCAGCGTCAGCGTGATCTCGCCGTACAGCACGTGGAAGGTCTCTTCCTTCTGCTGGTGGTATTGCTCGGGGTGCTTCTGGCCCGGCAGCGACACCAGCAGCTTCTTGCAGTAGCCGCGGTTGACGACGGTCAGCATGGTCAGGCCCGTCTCGTCGAAGTTCTCGATGCCGTAGTGGTGCGAGATTTCCAGGTCGGTGCGGCCCGGCACGATGGTGCGGCTCTTCTCCAGCAGGTCCTTCACGCGGCCGACGATCTCCAGCACCTTGGCGCGCACGTCGGTGCGGCGGGTGTTGTCGGTGGTCAGCGCGCCGTCGGCCTCGACGTCGGCCGTCAGCGTGAAGCTGGCGTACTTGGACCAGTTGTTGGCCGTGATCTGACCGTCCTGCGGCGGGAAGGCGAAGTACACGTCGTCGGCGCCGACGACGTGGCCGGCCTTCAGCCCGCGCTTGACGAACACGCCGCGGCGCAGCGAGCGCAGCGAGGCCGCCTCGCCCTCGTTGGGCGGCAGGCGGCGGTCGCCCACGCCGCACAGCATCAGCGCATGGCGGGCGGCAGCCAGCCAGCGGTCCACCTGCTGCGGCGAGGCGGAGTAGCCGTTCAGCGCATAGCGGTCGGTGGCCACGCCCACGTGCTTCTCGAAGATGCGCGCGCCCTTGGCGATGGCGATCTTGACGAGGTCGGTGTGGTCGGGGTCTTCATGGGTGGAGAAACCGATCTCGACGTCCGGGTAGCGGTTGTGCAGGAAGTCGATCTGCGACAGGTGCATGCGCTCGTCGGGCGTCGGGTACTCGCCCACGCAGTGCAGGATGGCGAAGTCCTTGTTGCGGTGCTGCAGGAAGCTGATGACCTGGTCCATGTCTTCCACGGCCGCACCGGCGGTGGAGGCAATGATGGGCAGGTTGGTCTGCACCACGCGTTCCAGCAGCGGCCAGTCGTTGAAGGAGCAACTGGGGATCTTCAGGAAGTCCAGCTTCTGGTCTTCGATCTGGCCCACGGACGGTTCATCGAACGGCGTGGCCATCACGAGGAAGCCCTGGGCGCGCATCTCGGCCACCAGCGTGTCGAACTGTGCGCGGGTCAGGCGCGTCTCGGAGAAGCGCTTGATGTACTTGATGTCGTCGCGCCCCTGCATGGCGGGGTGGATGAAGGTGTCCAGGTCGCGGTACTGCAGCTTGAACGCGAAGCTGAATTCCGGATAGCCGCGGCAGACGGCGCCGAACTCGCGGATGACGCGCAGGCCGTGGTCGATGTCGCCCATGTGGTTGTTGGCCATCTCGAGGACGAACAGGGGCTTGGTCAGGGTCTTCATGGTCGGGCTCCTCAGAAGTCCACGCCGAGGTAGGTCTCGATGTGGCGGGCGGCGTAGGCCAGCATGTCCGGCGTCAGCGCGGGTTGCACGCCGATCCAGAAGGTGTTGTTCATGATGTGGTCGGTGTTGGCGAGATCGCCGACCACGCGGAAGTTCTGGCCCTGCATGTAGGGCTGGCGCGTCAGGTTGCCGGCGAACAGCAGCCGCGTGCCGATCTTCTGCTGGTCCAGGTAGGCCAGCAGGTCGACGCGGCTGACCGGCGCGTTGTCCTTCAGCGTGATGGGGAAGCCGAACCACGCCGGGTCGCTGCCGGGCGTGGCCTGCGGCAGCTGCACGAACTCCTCGCAGGCGGCCAGCTTCTCCTTCAGGATCAGGAAGTTGCGCTTGCGCGCATCGATGAAGGACTGCGCCTTGGCGATCTGCGCGACGCCGCAGGCGGCCTGCATGTCGGTGATCTTCAGGTTGAAGCCGCGGTGGCTGTAGGTGTACTTGTGGTCGTAGCCGGCCGGCAGGCTGCCGCCCAGCTGCTCGCAGCTCCAGCCGAAGCGCTTGCCGCAGGTGTTGTCCTTGCCAGGGGCGCAGTAGCAGTCGCGGCCCCAGTCGCGGAAGCTCTCGGCGATGGTGCGCAGTTCGTCGTTGTTCGTGAACACCGCGCCGCCTTCGCCCATCGTGATGTGGTGCGCCGGGTAGAAGCTCAGCGTGGCGATGTCGCCGAAGGTGCCGACCTTGCGGCCGTCGTAGGTGGAGCCCAGGGCGTCGCAGCAGTCCTCCACCAGCCACAGGCCGTGGGCCTTGCAGAAGGCGGTGACGGCGCCGAGGTCGAACGGGTTGCCCAGCGAGTGGGCAATCATGATGGCCTTGGTCCTGGGGCTCAGCGCGAGTTCGAGCTGGCTGACGTCGATGTTGTGCGTGTGGCGGTCCACGTCGACGAACACCGGCACGGCGCCGAACTGCAGGATCGGGTTGACCGTCGTCGGGAAGCCGGCCGCGACGGTGATGACCTCGTCACCGGGCTGGATGGCGCGATCGCCCAGGCGCGGCGACGTCAGCGCGTGGAAGGCCACCAGGTTGGCGGACGAGCCGGAGTTCACGCTCAGCGCATGCTTCACGCCGATGAAGGCGGCCAGCTCGCGTTCGAACTGCGTGTTGAAGCGGCCGGTGGTGAGCCAGCCGTCCAGCGAGGCCTCCACCATCAGCTGCAGCTCTTCCACGCCGATCAGCTTGCCGGACGGCGGGATGACGCTGACGCCGGGGAAGAAGGCCTGCGGTCGCAGTGCTTCCTCGGCATACTGTTGCACCAAGGTGGCGATCTGTGCGCGCAGGGCGCGGGTCTTGTCGTTGTCCATCAGGCCAGGGCCTCGTAGCTTGCAATCTGTTCCAGGGTCAGGGCCCGCGCGTCAGCGCCGGCCAGCCAGCCGCGGTGCCAGTCCACCGTCAGCTGCAGCGCGCGGCCCAGGTCCAGGCGCGGGCGCCAGGCCAGGCGCTGGCGGGCGAGGCTGGTGTCCAGCTTCAGCCAGTTGGCTTCGTGCGGGTGGTCGCCGGGCTGCTGCGCTGTGCGCGCATCATCGCCCCAGCGGCGGGCCAGTTCGTCCACCACGTCGCCCACGGGGCGGGCATCGTCGTCGCGGGGGCCGAAGTTCCAGGCCTGCGCGGCGTCGGCGTCGCCGGCCAGCAGGCGCTGGGCCAGCATCAGGTAGCCGTTCAGCGGCTCCAGCACGTGCTGCCAGGGGCGCACGGCCTGCGGGTGGCGAAGCTGCACCGGCTCGCCGCGGCCGAAGGCGGCCAGCACGTCCGGCACCAGCCGGTCACGGGCCCAGTCGCCGCCGCCGATGACGTTGCCGGCGCGCGCGGTGGCCAGCGCCACGCCCTGCGCGGCCATGAAGGACGCGCGGTAGGCGCTGCACACCAGCTCCGCGCAGCCCTTGCTGTTGCTGTAGGGGTCGTGGCCGCCCATGGGGTCGGTCTCGCGGTAGCCCCAGGGCCACTCACGGTTCTCGTAGCACTTGTCCGTGGTGATGACCAGCACGGCCTTCACGGTGGGCTGCAGCCGGGCTGCCTCCAGCACGTGGACGGTGCCCATCACGTTGGTGGCGTAGGTGCCGACCGGGTCGTCATACGACGGCCGCACCAGGCTCTGCGCGGCCATGTGGATGACCAGCTCGGGCTGCTCAGTCTGCAGCGCGGCGTGCACGGCGGCCAGGTCGCGGATGTCGGCCTCGTGGTGGCTGACCAGCTCGCGCACGCGGGCCAGCTCGAACAGGCTGGGCTCGCTCGGCGGGGGCAGCGCGACACCGCTGACCTGCGCGCCCAGGCGCTGCAGCCACAGCGCCAGCCAGCTGCCCTTGAAGCCGGTGTGCCCGGTCAGCAGCACGCGGCGGCCGGCCCAGCTGAAAGGCATCGCGGCGCGGTTCATCAGCTCCACACCTTCCAGGGCGCGTTGCCGCTGTTCCACAGCTCCTCCAGGTAGACGCGGTCGCGCAGCGTGTCCATGGGCTGCCAGAAGCCTTCGTGGATGTGGCAGCCCAGCTGGCCCGTCGCGGCCAGCGTTTCCATCGGCTCGCGCTCCCAGACGGTGTCGTCACCTGCAATCAACGGCAGCACCGACTTCTCCAGCACGAAGAAGCCGCCGTTGATGAGCCCGCCGTCACCGCGTGGCTTCTCGGCGAAGGACAGCACCTGGCCGTCCTGGATGTCCAGCGCGCCGAAGCGGCCCGCCGGGTAGGTGGCTGTCACCGTGGCCGACAGCCCGCTGGCCTTGTGCTTGGCAATGGCCGCCGCGATGTCCACGTCGCCGACGCCGTCGCCATAGGTCAGGCAGAAGGGTTCGCCGTCCCGCAGGTGCGACGCCACCCGGCGCAGCCGGCCGCCGGTCTGCGTCTTCTCGCCGGTGTCCACCAGCGTCACCTTCCAGGGCTCGGAATGCTGCTCGTGCAACTCCATCCGGTTGTTGGCCAGGTCGAAGGTGATGTCGGACTGGTGCAGAAAGTAGTTGGCGAAATATTCCTTGATCAGATAACCCTTGTAGCCGCAGCACACGATGAATTCCGTCACGCCGTGGTGGGCATAAATCTTCAGGATGTGCCAGAGGATGGGTTTGCCCCCGATCTCGATCATCGGCTTCGGGCGCAGATGGGTTTCCTCGGAAATCCGGGTTCCGAGGCCGCCGGCCAATATGACTGCTTTCATGCGCGGAGGTTTCCGAGGGCAGGGCGCGAAGGGCGCGCCGGTGTTGGAGCGTTTGAACTGGCCCGCATGATGCCGCTGATGCAAGGCGCTCGAATTTTCAAACAGCCAGGGAAAACTATAGTTGTTGGGGAGGGGATAGGCCGAGTGTTTGGCGCAGGAAACCGCTGAGAACCCGTGCACGCCAGCGGGCGGGCCCGCGGCCCGGACGCCGTTGCAATGAGAACAGGCCCGGTGGATTGCTCCACCGGGCCTGTCGGGGCCGCCGGGTTGGCGGCGTCAGCGGGGCACGGTTGCCCCGGGCCGCGTCGTCAGATCAGTGCGCCGCCGTTGTTGCGGCGCAGTTCCTCGTCCTCGGCCAGCTTGCGGTCGATGGCAGCGAGGTGCGCGTCTGCGCCGGAGGCCGCCGCGTGGCTGGCCTTGGCCAGGTCAATCGGCTCGGCCGCCAGCAGCGCGCCGGCTGCCGGGGCCAGCACGTCGGTCAGCGTCACCGGCGCCTGGGCGTCGTCGGCCTTCTGCGGCTGCACGTCCTTGGCGAACCAGACGTCGGCCATCTGGTGCTGGCTGCCGTCGGTCGTCGTGTAGCTGGACACCAGGCCCAGCAGGTTGCCGTTGTCCACCGTCGTGCCCTTGGCGGCATTCAGGTCCAGCGACACGATGCCCAGGTCCTCCAGCGACTTCAGCTCGCCCGAGTCGGTCTTGCCGTCGTGGTTGGCATCCACCCAGACCTTGAGCTCCTTCCAGTGGGCGTCCTTCTGGTCGAGGCGGCCGTCGTGGTTGCTGTCCTGCTCGGCCATCGCGACATAGCCGTCCGTGGCGCGCTTGCCGTTGGCCAGGATGGTGCCCATGCCGAACAGCTCGCTGCCGTTGTTGATGACGCCGTCGAGGTTGCGGTCCATCACCAGCAGGCCGTCGCCGCCCGCCACCCAGCCGACCTTGTTCACCTGGCCGGTGCCCAGCAGGTCGAAGTTGACCCCCTGCGCCGCTGCCAGCGTGTTGACGCCGTGGCCATCCAGGTCCAGCGCGATGGGCGTGATCGACAGCAGCGTGTTGAACTGCGCGTCGCTCATCGCGCCCACCGCTTCGCTGGTCAGCGACAACAGTTGCGGGTCGGTCATGGCCTGCATGTCGCGGGTCTCGAGGCCGGCGATCTGCGCGCTGGTCAGCGCGTGGATCTGGTCGGTCGTGAGGGCCTGCGCCTGGGCCGTCGTCAGCGCGGTGATCTGCGCGGAGGTCAGGGCGCTGAACTGGTCGCTGGTGATGGCGTGGATCTGCGCGGTGCTCAGCGCCGCGAAATTGGCCGTCGTCAGGGCACGCAGGTCATCGGTCTCCAGCGCTGCGATCTGCGCCGTCGTGAAGGCCATCACCTCGGACGATGTCAGCACGCGGAACTGGTTGGACGTGAACGCGTTCAGGTCGTCCGTCGCCATGCTCTGGATCTGCGACGTCGTCAGGTAGATGACGCGGCCGCTCAGGCCTTGCAACTGGTCGGTCGTCAACGCGCCGAGCTGGGCCGTGGTGATGGCCTGCAGCGAGGTGGGCGTGAGCGAGCGCAGGTCGTCCGGCTCGATGGCGGCGATCTGGTCGGTCGACAGCGCCTGCACCTGGGCCGAGCTCAGCACGGACACCTGCGTGGACGACAGCGCCAACATGTGCTCCGTTGTCAACCCGGGCAGCTGCGCCGTCGTCAGCGCGGCCACCTGGCCGGTCGTCAGCGCGGCAACCTCGGTCGACAGCAGTGACTGCAGCTGTCCGCTGGAGAAGCCGGCCAGGGCTGCCGTGGTGATGGCGCGCAGGTCGGCCGTCTCCATGCTGGGCAGGGCGTCGGTGGACAGTGCGGCGATCTGCGCGGAGCCCAGCACCGCCCACTGGCCAGTCGTCAGCGCCGCCAGGTCGGCGGTCTCCATGCCGGCAATCTGTGCCGTGGTCAGCAGGGCAACCTGGGCGGTGCTCAGCTTGGAGAACTGGTCAGTGGTCAGCGCGTTGAGGTCGGCCGAGCCCAGGCTCTGCAGCTGCGTGGACGTCAGCGAGTTGAGCTGGGTGGAGCTCAGGGCCTGAAGCTGGTCGCTGGTCAGCGCGTCCAGCTGGGCGGTGGACAGCGCACGCAGCGCACCGGTGGTGATGGACTTGATGTCCACCGACTCGATGGCGGCGATCTGGTCGGTCGTCAGCGCCTTGAACTGGTCGGACGAGAGCGCACCGATCTGCGTGGAGGTCAGCGCGACCATGTCGTCGGTTTCCAGGCCTTGCAACTGGGTGGTGGACAGCTTGGCCAGTTGCGCCGTGCTGAAGGCGCCGACCTCGCCGGACACCAGCGACTTGATCTGGTCGCTGGAGAAGCCGGCCAGTGCTGCGGTGGTGATGGCGCGCAGGTCGGCCGTCTCCATGCTGGGCAGGGCGTCGGTGGACAGCGCAGCGATCTGGGCAGAACCCAGCGCCGCCCACTGCGTGCTGGTCATGGCGGCCAGGTCGGCGGTTTCCATCGCGGCCACCTGGGCCGTCGTCAGCAGCGCGACCTGAGCCGTGCTGAGCTTGGAGAACTGGTCGGTCGTCAGCGCGTTGAGGTCATCGGTCTTCAGGCTTTGCAGCTGGGTCGACGTCAGCGCGTTGAGCTGCGCGGACGACAGCGCCTGCAGCTGGTCGCTGGTCAGCGCGTCCAGCTGCGCGCTGGACAGTGCCGGCAGCGAGCCGGTCGCGATGGCGCGGATATCGCCGGACTCGATCGCGGCGATCTGGTCGGTGGTCAGCGACTTCAGCTGGTCAGACGTCAGCGCAGCGAGCTGGCCGGAGGTCAGCGCCGCCATGTCGTCGGTCTCCAGACCCTGCAGCTGAGTCGTCGTCAGCTTGGCGAGCTGCGCCGTGCTGAAGGCGGCGACTTCGCTGGACGTCAGCGACTTGATCTGGTCGCTGGAGAAGCCGGCGAGCGCAGCGGTGGTGATGGCGCGCAGGTCGGCCGTCTCCATGCTGGGCAGCGCGTCGGTCGACAGCGCGGCGATCTGCGCGGAGCCCAGCGCAGCCCACTGGCTGCTGGTCATGGCCGCGAGATCAGCGGTTTCCATCGCAGCGATCTGGGCCGTCGTCAGCAGCGCGACCTGCGCCGTGCTGAGCTTGGAGAACTGGTCGGTGGTCAGCGCGTTGAGATCGTCCGTCTTCAGGCTCTGCAGCTGGGTGGAGGTCAGCGCATTGAGCTGCGTGGAGCTCAGCGCCTGCAGCTGGTCGCTGGTCAGCGAATCCAGCTGGGCGCTGGACAGCGCGCGCAGCGCGACCGTCGTGATCGACTTGATGTCGCCGGATTCGATGGCCGGCAGCTGGTCGGTCGTCAGCGCCTTGAGCTGGTCGGACGTCAGCGAGGCGATCTGGCTGCTGGACAGCGCAGCCATGTCGTCCGTCTCCAGGCCTTGCAGCTGCGTCGTCGACAGCTTCACCAATTGGTTGGTGGAGAAGGCGGCGACTTCGGTGGACGTCAGCGACTTGATCTGGTCGCTGGAGAAGCCCGCCAGCGCGGCGGTGGTGATGGCACGCAGGTCGGCCGTCTCCATGCTGGGCAGCGCGTCGGTGGACAGCGCCGCGATCTGCGCGGAGCCCAGCGCGGCCCACTGGCTGCTGGTCATGGCCGCGAGATCAGCGGTTTCCATCGCGGCGATCTGGGCCGTCGTCAGCAGCGCGACTTGCGCCGTGCTGAGCTTGGAGAACTGGTCGGTCGTCAGCGCGTTGAGATCGTCCGTCTTCAGGCTCTGCAGCTGGGTGGAGGTCAGCGCATTGAGCTGCGTGGAGCTCAGCGCCTGCAGCTGGTCGCTGGTCAGCGCATCCAGCTGGGCGCTGGACAGCGCACGCAGCGCCACGGTGGTGATGGACTTGATGTCGCCGGATTCGATGGCCGGCAGCTGGTCGGTGGTCAGCGCCTTGAGCTGGTCGGACGTCAGCGAGGCGATCTGGCTGCTGGACAGCGCAGCCATGTCGTCGGTTTCCAGGCCTTGCAGCTGCGTCGTCGACAGCTTCACCAGTTGGTTGGTAGAGAAAGCGGCGACTTCGGTCGACGTCAGCGACTTGATCTGGTCGCTGGAGAACCCAGCCAGCGCGGCGGTGGTGATGGCGCGCAGGTCGGCCGTCTCCATGCCGGGCAGCTGATCGGTCGTCAGCGAGGCGATCTGGCTGGACGTCAGCGTGGCCCACTGGCCCGTGGACATGGCGCGCAGCAGGTCGGTGGACAGGTTGCTGAGCTGGGCGGTCGTCAGCGCCAGGATCTGGCCAGTGGACAGGCGCGCGATCTGGTCGGTCGTCAGCGAGTTGAGGTCGTCGGTCGTGATGCCGATGACCTGCGGCGTCGTCGTCAACGCATTCAGCTGCGTGCTGGTCAGCGCGCGCAGCTGGTCACTGGTCAGCGCATCGATCTGCGCCGTCGACAGGGCGCGCAGCGCCACGGTGGTGATGGACTTGATGTCGCCAGACTCGATGGCGGCGATCTGGTCCGTCGTCAGCGCCTTGAGCTGGTCGCTGCTCAGCGCGGCGATGTGCGACGACGACAGCGCGACGATGTCGTCGGTCTCCAGACCTTGCAACTGGCCCGTGGTGAGCTTGGCCAACTGGGTGGTCGTCAGCGCGCCAACTTCCCCGGAAACCAGCGACTTGATCTGGTCGCTGGAGAAGCCCGCCAGCGCGGCGGTGGTGATGGCACGCAGGTCGGCCGTCTCCATGCTGGGCAGCGCGTCGGTGGACAGCGCTGCAATCTGGGCGGAGCCCAGCGCTGCCCACTGGCTGCTGGTCAGCGCGGCCAGGTCGGCCGTCTCCATGCCGGCGACCTGGGCCGTCGTCAGCAGCGCCACCTGGCCGGTGCTGAGCTTGGCGAACTGGTCGGTCGTCAGCGCGTTGAGGTCGGCGGAGCCCAGGCTCTGCAGCTGGGTGGAGGTCAGCGCGTTGAGCTGGGTCGAGGACAGGGCCTGCAGCTGGTCGCTGGTCAGCGCATCCAGCTGGGCGCTGGACAGCGCGCGCAGCGCCACGGTGGTGATGGACTTGATGTCGCCGGACTCGATGGCGGCGATCTGGTCCGTCGTCAGTGCCTTGAGCTGGTCGCTGCTCAGCGCGGCGATGTGCGCCGACGACAGCGCGGCCATGTCGTCCGTCTCCAGGCCTTGCAGCTGGGTGGTCGACAGCTTGGCCAGCTGCGTGGTCGTCAGCGCGGCGACCTCGGCCGAGACCAGGGACTTGATCTGGTCGCTGGAGAAGCCGGCGAGCGCAGCGGTGGTGATGGCACGCAGGTCGGCCGTCTCCATGCTGGGCAGCGCGTCGGTGGACAGCGCGGCGATCTGCGCGGAGCCCAGTGCGGCCCACTGGCTGCTGGTCAGCGCGGCCAGGTCAGCGGTTTCCATGCCGGCGATCTGGGCCGTCGTCAGCGCGGCGACCTGGGCGGTGCTGAGCTTGGAGAACTGATCCGTCGTCAACGCGTTGAGATCGTCCGTCTTCAGGCTCTGCAGCTGCGTGGTCGTCAGCGAATTGAGCTGGGTCGAGGACAGGGCCTGCAGCTGGTCGCTGGTCAGCGCATCCAGCTGGGCGCTGGACAGCGCGCGCAGCGCGACCGTCGTGATGGACTTGATGTCGCCGGACTCGATGGCGGCGATCTGGTCGGTCGTCAGCGCCTTGAACTGGTCCGACGACAGCGCGCCGATCTGGGTCGACGACAGCGCGGCCATGTCGTCCGTCTCCAGGCCTTGCAGCTGGGTAGTCGACAGCTTGGACAGCTGGGTGGTCGTCAGCGCGCCGACTTCACCGGACACCAGCGACTTGATCTGGTCGCTGGAGAGCCCAGCCAGCGCGGCGGTGGTGATGGCACGCAGGTCGGCCGTCTCCATGCTGGGCAGCGCATCGGTCGTCAGCGCGGCCACCTGGGCAGAACTCAGCACGGCCCACTGGGCGCTGGACAGCGCGGCCAGGTCAGCGGTTTCCATGCCGGCGATCTGCGCGGTGGTCAGCGCGGCGATCTGGGCCGTGCTGAGCTTGGAGAACTGGTCGGTCGTCAGTGCATTCAGGTCGTCCGTCTTCAGGCTTTGCAGCTGCGTGGACGTCAGTGCGTTGAGCTGGGTGGACGACAACGCTTGCAGCTGGTCGCTGGTCAGCGCGTCCAGCTGGGCGCTGGTCAGCCCGCGCAGCGCCACGGTGGAGATGGCCTTGATGTCGCCGGACTCGATGGCGGCGATCTGGTCGGTCGTCAGCGCCTTGAACTGGTCGCTGCTCAATGCGGCGATCTGGCTGGAGTTCAGCGCGGCGACGTCGTCCGTCTCCAGGCCTTGCAACTGGGTGGTCGTCAGCTTGCCGAGCTGAACGGTGGTCAGCGCGGCGACTTCGCCGGACACCAGCGACTTGATCTGATCGCTGGAGAAACCGGCCAGCGCCGCGGTGGTGATGGCACGCAGGTCGGCCGTCTCCATGCTGGGCAGGGAGTCGGTGGACAGCGCGGCGATCTGGGCGGAGCCCAGTGCGGCCCACTGGGCGCTGGTCATCGCGGCCAGGTCGGCCGTCTCCATGGCGGCAATCTGCGTTGTCGTCAACGCGGCGATCTGCGCCGTGCCCAGCTTGGACACCTGATCGGTCGTCAGCGCATTCAGGTCATCGGTGTTCAGGCCGCGCAGTTGCGTGGTCGTCAGCGCGTTGAGCTGGGTGGACGACAACGCCTGCAGCTGGTCGCTGGTCAGCGCGTCCAGTTGCGCGCTCGACAGCGCGCGCAGCGCCACCGTCGTGATGGACTTGATGTCGCCGGATTCGATGGCGGCAATCTGGTCGGTCGTCAGCGCCTTGAACTGGTCGCTGCTCAAAGTGGCGATCTGGCCGGACGTCAGCGCCGCCATGTCATCGGTTTCCAGCCCCTGAAGCTGCGTTGTGCTCAGCTTGCCCAGCTGCGTGGTCGTCAGCGCGGCAACCTCGCCGGACGTGAGCGATTTCAGCTGGTCACTGGAGAACCCGGCGAGCGCGGCGGTGGTGATGGCGCGCAGGTCGGCCGTTTCCATGCTGGGCAGCGAATCGGTGGACAGTGCGGCGATCTGGGCGGAGCCCAGCGCGGCCCACTGGGCGCTGGTCAGCGCGGCCAGGTCGGCCGTCTCCATGGCGGCAATCTGCGTTGTCGTCAGGGCGGCAATCTGCGCCGTGCTGAGCTTGGAGAACTGGTCCGTTGTCAGCGCGTTCAGGTCATCGGTGTTGAGGCTACGCAGCTGGCTGGAGGTCAGTGCGTTCAGCTGGGTGGACGTCAGCGCCTGCAGCTGGTCCGTGGTCAGTGCGTCCAGCTGCGAGCTGGTCAGCGCGCGCAGCGCCGTCGTCGTGATGACCTTGATGTCGCCGGACTCGATGGCGGCGACCTGGTCGGTGCCCAGTGCCTTCAGCGCGTTGCTGCCGATGGCCGCGACCTGCGACGAGCTGAGCTGGACGATGCCTTCCGTCGTCAGGCCCACAACCTGGCTGCTGGACAGCGATGCGACCTGCTGTGTCGTCAGGGCCTGCACCTGGTTGGTGGTGAACGCATTGATCTGGTCAGACCGGAACCCGGCCAGCGCCGTGGTCGTGATCGAGCGCAGATCCTCCGTCTGGAATGCCCGGATCTGGTCGCTGCTCAACGCAGAAAGGCCGCTGGAGGTGATCGCAGCGGCCTGGGTGCTGGTCAGGGCAATCAACTGGTCGGTGCTGAAGGCGGCCCAGTCTTCGGTCGTGAAGTCCCGGATCGTCGTCGTGGTCAGGCCAGGAATACGCGAAACGGGAATGAACGGGATGACGGTTGCCATGGTTTCTCACCTGCAGTTGTGCTGTCGGCCGCTGGCTGGAGAGCAGGCAGCGGCCGTGCGTCGAATCGGATCTGCGCCCCTCGACGCCGGGGCTTTTCGGGTGCGAGCTCCAGCGCCCCCGGGGCAGGGGGCAACTTGTAACTCGCGGTTTTTAGAGCTTCAGTCGGTTATCGGGTCTGGCGGGCGTGACTTGAGGAATTTGTTCTCGAATCCCGCCCGCGCGTTCACCCCGGCCGTTCCTCGCATGCACGGACCCTGGGTGGTTTACCCACTGACTGGCATGCTATTCAGCGGCCACGCGCTTCACGTGGCGATAAGGGCGGGCTTTCGGTGGCAGTTCACGGCTGCACCGATTCCTTTCAAGAAGCTGTCTGCGTGGCGCTCAGCCCGTTGCAGAAGTGCGCTGTCACGAGCGCGCGGCAGGCCACCGCATCCCGCGACAGCAAGGCCTTGACGATGGCGCGGTGCTCGTCAAGCGATTCCGCCAGCCGGCCCTCCCGGAACAGCGAGTGGTGGCGGTTGAGCTTCATCAGCCGGCGCAGGTCGCCGACGATCTGCAGCCGCCAGCGGTTGCCGTCTATCTCCAGCACGCGCAGGTGAAAGCGCTCGTTGGCGGCGAAAAAGGCGTCCCGGTCCGGCAGTGCCGCCTCCAGCGCCCGGTGCAGTTCGCCCAGTTCGGCCAGCTCCGCGTCGGTGGCGCGCGCGGCGACTTCCGCCGCGGCGTCACTTTCTAGAAGGGACAGCAGTTGATAGGCTTCCCGTACGTCCCGCTCGCTCATCTCGGTGACGTAGGCGCCGCGGCGCAGCTTCATCGTCACCAGGCCTTCGGCGGCCAGCACCTTCAGCGCCTCGCGCATGGGCGTGCGGCTGATGCCCAGTTCGCCGCAGAGCTTGAGCTCGTCCACCCAGGCGCCCGGCTCCAGCTCGCGTGCCAGGATGCGCTGGCGAAGCTGGTCCGCCACCTGTTCATACAGCGGCAGGGCGGCGAGGGGGGCGGTGGGCGGGGGCGTCATGGGTGGTGTGTGTCAGCCCAGTGTAGCGAAACTGAATTCATAATTATGAATAACGGGTCGGCTAAGATCGCGCCGAGTTACAGGAGAGTTTCGAATGTCTGACGCCAGCCAGAACGCAGAAGGCCCGGGGGATGCCCCGGAGTTCAAGACCGCCACGCTGGAGCAGTGGGCCAAGGCCGCGGCGAAGTCGGCGCCGGGCGGGGACCTGAACGCGCTGAACTGGGTCACGCCCGAGGGCCTGGTCGTCAAGCCGCTGTACACGGCCGCCGACACGGCCGACCTGCCGCACGCCGACACGCTGCCGGGCTTCGAACCCTTCCTGCGTGGCCCGCAGGCCACGATGTACGCCGCCCGGCCGTGGACCATCCGCCAGTACGCCGGCTTCTCTACCGCTGAGGAAAGCAATGCCTTCTATAGAAAGGCGCTCGCCGCCGGCGGCCAGGGCGTGTCGGTGGCCTTCGACCTGGCCACCCACCGCGGCTATGACAGCGACCACCCGCGCGTCACGGGCGACGTCGGCAAGGCGGGCGTGGCCATCGACTCGGTGGAGGACATGAAGATCCTGTTCGACGGCATCCCGCTGGACAAGGTGTCGGTGTCGATGACGATGAACGGCGCCGTTCTGCCGGTGCTGGCCGGCTACGTCGTCGCGGCGGAAGAGCAGGGCGTGGGCCAGGAGCAGCTGGCCGGGACCATCCAGAACGACATCCTCAAGGAGTTCATGGTCCGCAACACCTACATCTACCCGCCGGAGCCGTCGATGCGCATCGTCGGCGACATCATCGAGTACACGGCGCGGGCCATGCCGAAGTTCAACTCGATCAGCATCTCCGGCTATCACATGCAGGAGGCCGGCGCCACGCAGGCGCTGGAGCTGGCTTTCACGCTGGCCGACGGGCAGGAGTACGTGCGCACGGCCATCGCCAAGGGACTGAACGTCGACGACTTCGCACCGCGGCTGTCCTTCTTCTGGGCCATCGGGATGAACTTCTATCTCGAGATCGCCAAGATGCGCGCGGCCCGGCTGCTGTGGTGCCGCATCATGAAGGGCTTCGGCGCCACCAACCCCAAGAGCCTGATGCTGCGCACCCACTGCCAGACCTCGGGCTGGAGCCTGACCGCGCAGGATCCGTACAACAACGTCGTGCGCACCACCATCGAAGCCATGGCCGCCGTGTTCGGCGGTACGCAGAGCCTGCACACCAACTCGCTGGACGAGGCCATCGCGCTGCCCACCGAGTTCAGCGCCCGCATCGCGCGCAACACCCAGCTCATCATCCAGGAAGAGACGCACATCACCAGCGTCGTCGACCCCTGGGCCGGCAGCTACATGATGGAGAAGCTGACCCAGGACATGGCCGACCAGGGCTGGGCCATCATCGAAGAGGTGAATGCCCAGGGCGGCATGATCAAGGCGGTGGACTCCGGCTGGGCCAAGCTGAAGATCGAGGCCAGCGCGGCCGAGAAGCAGGCACGCATCGACTCCGGCGCGGACGTCATCGTCGGTGTCAACAAGTACAAGCTGGCCAAGGAAGACCCCATCGACATCCTGGACGTGGACAACGTCAAGGTGCGCGAGGCGCAGATCGCGCGCCTGAAGCAGATCAAGGCCACGCGCAACACCGAGGCCGTGCAGGCGGCCCTCGGCGCGCTGACCCGCGCCGCCGAGAACGGCGAGGGCAACCTGCTGGCCTTGTCCATCGAGGCGATGCGGCTGCGGGCCACCGTGGGCGAGGTCAGCGACGCGCTGGAGGCCGTCTTCGGCCGCCACCGCGCGGACACGCACAAGGTCAGCGGCGTCTACGCCGCGGCCTACGATTCGGCCGAGGGCTGGGCCAAGCTGCAGGGCGAGATCGCCGCCTTCGGCGAAGCCCAAGGCCGCCGCCCACGCGTGATGATCGCCAAGCTGGGCCAGGACGGCCATGACCGCGGCGCCAAGGTGGTGGCCACGGCCTTTGCCGACCTGGGCTTCGACGTCGACATCGGCCCGCTGTTCCAGACCCCCGAGGAATGCGCCCGCCAGGCCATCGAGAACGATGTGCATGCTGTAGGCATCTCGACGCTGGCCGCGGGCCACAAGACGCTGGTGCCGGCCATCATCGCGGAGCTGAAGAAGCAGGGCGCGGACGACATCATCGTGTTCGTCGGCGGCGTCATCCCTGCGCAGGACTACGACTTCCTGTACCAGGCCGGCGTCAAGGGCATCTACGGCCCCGGCACGCCCATCCCGGCCAGTGCCAAGGATGTGCTGGAGCAGATCCGCGCGGCTTCGTCGGGAGTGGTCGCCTGATGACGCCCACGCTGGCGCCCGTGGTGGACGCCGACTTCGAGGCCATGCTGGCCCTGCGCATCGAGGCGCTGCGGGAGAGCCTGGAACGGCTCGGTCGCTTCAACCCCGACGTCGCCCGGGCGCGGCTGAAGAGCCAGTTCCGGCCCGAGTGGATGCAGCACCTCGTCGTGGACGGCGAACGCGTCGGCTACTTCACCGTCGAGCCGCATGACGGCGAACTGCGCCTGCATCACCTCTACCTGAAGCCGGCGGCACAGGGGCAGGGCCTCGGCGCCTGGGTGCTGAACCGGGTCAAGTCCCGCGGCCTGCCCATCACGCTGGCCGCGCTGCGCGACAGCCGCGCGAATGGCTTCTACCTACGCCACGGCTTCCGCGTCGTCGAGGAACAGGCCTTCGACATCGAATACCGCTGGGAGGCCGCCGCGTGAACCTGGCCGAGCCGCTGCAAGCCGGCGACCGGCGCGCGCTGGCCAAGGCCATCACGCTGGTCGAGTCCACCCGGGCCGACCACCGCGAGCAGGCCGACGCGCTGCTGACCACGCTGATGCCCGCCACCGGCCGCGCGCTGCGGCTGGGCATCTCCGGCGTGCCGGGCGTGGGCAAGAGCACCTTCATCGAGGCGCTGGGCGTCTTCCTCATCGAGCAGGGCCACCGTGTGGCCGTGCTGGCGGTGGACCCGTCCAGCAGCCTGTCCGGCGGCGCCATCCTGGGCGACAAGACGCGCATGGAAAAGCTGTCCATGGACACCCGCGCCTTCATCCGCCCCAGCCCCAGCAGCGGCACGCTGGGCGGCGTGGCCGAGAAGACGCGCGAGGCTTTGCTGCTGTGCGAGGCGGCAGGCTACGACGTCGTCATCGTCGAGACGGTCGGCGTGGGCCAGAGCGAGACGGCCGTGGCCGGCATGACCGACCTCTACCTGCTGCTGCAGCTGCCGAACGCGGGCGACGACCTGCAGGCCATCAAGAAGGGCGTCATGGAGTTGGCGGACCTCGTCGTCATCAACAAGGCCGACCTGGACGACCAGGCCGCCACGCGCGCGCAGGCGCAGATCACGTCGGCGCTGCGGCTGCTGCCCACGCATGCGCATGCGACGCAGCGCGTGCTCAAGGTCAGCGCGCTGAAGGCCGACGGCATTGCGCCGGTGTGGGCCGCGCTGACGGCCTTGCGCGCCGAGCGCGAGGCCAGCGGCGCCTGGGCCGCCCGGCGGCGCGAGCAGTCGCTGGCGTGGATGTGGGAGCGCATCCAGGCCGGGCTGCGCCAGGCCTTCACGGCCCACCCGGCCGTGCAGGCCCAGCTCGATGCCGCGACCGTTGCGGTGCGCGACGGCCGCACGCCTCCCTCCACCGCGGCCCGCCAGTTGCTGGCCGCCTTCCGGACATCCCCATGATCACGGGCCTGAACCACCTCAACCTGCGCGCCCCTGCCGACCTGCTGGCGACGCTGCGCGACTTCTACCGTGACGCGCTGGGCCTGACGGTCGGCCCGCGCCCCGCCTTCGACAGCGAGGGCTACTGGCTGTACGCGGGTGGCCACCCGGTGCTGCACCTGTCCACGCAGCGCCCTCACGAGCCGGTGCGCGGCCCCGTGGACCCGGCGCACCCGACCACCTACGACCACACAGCCTTCACCGGCACCGACCACCGCGCGATGGCCGCCCACCTCGCGGCGTTGGGCGTGACCTTCCACGAGGTGCGCTCGGACGTCACGCGCCAGCACCAGTTCTTCCTGCAAGACCCCGCCGGCAACGGCGTGGAGATCAACTTCCCGTTCTGACGAAAGCGTCCACACCATGCAAGACATCCTGCAAGCCTTGGAAGCCAAGCGCGCGCTCGCGCGGCTGGGCGGTGGCGAGAAGCGCATTGCCGCCCAGCACGCCAAGGGCAAGCTCACCGCCCGCGAGCGGCTGGAACTGCTGTTCGACGAGGGCAGCTTCGAGGAATGGGACATGTTCGTCGAGCACCGCTGCGTGGACTTCGGCATGGCCGACAACAAGATCCCCGGCGACGGCGTCGTGACCGGCTACGGCATGATCAACGGCCGCCTGGCCTTCGCCTTCAGCCAGGACTTCACCGTCTTCGGCGGCGCCCTGAGTGAGTCCCATGCCGAGAAGATCTGCAAGGTGATGGACCAGGCGATGAAGGTCGGCGCACCGGTCATCGGCCTGAACGACTCGGGCGGCGCGCGCATCCAGGAAGGTGTCGCGTCGCTGGGTGGTTATGCCGACGTGTTCCAGAAGAACGTGCTGGCCTCGGGCGTCATCCCGCAGATCAGCATGATCATGGGGCCGTGCGCCGGCGGCGCGGTGTATTCGCCGGCCATGACGGACTTCATCTTCATGGTGAAGGACAGCAGCTACATGTTCGTCACCGGCCCCGAGGTCGTGAAGACTGTGACGCACGAGGAAGTGACGGCCGAGGAGCTGGGCGGCGCCACCACGCACAACAGCAAGAGCGGCGTGGCCGACCTGTCGTTCGAGAACGATGTCGAGGCGCTGCTGATGCTGCGCCGTTTCTTCAACTACCTGCCGCTGTCCAACCGCGAGAAGGCGCCCGTGCGCCCCAGCGGCGACCCGGCCGCGCGCCTCGACTACTCGCTCGATACGCTGGTGCCCGAGAACCCGAACAAGCCCTACGACATCAAGGAGCTGATCCTGAAGGTCGTGGACGACGGCGACTTCTTCGAGCTGCAGCCCGATTACGCCAAGAACATCGTCACCGGCTTTGCGCGCATGGAAGGTCAGACGGTGGGCATCGTCGCCAACCAGCCGCTGGTGCTGGCCGGCTGCCTGGACATCAAGAGCAGCATCAAGGCCGCGCGCTTCGTGCGCTTCTGCGATGCCTTCCACATCCCCGTCCTCACCTTCGTCGATGTGCCCGGCTTCATGCCCGGCACCTCGCAGGAGTACGGCGGCATCATCAAGCACGGTGCCAAGCTGCTCTATGCCTACGCGGAGGCGACGGTGCCCAAGATCACCGTCATCACGCGCAAGGCCTATGGCGGCGCGTACGACGTGATGGCCTCCAAGCACCTGCGCGGCGACGTGAACTTCGCCTGGCCCAACGCCGAGATCGCCGTGATGGGGGCCAAGGGCGCGGTGGAGATCATCTTCCGCGAGGACAAGAAGGACCCCGCCAAGTTGGCCGAGCGCGAGGCGGAATACAAGGCCCGCTTCGCCAACCCCTTCGTCGCCGGCGCGCGTGGCTTCATCGACGACGTCATCCAGCCGCACGAGACGCGCAAGCGCATCTGCCGCAGCCTGGCGATGCTGAAGGACAAGAAGCTGGAGAACCCGTGGCGCAAGCACGGGAACATCCCGCTCTGATCGGAGGGCACCGTGGGTGCGGAAAGAGAAGCATTGAAAGCGTGGGTCGTTGAAGCGCTTGCACGGAACGGTGGAGAAGCGCACCTGCTTGTTGTAGCGCGCGACATCTGGGCGCATCACGAGCAGGAATTGCGTGGCGCTGGTGACCTGTTCTTCTCCTGGCAGTACGACATGCGATGGGCCTGCACGGCACTGCGTGAGAAGGGCATTGTTTTGCCAGCCAACAAGTCGGGAATTTGGACTCTCGCCGATCGTGGGTCTGCGCCATGAGGAAGGCAACCTGCGCCGCCGAGGCGAAGCAACTGACGGACATCCCGAACATCGGCAAGGCGATGGAGGCGGACCTGATCGGGTTGGGCATCACGACACCGGCTGACGTGAAGCGCATGGACCCGTTCCAGGCCTACGACACGCTGCGTGACCCGATGGGCGAGCGCCACGACCCCTGTGTGCTCGACACCTTCATGGCCGCGCACGACTTCATGAACGGCGGGCCCGCCCAGCCGTGGTGGCACTTCACCGAGCAGCGCAAGAAGCTGCTGGGCCAGACGAAATAACGAGGTACTCCATGTTCACCAAGATTCTCATTGCGAACCGTGGCGAGATCGCTTGCCGGGTGATTGCAACGGCCCGCAAGATGGGCATCGCCACCGTCGCCGTCTACTCCGAAGCCGACAAGGACGCCCGCCACGTCGACCTGGCCGACGAGGCCGTGCTGCTGGGCCCGGCGCCGTCGCGCGAGAGCTACCTGGTCGCCGACAAGATCATTGCCGCGTGCAAGCAGACCGGCGCGCAGGCCGTGCATCCCGGCTATGGCTTCCTGTCGGAGAACGAGGACTTCGCCCGCCGCTGCGAGGAAGAGGGCATCGTCTTCATCGGCCCCAAGCACTACAGCATCGCGGCCATGGGCGACAAGATCGCGTCCAAGAAGCTCGCGAATGAGGCCCGGGTCAGCACCATCCCCGGCCACAACGAGCCCATCCTGTCGCCGGAAGAGGCCGTCGAGATCGCCAAGCGCATCGGCTACCCGGTCATGATCAAGGCCAGTGCCGGCGGCGGCGGCAAGGGTCTGCGCGTGGCCTTCAACGACAAGGAGTGCTTCGAGGGCTTCACGTCCTGCCGCAACGAGGCGCGCAACAGCTTCGGCGACGACCGCGTCTTCATGGAGAAGTTCGTCGAGCAGCCGCGGCACATCGAGATCCAGGTGCTGGGCGACAGCCAGGGCAACGTCGTCTATCTGCACGAGCGCGAGTGCTCCATCCAGCGCCGCCACCAGAAGGTCATCGAGGAGGCACCGTCGCCCTTCATCAGCGACGCGACGCGCAAGGCGATGGGCGAGCAGGCCGTGGCGCTGGCCAAGGCCGTCAAGTACCAGAGTGCCGGCACGGTGGAATTCGTCGTCGGCAAGGACCAGGACTTCTACTTCCTGGAGATGAACACCCGCCTGCAGGTGGAGCACCCGGTCACCGAGTGCATCACCGGGCTGGACCTGGTGGAGCAGATGATCCGCGTCGCGGCCGGCGAGGCGCTCACGTTCACGCAGGCCGACATCAGAAAAGACGGCTGGGCCATCGAGTGCCGCATCAACGCGGAAGACCCCTTCCGCAACTTCCTGCCCTCCACCGGCCGCCTGGTGCGCTACCAGCCGCCCGAGGCCACGATGGTGCAGGCCGAGCCGCAGCGCTTCGGCGTGCGCGTGGACACCGGCGTCTACGAGGGCGGCGAGATCCCGATGTTCTACGACTCGATGATCGCCAAGCTCATCGTGCACGGAAAGGACCGTCACGAGGCCATCGCCAAGATGCGCGAGGCGCTGAACGGCTTCGTCATCCGCGGTGTGTCCAGCAACATCCCGTTCCAGGCCGCGCTGCTGGCGCACCCCGATTTCGGCACCGGCAACTTCAACACCGGTTTCATCGCCAAGCACTACGCCGATGGCTTCAAGGCCGAGGACGTGCCGCATGACGACCCGCTGTTCCTCGTCGCGCTGGCCGGCTTCATCCGCCGCAAGGCGCGCGAACGCGAGGCCGGCATCAGCGGCCAGCTGCCGGGGCATGAGGTGCAGATCGAGCATGACTACGTGGCGGTCGTGAACCTCGGCGGCGGCCGTACGGAGCAGCACGCGATGCACATCAGCGAGTTCGCCGGCGCGTTGGGCGAGGCGCTGGTGAAGGTGGGCGGCAAGGACTACCGCCTCGTCAGCCGCTCGCGCCTGAACGACGTGCGCATCACTGGCACCGTCAACGGCCAGCCGTTCACGGCCCAGGCCGAGCGCGGCACGGCGAAGAACCCGCTGGCCTACCGCATCCAGCACGGCGGCCGTTCGATGGAGCTGACCGTGCTGAGCCCGCGCGCGGCCGAACTGCAGGCGCTGATGCCCTACAAGGCACCGCCCGACACCTCCAAGCTGCTGCTGTCGCCCATGCCCGGGCTGCTGGTGCACCTGGCCGCGCAGGTGGGCCAGACCGTGCAGGCCGGCGAGCGGCTGGCCGTCATCGAGGCGATGAAGATGGAGAACATCCTGACCGCCCAGCAGGACGTGACGGTGGCCGAGGTGCTGGCCAAGCCGGGTGAGTCGTTGTCCGTCGACCAGCCCATCCTGCGCTTTGCCTGAGGCCGGCGTCGCCATCGTCGGCGCCGGTGTGGCCGGCGCCGCGGCCGCGGTGCGCCTGGCCGAGCGCGGCATTGCCGTCACGCTGTACGAGGCCGTGCCGGAACCCAGGCCCATCGGCGCCGGCCTGCTGCTGCAGCCGACCGGCCAGCGTGTGCTGGCGGCCATGGGCCTGCTGGACGACGCGCTGGCGCTGGGCACGCGCGTGGACCGGCTGTTCGGCGACACGCCCACCGGCCGCACGGTGCTGGACATGAGCTACCGCCGCTTCCACCCCGAGGCCTACGGGCTGGGTCTGCAGCGCGGCGCGCTGATGGGGCTGCTGTGGCGGCGCGTGCGCGAGCTGGGCATCCCCTGGCAATGCGGCGCCGCCGTCGAGGGCTTCGCGCAGGACGCCGGCGGCGTCACGCTGCGCCTGGCCGGTGGCGCGACGGCCCGGCATGCCGCGCTGATCCTTGCCAACGGCAGCTTCTCGTGGCTGCGGGAAGGCATGAAGGTGCGGCAGAGCGGCCGGCTTTTCCCCTGGGGTGCCGTGTGGACCGTGCTGCCAGCGCCTGCGGGCTTCCCACAGATCGAGCTGCGCCAGCGCTTCCGCTCGGCGTCGCAGATGCTGGGCTTGATGCCCGTCGGCAAGGCCGCGTCGGACGACACGGCGCGCGGCATCAACCTGTTCTGGAGCCTGCCCGTCGCCGAGCTGGACGGCTGGCAGCAGCGCATCGGCCTGGCGGCGCTCAAGCAGCGCATGGCCGATCTTTTCCCCGACGTCGTGCCGCTGATCGCCGGCCTGACCGAAGCGGGCCAGCTCCGCGAGGCGCGCTATGCCGACGTCCACATGGCCCGCTGGCACGACGGCCGCGTGCTCGCCATCGGCGACTGCGCGCACGGCATGAGCCCGCAGCTGGGGCAGGGCGCCAACATGGCGCTCATCGACGCGCACGAACTCGCCGCCGAGCTGGGCAGCGGCGACTGGCCGCAGGTCTTCGAGCGCTACACGCGCCGCCGCCGCGCCCACCTGCGCTTCTACGGCCAGGCCAGCCGCGGCCTCACGCCGATGTTCCAGTCGCACGCCGTCGTCGCGCCATGGCTGCGCGACCGCTTCTTCGGCTGGGGCGGCCGGCTGCCCTACCTTCATCAACAATCCATCGCCACGCTGTCCGGCGTCAAGACCGGCTGGCTGTGGGGACGGCTCAAACTCTGAACGACGCCATGACCACTGCCTCGCGCCCCTTCAAGATCCTCGGCCTGCAACAGATCGCCATCGGCGGCCTCGACAAGGCCAGGCTGCGCCACCTGTGGGTGGACCTGCTGGGCGTGCCGGTGACCGGCAACTTCACCAGCGAGCGCGAGAACGTCGACGAGGACATCTGCACGCTGGGGCAGGGCGCCCACGCGGTGGAGGTGGACCTGATGCAGCCGCTGGACCCGGAGAAGAAGCCCGCCGTGCACGCCACGCCGCTGAACCACATCGGCCTGTGGGTGGACGACCTGCCCGTGGCCGTGCAGTGGCTGGAGTCGCAGGGCCTGCGCTTCGCCCCCGGCGGCATCCGCCGCGGCGCCGCGGGGCACGACATCTGCTTTGTCCACCCCAAGGGCAACGAGCAGTTCCCGTTCGGCGGCGAGGGCGTGCTGATCGAGCTGGTGCAGGCGCCGGCCGAGGTGGTGAAGGCGCTGGGCTGACGCCGCGGCCGTCGCGCGCCGGGCTGGCTCGTCGCGCGGGGCGCTGGCTCGTCGCCCGAGGCCCAGGGCCGCGGCATGGCGCCGCACAGTGGCGGCGTCATCCACTTCTTCGAGAGCAACCATGGACTGGAAAATCTTCGCCGCGGCACCGCTGGCCGCAGCCTTGCTGGTGGCCAGCGCGGCGCCGCTGTCGCCGCTGAACGGCTGGTCGAGCGGCTCGACCGGCAAGACCTCCAAGGCCTATGCGATGGGCATCGACAGCAGCGTGCAGTTCCAGGGCCAGCGCAGCGTGTCGGTGCAGTCGCAGGAGGGGCTGATCAACGCGGACTCCTACGGCGCCGTCATCCAGAACGCCTTCGGCTACCAGGGGCGGCGGGTGCGCTTCAGCGGCTGGATGCGCAGCGCGGATGTCAAGCAATGGGCCGGCGCGTTCGTGCGCGTTGACGCCGACGGCACCGAGCGCTTCTTCGGCTCCAGCCGCTCCGACCTGAAGACCGAAGACCTGCCCTTCGGTGCCGGCAGCGCTACCGCCCAGGACCGCTGGACCGAGGTCAGCATCGTCGTCGACGTGCCCAATACACCGGCGGCGATGGCGTCGGTGGGCGCGGTGGTCGTCGGCGAGGGCAAGGTGTGGCTGAGTGCGATGCGCTTCGAGGAGGTGGGCCCCGAGGTGCCGCTGACCACCACGCGCATCGGCATGCCGCTGCCCACCGCCGCGCAGCGCGAGGCCGAGGCCCGGCGACTGGCGGAAAAGGCCACCCGCCGCGTCCCGCCCAACCTCAGCCTCGAATGAGCGCAGCGGCCGCCGACCTGCTGCGGGACTACCGCCCGCGCCGCACGCAGCTGCTGCCGGTCCTCGCGTTCTGGCTCGGCTGGGGGCTGCTGCGCTGGCAGCTGGGCCCCGGTGTTGCGCAGCGCGTGCTGGGTGTCGCGGCGCAGTTCTGGCTGGCCTACACGCTGGCGTGGTGGGCGCTGAGCGCGGCGCGCGGCCGCGGGTCGCTCTGGCTCACGGCGGCGCTGCCGGCGGCCGCACTGGGCGCGCTGCTGGGGCTGCCGTTGACGGCCGATTTCTCCTGGCAGCGGCTCACGGTGGGCGCGGCGCTCGCGGCGCAACTGCTGCCGGCCATCAGCCTGGCGCTGGTGCTGCACCTGCTGCCGCTGGCCGCCCGCTGGCGGGAGCAGCGCAGGCATGCGGCCGAGGCCGCGCGGCTGCGGCAGGCCGCCACCGTGGCCGACCTGTCCCGCCAGGTCACGCTGGCCGAGCTGAAGACGCTGCAGGCGCAGGTGGAGCCGCATTTCCTCTACAACACGCTGGCCGGCATCCAGTACCTGGTGCGGCACAACGCCGCGCTGGCCGACCGCATGCTGGGCCGGCTGCACGACTACCTGCGGCTGGCGCTGCCGGCGATGCGCGAGCCCATGTCGACGCTGGCGAAAGAGTTCGCGCTGGCCGATGCCTACCTTGCGCTAATGCAGATGCGGCTGGGCGACCGGCTGCGCGTCACGCTGGACCTGCCCGAGCCGCTGGCCTGCCGGCCATTCCCCCCGCTGATGCTGGGCAGCCTCGTCGAGAACGCGATCCAGCACGGCATCGAACCCAAGCCCGACGGCGGCGAGCTGCGCGTCGCGGCACGCGTGCAGGACGGCGGGCTGGTGCTGGAGGTCAGCGACACGGGCATCGGCCTGCAGGCCGCCGCGGCCGGCCACACCGGCGGCACCGGCCTGGGGTTGAGCAGCCTGCGCGAGCGCCTGCTGCTGCTCTACGGCCAGGCCGCCCGCCTGGACGTGACGGCCCAGCCCCAAGGTGGCGTCAGTGCCGTCATCTGGGTGCCACAACTCCCAAACCGCTGACCGCCATGCCTACCGCCGTGCTGATCGAAGACGAAGCCCTGCCGCGCGCCGACTTGCGCGAGCAACTGGGCCGCCTCTGGCCCGAGCTGGACATCGTCGGCGAGGCCGAGGACGGGCTGCAGGGGCTGGCGCTCGTCAACGCGCGCCGGCCCGACATCGCCTTCGTCGACATCCGCCTGCCCGGCATGAGCGGCATCGAGCTGGCCCAAGCCATCGGCCGGCAGGTGCACCTGGTCTTCGTGACGGCGCTGGACGAGCATGCGCTGAAGGCCTTCGAGCAGGGCGCGGTCGACTACCTGCTCAAGCCGCTGCAGCCCGCCCGGCTGGCACAGACGGTGCAGCGGCTGCAGCAGCGGCTGGTGCTGGCGCCGCCGGACCTCAGCGGGTTGCTGCGCTCGCTGCAGGCCGGCGCCACGGCCGGGCCGGCGCAGCCGCTGCGTTGGCTGCAGGTGGGGCAGGGCGAGCAGTTGCGGCTCATCACCGTGGGCGACGTGCTGTACTTCCGCGCCGAGACCAAGTACACGCAGGTCGTCACGGCCACGGGCAGTTGGTGGGTGCGGCTGTCGCTGAAGGACCTCGGCGCGCAGCTTGATGGCGATCAGTTCTGGCAGGTGCACCGCAATGCCATCGTGAACCTGGCGCACATCGACTGGGTGGAACGCAATGCCCTCGGGCACATGAGCATCCACCTGAAGCATCATGCGCAGACGCTCA
This sequence comes from Pelomonas lactea, assembly GCF_043555885.1. Lineage (NCBI taxonomy): Bacteria > Pseudomonadati > Pseudomonadota > Betaproteobacteria > Burkholderiales > Sphaerotilaceae > Roseateles > Pelomonas lactea. The sequence continues at coordinate 666,963 of NZ_JBIGHX010000002.1, read as the reverse complement.
GCGTCAGCCAGAGCTTTCAGGCGCGTTTCCGGCAGATGTAGCGGACGCGTTCCGCCATTGGCGAAGCGGGCCTTGCGCGATGGCGTCTTGGCGGCGCGGCGCACTGCCCCTAACCTGCGCGCAGCAAAACTTGCGCGTGCCGCGCTGGGCTCACCGGCCCGTGGCACACCGGGAGGCGGGGCAGCCACAAGCGGCTTCGTGGATTCGGTCGCAAGGCTTTGCTCGGCCGCCGGGGCCAGAATGCGCGACTTCGCCGTTCCGACGCCGCCCGATGCGCCATTTCCTCTTCATGCTGGCCCTGCTGCCCACGCTGGCGAAGGCCTGGGGCAACCACAGCCCCATGTGCTATCGCGCCTTTGAGCGCATGCCCGAGGTCGCCAACGCTGCGGCCGTGAGGGCCGAACCCCTGATCGATTTCCTACGTGACCAGGACGCCGCGATCGCCCGCGAGCTGGACGCTCAGGAAGCCTGGGCGCGCGCGCACCTGAAGGGCCATGCGCCGCGCCCCGACGCGCTGCGCTACACGCCCGACGCGGCCCGCAGCGACGCCGACCGCCGCGCCGCCTTCCTGCGCGCGCTGCGGCTGTCGCCGCAGGCCCGGCTGGCGCTGTATCTGCAGGTCGACCCGCGCGACCCCGACACCGCGCGCCCCGCCGCCGAAACCTCCCAGGTCAGCGCTGTGCCCAACAGCAAGGGTGCCACGCAGCGCTTCGTCGCGCTGCAGCCGGGCGAGGCCGTCGCGCCGCTGGCCGTGCTGGCCTCGGCCTGCGACGAGCCCGACTACGGCCACGACCTGAACCTGTTCGACGACAACCCCGGTGCGCCCGCCAGTCCGTCCTACGGCTTCGGCAAGCAGCCGTTCGGCAACCCGGCCGTGGCCATCGGCTCGCAGGCGCCGTTCCACATGGGCTTCTTCCACCAGGGCGCCATCTTCAACACGCTGGCGCCCAGCTTCGCGCGCACCTTCACCGAGCTGCGTGTGCAGCAGTACGGCGGCCTGGCTGTGCTGGCCTGGAAGACCGGCCACCCGTACTGGGGCTGGCGCTTTGCCGGCCTGGCACTGCATCACGTCGAGGATCTGACGCAGCCCTACCACGCCAGCGCAGCACCGGGCGCGAGCCTGGGCCACATGATGTGGGTCAACCTCAAGGCCCAGCTCGGCGCGCCGGCCGACCGGCAGGGGCTGGTCGTGCTGCAGGGCAACCGGCATTTCGTGCTGGAGCGCTTCCAGACCAACTGGATCATGGACGCCGCCCGCCAGCGGCGCGACGGCCCGCTGGAGCTGGCGCTGCGCGACCAGGCGCTGGACAAGCGCTATCCACCGTGGAGCCCGGCCTATGTGCGCGACGTCGTGGCCGCCGAGGCCTTTGCGGCCGGCCCGGCGACGGACGCGGCCGTCGTCGTCGGCGCGCCGGCGAAATTCGTCACTGACCCCAATTTCGATTTCGCGGCCAACGAGGCCCAGCTCGGCTCGGAGCTTGCCCGCGACATGCAAGGCCAGCGCGACGCGCTGCAGGCGCGCATCGCCGAGTTGCTGGGCCATTTTGGTGCGCATAGCCGCAATGCGCTGCGCGGGCTGTTGACGCAGGTGGACAGCCAGAAGACACGCTGAAGTTCGTCTTTGGCGAAATCATTGTCGTTTTTTGGCGCAGAATTGCCTTCCTCGCGAAGGCTATGCTGGAGTCAAACGATATGCGCCACGACCTCACCACCCTCAACCTCGTGCTGGCCATCGAGCAGACGCGCTCGATCACGCGCGGCGCCGCCCAGGAGCACCTGGCGCTGGCCGCGGCCAGCAAGCGCCTGTCCGACCTGGAAAGCCGCCTCGGCGTGCAGCTGTTCGAGCGGCGTGCCCGGGGTGTCGAGCCGACCGAGGCCGGCCGTGCGCTGGTGCGCCACATCCGCTCACTGCATGCGTCGCTCTACGCCCTCGAAACCGAGGTCATGGAGTTCTCGCGCGGCATCAAGGGCCATCTGCGCATCGCATCCAACACCAGCGCCATCGCCGAGTGCCTGCCGCCGTACCTGGTGGAGTTCTCGCAGGCCCATGCGCAGATACGCATCAGCCTGGAAGACCTGACCAGCGCCGAGGTGCAGGCCGCCGTCGCCGAGGGGCGCGCGGATGTCGGCATCTTCACGGCGCCCGTGCTGGACAACCGCGTGCAGACCTGGGTGTTCGCCCGCGGCCGCCTGGCGGCGCTGGTGCCGCTGAAGCATCCGCTGGCGCACCGCGAGACCGTCAGCTTCGACGACCTGCTGGCCTACGACCTCATCGGCCTGCATGCAGGCGCCAGCGCGCAGGAGCTGATGCGCGAACAGGCGGCTGCCCGCGGTCAGACGCTGAATGCGCGCCTGCAGGTGCGCGGCTTCGACGGCATTGCCCAGCTGGTGGAGTCCGGCCTGGGCGTCGCCGTGCTGCCCGAGCAACCCGCCGAGCGCTTCACGCGAGTGTTCGGCGTGCGCGCGCTGCGACTTGAAGAGTCGTGGGCCGAGCGCGACTATTACCTGGGTGTGCTGCGCCAACAGCGCTTGCCCACCGTGGTGCAACGCTTCGTGGACACCCTTATCCCCCGAGAGAAGCAATGACCTCCCGTACCCTTTACGACAAGCTCTGGGACGAGCATGTCGTGCACTCCGAACCGGATGGCACGGCACTGCTCTACATCGACCGCCACCTCGTTCACGAGGTGACCAGCCCGCAGGCCTTCGAAGGCCTGGACCTGGCCGGCCGCAAGGTCTGGCGCCTCTCCGCCAACCTCGCCGTCAGCGATCACAACGTGCCGACGACGGACCGCAGCGAAGGCATCGCCGACCCGGTCTCCAGGCTGCAGGTCGACACGCTGGACGCCAACTGCGACCGCTTCGGCATCACGCAGTTCAAGATGAGCGACAAGCGCCAGGGCATCGTGCACGTCATCGGCCCGGAGCAGGGCGCCACGCTGCCCGGCATGACCGTCGTCTGCGGCGACAGCCACACGTCCACGCACGGCGCCTTCGGCGCGCTGGCGCATGGCATCGGCACCAGCGAGGTGGAGCATGTGCTGGCCACGCAGACGCTGTCGGCCAAGAAGGCCAAGAACCTGCTCGTCAAGGTCGAGGGGCAGTGCGCCAAGGGCGTCGGCGCCAAGGACATCGTGCTGGCCATCATCGGCAAGATCGGCACCGCCGGCGGCACGGGCTACACCATCGAGTTCGCCGGCTCGGCCATCCGCGCGCTGAGCATGGAAGGCCGCATGACGGTCTGCAACATGGCCATCGAAGCCGGCGCCCGTGCCGGCCTCATCGCTGTGGACGACACGACGATCAACTACGTCAAGGGTCGCCCGTTCTCGCCGACCGGCGTGGAATGGGACCAGGCCGTCGCTTACTGGCGCACGCTGCATTCCGACCCCGGCGCGCACTTCGACAAGATCGTCGAGCTGGACGCCGCGCAGATCCGCCCGCAGGTCAGCTGGGGCACGTCGCCCGAGATGGTGCTGGCCGTGGACGAGCGCGTGCCCGACCCCGACAAGGAAAAGGACGCCGTCAAGCGCGGCGCCATCGAGCGCGCGCTGACCTACATGGCGCTGGAACCGAACAAGGCCATCAGCGACATCCATGTCGACAAGGTCTTCATCGGCTCCTGCACCAACAGCCGCATCGAAGACATGCGCGAGGCCGCGGCCGTCGTGAAGCGCGTCGGTGGCCGCCTGGCCAAGAACATCAAGCTGGCGCTGGTCGTGCCGGGCTCGGGCCTCGTCAAGGCGCAGGCCGAAGCCGAAGGGCTGGACCAGGTCTTCAAGGGCGCCGGCTTCGAGTGGCGCGAGCCGGGCTGCTCGATGTGCCTGGCCATGAACGCCGACCGGCTGGAGCCGGGCGAGCGCTGCGCCTCGACGAGCAATCGCAACTTCGAAGGCCGCCAGGGCGCCGGTGGGCGCACCCACCTCGTCAGCCCGGCGATGGCGGCTGCCGCGGCCATGACCGGCCATTTCGTCGACGTTCGAACGCTCGCCTGACATGGACAAGTTCACTTTGCACACGGGCCTCGTAGCCCCGATGGACCGCGAGAACGTCGACACCGACGCGATCATCCCCAAGCAGTTCCTGAAGTCGATCAAGCGCACGGGCTTCGGCCCCAACCTGTTCGACGAATGGCGCTACCTGGACCACGGCGAGCCGGGTCAAGACCCGGGCAGCCGCAAGCCCAACCCCGACTTCGTGCTGAACCAGCCACGCTATGCCGGTGCCAGCGTGCTGATCGCCCGCCAGAACTTCGGCTGCGGCTCCAGCCGCGAGCACGCGCCGTGGGCGCTGCAGCAGTACGGCTTCCGCGCCATCCTGGCGCCCAGCTTCGCCGACATCTTCTTCAACAACTGCTTCAAGAACGGGCTGCTGCCCATCGTCCTGCCGGAGGGGGCCATCGCTCGCCTGTTCGACGAGGTGGCAGCCTTCCCCGGCTACCAGCTCACCGTCGACCTGCCGCGCCAGGTCGTCGTCAAGCCCGACGGCAGCGAGCTGCCCTTCGACATCGAGCCCTTCCGCAAGGAATGCCTGATCGGCGGCCTCGACGAGATCGGCCTGACGCTGCAGCACACCGACAAGATCCGCGCCTACGAAGCCCAGCGCATCGCCAGCAAGCCCTGGCTGGCCAACCGAGTGATTTGAGATGAAGAAGATTGCAGTACTGCCGGGTGACGGCATCGGCCCCGAGATCGTCGCCGAAGCTGTCAAGGTCCTGAACGCGCTCGACCTGCCGTTGCAGCTCGACTGGGCCGACGTCGGCGGCAAGGCCTACGAAACCAGCGGCCACCCGCTGCCACCCGCCACGCTGAAGCTGGCGCAGGAAGCCGACGCGGTGTTGTTCGGTGCCGTGGGCGATTGGAAGTACGACAAGCTGGAGCGTTCGCTGCGGCCTGAACAGGCCATTCTCGGGTTGCGCAAGGCGCTGGGCCTGTTTGCAAATTTTCGGCCGGCCATCTGCTACGAGCAGCTCACACATGCCTCGTCGCTGAAGCCTGAGCTTGTTGCTGGCCTGGACATCCTCTTGATCCGTGAACTCACGGGCGACATCTACTTCGGCCAGCCGCGCGGCCGCCGCACGGCCGTGGACGGCCACTTCCCCGGCGCCGACGAAGCCTTCGACACGATGCGCTACTCGCGCCCCGAGATCGAGCGCATCGCGCACGTCGCCTTCCAGGCTGCCCAGAAGCGCAACAAGCGCCTGACCAGCGTCGACAAGGCGAACGTGCTGGAGACCTCGCAGTTCTGGAAGGACATCGTCATCGAGGTGCACAAGAGCTACCCCGACGTCGAGCTGGACCACATGTACGTGGACAACGCCGCGATGCAGCTCGTCAAGGCGCCGAAGAAGTTCGACGTCGTCGTGACCGGCAACATGTTCGGCGACATCCTGTCCGACGAGGCCGCGATGCTGACCGGCTCCATCGGCATGCTGCCGTCCGCCTCGTTGGACGCCAACAACAAGGGCCTCTACGAGCCCAGCCACGGCAGCGCGCCGGACATCGCGGGCAAGGGGATTGCCAATCCGCTCGCTACAATCCTGTCCGCTGCCATGATGCTCAAGTTCTCCCTCAGCCTGCCCGACGCCGCTGCTCGTATCGAAGCCGCGGTGGAATCGGTGCTGGCCCAGGGCTTGCGCACGGCCGACATCTGGAGTGAAGGCACCTCGAAGGTCACGACCATCGAGATGGGCGACGCTGTCGTCAAAGCCATCACGACCACCAAAACCATTAAGAGCTGAAGCTCCGTCTCGTCTCGCCCCACCAAACCCGGCGAACGAGCCGGGGCCCAAAGTGGATGGGGTTTGGTGACTGACAGACAAAGGATTTGATGATGACGACCTTGGTAGGCCTCGTAGGCTGGCGCGGCATGGTGGGCTCGGTCCTGATGGACCGCATGACCGCCGAGCGGGATTTCGACCTGATCGAGCCGCTGTTCTTTTCGACGTCCAACGCCGGTGGCAACGCCCCTGCGCAGGCGAAGAACGAGACGAAGCTGCAAAACGCCTTCGACATTGAGCAGCTCAAGCGCTGCGACATCATCATCACTGCCCAGGGCGGCGACTACACCAACGAAGTCTTCCCCAAGCTGCGCGCCGCGGGCTGGACGGGCCACTGGATCGACGCGGCGTCGTCGCTGCGCATGAACGATGACGCCGTCATCGTGCTGGATCCGGTCAACATGCCGGTCATCAAGCAGGCGTTGGCCGCCGGTGGCAAGAACTGGGTCGGCGGCAACTGCACCGTCAGCTGCATGTTGATGGGCGTCGGCGCGCTGTACAAGGCTGGCCTCGTCGAGTGGATGTCGACGCAGACCTACCAAGCCGCATCGGGCGGCGGCGCCCAGCACATGCGCGAACTGTTGACACAGTACGGCACGCTGAATGCTGCCGTGAAGCCGCTGCTGGACGACCCCAAGAGCGCCATCCTCGAGATCGACCGCCAGGTCATCGCCAAGCAGCGTTCGCTGAGCGCTGACGAGACCGCCAATTTCGGCGTGCCGCTGGGCGGCTCGCTGATCCCGTGGATCGACAAGGACCTGGGCAACGGCCAATCCAAGGAAGAGTGGAAGGGCATGGCCGAGACCAACAAGATCCTCGGTTCCAACGGCATTCCCGTCGACGGCTTTTGTGTGCGTGTCGGCGCCATGCGCTGCCACAGCCAGGCGTTGACCTTCAAGCTGAAGAAGGATGTGCCGCTGGCCGACATCGAGGCCATGATCCGCGCCGACAACGAGTGGGTGCAGTACGTGCCCAACACGCGCGAGGACACGCTCAAGCACCTGACGCCCGTGGCCGTCACCGGCACGATGACCATCCCCGTCGGTCGCGTGCGCAAGCTGGCGATGGGCCCGGAGTATGTCGGTGCCTTCACGATCGGCGATCAGTTGCTGTGGGGGGCGGCCGAGCCGCTGCGCCGCATGCTGCGCATCCTGCTGGATCGCTGAAACACAAAACGGGCCGCGAGGCCCGTTTTTGCTTACGGTCTTTTACGCTTGGACCTAGGGTTCACCCGGGCGTCGATATTGAAACCAAGCGACACATCAGGTACCCCTTGAGCATTTCAGCGTATATGCTTGATGCCGTTGTGTTTTTGATTCAAAACTCGACGCAGGCGACACCGTGCAGATCCGCGTGCAAACCAGCGTGCAGACCAGTTTCGGGCAGCGCGCACTGAAGATCGAGACAGGCGGGGCCCATTGCCCCGCCTTGTTGCTTTGGGGAATGCCTTGAAAGACCACATCCGCGACGCATTCGAGGGAGTCCGCCCGACGGGGTTTGTCCGCCATCACGTGGCGCTGGCTGCAGCGCTGCTACTGGCCGCCGGTGGCGCGCAGGCGCTGGGGCTGGGCAAACTGAGCGTGCAGTCGGCCCTTGGCGAGACCATGCGCGCCGAGATCGACGTCACCAGCCTGACGTCCGAGGAAGCTTCGACGCTGAAGGTGCGCGTGGCGCCGCCCGACACCTACCGCGCTACCGGCGTCGACTACAACGCCGTGCTGAGTTCCACACAGGTGCAGGTGGTGCGCCAGGGCGGCCGCACGGTGCTGCGCGTCAGCAGCGACCGCGCCGTGCAGGAGCCGTTCGTCGACGTCATCCTGGAGCTGACCTGGTCCAGCGGCCGCCTGGTGCGCGAGTACACGTTGCTGTTCGACCCGCCGAGCCTGCCCAAGCCTGCGCCCGCCATCACCGCTGCGCCTGCGGTGGCCCAGGCGCCGGCGGCTTCCAGCGAGGGGGTTCCGGCCCGTGCGTCGGCCGAGACGACGGCATTGCCGCGAGCACCTGCGCCGGCACCTCTGGCCGTGGCCCGTCCGCCAGTCGCTGCGCCGGCGCCCGTGGCGGTACGCCCGCCCGTCACGGCCGCGTCCGAATACCGTGTTCGCCCCGGGGACTCGCTGTCCAAGGTGGCCGGCCGCACGCAGGTCAGCGGTATCTCGCTGGACCAGATGCTGGTGGGCCTGTTCCGCAACAACCCCGACGCCTTCATCGACGGCAACATGAACCGCCTGAAGGCCGGTTCGACGCTGCAGGTGCCGGGCAGTGAGGCGCTGGCCTCGGTGTCGCAGGGTGAAGCGCGTCAGATCATCCTGGCGCAGAGCGCCGATTTCTCCGCCTACCGCCAGCGTCTGGCTTCCGCCGCGCCGACGCTGCAGAGCACCGAGAGCGAACGCCAGTCCAAGGGTCAGGTGCAGGCGGCCGTGGAAGATCGCAAGCCCGCGGCCGCGCCCACGCCGGACAAGCTGATGCTCAGCAAGGCCGGGTCGGCCAGCGCTGCCGAGGCCAAGCTCTCCAAGGACGCCGAGAAGAAGGACGCCGCCGCCCGCGTCGCCGAGCTGACGCGCAACGTCGAGGAGCTCAAGAAGCTCTCCAGCGCTGCCAAGCCCGCCGCCCCCGTGGCCGCGTCTGCCGCACCCGCGCTGGTGTCCGCAACGCCCGCGCTGCCCGTGCCGGCGCCCGTCGTCGCGGCCGTCGAGGCTGCCTCCGCTGCTGCATCGGCGCCGGCGCCGGTGGTGGCGGCCAGTGCCGCCGCGTCCAAGCCCGCGCCCCGCGCCAGCGCGCCGCTCGCGCCGCCGCCGGTGGCCGAGCCGCCGGGCTTCGTCGAGCAGATCATCGACAGCCCCGTCGTGCTGCCACTGGCTGGCATGTTGGTGGCCGTGCTGGGCGTGCTGGGCCTGCTGCGGCTGCGCTCGCGTCGTCCGGCCAACGCGGCCGAGACGGGCTTCCACGAAAGTCGCCTGCAACCCGACTCCTTCTTCGGTGGCACCGGTGGCCAGCGCGTGGACACCCGCGACGCGCAGAACAGCGGCCAGTCGTCGATGAGCTATTCGCTCAGCCAGCTGGACGCCATCGGCGACGTGGACCCGGTCGCCGAGGCCGACGTCTACCTGGCCTACGGCCGCGACCTGCAGGCCGAGGAAATCCTGAAGGAGGCGCTGCGCGCCAACCCGACGCGCCTGGCCATCCGTCTGAAGCTGCTGGAGGTCTACGCCAAGCGCCGCGACACCAAGGGCTTCGAGCAACTGGCCGTGCAGCTGTATGCCGAGACCAAGGGCACGGGTGAGGACTGGGCCAAGGCGCAGGAACTTGGCCGTGGCATCGACCCCGACAACCCGCTGTATCAGCCTGGCGGCGCGCCGCTGCTGCATGACGACGGCGGCCCCGAGCGGCCCGAGCCCATGAACGCCAGCACGCTGCCGCAGACGGCGCTGCCCAGCGGCGCTTCGGCCGCCGCAGCGGCTCATCTCGGCACCGACGCGTTGGCCCGCAGCGGCCCGGACACCGGCCCGGTCAGCGGCTTCGACCTCGCGCTGGACCTGGACCTGGATGCCCCCGAGCCCGTCTCGCCGACGGCGCTGGCGGCCACGCAGGCCATGCCCGCGTCGGTGGAGCATGCGCCGATGACGATGGACTTCGACATCTCCGCCCGCGGTGCCCGCACCGCGCCGCCCGCGCCGGACCTGAGCTTCGACCTCAGCGGCATGGGCGATCTGTCGGTCACCCCCACGCCGCCGGCCGCCGCGCCGACGGAGTTGGACTTCGACCTGGGCGAGCCTACTCAGCCCGGCCAGACGGCCCCCGACCATCTGGCCGACGCGCTGGAAGCGCTGGGCGACGATGACGGCGACCCGCTGGTGCGCCAGCTGGAGCTGGCCGATGAGTTCCGCCAGATCGGTGACACCGAGGGTGCCCGCGAGGTGCTGCAGGAACTGATCCAGCGTGCCAGCGGCTCGCTGCGCGATCGTGCGCAGGCCATGCTGAACGAGCTGCGCTGAGCCCGCAGCCGCGATACTTCGACGCCCGGCCTGGCCGGGCGTTTTTCATTTGAGGATCGATGAGAGTTGCACTTGGCGTGAGTTACCGCGGCGGCGGCTACAACGGCTGGCAGAGCCAGCCGGGCGGCCGCACAGTGCAGGATGCGCTTGAAAAAGGCTTGTCCGCGTTCGCGGCCCAGCCCATCCGCACGATCTGCGCCGGCCGCACGGACACCGGCGTGCACGGCGTCAACCAGGTCATCCATTTCGATACCGACGTTGAGCGCGAGCCGTTCTCGTGGGTGCGCGGCGTCAACCGCTATCTGCCGCCTGACATCGCGATCCAGTGGAGCCGCTTCCCCGGCGACACCTTCCATGCCCGCAACTCCGCGCGTGGGCGGCGCTATGCCTACCTGCTGCTGGAGTCTGCCGTCAGGCCGGCCATCGAGTCGGGGCAGTGCGGCTGGATCTTCCGGCCGCTGGACCAGTCGGCCCTCGAAGCGGCCGCCGCGCGGCTCATCGGCGAGCACGACTTCTCGTCGTTCCGCTCCTCCGAGTGCCAGGCTGCGTCGCCCATCAAGACGCTGCGCGAGATCAGCGTTCAGCGGCGCGGCGTCTACTGGCGCTTCGAGTTCGAGGCGAGTGCCTTCCTGCACCACATGGTGCGCAACCTGATGGGCTGCCTGCTGGCAGTGGGCAGCGGCACGCGGTCCGTCGACTGGGTGTCCGACGTGCTGGCCGCGCGCGACCGCAAGGTGGCCGCGCCGACGTTCGCGCCCGACGGGCTCTATTTCCTCGGCCCGACCTACGACGCCGAGCTGGACATTCCGCGGCACGTGGCCGCGCTGGATTGGCTTCCATGAGGGCGGGCCGAGCGCCGGGCCGCCCCAAGCCGGCCCGCATCCCCTCGGGGGATAGGCTGGCGTACTCGACAGCCGAGGGGCAAACATGACACGCATCAAGATCTGCGGCCTGACGCGCGAGGCCGACGTCGAAGCCGCCGTTGCGGCCGGTGCCGACGCCATCGGCTTCGTCTTCTATGCCAAGAGCCCGCGGGCCGTGACGCCGGAGCGGGCGAGGGCGCTGGCAGCGTTGCTGCCGCCCTTCGTCACGCCGGTGGGTCTGTTCGTCAACGCGCCCGATGCCGAGCTGCGCGCCGCGTTGGACGCACTGCCCAACATGCTGGTGCAGTTCCATGGTGACGAGACGCCCGCCGATTGCGAGCGCATACAGCGCCCCTACCTGCGTGCCGCGCGCATGGCGCCCGGCTTCGACTTGGTAGACTTTGGGTCTCAGTTTTCCAGTGCCCAGGCCCTGCTGCTCGATGCCCATGTCGACAGCTATGGCGGCGGCGGCAAGGTCTTCGATTGGTCACTCATTCCACCAAACGCAGCCTCTCACCTCGTTTTGTCTGGTGGGTTGAATGCAGCAAACGTCGGCGATGGCATCGCGCGGGTGCGGCCCTGGGCCGTTGATGTGAGTTCCGGCGTCGAGGTGTCCAAGGGCATCAAAAGCGCCGACCTGATGCATGAGTTCTGCCGCGCCGTGAAGCGCGCGGATGCAGGACTGACCTGAGGACATTCCATGTTTGAGTACGACCAGCCCGATGCCACCGGGCACTTCCGCCATGCCGGCAAGCCCACGTTTGGCGGCAGCTTTGTCTCCGAGACGCTCGTCCACGCGCTGGACCAGTTGAAGGACGCCTACGCGCACTACCGCAACGACCCCGACTTCATCGCCGAGTTCAAGAAAGAGCTCAAGCACTTCGTCGGCCGGCCCAGCCCCATCTATCACGCCGAGCGCCTGAGCCGCGAGCTGGGCGGCGCACAGATCTACCTCAAGCGCGAGGACCTGAACCACACCGGCGCACACAAGATCAACAACGTCATCGGCCAGGCGCTGCTGGCCAAGCGCATGGGCAAGCCGCGCGTCATCGCCGAGACGGGCGCCGGCCAGCATGGCGTGGCGACGGCCACCATCTGCGCTCGGTACGGCCTGGAGTGCGTCGTCTACATGGGCAGCGAGGACGTCAAGCGCCAGAGCCCCAATGTCTACCGCATGAAGCTGCTGGGCGCGACCGTCGTGCCGGTGGAGAGCGGCAGCAAGACGCTGAAGGACGCGCTCAACGAAGCGATGCGTGACTGGGTCACGAATGTGGAGAACACCTTCTACATCATCGGTACCGTGGCCGGCCCGCACCCCTATCCGATGATGGTGCGCGACTTCCAGCGCATCATCGGCGACGAGTGCCTGGAGCAGATGCCCGACATGACCGGCCGCCAGCCGGATGCCGTCATCGCCTGCGTGGGCGGCGGCAGCAATGCCATCGGCATCTTCTACCCCTACATCCCGCACGACGGCACCCGCCTCATCGGCGTGGAGGCGGCCGGGGAGGGTATTGCGAGCGGCCGCCATGCGGCCACGCTGTCCGCCGGCAGCCCCGGCGTGCTGCACGGCAACCGCACCTATCTGCTTCAGGACGAGGACGGTCAGATCACCGAGACGCATTCCATCTCGGCCGGCCTGGACTACCCCGGCGTTGGCCCCGAGCATGCGCACCTGAAGGACATCGGCCGCGCCGAGTACGTGGGCGTCACCGACGCCGAGGCGCTGGCGGCCTTCCATCACCTGTGCCGCACCGAGGGCATCATCCCGGCGCTGGAATCCAGCCACGCCGTGGCGCATGCGATGAAGATCGCGCCGACGATGGCCAAGGATCAGATCCTGCTCGTCAACCTCTCCGGCCGGGGCGACAAGGACATCGGTACCGTGGCCGACCTGTCCCAGGCCGATTTCTACTGTCGTCCGTCCTGCCGCGGGCAGTCGGTCAAAGGCGGCGATGCCGTCGTCGCACTGCCGGGAGCCCGGGCATGAGCCGCATCGCCACCACCTTCGCCGCGCTGAAGGCGCAGGGCCGCAAGGCGCTGATCCCTTTTGTCACCGCCGGTGATCCGCACCCGGCCGCCACCGTCGACCTGCTGCTGGCCATGGCCGAGGCGGGCGCCGACGTCATCGAGCTGGGTGTGCCGTTCTCCGACCCCATGGCCGACGGCCCCGTCATCCAGCGTGCCGGTGAACGCGCGTTGAAGCACGGCATCGGCCTGCGCAAGGTGCTGGACTACGTTCGCGAGTTCCGCGCCCGCAACGACGCCACGCCGCTGGTGTTGATGGGCTATGCCAATCCGGTTGAGCGCTACGGGCTGGAGGCGTTCGTCGCGGATGCCGCCGCCGCCGGCGTGGACGGCGTGCTCATCGTCGACTACCCGCCCGAGGAGTGTGACGAGTTCGCCGCCAAGCTGCGTGCGGCGAACATGGACGCGATCTTCCTGCTCGCGCCCACGTCCACCGAGGCTCGCATGGCCCAGGTGGGCCAGTTGGCCAGCGGCTATGTGTACTACGTGTCACTGAAGGGCGTCACCGGCGCCGGCCACCTGAACACGGCCGCCGTCGCCGAGGCCGTGCCGCGCATCCGCCGGCATGTGAGCACGCCCGTGGGCGTGGGCTTCGGCATCCGCGACGGGGCGACGGCGCGGGCCGTGGCCGATGTGTCCGATGCGGTCGTCATCGGCTCCAAGCTGGTTGAGCTGCTCGAACGCCAACCCGTCGATAATGTCGCCTCCACCGGCGCGGCCTTCATCCGCGAGATCCGCGCCGCCCTCGACAAGAAGGACTGACCATGAGTTGGCTCGACAAACTGCTCCCGCCCAAGATCCAGCAAGGCGACCCCGCCGACCGCCGCACGGTCCCGGAAGGCCTGTGGATCAAGTGCCCGAGCTGCGAGACGGTGCTCTACAAGACCGACCTGGAGCAGAACATCAACGTCTGCCCCAAGTGCTCGCACCACCACCGCATTGGTGCCCGCGCCCGGCTGGATGCCTTCCTCGACGCGGAAGGCCGCTACGAGATCGGCCAAGAGGTCATTCCGGTCGACGCGCTGAAGTTCAAGGACAGCAAGAAGTACCCCGACCGCCTGAAGGAAGCGCTGGAGAACACCGGCGAGACCGACGCGCTGGTCGTCATCGGTGGCGCCATCATGAGCGTGCCGGTCGTGGCAGCCTGTTTCGAGTTCGACTTCATGGGCGGCTCCATGGGCTCGGTCGTCGGCGAGCGCTTCGTGCGCGGCGTCGAGACGGCCATCGAGCAGAAGACGCCGTTCATCTGCTTCACCGCCACCGGCGGCGCGCGCATGCAGGAAGGCCTGCTGAGCCTGATGCAGATGGCCAAGACCAACGCGTCGCTGACGCGCCTGGCCAAGGCCAAGCTGCCCTACATCAGCGTGCTGACCGACCCGACCATGGGCGGCGTGTCGGCCTCGTTCGCGTTCGTCGGCGACATCGTGCTGGCCGAACCCAAGGCGCTGATCGGCTTTGCCGGTCCGCGCGTCATCGAGAACACCGTGCGCGAGAAGCTGCCCCCGGGCTTCCAGCGTGCCGAGTTCCTGATGGAGAAGGGCGCCGTCGACATGATCGTGGACCGCCGCCAGCTGCGCGAGACGATTGCCCGCCAGCTCGCGATGCTGCAGCGCCAGAGCGCCGACGCGGTGGCTTGAACCCTGTCGCGACAGTTCCGAGCCAGGCCCCGTGCCTGGCTTTTGTTTTTCCGTGATCCGCCATGACGCTTGATGACTGGCTCGCCCACTGCGAGCGCCTGCACCCCAAGACCATCGACATGACGCTGGACCGCGTCAGGGCGGTGAAGGAGCGATTGGGCATTGCCTTCGATTGCCCGACCGTCGTCGTCGCCGGCACCAATGGCAAGGGCTCGACCTGCGCGATGCTGGAGTCCATCGCGCTGCACGCCGGCTACCGCGTGGGCCTCTACATCAAGCCACACCTCGTGCACTTCCAGGAGCGCTGCCGCGTTGGCGGCGAGCCGGTCAAGGCCGAGTCGCTGGAGCCGCACTTCGAGGCCGTCGAGGCCGCGCGCGGTGACATCACGCTGACCTACTTCGAATTCACGACGCTGGCCATCATGCGGCGGCTGCAGCATGAGCCGCTGGATCTCGTCATCCTGGAGGTCGGCCTGGGCGGCCGGTTGGACGCGGTCAACGTCATTGACGCCGACTGTGCCGTCATCACCAGCATCGACCTGGATCACACCGAGTTCCTCGGCCCCGACCGCGAGAGCGTGGGCCGGGAGAAGGCCGGCATCATGCGGCCGGGGCGTCCGGTGGTCGTCAGCGACCCGATGCCGCCGGCCTCGCTGGCGGCGCGCGCGACTGAACTGGGTGCTGAACTGCGCCAACTGGGCAAGGACTTCACCTTCAGTGGTGACCGCACGCAGTGGCAGTGGGCCGGGCGCAGCAAGCGCTTCTCCGGCATGTCCTACCCGGCGCTGCGTGGGGTGAACCAGCTGCTGAACGCGTCCGGCGTGCTCGCCGCGTTCGAGGCGCTGGCCGACCGGCTGCCCATCAGCGCCCAGGCCGTGCGCACGGGCCTAGCGTTGGTCGAGTTGCCCGGCCGCTTCCAGGTGCTGGCCGGTCAGCCTGCCGTCGTGCTGGACGTCGCGCACAACCCGCACGCCGTCGCCGCGCTGGCACAGAACCTCGACCAGATGGGCTTCTTCCCACGCACGCACGCCGTCTTCGGCGCGATGGCGGACAAGGACCTGGGCGGCATCCTCGCGCGCATCGCGCCGCTGGTGGACGTCTGGCATTTCACGGACCTGCCGCTTCCGCGCGCCGCCACTGCCGGACAGCTTGAAACTGCGTTCCTCGCCGCCGGCTTGAAGACGCCGCCGGGCGTCGAGACGCATACGCATGCCAACCCGCTGGACGCGCTGCACGCCGCGGCGGCCGGGGCGACCACGGCCGATAGAATCCTGGTCTTCGGTTCCTTCTACACCGTGGGTGGCGTGTTGCAGCAGGGCATCCCGCGCGTGACCGCCGGCGCTGCCGAGCCCCAGCCTCCCACCCTCCACTGAGCCAGACGCCGCCGATGGGCCTGTTTTCCTTCCTCAAGCGCGATGACGCCGCCTCCACCGCGGCGGCGCCCAAGAAGTCCAAGTCGGGCGCCAAGGCCACCGCGGCCGACGATGTGCAGGTGCTGCGCGTTCGTGCGCGCCGCCGGCTGATCGGTGCCGCCGTACTCGTCGCGGTCGGCGTCGTGGGCTTCCCGCTGATCTTCGAGACCCAGCCGCGACCCATCCCCGTGGACCTGCCCATCGAGATCCCGCGCAAGGAGTCCGCGCCGCCGCTGGTAGTGCCGACGCGCGAGCCGTTGAGCCAGGCTGAACCCGCCCCGCAGCCGTCGCCTGCCGCCAGCGTGGAGCTGCCGGTGGAACCCCGCGTGGCGGAGAAGCCGGCGGTGCAGGTCGTCGAGAAAGTCGCCGAGAAGCCCGCCGAGCCGCGCGTCGAGAAGCCGGTCGTGAAGCCGGCCGAGGCGCCCGCCGCGAAACCCACCGACAAGCCTCCCGTCAAACTGGCCGAGAAGCCCGCGGACAGGCCCGCCGACAAGCCCAAGTCCGCCAGCGACGGCGCTCGCGCGCAGGCCTTGCTGGATGGCAAGGATCCCGCGGCGGCCCGCTACATCGTGCAGGTCGGCGCCTACGGCGAGAACAAGGCCGCGCAGGAGATGCGCGGCAAGGTCGAGAAGCTGGGCCTGAAGACCTACGCGCAGGCGGTCGACACGGCCGACGGCAAGCGCATCCGCGTGCGCCTGGGCCCGTTCGCCAACCGTGACGAGGCCGAGCGTGCGTCCGCCAAGCTCAAGAGCGCCGGCCTGCCGGGCGCCATCCTCACGCTCTGACGGCACGCTCATGGACGTCGAACTGAGCTGGGTCGATCTCGCGCTGGCGGCGTTGCTGCTGCTGTCGGTGGGCATCGGTCTGTGGCGCGGTCTGGTGTTCGAGGTGATGTCGCTGGCCGGCTGGGTGGTGGCTTATTTCGCGGCGTCGCCGCTGTCACCCCTCGTCGAGGGCTTTCTGCCCGAAGGCAAGTTCGGCCCGGCCGTCGTCCATGTCGTGTCACTGGCGCTGGCCTTCTTCTTCGTGCTCATCGTGTGGAGCCTGGCCACGCGCCTCGTCAAGACCCTCATTCACGCCACGCCGCTGTCGGTGGTGGACCGCCTCGGCGGTGCCGGCTTCGGCGCGCTGAGGGGTGTCTTCATCGCGCTGCTGCTGGTGCTCGTCATCGGCGCGTCGCCGCTGGCCGAAACCGGTACCTGGCAAGCTTCGCGCGCCGCGCCTGTGCTGGCCGGTGTGCTGCGCGACGCAGCACCACTGCTGCCCGAACCTGTTGCCCGTTTTGTTTCCCGCTCGATGACCCCATCTGCGGCGTCATCGACTGACTGATTAAGGACCCCTGCCATGTGCGGCATCGTCGGCACCCTCGCGGCCTCTCCCGTCAACCAGCTGCTCTACGACGCGCTGCTGCTGCTGCAGCACCGCGGCCAGGATGCCGCCGGCATCGTCACCATGCAGGGCCACAAGTGCTTCATGCACAAGGCGCGCGGCATGGTGCGCGACGTGTTCCGCACCCGCAATATGCGTGCGCTGCCGGGCAACATCGGCCTGGGTCAGGTGCGCTACCCCACGGCCGGCAACGCCTACAGCGAGGAAGAGGCCCAGCCCTTCTACGTCAACGCGCCGTTCGGCATCGTGCTGGTGCACAACGGCAACCTGACGAACGCGCATGCGCTCAAGGACGAGCTGTTCGACATCGACCGCCGCCACATCAACACCGAGAGTGACACCGAGGTGCTGATCAACGTGCTGGCCCATGAACTGGAGCTGGCCGCACGCGACCTGCCGCTGACGCCCAAGGAAATCTTCAACGCGGTGCGCGCCGTGCAAAAGCGCATCAAGGGCAGCTACGCCGTCATCGCGCTGATCGCTGGCCAGGGCCTGCTGGCTTTCCGCGACCCCTTCGGCATCCGTCCGCTGTGCTTCGGCCGCGCCGCCAACGGCGACTTCATGGTTGCCAGCGAGAGCGTCGCGCTGGAGGGCACCGGCCACCAGATGGAACGCGACCTGGCCCCCGGCGAGGCGCTGTTCATCGACCTCACCGGCAAGCTGCACACCGAGCAGTGCAACGACGCACCGTCGCTGAATCCCTGCATGTTCGAGTTCGTCTACCTGGCTCGGCCCGACTCGGTGATGGACGGCATTTCCGTCTACCAGGCACGGCTCAACATGGGCGAGACGCTGGCGCAGCGCGTCATCTCCACGATGCCGCCCAACGAGATCGACGTCGTCATCCCCATCCCGGAAAGCAGCCGCCCGTCGGCCATGCAGCTGGCGCACCGCATCGGCAAGCCCTACCGCGAAGGCTTCGTGAAGAACCGCTACGTCGGCCGCACCTTCATCATGCCGGGGCAGGGCGCGCGCAAGAAGAGCGTGCGCCAGAAGCTCAACGCCATCGGCGTCGAGTTCAAGGGCCGCAACGTGCTGCTGGTGGACGACTCCATCGTGCGCGGCACCACCTCCAAGGAGATCGTGCAGATGGCCCGCGATGCCGGCGCCCGCAAGGTCTACCTGGCCTCCGCCGCGCCGCCGGTGCGCTTTCCCAACGTCTACGGCATCGACATGCCGACGCAGGAGGAGCTCATCGCCCACGGCCGCAGCATCGAGGAGATCCGCGCCTACATCGGCGCCGATGCGCTGATCTACCAGGACGTCGATGCGATGAAGCGCGTCGTCGCCGCGCTGCGCCCCGGCCTGGCCGGGTTTGAAGCCAGCTGCTTCGATGGCCACTACGTGACCGGCGATGTCAGCCTGGCCGACTTCGCCGCCATCCGCGAGCAGCGCACGTCGCAGGGCGACGAGGAAGACGCCGCGGCCCGCAGCCGCCTGGCATTGCAAAGCGGCACTGAAGGCTGAATGCGCACTCCGACAACACCGAGCCCCGAATGAGTTCCTTCGACAAGATCCGCACCCGCATCGCGCCGTCGCCCACCGGCTTCCTGCACCTGGGCACCGCCCGCACCGCGCTGTATTCCTGGGCCTACGCCCGCCACCACGGCGGCGAGTTCGTGCTGCGCATCGAGGACACCGACGTCGCCCGCTCCACGCAGGACTCGGTCGACCAGATCATTGCCGCCATGAACTGGCTGGGCCTGAACTACGACGAGGGCCCGATCTACCAGATGCAGCGCCTGGACCGCTACCAGGCCGTCATCGACCAGCTCATCGCGCAAGGCAAGGCGTACCGTTGCTACGCGACGCCCGAGGAGCTGACCGAGATGCGCGAGGCCCAGAAGGCCCGCGGCGAGAAGACGCTGTACGACCGCCGCTGGCGCCCCGAGCCCGGCAAGGTGCTGCCGACGCCGCCTGAAGGGGTGAAGCCTGTCGTGCGCTTCGCCAACCCGATCGAGGGCGATGTGACCTGGGACGACGTCGTCAAGGGGCCGATCACGATCAACAACCGCGAGATCGACGACCTCATCATCGCCCGCACGGATGGCGTGCCGACCTACAACTTCGCCGTCGTCGTGGACGACTGGGACATGCGCATCAGCCATGTCTTCCGCGGCGACGAGCACGTCAACAACACGCCCTGGCAGATCAACATCTTCAACGCGCTGGGCGCGCCGCTGCCGTCCTTCGGCCACCTGCCCATCATCCTGGGCGACGACGGACTGAAGCTGTCCAAGCGCCGTGGTGCGGTCAGCGTGATGGACTACGCCGCCAACGGCTACCTGCCCGAAGGCATGCTGAACTACCTGGCCCGCCTGGGCTGGAGCCACGGCGACGACGAACTGTTCTCGGCCGAGCAGATGATCAGCTGGTTCGATGGCACGCACCTGTCCAAGAGCCCCGCGCAGTGGGACCCGGCCAAGCTGGACTGGGTGAACGGCCACTACGTGAAGCAGATCGAAGAAGGGCGGCTGGCGGCGCTGGTCGTGGAGCAGCTGGCCGCCAAAGGCATCGCCGTCACGGCGGCGCAGGTGCAACCCAAGGTCGGTCTGTTCAAGGACCGTTGCGCGACCGTTGCCGCGTTGGCCGAATGGCTCTTGATGTACTTTGCGCCGGTCACCCCGTCATCCGATGAGCTGGCCGCGCACGTGACTGACGCCGTCCGTCCCGCGCTGGCCGCGCTTGCCGAGCGCCTGGCCGGCGTGACCGACTGGACCAAGGCCAACATCCAGCAGGCGCTGAAGGAGACGCTGACGGCCGCCGGCCTGAAGATGCCCCAACTCGCCGTGCCGGTGCGCGTCCTCGTGTGCGGCCGTGCGCAGACGCCCAGCCTGGATGCCGTGCTGGAGCACTTCGAACAGAAAAAAGTTCTCGAACGCTTGCAATCCCTCTGAAATTCGTCATATACTCTTGGTCTCGCTTGAACAGCGCTGTTAACGACAAGTCGGCAACGACAAAGTTGAAAACAACGGGGGTATAGCTCAGCTGGGAGAGCGCTTGCATGGCATGCAAGAGGTCAGCGGTTCGATCCCGCTTACCTCCACCAAACGGGTTTCCTGTTTGGCGGCGCGCGGTTCAAGTCATGAAGGTTTCGTCCCCTTCGTCTAGAGGCCTAGGACACCACCCTTTCACGGTGATTACAGGGGTTCGAATCCCCTAGGGGACGCCAAGTTTGATGAGCTTGGGTATTATCAAAAAGCGCAAGCAATGTGATAATATTGAATTCATCCCACGCGGAGTGGTAGTTCAGTTGGTTAGAATACCGGCCTGTCACGCCGGGGGTCGCGGGTTCGAGCCCCGTCCACTCCGCCAAGGTTTTCGTCGGGCTCGCCCGATAGATGAACGGCCAATTCGTTGGCCGTTTGTTTTTGATGTTGATTTTGAATCACGCTCCACCTAGGGGGTATAGCTCAGCTGGGAGAGCGCTTGCATGGCATGCAAGAGGTCAGCGGTTCGATCCCGCTTACCTCCACCAAATCAAACTTCGGTTTGAACGGCGCGTGATTTGAAATTGAAAGGTTCCGTCCCCTTCGTCTAGAGGCCTAGGACACCACCCTTTCACGGTGATTACAGGGGTTCGAATCCCCTAGGGGACGCCAAATTTTCGTTGCATGACGGAATTTGATTCCTGTCCAGAGACAGGCGAGTTTGATGAGCTTGGGTATTGCTTAAACGCGGTATCAAATTCATCCCACGCGGAGTGGTAGTTCAGTTGGTTAGAATACCGGCCTGTCACGCCGGGGGTCGCGGGTTCGAGCCCCGTCCACTCCGCCAAAAATGCAATGCGCCGAAATCCTTGCGGGTTTCGGCGCATTTTGTTTTTGGGTCTTACTCGGTTGGCATCAGGAAACGCCACGTGCCGGTGCGGGTGCATTGCCGGTGTCTTCGCCGCCTCCGCCGCTGGTGTTGCCCTGGGCTTGCGGGCTGGTGTTGGCGGGACGCTGTTCCGCCGGCGTCGTGCGCGTAGCCTCCGCGGGGGCAGCGCGCTTGCCGCCGACAACAAGCCGCGCCAGCTTGACCACTTCACTGGCCTCGGCAGGCAGGCCGCCTGCCAGCAGGCCCAGCGTGAGACTCAGACTTATCCATCCCTTGCTTGGTCGCATTTCCAACTCCGTCCTTGCGATTGCAAGGCGTGACGCGCAGTGTTCAGCAGGTGCGGCTGTCAAACCAGTGCAGCGCGACGAATTGCGCTTTCCCGTGGATGAACTGCAGCAGGGCGCCGGCGGTTGATCCGGTTCAGAAAGCAAAACGGGCCCCAAAGGGCCCGATCATGCTGCTTGGCGGAGAGGGCGGGATTCGAACCCGCGGTGGGCTATTAACCCACACACGCTTTCCAGGCGTGCGACTTAAACCGCTCATCCACCTCTCCTGCAAGCCTGCCATCATAACCCATTACGCGCGACCGCGGACAAATTTGGCGCGCTTAGATGGCAAGTCGCCAATCCAGGCGGTGGATGACATTGTTCAGATGCAGCATGCGGCGCGAGTCGGCCAGCGTGCGGCCTTCTCCGTCGATCAGCGCCACGTTGCACAGGATGTTCATCGGGTCGAACAGCGCGACGACGTCAGGCTGGATCTCCGTCCATTCCCACGCGATACGGATGGGTCGGCGCTCGGCTGTGGACCACAACTGCTGGCCGCACCGCAGCCCGTCACGGCTGCGCTCCACGCGCACGCGCCGCCGGAACGGGCGAAGCTCGTGGGCCGCCAAATCGAACTCGTTTACAGTCTTGACGACCCACTCGCAGGTCATCAGTTGCCACGCTGCCGTCTGCATCCGGGTCTCCCGTCATCTGCATGACTTGCAGTTTGCGTTTGTCCCCGGCGCCCTGCGCCTACCAACCCTAGTAGCGCCTGGTGCCCGGATGAGCCTGCAGCGATACGAACAAGTCAGTCAGGCGCCGGATCTCGCGGCGTTCCGGCAGGGGCTTGTCGACTTTGCGCACGACCAGGGCTTTGGCCTGGTCGTTGGCGTGCTGGCGGTCGAGCGGCTGGCCGCCGGTGGCAAGACGGACTACTTCTCGGTGGGCAACACGCCGGAGAAGTTTCTGCAGGCGTCACGAGACCCGGCATTTGCCCGGCGCGACCCGGTACACACGCAGCTGATGCGGCGCTGGACCCCGCTGGTCTACGACCAGGACTTCTACGTCAGGTCCGGGGCCGCCGACCTGTGGGACATGGTGGCGCCGTTCGGATATCGCACGGGCGTGGCCGTGGCGGTCAACATGCCGGGCCACAAGCGGCTGCTGCTGGGCATGGATCGAGAGGAGGCCCTGCCCAAGAACACGGTCCAGCTGAACCGCATCGTGGCCGACTTGCAATTGCTGGCCGTGCATGCGCAGGATGCCGCGGCGCGCCTCTTGCTGCCGCAGAACAGTGTGCAGCTGCCGGCGCGGCAGCTGCAGATCCTGCGGCTGACCCAGGAGGGCAAGAGCGCCTGGGTTGTCGGTCATCTGCTGGGCATCAGCGAGAACACGGTGAACTACCACCTCAAGCGGCTGTTTCAGCAGCTGGATGTATCGACCAAGGGCCAGGCGGTCGTGAGGGCGATGGAGCTGGGGCTGCTCTGACCCGCGGGCACCACTACCAGGGTTTGTAGTTCACCCCAACGGAGGCGTCCTCCACACTGCGCGCCATCTCAACCGCTGCACGGATGGCATCCATGGAAAACCTGTCGTTGTGGGACGTGATCGTCGAACTGCTGGGCTTCCCGTTCACCGGCGGCTGAACCGTCTGACCCCGGAGGTCACCCGAGAAGCGTCTCCTCCATCGCTTTCGTTCGGCGCCCCCCGAACGTCTTGCACCCGCGACTGCCCCTGACAGGGCCCTCGCGGGCTTTTTTTATCCGGCTTCAAGTCTTGCCTGCGGCCTTGACCAGCCCCATGGCGGTGCCGATCAGGCCGGCGACCTCGCTCATGTTGCCCGGCACGATCATGGTGTTGTTCTTCTGCGCGAGCTGGGCGAAGGCCTCCACGGCCTTTTCGGCAACCTTGAGCTGCACGGCCTGGTCGCCACCGGGCTGCTGGATGGCGGACGCGATCTTGCGGATGGCATCGGCCGTCGCATCGGCCACGGCCGTGATGGCGGCTGCCTCGCCCTGGGCCTGATTGATGTCGGCCTGCTTCTCGCCCTCGGAGCGGGCGATCGCGGCCTCGCGCTCGCCGGTGGCGATGTTGATCTGCTCCTGGCGTCGGCCCTCGGACGCGGCGATCAGCGCGCGCTTCTCGCGTTCGGCGGTAATCTGCGCCTGCATGGAGTGCAGGATGGCGGGCGGCGGCGTCAGATCCTTGATCTCGTAGCGCAGCACCTTGACGCCCCAGTTCAGCGCGGCCTCGTCCAGTGCCTGCACGACGGAGCTGTTGATGACGTCGCGCTCCTCGAAGGTGCGGTCCAGCTCCATGCGGCCGATGACGGAGCGCAGCGTCGTCTGCGCCAGCTGCGTGATGGCAACGACATAGTTGCTGGCGCCGTAGCTTGCGCGCATCGGGTCGGTCACCTGGAAGTAGAGGATGCCGTCGACAGTGAGCTGCGTGTTGTCCTTGGTGATGCAAACCTGGCTGGGCACGTCCAGCGGAATCTCCTTCAGCGAATGCTTGTAAGCCAGCCGGTCGACGAAGGGCACGAGGAAGTTCAGGCCCGGCGTCAGCGTCGCGTGGTACTTGCCCAGGCGCTCCACAACCCAGGCGTTCTGCTGGGGCACGACCTTGATGGCGCGGACGATGAAGATGGCGGCGATGACGAGGATGACGAAGGCGATCTGAAATCCCATGAATGCTCTCCGGATGATGGTTGGGTTCAGCGGTCCAGCAGCAGGCAGCTGCCTTCGATGGCGCGGATGATGTGACGGCCGCCCTGTGCCGGCGCGCTGCCGATGAAGCGCGCCTGCCACGCGGCGCCGCGGTAGTGCACCTGTGTCAGGCCTTCGCCGGACCAGCTGTCGACATGCACGCTCTGGCCGATGTCCAGGTTGACGTCCGGGTTGCTGGCGGCGGGCGCGGCCTTGGGTGCCTGGCTGCGATGCCGGTACCACGCCATGACGGCGGCGCCGCCCAGCAGGGCAGCGGCCAGCATCTGCCCGGCTGGCGCGAGGCCCAGGTGGGCCGCCAGCGCGCCTGCGGCAGCACCCACGGCCAGCATCAGCAGGTAGAAGCTGCCGCTGGCCAGCTCGGTCGCCACCAGCAGCCCCGCCACGATCCACCAGACGGTGGCCCAGTTCCAGTCCATGTCACCTCCCAAGGTCCACGTTGCCGGGGCAGTTTATAGACCGCACCGACACGGCCGGCACACACGGCGGCCCTACACTTCGCCGCTTCGTTTTTTGATGCCCGCCCGCTGGAGGCCGCCATGATCCGTTTCCATTTCCCCGTCGTCATCATTGACGAGGACTACCGCTCCGAGAACACCTCGGGCCTGGGCATTCGCGCGCTGGCGGAGGCCATCCAGAAAGAGGGCATGGAAGTGCTGGGCGTGACGAGCTACGGCGACCTGTCGCAGTTCGCCCAGCAGCAAAGCCGTGCGTCGGCGTTCATCCTGTCCATCGACGACGAGGAATTCACGCCCGGCCCGGACCTGGACCCGGCCGTGCTGAACCTGCGCAAGTTCATTGGCGAGATCCGCTTCCGCAACCCGGACATCCCGATCTACGTCTACGGCGAGACGCGCACCAGCCAGCACCTGCCCAACGACGTGCTGCGCGAACTGCACGGCTTCATCCACATGTTCGAGGACACGCCGGAGTTCGTGGCCCGCCACATCATCCGCGAGGCCAAGAGCTACCTCGACGGCCTGGCGCCGCCGTTCTTCAAGGCGCTGATGGACTACGCGGCCGACGGCTCGTATTCCTGGCACTGCCCCGGCCACTCCGGCGGTGTGGCGTTCCTGAAAAGCCCGGTGGGCCAGATGTTCCACCAGTTCTTTGGCGAGAACATGCTGCGTGCCGACGTCTGCAACGCCGTGGAGGAACTGGGCCAACTGCTGGACCACACCGGCCCGGTGGCCGCGTCCGAGAAGAACGCCGCGCGCATCTTCAACGCCGACCACTGCTTCTTCGTCACCAACGGCACGTCCACCTCCAACAAGATGGTGTGGCACCACACGGTGGCGCCGGGCGACGTCGTGGTCATCGACCGCAACTGCCACAAGAGCAATCTGCACGCCATCATCATGTGCGGCGCCATTCCCGTCTTCATGACGCCGACGCGCAACCACTACGGCATCATCGGCCCCATCCCCGAGAGCGAGTTCAGCCCCGAGGCCATCCGCGCCAAGATCGCCGCGAACCCGCTGCTGGCCCATGTGGACCCGGACACGGTGAAGCCGTCCATCGTGACGCTGACGCAGAGCACCTACGACGGCGTGCTCTACAACACCGAGACCATCAAGAAGAAGCTCGACGGCTACATCCCGACGCTGCACTTCGACGAGGCCTGGCTGCCGCACGCCGCCTTCCACGACTTCTACGGCCAGTTCCACGCGATGGGCAAGAACCGCCCGCGCCCCAAGGAGGCCATGGTCTACGCGACGCAGTCCACGCACAAGCTGCTGGCCGGCATCTCGCAGGCCTCGCAGGTGCTGGTGCAGGACTCGCAG
Source organism: Pelomonas lactea (assembly GCF_043555885.1). Lineage (NCBI taxonomy): Bacteria > Pseudomonadati > Pseudomonadota > Betaproteobacteria > Burkholderiales > Sphaerotilaceae > Roseateles > Pelomonas lactea. Next base: position 641,271 of record NZ_JBIGHX010000002.1, on the reverse strand, counting down.
TCGGTGAAGCTGGACAAGCACCTCTTCAACGAGGCCTACCTGATGCACACCAGCACCAGCCCGCAGTACTCGATCATTGCGAGCTGTGACGTGGCCGCCGCGATGATGGAGCCGCCCGGCGGCACCGCGCTGGTGGAAGAGAGCATCAAGGAGTCGCTGGACTTCCGCCGCGCGATGCGCAAGGTCGAGGGCGACTACGGCGATGACTGGTGGTTCAAGGTCTGGGGGCCGGATTACCTGCGCTCGGAAGAGGGCAGCGAGCCCGTGTCGGCCGACTGGATGCTGCATGCCGACGAGGACTGGCACGGCTTCGGCGGGCTGGCCGAAGGCTTCAACATGCTGGACCCGATCAAGTCCACCATCATCACGCCCGGGCTGGACATGGAGGGCCGCTTCGCCGCCACGGGCATCCCGGCCTCCGTCGTCACGAAATTCCTCGTGGAGCACGGCGTCGTCGTCGAGAAGACGGGCCTCTACTCGTTCTTCATCATGTTCACCATCGGCATCACCAAGGGCCGCTGGAACACGCTGCTGACGGCGCTGCAGCAGTTCAAGGACGACTACGACAAGAACGCGCCGCTGTGGCGCATCCTGCCGGAGTTCTGCGCGAAGTTCCCGAAGTACGAGCGCATGGGCCTGCGTGATCTCTGCCAGAGCATCCACCAAGCCTATGCCGAAGGCGACATCGCGCGGCTGACGACGGACATGTACCTGTCCAACCTGCAGCCGGCCATGACGCCCACCGACGCCTACGCGCACATCGCGCAGCGCAAGACCGAGCGGGTCGGCATCGACGAGCTGGAAGGCCGCATCACGACCTCGCTGCTGACGCCTTACCCGCCCGGCATCCCGCTGCTGATCCCGGGCGAGCGCTTCAACAAGAAGATCGTCGACTACCTGAAGTTCACGCGCAGCTTCAACGCCAAGTTCCCGGGTTTCGCGACCGACGTGCACGGCCTCGTGCACGAGATCGACGAAGAGACCGGCCGCGGCTTCTACTACGTGGACTGCGTCAAGGCCTGAGCCTCGTCAGGCCATGAAGCCCAGGTCCTGCGGCGCGAACGCGCTCAGGGCCGGGAAGGCCGCAGCCAGCCCGGCAGCGTCGACGCCGAACCAGCGTGCGAGCGTCGCGCCGAACTGCTCCAGCGATGTGCTCGGGATGAGCGCGCCGCGGCTGCCCGCGTCGTCAACACCGCCCAAGGCGGGGTAGGGGAAGTGGCCGTAGACCTGGCCGCCCCTCACGGCGCCGCCAAGGATGAGGTGATGGTTGCCCCAGCCGTGGTCGGTGCCTGAACCGCTGGGCTGCAGCGAGCGGCCGAATTCGCTCTGCGTGAAGCTGGTGACCAGCGGTGCCACGCCCAGCTCCACGGTCGCGTTGTAGAAAGCGGCCATCGCGTCGCCCAGCTGGCGCAGCAGGTCCCACTGCTGCCAGCTCTGGCCGCTGTGCGTGTCGAAGCCCCCGAGCTGCACGAAGAACACCTGGCGTCGCACGCCGACGCTGCCACGCAGCGCGATGGCGCGGGCCACCTGCTGCAGTTGGAGGCCGAGGTCGGTGCCGGGGAAGACCGTGCCGACCGTGCCCGCGCCGCTGCTGCGCAGCAGCGCGCCCAGGCTTAGCGCATCGCGCCGCACCTGGTTGGCGGCCTGGATCAGCCGCACGCCGCCGTCCAGTGCCAGGATCTCGTTCAGCGCCTGGACGCGCGCCGCTGTGGCGGGGGCGGGCCAGGTGCTCATGCCGCTGACGTCCAGGTTGAAGCCCGGCACCAGGCTGGCGCTGGGCACCTGCGCGCCGCTGGTGAACAACGCGCCGCCAGCCATCGACACGGCGGCCGGGAAGCGCGACGCGCCGTTGCGCGCGACGACGGCGTCGGCCGCGCGGCCACCCCAGCCGGTGCCGCCGCCGCTGCCGTTGCCGGCCTGCGTCTGCTGCAGCTGGTCCGAGTGCGAGAACAGGTTGGCCGGCAGCGTGGCCGTGCCGTTCATGATCTGCGCGCGCGTCGTCGGCGCCAGCAGCGGGCCGACGTTGGCGATGGCCCCGAGCCGGCGCTGCGCCCACAGCGGGTGGATGGCCTGCAGCCCCGAGTTCAGCGCGTAGGCCACGCCGTCGGTCGTCGTGATGGGCAGCAGGCCGGCGGACTGGTCCGGCAGCGCCAGGCCGCCGCGGATCTGCCGGTAAGCCGCATATGCGGCTGCCCCCTGCGGCACGAGCACGTTGTGCCCGTCGCAGCCGCCCGCCAGAAAGATGCAAACGAGGGCGCGATAGTCCTCGGTTGCCTGTGCCTGCAGGGGCAGGGCGGGGGTGGCGGTGAGGGCGCAGGCCGCGTGCCGCAGAGCGCGGCGGGTGGTGTTGCGGGTGGTCATGGCGCGTCCCCGTCAGTGTTGGATGGCGTGCTGGCCGGACAGCAGCGTCAGGTACAGCGCCGTCTGCACGCGCTGTGTCGCGTCGGGCTGGGCGTTGATGGCGTTGGCCAGGCTCTGGCGCAGCGCGGGCGGCATGCGGCCCCACAGGAAGGCCTGGTCCACCGCGTTGATCAGTGCGGTCGTGTCGTGGGCGACCGCCGTGAAGGGCTGCAGGTTCACGCGCATGTTGCTGCCCGGCTGCGTGAGCAGCGCCCACAGGAAATTGCCGCGCAGCGTCGCCTCGGTCGGCGTGTAGATCTGGAACTCGGGTGCGTTCAGCATGGTCTGCGGCAGGCGGAAGAGCTGGGCGTAGTGACCGAAGACGGACGGTGGCGTCAGTGGCGTCTGGCCGGTGCGGCCGATTTCCCAGCCGAGCTGGTTGCCAGCCTGGAAGCCCCCGTTGAGCGCGCGCAGCGTGGCGGCGATGTGCTGGACGGGGTCGCGCAACCGGCCGTCGTTCGTGCCGGCGCTGTCGTTGCAGGCCTCCGTGTCCAGCAGGATGGCGCGCACAACAGCACGCAAGTCGCCCCGCTGGCCGCTGCCGTTGTTCGTGAACACCGCCGAGATGCGCTGCACATAGGCTGGGCTGGGGTTGCTCTTCACGAGCTGGCGGATCAATCGCAGTGACACGAACGGCGGCGTGTTGGGATGCTGGAACAGGCAGTCCAGCGTGGTCTTCAGGTCGGCCTCCACGCCCTGGCTGGCGGCCAGCGAGCAGCCGAGGAAGCTCTTGGCGCGCGGGTCGTGGTTGACGTCGCGCAGCACCAGCGGGCCGCCGAAGTTCTCCCAGTTGTTGTTGCCGCTGCCGGCATAGGTCCAGCCGGTCAGCGCGAGCGCCACCTGCTGGACAGCGGCCTGGTCATACGTCGGCACGGGGCGGCCGGCCAGGTCCAGCTGCGGGCTGCCGTCGGCATTCAGCCTGACGAGGCCGATGGTGAACAGCTGCATCAGCTCGCGGGCGAAGTTCTCGTTGGCCGCCGAGCCGCCCAACGGCCGGTTGCTGTTGGCCAGGTCCAGGTACTTGTCCATCTGCGGGCTGCGCGCCACCTCGTCCAGCAGCGTGCGGTAGTTGCCGAAGGCGTGCCTGCTGAGCGTGCGAAGGTGCGGCACCAGTTCGTCGGGGTAGATGTTCTTGTTGGCGGAGATGACCAGCACCTGCGCCAACGCGTAGGCCACGCGCTGGCGCAGCTGGTCGGGTGCGTCGGTCAGCCGGTTCAGCATCTGCGCCGAGGCCGTGCTCATGCTGCGGTCGGTGGGCACGGCGATGGGCGTCTCGGCCATCGCGAACTGTTCGTTCAGCCAGGCGTTGCTGCCCAGGCTCTGCAGGCGGGCGACAGCCTGGGCGTTCGGGCCGAACGTGGCCTGCTCCAGCAGCCGGGCCGCCGCGAGGTTGGCCGTGCCCTGGCCCGGGCCGGGGGCAGGCGAGGGGGCGGGCGCCGGAGTCGGTGCGGGCGGCGGTGCGGGTGAGGGGGCTGGGCTGGGTACAGGGGCGCCGGCCGATACGCCGAGATTGACGACATCCGAGCCGATGGCGCCCAGCCCCGTTGCCCACACCTGCACCGGCTGGCTCTTGCCGACCCACGTCGCCGGCGCCACCGCCGACGCCTGCAGTTGCGAGGCCGACAGCCGCGTGACGCTGGCCTGCAGGTCACCGATCTTCACGGCCACGTTCGTCGGGAACGACGCGCCGTTGAGCCTTACCGTGAACGCGCCCGCGGGCACGCTCGCCGGGCTCAGACTCCATAGCCGGGGCTGTACCTGAGTCACCGTCAGCATGACGCTGCCGGCCTTGGCCGGGTAGGCCGTGCTCGTCGCCTTCACGACGACGGTGTTGGCGGCCGGCACCACCGTTGGCGCCGTGTAGCGACCCGTCGCGTCTACCGTGCCCAGCGCGGTGTTGCCGCCGGCGATGTTGTTGACGCTCCAACTGACGGTGTTCGGCGACAGCGGCACGTACGCCGTCAGCTGTCGGCTACTGCCCACCGGCAGGCTGCCGCTGCTGTAGACGGTGATGCTCTGGGCCGCGAGCGGGCCGGCGCCCAGGCCGCCCAGCAGGGCCTGTTACGAACGCGAAGATGCGCATGCCTAAAACTAGGGTGTCGGTCGAAATGACAGTGGCGCAGTCATTTCTGATGGCGCTCGCCCAAATGCCATCGGTCATTCCCGAAAACCGATGATGGATCAATTGCTTGCGCGACCTAGGGGGCCGGGCTGGCATGCGCCATGCGGACAGGGGTGCTCGTCCACCACCACCAGGGAGATTCCCATGAGATCGACTTACAAAGCACTCGCCGCCGCGACGGCCCTGCTCCTGGCCTCGGCGGCCCCGGCCGTGCCGGTGTCGCTGACCAAGTTGACAGGCCTGACAGGCGGCACGGCGGCCGGCACCGCGGTCTACAAGGCCGACCTGTCCAGCATCGGTCTGTCGACCATCCTGTCTATTGGCATCCGTGACAACAGCAGCGGGCTGGGCGGCGCGGCCGGCCAGTTCTCGGGCTTTGACCTGGACGCCATCAAGCTGTCCACGACCGACTGTCTGGACGCCGCCTGCGCGGCGACGGCGGTGGGCGAGCCCGTCTTCAGTTTCACGACCGGCACGCTGTTTGCGCCGGGAGCCCAGCGCGCGCCGGCCGATCCCAAGCTGTTCGGCACCGACGCTTCCGGCGCTGCGCTCGATGACGTGGTCGCCACGCTGGGCCTGTTCGATGCCGAGTCGTCGACTGTCACGCCCGCCGGCTTCCTCAGCCTGGGCGACAACGGCACGATCGACTTCAACCTGACGGCCGCCACGTCAACGGCCGGCCTGTTCCTGTACATCGGCGAGGTGGGCGATAACGGCGAGGTCGCGGCCGGCTCCATCGTTGTGCGTGACACGCCAACCGGGCTGCCGGAGCCCGGCGGGCTGGCGCTGCTGGGGTTTGCGGCGGCGGGTTTTGCGACCTGGCGGCGCCGGCGCGGCTGAGCGAGCCGCCTCGGCCGCTTACTCGGCAGCCATGGCGGTGTGGCTGAAGCCGCCGTCCACGTACGTGATCTCGGCGCTGATGCCGGCGGCGAGGTCGGACAGCAGGAAGGCGGCGGTGTTGCCGACATCCTCGATGGTCACGTTGCGGCGGATCGGTGCTTGTGCGGCGAACTGGCCCAGCAGCTTGCCGAAGTCCTTGATGCCGGACGCTGCCAGCGTCTTGATCGGGCCGGCCGAGATGCCGTTGACGCGCACGCCCCTGGGGCCCAGCGCCTGCGCGAGGTAGCGCACGCTGGCCTCCAGGCTGGCCTTGGCCAGGCCCATGGTGTTGTAGTTGGGCACCACGCGCATCGCGCCGAGGTAGCTCAGCGTCAGCAGTGCCGCGCCTTCGCGCAGGCGCGGCGCGGCCAGCTTGGCCATGGCCGGAAAGCTGTAGGCCGAGATGTCGTGGGCGATGCGGAAGTTCTCGCGCGTCATGCCTTCCAGGAAATCGCCGGCAATCGCCTCGCGCGGGGCGAAACCGATGGAATGCACGAAGCCGTCGAATTGCGGCCACACCTCGCCCAGTTGGTCAAACAGGGCCTGCATCTGCTCGTCGCTGGTGACGTCGCAGTCGTAGATCAGCTTGGAATCGAACTCGGCGGCGAACTCGCTGATGCGATCCTTGAAACGCTCGCCCTGGTAGCTGAAGGCCAGTTCGGCACCTTCGCGGTGGCAGGCACGGGCAATGCCGTAGGCGATGGAACGGTTGGACAGGACGCCCGTGATCAGCAGCCGCTTGCCGGCGAGAAAGCCCATTCTTGTCTCCAGTGAGGTCTCAAACAGCCTCAGATTCTGGCACGTGATGGGGTGGGCGGCTTGTCGGCACGGGACTTGCACAGTACAATCCCGCCTTCACTAGAAATCAAAACCCCCTCGGACGATATCCCCCGAGGCCGGATCTGGTGAAAGAGGTGGGCGGATTCATCCAGCCCATTTTTTTTGCTTTTCGTTTTTTCTTCGCTTCGGATCAGGGCTTCATTTCACGCATGAGTTGGCAAACCGCTGTAGAGACAACCGTCGCCGGCCTCGGCTACGAACTCGTGGACTGCGAACGCAGTGCCGGTGGCTTGCTGCGCGTGACGATCGACAAGCTGGCGGCGCAAGCCGAGGCCGGTGAGCTGATCACGGTGGATGACTGCGAAAAGGTGACGCGCCAGCTGCAGTATGTGCTGGAGGTCGAGGCGTTTGATTACAGCCGGCTTGAGGTGTCCTCGCCGGGGCTGGATCGGCCGCTGCGCAATGTCGGGCATTACGTGCGCTTCGCCGGCCAGGAAATCGACATCACGCTGAAGCAGCCATTCCAGGGGCGCAAGAAGTACCGTGGCGTCGTCAGTGCGCAGCCCGGCGAGGAGAACGACCAGGCCTGGCGCCTGGTTTTTGAGGCCGACGGCGCCGAGCACGCGCTCGACTTCACGCTCGACGAGGTGCGCGAGGCGCGCCTGGTGCCGTTGTTCAGTTTCAAGGGGCGCGGCGGCGAGCCGGCGCCCGATCGGAAGCCCGGCCAGCGGGGCGTCATCAAGCCGAAGAAAGTACCGGCGAAAAAACAAGCGGGCGAGCCCACCGAGGCGGCGCCCGGCCAAGACAAGGTTGACGGAGGTCTCAAGCAATGAACCGCGAAATGTTGATGCTGGTGGATGCGATCTCGCGCGAGAAGAGCGTGGAGCGCGATGTCGTGTTCGGTGCGGTGGAAGCCGCGCTGGCCTCGGCCACCAAGAAGATTTACGGCGGTGAAGCCGATATCCGCGTGAGCGTGGATCGCGATTCGGGCGAGTACGAGACCTTCCGCCGCTGGCACGTCGTGCCCAACGAGGCCGGTCTGCAGAACCCCGACGCTGAAATCCTGCTGTTCGAGGCGCAGGAGCAGATTGCCGACATCGAGGTGGACGACCACATCGAGGAGCCGGTCGAGTCCGTGCCGATCGGCCGCATCGGCGCCCAGGCCGCCAAGCAGGTCATCCTGCAGAAGATCCGCGACGCCGAGCGTGAGCAGCTGCTGAACGACTTCATGTCGCGCGGCGAGAAGATCTTCGTTGGCACCGTCAAGCGCCTGGACAAGGGCGACATCATTGTCGAATCGGGCCGCGTCGAAGGGCGCCTCAAGCGCAGCGAGATGATCTCGAAAGAGAACCTGCGCACCGGCGACCGCGTGCGTGCCGTCATCCTCGGCGTGGACCCGACCCAGCGCGGCCCGCAGATCATGCTGTCGCGCTCGTCCCCCGAGTTCATGAAGGAACTCTTCGCGCAGGAAGTGCCGGAAATCGAGCAAGGCCTGCTGGAGATCAAGAGCTGCGCCCGCGACAGCGGCAGCCGCGCCAAGATCGCCGTCATCAGCCATGACCGCCGTGTCGACCCCATCGGCACCTGCGTCGGCGTGCGCGGCTCGCGCGTCAACGGCGTGACGACCGAGCTGGCCGGCGAGCGCGTGGACATCGTGCTGTGGAGCGAGGACCCGGCCCAGTTCGTCATCGGCGCGCTGGCCCCGGCCAATGTGCAGTCCATCGTCGTGGATGAAGAGCGTCACGCCATGGACGTGGTGGTCGACGAGGAGAACCTCGCGATCGCCATCGGCCGCGGCGGCCAGAACGTGCGCCTGGCGTCCGAGCTGACCGGCTGGCGCATCAACATCATGTCGGCCGAGGAATCGGCCGCCAAGCAGGAACTGGAAAGCGAATCGGTGCGCAAGCTCTTCGTCGAGAAGCTCGACGTGGACGCCGAGGTGGCCGACATCCTGATCGCCGAAGGCTTCACGAGCCTGGAAGAAGTCGCCTACGTGCCCATGCAGGAAATGCTGGAGATCGAGGCCTTCGACGAAGACACCGTCACCGAACTGCGCACCCGTGCCAAGGACGCGCTGCTGACGATGGAAATCGCCAAGGAAGAGAAGGTCGAGGAGGTCTCGCAGGACCTGCGTGACCTCGAAGGCGTCACGCCCGAGCTGCTGGCCAAGCTGGCAGCCGGCGACATCAACACCCGCGACGACCTGGCCGACCTGGCCGTGGACGAACTGGTCGAACTGTCCGGCCTGGACGAGGCGGCCGCTCGCGCGCTGATCATGAAGGCCCGTGAACACTGGTTCAACGACTGATTGATCAACCCAAGCCGCGCCGCACCGAAAGCAATTTGAAGGATCCCCACATGGCCGTGACTACCGTCGCCCAATTCGCCGCCGAGCTGAGCAAGCCGGCGGGCACGCTGCTGGAGCAGCTGCAAGCCGCGGGCGTCAAGAAGTCTTCCGTCGACGACTCGCTGAGCGAGTCCGACAAGGAACGCCTGCTCGACCACCTGCGTACCGCCCACGGCACCGCCGGCGGCGAGCGCAAGAAGATCACCCTCGTCAAGAAGTCCACCACCGAGATCAAGCAGGCCGATGCCTCCGGCAAGGCCCGCACGATCCAGGTCCAGGTCAAGAAGACGCGCACCTTCGTCAAGCGTGACGAATCCGGCGAAGAGGCCGCTGGCCCCGATGACGCCGAGCTGCGCCGTCGCGAGGAAGAGGCCCAGGCCCAGGCCGAGGCCCTGCGCCAGCAGGAGGAGGAGCTTGCCGCCAAGGTGAAGGCTCGCGAGGAAGCCGAACGCGCCGCGCGCGAGGCCGCCGAGCGCCGCCGTGCCGAGGAGCAGGCCGCCGCCGAAGCTGCCGCGAAGGCGGCTGCCGAGGCTGCCGAAGCGGCTGCCGCTGCCGCTGCTGCCGAGGCTGCAGCGGCCAAGGCTGCCGGCAAGACCGGCGAGCAGGCCGCCGAGGCGCGCCAGCGCAGCGCCGCGGCCGCGGCCGCCGAGGCTGCCGCCATCAACAAGGCCGCCGCCGCCAAGCGCGCACCCAAGGCCGCGCCGGCGCCCGAGGTCGTGGCCCCGCCGCCGCCCGCGCCCGAAGTGGTGGCCCCGCCGCCGCCGGCTCCTGCGCCCGCGCCCGAGGCTGCCAAGCCGGCGCTGCGCGTCGTCAAGGCTGTCGATGCCGCTGCCGAAGAGAAGCAGAAGCAGGACGACCTGGCTCGCCGCCGCAAGGCCGCCGAGGAGGAGGCCGCCAAGATCCGCGCGATGATGAACGCACCCAAGAAGGTGCTCGTCGCGAAGAAGCCCGAGGAGCCCAAGCCCGCGGAAGGCGCCGGCATCAAGGGCACCATCCACAAGAAGGCGGGCGCTCCGGCGCCGGCCGCGGCCACGGCCGGTGCTGGCACCGGCAAGCCGGGCGACAAGAAGTCGGTCAAGTCCGAGAAGCTGTCGTCCAGCTGGGCCGACGACGCCGCCAAGAAGCGCGGCCTCAAGACCATCGGTGCCGGCCCTGCCGGCGCCGGCCGCCCGGGTGGCGGTGGCAACTGGCGCGCTCCGGCGCGCGGTGGCCGCGGTGGTCGCGGTGGCCGTGACGACGGGGGCTCCAGCTTCACGCCGCCGGTCGAGCAACAGACCATCGAGGTCCACGTGCCCGAGACCATCTCGGTCGCCGACCTGGCACACAAGATGTCGGTCAAGGCCGCCGAGGTCATCAAGCAGCTGATGAAGCTGGGCCAGATGGTGACCATCAACCAGCAGCTGGACCAGGAAACGGCCATGATCCTCGTCGAGGAAATGGGCCACAAGGCGTTCGCCGCCAAGCTGGACGATCCGGACGCCTTCCTCGAAGAAGAGGGCAGCGCCGCCGAGCAGCAGCACGAGTCGCTGCCGCGCGCACCGGTCGTCACCGTCATGGGCCACGTCGACCACGGCAAGACCTCGCTGCTGGACTACATCCGTCGCTCGCGCGTGGCGGCTGGCGAAGCCGGCGGCATCACGCAGCACATCGGCGCGTACCACGTGGAAACGCCGCGCGGCGTGATCACCTTCCTGGACACCCCGGGTCACGCGGCCTTCACGGCCATGCGCGCTCGCGGCGCCAAGGCGACGGACATCGTCATCCTGGTCTGCGCGGCCGACGACGGCGTCATGCCGCAGACCAAGGAAGCCATCCACCACGCGAAGGCTGCCGGTGTGCCCATCGTGGTCGCCATGACCAAGATCGACAAGCCCGATGCCAACGCCGAGCGCGTCAAGAGCGAGCTGGTGGCCGAGGAAGTCGTGCCGGAAGAGTTCGGCGGTGATTCGCCGTTCATCGGCGTGTCGTCCAAGACCGGCCAGGGCATCGACGAGCTGCTGGAGCAGGTGCTGCTGCAGGCCGAAGTGCTGGAGCTGAAGGCGCCGGTGGAGTCCATGGCCAAGGGCCTGGTCATCGAAGCCAAGCTGGACAAGGGCCGCGGCCCGGTCGCGACGGTGCTGGTGCAGAGCGGTACGCTCAAGCGCGGCGACGTCGTGCTGGCCGGCTCCACGTATGGCCGCGTGCGCGCCATGCTGGACGAGGACGGCAAGGCCTCCACCGAGGCCGGCCCGTCCATCCCGGTGGAAATCCAGGGCCTGACCGAGGTGCCACAGGCCGGCGACGAGTTCATGGTGCTGTCCGACGAGCGCCGTGCCCGCGAGGTCGCGACGTTCCGCCAGGGCAAGTACCGTGACGTCAAGCTGGCCAAGCAGCAGGCCGCCAAGCTGGAGAACATGTTCAGCGAGATGGGGGCTGGCGACGTGCAGACGCTGCCGCTCATCGTCAAGGCCGACGTGCAGGGCTCGCAGGAAGCGCTGGCCGCTTCGTTGCTCAAGCTCAGCAACGCCGAGGTCAAGGTGCAGATCGTCCACGCGGCGGTCGGCGGCATCAGCGAAAGCGACATCAACCTGGCCATCGCGTCCAAGGCGGTCATCATCGGCTTCAACGTGCGGGCCGATGCCGGCGCGCGCAAGCTGGCTGAGGGCAACGCGGTCGACCTGCGCTACTACAGCATCATCTACGACGCCGTGGACGATGTGACCAAGGCGATGTCCGGCATGCTGGCGCCCGAGCAGCGCGAGGAAGCGCTGGGCACGGCCGAGATCCGCGTCGTGTTCGTGGCTTCCAAGATCGGCACCGTGGCCGGCTCCATGGTCACCAGCGGCCTGGTGCGCCGTGGCGCGAAGTTCCGCCTGCTGCGCGACAACACCGTCGTCTACACGGGCGAGGTCGAGTCGGTGCGCCGCGAGAAGGACGACGTCCGCGAGGTCAAGGAAGGCTTCGAGTGCGGTATCAAGCTCAAGAACTACAGCGACATCAAGGAAGGTGATCAGCTCGAATTCTTCGAGATCAAGGAAGTGGCCCGCACGCTCTGAACTCCAGCACTGAGGGTGAACCCCGCCCCTCGGGGCGGGGTTCGTTCTTTCAGGAGACCGCACCATGAGACACAAACGCGCCATCCCCAACCGAGCTTTCCGCGTCGCCGACCAGATCCAGCGCGATCTGGCCGAGCTCATCCGCGACCTGAAGGACCCGCGCATCGGCATGGCGACGATCAGCGCGGTCGAGGTCACACCCGACTACGCCCACGCCAAGGTGTTCTTTTCGGTGCTGATCGGCGATCCGAAGGAAACGCAGGAGGCGTTGAACGAAGCCGCCGGTTTCCTGCGCAACGGCCTGTTCAAGCGTCTGCAGATCCACACGGTGCCGACGCTGCACTTCCAGTTCGATCGCACCACCGAGCGCGCGGCGGAGATGAGCGCGCTGATCAGCAAGGCGAACTCGACGCGCGCCGTCGAGGACGAGGAGCCCAATGACTGAGGCCGACGTCTCGCAGGCCCGCCCGCCCCGCGTGCGCGTACGGCGCCGCGCGCTGCATGGCGTGTTGTTGCTCGACAAGCCGCTGGGCCTGTCGAGCAACGACGCGCTGCAGAAGGCCAAATGGCTGCTGCGCGCCGAGAAGGCCGGCCACACCGGTACGCTGGACCCGCTGGCCACCGGCCTGCTGCCGCTGTGCTTCGGCGCGGCCACCAAGTTCAGCCAGCTGAGCCTGGACGCTGACAAGCGCTACCTCGCGACGCTGGCCCTGGGTGTCCGCACCACGACGGGCGACGCGGAAGGCGAGGTGCTGGAGCGGCTGGAGGCCGACCACATCACGCGCGAACAGGTGCAGGCCGTGAGCCGTGCCTTCATCGGCGAGATCGATCAGATGCCGCCGATGTACTCGGCGCTCAAGCACGAGGGCAAGGCGCTGTACGAGTACGCCCGCGCCGGCGTCGAGATCGAGCGCAAGAGCCGCCGCGTGACGATTCACAGCATCGACATCGTCGCCATGCACCCTGGCACCGTGACCCTCGACGTCCGTTGCACCAAAGGCACCTACATCCGCACGCTGGCCGAAGACATCGGCGCGGCGCTCGGCGTGGGGGCTTCGCTGGCCGCGCTGCGCCGCACCGGGTCCGGCGGGCTGACGCTGGACGGCGCCGTCACGTTGGCGCAGATCGAGGCGCTGCCGGACGACCAGCGCACCGCGCTGCTGACCTCGCCCGACCGCCTGCTGCTGGACGCGCCCGAACTGCGCCTGGACATGCCCGAGGCCGTGCGCTTCCTGTCCGGCCTGCGCCGCCGTGTCGACGCGCCCGACGCCGAGCGCGTGCGCGTCTACGGCCCCGAGCCGCGCGCCTTCCTCGGCAGCGCCCACATCACTTCTGGCGAACTGATCGCCGACCGCCTGTTGACTCCGCCGGAAGTCCAGGCCTTGATCTCCGCCTGATCCGGTTTTTTTCGAAGCATCACCATGACCACCCCGATCCGCAACATCGCCATCATTGCCCACGTCGACCATGGCAAGACCACCATGGTGGACCAGCTCCTGCGCCAGAGCGGCACCTTCGCCGACCACGAGAAGGTCGTCGACACCGTCATGGACAGCAACGCCATCGAGCGCGAGCGCGGCATCACCATCCTGGCCAAGAACTGCGCGGTCAGCTGGGGCGGCACGCACATCAACATCGTCGACACCCCCGGACACGCGGACTTCGGCGGCGAGGTGGAGCGCGCGCTGTCCATGGTGGACGGCGTGGTGCTGCTGATCGATGCCCAGGAAGGCCCGATGCCGCAGACGCGCTTCGTCACGAAGAAGGCGCTGGCCCTGGGCCTCAAGCCCATCGTCGTGGTGAACAAGGTGGACAAGCCGGGCGCCAAGTGCGACGCCGTCATCAACGCCGCCTTCGACCTGTTCGCCAACCTGGGCGCCACCGACGAGCAGCTGGACTTCCCGGTCGTCTACGCCTCGGGCATCAACGGCTGGACGTCGCTGACCGAAGGCGCGCCCGGCGAGAAGTGGGGCCCCGACATGTCGGCCCTGTTCGAGACCATCCTGAAGCACGTGCCGCCGCAGTCGGGTGATGCGAGCGCGCCGCTGCAACTGCAGATCTCGGCGCTGGACTTCTCCACCTTCGTGGGCCGCATCGGCGTGGGCCGCATCAGCCAGGGCACCATCAAGCCCGGCATGCAGGTCACCGTCATGGAAGGTCCCGGCGGCAAGGCCGTCAACGGCCGCATCAACCAGGTGCTGACCTTCCACGGCCTGGACCGCGTGCAGGTCACGGAAGCCGGCCCGGGCAACATCGTGCTGATCAACGGCATCGAGGAGATCGGCATCGGCGTGACCGTGACCGATCCGGCCAACCCCACGCCGCTGCCCATGCTGAAGGTGGACGAGCCGACGCTGACGATGAATTTCTGCGTCAACACCAGCCCGCTGGCCGGCCGTGAAGGCAAGTACGTCACCAGCCGCCAGATCTGGGACCGCCTGCAGAAGGAACTGCAGCACAACGTGGCACTGCGCGTGTCCGAGACCGACGAAGACGGCGTCTTCGAAGTCTGCGGCCGTGGCGAACTGCACCTGACCATCCTGCTGGAGAACATGCGCCGCGAGGGCTACGAGCTGGCCGTGTCCAAGCCGCGCGTGATGTTCAAGGACATCGACGGCGTCAAGAGCGAGCCGATGGAGCTGGTGACGGCCGACGTCGAAGAAACCCACCAGGGCGGCGTCATGCAGGCGCTGGGCCTGCGCAAGGGCGAGATGCTCAATATGGAGCCGGACGGCAATGGCCGCGTGCGCCTGGAGTACCGCATCCCCGCGCGGGGCCTGATCGGCTTTGCCAACGAGTTCATGAACCTGACCCGCGGCTCGGGCCTGATCTCGTCCATCTTCGACGGCTACGAAGCCCACAAGGGCGACATCGGCGGCCGCAAGAACGGCGTGCTGATCTCCATGGACGACGGCGAGATCTTCACCTACGCGCTGGGCAAGCTGGACGACCGCGGCCGCATGTTCGTGAAGCCCAACGACCCGGTCTACGAAGGCATGATCGTTGGCATCCACAACCGCGACAACGACCTGGTCGTCAACGCGACGCGCACCAAGCAGCTGACGAACTTCCGCGTGTCCGGCAAGGAAGACGCCATCAAGGTCACGCCGCCGATCGACCTGACGCTGGAGTACGGTGTGGACTTCATCGACGACGACGAGCTGGTCGAGATCACGCCCAAGTCGGTTCGCCTGCGCAAGCGCCACTTGTCGGAGAACGAGCGGAAGCGGGCAGCCCGCGCCTAAGGCGCAGACCATCCACTCCCGCCCACGCTCCGCGCGTACCGCGGTTGACTGTTGGGCTCCCCCCAGCCGCTCTCCGGGAGGGGGGCTCCAGCCAGAGATTTGCCCGCGCCCCTCTCAAGGGGCGCTCTTCTTGATGAGTCACCGTAGCGCTGTGTTGCTGATGCTGCTGGTCACGCTGATGTGGAGTTCGGCGGGCGTGGTCACGCGGCATCTGGAGGCGGCGAGAGGTTTCGAGATCACGTTCTGGCGCAGCACGTTCAACGCGCTGGCGCTGGTCGCGATCCTGGGCGTCATGCGGGGCAGGGCGCTGCTGCCCAGCCTGGTGGGCCGTACCGTGTGGGTCTCGGGGCTGTGCTGGGCCGTCATGTTCACGGCCTTCATGGTGGCGCTGTCGCTGACCACCGTGGCCAACGTCTTGGTGACGATGTCGCTGGGGCCGTTGCTCACAGCGCTGTTTGCCCGCGTCTTCCTGCGCCAGCACATTCCGGCGCGTACCTGGGCCGCCATCGTCGTGGCCGGGGCGGGCATCGGCTGGATGTTCGGGCAGCAGGCCAGCTCAGGCGGTGGCCTCGGCGGCGTCGCGGTGGCGCTGGCCGTGCCGCTGGCGGCCGCCGCCAACTGGTGCCTGCTGCAGAAGGTGGGCCAGCGCGGCGGTGGCACCGACATGCTGCCCGCCGTCCTCATCGGCGCCCTCATCTCCATGGCGGTGACGCTGCCGCTGGCCTGGCCGTTGCAGGCCGGCGCCCATGACCTGGGCCTGCTCGCCTTCCTCGGCGTCTTCCAGCTTGCCGTCCCCTGCCTGCTGGCCGTGCGCCTGGCGCGCGAACTGCCCGGCCACGAGATTGCGCTGCTGGGCCTGGCCGAGACGCTGCTGGGTGTGCTGTGGGCCTGGGTCTTTGCGGGCGAACACCCAGGCAGCGCCGCACTGATCGGCGGTAGCCTCGTGCTCGCCGCCCTGATTGCCAATGAGGCGCTGGCGCCTTCACAACCCGTCCCGAAGAACGCATGAATGACCTGATCCCGCCCCTGCTGTCCGATGGCCAGATCCTGGCCGAGGTCAATGGCTGCCTGGGCCTCATCACGCTGAATCGTCCGCAGGCGCTGAACGCGCTGTCGCTGGCCATGATCCGCGACATGACGGCACTGCTGAACCACTGGGCCGCTCGGCCCGAGATCCAGGCCGTGGCCGTGCTGGGTGCCGGCCGCGATGGCAAGCCGCCGGCCTTCTGTGCCGGTGGCGACATCCGCTTCTTCCACCAGGCCGCGCTGGCGGGCGATGCAGCGCTGGGCGACTTCTTCACCGAGGAATACCGCCTCAATCACCTCATCCACAACTTCCCCAAGCCCTATGTCGCGCTGATGGACGGCATCGTCATGGGCGGCGGCATGGGCATCAGCCAGGGCTCGCGGCTGCGGGTGCTGTCCGAGCGCTCGCGGCTGGCCATGCCCGAGACCGGCATCGGCCTGTTCCCTGACGTGGGCGGCGGCTGGTTCCTGGCACAGTGCCCGGGCCACGTCGGCGAATGGCTGGCGCTGACCGGCGAGGGCGTCGCCGTGGGCGATGCATTGGAGTGGGGATTGGGCGACGTGTTCGTGCGCGCCGAGCACTGGCCGGCGCTCATCGAGGACCTGCGCCGTGGCGAGCAGCCCAGCGCCGAGCACGTGGTGGCCACGGTCATGCAGCGCGTCGACCTGGCGCCGCCGTCCGAGCCCAGGGCCGAGGTGCAGCACATTGACCGCCACTTCGGTCAGCCGACGCTGGCGGCCATCCTGGCCTCGCTGGCCCAGGCCGACGACGCCTGGGCGCGGGCCACGCGCGAGACGCTGCTCAAGCGCTCGCCGCTGATGATGGCCGTCACGCTGGAGCTGGTGCGCCGCGGGCGGGACCTCAGCCTGGCCGACGATCTGCGCCTGGAGCGCGACCTCGTGCACCATGCCTTCCACCTGCGCGGCGCGCAGCGCAGCGAGACGGTGGAGGGGATCCGCGCGCTGGCCGTCGACAAAGACCACGCGCCGCGCTGGAACCCGCCGGGCGTCGACGGCGTCGATGCCGCGGAGGTCACCGCGTTCTTCGCCAGCCCCTGGTCGCCGCAAGAGCATCCGCTGCGTGACCTGACATGAAGCCCGGCCTGAACCCGGGCATCCAGGGCCTGCGCGGGATCGCCATCCTGCTGGTGCTGCTGAACCACGCCGGGATTGCAGGCTTTGCGGGTGGCTATGTCGGCGTCGACATCTTCTTCGTCATCTCCGGCTACCTGATCGGCGGCCTGCTGTGGCGCGAGGGCCAGCGCGCCGGGCGCATCGCGATCTGGGAGTTCTACGCCCGCCGCATCCGGCGCCTGTTCCCGGCCAACGCGGTGCTGCTGCTGGCCAGCGCGGGCGCTGCACTGCTGCTGCTGGCGCCCGAGGAATGGGCAGAAGTGTTCTCGGCGATGCGGGCCGCGCTGCTGTACGTCATCAATCTCTGGTTCACCGGCCGCGCGACGGACTACTTCGCCGCTCACGGTGCCGCCAGCCCGTTCCTGCACCTGTGGTCGCTGGCCGTGGAGGAGCAGTTCTACCTGGTCTGGCCCTGGCTGGTGGTGCTGTGCCTGAAGGGCCCCGCCGAGCGTTTCACGCGGCGCCTGCGGTGGGTCACGCTGGCGGTGGCGGTCATGTCGCTGGCCGCCTGTGTCGTGGCTACGCGCTGGAGCCAGCCGCTGGCTTTCTTCAACATGCCGTTCCGCATGTGGGAGTTCGCCGCAGGCATCGCGCTGGCCATCACGCCCTTGAGGGTCGGTCCGTCGGCGCGTGCGCTGCTGGGCTGGCTGTCGGCCGGCGCGCTGGTGGCCGTGACACTGCTGATGGACGAGCACCGGCCGTTCCCCGGCCTGTGGGCGCTGCTGCCGGTGCTGTGCGCGCTGGGGCTGCTGGTCACGGCGACGCAGGAGGCCGACGGGGTGCTGGCGCGCGCACTGGCCTGGCGCCCGCTGGTCACGCTGGGCAACTGCTCCTACTCGGTGTACCTCTGGCACTGGCCGTTGCTGATCTTCTCGGCCGTGCTGTGGCCGCAGCCCGATGCCGCAGGCAAGGCGCTGCTGGTGCTGGCCAGCTTCGCGGTCGGCTGGGCGTCGTGGCGGTGGATCGAGGAACCATGCCGTGTGGGCTGGCTGCCCGCCTGGCGCCCGGCGCGCTTTGTCGGCCTGACGCTGGGGCTGACGGCGGCCCTGGCGCTGGCGGCGGGGCTGCCGCGCCACTGGAGCGGCGACGAGGCCCAGCGCGACATTGCGCGCCAGCGCAGCGAGCGGCCGGCCTCCGTCGCGGCGGGCTGCCATGCCCGCTTCGAGGCCGTGGACCTGCCCGACTGCGTCTTCGGCGCCCAGGACGCCGCGCGCACCGTGGTGCTGTGGGGCGATTCGCACGCGGTGAACTGGTTCCCGGCGCTGGACCGCCTGGCCCGCGAGCGCGGCTGGCGGCTGCTGGCGCTCACCAAGTCGGGCTGCCCCAGCCTGGACATGCCGGTCTGGAGCGACGTGCTGCGCCGCGAGTACACGGAATGCGCGCAATGGCGCGAGGCCATGCTGCACCGCATCGGGCAGGCCCGGCCCGATCTGGTCGTGCTGGCCAATCTGTCGACCGGCGTGGGCGGCGCCGATGCCTGGGAGCAGGGCCTGAGCCGCATGCTGACCCGGCTGGCGGCGCAGCGCCTGGAGGTTGCCGTCATGCGCGACACACCGCGCGTGCCGGTCGACGTGCCGACCTGTGCGGCACGCGCGCAATGGCGCGGCCGGGACATCAACGCCGCCTGCCAGTTCCCGGCGGCAGACCGCCGCCCCTGGCGGGACGACGTCGCCGGCTTCGAGGCGGCTGCGCTGGCCCGGCACCCGCGGGTGTTGCGCATCGACATGTCGGCTGCGTTCTGCAGCGGCGAGGTGTGCCCGGTGGCCGATGGCGGCCGCCTGCGTTTCTACGACGACAACCACCTCGCACCGGCCTTCGCCGCCGGCCTCAGCGAGGCGCTGGCCGACCGACTGCTGGCAGCGGCCACCGCCGCCGGCAACACCGCCGTTGCCAGCCTGCTGCAGCCGCGCCCGGCGGCGGCCGACACGGCCCCGCCTCGATAATCCCGCCGTGACTTCTCCCGCTTTCTCGCCCTGGCGCCTGTCCGTCGCGCCGATGATGGACTGGACCGACCGCCATTGCCGCTACCTGCACCGACTCATCACGCGCCACACGCTGCTCTACACCGAGATGGTGACGACCGGCGCGCTGCTGCATGGCGACCAGCCACGCCATCTCGACTTCAACGCCGAGGAGCACCCTGTCGCGCTGCAGCTGGGCGGCAGCGAGCCGGCCGACCTGGCCGCCTGCGCGCAGCTGGCCGAGCGCTGGGGCTATGACGAGGTCAACCTGAACTGCGGCTGCCCCAGCCCTCGCGTGCAGAAGGGCGCGTTCGGTGCCTGCCTGATGGCCGAGCCGCAGCTGGTGGCCGACTGTGTGAAGGCCATGCGCGATGCGACGACGCTGCCGGTCACCGTCAAGCACCGCATCGGCATCGACAGGAACGAGAGCTACGACTTCGTGCGCGACTTCGTCGGCACGGTCGCCGCGGCCGGCTGCGAGGTGTTCATCGTCCACGCCCGCAATGCCTGGCTGCAGGGCCTGAGCCCGAAGGAAAACCGCGAGATCCCGCCGCTGCGCTATGAACTCGTCGCCCAGCTCAAGCGCGAGTTCCCGCAGCTGACCATCGCCATCAACGGCGGCCTGAAGACGCCCGAGCAGATCGCCGAGCAGCTGCAGCAGCTGGACGGCGTCATGGTCGGCCGCGAGGCCTATCACGAGCCCTGGAGCATGGCGCAGTGGGACTCGCGCTTCTTTGGCCAGCCCGACCCGGCGGCCTCGCGCGAGCAGGTGGAGGACGCCTGGCTGGACTACCTCGACCGCCTGCACGCCGCCGGCCGCTCCTGGCCGCATGCGATGCGGCACGCGCTGGGCCTGTGGAATGGCACGCCCGGTGCGCGGCGCTGGCGCCAGGTCTGGAGCGACCACCGGCTGAAGGCGCTGCCGCCGCGGGAGGTCGCCGCCCGCGCGACGGCGGCCCGGTTGGGGCTGGAGCCCGCATGACGGCGCGCTTCGCCGTGTTTGCCACCGCGATCGGCCCGTGCGCCATCGCCTGGCACGGCGAGGCGGAGGAGGGCGTGGCCGGTTCCGCGCTGCCGGCGGCGGAGGTGTCGGCGCTGCGCGCGCTGATGCGGCGTCGCTTCGACGGGGCAGAGGAGGTCTCGCCCGCCGACGCGCCGGCGTCGGTGCGCGTGGCCATCGGCGCGGTGCAGCGCCTGTTGGCGGGCACGACGGCCGATCACCGCGAGCTGCTCGCCATCGTGCTCGACGAGCGGGGCGTGCCGGCCTTCGACCGTCGGGTGCTGGCGCTGACGCGCCAGATCCCGGTGGGCCGGACGCAGACCTACGGTGAACTGGCCACAGCGTTGGGGGAGCCCGGCGCGGCGCGGGCGGTCGGGCGCGCCGAGGGGCACAACCGCTTCGCGCCCATCGTGCCATGTCATCGCGTCATGGGCGCCGGTGGGGCACCCACCGGGTTCTCCGCCCCCGGCGGCCTGGAGACCAAGCGGCGATTGCTGCTGATCGAGGCGCGCGCGGCCGGGCAGCTGGCGGCGGACCAGCAGGCGCTGTTCTAGACGGCGGCTGCCGCTGGCGCTGACGGCGCCGGCCGACGCGGCTCGCGGCCGCCTCCTACGGGCACATGCCCGCGCCGCCGACGGGCGGCCCACCCCGCGGCCCCTCCAATGCCTGTGCCGGCGCGTCGCCCGGTTTCACGGCGTGACGCGCCGTTTCAGGAGCTTGCATGCCCCCCAGCCGCCCCTTGCCGGCACACGCTTGCCTGTCGCTACTCGCGTTGGCCCTGACCGCCTGCGGCGGTGGGGGCGGAGGCGGCACCCCGGCCGGCTCCGCGCCGCTGGCGACGGCGCCCGTCGTGACGACGCCGGCCACGCCCGCGCCGGCCCCGACCCCGACCCCGACGCCGTCTCCCACGCCCGCCACCCCGGAGCCTCCGTTGACGGTGCCGGCGACGCCCGCCAGCGGCGTGCCCTCGGACGCCGCGACACCCCCCGTGAGCACGGTGACCTGCACGTCCGGCGATGTCCTGCTGGCGGCGCCGGCCGTGCTGGCGCTGGTGAACCTGGCCCGCGTCTCGGCCGGCGTGCCGCAGTTCGAACGCCTGCCGGCACTGGAAGGGACGGCCCAGGCCCATGCGCGCTACGTGGCGTTCAATGAGGCCGGGGGCACGGACGAAGTGGCGGGCCAGCCCTGCTTCAGCGGCTCGACGGTGGACCAGCGCCTGGCCGCCGCGGGCGTCAGCCCCGTGCTCCAGGGCGGCGTGCGTGCGCACGGCGAGAGCGTGCTGGGCTTCGACACGATCGCCGGCCAGAGCTATTTCCCGGCCACGGAGCTGGTGGAGCATGCGCTGGACAACCTGTATGGGCGGATGCTGCTGCTGAACCCCGTGGCGCAGCATGTCGGCATCGGCGCCTCGCTGCAGTCCAGGCGCGGCGTGCTGGTGCTGGACACCGCCCGGATCGCCGCGTCGACACCGGCGGCGGCCGACGGCTTTGCCGTGTGGCCGCGCGACACCAGCAGCGGCGTGCCGGTGCGCATGCCGGCCTCCAGCATGAAGCCGCTCGAGGCGGGGCTGTCCGAAGGCTATCCCATCACGCTGCACGCGATGTCGGTGGTGCAGGTCAGCCGCTTCGTGATCACCCGGGCGAGCGACGGCACGCCGGTGGCGGCCACCGTCATCACCAGCGCCAGCGATCGCAACCGGTTCATCGCGGACAACGAGGCCGGGCTGGTGCCGAACGCGCCGCTGGCGGCCGGCACGCAGTACCGCGTGGAGCTCGACGCCACCATCGGTTCGACGGCCGTGCACCGCACCTGGATGTTCACGACCGCGCCTTGAGCGAGGCGGCTGGCCGCAGCCAGCCGCCGGGCCGCGACAATCGGCCCATGTCCTTCGCTTCCCTGGGCCTGTCGCCCGCCTTGCTGCGCGCCGTGCGCGAGCAGGGCTACCACGCTCCCACCGCCGTGCAGTCCGCGGCGCTGCCGCCCATCCTGGCCGGCCGCGACGTGCTCGCGCTCGCGCAGACCGGTGCCGGCAAGACGGCCGCCTTTGCGCTGCCGCTGCTGCAGCGCCTCGTCGCATCGCCGCCGCGCCCGGGGCCGCGTGCGCTGGTGCTGGCGCCCACCCGCGAGCTGGCCGTGCAGACGGCGCAGCTGCTGCGCGAGCTGGCGGCGCTGCTGATGCACCGGCCCCGCGTGGCGCTGGCTTTCGGCGGCGTGTCCATCAATCCGCAGCTGATGGCGCTGCGCGGCGGCTGCGATGTGATGGTGGCCACGCCGGGCCGGCTGCTGGACCTGCTGGACCACAACGGCCTGACGCTGGCCGGCGTCGAGTGCCTGGTGCTGGACGAGGCCGACCGTCTGCTGGGCCAGGGCTTCGCCGACGAGCTGCAGCGCGTGCTGGCGCAGCTGCCGGCGCGGCGCCAGTCGCTGCTGTTCTCCGCCACCTTCCCGCCGGCCGTCGAGGCGCTGGCGGCGCAGCTGCTGCGCGAGCCGGTGCGCATCGATATCGAGGAGGCGCCGCCGCAGATCACGCAGCGCGCCATCCAGCTGGACCGCGCGCAGCGCCTGCCGGCGTTGCGCCAGATGCTGCGCGATGCGGGTTGGCAGCGCGCGCTGGTGTTCGTTGCCAGCCGCTACACGGCCGAGCTGGTGTCCGACAAACTGCATGCCCACGGCTTCAAGGCCGGCGTGCTGCACGGCGAGCTCAGCCAGGGCGCGCGCCGCGACGTGCTGGCGGCGCTGAAGGACGGCAGCGTCGCGGTGCTGGTGGCCACCGACGTGGCCGCGCGCGGCCTGCATGTCGACGCGCTGGACGCCGTCGTCAACTACGAGCTGCCGCGCTCGGCGGCGGACTACACGCACCGCATCGGCCGCACCGGCCGCGCCGGCGCCACGGGCACCGCCGTCAGCTTCATCTGCGCGGACAGCGCCGAGAACGCCGAGAGCCACTTCCGCCTCATCGAGAAGCGGCAGGGCCAGCGCGTGCCGCGCGAGCGCCTGCCCGGCTTCGAGCCGCAGGCCGTGGCCACCGAGGCGCAGGCCACCGGCGGCATCAAGAGCACGACGCGCAAGAGCAAGAAGGACAAGCTGCGCGAGGCTGCAGCGCAGGCAGCTGAAGGCACCCGCGATGGGCATTGAGATCGAACGCAAATTCCTCGTCACCGGCGACGGCTGGCGCCAGCAGGCCACGAGCCGCACCCGCTTCAGCCAGGGCTACCTGAGCCGCGACCCGGCGCGCACGGTGCGCGTGCGCATCGCCGGCGACGCGGCTTTCCTGACCATCAAGGGTGCGACGACCGGCGCCACGCGCGCCGAGTTCGAGTACGCCGTGCCGCTGGCCGACGCGCAGCAGCTGCTGGCGATGTGCGACGGCCCCGTCGTCGAGAAGGTGCGCCACCTGTGCCCGTTCGAGGGCATGACCTGGGAGGTGGACGAGTTCCTGGGCGCCAACGCCGGCCTCGTCGTCGCCGAGATCGAGCTGGACGCCGAAGGGCAGGCGTTCGCGCGCCCGGCCTGGCTGGGCGCCGAGGTGACGGGCGATGCGCGCTACGTCAACGCCAACCTGGCGGTGCGCCCGTTCACGGGCTGGGGCGGTTGACGCACGCATCCGCCCGCGGCCGCGCCGCGTAGGCATGTCATACGCAGGCAACCGAGCGGGCCCAACATCCGCGGTCCGGTGGCTTGCCGCCACCCACTTGCCCGTCACGCCGTCCCCGTGCCTCTCATTCCGTCGTCACTGCTGCACCGCGCGCGCACCGGCATGCTGATGCTGCTGCTGGTGGTGCTGCCGCTGCAGGGCGTGGTGCAGTGGATGGTGGGCCTGCAAGGCCACCGCCACATGCACACGGGCGCCGTGGCCGCGCCGCACGACGGCGTGCTGGCCCGCTTGGCCCAGCCGGTGCGGGCGCTGCTGGACCAGCTGCACGCCGCGCAGGACGCGCGGCTGCAGGGCCCGCGGCTGGGCTGGACGGCCAGCCGCGCCAGCGGCTCGCAGCTGCACGCCCACGGCGGCGTGCTACACCGGCATGCGGCGGACACGGCCGACATCGTGCAGGCGGCCGACGCGCTGGATGACGCGGGGCAGGGCGGCGTCACCGCCTTCCTGGCCTGGCTGCCGGTGGCGCCGGTGCTGCCGCTGCTGGCGGGCGGCGAGCGCCCGGCCACGGCGCACGGGGCCTGGCGCGACCGCATCGTCGCGCCTGCGCTCGCGCCGCCGCGCGGCTGAGGCCTGCGGGCGCGTCACGCGCGCCATCCCCGCCCCTGCCCATGCCTGCCGGTCACGACCTGACCGGCCGGGCCTGCCCGCGCGTGCCTGTGCGCACGCCCGGACCTGCCGAGACTTCCCATGCCCAAGATCCGCCGCAACCAGCCCACGCTGCTGGCCGCCGCCTGCCTGCTCGCCACCACCACCGCCCACGCGCAGACCGCGCCGCCCGTGCTCGTCGCCTCCGCCGTGCTGGAGAAGGTCGAAGTCACCGGCCGCCACTACGACAACGCCATCGGCAGCGCCGATGCCGCGTCGCAAGGCAGCATCCGCGCCGAGCTGCTGAAGAGCCGCCCCGCGCTGCGGCCCGGCGAGGTGCTGGAGTTCGTGCCCGGCGTCATCGTCACGCAGCACTCCGGCGACGGCAAGGCCAACCAGTACTTCCTGCGCGGCTTCAACCTCGACCACGGCACCGACTTCGCCACCACGGTCAACGGCTTGCCGGTCAACATGCCCACGCACGGCCACGGCCAGGGCTACTCGGACCTGAACTTCCTGATCCCCGAGCTGGTCGAGCGCATCGACTACCGCAAGGGCCCGTACTTCGCGACGACGGGCGACTTCTCCGCCGCCGGCTCGGCCGACATCGCCTACCGCCGCACGCTGGACGAGGGCTTCGCCGCGCTGACGCTGGGCCAGCGCCAGTTCCAGCGCTTCGTCGGCGCTGGATCGTCGGCGTTGGGCGGCGGGCTGAACCTGCTCGGCGCCGTCGAGGTGCAGCACAACGACGGCCCGTGGACGCTGGCCGAGCACCTGCGCAAGAGCAACGGCGTCGTCACGCTGTCGGGCGGCACGCGCGCCGAGGGCTGGCGCGCCAGCCTGATGGGCTACGACGCGACATGGCGCTCGACTGACCAGGTGCCCGAGCGGCTCCTCGATGCCGGCGCGTTCAACGGTCGCCCCTTCGGCCGCTTCGACGCCGTGGACAAGAGCGACGGTGGCGAGACCCGCCGCGCCAGCCTGTCCGGCGAATGGCATCGCGTGACGGACGCCGACGCGACGCGCGTCGCGGCCTATGCGATGAATTACCGCCTGAAGCTGTTCTCCAACTTCACCTACGCGCTGGAGCGCCCCGACGACGGCGATCAGTTCCTGCAGCAGGACCGGCGCAGCGTCTACGGCGCCCGTTTCAGCCATGCCGTCGAGCACCGGCTGGGCGGGCTGCCGGCGCGCAGCGAGGTGGGCGCGCAGCTGCGCCACGACCGCATCCGCGTGGGCCTGTTCGACACCGTGGAGCGCCGCATCACCCACACCACGCGCGACGACGAGGTGCGCCAGACGCAACTGGGGCTGTACGGCCAGACCGCCGTCGAGCTGACCTCTTGGCTGCGCGCCATCGCCGGGCTGCGGGCCGACCAGGCGCGCTTCCAGGTCGACAGCCTCACGAACGGTGCCAACTCGGGCCGCAGCTCGGCGCGGCTGTTCTCGCCCAAGCTGTCGCTGATCGCCGGCCCCTGGGCCAGCACCGAGTTCTTCATCAACGCCGGCCGCGGCTTCCACAGCAACGACGCGCGCGGCACCACGGCCACGCGGGACCCGAAGAGCGGCGAGGCCGTCGACAAGGTGCCGGGCCTGGTGGCCGCTCGCGGCCTGGAGCTGGGCGCGCGCACCGAATGGCTGCCGGGCCTGCAGAGCTCGCTGGCGCTGTGGAAGCTGGACTTCGACTCCGAGCTGGTCTACGTGGGCGATGCCGGCGCCACCGAGGCCGGCCGGCCCACGCGGCGCCGCGGCATCGAGTGGAACAACCGCTACGTGCCGGTGCCGTGGCTGCTCATCGACGCCGACCTGGCCTGGACGCATGCCCGCTTCTCCGATGCCGACGCGGCCGGCAACCGCATCCCCAACGCGGTCGACAAGGTCGCGTCCGTCGCCGTCACGCTGCGCGAGCTGGGCCCGTGGTCGGCCAGCCTGCAGTGGCGCTACCTGGGCTCGGGCGCGCTCATCGAGGACAACAGCGTGCGCTCGCGCTCGTCGCTGACGACCAACCTGCGCGTCAGCCGCAAGCTGTGGGACAGGGCCGAGGTGACGCTCGACGTCTTCAACCTGGGCAACCGCAAGGTCAACGACATCGAGTACTTCTACGAGTCGCGGCTGCCGGGCGAGGCCGCGCCGGTGGCCGACCGGCACATCCACCCCGCCGAGCCGCGCACCGTGCGCGTGACCTTCAAACTGGGGTTCTGACGCCTGCCCGGCGGCGCGGATGCTGCCGCCGGCACAGCCCGGAGATGGGGATGAACAGCGACGACTTCGACGCGGTCGAGGCGGGGCGGCGCCTCGGCCACGACCTGCACCGGCTCAGCGCCATCGCACCGCAGGCTGGCTGGCCGCAGGCCGTGCGCGAGGGCTTCACCGCCGCCACTGCGGGGCAGGGCGCGCGGCCGCGCCACGACGACCGCTTCGTGCGCAAGTGGCTGCAGCTGCGGCTGGGCGCGCTGGCCCGCGGTCGGGCGGTGGCGCCCGACGTCACCGTCGAGCTGCTGCGCCGGCTGGATGTCAGCCACTGCCCGGTGACCCGCCAGCCGCTGACGCATGCCACGCGGCTGGGCAGCGACGCGTCGGTGGACCGGCTCAACAACGACGGCGCCTACGCGGCGTCCAACCTGGCGATGCTGTCGGCCCGCGTGAACCGCGCCAAGGGCACGCGCGGCTTCGCCGAGGTGTGGGCGCTGTCGCAACGCGCCGACGCGGCCCACGGCCTCGCGCCCGGCGAGTGGCTGCGCCTGGCCGTGCTGATGCTGGGCCCGGCCCACGCCGACCGGCCGCTGGACGTGCCCGCGCTGCCGCTGTGTGCGCCGCTGCCGCCCACGTCGGTGCGCACGGCGCTGCAGCAGCTGCAGCGGCTGCTGACGCTGAATGCGGGGCAGGCCGCGTCGCGCAACCGGCTGCTGCGCGGCCTGCTGCCGGCTTGCGGCAGCGCGGTGGCCGAGGCGCGGTTGCGGCTGCTGGCCGATGCGGTGCACATGGGGCTGAAGCGGCTGGCGCCGGACGAGCCTTGCTGGGACGTCTGGCTGCAGCCGGGGCTGATGGCGGCGCTGGCTGCGTGGCGCGACGCGCTGGGTGACGGCGCCTGGGCGCGTGTGGCGTGGACGGCCGGCCAGATTGCCGGCGGCCACCCGGTCAACCGCCGCGAGCTGGACCCGTGGCGGCTGGCCACCCGGGGCTATCTGCCGCGTGCCGGCGCGGTTGGCGGCACGCTGGCGGCGGGCCGCTGAAGCCGGCTGCGAACGCCGTGTCTGCAGCCATTGCCAGCGCGCCTGCGGGCAGGCAGCATGGGGCGGATGTCTTTGCTTTTCCTGTCCTGCGCGGTGCCGTCACCGCGCCTGCTGTCCCTGCTGACGGCGCTGACCCTGGCCGCACCGGTCTGCGCCGCCGAGGCACTGGCTCCGCTGCGTGTGGTCTCTGGTGACCTGCCTCCGTTTGCCGTCGACGGCCAGCCGGAGCGCCCCGGTGTGTTGGTGGAGCTTGTCGAACTGCTGCTCAAGCGCTGCGGCCAGCCTGCCCGCGTGGAGTTTTTCCCGTGGGCGCGGGCATTGGCGACGGCGAGCAACCAGCCCCGCATCGCTATCCTGCCGCTGACGCGCACGCCAGAGCGCGACCCGCAGTTCCAGTGGCTGCTCAAGCTGTACGTGCAGCACTTCGTGTTCATCAACCGCAGCGGCCAGCCGCTGGTGGCGGGGCTTGAGCAGGCACGTCAGCTGCGCCTGGCGGTGCTGCGCGGCTCGCCCAATCTGGCGCAGTTGCAGCGCCACGGCTTCAGCACCGGCCAGGTGACGCAGGCCAGCAGCGTCGACGACATGCTGCGCATGCTGGATCGTGGCGTGGTGGACGCGATCTACGGCGGCGACGTCATCAACCTGGACAAGGTGCGCAGCAGCGGACGCGACCCCGCGGCCTACCAGGTGGGCGTCACGCTGGAGTCGGGCGAGATCTGGCTGGCCGCCAGCGCCGGCTTCAGCGACGCCGACCGGCAGCAGCTGAAGGAGGCCCACCAGGCGCTGCTGCGCGAGGGGGCCGTGGAGCGGCTGTTCCGCGCCTATGGCATCAAGCCGCGCGCGGACGACCTGCGCTGATCACCAGG
This sequence comes from Pelomonas lactea, assembly GCF_043555885.1. Taxonomy (NCBI): domain Bacteria; kingdom Pseudomonadati; phylum Pseudomonadota; class Betaproteobacteria; order Burkholderiales; family Sphaerotilaceae; genus Roseateles; species Pelomonas lactea. Next base: position 613,003 of record NZ_JBIGHX010000002.1, on the reverse strand, counting down.
GCGGCGCATCCTCGCTGGCCGCCGCGGTGGGGTCGGGCAGGCTGGCGGGCACCGGGGCCGGAGCGGCGCCGGCGGCAAAGTCGTGCTCGCCGCCCAGGCCCTCGATGAGCGCCGGGATCAGGCCGCTCAACTCGCCGGTGGCCAGCGCCAGGTCGGCGTCGAAGGCTTCGTCGCCGCTGGCCTCGGCGCGGCCCTCGAAGGCCAGGTCCAGGAAGCTGATCTTCTTGATCGCGAAACCCTCGGTCAGCGTGAAGGCGACGCGCTCCTTGTAGGACAGCGCCAGCCGCGTGGGCATCTTGCCGCTGGTCAGGTGGGCGCGCACCTCGTCGATGTCCAGCGGATGGCGGGCGTAGCGCACGACGGGCTTCTGCTCGTCGCTGCCCTTCAACTCGCACTCGCGCTCGATCTGGAAGCCTTCGGGCGTCACGCCGTCCAGCAGCCAGGCGGCCATGCAGGCCGCGGGACTTTCGGCGGTCTGCACCAGCTGCAGGCTCAGGCCGGGGCTGGCCTGGATCAGCATCGTGACGACCTCGTCGGCGCGGCTGCTGGAGCCGGCGTCGACGAACAGCAGGCCTTGCGCGGGCGCGATCCACACCTGCGTGGCCGAGGTCTTCGTGAACGCGCGCGGCAGCAGCTCGTGCGTGGCCTGTTCCTTCAGGTCCTTCTTGGCCTTCTTGCCGGGCTTGCGGCCGGTGGTTTCCTCGATGTGCTCGGCCAGCTCGTCGACGCGCTCCTGCACGACGGAGGACGGCAGCAGCCGTGCCTCGCGCTTGAGCTTGATGAGCCAGTGGCCGTCGACGACCTCGACGAGCGGCGCGTGCTCGACGCCGCGCGGCGGCGCCCAGCCCACGGCCAGCGGTTGGGTGGGGGCGCAGGCCAGGAAGGGTTCCTTGGCGAGTTGTTCGCCGAGCAGTTGGGCGTCGGCCGTCCAGCCTTCGCCGATGCGGTAGGTGATCAGGTTCTTGAACATGGGCGCTGAAGAAACAAGAAGCCCGCCAGCGGCGGGCTTCGGAATGCAGGGCTGGATTGTCTCAGGTCTGGCGCCGCCACCCCACGAGCAGCGCCGCGGCGCCGGCCAGCCACAGGGCATAAGGTGCGGGTTCGGGCACCGCCGTCGTGATGGCCTGCATGGTGCCGGTGAAGCTGCCCGGCGCCACGAAGCTCAGCCCGGTGACGAAGCCGGTCACGTCGAACGCATTCACGTTGGCCGAGGCCTCGATGCCGCGGATCTGGAAACGATCCACGCCGCCGGCGAAGCCGTGGGCGACGAAGTCGAAGCTGGCACCCGCGGCCACGCCGCCAGCGCTGAGCTGCCACGCGCCGGCGTTCCAGGTCCACACCTCGTACAGGCCGTCGCCGACGTTGCTGGCCACCTGCACGGCCTTGAAGTTGGGGTCGCCCGCGCCGGTGGCGTAGCTGAAGCCGGTGGCGACGACGGGGTCGATGAAGGTGATGTGGTCGGGCCCCACGTTGTCGACGTGAAACCCATACACCGGCCCGGCCAAGGCGCCGCTGCTGGTGGGCACAGGTTGCAGTGTCGGCAGTGCGATGTTGCTGACATTGCCGGGCAGCGTGGCCGGGTTGATGGGCGTGAAGTCGAAGTAGGAGCTGGAGCGCGACGCCACCGTGCCGTCGGCGCGGGTGTGGGACAGGTCGATGCTGATGGCGTAGCTGGTGCCGAAGCTCAGCACGCCGGCCGGCAGCGTGAAACTGGTGCTGCCCAGCGCGGGGCTCTGCCAGATCAGGTCGGACTGCTGGAAGCTGGTGGCAGCGCCGAAACGGGCCTCGACGGTGACTGGGTGGCTGGCGTCCTGCACGCGGATGCGCATCTGGTCGATGCCGTTGGGCGTGCTGGCGGGCAGCGTCCAGCTGATCGTGGGCGTGAGGCCGGCGCCGTTGATGCTCATGGACTGCACGAACGGCATGGCGCCCACGTCGCCCAGCGTCGGCGTCCAGATGAAGCTGGTGTTGGCGCGCGGAAAGCCGCTGGAGGCGGACAGCAGCAGCAGCCGGGCGCCGGTCTGCTCCGCGTTGTAGACGGTGGACGCGTAATACTGGTGCGGCAGCAGCGTCCAGTCGCGTTCGAAGAGGCGTTGCTTGACCCAGTCCGGGTCGGTGGCGAAGGCGTCGCAGGTCTTGCCGTTGGGGCAGATGCCGGAGACACCATAGACATAGCTGCTGCCCGCCGGCGGCTGCACGTTCTGCACGCCCCAGACGACGATGTCCCCGGTGGCGTGGTTGCCGCTGTTGGCGCTGTTGGCCTGCCGGATGTAGAACGGGTTCTCGGCGGTGGGCGTGGCGGCCATGGCGGTGGCCGCAGCAAGCATGCCGGTCAGAACGAGGCAGTTCTTCATCGTGAAGCTCCTGGCGAGAGGCCTGGAGCCTAGTGACGACGGGGCCGCCTCACATCCCCAGCGCTGGGGATGCCGGCGCGTCAGCCCTGCGCCATCACCTGGCGCAGCAGCTGCTCGAACACCTCGACCGACTGGCCACCCTGGATCAGGTGGCGCTGGTTCACGACGATGGCCGGTACGGCGTGGATGCCCTGGGCATGCACCTGCGCCTCGGCGTCGGCCACCTCGGCGTCGTAGCGCCGGCTGGCGAGCAGCTCGCGCGCCTGGGCCTCGGGGAGGCCGGCGGCCACGGCCTGTTCCAGCAGCACGGCGGGGTCGGACACATTGCGGCCGTCGGTGAAGTAGGCCTTCAGCAGCCCGACCTTGAGCGCGCGCTGCACGGCGCCGCCGAAGGCCTCGTCCGCCCAGTGCAGCAGGCGATGCGCGTCGCGGGTGTTGTAGATGCGGCTGCGCGCTGCCATGCGGAACTCGAAACCCAGCGCCGCACCGCGCTCGCGGATGGCCTCGCGCGTGCCGGCCAGCTGGGTCGGGCTGGCGCCGTATTTCTCGGCCAGGTGCTCCTCGATGTCCTGCCCGTCGGGGCCCATGCCCGGGTTCAGTTCGAAGGGGTGGAAATGCAGGTCCAGCACCAGCCCAGGGATGCGCGCCGCGGCGGTTTCCAGCGAATACAGCCCGATGGCGCACCAGGGGCAGACGATGTCGGAGATGAAGTCGATACGCATGGCCGGCATTCTCGGCGCCGGGCTTCAACCCCGGCGCTTGCAAGGTGGTCGCAAATGTGACGGGGTTGCAAATGGAGCGGCAGGGGGGCTTGTGAAGCCGGGAAAGACGGGGGCTAATACTTGCTAACTGCACGGCAACACGCTTTCCGCCATGCCCCTCATGCGCTCCGGACATCGCAGCTCCTGGACACGCGGCCTGCTCGCGAGCCTGGCGGCCTGCGCTGGCGCCGCCGCTGCCCAGGAGCCCGAGCGGCCCGCCATGACCGGGTTGCGAATCAGCGGGTTTGGCACGCTGGCCGTCAGCGAAGTGCAGGCGCCCGCGACCTGGGGATTCCGGCGCGAGCTGACCCAGCCCGCCCGGCCGGCCCGGTGGCGCTGGGATGCCGACACCCGGCTGGGCGTGCAGGCGAACGTCAGCGTCGGCCCGTCGCTGGAACTGGTGGCCCAGGGCATCGCCAAGAGGCGTGGCGCCTTCGCCGGGGATGCCGATGCGCTGGAATGGGCCTACGCCAGCTACCGGCCCGATGCTGAATGGACGCTGCGCGCGGGCCGGGTCAATGTCGACACCTTCCTGATGGCGGACTACCGCAACGTCGGGTTCGGCTTCCTCAGCATCCGCCCGCCGGTGGAGTTCTATGCCCGCCTGCCCACCACGCTGGACGGCGGTGATGTCGCGCGCAGCTGGCTGGCTGGCGACGCGCAGTGGCGCGCAAAGCTGCTGGCCGGCGCCACACGCATCGGCGATGTGGACTTCTCCGAGGCTGGCCGGCTGAACTCGGTGCTGGGCGGCATGGTGTCGCGCGAGCAGGGCGGCTGGCTGCTGCGCGCCAGCATTGCCCGGGCGCGTATCGACTTCAGGCAGGACGACGCGCGGCGCTCTGCGCTGGCGGCGCTGGGCCAGCTCGCAGCGCTGCCGCTGCCGGCGGTGGCAGCGCCGGCTCAGCAGTTGCGCGAGCGGCTGGGCGCCAACGGCATCCAGGCGCGGTTCACCGAGGTGGGCCTGCGCTACGAGGGCAGCGCGTGGCAGGGCAGCGCCGAGTTCGTGCATGTGTCGGCCCCACCGCTGACGGTGGAGCGCACGTTCTACGCGATGCTGGGCTATCGATTGGCCGACTGGACACCCTTCGTCGGCCATGGCCGCTCCCGCAATGCGGTTGCCGCGCTTGACGTTCCAGCCTGGCAGCAGGTGCTGACGCCGGTGCTGGGTGCGGCGGCCGCCGCCGAGGCGCAGGGGCTGGGCAAGGCCGTGGTGGCGGTGCTCAATGGTGGCAGGCTGGTGCAGTCCAGCTGGTCGGTGGGCCTGCGCTGGGACTTCCACGCCCAGGCCGCACTGAAGCTGCAGTGGGACCGCGTGAGCGTGGCGCCGGGCGGCGGGGCGTTGTGGGCCGGCGTGGCCGGGCCGCCGGGGCGGGCCCGGGTGGCGACGGCGGCCGTCGACTTCATCTTCTGACCGCCATGGCCGCCTGCCATCGCCGCCACTGCCTCGCCGCCATGCTGCTGGCCCTGCTGCCGGCGCTGCCGGCCCGGGCGGACTTCTACGTGGTCGTGAACGCCAGCAACCCGCAGCGCGCGCTGACACAGAAGGAGGCGGTGGACCTGTTCATGGGCCGCAGCCGCGCCTTTGCCAATGGCGAGCTGGCGCTGATCTTCGACCTGCCGCGCGACCACCCGCGCCGCGCCGCCTTCTACCAGGCGCTGACGGGCATGAGCGCCGCGCAGGTCAACAGTTATTGGTCACGGCTGATGTTTTCGGGCCAGAGCGTGCCGCCACAGTCGCTGCCCGACGAGGCGGCCATGGCGGGCTTGCTGCGCCGCAACCCCAGCGCGTTGGGCTGGCTGGGCCGCGAGCCGACGGAGCCGGGCTTGCGCACGGTGCTGGTCCTGAAGGAGGCGGCCGCCAAATGACGACGCCTGCACCGCGGGTGCGAGGTGCCAACAGCCTGCAGCTGCGCTTCATGCTGCTGGTGTTTGCCAGCGCGACGCTGCTGGCGCTGGTGGCCGCGGGCATTGCCTACCAGCTGGGGCAGGCCCGCGCGCTGGCCAGCAGCCGCAGCAGCGTGCAGGCGCTGGCCACGGCGGTGGAGGCGACGCTGGCCATCGGCGCCTATGCCCGGGACGAGGTGCTGCTGCAGGAGGTGACCGGCGGCCTGGCGCGCAACGAGCTGGTGGATGTGGTGGAGGTGGTGGCCGCCGACGGCCGGGCGCTGGCCAAGGCGGTGCGCAAGGGGGCCAGCGAGCACGCGGACGCGACGCTGCTGACGCGTCCGCTGGTGTCGCCCTTTGACGCGCGGGAGCACCTGGGCCAGCTGCGCATCCGCCTGAACGACGCGCGGGTGCGCGCCGGCGCCAACCAGGAGGCCTACACGCTGGCCGCGGCGATGGCGGGCCAGGCGGCGCTGCTGGCGCTGATGCTGTACCTGCTGGCCGCGCGGCTGGTGTCCAGCCCCATCGTGCGCCTGGCCAGCGCGCTGCGCCGCATGACGCCGGGCAGCGGCGAGCGCTTGCAGACGCCTGACAGCCATGCGGCCGACGAGATCGGCGTGCTGATCGCCGGCGCCAACGCGCTGCTGGACGCCAACGAGCGGCAGCTGCAGACCGAACGCGCGTTGCGGGCCGAGGTGGAGGCGATGGAGGCGCAGTACCGCCAGATCTTCGACGCCAGCAGCGCTGGCATCTTCGTGCTGGACGACGCCGGCCGCCTCATCAACGGCAACCCGACGGTGTCGCGCCTGGTGGGCCTGCCGCTGGACGAGCTGCGCCTGCTGGGCCAGCACGATTTCGTCGGCGGCGTCTTCAGTCGCCCCGAGCAGGTGCGGCAGATGATCGCGGAGGCGGCGCGGCGCGGCGAGACGGTGTCGGCCGACCTGGAGCTGGCGGTGCAGGGCGACCAGCGGCGCTGGGTGCACTGCCTGGTGTCGGTGCCGCGCGAGGGCGCGCGGACGGTGGAGGGCGTCATCTACGACATCACCGAGCGCAAGAGCGACGAGAACGCCGTGCGCCACCTGGCCGAGCATGACGCACTGACGCAGCTGAAGAACCGCGGCGCCGGCCAGACGGTGCTGGCGCGCTTCGTTGCCGATGCGCGCGCCCGTGGCGGCCTGCTCAGCGTGGCTTGCATCGACCTCGATGGCTTCAAGCGGATCAACGACACGCACGGCCATGCGGCTGGCGATGAGGTGCTGGTGGCCTGCGCCGAGCGCATGCGGGCCGCGGTGCGGCGTTCGTCCGATCTCGTGGCGCGCCTGGGCGGCGACGAGTTCCTCGTCGCGCTGCGCGACGTGGGGCCGGGCGACGCGGTGCTGGTGCAGGTCATGCAGGCGCTGCTGGATGGTCTGTCGCGGCCCATCCGGTTGTCCACCGGCGAGGAGGTGAGCGTGGGCGTCAGCATCGGCGTGGCCTGCCTGCCCACGCATGGCACGGAGCCTCGGCTGCTGGTGCGGGCGGCCGACGAGGCGCTCTATCACGTCAAGAAGAATGGGAAATTGGCTTTTGCGCTAGCGTTGCCGGCCTGACATCCCCGACGCATCGATGACCGACTACACCCCGCCCCAGGTCTGGACCTGGAACAAGGCCAACGGCGGCCAGTTCGCCAACATCAACCGCCCCGTCGCCGGGCCCACGCACGACAAGGTGCTGCCGGTCGGCAAACACCCGTTGCAGCTGTACTCGCTGGGCACGCCCAACGGCGTCAAGGTGACCGTCATGCTGGAGGAGCTGCTGGAGGCCGGTCACACGGGCGCCGAGTACGACGCCTGGCTCGTCCGCATCAACGAGGGTGAGCAGTTCGGCAGCGGCTTCGTCGCCGCCAACCCGAACTCCAAGATCCCGGCGCTGGTGGACCGCAGCGGAGCCGAGCCGGTGCGCGTGTTCGAGTCCGGCGCCATCCTCGTGTACCTCGCCGAGAAGTTCGGCGGCGCCTTCCTGCCGGCGGACGGTGCGGCGCGCGCGGAGTGCCTGAGCTGGCTGTTCTGGCAGATGGGCAGCACGCCGTTCCTGGGGGGCGGCTTCGGGCATTTCTATGCCTACGCGCCCACCAAGCAGGAGTACCCCATCGACCGCTACGCGATGGAGGTCAAGCGCCAGCTGGACGTGCTGAACCGCCTGCTGGCCGAGCGCCGGTTTCTTGCGGGCGACGACTACACCGTCGCCGACATGGCCACCTGGCCCTGGTACGGCGCGCTGGCCAAGGGCCAGCTCTACGGCGCGGGCGAGTTCCTGTCCGTGCACGAGTACGGGCACGTCATCCGCTGGGCCGACGAGATCGCGCAGCGCCCGGCCGTGCAGCGCGGCCGCAAGGTCAACCGCACCTGGGGCGAGCCGCACAACCAGCTGCACGAGCGCCATGACGCCAGCGACTTCGAGCTGCGGACGCAGGACAAGCTGGCGCCGGCAGCATGATCACCCTCTACGACTGCGCCACCGCCCCCAGCCCGCGCCGCGCGCGCATCCTGCTGGCCGAGAAGCGCGTGCCGCACGAGACCGTGCAGGTGGACCTGCGCAGCGGCGAGCAGCTGGGCGAGGCCTTCCGGCGCATCAACCCGCAGTGCACCGTGCCCGCGCTGGTGACCGACGAAGGCCCGGTGCTGACCGACAACGCCGCCATCGCGGCCTACCTGGAGGCGCGCTTCCCCGAGCCACCGCTGCTGGGCCGCACGGCGCTGGACAAGGCCGAGATCGCCGGCTGGCAGTGGCGCGTCGAGTTCGAAGGGCTGGCCGCGATTGCGGAGGCGTTCCGCAACAGCAGCCCGGCGATGGCCGGCCGCGCGCTGACCGGGCCGGTGGACTACGCGCAGATCCCCGAGCTGGCGCAGCGCGGCCTGGCGCGCGTGCAGCGGTTCTTCACGGCGCTGGACGAGCGCCTCGCCGGCCGGGACTTCATCGCGGCTGAGCAGTTCAGCGTTGTCGACATCACGGCCGTCGTGGCCGTGGACTTTGCGCGGGTGGTGAAGATCAAGCCGGGCGACGAGCACCCGCATCTGCGCCGCTGGCGCGAGGCGATGCAGGCGCGCGGCACCATGGGCTGACGCGCAGCAGCAGCGCATCCAGCACGGCGCCCAGCGCCACGCCGACCGTGTAGGCCAGCAGGTCCGGCGCGTGGAAGGTGGAGCCCAGCACGAGGTGCCCGGGCGTCGTGTGCCGCACCGCGTTGATCCAGTCTGCCTGGTAGAGCTGGCTGAACTCGACGGCGAACGACGTGGCCAGCGCCGCGGCGGCCACGCGGCCGACGGGCCATGCGGGCCGCGCGCCACCCCAGAGCAGCAGCACCATCAGCGCCCACAGCGCATCGCCCGGGTACTTGCCGAGCACCTCGGGCAGCAGCCACGGGAACGCGCGCGACGCGAGGCCGGCGGCAATCACCGCCAGGATCAGCACGGCATGCAGCGGCCGGCTCCTGTGCATCACGGCCGCGCTGCCTTCTCCGCTCAGAGCTTGCGGTCGCTGGGGCGCGCCAGGTAGAACCATTCGGTGCCCGGCAGCGACTTGACGTTCGGGAAGACGATGCGCCCCTCGCTGGGCGCCAGCACGGCCTCGCCATTGGCGCGCGTGCCGATCTTCTGGCCGCGCGCGATGGCGTCGAAGCTGGCCCAGGCCTGCTCGAAGCTGTCGCCCATGTCCTCGCGGTCGATGACGTCGTAGAGCTGCAGCACCTCGGGCGGTTGCGCGGGCTGGTGCGCTTGGACGGCGCTCTCGTCCAGCATGCCCAGGAACACCAGCGCGCGCAGGATGGCCAGCCGCGCGACCTCGGGACCTCCTGCGTCCAGGTGCTGGCCGCATTCCAGCGTGATGGCCCAGCCGCCGGTGGAGCGCATGTACTCGGTGGTGCCGACGCCGTAGTGCGGGTCGGAGATCAGCGATGCGCGGCGCGAGCCATCGTGGCTGCGCTGCTGGCGGCGGGCGATGCCCAAGGCGTAGGTCGACAGCCAGCCCTCGACGATGCGCGTGACGCCCAAGGCGGCGGCCAGCGCGGACTCGGTGGCCTCCTGGGAGAACGGCTCCAGCTCACCGCTGTTGTTGCGCGGGCCGATCATCGCGAACGCCGGGCCGTTGCCCTGGAAGCTGTGCAGGTCCAGGATGCCGTCGTGTTGCGCGATCAGCGGGCACAGCACGCGGGCGACGCGGTCCTCGAAGTCCTGCGCAATGACGGGTGGGCGCAGGTTGCGGTTCAGGTTGCGGTCGCCCTCGCGGCGGTTCAGCTGGTTGGCCAGCGGGTTGACGATGGGCACGCAGGTCAGCGTGCCGCGCTTGAGCGTCAGCTCGCCGGCATCCAGCTGCCGAATGATCTCGGTCATCGCCCGGGTGCCGTGGATCTCGTTGCCATGCACCGCCCCGGTCACGAGGAAACGCGGGCCGGGCTGCAGGCCGGCGAACTGGTGGATGCGGATGGAAGTCGGCTGGCTGGACATGGGTCAGTGCGTGAGCAGTGCGGAAGAGAGTGCCCGGTCGGCGGGCAAGACGCGGCGCGGCAGATCGCCCGCAGGCTGGCCGGCGCGGCAGGCGACGAGGCGGTAGAGGGTGGCGAAGGCGAAGTCGGGCGGTGCCTCGCCGGCGCCCAGCACCAGTTCGCCGCCGCGGCGCACGGCGTCGGCCAGGAAGGCCGGCAGGCGCAGGTGATACGGGTTGCGCTCGATCTCGCCCGTGTGCCGCTCCAGCGCGGCGATGAGCCGGGCGGTATCGGCGATGCTGGACTCGACGAGCGCGTTGGGCGCGGCCTGCGTGGACCAGAACTCGGTCAGCGCCAGCACCGTGTCCAGCTTCGCGGCGGCGATGGCCTGCACGACGAGCTGGTGCACGCCGCGGTGGCTGGGGTTGTCATCCAGCGCGTGCGGTGCAAGCACGAGGGCAGGGCGGTGCTCGGCGAGCAGGGCGACCAGGGCTTGCACCTGGCCGGGTTGCACGGCATCGGCGCGCACGTCGGACAGGCCTTGCTCGCCAACGCGCATGCAGCCGAAGCCCAGCACGCCGCAGGCGTCCAGCAGCTCGGCCCAGCGCGCCTCCCGGCGCTCGGCATTGCTGCCCAGCGTGACGGCCACGTTGGTGACGCGCCAGCCGGCTTCCTGGCGCAGCCGCAGCGGCAGCGCGCCGACGATGCATTCGTCGTCGGGATGCGGCGCGAAGATCAGGCAGTGGTCCGGCACGGCCTCGGGCGCCGGTGCGGCGTGGCGGTCCGGCGGGCTGCCCAGCAGGGCGGCGAATCGGGTCAGGTGCTCGCGCCAGCGGGCGAGGTCGGCTTCCAGGGACATGCCGGCATCCTACCGATGCGCCGGTTTCGCCGGCCAGGTGGCCAGCAGCACGCCCGCCAGCGCCAGGCCGTAGGCCAGCGCCTGCTGGGTGGACAGGCCTTCGCCCAGCGCCAGGCCGACGAGCGCGGTTGTGACGGGCAGGAACACGCTGAAGACGCCGGCCTTGGCGGCGGGCAGGCCGCGCAGGCCGGCCATCCACAGCCACACGGTGATGACGCTGGCCGTGGCCGAGTAGTAGGCCAGCAGCCCCCAGTCCTGCACGCGGGGCGCCGAGAAATCGAAGCTCAGGCCCTGCCAGATCGCCAGCGGCGTGACCAGCACCAGCCCCCACAGGTTGATCAACGCGCTGATGCGCTTCGGGCCCAGCCCGGCCGTCAGCTGCTTGCCGATGACGACGTAGCAGGCCTCGCACAGCACGGCGGCGATGAGCAGCAGCGCCCCCACGAGCGTCGTGTCGGCGCCGCCATGCTTGCCGGTGGCCACCAGCGCGATGCCGCCCACGGCGCAGGCGATGCCCGCCAGCGTGCGCGTGCCCAGCTGTTCGCGCAGGAAGACCCGGCTCAGCAGCGCCACCGCCGCCGGGATGCCGGCCATGATGACGCCCGCCACCACGGCCGAGCTCTGCCGCAGGCCGAACAGCATGCAGATGGAGAACAGGAAGTTGCCGAGGAAGGATTCGAGGAACAGCAGCAGCCGCGAGCGCGCATCCAGCGGCGCCTCGTGCGCCGGCTTCTTCAGCCACGGCAGCATCAGCAGCGCCGCAAAGCCGAAGCGCAGGCCGGCCAGCAGAAAGACCGGGAACGCCGCCACCAGCAGCTTGGACAGGCCCACATAGCTGCCCACCAGCGTCATGCTGGTGGCCAGCAGCGCGTAGGAGCGCCAGGGAATGGGATGCATCTGAAGGAGTCTTTCGGGCCGAGCGCCGGGCCGCCCCAAGCCGGCCCGCAGGGCGATGTGCGAGCGGCTCAACGCCGCGAGCATCGCCGTCCCCTCGGGGGCTGAGGCCGGACACATTTTGCCCAGTGGGCACGATGTGCCTGCCGAAGGGCTGCGGCGTGAGACGCAGCGCGGTCTGCAAGACCGACTGGGCGCGCCTGCGTTCAGCGTGGCGCGACCAGGCGAGGGGTCAATCGATCTGCAATGCGATGAATTGCGTGAACTGCGCCGGATTGAAGTTGTTGTCGGACACCAGGATCAGCGTGCGCTTGCCGTCCACCAGCGGCCCGAAGGTGATGCCCTCGATGTTGTCCAGCGCCAGCACGCTGCCGTCGTCGTTGGTCAGCGAGGACAGGTCCAGCAGCATGGTGCGCTTGACCGGCACCACGTCGCGGCCCTTGATGCTGGGCCAGCCGGACACGTCCGTCGCGCCGCGCGTGTCGATGCGGTAGAGCTTGATGGTGTTGCTGGTGGGCTGCTTCGTGGACGCGGCGACGCCGGGCGTCACGGCGCCCACCGCGAAGGCGCGCTCGATGACGATGAACTCGGTGCTGGACAGCGCCAGCATGTCCGGCACGCCGTTGGTGGCGAAGTCGCCCGCGCGGGCCGGCGCGAACGGCACCGGCGCCACGTCGTAGACGTACTCGGCGCCGGGCTTGCCGGTGTCCAGGTCGAACGACAGCATGCGCGCGCGGCTGGGCCGGCCCACCGCGGTGGGCGCGCTGTCCTGCGCGAGGCCGTTCTCGCTCATGGTCCACAGCGTCTTGCCGTCGGGCGTGATGGCCACGCTCTCGAAGGCCAGGTTGTTGTAGACGCCCATGTCGCCCGCGGCCAGGCCGCCGGCGCTGCCCACGGGGTTGTAGTAGCTCGGCACCGCGAACTCGCCGGCCGGGCGGCCATCGGGGTGCATGCGGCGCATCGTCGGGTTCTGCATGCTGCCCGCGCTGCGCTGGCCCTCGTTGGCCCAGTAGATGAGGTTGCGTCGCGTGTCCAGGCGCAGGCTTTCGGGGTCCACCATGTTGCGGCCGAAGGGCTGGCCGTTGGTGTCGAGGACGGTGGTCATGTTGACCCAGCCGACGCCTGCGTCGCCAGGGTCGGCGCTGCGGCGGAACTTGGACAGGTCCAGCGTCAGCTCATAGAAGCGCGCCGGGCCGCGGTCGCTGCGGTCGTCGCAGATGGCCAGGTAGTGGCCGGTGGCGGCGACATAGTCGATGCTGGACAGCCCCCCGATCGGCAGGCCGCGGAAGGTCGCGCTGGTGGGCACGATCTGCTGGCCGAGGTAGCTGAGGTTCTGCGCATGTGCGGACCCTGCAAGCAGCAGGGCGAGTAGCCATTTCATGTTCTATGCGGCGCGGCGCAGGGCGCCTCTGAGGGTGTCGATGATGCGTTCGATGTGGCCGCTCTCGATGATGAGCGGCGGCGACAGCGCGATGGTGTCGCCCGTCGTGCGGATGAGCAGGCCTTGTTCCCAGCAGTCCAGGAAGATGTTGAAGGCGCGCTTGGCCGGCTCGCCGGGCAGGGGCTTGAGTTCGATGCCACCGACCAGGCCGATGTTGCGCACGTCGATGACGTTGGGCTCGTCGCGCAGCGAGTGCAGGGCTTGGGCGAACTCGGCCTGCATTGTCGCCGCACGGGTCAGCAAGCCGTCGTCGGCGTAGGTGTCCAGCGTCGCCAGCGCGGCCGCGCAGGCCAGCGGGTGGGCGGAGTAGGTGTATCCGTGGAAGAACTCGATGAGGTGCTCGGGCCCGGTCATGAAGGCGTCGTGGATCTTCTGCTGCGCGAACACCGCGCCCATCGGCACGCAGCCGTTGGTGATGCCCTTGGCCACCGTCATCAGGTCGGGCGTGACGCCGAAGGTCTGCGCACCGAATGGGTTGCCGGTGCGGCCGAAGCCGGTGATGACCTCGTCGAAGATCAGCAGGATGCCGTGCCTGTCGCAGATCTCGCGCAGCCGTTGCAGGTAGCCGGCCGGCGGGATCAGCACGCCGGTGGAGCCCGCCACCGGCTCGACGATGACGGCGGCGATGGTGGATGCGTCGTGCAGCGCAATGAGGCGCTCCAGGTCGTCGGCGAACTCGGCGCCGTGCGGCGGGATGCCCACGGAGAACGCGTTGCGCGCCGGGTCATGCGTGTGGCGGATGTGGTCCACGCCGGCCAGCAGCGTGCCGAACATCTTGCGGTTGGCCACCATGCCGCCCACCGAGATGCCGCCGAAGTTGACGCCGTGGTAGCCGCGCTCGCGGCCGATGAGCCGCGTGCGGGCGCCTTCGCCGCGCACGCGGTGGTAGGCGATGGCCATCTTCAGCGCCGTCTCCACCGCCTCGGAGCCGGAGTTGGTGAAGAAGATGCGGTTCAGCCCGGCGGGCGTCAGCGCGGCCAGCCGCTCGGCGAGCTCGAAGGCCTTGGGGTGGGCCATCTGGAACGGCGGCGCGAAGTCCAGCTCCGCGGCCTGCTGCTGGATGGCCTGCACGATCTTCGGCCGGTTGTGGCCGGCGTTCACGCACCACAGGCCGGCGATGCCGTCCAGCACCTCGCGGCCCTTGTCGTCGCGGAAGAACATGCCGTCGGCCTGCGTCAGCAGGCGCGGCGCCTGCTTGAACTGCCGGTTGGCCGTGAACGGCATCCAGTAGGCATCCAGCTTGGAAACGTCGGCACTCATGCGGGGCTCCTCCTTGGCAAGGGAGCCCGCAGTCTAGTCAATTTGACGGATTGGTCAGAATCCGCCGGCGCCTCAGCGTGCCGGCCAGCGGCACCAGCTGCACGAGCAGGATGCAGGCCAGCATCAGCCCGCAGCCGGCCAGGCCGGCGGTGTCCAGCCGCTCGCCCAGCAGCACCGCGCCGAAAGCGGCGGCGAACAAGGTCTCGGACGACAGGATGATGGCCGCATCCGCCGCCTGCGCGTAGCGCTGCGCGACGACCTGCGCCGTGAACGCGATGCCCACCGACAGCACGCCCGTGTAGAGGATGGGCCCGGCCGCGGCCTGCAGGCCGGCCCAGCGCACCGGCTCGGTGGCGAAGGCCGCCGCCAGCGACAGCACGCCGCACACGGCGAACTGGCCGCAGGCGACGAGGAAGGGCGCGCCCATGCGGTCGGCCCAGCGGCCCACCATCAGCACGTGCACGGCCCAGGGCACCGCGGAGCCCAGCACCCACAGGTCGCCCAGCCCGATGCGCAGCTCGTGCGCACCCGACAGCAGGAAGGCACCCACCAGGCAGCCGCCGGCCGCCGGCCAGACCGACCAATGCGCCACCTGGCGCAGCAGCAGCCAGGCCAGCACGGGCACCAGCGGCACGTAGACGGCCGTCAGGAAGCCGGCGTTGGTGACGCTGGTGTGCTGGATGCCCACCTGTTGCATGACGGCGCCCAGCGTCATCAGCCCGCCCAGCCCGGCGATGTGCCAGCCGTCGGCCCGCGTCAGCGGCCGGCGTTCGCGGCCCAGCCGCCGCCACTCGGCCATGGCCAGCGGCAGCACGACGGCCGCGCCGATCAGGAAGCGCACGCCGGTGAACAGCAGCGGGCCCACGTCGGCCATGCCTTGCTGCTGGGCGACGAAGGCCGAGCCCCAGATCAGCGCGACGAGGGTGAGAAGGAGATTCGCCTGAATGCGGGTCATGGGGTGGGGGTCATCCGGCCTGCAGCGCGGCCAGCTCGGCCTCGTCGAAACCGGCGGCGCGGCGCGCTTCGAGGTTGAACGGCGCGCGCAGCCTGGGCGCCTGGTAGCGCGCGGCGAGCTCGGCGTAGGTGGCCACCGGCTCCAGCCCGCGCTGCTCGCACAGGAAGCGGTACCAGCGGTTGCCGGCCAGCACGTGGCCCACCTCGTCGTGCAGGATGACGTCGATGATCTCGCCGGCGCGGTGGTCGCCGGCGCCCACCAGCTTGGCGCGCACGGCGGGCGATGCGTCCAGCCCGCGGGCCTCCAGCGTGCGCGGCACCAGCGCGATGCGCGCCAGCAGGTCGTGCTTGGTGCGCTCGGCCATGTCCCACAGCGCGTTGTGGGCATCGAAGTCGCCGTAGTCGAAGCCCAGCGTCACGAGGTGCTCGCGCAGCAGCGTGAAGTGCCTGGCCTCCTCCTGCGCGATGCGCAGCCAGTCGCGGTAGAAGGCGTCGGGCATGCCGGGGAAGCGCCAGCAGACGTCCAGCGCCAGGTTGATGGCGTTGAACTCGATGTGGGCGATGGCATGCACCAGCGCGGCGATGCCGGCCGGCGTGCGCATGGACGGCGGCTTCAGGCGGATGTGCTCGACGAGCTGGGGCCGCGCGGGCCGGCCGGGCACGCCGGCAGGCTCGGCCAGTTGCGCGTCAGGGTCCAGCGGTGCGGTCACGTCCAGCGCCAACGCGGCCGTCGCCTTGGCCAGCGGGTCGGCGAGGCAGAGGATGTGCAGGGCGAGGGCGCGGGCTTCCATGCCCGGGATTATCGGCAGGCTCAGGCGCGCAGCCGGGCGCTGACGAGCGGGTGCCAGAGCCGTTCGTCTTGCAGCGGCGTGTCGGTCGGCAGGCCGGGGTTGCGCAGCGTCAGCCAGCGCCGCTCCGGCAGCGCGGCGCGCTGCAGCTGCGGGCCCAGCCATTGCTCGAACAGCGCGGCGAAGCTGCCGTCGGCCAGCGCCAGGTCCCAGCCGCGCCGCAGCCGCTCGGCCAGTTCGGGCCGGCGCGGGCTGACGAAGAAGTACGACGGCGCCACGTAGGCGATCAGCCAGCCGCCCAGCACGGCCAGCGCCGGCAGTGCGTCGACGAGGGGGTAGACCTCGATGGCGCCCAGCGCGAACAGGTCGATGCGCTCGCGCGTCAGCAGCTCGGGGAAGCTGTCGCGCCGCGTGATGCCCTGCACGGGCCAGCCGTTGGCCTTCAGGATCTGCGTGTCGGGCCAGCTCTCCACCTGGGCCAGGCGCAGCCGGCGGGCTTCGCCCAGGCTGGCGACGCGCTCCAGCTCGGCGCGCCGGCGCGCCAGCGCGATGGGCAGGCGGATGCCGATCAGCCCGCGGTACAGGCACACGCGCACGGCCAGCGCGCGCGCCTCGTGCTGGGCGGTGGTGATGGAGGTGGCGACATCCAGCTCGCCGCCGGCCAGCTGCAGCAGCGCGCGGCTCTGCGACATGGGCGGCGCAAACGCCAGGCGGTAGGGCCCGTGGCTGGCTCGCGTCCGCTCCAGCAGCAGCGTCAGCACGGCCAGCTCGTAGTTGGGCGCGTCCTGCGGCAGCTGCACCAGCGAGTGCCGGATCAGCGACGCCGGCCCGGCCGCGGGCGTGGCGGCGCCCAGCGCTGGCAGCAGGCCCAGTGCGGCCAGGCAGCGCCTGCGGTCGCGGCTCATCGACATGCGGGCAGGGTACCTAAAATCGCTGCTTTGCGGTCAAGGGAGAACGGGCATGGCCATCTACCAACTGGACGACTGGCTGCCCGACGTGGCCGACACGGCCTTCGTCGCCGACAGCGCCGAGGTCATCGGCCGGGTGACGCTGGCGCAGGACGTCAGCGTCTGGTTCAACGCCGTGCTGCGCGGCGACAGCGACACACTGACCATCGGCGCTGGCAGCAACATCCAGGACGGCTCGGTGCTGCACGCCGACCACGGCTTTCCGCTGGTCATCGGCCAGAACGTGACGGTGGGCCACCAGGTCATGCTGCACGGCTGCACCATCGGTGACGAGAGCCTCATCGGCATCGGCGCCGTGGTCTTGAATGGCGCCCGCATCGGCCGCAACTGCATCGTTGGTGCGGGGGCGCTGGTGACCGAGGGCAAGGCATTCCCCGACGGCTCGCTGATCGTCGGCGCGCCGGCCAAGGTGGTGCGCGAGCTGACCGAGGCGCAGATCGCCGGCCTCAAGGCCAGCGCCGCCCACTATGTGAACAACGGCCGCCGCTATGCGGCCGGACTGAAAAGAATCCGATGAGTGAACTCCATAAATTCCTGTTCGACGGCCTGCCGGTGCGCGGCATGCTGGTGCGGCTGACCGACTCCTGGCGCGAGATGCTGGGCCGCCGCGAGCCCGGCCAGGACTACCCGCCCGAGCTGCGCGACATGCTGGGCGAGATGAGCGCCGCGGCCGTGTTGATGCAGGCCAACATCAAATTCAACGGCGCGCTGGTGCTGCAGGTGTTCGGCGACGGCCCGGTCAAGCTGGCCGTGGCCGAGGCGCAGCCGGACCTGAGCTATCGCGCCACCGCCAAGTGCGTGGGCAGCGTGGAGCCGGGCGCGACGCTGGAGGCCATGGTGAACCTGCGCGGCCAGGGCCGCTGCGCGATCACGCTGGACCCGAAGGACAAGTTCCCCGGCCAGCAGCCCTACCAGGGCGTCGTGCCGCTGCATGGCGACCAGCGCGAGCCGCTGCAGAAGATGAGCGAGGTGCTGGAGCACTACATGCTGCAGTCGGAGCAGCTAGACACCAAGCTGGTGCTGGCCGCCAACGGCGACATCGCCGCGGGCCTGCTGATCCAGCGGCTGCCGGTGGAGGGCGAGGGCAACCTGGAGGGGCGCCGGAATGAGGACGACATCGGCCTGTCCGACGCGTTCAACCGCATCTCCATGTTGGCCGCCACGCTGACCGCCGAGGAACTGCTGACGCTGGACGCCGACACCGTGCTGCGCCGCCTGTTCTGGGAAGAGACGGTGACGCGCTTCGAACCCTTGTCTGGAAGTACAGCGCCGCGTTTCGCGTGCACCTGCTCGCGCGAGCGCGTGGGCCAGATGCTGCTGGGCCTGGGCCGCGAGGAGGTCGACAGCGTGCTGGCCGAACGTGGCGACGTGGAGATCGGCTGCGACTTCTGCGGCCGCCACTACCGGTTCGACGCGGTGGACGTCGGTGCGCTGTTCACACCGGCCGGCCAGCAGCCCGAGGGCGGCGCGGCGGCGTCGACGCTGCAGTAGGCACGCGTTTCCTCCGTTGTGAGGATGTCTTCGCGGCTAGTGATTGACGCTGCCGCGGCCAGCTGAGAACTTTGCCGCCGGGCCTGTCCGGCCTGGCGGTGGGAGTTCGGCATGGCGGAGGCGAAAGGTGGCGGTCTGGGCGGCTTTCCGTGGGCCAGCGCCGCGGTGCTGCTGGCCTTCGTCGCCAGCACGCAGCTCGTGCCGCATGCCTTCGACGCGCTGCGGCCCGCCGAGAAGGCCCGCGCCCAGGCGCCGCTGGACCCGGACCTGGAAGTCAACGCGCGGCTGTGGGAGGACCCGTTCGCGGCCGTGCGCCGCTACGAGGTCGAGCGCGCCGAGCGCTGCGAGCGCCTGCGCAAGCAGGCCACGGCCCGCCCCGACGTGGACTGCCAGGGCGGCACGGCCGATGCGCGCAACCCGCGGCAGCTGGTGGCACGGCTGGATGGCGACCATGACCAGCAGCTCGACGACACGCTGATCCTGCTCGGGCTGATGCCTGGCGCCGATTTCGTCGGCGCCGAGGAGGCCCGCCGCCGCATCCGCTACGCGACGCTGGCCGGCCTGCTGGCGCAGGACTATGTGCCGGACAACGCCGAGCGCCTGAGCCTGCTGGAGTTCGACCTGCTGACGCCGGGCCTGGCCTCGTCCACCGCGGTGTCCAAGGACCCGGGCGCGGCGCGCGGCAGCTACGTGGTGCCCTACGAGCTGCTGTCGCTGCGCCGGCGCGACGCCGCCGCCCGGGACGGCGCGGCCGGTGCCGAGCGCTACAGCCAGGTCGCCGTGCTGTGGGTGGACGAAAGCTCGCTGCCGCTGCGCAAGCTGGATGCGCTGGCGCGGTTGGTGGAGCAGCTGATGGGCGACGCCGCCCGGCGCCAGGCGCGCGAGCGCTTCGGGGAGGGCGAGGCCGTGCCGCGGCTGGCGGTCATCGGGCCGTCGTCCACCGACGCGCTGCGCACGGCGCTGCGCGACCTGCGCTGTGCGGCCGAGCTGAACAACGTGGCCGGCATCCGCACCAGCAAGCTGGCGCGCGACGACGCCACCCGCTGCGCCACGCGCGACACCCGCGTCGGCGCGGGGCTGCCGGACGATGTGCTGGCCGGCTACCGGCTGCTGTCGCGCGCGCAGTTCTACAACCCGGCGTCCACCGCGCCCATCGCGATGCTGGCCGAGCTGGATGCGCAGGACCACCTGCTGGGCGACCTGGGCCGCCACAGCCTGGACCAGTTCCTCAGCCACCAGTTCGGCCGGTTGACCGGCGACGACCCCGTGGCCCACCCGGTGCGCATGCACCGCACGGTGGGCGACGACACGGACCTGATCAAGCGGCTGGTGGGCGAGCTGCAGCTGCGCCTGCCGGACGAGACCCACCGCATCGTGCTGGTGGCCGAGCGCGATTCCATCTACGCCCAGGCGCTGGTCAGCAAGCTCAAGGAGTCGCTGCCCGGCCCGCTCGCCGAGCGGCTGCAGGTGATCTATTTCTTCCGCGGCATCGACGGCGCCACCACGAAGGAGGGCGCCGCCGTCGCCGCGCCGGCCTCGCCCAAGGCCCAGCCGACGCTGGAATGGCCGGAAAGCCGCGACCAGCTGGACTACCTGCGCCGCCTGGGCGCGCAGCTCAAGCAGAGCGAGGGCGACCCGCGGCTGGCGCCCATCGGCGCCATCGGCATCTTCGCCAACGACGTGCACGACAAGCTGCTGGTGCTGCAGGCGCTGCATGAGGACTTCTCGGACCGCATGTTCTTCACGACCGACCTGGACGCGCGCTACCTGCACCCGCGCACGCAGGCGTTCACGCGCAACCTGGTCGTGGCCAGCAGCCTGCCGCTGGCGTTCTACCCGGTGCCGCCGGGCCGGTTCGACCTGCAGGCCGGCACGCCGCCGCTGCGCGACAACTACCAGACCAGCACCTACGCCGCCGCGCGCCGCGCCGGCTGCCGCAACGATGCCTGCCGGGAGCGTGAGCGCGAGGCGCTGGATGCCGCGCTGAGCCGGCCCTCGGTCTACGAGATCGGCCGCACGCTGAGCGTGCCGCTGGCGGGCTACGCGCTGGCGGAGGCGCCCGACAGCGGCGATGCCGACCGGGTGACCATCGCGCTGGCGATGGCGGCGCTGGTGCTGGGCGGGCTGTTCGTGTGGCCCGGCACGCCCGCGCTGCGCCAGGCCGGCGGGCTGATGAGCGCCGGGCCCGGCGCGCCGCCGCTGTCGCCCACCGCGCGGGTGCTGGTGGCGCTGCATGCCGCGTTGCTGGCCTTCATGCTGGCCAGCCTCGTCGAGTTCGTCTGGCCCGGCCGGCCGGGCGTCTGGCATGCGCCGGCGATGGCGGCGGCCGCCGCGGCGACGCTGCTGGTGCTGGGGCGGCT
Organism: Pelomonas lactea; assembly: GCF_043555885.1. Taxonomy (NCBI): domain Bacteria; kingdom Pseudomonadati; phylum Pseudomonadota; class Betaproteobacteria; order Burkholderiales; family Sphaerotilaceae; genus Roseateles; species Pelomonas lactea. The sequence goes on along the minus strand of NZ_JBIGHX010000002.1, from coordinate 592,530 downwards.
CGCGCTGCGGCCGCTGGTGCTGGCCGTGCTGGTGGCGGGGCTGCTGGCCTGGGCCTGGCCGGTGCGCGTCGCCCAGCCCTGCCCGCACTGCGAACCCATGGCCTGGCTGCAGGGCGTCAGCGCCTGGCCCTCGCACCTGGTGCACCTGCTGGGGCTGTTCCTCATCGTGTGGACGCTGGACTGGGCCTGGGCGGATGCACAGCAGCGGCTGCGCCAGGACTCGCGCTGGCTGCAGCTGGACAGCCCCATCGTGCACACCCACCTGGGCCGGCTGCTGCGCGCCTGGTGGACGCATGGCAGCGTGTTGTTCTGGAAGGCCGGCGTGGGCTTCAGCTGCGACTTCCGCGTGCTGTGGGCCGAGTACGGCGAGCGCGGCGGGGCGCTGCCGCGGGCCGCGCGCTGCCTGTTCTGGTACGGGCTGACGGTCGCGGTGGTGCTGCTGATCTTCGTCAGCGTCAACGGCGTGCAGGTACCGGCCGTGCCGGTGCGTGGACAGGAACACCGTCGTCTGGTCGCCACCGGGTTGTACGCGCTGCTGTTGCTGCTGCCGCTGTTGATCGTCGCGGTGGCGGACTCCATCACGCTGCTGACCCGCTTCGTGCGCCACCTCAACGCCGGCCGCAGCTACTACCCCGAGGCCACCGTGCAGATGTTCGCCCGCGCGCTGGGGCCGGAGCATGCGGGGCTGTGGGCGGACCGCTTCGCTGCCCGGCCGCAGGACCGGGGGCGAACGGCGGCGGACGGTGGCGATGACTTCGTCATGCACACGCTGCTGGACGACTGGATCGACGTGCGCGTGGTGGCCCGCCGCAGCGCGCCGGTGGCGCGGCTGGTGATCGGCCCGTTCGTCGTCATCGCGCTCCTGGTCGTCGCGCGCAGCCGGCTGTTCGACAACTGGGCGCTGACGCCTGCCATCGCGGTGGGCGTGAGCTTCTACGTGGCGGTGCTGATCGGCCTCACGCTGCTGCTCAAGCAGTCGGCCGAGAACACGCGCCGGCGCGCGCTGGCGTCCATGCAGGCCGACCTGCGCTGGCTGGCCGGCAGCGGCAAGCCGCGCGCCGACCTGGTGGAGCCATTCAAGCGGCTGATCGCGCAGGTGGAGAACGAGTCCGAGGGCGCGTTCGCGCCGTTCTTCGACCAGCCGCTGCTGAAGGCCATGCTGGTGCCGCTGGGCGGCGCTGGCGGCACGCAGCTGTTCGACTACCTGCTGCTGGGGCGCTGAGCGGCGGCCTCGCCAACTCTGTGGAGTTCGCGTTGACGCCGTGGCGCCGGGCGCGGAATGTCCGTCCCCTGAACCGCGTGTGCGGGCAGGAGGCGAGATGTCAGACACCAAAAGCAGCCTTGGCATGCTCGGCTGGGGCAGCGTCGCCGCGCTGGCGGCCTTCGTCGCGAGCACCCATCTGTCGCCGCAGGCGTTCGACCTGGTGCGCCCGGCTGACCGGCAGGGGCTGGCGTCGGCGCCGGTGGTCGACTCAGACATCAGTGCGCGGCTGTGGGAAGACCCGTTCATGGCCTTGCGGCGTTATGACATCGAGCGGCCCAAGCGTTGCGAACTTGAGCGGCAAAGCCGGAAGGTCAGTGACGACTGCAGCGCCCAAGCAAACAGCGATCGGCGAATGCCGGCGATGCTGTTGAATCGATTGGATGCGAGCACCCCGGAAGGGTGGTCCGACGCGTTGGTCATCGTGGGCTTGGTACCGGGTGCCGACTTTGTCGGCGGCGAGGAGGCTCGCCGCCGCATCCGCTACGCCACGTTGGCTGGCCTGATGGCGCAGGGGTATGTACCGGACCGGCCGGAGCGGCTGAGCTTGCTGGAGTTCAGCGGCGTTCATGCGGGGGCGTCGTCCCCCTCGGCATCGGCTGGATCGTTCGCGCAATCGAAGCCCGCGGCGCAGTGTGCGAGCGCCCACAAGGAAAGATCGGATGACGCTGCCAGAAGGAATCGACTGAGCGTGACGGTGCCGTACGAGATTCTGTCTCAGCGTCGGGCACATGGCGATGCTGCTCGTGCCAGCGGCCGCTACGGCCAGGTGGCGGTTCTCTGGGTGGATGAGAGTTCGCTGCCTCAACCCAAGCTGGATGCCTTGGCCAAGGTGCTGAACATGGCGCTCGGGCTGAAGGTGCGACAAGAGGCCTGGGCGAGGCTCACGCCATCGCTCGCCGAGGATGCAGGCACGGCCAAGGCCGGCAACGTGCCCGGCGCGCCGTCGCTGGTCTTCATTGGCCCTTCATCAACGGATTCGCTGCGTACCGCCATCGCCGACCTGCGCAATGCCGCAGATCGCAAGGCGGCCAGCCGGGTCGCAGCGGAGCTCGGTGTTTGCCAGGAGCCCGTGCCGAACGACCCTGACCCGCCGGGCTTCAGCGGCTACGGCCTGCTCGCCAACGCCACCTTCTACAGCCCCGCCTCAACTGCGCCGGCCCACCTGATCGCCGAACTGCAGGGACAGCCGCTGGAGACCTTCGTGCCGCAGCAACTGCGGCGCATCGTGGGCGACACGCCTGCGCCGACGGTACGCGTGATCCGCACCATCGCCACCGACGATCTGCTGATCGACAGCCTGCTGGACGAGCTCAAGCTGCGGCTGCCGCCCGACAAGCCGCGTCGCATCGTCGTCGTGGCCGAGCGGGACAGCCTGTACTCGCAGGGGCTGATCCAGGAGCTGCGCCGCCGGCTGGAGGCCAACAAACAGCGGCAGCTGCTGCTGGACGAGGTCTATTTCTTCCGCGGCCTGGACGGTGCGGAGCTGCGCGACAGCGGCGACAAGCCGGCCAAGCCGGCAGCCAACGACCCCAATGCGAAGACACCCGAGTTGCCGGAGGGGCGCGACCAGCTGGACTACCTGCGCCGCGTGGGCCAGGCGCTCGCCCAGAGCCAGGCCCGGGCCGGTGCCGTGCCCATCGGCGCCATCGGCGTGCTGGCCAACGACGTGCACGACAAGCTGATGATCCTGCAGGCGCTGCACGAGGACTTTGCCGACAAGCCGTTCTTCACGACCGACCTCGACGCCCGCTTCCTGCACCCCAAGGTGCAGCGCTACACGCGCAACCTCATCGTGGCGGGCAGCCTGCCGCTGGCCTTCCCGCCGGCGGCCGGCGCCAGCGGTGCCCAGACGCTGCAGGACGGCACGCCGCCGCTGCGGGATGCCTACCAGACGGCCACCTACCTGGCGGCCCGTCACGCCGGCTGCGCGGACGAGCCGTGCCGGTCCCGCGAGGCGGCCGAGCTGAAGGCCGTCGTGAGCGACCCGTCCGTCTACGAGATCGGCCGTGACAAGGCCGTGCCGCTGAGCGGCCATGCCCACACGCTGCGCGGGCAGGCGGCGGCGATGGGCGATGTGGCGACGGCGGCCGTGATGGGGGCGCTGATCGTGTTGGGCGTGCTGGGCTGGCCGTCGACCCCGTCGCTGCTGCGCGCCCGTGCGGCCTTCATGGGCGGCGGCGCGCCCGGCGGCGAGCGGCTGGACATGAACACCGTCGTGCTTGCCACGCTGCAGGTGGCGGCGATGGCGTTCGTCATCGCCAGCCTCATCGAGTTCGCGCGGCCCAACGAAGTGAACTTCGCCCACATGCTGTGGCTGGGCAGCCTGGGCGGCTTCACCTGCATGCTGGCCATGCTGCCGGCGCTGCTGGCCGGCCCTGGGCGCCCGGCAGGCGCGGCGGCGCCGGGCCTCAACGTGTTGCACCTGGCGCTGCTCCTGGGCGCCGTTGCGCTGTGGGCGTGGATGGCCTGGCCGGCGGGGCGGGACGCCGGCCGGCCCTGCACCGAGTGCGAGCCGGTGGCCTGGTTCCAGGGCATCAGCGCCTGGCCGTCGCACCTGCTGCACCTGCTGGCGGTGGTGGTGACCGTGGGCGCGTTCGACCGCGCCTGGTCGGGCACGCGCAGCGCGCTGCAGGCCGACAGCGACTGGCTGCACATCCCCGCGGCAGCCACGCCGATGCTGAGGCGATTCACACCGCGGCGGCTGCTGCGTTACTGGCTGGCCCACTTCAGCGTGCTGGTCTGGCAGCGCCACGGCGGCTTCAGCTGCGACGCGGGCCGGCTGTGGCAGGAGTACCGCTGGCGCGCGCACGGCCAGGCGCGGGCATTGCGCATCCTGTGCTGGTTTCTGCTGACGGTCGGGCTGGTGGCGCTGGCGTTCTTCAGCCTCAGCGAGGGGCAGGTGCCCGAGATTCCGGTGCGCGGCACGCAGCACCGGCAGATGGTGGGCGCCACGCTGTACGCGCTGCTGCTGCTGGTGCCGCTGCTCATCGTCGCTGTGGCCGACGCGACCGTGACGCTGCTGGTCTTCGTGCGTCATCTCAACGAGGGGCGCAGCTGCTACCCGGAGGACACACTGGCGCAGTTCGCGTCGGCACTCGGCGAGACGAACCGCGCGGCCTGGCTGACGCGCATCGCCGCGCTGCCCGAGAGCCGCGGCCCCGACAGCACCGGCCCCTGGCGGCACACCTTGCTAGACCCATGGATAGATGTGCAGGTCGTCGCCCGTCGCAGCGCGCAGGTGGCAGGGCTGGTGTTCTGGCCCTTCCTGGTGCTGGCGTTGCTGGTGGTGGCGCGCAGCCGCGCGTTCGACAACTGGTCGCTGACACCTGCCGTCGCAACCGGCGTGAGCTTGTACGTGGGCATGCTCGTCGCGCTGACGCTGCTGCTCAAGCGTGCCTGCGAGCAGACCCGCCAGCGCGCGCTGGAGGCCATGCGCGCCGACCTGCACTGGCTGGAAGGCGGTGACCCGACGCAACGCGGCCTGGTGGCGCCGTTCCAGCGGTTGATCACCGACGTGGAAACCAATCAGGTGGGCGCGTTCGCGCCTTTCCTGGACCAGCCGCTGCTCAGGTCGCTGCTGGTGCCCCTGGGTGGCGCCAGCGTCACGCCGTTGTTCGAGTGGCTGGTGTCGGCGCGCTGAGCAGACACCGTATCGCCTGCGTGGCGCCATCCAGCCGCTGGCCGTCGCCGCCACCCACGTCGACCCAGGCGATGCCGTCGCGCGCCAAGGCCGTTCGCAGTCGCGCGTCGAAGGCCGCCCGCACGCCCGGGCCGTCGCGCAGGAAGCCGTCGGCCTGCCAGGGCAGGTCGGGTGCGCACAGCAGTGTCAGGTCGCAGCGGCGCTGGAAGGCCAGCGCGTCGGCGGTCAGCGATGGGTCGTCGAAGTAATGCTCGCTGCACAGCGCAGTGATCAGCGGCGTGGTGTCGCAGATCACCAGCGCGTGTTCGCGCGCGGCAGCCTCGATGCGGCGCGCCTGCTCGGCGGCGATGTGGGCCTGCTCGTGCCGCTGCGGCGTGTGGCCGTGCGTATCGCACCACTCGCGCAGGTACTCGGTGACGAGCCCGGCGCTGAAGTGCGCGGCCAGCGCCTCGGCCAGCGTGGACTTGCCGGTGCACTCGGCACCCAGCAGCGCGACGACGATGCTCAAGCCCGCCTCCACGCACGCCAGCCGATGACGCTCAGCGGGATGAAGCCGGCGTACAGGATGACCGTCAGCCAGTAGCCCTTGAGCCCGAACAGCACGACGCTGACCGCGTTGACGACGATCCAGGTCGGCCAGTTCTCCTCGTACTTGCGGGCCAGCAGCCACTGGCCCAGCAGGCTCGCGACGGTCGGGAAGGCGTCCCACCAGGGCAGGGGGCTGTCGGTGGCCCTGGCGAGGAACAGCCCGAGCAGCGGCCACGTAGCCAGCGTCAGCAGCACGGGCCGCAGCAGGCCTCGCAGGCCCAGGCGCCGAACCTTCAGCACGTCGCCCTCACGCGTGCGGCCGAAGCGCCATTGCCACCAGCCCCACAGCGCCAGCGCCGCGAACACCAGCTGCAGCGAGGCCTCGCCGTAGAGCCTGCCGTCCCAGAACAGCGCGAAGTACATCAGCGAGCTGACGAAGGCCAGTGGCCAGGCCAGCAGGTGCACCCGCATGTTGCAGATGACCATCCACACGGCCAGCACGAAGGCGATCACCTCCAGCCACGAGGCCGGGCTGCCGAAAGCGGTGAAGGCCGGCGCCAGCAGCGCCGCCCAGAGCGTGGCCAGCATCAGCGCTGGCCGGCCGGAGCGGAGGCGGCCGTCTTGGCCGCGACGGGCACGAAGACCTCGTCGGACTTGATCATGCCCAGCTCGAAGCGGGCTTTCTCTTCCACCATCTCCAGGCCTTCGCGCAGGTCGCGCAGTTCGGCCTGCAGCTGGGCATTGCGGGCGCGCGCCTGGTCGTTGTCGGCGCGCGCGGCGGCCACCTCCTCCCGGAGGTGAGCCACGTACGGAAGGCTGCCCCGGCCCACCCAGAGCTGGGCTTGGATGGCGATCAGGAAGACCGCCAGGACCAGGGCAAGAACCTTCAAGCGCTTACTTCAGGTTGTAGAACGCCGAACGGCCGGGGTAGACGGCCACGTCGCCCAGGTCTTCCTCGATGCGCAGCAGCTGGTTGTACTTGGCCATGCGGTCCGAGCGCGACAGCGAACCCGTCTTGATCTGGCCGGCGTTCAGGCCGACGGCGATGTCGGAGATGGTGCTGTCCTCAGTCTCGCCCGAGCGGTGCGAGATGACGGCCGTGTAGCCGGCGCGCTTGGCCATCTCGATGGCGGCAAAGGTCTCGGTCAGCGTGCCGATCTGGTTGATCTTGATCAGGATCGAGTTGGCGATGCCCTTCTCGATGCCTTCCTTCAGGATCTTGGTGTTGGTCACGAACAGGTCGTCGCCGACGATCTGCACGTTCTTGCCCAGGCGCTCGGTCAGGATCTTCCAGCCGTCCCAGTCGCCTTCGGCCATGCCGTCTTCGATGGAGATGATGGGGTACTTGTCGACCCAGGTGGCCAGCATGTCGGTCCACTGCTGCGAGGTCAGCGAGATGCCGCCTTCGCCTTCGAGCACGTACTTGCCGTCCTTGTAGAACTCGCTGGCGGCGCAGTCCAGGCCGATGGCGATCTGCTCGCCGGCCGTGTAGCCGGCCTTGGCGATGGCGTCCAGGATCAACTGGATGGCGGCCTCATGGCTTTCGACGCTGGGCGCGAAGCCGCCTTCGTCGCCGACGGCGGTGGAGATGCCCTTGTCGTGCAGGATCTTCTTCAGTGCGTGGAAGACCTCGGCACCCCAGCGCAGCGCTTCACGGAAGCTCGGCGCGCCCACGGGGATGATCATCAGCTCTTGCAGGTCCAGCGAGTTGTTCGCGTGGGCGCCGCCGTTGATGACGTTCATCATCGGCACGGGCAGCTGGTTGCCGTTCATGCCACCGAAGTAGCGGTACAGCGGCAGGCCGGACTCTTCGGCCGCGGCGCGGGCCACGGCCATCGAGACGGCCAGCATCGCGTTTGCGCCCAGGCGGCTCTTGTTGTCGGTGCCGTCCAGGTCGATCAGCGTCTTGTCCAGGAAGGCCTGCTCGGAGGCGTCCAGGCCCAGCACGGCTTCGCTGATCTCGGTGTTGATGTGCTCGACGGCCTTCAGCACGCCCTTGCCCAGGTAGCGGGCCTTGTCGCCGTCACGCAGCTCGATGGCCTCGCGCGAACCGGTGGACGCGCCCGACGGCACGGCTGCACGGCCCATGACGCCGGACTCCAGCAGCACGTCGCATTCGACGGTGGGGTTGCCGCGGCTGTCGAGGATCTCTCGGCCGACGATGTCAACGATGGCGCTCATTCTTGGGTCTCCAGGGAAGTAAAAAAACGAAGGCGGCAACAGTGTGCCAAGCAGCCGTTACCGCGTCACAACATCAGGCGGCGGCAGGCAGCGCGGCGGCTTCGCATCAGCAGGAGAAATCATTCTCCAGAAGCGGCTGCTGCTTGACGACGCGGTCCAGCGCGACGAGCTGCGTCAGCAGCGTCTTCATGTGCTTGAGCGGCACGGCGTTGGGGCCGTCGCTGAAGGCCTCGGCCGGGTTGGGGTGGGTCTCCATGAACAGCCCCGCCACGCCGACGCCGACGCCGGCACGCGCCAGCACCGGCACCATCTCGCGGGCTCCGCCGCTGCTGGTGCCCTGGCCGCCGGGCTTCTGCACCGAGTGGGTTACGTCGAACACGACCGGCGCGCCGGAATTGCGCATCTCGGCCAGGCTGGTCATGTCGGCGACGAGGTTGTTGTAGCCGAAGCTGACGCCGCGCTCGCAGGCCAGGAAGCGGTCTTGCGACAGGCCCACTTCCGCCGCGGCGGCGCGGGCCTTGTCGATGACGTTCTTCATGTCCCAGGGCGCGAGGAACTGGCCCTTCTTGATGTTGACCGGCTTGCCGCTTTGCGCGACGGCACGGATGAAGTCGGTCTGGCGGCACAGGAAGGCGGGCGTCTGCAGCACGTCGACGACGCTGGCGACTTCGGCCACCTGCGTGGTGTCGTGCACGTCGGTCAGCACCGGCAGGCCGGTCTGGCGGCGCACCTCGTCGAGGATCTTCAGGCCGGCTTCCATGCCCAGGCCACGCTTGGTGGTGCCGGAGGAGCGGTTGGCCTTGTCGAACGAGCCCTTGTAGATCAGCGGGATGCCCAGTGAGTCGCAGGCTTCCTTCAGCAGGCCGGCGACGTCCAGCGACAGCTGCTGGCTCTCGATGGAGCAGGTGCCGGCGATCAGGAAGAAGGGCTTGTCGATGCCGACGTCGAATCCGCAGAGCTGCATGGTCACGCGTCCTTCTTGTGGTTCAGCGCGGCCTTGATGAAGGCCGTGAACAGCGGGTGGCCACCCCAGGGCGTGGACTTGAACTCGGGGTGGAACTGCACGCCGACGAACCAGGGGTGCACGTCGCGCGGCAGCTCGACCATCTCGGTCAGCTTTTCGCGCTGCGTGATGGCCGAGATGACCAGACCGGCCTGCTGCAGGCGGTCGAGGTAGTGCTCGTTGGCCTCGTAGCGGTGGCGGTGGCGCTCGGTGACGACGGGGCCGTAGATGTCGGCCGCCAGCGTGCCCGGCTTGACGTCGGAGCTCTGCGCGCCCAGGCGCATGGTGCCGCCGAGGTCGGAGTTGGCGTCGCGCTTCTGGATGCTGCCGTCGGCGTCCTGCCACTCGTCGATCAGCGCGATGACGGGGTGGGGCGTGTCGGGGTCGAACTCGGTGGAGTTGGCGCCTTCCAGGCCGGCCATGTGGCGGGCGTACTCGATGGTCGCAACCTGCATGCCCAGGCAGATGCCCAGGTAGGGCACCTTCTGCTCGCGCGCGTATTGCGCGGCCAGGATCTTGCCTTCCACGCCGCGCTTGCCGAAGCCGCCGGGCACGAGGATGGCATCGAAGGCGCTCAGCGAGCCGACGGTCTCGGGCGTCAGCGTCTCGCTGTCGACGTACTCGATCTTCACGCCGGCATGGTTGTGGATGCCGGCGTGGCGCAGCGCCTCGTTGAGCGACTTGTACGAGTCCGACAGGTCGGTGTACTTGCCGCACATGGCGATGGTGATCTGTTCCTTCGGGTTCTCGACCTCGTAGACGAGGTTGTCCCAGCGCTTGAGGTCGGCCGCCTTGGTGTTGAGCTGCAGCTTGGTGCAGATCAGCTGGTCCAGGCCCTGCTCGTGCAGCACGCGCGGCACCTTGTAGATGGTGTTGACGTCCCACATCGAGATCACGCCGTACTCGGGCACGTTCGTGAACAGCGAGATCTTCTCGCGCTCGTCGTCGGGGATGCGGCGGTCGGCGCGGCACAGCAGCGCGTCGGGCTGGATGCCGATCTCGCGCAGCTTCTGCACCGTGTGTTGAGTGGGCTTGGTCTTCAGCTCGCCGGCGGCGGCAATCCAGGGCACGTACGTCAGGTGCACGAAGGCGACGTTGGTGGGGCCCATCTTCAGGCTCATCTGGCGCGCGGCTTCGAGGAAGGGCAGCGACTCGATGTCGCCCACCGTGCCGCCGATCTCGACGATGGCCACGTCCACCGCGTCGGGCGTGCCGTGGCCGGCGCCGCGGCGGATGAACTCCTGCATCTCGTTGGTGATGTGCGGGATGACCTGCACGGTCTTGCCGAGGTAGTCGCCGCGGCGTTCCTTCTCCAGCACCGACATGTAGATCTGCCCGGTGGTGAAGTTGTTGGCCTTCTTCATCCGTGTCGTGATGAAGCGCTCATAGTGGCCGAGGTCCAGGTCAGTCTCGGCGCCGTCGTCGGTGACGAAGACTTCACCGTGCTGGAACGGCGACATCGTGCCGGGGTCGACGTTGATGTACGGGTCCAGCTTGATCAGGGTGACTTTGAGGCCGCGCGATTCGAGGATGGCAGCCAGGGAGGCCGACGCGATGCCCTTGCCCAAGGAGGACACCACACCGCCGGTGACGAAGACGTATTTGGTCATGTCTTGCAGCAGCCCAGAACAGGCTGCTGTGGTGGGAAATGCTGATTGTAGATGGAGTGCCCCTCGCCCAGCCTCGCCGCGCTGAACGCGGGCGATTCTGGCCGGTCCCCCAAGGGGACGGCGATGCTTGCGGCGTTGAGCCGCAAGCACATCGCCCGCGGCCCGGCTTGGGGCGGCCCGGCGCTCGGTCCGCGGTGGCTAAGCCAGCAGTTCCAGCACGAGGTCGGCCGTTTCGTCGGGCTTCTCGAACGGGTAGAGGTGCGAGCCCTCCATCCAGCGCCAGTTCTCGCCGGCCAGCTGCTTCGACGCGGCCGCGCCGGCCTGGCGCAGCTCGGCCGAGCGCGTGCCGCCGACGAAGGCGACCGGACATTGCGGCGGGCGCAGGCGCAGCAGCAGCGGCAGGTGATGCGGCAGCGTGCGGTAGATGTGGGCCTCGACGTCGCGCGTGAAGCGCAGCCGCACCTCGCCGTCGGCCTCCTCGAAGCCGGCGTCCACGTAGTCGGCCAGCACGCGCGGGTCCCAGCGGGCGAACATCTTCTTGGCGCCGAAATGGGCGCGCACCGCGTCGCGGTCGGGCCAGACGTGGCGGCGCTCGCGGGCGATCCTGGACGGGCCGTAGCGGTGGATCAGCCCGGTCGTTTTGGCCACGGCGACGGCCGCGGCCTTCCAGCCGGTGACGACCGGTGAGTCCAGCATGACGAGGCGGTCCACCAGCTCGGGCCGGCGGCAGGCCGCCAGCAGGCTCAGCATGCCGCCCAGCGAGTGGCCCACCAGCGCCACCGGGCCGTCGGGCTTCACGTCGGTGTCGATGAAGTGCAGCAGCTGGTCGCGCAGCCGGCGCCAGTCGCCGGTGACGGGGAAGCGCGGGTCATGGCCGAAGCGGTCCAGCGCCTCCACGCGCCAGCCGGCCGCGCGCCACCGCTCGAACAGCACGCGGTAGCAGCCGGCGGGGTAGCTGTTGGCGTGCGAGAAGACCAGCGTCTTGGTCATGCCTTGGCGAGCTTCTTCAGCCGGTACAGCGCTTCCAGCGCCTCGCGCGGCGACAGCGCGTCGGGGTCCACCGCATCCAGCGCCTGCACCAGCGCGCTGGGCTCCGGCAGCGGCGGCGGGGCAGGGGGCGCGGCGAACAGGTCGAACTGGTCGTCGGCCGCGTTCTGGCGCGCTTCCAGCGCCTCCAGCGTCGCGCGCGCCTGGCGCACGAGGCTGGCGGGCATGCCGGCCAGCTTGGCCACCTGCACGCCGTAGCTGCGGCTGGCGGGGCCGGCCTGCAGCTCGTGCAGGAACACGATGTCCTCGCCGCTCTCCACGGCCGACACGTGCCAGTTCTGCGCCATCGAATGCTTGGCCGGGAACTCGGTCAGTTCGAAGTAGTGCGTCGCGAACAGCGTGAAGGCGCGCGTCCTGTCGTGCAGGTGCGTCGCGATGGCCGAGGCCAGCGCGAGGCCGTCGAAGGTGGACGTGCCGCGGCCGATCTCGTCCATCAGCACCAGCGACTGGTCGGTCGCCGAGTGCAGGATGGCCGCGCCTTCGGTCATCTCCAGCATGAAGGTGGACTGCGCGTTGGCGAGGTCGTCCGCCGCGCCGATGCGGGTGTGGATGGCGTCCATCGGCCCCAGGCGGCAGCTCGTGGCGGGCACGTAGGAACCGATGGCGGCCAGCAGCGCGATCAGCGCCACCTGGCGCATGAACGTGCTCTTGCCGCCCATGTTGGGCCCGGTGATGACCAGCAGCCGCGTGCGGGCGTCCAGCCTGCAGTCGTTGGGCATGAACTCCGCACCACCCGTCTCGGCCAGGCGGGCCTGCACGACCGGATGGCGGCCGGCCTCGATGTCCAGGCAGGGCTGCGCCACGAACTCCGGCCGGCACCAGTTCAGCGTCGCGGCGCGCTCGGCCAGCGCGGCCAGCGCGTCGAGACCGGCCAGCGTGCGGCCCAGCGCAGTCAGGGGTTCGAGGCGGGTGATGAGGGCGTCGATGACCTGCTCGTAAAGCAGTTTCTCGCGCGCCAGCGCCCGCTCGTTGGCGGACAGCGCCTTGTCCTCGAAGGCCTTGAGCTCCGGCGTGATGTAGCGCTCGGCGTTCTTCAGCGTCTGGCGGCGCTGGTAGTCCATCGGCACCTTGTCCACCTGGCCCTGCGTGACCTCGATGTAGAAGCCGTGCACGCGGTTGAACTGCACGCGCAGGTTGGCGATGCCCGTGCGGGCGCGCTCGCGCGTTTCCAGGTCCAGCAGGAAGGCGTCGCAGTTGTTCTGGATGCCGCGCAGTTCGTCCAGGTCGGCATCGAAGCCGTCGGCGATGACGCCGCCGTCGCGCGGCAGCAGGGCGGGCTCCAGCGCGATGGCGCGTTCCAGCAGGTCGAGGATGTCGGTGGGCGGGTTCAGTGCGGCGGCGTGCGCGTCGCGAAGCGCAGCCGGCGTCACGGCGCGCAGCTGCGGCAACACCTGCAGCGTCGCGCGCAGCCCGGTCAGCTCGCGCGGGCGCACCTGGCGCAGCGCGATGCGGGCCGAGATGCGCTCCACGTCGCTGACCGACTTCAGCGCGTCGCGCAGCGGCTCGTAGCCCTCGGCCTGCAGCGCCGCGATGGCGTTGTGCCGCGCGATGGCTTCGCCACGGTCGCGTTTGGGGTGCAGCAGCCACTGGCGCAGCATGCGGCTGCCCATGCCGCTCTTGCAGCTGTCCAGCAGCGAGAAGAGGGTGGGGCTGGACTCGCCGCGCAGCGTCTGCACCAGCTCGAGGTTGCGCTGCGTGGCGGGCGGCAGGTCCAGCAGTTCGCCGCTGCGTTGCACACGCAGCGAGCGCACATGGGCCAGCGCCCGGCCCTGCGTGTGCTCGGCAAACGCCAGCAGCGCGCTGGCCGCTGCATGACCTAGCGCCAGCTCATGGGCGTTGTAGCCCTGCAGGCCGGCCACGCCCAGCTGCTCGCACAGCTTGCGCTGGCCCAGGCCGGCATCGAACTGCCAGCTGGGCCGGTTCGTCACCGGGAAGCGCGCCTTCATGACGCCCGCCGGCTGCGCCTCGCGGTTCACCAGCACCTCGGCCGGCGACAACCGCGCCAGCCAGGCCGGCAGCTCCGTGTCGCTGCACTCGGCCAGCACGATCTCGCCCTGCGTCAGCGACAGCCAGGCCAGCCCGTGCCGGCGGCCGTGGCCCGAGACGGCCAGCAGCACGGCGTCCTGCTTGTCGGCCAGCAGTTCGGTGTCGGTGATGGTGCCGGGCGTGACGACGCGCACCACCTTGCGCTCCACCGGCCCCTTGCCCGCGCCGACCTCGCCCACCTGCTCGGCGATGGCGACGGCCTCGCCCAGCTTGATCAGCTTGGCGAGGTAGCTCTCCAGCGCATGCACCGGCACGCCGGCCATGACCACCGGCTGGCCCGCGCTCTGGCCGCGCGTGGTGATCGTGATGTCCAGCAGCGCGTGGCATTTGCGCGCGTCGTCGTAGAAGACTTCGTAGAAATCGCCCATCCGGTACAGCAGCAGCGTGTCCGGGAAGTCTGCCTTCAGCCCGAGGTACTGGGCCATCATCGGCGTGTGGGGGGCGAGATCGGGGGCGGTGTCGGCTTTCATGGGGCCGCGCATTATCTGGCGACCCAAAAGCACAAGGCCCGCATCGCGGGCCTTGTTGATTCAGCGAAGCAGCGAATCAGTCTTCAGACTTGAACACCAGCTTGACTTCGTGGGTTTGCGCGGCGCCGGTGCCTTCGAACTTCCACTGGCTCAGCGCGTCGACGGCGGCGCGGTCGAAGATGCGCTTCGGCTCGGCTTCGACGACTTCGACGTTGGCGACCTTGCCGTCACCGGCGATGGTCATCTTGGCGCGCACGCTGCCGGCGTTGATGTTCTTCTTGACGGCCTCGTTCGGGTATTCCGGAGCCACCTTCTTCAGGACCTTGGCGTCGGCGTGGGCCAGCGTGGCAGCGGCGGCGAGGGCGAGGGCGAGAGCGGAGCGAACGAGCATTGGAATCTTTCGTGACGTGGAGGTTGGAGGGCGTTGATGGCGGCTCGGGGCCGCGTTGACCCGCATTCTGGCCAAGGCGCCCCCCACGGGTAAGGGGGGAGGCCGTGCACATGTCACACCGCAATGCTCGGGTTCACCCGCAGTCCAAAGTGGTGCCAACTTCGTCACGCGAAAAAAAAGAAAAGCCCTCGCGAGGAGGGCTTGTTCTGCGGACCGGGTGGGTCAGACCGGTGCTTCGTCGCCGTCGGTCTTTTTGATGCGCACGGGGCCGCGCTTCTTGGGGGCTGCCGCGGCGGCGGGTGCGGTCGCGGCCGGCGCGCTCGCCGGCGCCGGGGCCGTCACGTCTTCTTCCTTGATGACGCGGCTGTAGGGCGCCAGCGTCTGCACCAGCGGCGCGTAGATGCGCGGCGTGCCGGCCAGGACTTCGCGCTGGTGCAGGAAGTCGGCTTCGCCGGTGAAGTTGCCCACCAGGCCGCCTGCCTCGGTGACGATCAGCGAGCCGGCCGCCACGTCCCAGGGCTGCAGGCCGGTCTCAAAGAAGGCGTCGTAGTAGCCGGCCGCGACGTAGCAGAGGTCCAGTGCGGCGGCGCCCGGGCGGCGCAGGCCGGCGCATTGCTGCATGACCTCCTCGAACATCTTCACGTAGCGCTTGAAGTTGTCGCCGCGGCGGAACGGGAAGCCGGTGCCGATCAGCGCGTCGCTCATGCGGGTGCGCTTGGACACGCGCAGGCGCTTGTCGTTCAGGAACGCGCCGCGGCCCTTGGTGGCGTAGAAGAGGTCGTTGCGGGTGGGGTCGTAGACGACGGCCTGCTCGACCTTGCCGCGGAACGACAGCGCGATGGACGTGCAGTAAACGGGGAAGCCGTGGATGAAGTTGGTGGTGCCGTCCAGCGGATCGATGATCCAGACGTACTCGGAATGCTTGGCGCCGTGGGTGCGGCCGGACTCTTCGGCGAGGATGCCGTGGTCGGGGTAGGCGCCCAGCAGCGTCTCGATGATCGCCCCTTCACAGGCGTGGTCGACCTCGGTGACGAAGTCGTTGGGGCTCTTGGTGTTGATGCGCAGAGCCTCCAGGTCCAGCGAGGCGCGATTCATGATGGCGCCGGCCGCGCGCGCCGCCTTGATGGCGACATTGAGCATGGGATGGAGGGACGTCTGCTGCATGCGGGGCACTCGCTGGGTAGAAGGGGCTGACAGGGGGAAAGAGCGTCGGGACGGCGTCGGCCAGCCCTGATAATCGCCGGATTCTAGCCGCAGCCCCCGTACAAACCCGTGCAATCCACACGCTTCGTCCTCATCAACACCAGCCATGCCGGCAACGTCGGCGCGACGGCGCGGGCGATGAAGGTGATGGGTTTCTCGGACCTGGTGCTGGTGGCGCCGCGCTTCCCGGACGTGGCCTGCCACGAGGAGGCCATCGCCATGGCCAGCGGCGCGGCGGACATCCTGGCCCGCGCCCGCGTCGTGCCGACGCTGGCCGATGCGCTGGACGGCGTGGACTACGCCTGCGCCACGGCGATGACGCCGCGCGACTTCGGCCCGCCGACGTTCGAGCCCCGCACGCTGTTCGCCGAGCTGGCCGCCCGCGAGGCCGCGCCGCGCCTGGCGCTGGTGTTCGGCTCCGAGCGCTACGGCATGGCCAACGAGGACGTCTACCGCTGCCACGCGGTGTTGAGCATCCCGACGCACCCCGACTACGGCTCGCTGAACCTGTCGCAGGCCGTGCAGCTGCTGGCCTATGACCTTCGCCAGGCCATCGGCGGTTTCGGTGTGCAGCCGCGCACGCCCGAGCCCGAGCGCGCCGACGCCCGCGCGGTGCAGGGCTTGCTGGAGCACCTGCAGACGGCGCTGGTCGACATCGGCTACCTGGACCCCGCGGCGCCCAAGAAGCTGATGCCGCGGCTGAACCAGCTCTTCAACCGCGCCGGCCTGACGAACGAGGAAGTGCACATCCTGCGCGGCATCGCCCGCGAGATGAGCAAGACCGCAGCCCGGACAGGCCATTGACCCCGCGCCTAGACTGGCGCGCCTTCCCCTTCCGGCAGCACATCATGTTCCAGCGCCTGCGCGAAGACATCGCTCTCATCCTCCAACGCGATCCGGCGGCGCGCTCGACCTGGGAGGTGCTGACCTGCTACCCCGGGCTGCATGCGTTGATGATGCACCGCCGTGCGAACTGGCTGTGGCGGCATGGCTTCAAGTGGCTGGCGCGCTGGGTGTCGCACTGGAGTCGGTTCCTGACGGGCATCGAGATCCACCCCGGCGCCAAGATCGGCCGCAAGGTCTTCATCGACCACGGCATGGGCATCGTCATCGGCGAGATGGCCGAGATCGGCGAGGGCTGCACGATCTACCAGGGCGTGACGTTGGGCGGCACCTCGCTCGTGAAGGGCGCCAAGCGCCACCCGACGCTGGGCCCGGGCGTCATCGTTGGCGCCAATGCCTGCGTGCTGGGCGGCTTCACGGTCGGTGCCGGTGCGCGCATCGGCTCGGGTGCGGTCGTCACCAAGCCGGTGCCGGCGGGGGCCACGGCGGTGGGCAACCCGGCCCGCATCATCGAGGCTGCGAGCGACCAGGCGCGCGAGGAGGCCGCCGCCCGCATGGGCTTCTCGGCCTACGGTGTGGCGCATGGCGACGACCCGGTGGCGCAGGCCATGCGCGGCCTCATCGACAGCGCGTCGGGCCACGAGCACCAGATCGCGCTGTTGTGGGACGCCGTGTGCAAGTTGTCGGCGGAGCTGGGCAAGCCGGTCGGCGACTGCGTGCCCTGCGATGCGCAGCGCGACGAGGTCTTCGATGCGGCCGAGATGAACCGGCTCGTCAAATAGCGCCGGTGAGGCCGGGGCGCCGGCCGCTGCGTGCGTGAGAATCGGGCCCTCCCGGGCGCCGTGCCCGACTCGAGACGGCCCTCCTTGCTGCTGCGCGCATTTCGATTGCGGTTTCACCCCGGCTGGCGTCTGGCGCTGGCCTTGGCGCTGGGCTTCGCACAGGCGCCGGGCGTGAGCGCCGCCGAGACCCGCCACGAGCGCTTGGCCGACATCGCCTTCCAGCACATCGGGCAGGACCAGGGGCTGCCCAACGCGATCGCGACGTCCATGGCCGAGGACGGCCGCGGTTTCCTGTGGATAGGCAGCCCGGGCGGGCTGTCACGCTGGGACGGCTACCGCTTCCGCGTCTACCAGGCCGACCCGGCGCGCGAGGGCGCGCTGCCCGACAACTACGTGCAGGCGCTGCACGGCGATACCCGCGGACGGCTGTGGGTGGGCACCACGTCGGCCGGTCTGCTGCGCCACGACCCGGCCACGGACCGTTTCGTGTCCTATCCGGTGGGCGGCGAGCAGGGGCTCAGCCATGTCAGCGTCCGCCAGGTGCTGGACGACGGCGACGGCCGCCTGTGGGTGGTGACCGACGGCGGGCTGGACCGGCTGGATCCCGCCAGTGGCCGCATCGAGCATGCCAGCCGGAGCTGGGCGGCGGCCGCCGGCCCGCAGGTGCGCGTGCTGCTGCGCGACCGGCGCGGCACGCTGTGGCTGGGCAGCGCGGCCGGCCTGTTCCGCCGCGAGCCTGGCGCCGCGCAGCTGCAGGCGGTGCTGCTGCGCGGCGGCGCCAGCGTGCAGCCCGAGGTGTTGCGCCAGGACGGCGCCGGGCGCATCTGGGTGGGCACGCTGCAGCACGGCGTCTTCGTGCTGCCGGACGAAGGCCGTGCGCCGGCCTCGCCGGTGCGTGAGCAGGGCACGCCCGACGGGCTGGACCTGCTCAGCAGCAGCCAGATCGCTGGCATCGCCGAGGTGAGGCCCGGCGAGGTCTGGGTGGCGACGCAGAGCCAGGGCCTCGTGGCCGTGGACGCCGAGCGCGGCCAGACGCGCCGCATTCGCCATGTGCCCGCCTGGCCCATGAGCCTGGGCGACAACGCGCTGCGGGCGCTGTACCGCGACCGCGCCGGGCAGATCTGGGTGGCCACCAACCGCGGCCTGAGCCGTTGTGACCCGCGCCAGACGGCCGTGCTGAACCGTTTCGGCATGACGCCCGACGGTGCCGACGCGCTCGACGCTCGCTTCGTCAGCACCGAGGTCAGCTGGATACAGCCCATGCCGGACGGCCGGCTGTGGCTGGGCACGCACAAGAACGGCATCGACATCCTCGACGCCGACGGGCGGCGCATCGGTGCGATGCGTCCCGACGCCTCCCGGCCCGAGTCGGCGCTGCCACCGGACATCGTGCTGGCGATGGCGCCGGCCCCCGACGGCGGGCTGTTCATCGGCACCAAGCGCGGCCTGTACCGCGCCGATGCCGGCGGCCGGCAGGTGCAGCGGGTGACAGTGGCCGGGCGCGACCCGACGGCCTCCGTCTGGGCGCTGCTGGCCGACGGCGGTGATCTGTGGATAGGCGGACAGACGGACGGCCTGTGGCGACTGGGGCTGCGCGATGGGCGGGGCGAGGCCGTCACGCTGGCCGCACCCGGCCTCAGCGACCAGCGCGTGACGGTCATGGTGATGGACGAGCGCGAGCCCGGCGTGCTGTGGGTGGGCACACGCCACGGGCTGAATCGTGTCGAGGTGGTCAGCCGCACGGTGACCCGCTGGTTGCCTGGTGCCGCGGGGCCGCGCAAGCTGTCCGCCGGCTTCGTCTCGGCACTGCTGACCGACGAGCGCGGCCGGTTGTGGGTGGGCAGCTACGGCGGCGGCATCGACATCCTGGGCTACGGCAGCGAGCCGCCGCAGCGCCTGGGGCTGGCACAGGGGCTGCCGGACTCCACGGTCAACGCACTGCTGCGCGACATGCAGGGCCGCGTCTGGGCCAGCACCGACAACGGCCTGGCGCGCATCGACCCGCAGACCCACGTGGTGCTGTCGCTGCGCCGAGCCGAGGGCGTCGTCTTTCCGACCTACTGGACCGGCTCGTCCGCGCGCACCGAGCGCGGCGAGCTGCTGTTCGGCGGCGCTGGTGGCGTGACGGTGGTGCAGCCGCACAAGCTGCAGCCGTGGAGCTACCGGCCGAATGTGTTGGTCAGCGACATCAAGCTGGGTGGGCGGCAGGTGCTCGCCGGCGCGGTCACCGCGGGCCTGGCCGTGCAGCCCGACGCGAACAGCCTCGCCGTCGAGTTCTCGTCCACCGACTTCTCGGCGCCCGAGCGCAACCGCTACGCCTACAAGCTGGAGGGCTACGACGCCGACTGGGTGGCCACCGATGCGACGCGCCGCTTGGCCGCCTACGCCAACCTGCCGCCGGGCGATTACCAGCTGCACCTGCGCGCCTCCAACCGCGACGGCCGCTGGGGCGAGCATGCGCTGACGCTGCCGGTGCGCGTGCTGCCGGCCTGGCACCAGACCTGGTGGTTCCGCATCGGCTTCGCGGCGGGGCTGCTGCTGCTGGTGCTGGGCGCCGTGCGCATGCGCACACGGCTGCTGCGCGAGCGCCAGCGTGACCTGGAGAGCAAGGTGCGCCAGCGCACCGCCGAGCTGGAGGCGCTGCACGTGGCGCTGCAGGAGAAGTCGGCGCAGCTGCAGATGAGCAGCGTGACCGACCCGCTGACCGGCCTGCACAACCGCCGCTTCCTGGCCGACCACATCGAGCAGGACATCGTCGCCTGCCTGCGCCGCGCGCAGGAGACGCTGGCCGCCGGCGGCCAGCCGCTGGATGCCGACAACGTCTTCCTGCTGGTGGATGTGGACGCGTTCAAGCGCATCAACGATCGCTATGGCCACGCCGCGGGTGACGCGGTGCTGGTGCAGTTCGGCACACGGCTGCGCGCGACGCTGCGCGAGTCCGACTACCTGGTGCGCTGGGGTGGCGAGGAGTTCCTGGCCGTGGCCCGCGACACCGACCGCGCCCAGGCCGCGGAACTGGCCGAGCGCATGCGCGCCGTCATCGCCGACGCGCCGTTCGAGCTGGAGCATGGCGGCCGCATCGACGTGACCTGCTCGGTGGGTTTCGCCTGCGTGCCGTTCGAGCTGGAGCGGCCGCTGGCACGCAGCTGGCAGCAGGTGGTCAACCTGGCCGACCTCGGGCTCTACGCTGCCAAGCGTGCCGGTCGCAACGCCTGGGTCGGCGTTCACGCCGCCGCGGGGCGCGGCGCCATCGGCCAGCGCGTGGTGGGCGGCTTCGGGCTCAGCAGCAACCGGTCGCTGGACGATGTGGCGGCCGCGCTGGCGTCGCCCGCGGAGCCCGGCACGTTCGTCGACGGTTAGGCGCCCGCGGGGCGCGACGCACTCTTGGGCCGGAAGGCCTTGCAGACCTCGTCGCGCGTTTGCAGGTACGGCCCGCCGATGAGGTCGATGCAGTAGGGCACGGCGGCGAAGATGCCGCTGGCCTTCTCGTGCCCGGCCAGCGTCTCGGCAATGGCCTTGGGCTGGCCCGGCAGGTTGATGATGAGCGCCTGGCCGCGGATGACGGCCACCTGGCGCGACAGGATGGCTGTCGGCACGAAGTGCAGCGAGATCTGGCGCATCTGCTCGCCGAAACCCGGCATCACGCGGTCGGCCACGGCCAGCGTGGCCTCGGGCGTCACGTCGCGCGGCGCAGGGCCGGTGCCGCCCGTCGTCAGCACGAGGTCGCAGTGCTCGGTGTCGACGAGGTCGATGAGCGCCTGCGAGATGCCAGCTTGCTCGTCGGGGATCAGGCGCGGCACGAACTCGATGGGGTTCAGCAGCGCGCTCGTCAGCCAGTCCTTCAGCGCTGGCAGGCCCTTGTCCTCGTAGACGCCCGCCGAGGCGCGGTCGCTGATCGAGACGATGCCGATGCGGACCGGATCACTCATCGGCGTCGTCGGCGGGCTCCGATGCCTCGGGAGCGGCGGACGCCTTGATGAACTGGAACAGCTCGCGGAACGCGCGCCCGCTGCGCTTCTCGGGCACGTTGGCCGCGTCCTTGCGGGCAGCGCGCACGAGGTTGCGCAGCTGCTGGATGTCGACGTCGGCGTGCTCGTTCAGGAAATCCTGCAGCGCGTCGTCGCTGGCCAGCAGGCGCTCGCGCCAGCGCTCGGACTGGTGCAGCCTGAGGCTGTCCTGCGCGTGGCCCAGCTTGAAGGCGGCCACGGCCTCGCGCACGGGCTCGGGGTCGATCTTGCGCATCAGCTTGCCGATGTACTGCATCTGGCGGCGGCGGCCTTCGAAGTTGGTGATCTTCTTGCAGGCCTTCAGCGCGTCGTACAGGATCTCCGGCAGCGCCAGCGGCTCCCAGCGGCTCTCGGGCAGGGCCAGCAGGTCTTCACCCAGCTTCTGCAGCGCGGTCATGTCGCGCTTCATCTGGGACTTGCTGGGGCGGTCGAAGCCATCATCGGCTTCGAAGTCGGGGGTGTCTTCTTGCATGGGGGGCCGTGTTCAGGCGAGGCCTAGGATTGTCACCCACCCCGAAACGGCCGCCCCCATGTCGACAGCCCTGCGCGTTCTGCTTGCCTGCTCCCTGTCCGTGAGCGCTGCCCAGGCGGCGCCACAGGGGCGCGTCTGCGCGCAGCAGGCCGGCGCTGGCGAGCGGCGGGCCGCCGTCGAGCAGGGCGTGATGCCCAGCGTGGTGTTTGAGGGCGAGACGCAGGCGCAACCCGTGAGCGAACGCATGGCCGCCCAGCAGGTGCCGGGCCTGGCCGTGGCGGTGCTGCGCGGCGGCGTGCTGGATTGGTCGGCCGTCTACGGCCGGCGCGCGGCGGACCGGCCGGTGGTGTCCTGCACCACGCGTTTCCAGGCCGGTTCGCTGGCCAAGCCGGTCACCCTGCTGGCGGCGCTGCGCCTGGCCGACGCCGGGCGGCTCGACTGGGACCGCGACGTCGCCACGCAGCTGCGCAGCGTGCAGCTGCCGCCGGGCCGGCAGAGTGCCGAGCATCCGGTGACGCTGCGCCAGTTGTTCGCCCACACGGCGGGCATCACGCCGGGCGGCTATCCCGGCTATGCGCAGGGCGGCCCGGTGCCGTCGCTGGCCGACATCGTCGCCGGCACGGGCGGCAGCAACACGCCGCGGGCCGAGGTGCTGGACGTGCCGGGCGCGAAGCTGCGCTACTCGGGCGGCGGCTACTCGCTGGCGCAGCTCGCGCTGCAGGACACGCAGGGCCTGGCCTTCGAGCCGCTGATGCGGCGCTGGCTGTTCGAGCCCGTCGGGCTGCGCACGGCCAGCTTCGCGCTGCAGGCTGCAGGCGCCGATGTGGCCGAGGGCCATGCCGAGGACGGCACGCGGGTGCCGGGCGGCTGGCTGCACTTGCCGGAGAGTGCGGCGGCGGGGCTGTGGTCCGACGCGGGCGACCTGGGCGCGCTGCTCGCCGAGGTCTGGCGCGGCTATCACGGGCGCAGCGCCGTGTTCCGCGCGGCCAGCCTGCGCGCGCTGTTCGATGCGCCGCCGGTGCAAGGCCATGCCTACGGCTTTCGCCTGGTGGGCGAGGGCGGTGCGCAAGTGCTCGTCCACTACGGCGGCACGCGCGGCTACAACGCCGGCCTGGTGCTGAACCTGCAGACCGGCGATGGCGCCGTCTACCTGGCCAATGGCGAGGGCGGCCGCGCGCTGGGCCATGAGCTGCTGGTGGCGGTGTCGCGGGCGTACGGCTGGGGGCAGTTCCACGACACGCGGGTGCGCCGTGCTCACTTGGCCGCGGAGGACGTCCAGGGGCTGGGCGGGCGCTACGCGTTCGGTGCGTCGGGGCCGCGCGTGCTCGTCGAGCAGGCGCAGGCGGTGCTGACGCTGGTCTTCCCCAACGGCGACCGCTATGCGCTGACGCCCATCGAGGCGCCCGAGCCGCTGCAGTTCATCCACGCCGGCAGCGGCGTGCGCGCCGGCTTCCAGCGCGGTGCGGACGGCGCCGTCACGCTGCAGCTGTACGGCCAGCAGGGCGTTCGCGAGGCCGGCGCCAGCCCCTGACGGGGCGCGCCCTATGATTGCCGCCCACCCCGATTCAGTGCCTTTCATGTCCCAAGCCCAAGACGGTTTCGCCTACAGCCCCGAGCAGTTCCAGCAGTGGATCGAAGACGCCCTGTCAGAGGCGAAGAAGCTGGGCGCCAGCAATGCCGGCGCCGAGGTGTCCGAGGGCTGCGGGCTGTCGGTGTCGGCGCGCCTGGGCAAGCTGGAGAACGTGGAGCGCAACCGCGACAAGTCGCTGGGCATCTCGGTCTATCTGGGGCAGCGCCGCGGCAATGCCAGCAC
The DNA here is from genome assembly GCF_043555885.1 of Pelomonas lactea. NCBI lineage: Bacteria > Pseudomonadati > Pseudomonadota > Betaproteobacteria > Burkholderiales > Sphaerotilaceae > Roseateles > Pelomonas lactea. Next base: position 569,230 of record NZ_JBIGHX010000002.1, on the reverse strand, counting down.
GTCCGACTTCTCGCCGCAGGCCATCCGCGACACGGTGCGCGCGGCCTATGACATCGCGCGCTTCACGGCCGAGGATGAGTTCGCCGGGCTGCCGGACGCGGACGACCTGGCGCTGGACGCCGCCGCTCGACCCGAGCTGGACCTGTTCCACCCCTGGGCCATCGACGCGGCACAGGCCGCCGACATCGCGCTGCGCTGCGAGGCCGCCGCGCTGGGCGTGGACAAGCGCATCACCAACAGCGAGGGCGCGGCCGTGTCGGCCCAGCAATCGCATTTCTGGATGGGCAATACGCGAGGCTTTCGTGGCGGCTACGCCAGCTCGCGGCATTCGCTGTCGGTCGCGCCCATCGCGGGGCGCGGCAACGGCATGCAGCGCGACGCCTGGTACAGCTCCATGCGCGACGCGGCCGACCTGTCCTCGCCCGAGGCCGTGGGCCGCTATGCCGCCGAGCGCGCGCTGTCGCGGCTGAAGGCGCGCAAGGTGGCCACGGCCGAGGTGCCGGTGCTGTTCGAGAGCACCATGGCCATCGGCCTGCTGGGCGGCCTGGTGCAGGCGACCAGCGGCGGCGCGCTGTACCGCCGCACCAGCTTCCTGCTCGACAGCCTGGGCCAGCCGGTGATGGCGCCGCACATCGACATCGCCGAGGACCCGCATGTGTTGAAGGGCAAGGGCAGCTCACCGTTTGACGACGAAGGCGTCGTCACGCGCGCCCGCTCGGTGGTGCAGGGCGGCGTGCTGCAGGGCTACTTCCTGTCCAGCTACTCGGCCCGCAAGCTGGGCATGAAGACCACCGGCCATGCCGGCGGCTCGCACAACCTGCGCATGACCAGCCGCGCCACGGCGCCGGGCGACGACCTCGCCACCATGATCCGGCGCTTGGGGACCGGCCTGCTCGTCACGGAGCTGATGGGGCAGGGCGTCAACTACGTGACCGGTGACTACTCGCGCGGCGCCAGCGGCTACTGGGTGGAGAACGGCGAGATCGCCTACCCGGTGCATGAGGTCACCATCGCCGGCAACCTGAAGGACATGCTGCAGAACATCGTCGGCATCGGCGCCGACGAGTACACGATGGGTACCAAGACGGTGGGTTCGGTCCTCGTCACCGGCATGAAGCTGGCCGGGAACTGAAACCCCGGCACGACCCCGGCGTACGGCATGCCGATGATTGCGGCCGGCGCTTGCGACCCTTGCGGCATCCCGCCTTGCGCTTGGTGCGGCATGCGCTCGGCCCGGATGCCGCCGGCTCCGGGGTAAATCCGGGCCGCGCGGCGCGGGTTGGCGTCTGAGAATCGGCGCGTCTTTTCCCTTGCAAACCCGATAACAGGAGACATCCATGTCCATGGAACGCCGTTCCTTTGTTCGCCACGCCGGCCTCGCCGGTGTGCTGGCCGCCGGTGCGGCCCCGGCCATCGTGCACGCCCAGGCGCAGGTGCGCTGGCGGCTCGCGTCGAGCTTCCCGAAGTCGCTGGACACCATCTTCGGCGCCGCCGATGTGTTCGCGAAGAAGGTCTCCGAGATGACCGGTGGCAAGTTCCAGATCTCCGTGCACGCTGGCGGTGAGATCGTGCCGGCGCTGCAGGTGGTGGACGCGGTGCAGGGCGGAACCGTCGAGATCGCACACACGGCGCCGTACTACTTCTTCGGCAAGGACGAGACCTTCGCGCTGGGCTGCGCCATCCCCTTCGGCCTGAACAGCCGTCAGATGACGGCCTGGATGGTGGAGGGCAACGGCCTGAAGCTGATGCGCGAGTTCTATCGCAACTACAACATCATCAGCTTCCCCGGCGGCAACACCGGCGCGCAGATGGGCGGCTGGTACCGCAAGGAGATCAAGAGCATCGCCGACATGAAGGGCCTGAAGATCCGCATCGGTGGCTTCGCGGGCCGCGTCGTGGAGCGCATGGGTGCCGTGCCGCAGCAGATCGCCGGCGGTGAGATCTACTCCGCGCTGGAGAAGGGCACCATCGACGCCGCCGAGTGGGTGGGCCCCTACGACGACCAGAAGCTGGGCTTCAACAAGGTGGCGCCGAACTACTACTACCCCGGCTGGTGGGAAGGCGGCCCGCAGCTGGACTTCTTCATCAACACCAAGGCCTACGACGCGCTGTCCAGCGAGTACAAGGCTGTCGTCGAAGCAGCCTCGGCGATGGCCCACATCGACATGCAGGCCAAGTACGACGCCAAGAACCCCGGCGCGCTGAAGCAGCTGGTGGGCTCGGGCACCAAGCTGTTCCGCTTCCCCAAGGACGTCATGGACGCTGCCTTCAAGGAGTCCATGGCCATCTATGCCGAGCTGTCGGCCAAGAACGCGAACTGGAAGAAGGTCTACGAGGACTACGCCAACTTCCGCCGCGACCAGAACCTGTGGTTCCGCTTCGCCGAAGCCGGCTTCGACGACTTCATGCAGTCGCAGAAGTTCTGACCGGCTGCCCCCCAATGAAAAGCCCCGCGACGCGGGGCTTTTTTGTGGCCATTCGGGCCGGCGGCGCGGGCTACTTTCTGGCTGCCTCTTCCAGTGCGCGGCGCACCGCGTCGCCGTCATCCGTTGGCGCCGCACTGGCACCCGACGCGGCCGGCTCGGGCGCGAACAGCTTGCTGGCGTCGTCCGCGCTGATGTCCGCCGCGGGCTTGGCGTCGTGGCCGCCCATCTGTTGCAGCAGCTCGGATGCCTGGTTCAGGTCGACCGCCTTCTCCTTGTCGAGGAAGGCCGTGACCGTCTGCGGGAAGAAGATGACGATGGCAACGAGGACAAGCTGCATGACTACCCAGGGGATGGAACCCAGGTAGATGTCGCTGGACTGCACCTTCTTCGGGATGGCGCCGTTCTTGAACAGCGTGTCGGCAATGCCGCGCAGGTAGAACAGCGCGAAGCCGAACGGCGGGTGCATGAAGCTGGTCTGCATGTTCACGCACAGCATGACGCCGAACCAGACGAGATCGATGCCCATCTTGTCGGCCACCGGCCCCAGCAGCGGCAGGATGATGAAGGCGATCTCGAAGAAGTCGAGGAAGAACGCCAGGAAGAAGATGAACAGGTTGACGACGATGAGGAAGCCGATCTGGCCACCCGGCAGGTCGTTGAGCAGATGCTCGATCCAGCGGCCGCCCTCGACGCCCTGGAATACCAGCGAGAACGTGCGCGAGCCGATCAGGATGAACACCACCATGGCCGTGATGCGCATGGTGCCCAGCATGGTCTCCTTGATCAGTGGCCAGTTCAGCCGGCCGTGCATGGCGGCCAGGATGAAAGCGCCAACCGCTCCCATCGCGCCGGCTTCGGTCGGCGTGCAGATGGCGGTGTTGATGCCCGGCAGGCCGCCCATGGAGCCCAGCACGGCGAAGATCAGCACGGCCGAGGGGATGATGCCGCGCAGGCATTTCTTCCACAGCGCCCAGCCCTGCAGCGTGCGTGCTTCCTTCGGGACCCCCGGCACGTGCTCGGGCTTCACGCGGCTCAGGATGAAGGTGTAGAGCGCGAAGATCAGCACCTGCAGGATGGACGGGCCCCAGGCGCCCTTGTACATGTCGCCCACCGAGCGGCCGAGCTGGTCGGCCAGCACGACGAGCACCAGAGACGGCGGCACCAGCTGCGTGATCGTGCCCGAGGCGGCCAGCACGCCGGTCGCGTAGCGCATGTTGTAGCCGTAGCGCATCATGACCGGCAGCGAGATCATCGCCATCGCGATGACCTGGCCCGCCACGGTGCCCGTGATGGCGCCGAGGATGAAGCCGACGATGATGACCGAGTAGCCCAGGCCGCCACGCACCGGGCCGAACAGCTGGCCCATGGAGTCGAGCATGTCCTCGGCGAGCCCGCATTTCTCCAGCAGCGAGCCCATCAGCGTGAAGAACGGGATGGCCAGCAGCAGGTCATTGGACAGGATGCCGAACACGTTCTGCGGCAGCGCGCTCATGAACTCCGGCGGGAACCAGCCCTGGCTGACGGCGAAGAAGCCGCAGGCCAGGCCCAGCGCCGCCAGCGAGAACGCGACGGGGAAGCCGATCAGCATGACGACGATCAGCCCCGCGAACATCAGCGGCGGGAAGCTCTCCATCGAGATCATTGCAGCGGCCTCTCGTAATGCGTGTCCATCTCGAACTTGTGCGCGAGCCAGGCCACGCGCTTGATGATCTCGGCCACGCCCTGCATCGCGACGAGCGCGAAGCCCAGCGGCAGCACCAGCACGGCCGGCCAGCGGATCAGGCCGCCGGCATTGCTGGACACCTCACCGGTCGTCAGCAGCTTGACCCAGTAGCCCGTGAAGCCGAGGCTGGCGACCGAGTCCGTGGCGCTCATGCCCGTGCTGAGCTTGACGACGAACAGCCCCCACGACAGCCAGGCCATGTAGCAGATGACCGGCAGCAGGAAGACCACGAGCCCGAACAGGTCGACATAGACCTTGCCGTGCCCGCTGAGGCGGCTGTAGACCAGGTCCACGCGCACGTGTTCGTTCAGGCGCAGCACCTGCGCCGCGCCCAGCATCACGCAGGTGGCGAACAGGTACCACTGGATCTCGAGGAAGGCGTTGGAGCTGTAGTCCAGTCCGTAGCGGACGACGGCGTTGGCGGCGCTGATGAAGCACGACAGCAGCACGGCCCAGGCGGCAAGCTTGCCGAAGCGGTCGTTGAGGCTGTCGATGTGCCGCGCAAGAGAGAGCAGGGCGTTCATGGGACGGGGCGGCTGAAATGCAAAGCGGTCGCCAATGTAGCGACCGCTCGAGCGCCGACGGCTTCTTTGAGCCGTCGTTCAGGGTAAGCCCCGACGGGGTTCAGCCGAGTTGCTGCGCCTGGACGAAGAGCCGGGTCGAGCGTGCGCCCGAACGGCAGAACACCAGCAGCGGGCGCGGCAGTTCTTCCAGCAGCCGGGCGAACGCGGCAATCTCCTCGGGCGACTGGTGGCCACCCGCCACTGGCAGATGCCGGTACTGCAGGCCCGCGGCCTCGGCGGCGGCCTGGATCTCGGCCGACGTCGGCTGATCCGGCCCGTGCTCGAAGTCGGGCCGGTTGTTGACGACGCTCTTGAAGCCCATCGCGGCGGCCTCGGCCATGGCGTCGGGCGTCAGCTGCGGCGCGGCGCAGATGTCAGGGGCGATCGCTTGCAGGGGCAGGCTCATGGCGGCTCCTTACTTGGCCAGCGCGGCCTTGACCGCAGCCGACACCGCGCTCATCTCCGCGGAGTTGCCCAGGGCAGCCTTGGCGGCCGCCATGACCTTGCCCATGTCGCCGGGGCCGCTGGCACCCAGTTCGGCCACGATGGCGGCCACCTTCTCGGCCACGGCCTCGGCGGACAGGCGCTCCGGCAGATAGCCCTGCAGCACGGCCAGCTCCGCGGTCTCCTTGGCGACGAGGTCGTCACGTCCGGCGGCGGCGAACTGGCTGATGGAGTCCTTGCGTTGCTTGACGAGCTTGTCGACGATGGCCACGAGCGCGGCGTCGTCCACAACGATGCGCTCATCGACCTCTTTCTGCTTCACGGCAGCCAGCAGGCCACGGATGGTCAGCAACCGGTCGCTTTCCTTGGCGCGCATCGCGGCCTTCATGTCTTCGGTGATGCGGTCTTTGAGGCTCATGGGAGGGTCCAGTTCAGAAAGACAAAAACCCGCGACAGCGTCCTGTGGCGGGTTCTGGAGTTCACCGGAACTGCTCTCTCAAACAGGTTCCGGATCGCGTCAGGAGGCTATCAGTACAGCTTCTTGGGCAGCTGCATGCTGCGCACGCGCTTGTAGTGGCGCTTGACGGCGGCAGCCTTCTTGCGCTTGCGCTCGGCGGTGGGCTTTTCGTAGAACTCGCGGGCGCGCAGTTCGGTCAGCAGGCCCAGCTTTTCAATGGTGCGCTTGAAGCGACGCAGGGCGACGTCGAACGGCTCGTTTTCCTTGACGCGGATGGTGGTCATGTATTTCCTTCAGATTGCGCTCGGTGTTCGCGGCCAGTTTCAGCAGCAGGTTCCGGATTACTGCGTCACTTCTTGACGACGGCAGCGAATCGACGCGCGGGGTTTGCCAGCAAAGCCGAGGATTGTAGCCGGGAAATCAAGGACTTGCCAAGATTTGCTCACGCGGGTTTTGAGGCGGCCGCCAACGCGTCCGCGCAGGCCGCCGCGCTGGCCCAGGCCCACTGGAAGTTGTAGCCCCCCAGCCAGCCCGTCACGTCCACCACTTCGCCGATGAAATGCAGGCCTGGCACATGCTTGCTTTCCAGCGTCTGCGAGCTGAGATCCTTCGTGCTGACGCCGCCGCGCATGACCTCCGCCTTGCGCCAGCCCTCGTCGCCGCTGGGCATCAGCTGCCAGTCGTGCACGCTGCGGCCCAGGCGCTGCAGATCGGCGTCGCGGCATTCGGGCAGCGGCCGGGCGGCGTCCAGCCTCGCACGCTCCAGCCAGGCAGCGGCCAGCCGCTGTGGCAGGTGGGCGCCGAACTCGTTGCCCAACTGGCGGCGCGACGTGGCCTTGGCCTCGGTCAGTTCCTTGTCGAGCTGCAGTTCCGGCGCGAGATTGATCTGCAGCGGCTGGTCTGCGGCCGTGCGGTAGCTGGAGATCTGCAGGATGGCCGGGCCGCTCAGGCCCCGGTGCGTGAACAGCAGGTCCTCCAGGAAGCGTCCGCGCGCCTTGCCGCTGCCGACACTGACCTCCACGGGCAGTGACAGCCCGGCCAGTGCCGCGAACGGCGCCCAGGCGTCGGCGTCGAAGGTCAGTGGCACGAGGGCAGGGCGGGGTTCGACGATGGTGTGGCCAAGGCGCTTGGCCAGCCGCAAGCCCCAGTCGCTGGCGCCGATCTTGGGCACCGGCAACCCGCCGGTGGCAACGACGACGCGTGGTGCGGTCACGGATCCCTGGCTGGTATCGAGCTCAAAGCCGCCGTCAGGCAGCGGTCGTACATCGGCCACGGTGCAGGGCTGCCAGCGCGTCACGCCGCCGACCTCGCACTCCTTGAGGAGCATCTGGATGATCTGCTCGCTGGAGTCGTCGCAGAACAGCTGGCCCTTGTGCTTCTCGTGGAAGGCGATGCCGTGGCGCTGCACCAGCTTGATGAAATCCTGTGGCGTGTAGCGCGCCAGCGCCGAGCGGCAGAAGGCGGGGTTTTCTGACAGGAAGTTCGCCGGCCCGGCGTCGCGATTCGTGAAATTGCAACGCCCGCCGCCGGAGATACGGATTTTTTCAGCCAGCTTGGGTGCGTGGTCGATGAGCAGCACCCGCAGGCCACGCTGGCCCGCAAGCCCCGCACAGAAAAGGCCTGCGGCACCTGCCCCCACCACCACCACATCAAAACCCTGCATAGACCTCCCGCGAATGGGGACGCATTCTCGCGGGTCGCGGTGTTGAAACTCTGTAGGATGCCTGCAAGTGATCCAGCGGGGCTTCTAGGGGGGAGGCCCGGTTTGTGGGGTGAGCCGGCCTTGCTGGTGCGGTTTGCGCCCCACTACAGTCATTCGACACCCGGACCCGCCCCGGTTCCCCGCCGACGGCACGCGATCGCACCCAGACGATTCCATGGACATGACCGCCGACACTTCCGCGACGCCGCCCGGCAGCCTGGCACATTGGCTGGCCGGTCACGCCGAGCTGGGCGGTGAAGCACTGGCTGGCCTGGTGACCTTGATTGAGCCGTTAGGCAGCCAGGCCGCGATCAAGGCCGTGGCCACCGGCCGCTATGTGTTTGCGAGCTCCGGCCTGGCGCAGCTGTTCGAATGCGACGCCGTCGTGGGGCGCAACGATGCGGAGCTGCTGCGGCCCGATGAAACGACGGCGTTGCGGCGTGTCGAGCAGACGGTCATGGCGCAGCGCCATGCGGTCGTGTCCGAGCACAAGCTGGAGATCAACGGTCGCCGGCGCGAGTTCAGCGTCACGCGGATGGCTCTGGGGCAGGAGTTCCTGCTGGCGGTCTGGCACGAGCGCACCGAGGAGCGCCATCGCGAGTCGCACCTGCAGCGCGCGCTGGCGCAGATCGAGCAGCAACAGAGCGCCATCGAGCAGATACGCCGCGAACTGCAGCAAGGCTCCGGCCGCGACGACGTGTCGGGCCTGTACCTGCGGCCGCAGTTCGACGATCAGCTGCTGCGCGAGATCGACCTCTCGTCGCGCGAACACCGCGAGTTCGCGCTGGTCGTCATCGCGCTGGACGCTTCGCCGGCCGTCGCGACGCTGGGCGAGGAGGCCCAGCAGCGGCTGCTCGAAGGCATCGGTCGCATGCTGCGCGCCAACACCCGGGCGATGGACTCGGCCTGCCGCATCGGCGCGCAGCGGTTTGCGGTGCTGCTGTCCGGCGTGGGCCTGGCCACCGCGCATGCGCGCATGGAGCAGCTGCGTCGCCAGTGCGCCGCGCAGATCGTCGTGCTGAACGGTCAGGACCTGGGCCTGTCGGTCTCCATGGGCGTGTCCAGCTTCCCGCACACCGCGTCACGGCAGGACGAGCTGATGAACGCCAGCGAGAACGCCGTGCACGAGGCCCAGCGCCGCGGCGGCAACCAGGTCGTGCTGGCGTCCATCGCGTTCGGCTAGAGCAACTCGCTCAACCCCTTCCAGAGCATGTAGGCCGCGAGCGCGAACAGCAGCGTCGCGAAGGCCTTCTTCAGCTGCGCGACGTTCATCGCATGCGCGGCGCGCGCACCCAGCGGCGCCATCGTCACGCTGGCAGCGGCGATGACGGCCAGCGCCGGCAGGTAGAGGTAGCCGAAGGCGCCTGGCAGCGCGGGCTGCAAGCCCCAGCCACCGACGACATAGCCCAGCGTGTTCGCGACGGCGATGGGAAAGCCCAGCGCCGCGCTGGTGGCCACGGCGAAGTGCACCGGCACGTTGCACCACACCATGAATGGCACGCTGACGAAGCCGCCGCCCGCACCCACCAGGCCCGACAGCAGGCCGATGCCAGCACCCGTGCCGAACTGGCCGGCCGTGCCGGGCATCTGCCGGCTCGGCTCGGGCCGCTTGTTGCGCAGCATCTGCCACGCCGAGAAGCTGACGAAGGCCGCGAAGAACAACGCCAGCCAAGCGCCCTTGAGCAGCGCAAACAGGCCCGCGCCGGCCAGCAGGCCGCCGGCCAGGATGCCGGGCGCCAGCCCCTTGACGAGGTCCCAGCGCACGGCGCCTCGCCGGTGGTGAGCGCGTACGCTGGACAGCGACGTGGCCATGATGGTCGCCATCGACGTGGCGATGGCCATCTTGACGGCCAGGCCTGGCTCGACGCCGCGCTGGCTCAGGATGAAGGTCAGGAAGGGCACCAGCAGCATGCCGCCGCCTATGCCCAGCAGCCCGGCCAGAAAGCCGGCGGCGAGGCCCAGCGCCAGCAGCCCGGCCAGAAAGCCGGCGGCGAGGCCCAGCGCCAGCAGCTCGGCGATGAAGCCGGCGCTCATGCCGAATGCAGCCGCGCGAGCACGGCCTGCCATTCGGCGGGCGTGACCGGCGTGATCGACAGCCGGCTGCCGCGCTGCAGCACGCCCATGCTGGCCAGCTCGGGCGCGTCGCGCATCTCCTTCAGGCTCAGCAGCCGCGTCGTCTCGCGCCAGCGCACGTCCACATGCACCCAGCGCGGCGCCTCGGGCTTGGACTTGGCGTCGAAGTAATGGCTGGCCGGGTCGAACTGCGTGCCGTCCGGGTAGGCGGCGCTGCAGACCTCGGCGAGGCCGGCGATGCCGGGCTCGGCGCAGGACGAGTGATAGAACAGCACGCCGTCACCGATGCGCATGGCGTCGCGCATGAAGTTGCGTGCCTGGTAGTTGCGCACGCCGGTCCACGGGAGCGTGCCGGCCTTTTGCAGATCGAGGATGGAGGCCTCGTCGGGCTCGGACTTCATCAGCCAGTAGTTCATGGGGCTGATGCTAGGGGAGGAAGAGGTGTCCACCGCGATCCTGGGGGCCGAGATCCTGAACACCCAGGGGTAATCAGGTGGGCCAGGTCATCCGGACTTCGGGTTCATCTGACGCGAGACGCTCACGCCCATCCGGCATATTCCAAGCCCTTGCTCATAGAGCATCGGATGAAGGAAATTAAAGCCCCGGAGGAACGCAGTGGACGGGGCGGAGTTTACGCCGTCAGAGCAGCTGGCCGTCGTGTCCCAGTGCTTCGTCCAGGCGCTTGATGAGGGTATCGACATCAAGCGATGCTGGCGCGGAGGCTGGGGCGGCCTCGCGCGGCGTGTCTGCCAACTGGTAGGCCAGGTTCAGCGCGGCCAGCACGGCGATGCGCTCGCGCGCCTTGACCTTGCCAGCGTCGCGGATGGCGCTCATCTCGCGGTCCACCTGCGCCACGGCGGCGGTCAGCGCGGCCTCACCGCCAGGCGGGCAGCCCAGCAGGTAGCTCTGGCCCATGATGGTGACTTCCATCTGCTTCATGGCTGCTCCTCCTTGGGAGCCTCGGCGGGCAGGCGTTCCAGCAGCGCGTCGACGCGGGCGCGGGCGGCGCTCAGGCGCGAACGCAGGCTGTCGCGCTCCTGTGTGATGGCGGTCAGCTGTACCTGCAGCAGCAGGTTGGTGCGCAGGATTTCGTCGTGGCGCACGAGCAGGCGCTCAACGCGGTCGGTCAGGTCGGTGAGGCTGGCCATGGAGGGGCTTCTGATCAGGCGGATGCTGATTTTAGGTGGCGACCGTGGTCGCATTCGTCGATGACGGCGCAAACGTTGCACAGGGGCTTGCGCGCCTGGCAGACGTAGCGGCCGTGCAGGATGAGCCAGTGGTGAGCATCGACGAGATAGGCCGCGGGCACGCGCTGCAGCAGGCCCTGCTCGACGGCCAGCGGCGTCTTGCCCGGCGCGAGGCCGGTGCGGTTGCTGACGCGGAAGATGTGCGTGTCCACCGCCATCGTCGGCTCGCCGAAGGCCACGTTGAGGACGACGTTGGCGGTCTTGCGGCCGACGCCGGGCAGGGCCTCGAGCGCCTCGCGGGAGCGCGGCACCTCGCCGCCATGCTGCTCGATGAGGATCTGGCAGGTCTGCAGCAGGTGCCTGGCCTTGCTGCGGTACAGGCCGATGGTCTTGATGTGCGATTCGAGGCCGTCCTGACCCAGCGCCAGGATCTGCGCCGGCATGTTGGCGACGGCGAACAGGCGCCTGGTGGCCTTGTTGACGCCGACGTCGGTGGCCTGCGCGGACAGCAGCACGGCCGTCAGCAGCTCGAAGACGCTGGAGAACTCCAGCTCGGTCTGCGGCGCCGAATTGGCGGCTTTCAGTGTGGCGAAAAAGCGTTCGACTTGAGCGGCGTTCATGCCGTCAATTGTCAGCCGCCTTCAGCCTCGCTTGGCACGTGCTCGGGCCAATGCCGCCTCGATGGCGGCGCGCTTGCGGTCCAGCTGCGCCGGGTCGGTGATGTGCGATGCCGCTGGCAGGTCGGCCAGCTTGGCCTCGGCCTTGGCGGCCAGGCGGGCGTCGTTCTCCTCGGCCTCGCGGTGGCGGCGGAACTGCTTGAAGGCGTAGCGCTCGCGCGCCTCGTCGGCCTGCGGCTGGCTCCAGGCGGCCCAGCCGGTGGCGGTGGTCACCTCGGGCATGGAGATGCAGTCCACCGGGCAGGCCGGCACGCACAGCTCGCAGCCGGTGCATTGCGCCGTGACGACGACGTGCATGGCCTTGGGTGCGCCGACGATGCAGTCCGCCGGGCAGGCCTTGATGCACAGCGTGCAGCCGATGCACCAGGCCTCGTCGATGACCGCCACGCCGCGCGTGGCTTCGATGCCGTTCGCCGGGTTCAGCGGCAGCACCGGGCGGCCGGTGACGGCGGCCAGCCGGGCCACGCCTTCGGCGCCGCCGGGCGGGCACTGGTTGATTTCCGCCTCACCGGTGGCGACGGCTTCGGCGTAGCGGCGGCAGTCCGGGTAGCCGCAGCGGGTGCATTGGGTCTGCGGCAGTGCGGCGTCGATGAGGGCCGCGAGGCTCACGCGCGGCGGGTGCGCTTGGTGGCGGGCTTGGACGCCGCCTTCACCGGCGGGGCCTTGGCCGTCTGCTTCAGCGGGGCGGCTTCGTACTTGGCGATGAAGTCGCGCACCTGCGGGTAGACCTTCTCGCGCCAGCGGCGGCCCGAGAAGATGCCGTAGTGGCCGGCGCCGAGCGCGTCGTAGTGGAACTGGTGGGCCTTGGGCACGCCTTCGCACAGGTCATGCGCGGCACGGGTCTGGCCGGCGCCGGAGATGTCGTCCAGCTCACCTTCGACCGTCAGCAGCGCGGTCGTTTTGATGTCCTGCGGCCGCACCTGCTGGCCGTCGACGAACCAGGTGCCATTGACCAGCGCGAAGTCCTGGAACACGGTCTTGATCGTGTCCAGGTAGTACTCGGCGGGCATGTCCAGCACGGCGTTGTACTCGTCGTAGAACTTGCGGTGCGCCTCGGCGCTGTCGTCGTCGCCACGCACCAGGTCCAGGAAGTAGTCGTAGTGCGAGGACAGGTGGCGGTCCGGGTTCATTGCGACGAAGCCGGTGTGCTGCAGGAAGCCCGGGTAGACGTTGCGGCCGGCGCCGGGGAAGTTGGTCGGCACGCGGTAGATGACGTTGTTCTCGAACCAGCTGAAGCTTCGGTTCATGGCCAGGTTGTTGACGGCCGTGGGGCTCTTGCGGGCGTCGATGGGGCCGCCCATCATGGTCATGGAGCGCGGCGTGGCCTCGCCGGCGGATGCCATCAGCGAGATGGCGGCCAGCACGGGCACGGTCGGCTGGCAGACGGACATCACGTGGCAGTCGGCGCCGCCAACGTGGCGGATGAACTCCTGCACGTAGCGGATGTAGTCGTCCAGGTGGAAGGGGCCCACTTCCAGCGGCACCATGCGCGCGTCGGTCCAGTCGGTGATGTAGACCTTGTGGTCCTTCAGCAGTTGCTTGACGGTCTCGCGCAGCAGCGTGCTGTGGTGGCCCGACAGCGGCGCCACGACCAGCACTGTCGGCTGGTCCTTCATCTTGGCCAGCACGTCGGAGTCGTCGGTGTAGCGCTTGAAGCGCAGCAGGCGGCAGAACGGCTTCTCGATGGCCACCAGCTCCTGGACGGCGACGTCGACACCGTCGACCTCCACCGTCTTGATGTCGAACTCGGGCTTCTCGTAGTCCTTGGCCAGGCGGTGCATCAGGTCCAGCCCGGCGGACAAGCGCTGCGCCATCGGCGTGTGCGTGAACGGCGACAGCGGGTGGCTGTAGAGCTTGGCCGACGCGGCGGCGAACTCGGAGAACGGGCTGAGCAGGGCGCGCTGGGTTTCGAAGAATTGATACAGCATGGCCGGCCTTGGCAAGGGTCAGGAATGGCCCGATGGTGCCAGAAAACGCTTGCAGCGTTGTGCGCTGCAACATGGATTGGCGGTCAAACCGCCAATCCTGCGCACTTCAACGGTGCGTTGAGGGGCGGTCAGCCCTTCATGACGGCCGCCATGCCGGCGGCCACGACGGGCAGGTTGCCCTCGTTCAGCGCGGCGACGCAGATGCGGCCGGAGTCCACGCCGTAGACGCCGAACTCGCTGCGCAGGCGCTGCATCTGGGCGGCGGTCAGGCCGGAGTAGCTGAACATGCCCAGTTGCTCGGTGACGAAACCCAGGTCCTGCGTGACGCCGGCGGCCTTCAGTGCCGCGACCAGCGCCGAGCGCATGGCCTTGATGCGCGCGCGCATGCCGGCCAGCTCGTCCTCCCACATCGCACGCAGCTTGTCGTCGGACAGCACGGCGGCCACGACCTGCGCACCGTGGGTGGGCGGGTTGGAGTAGTTGGTGCGGATGGCGATCTTCAGCTGCGACAGCACGCGCACGGCCTCTTCATCGCTGCTGCAGACGACGCTCAGCGCGCCGACGCGCTCGCCATACAGCGAGAAGCTCTTGGAGAAGCTGGTCGACACGAAGAAGCCGACGCCGGCGGCCATGAACTGGCGCACGGCTTCGCCGTCTTCCTTCAGGCCGAAGCCGAAGCCCTGGTAGGCCATGTCCAGGAAGGGTGTCAGGCCCTTGGCCTTGACGACGGCCACCACTTCAGCCCACTGGGCGGCGGTGATGTCGTAACCGGTCGGGTTGTGGCAGCAGGCGTGCAGCACGACGACGGTGCCGGCGGGGGCGGCGTTCAGCGCGGCCAGCATGCCGGCGAAGTTGACGCCCTTGTTGACGGCGTCGTAGTAGGGGTAGGTCTCGACCGTGAAGCCGGCCTGCGTGAACAGCGCGCGGTGGTTCTCCCAGCTCGGGTCGGAGATCAGCACCTTGGCGGTCGGGTTGAGCTGCTTCAGGAAGTCGGCGCCGACCTTCAGCGCGCCGGTGCCGCCGATGGCCTGCACGGTGGCGACGTTCTTCAGCTCGCTGCCGAACACCAGCTTCTGCACGGCCTTGTCATAGGCGGCGATGCCGTCGATGGGCAGATAGCCCCGCGGCTTGGGCACCGCGGCCATGGCGGCCTCGGCTTCGCGCACGCACTTCAGCAGCGGCAGCTTGCCGTTCTCGTCGTAGTACACGCCCACGCCGAGGTTGACCTTGCCGGGGCGGGTGTCGGCGTTGAACTGCTCGTTCAGGCCCAGGATGGGGTCACGGGGGGCAAGGGCGACGTCGGCGAACAAAGACATGTCGAGATTCCTGAAGGGGCGTTGGCAGCAGGGGGAGGGGGTCAGCGAGGGACTGCGCTTAAGCTGACGGATTGCGCAAGCCGCAGATTTTCCCAGGATTTACCCGATGCAAGACGCCCTGAACGCCCAGACCGCCCCGGAGGGAGACGCCGAGGAACGCAAGGGCGAATTCGTCAGCTTCGAAGGCTCCCCGTTCCAGCTGTTCCAGCCTTTCCCGCCGGCGGGGGATCAGCCGACGGCCATCGCCCAGCTGTGCGAGGGGGTCAACGACGGCCTCAGCTACCAGACGCTGCTGGGCGTGACCGGCTCGGGCAAGACCTTCACGATGGCCAACGTCATCGCGCGCCTGGGCCGCCCGGCCATCATCTTTGCGCCCAACAAGACGCTGGCCGCGCAGCTGTACAGCGAGTTCAAGGACTTCTTCCCGAAGAACGCCGTCGAGTACTTCGTCAGCTACTACGACTACTACCAGCCCGAGGCCTACGTGCCGCAGCGCGACTTGTTCATCGAGAAGGACAGCGCGATCAACGAGCACATCGAGCAGATGCGGCTGTCCTGCACCAAGAGCCTGCTGGAGCGGCGCGACGTCGTCATCGTCGCGTCCGTGTCGGCCATCTACGGCATCGGCTCGCCGGCGGACTACCACCAGATGGTGATGACGCTGCGCGTGGGCGACAAGCTGGGCCAGCGCGACGTCATCGCGCACCTGATCCGCATGCAGTACACGCGTAACGAGATGGAGTTCAGCCGCGGCCACTTCCGCGTGCGCGGCGACACCATCGACGTGTTCCCGGCCGAGCATTCGGAGCTGGCCATCCGCATCGAGCTGTTCGACGACGAGATCGAGGCGCTGTCGCTGTTCGACCCGCTGACCGGCCAGATCCGCCAGAAGATCCCGCGCTTCACCGTCTACCCCAGCAGCCATTACGTGACGCCGCGCGAGCGCGTGCTGGCCGCCGCCGAGGCGATCAAGGAGGAGTTGCGCGAGCGCGTGGCCTTCTTCGTCAAGGAGGGCAAGCTCGTCGAGGCGCAGCGCGTGGAGCAGCGCACCCGCTTCGACCTGGAGATGCTGCAGGAGGTGGGCCACTGCAAGGGCATCGAGAACTACACGCGGCACCTGTCCGGCGCGCAGCCCGGCGACCCGCCGCCGACGCTGGTGGACTACCTGCCGCCCGACGCGCTGATGTTCCTGGACGAAAGCCACGTGCTGATTGGCCAGTTCGGCGGCATGTACAACGGCGACCGGGCGCGCAAGACGACGCTGGTGGAGTACGGCTTCCGACTGCCGTCGGCGCTGGACAACCGGCCGCTGAAGTTCGCCGAGTTCGAGCGCAAGATGCGCCAGGCGGTGTTCGTGTCGGCCACGCCGGGCCAGTACGAGCAGGACAACGCGGGGCAGGTCGTCGAGCAGGTCGTGCGGCCGACCGGGCTGGTGGATCCCATCGTCGAGGTGCGCCCGGCGACTCATCAGGTGGACGATGTGCTGCAGGAAATCCGCGGGCGCGTCGACGTCAACGAGCGCGTGTTGATCACCACGCTGACCAAGCGCATGGCCGAGCAACTGACGGACTATCTCAGCGACAACGGCGTCAAGGTGCGCTACCTGCACTCGGATGTGGATACGGTGGAGCGCGTCGAGATCCTGCGCGACCTGCGGCTGGGCGCGTTCGACGTGCTGGTGGGCATCAACCTGCTGCGCGAGGGGCTGGACATCCCCGAGGTGTCGCTGGTCGCTATCCTCGACGCCGACAAGGAAGGCTTCCTGCGCGCCGAGCGCAGCCTGATCCAGACCATCGGCCGCGCCGCGCGCAACCTGAACGGCAAGGCCATCCTGTACGCGGACAAGATCACCGAGTCCATGCGCAAGGCCATCGGCGAGACCGAGCGCCGGCGCGCCAAGCAGATCGCATTCAACGAGGCTCACGGCATCACGCCGCGCAGCGTGCAAAAGCGCATCAAGGACCTCATCGACGGGGTCTACTCGGAGGAGTCGGGCCGCGACGAGGCGAAATTGCTGGCGGCGGCCAAGGTCGAGGAACTGTCCGAGAAGGACCTGGCCAAACGTATCGCGCAGCTCGAAAAGCAGATGCTGGAACACGCCCGCAACCTGGAGTTCGAGAAGGCCGCGCGGTTGCGCGACCAGCTGGCCCAGTTGCGGGAACAGGCGTTCGGCGCCCGCGTGCACGACAACATCGTGCCGCTGGACTCGGCTCGCAAGACCGGTTCGCGCTGAGCCTGCTGCGGCGCAGCAAAAAGTCCCGCCAAACGCTGGGGATACGCGGCCGCCCTAGGCCGAGCTTGAGTAGTCGAGTAAAATCATCGGAAATGATTCGCTCGGCTATTGTCCGGCCGTCCCGGGTTAACCCCGAATCAATGGCCTGGACAAATCCGGTCCGGGCAACTCGCCAAGGAGTTTCACATGCGTCTCACCACCAAAGGCCGGTTTGCAGTCACCGCGATGCTGGACTTGGCGCTGCGCGAGAATACCGGCCCGGTCGCCCTGGCGGCGATCAGCCAGCGGCAGCAGATTTCGCTGTCCTACCTGGAGCAGTTGTTCGGCAAGTTGCGTCGCCACGAGCTGGTGGAGTCCACCCGCGGCCCCGGCGGCGGCTACTCGCTGGGCCGCAAGGCTGAGGACATCACGGTCGCCGACATCATCGTCGCTGTGGACGAGGCGCTGGACGCCACCGGCTGCGGTGGCAAGGAAAACTGCATGGGCGAGGACAGCGGTCGCTGCATCACCCACGAACTCTGGACCAATCTGAACGCCAAGATGATCGAGTACCTCGACTCTGTGTCGCTGCGCAAGCTGGCGGACGAGCAACTCGCCAAGGGCTTCGAGGTCGAGGCGGCGCCGGTCAAGCGCGCCATCTCCAGCCAGCCGGTCCTCAAGCCCATCCGCGTGACGGCGCCGAACTCGGTGTTTGCGCTGGGTGGCGCGTTCAGCAAGTAAGACAAGAACTCAGAAAAGTAGTCGTTCCATGGACATGACCCCGCACTTCCCGATCTACCTGGACTACGGCGCGACGACGCCGTGCGACCCCCGCGTGGTGGACGCGATGATTCCCTGGCTGCGCGAGCACTTCGGCAACCCGGCGTCGCGCAGCCATGCCTGGGGCTGGGAGGCGGAAGAGGCGGTCGAGAAGGCGCGCGTGCAGGTGGCCGAGCTGATCGGCGCTGATCCGCGCGAGATCGTCTGGACTTCCGGCGCCACCGAGTCCAACAACCTGGCGTTGAAGGGCGCTGCGCAGTTCTACAAGACGCGTGGCAAGCACCTGATCACCGTGAAGACCGAGCACAAGGCCGTGCTGGACACCATGCGTGAGCTGGAGCGCCAGGGTTTCGACGTGACCTATCTCGACGTGCTGGAGAACGGCCTCGTCGACCTGGAAGCGTTCAAGGCCGCGCTGCGCCCGGACACCATCCTGGCCTCGGTCATGTACGTGAACAACGAGATCGGCGTCATTCAGGACGTCGTCGCGCTGGGCAATCTCTGCCGCGAGCGCGGCGTCATCTTCCATGTCGATGCGGCCCAGGCCACCGGCAAGGTGGAGATCGACCTCGCCCAGTTGCCCATCGACCTGATGAGCCTGGCCTCCCACAAGAGCTACGGCCCCAAGGGCATCGGCGCGCTGTACGTGCGTCGCAAGCCGCGCGTGCGCCTGGAAGCGCAGATGCACGGCGGTGGCCACGAGCGCGGCATGCGCTCGGGCACGCTGCCGGTGCACCAGATCGTCGGCATGGGCGAGGCCTTCCGCATCGCCCGCGCAGAGATGGGCGCCGAGAACGAGCGCATCCGCGCGCTGCACAAGCGTCTCATCGACGGCCTGTCGGGCATCGAGCAGACCTTCATCAACGGCGACCTCGAGCGGCGCGTGCCGCACAACCTGAACATTTCGTTCAACTACGTCGAGGGCGAGTCGCTGATCATGGGCGTCAAGGGCCTGGCGGTGTCGTCGGGCTCGGCCTGCACGTCGGCCAGCCTGGAGCCCAGCTATGTGCTGCGCGCCTTGGGCCGCAGCGATGAGCTGGCCCACAGCTCGCTGCGCATGACCATCGGCCGCTTCACGACCGAAGAAGAGATCGACTACGCCATCAGCGTGCTGACCGACCGTGTCGCCAAGCTGCGCGAGCTGTCCCCGCTGTGGGACATGTACAAGGATGGCATCGACCTCAGCACGATTCAGTGGGCCGCGCATTAAGCCCATCAGGAGAACAACATGGCATACAGCGAAAAAGTCGTTGACCACTACGAGAACCCCCGCAACGTCGGCAACTTCGACAAGGGCGATGAGGATGTCGGCACCGGCATGGTCGGCGCCCCGGCCTGCGGCGACGTGATGAAGCTGCAGATCAAGGTGAACCCGGCGACCGGCCTCATCGAAGACGCCAAGTTCAAGACCTATGGCTGCGGCTCGGCGATCGCTTCCAGCTCGCTGGTGACCGAGTGGGTCAAGGGCAAGAGCCTGGACGAGGCGCTGACGATCAAGAACACGCAGATCGCCGAAGAGCTGGCGCTGCCGCCGGTGAAGATCCATTGCTCCATCCTGGCCGAAGATGCCATCAAGGCGGCGGTGGACGACTACCGCGCCAAGCACAGCAGCTGATATGTCCGTCACGCTGACCGAAGCTGCGGCCCGCCACGTCAAGCGCTACATCGCCAAGCGCGGCAAGGGCGTGGGTGTGCGCTTGGGTGTGAAGACGACCGGCTGCTCGGGCCTGGCCTACAAGCTGGAGTACGCCGACGACGTTGCGCCGGAAGACGTGGTGTTCGAGGGGCACGAGGTCAAGATCCTCATCGACCCCAAGAGCCTGCCCTATCTCGACGGCACCGAGCTGGACTTCGTGCGCGAAGGGCTGAACGAAGGCTTCAAGTTCCGCAACCCGCGTGAGAAGGACCGCTGCGGCTGCGGCGAATCCTTCCGTGTCTGACCGACCCTGACGTTTCGCGGAGCGCGGCCCTGCCGCGCTTTTGCTTTTCATCGACCGCCATGCGCCTGACCGACAACGACTTCCAGCTTTTCGGCCTGCCCGAGACGCAGGCCCAGGACCGCGCCGCCATCGATGCGCGCTGGAAGGTGCTGCAGGCCGAGGTGCACCCGGACCGCTTCGCGGCCGAAGGCGCCGCGGCCCAGCGTGTGGCGATGCAGTGGGCCATGCGCGTCAACGAGGGCTATCGGCGCCTGAAGGATCCGCTCAAGCGAGCCGCCTATCTGTGCGAGCTGCGCGGTGCGCCGGTGCAGGCCGAGAACAACACGGCCATGCCGGCGGCCTTCCTGATGCAGCAGATGGAATGGCGCGAGGCGCTGGACGACGCCGACGACGAGGCGGCGCTGACCGCCCTCGACGATGACGCGGCGCAGGCTGAAGCTGCGGCGCTGGCGCACACCCAGCGCCTGCTTGACGACAACCACGACGCGCCGGCTGCCGCCGCGCAGGTGAGGGCGCTGATGTTCATCCAGCGTTTTCGCAACGACATCGACCAGCGTCTTGCGGCGCTGGATGCCTGACCTCCTATGGCTCTCCTTCAGATTTCCGAACCCGGCGCGTCGCCCGACCCGCACCAGCGCCGCATCGCCGTCGGCATCGACCTCGGCACGACGCATTCGCTCGTCGCTTCCGTGCGCCACGGCGTGGCCGAGTGCCTGCCCGACGAGCAGGGCCGTGTGATCCTGCCGTCGGCCGTGCGCTACCTGCCCGAAGGCCGCCGCCAGATCGGCGCCGACGCGCTGGCCGCCCAGGCGGAGGACCCCGAGAACACCATCGTCTCGGTCAAGCGCTTCATGGGCCGCTCGCTGGCGGACGTCGCCAATCGCGAGCATCTGCCCTACCAGTTTGAAGACCGTCCCGGCATGTTGGCCATCGCCACGCGAGACGGCGTGAAGAGCCCCGTCGAGGTGTCGGCCGAGATTCTGGCGACGCTGCGCTTCCGAGCGGAGGACAGCTTCCTGGACGACTTGTTCGGTGCCGTCATCACGGTGCCGGCCTACTTCGACGACGCCCAGCGCCAAGCCACCAAGGATGCCGCCGAGCTTGCTGGCCTGAAGGTGCTGCGCCTCATCAACGAGCCGACCGCCGCGGCCATCGCCTACGGGCTGGACAACGCCAGCGAAGGCCTTTACGCCGTCTATGACCTGGGCGGCGGCACCTTTGATATCTCGCTGCTGCGCCTCACGCGCGGCGTGTTCGAGGTGGTGGCGACCGGCGGCGATGCGGCGCTGGGGGGCGACGACTTCGACCGCGCGCTGGCCGAGTGGGCCTTGGGTGGGCGCGCGCTCGAATCGGCTCACGACAAGCGCGCGGTGCTCGTCGCTGCGCGTGCGGCCAAGGAGGCGCTGTCCGAGGCGGACTCGACCGAGCTGGTCGCCGCGTTGGACGCAGGCGAGCTGCGCGTGACCGTCACGCGATCGCAGTTCGAGGAACTGGCCCAGCCGCTGATCGCCAAGACGCTGTCGTCCGTGAAGCGCGTGCTGCGCGACGCCAAGGTCAAGCCCGCCGATGTGCAGGGCGCAGTCATGGTCGGTGGCTCCACGCGCATGCCGGTCGTGCGGCGCGCCGTCAGCGCGCTGTTCGGTCGCGAGGTGCTGACCAACCTGAATCCGGACGAGGTGGTGGCGCTGGGTGCGGCCATCCAAGCCAACCAACTGGCCGGCAATGCCGCCGATGGCGAGATCCTGCTGCTGGACGTGATCCCGCTGTCGCTGGGACTGGAGACCATGGGCGGCCTGGTCGAGCGCGTCATCGAGCGCAACTCGACGATCCCGGTCGCCAAGGCCCAGGACTTCACCACGTTCAAGGACGGTCAGACGGCGATGGCCGTCCATGTCGTGCAGGGCGAGCGTGAACTGGTCAGCGAGTGCCGGTCGCTGGCGCGCTTCGAGCTGCGCGGCATCCCGCCGATGGCGGCCGGTGCGGCGCGCATCCGCGTCAGCTTCCAGGTCGATGCCGACGGTCTGCTCAGCGTATCGGCCGAGGAGCTGACCTCCGGCGTGCAGGCGGCCATCACCGTGAAGCCCAGCTACGGCCTGGCCGACGATGAGATCGCCCGCATGCTGAAGGACGGCTTCGCCAGCGCCGACGCCGACATGGCCGCGCGCAAGCTGCGCGAGGCGCGCGTCGAGGCCGAGCGCATGGTGCTGGCCACGCGCAGCGCGCTGGCAGCCGATGGCGACCTGTTGCCCGAGCCAGAGCGCGAGGCACTGGAGGCGCGCCTGTCGGCCCTGGCCGCGATGAACGACGACGCCGATGCCATCGACGCGGCGGTCAAGGCGCTGGCCGAGGCCACCGAAGGCTTTGCCGCCGAACGCATGAACCGCTCCATCGCCCGCGCCCTGACCGGCCGCGATGTCAGCCAGCTCTGAGACTCACACCATGCCCGTCATCAAGATTCTGCCGCACGCCGAATACTGCCCCGAAGGCGCGACGCTGACCGGCGCGCCCGGCGCGTCGATCTGCGAAGTGCTGCTGGCCAACGACATCCATATCGAGCACGCCTGCGATCAGGTCTGTGCCTGCACGACTTGCCACGTCATCGTCCGCGAGGGCGGCCGCTCGCTGAGCGCGATGGAGGAGGACGAGGAAGACATGCTGGATCGGGCGTGGGGGCTGGAGCCCGACTCCCGCCTGTCGTGCCAGGCGCTGCTGCGCCAGCAGGACATCACGGTCGAGATTCCCAAGTACTCGATCAACCACGCCAAGGAAGGCAAGTGAGTGCTGTTCAGCGCATCCTGGGTTTTGAGTCGTCGTGTGACGAAACTGGGGTTGCGCTCGTCGAGGTGACGGATGACGCGCCGCCCAGGCTGCTGGCGCAGGCGCTGCACAGCCAGATCAGCATGCACCAGGCCTATGGCGGCGTCGTGCCGGAGCTGGCCTCGCGCGACCACGTGCGCCGCGTGTTGCCGCTGACGCGCGAGGTGCTGTCGCAGGCCGGTCTGGCGCTGCACGACATTGATCTGATCGCCTACACGCAAGGCCCGGGCCTCGCGGGCGCGCTGCTCGTCGGCGCCGGCGTAGCGGTGTCGCTGGCCGCGTCGCTGGATGTGCCGGCGCTGCCCATCCATCACCTGGAAGGGCATCTGCTGTCGCCCTTCCTGTCGGCCGACCCGCCGCAGTTCCCATTCGTCGCGCTGCTGGTCAGCGGCGGCCACACGCAGTTGATGCGCGTGGACGATGTCGGCCGCTACGAGATCCTCGGCGAAACCATCGATGACGCCGCCGGCGAGGCCTTCGACAAGAGCGCCAAGCTGCTGGGCCTGCCGTATCCCGGCGGCCCGCATCTGGCGCGCATGGCCGAGTTCGGCAACCCGCAGGCCTACGAACTGCCACGCCCGCTGCTGCACAGCGGCAAGCCGGACTTCAGCTTCGCCGGCCTGAAGACGGCCGTGCTGACGCAGGTGAAGAAGATCGGCGAGGCCGCCTGTGATCAGACCCGGGCCGACCTGGCTGCATCCACGCAGGCGGCCATCGTCGACGTGCTGGTGAAGAAGTCGCTGCTGGCGCTGAAGGAAACCGGGCTCAAGCGCCTGGTGGTGGCGGGCGGCGTGGGCGCCAACGCGAGGTTGCGCGAGCAGTTGAGCGCCACCTGTGCCAAGCGCGGCGTGCGCGTGCACTACCCGGAGCTATCGCTGTGCACCGACAACGGCGCCATGATCGCGATGGCGGCCGCGCTGCGCGTGCAGCGCGGCATGGCCAAGCCCAGGCGGGACGGCGGCTTCGAAGTGCGCCCGCGCTGGGATCTCTCTGCGGCTTAGTTGATGGTCAACTCGCCGCCGTTCTCGGCGACGCGCTTGACGAGGTTCAGCGTCAGCACGCCGTTCTCGAAGCGGGCTTGCGACTGACCTTGATCGATCTCGACCGGCAGCGAAAAGCTGCGGGCGTAACTGGCGGCGCGGCGTTCGCGGTAGAGCACGCGGGAGCCATCGGTCGGCGCGGCAGCGTCGGCGCTGGCGGTCTCGATGTGCACACGGCGGCCTTCGACGCGGACCTTGACCGCATCCTTGGTGACACCGGGCATGTCCACGGTCACGCTGTAGGCCTTGTCGTCCTCGGCGATGTCCAGCGCCGGCGTGCGGGCGACGTCGGCATCGAACTGGCGCAGGGCGCGGGCGACACGGGCAGGGTGGGTCAGGTAGAACATGGAAAGACTCCGTTGGTTTGCACTGCTGAACCGTTCGGGAGCAGCACCCGATGACCCGGAGATAGGGCGGCCACCAGGCGCTTCAAGGGCGTTTGTGCAGGCCGGCAAGAGAAGTCACGCATTTGCAGGCCAGGGCGGTTTCGGCTCTTGAAACCCAGCGTGCGCACCCCGACTTGCGCCCGCCTGGCCGGCCGCGGTTCGGGTGGCTTCCGGGTTTGAGCTAGAATCCGCGAGTTCTGCGTACCGGGTTCCCTGTACACGGAGCACTAGCACGGCTCGGGGTGGTTTCCCCCGTGTCCGCAAGTCAACCCCGGAAACCGTCTGCGGCAGCGCTCAAGCAGTGCGTCTCGCCCGGCCGGACTTCCGAAACCTTTTGGAAAACAAATGTCCATCGCCGAAAAGAAGGCCGAGATCGTCAAGGCCAACGCACGCAGCGCCAACGACACCGGTAGCCCGGAAGTCCAGGTCGCTCTGCTGACCGCCCGCATCAACGACCTGACCCCCCACTTCAAGACGCACGCCAAGGACCACCACGGCCGTCGCGGTCTGCTGAAGATGGTCAACACCCGCAAGAGCCTGCTGGCCTACCTGAAGCGTGTTGACTCCGCCCGCTACGTCGCCCTGATCCAGAAGCTGGGCCTGCGCAAGTAAGCTAGCGAATCCGTCAAGGAGCCTGTCTGGTCCTCAAAGTCCAGCACAGGCTCTTTGTCCATCTGCCGGAACCAAGCTGACGTGGTCGCGGATCATTCCAAGACGGCTCTCCACCGAGTCGCCCTGGAATGGCATCTGGGCCAAACCCAGCCTCGTTTCCGGCGTTCACCGGGTTGCCTGCGTGTGATGCAGGCGCCCACCACAACCAGGAGATGAGCATGTCCATGTTCAACAAGGTCACCAAGTCCTTCCAATGGGGCCGCCACAACGTCGTGCTGGAAACGGGTGAGATCGCCCGCCAGTCCACCGGCGCCGTCCTCGTCAACATCGAAGGCACCGTCGTGCTGGCCACCGTGGTCGCCAAGACCGAAGCCAAGGCCGGCCAGGATTTCTTCCCGCTGACCGTCGACTACCTCGAGAAGACCTACGCCGCCGGCAAGATCCCCGGCAGCTTCTTCAAGCGTGAAGGCCGCCCGAGCGAGCACGAGACGCTGACCAGCCGCCTGATCGACCGCCCGATCCGCCCGCTGTTCCCCGAAGGCTTCTTCAACGAAGTCCAGGTCGTCGTGCACGTCGTCAGCCTGAACCCTGAAGTGCAGGCCGACATCGCCGCCATGATCGGCACCTCCGCCGCGCTGGCCGTGTCCGGCATCCCCTTCAACGGCCCGATCGGCGCCGCCCGCGTGGGTTACGTCAACGGCGAGTACACGCTGAACCCCAGCAAGTCCGAGCTGGCCAACAGCCAGATGGACCTGGTCGTCGCCGGCACGCAAGCCGCCGTGCTGATGGTCGAGTCCGAGGCTTCGGGCCTGTCGGAAGAAGTCATGCTGGGCGCCGTCGTCTTCGGCCACGAGCAGGGCAACGTTGCGATCGCCGCGATCAACGAACTGGTCAAGGAAGCCGGCAAGCCGTCGTGGAACTGGGTTGCCCCGGCCAAGGATGAAGCCTTCATCGCCAAGGTCAACGGCCTGGCCGAAGGTCCGCTGCGCGAGGCCTACCAGATCCGCTCCAAGCAGGCCCGCACGCAAGCCTGCCGCGCTGCGACCGCCAACGTGTTTGCTGCGCTGACCGCCGAAGGTGTGGCCTTCGACAAGGTCGAGGTCGAAGGCCTGCTGTTCGAGATCGAAGCCCGCATCGTCCGTAGCCAGATCCTGGCCGGCGAACCGCGCATCGACGGCCGCGACACCCGCACCGTGCGCCCCATCGAGATCAGCAACGGCATCCTGCCGCGCACCCACGGCTCGGCGCTGTTCACGCGCGGCGAGACGCAGGCGCTGGTCATCGCGACGCTGGGCACGGACCGCGATGCGCAGCGCATCGACGCGCTGGACGGCGAGTTCGAAGACCGCTTCATGATGCACTACAACATGCCCCCCTTCGCCACCGGCGAGACGGGGCGTGTGGGCTCGCCCAAGCGCCGCGAAATCGGCCACGGCCGCCTGGCCAAGCGCGCGCTGATCGCCGCGCTGCCGAGCAAGGAAGACTTCCCGTACTCGCTGCGCGTCGTCTCCGAAATCACCGAGTCCAACGGCTCGTCGTCGATGGCTTCCGTCTGCGGCGGCTGCCTGGCGCTGATGGATGCCGGCGTGCCGATGAAGGCCCACGTGGCCGGCATCGCCATGGGCCTGATCAAGGACGGCAACCGCTTCGCCGTGCTGACCGACATCCTGGGTGACGAAGATCATCTGGGCGACATGGACTTCAAGGTGGCCGGCACGACGACCGGCATCACAGCCCTGCAGATGGACATCAAGATCCAGGGCATCACGAAGGAAATCATGCAGGTCGCGCTGGCCCAGGCCAAGGAAGCCCGCCTGCACATCCTGGGCAAGATGGTCGAAGCCATGGGCACGGCCAACACCGAGGTGTCGCAGTTCGCCCCGCGCCTGTACACGATGAAGATCAACCCGGAGAAGATCCGTGACGTCATCGGCAAGGGCGGCGCCACCATCCGTGCGCTGACCGAAGAAACCGGCACGACCATCGACATTGGCGAAGACGGCACCATCACCATCGCTTCGACGGACGCCGAGAAGGCCGAGATGGCCAAGAAGCGCATCGCCGAGATCACCGCCGAAGTCGAAGTCGGCAAGGTCTACGAAGGCCCGATCGTCAAGATCCTGGACTTCGGTGCCCTCGTGAACCTGCTGCCCGGCAAGGACGGCCTGCTGCACATCAGCCAGATCGCCCACCAGCGCGTCGAGAAGGTGACGGACTTCCTGCAGGAAGGCCAGGTCGTCAAGGTCAAGGTGCTGGAGACCGATGAGAAGGGCCGCATCAAGCTGTCCATGAAGGCGCTGATCGATCGCCCCGAGCGCGAGTCGCGCGAAGCTGCTCCGGCAGCCGAGCAAGCCCCGGCCGCTGCGGAGTAAATCACCCGCATGCGAGCCATCGCGATCACCCGCCCCGGCGGGCCCGAAGTGCTGGAGCTGGCCGAGCGGCCGGATCCGGTCGCGGGCCCGGGTGAGTGCCTGATCCGCGTTGCCGCGTCGGGCATCAACCGCCCGGACGTGCTGCAGCGCAAGGGCGCTTACCCGCCGCCGCCGGGTGCGAGCGATCTGCCGGGGCTGGAGGTCGCTGGCGAGATCGTCGCGGGCGATGCCGACGCGCTGGCCGCGCAGGGCTTCAAGCTGGGCGACAAGGTCTGCGCGCTGGTCAACGGCGGCGGCTACGCCGAGCTGTGCACTGCGCCGGTCGGCCAATGCCTGCCGGTGCCCAAGGGCTGGACGCTGACGCAGGCGGCCACGCTGCCCGAGACCTGCTTCACCGTCTGGGCCAATGTGTTCGACCGCGCCGGCCTGCAAGCCGGCGAGACGCTGTTGATCCACGGCGGCTCCAGCGGCATCGGCGTGACGGCCATCCAGATCGCCAAGGCACTGGGTGCTCGCGTGCTGGTGACCGTGGGCAGTGCCGACAAGGCGGAGGCCTGCAAGGTGTTGGGTGCCGATGTGGCGATCAACTACCGCGAGCAGGACTTCGTCGCCGAAGCCAAGGCTGCCACGGGCGGCTGCGGTGTCGATGTGATCCTGGACATGGTGGCGGGCGACTACATCGCCCGGGGCGTGCAGGCGCTGGCCGACGACGGTCGCCTCGCGCTGATTGCGGTGCAGGGCGGTGTGAAGTCGGAGCTTGACGCTGGCCTCGTGCTGCGCAGGCGCCTGACGATCACGGGCTCGACGCTGCGCCCGCGCTCGGCGGCCTTCAAGGCCGGTCTGGCGCACTCGCTGCGCGACAAGGTCTGGCCGCTGATCGAGGCGGGCCGGATCAAGCCGGTCGTTTACCGCGAGCTGCCCGCTGCCAGCGCGGCCGAGGCGCACGCGCTGATGGAATCCAACCAGCACATCGGCAAGATCGTGCTGACCTGGTGATGGAGCTGAGATGAGAAAGAAACTCGTCGTGGGCAACTGGAAGATGCATGGCAGCCGCGCTGCCAATGCGCAGTTGCTCGCCGGCCTCAAGGAGGCCGGCCCCTGGAACGCCGACGTCGCCGTCTGCGTGCCGTTTCCCTACATTGCCGAGACGGCGCTGGCGCTGACCGGCACGGCGGTCGCCTACGGCGCGCAGGACTGCTCCTCGCACGAGCAGGGTGCCTACACCGGCGAGGTGTCGTCGGCCATGCTGCAGGACATTGGCTGCCGCTATGTCATCGTGGGCCACTCGGAGCGCCGCGCCTACCATGCCGAGAGCGATCAGCTGGTCGCCGACAAGGCCAAGGCGGCGCTGGCGCACGGTGTGACGCCCATCGTCTGCGTTGGCGAAACGCGCGCCGAGCGCGAGGCCGGCCAGACGGAAGCGGTCGTCAAGCGGCAACTTGCCGCCGTCATCCACACGCTGGGTCATTGCACCGGCGAGATGGTCGTGGCCTATGAGCCTGTCTGGGCCATCGGCACGGGCCTGACCGCCACGCCGGCCGAAGCGCAGGCCGTGCACGCGGTGCTGCGTGCGCAATTGCATGCGGCCACCGACAAGTCGGGCGCGATGCGCATTCTGTACGGCGGCAGCGTCAAGGCCGACAACGCGGCCGAGCTGTTCGCGCAGCCCGACATCGACGGCGGCCTCATCGGCGGCGCGTCGCTGAAGGTGGCCGACTTCGCAGCGATCTGCCGGGCCGCTGCTCACTGAGTTTCCCCGGCGCTCAAGCCAAGGGCAGGGCGCCAAACGTGTTTTGATGGAGTGTTTGGAATGCATTTCTTTGCGAATCTGGTGCTGATCGTTCAGTTGCTCTCGGCTCTGGCGATCATTGGTCTGGTGCTGGTGCAGCACGGCAAGGGCGCGGACATGGGGGCCTCGTTCGGCAGCGGCGCGTCGGGCAGTCTGTTCGGTGCCACGGGCAGTGCGAACTTCCTGTCGCGCAGCACGGCCGTTGCGGCCACGCTGTTCTTCGGCTGCACGCTGGGCCTGGCTTTTCTGGCCAACGGCAACCCGTCGGCGTCGACGGGTGCAGACACCGCGCTGGACCGCGCTCCGGTTGTTGCGCCAGCGCCCGCTGCGTCCGGCGCCGCTGCCATCCCGGGCGCCGTTGTGGCGCCTGCGGTGACGGCACCTGCGGCTGCTTCGGCTGCGTCGAACTAATCCGACTAAAAACCTCGCTTCCTTACCGGGAAGTCCCTTGTTTTCGGTATAGAATGCGAGGCTGTCTGGCAAGCAAACCCTCCCCAGTTGCCAGGCAATATCTGAGTACCTGCCGTCGTGGTGAAATTGGTAGACACGCTATCTTGAGGGGGTAGTGGCGAAAGCTGTGCGAGTTCGAGTCTCGCCGACGGCACCAGAACAATGAAGCGGCCTGTCGCTGCGGTCGCCCGAGTCAATCGGGTTGGTTGTGGCAAGGTTCCAGGCGGGCGCGATCCGCGAGCGACATCCTTCGATCTCGCTGGTGGCGCGCCTGTTTGCTTTTGTGGTCGGCTTGTGTAGCGGTCACGTTCACAGAAGTTTTACCGGCCCGGGAACTCAACGATGAATCTCGAACAATATCTGCCCGTCATCCTCTTCATCTTGGTCGGCGCAGTGGTCGGGATCGCGCCCCAGGTGCTCGGCGCCCTGCTGGGGCCCAATCGGCCGGACGAGGCCAAGAATTCCCCCTACGAATGCGGCTTCGAGGCCTTTGAAGACGCGCGCATGAAATTCGACGTGCGCTACTACCTCGTCGCCATCCTGTTCATTCTTTTCGACCTGGAAATTGCCTTCCTGTTCCCCTGGGCCGTGGCGCTCAAGGAAATCGGTGCCACCGGCTTCTGGGCGATGATGATCTTCCTCGGCATTCTGGTCGTCGGCTTCGCCTACGAGTGGAAAAAAGGCGCCCTGGACTGGGAATAAACGCCACGCCAACCACGCTGGGAATTCGATATGGGTATTGAAGGCGTCCTGAAAGAGGGCTTTGTCACCACGTCGGTCGACAAGCTCATCAACTGGTCCAAGACCGGCTCGCTGTGGCCGATGACGTTCGGCCTGGCCTGCTGCGCCGTCGAGATGATGCACGCGGGGGCCGCGCGCTACGACATCGACCGTTTCGGCATGCTGTTCCGTCCTAGCCCGCGTCAGTCCGACCTGATGATCGTGGCCGGCACGCTGTGCAACAAGATGGCGCCGGCGCTGCGCAAGGTCTACGACCAGATGGCCGAGCCGCGCTGGGTGCTGTCGATGGGTAGCTGCGCCAACGGCGGCGGCTACTACCACTACAGCTACTCGGTCGTGCGCGGCTGTGACCGCATCGTGCCGGTCGACGTCTACGTGCCGGGCTGCCCGCCGACGGCCGAGGCGCTGCTGTACGGCATCCTGCAGCTGCAGGCCAAGATCCGCCGCGAAAACACCATCGCCCGCTGAGCACCAAGGTATGAGCCTGAACCTCGAAACCCTGGCCCAGCAGATTGGCGCCATCCTCGGCGAGCGCGTCGTCGACCTCAAAAATGCGCTGGGCGAACTGACGCTGACCGTCCGTGCCGGCGACTACTTTGCCGTGGCCACGACGCTGCGCGACCATCCCGAGCTGAAGCTCGAGCAGCTGATCGACC
This sequence comes from Pelomonas lactea, assembly GCF_043555885.1. Lineage (NCBI taxonomy): Bacteria > Pseudomonadati > Pseudomonadota > Betaproteobacteria > Burkholderiales > Sphaerotilaceae > Roseateles > Pelomonas lactea. The sequence goes on along the minus strand of NZ_JBIGHX010000002.1, from coordinate 538,939 downwards.
TCTGCGGCGTCGACTACAGCGAGTATGGCAACGGCGGCTACGAAGGCCCGCGCTTCGCGGTCGTCAGCCACCTGCTTTCTGTCACGCACAACTTCCGGCTGCGCCTCAAGGTCTTTGCTACGGACGATGACTTCCCCTGCGTGGCCTCGGTCACCCCGGTGTGGAACTCGGCCAACTGGTTCGAGCGCGAGGCGTTCGACATGTACGGCGTCATCTTCGACGGCCACGATGACCTGCGCCGCATCCTGACGGACTACGGTTTCATCGGCCATCCGATGCGCAAGGACTTCCCGGTGTCGGGACACGTCGAGATGCGCTACGACGCCGAACAGAAGCGCGTGATCTACCAGCCGGTGACGATCGAGCCGCGTGAGATCACGCCGCGCATCATTCGCGAAGACAAGTACGGTGGTCTGTAAGCCATGGCCGAAATCAAGAACTACACGCTGAACTTCGGTCCCCAGCACCCGGCCGCCCACGGCGTGCTGCGCCTGGTGCTTGAGCTGGACGGTGAAGTCATTCAGCGCGCCGACCCGCACATCGGCCTGCTGCACCGCGCGACCGAGAAGCTCGCCGAGCAGAAGACCTTCATCCAGTCGCTGCCCTACATGGACCGTCTCGACTACGTGTCGATGATGGCGAACGAGCACGCCTACTGCCTGGCCATCGAGAAGATGCTGGGCATCGATGTGCCCATCCGCGCGCAATACATCCGCGTGATGTTCGCGGAGCTGACCCGCATCCTGAATCACCTGCTGTGGCTGGGCTGCCACGGGCTGGACTGCGGTGCGATGAACATCCTCATCTACTGCTTCCGCGAGCGTGAGGACATCTTCGACATGTACGAGGCGGTGTCGGGTGCGCGGATGCACGCGGCCTACTTCCGTCCGGGCGGCGTCTACCGCGACCTGCCGGACAGCATGCCGCAGTACCAGGTCAGCAAGATCCGCAATGCCAAGGCCATCGCGCAGCTGAATGAGAACCGTTCGGGCTCGCTGCTGGATTTCATCGAGGACTTCAGCCGCCGCCTGCCGAAGAACATCGACGACTACGAAACGCTGCTGACCGACAACCGGATCTGGAAGCAGCGGACGGTGGGCATCGGCGTCGTGTCTCCAGAGCGCGCGCTGAACATGGGCTTCACCGGCGCGATGCTGCGCGGTTCGGGCATAGCCTGGGACCTGCGCAAGAAGCAGCCGTATGACGTCTACGACAAGATGGACTTCGACATCCCGGTCGGCACGAACGGCGACACCTACGACCGCTACGTCGTGCGTGTCGAGGAGATGCGCCAGTCCAACCGCATCGTGCAGCAGTGCGTGCAATGGCTGAAGGCAAACCCGGGTCTGCCGGTCATCACCGACAACCACAAGGTGGCGCCGCCGGCCCGCGTGGACATGAAGTCCAACATGGAAGAGCTGATCCACCACTTCAAGCTCTTCACGGAAGGCTTCCATGTGCCCGAAGGCGAGGCCTACGCCGCCGTCGAACACCCCAAGGGCGAGTTTGGCATCTACATGGTCAGCGACGGTGCCAACAAGCCCTACCGCCTGAAGATCCGCGCGCCGGGCTTCGCCCACCTCGCGGCCCTGGACGAGATGGGCAAGGGCCACATGATTGCCGACGCCGTGGCCATCATCGGCACGATGGACATCGTGTTCGGCGAAATCGACCGTTGAAGCGCAGCAGACGATGACGAGCAGCAACGCCTACACCCTGAGCGACGCGACCCGCGCCCGCTTCGACCGCGAGGTCGCCAAGTACCCCTACGAACTGCGCCAATCGGCCGTCATGGCCTGCCTGGCCATCGTGCAGCAGGAAGAGGGCTATGTCTCCCGTGCCGCGGAAGATGCGATCGCCGCTCACCTCGGCATGGCGCCCATCGCCGTGTACGAGGTGACAACCTTCTACAACATGTACAACCAGAAGCCGGTTGGCAAGTTCAAGCTGAACGTCTGCGCGAACCTGCCCTGCCAGCTGCGTGACGGCCAGAAGGCGCTGGACCACCTGTGCAGCAAGCTCGGCATCGAGCAGGGCGGCACGACGGCCGACGGCCTGTTCACCGTGCAGAAGAGCGAGTGCCTGGGCGCCTGCGCCGACTCGCCGGTGATGCTGGTCAATGACCGTCAGATGTGCAGCTTCATGACCCACGACCGCCTCGACGAGCTGGTCGACGTGCTGCGTGCCGAAGCCGCCAAGGCCTGAGGATGACGATGCTGGACCTCACCAAATTCCAATCCACCGGCAACGAGACCTGTTTCCACGGCCGCCACATCAGCCCGCAGATCTATGCGGACCTGAACGGCAGGAACTGGTCGATCAAGGATTACGAAGCCCGTGGCGGCTACGCAGCCCTGCGCAAGATCCTGGGCAAGGACGGCGGCGAAGGCCTGACGCCCGACCAGGTCATCGCTGAGGTCAAGACCTCGGCGCTGCGCGGCCGCGGTGGTGCCGGCTTTCCGACGGGCCTGAAGTGGAGCTTCATGCCCCGTCAGTTCCCGGGCCAGAAGTACCTCGTCTGCAACAGCGACGAAGGCGAGCCGGGGACCTGCAAGGACCGCGACATCCTGATGTTCAATCCGCATCAGGTCATCGAGGGCATGGCCATCGCCGCCTACGCGATGGGCATCTCGGTCGGCTACAACTACATCCACGGCGAGATCTTCGAGGTCTACGAGCGCTTCGAGGCGGCCCTGGACGAAGCGCGCGCTGCAGGCTACCTCGGCAACAACATCATGGGCAGCAGCTACAGCTTCCAGCTGCACGCCCACCACGGCTTCGGCGCCTACATCTGCGGCGAGGAAACGGCACTGCTGGAATCGCTGGAAGGCAAGAAGGGCCAGCCGCGCTTCAAGCCGCCATTCCCGGCCAGCTTCGGCCTGTACGGCAAGCCCACGACGATCAACAACACCGAGACGTTTGCCGCGGTGCCCTGGATCATCCGTAACGGCGGCCAGGCCTACCTCGAGATCGGCAAGCCCAACAACGGCGGTACCAAGCTGTTCTCGGTGTCGGGCGACGTCGAGAAGCCTGGCAACTACGAGATCCCGCTGGGCACGCCGTTCTCGGTGCTGCTGGAGATGGCGGGCGGCGTGCGCAAGGGGCGCAAGCTCAAGGCAGTGATTCCCGGCGGTTCGTCCGCACCGGTGCTGCCCGCAGACGTGATGATGCAGTGCACGATGGACTATGACTCCATCGCCAAGGCCGGTTCCATGCTGGGCTCGGGCGCCGTCATCGTCATCGACGACTCGCGCTGCATGGTGCAGAGCCTGCTGCGCCTGTCCTACTTCTACGCCCACGAGTCCTGTGGCCAGTGCACGCCTTGCCGCGAAGGCACGGGCTGGATGCACCGCGTGCTGGAACGCATCTACCACGGCGAGGGCAGGGCAGAGGACATCGACCTGCTGAACTCGGTCGCCGACAACATCCAGGGCCGCACGATCTGCGCGCTGGGCGACGCTGCCGCGATGCCCGTGCGCGCCATGATCAAGCACTTCAAGCACGAGTTCGTGCACCTGATTGAACACAAGAAGCCCCTGGTGGCTCCGACCTGAGCTGCCTAGGGAAACACCATCATGGTTGAAATCGAACTCGACGGTCAGAAGGTCTCGGTCCAGGAAGGCAGCATGGTCATGCATGCTGCCGAGAAGGCCGGCACCTACATCCCGCACTTCTGCTATCACAAGAAACTGAGCATCGCGGCCAACTGCCGCATGTGCCTGGTGGACGTGGAGAAGGCGCCCAAGCCCATGCCCGCCTGCGCGACCCCGGTCACGCAGGGCATGATCGTCCGCACCAAGAGCGACAAGGCGATCAAGGCCCAGCAGGGCGTCATGGAATTCCTGCTGATCAACCACCCGCTGGACTGCCCCATCTGCGACCAGGGCGGCGAGTGCCAGCTGCAGGACTTGGCCGTGGGCTACGGCAGCAGCAAGAGCCGTTACTCCGAAGAGAAGCGCGTCGTCTTCCACAAGAACGTGGGCCCGCTGATCTCGATGGAGGAGATGAGCCGCTGCATCCACTGCACCCGCTGCGTGCGCTTCGGCCAGGAGATCGCCGGCCAGATGGAGCTGGGCATGGCCCACCGCGGCGAGCACAGCGAGATCCAGACCTTTGTCGGCCGCACGGTGGACTCCGAGCTGTCGGGCAACATGATCGACATCTGCCCGGTCGGCGCACTCACCAGCAAGCCTTTCCGCTACAGCGCCCGTACCTGGGAGCTGTCGCGCCGCAAGAGCGTCAGCCCGCACGACTCGACGGGTGCCAACCTGGTCGTCCAGGTCAAGAACCATCAGGTGCTGCGCGTCGTCCCGCTGGAGAACGAGGACGTCAACGAATGCTGGATCGCCGACCGCGACCGCTTCAGCTATGAAGCGCTGAACAGCGATGCGCGCCTGAGCGCGCCCATGATCAAGCAGGGCGGCGCCTGGAAGCAGGTCGACTGGACGACGGCGCTGGAGTACGTCGCCAATGGCCTGAAGGTCATCAAGGCCGACCACGGCGCCAAGGCCATCGGCGCGCTGGGCTCTGCCCACAGCACCGTGGAAGAACTGCACCTGCTGGGCGAGATCGTGCGCGGCCTGGGCAGCGACAACATCGACCACCGCCTGCGCCACAGCGACTTCGGCAATGCCGCGCCGGCCGGCCAGGCCCGCTGGCTGGGCCTGCCCATCGCCAAGCTGTCCGAGCTGGACCGCGCGCTGGTGGTCGGTTCCAACCTGCGCAAAGACCACCCGCTGTTTGCCGCCCGTCTGCGCCACGCCGCGCGCCGTGGCGCCGCGATCTCGCGCATCGGCGTGAGCAGCGACGACTGGCTGATGCCGCTGGCCGCGTCTACCAGCGTCGCCCCGTCGGGTTGGGTGCAGGCCCTGGCCGATGTGGCCGCCGCCATCGGCGAAGGCGCTCCGCTGGCCGGTACGGCAACCGATGAGGCCAAGGCCGTCGCCGGCAGCCTGCTGTCCGGCAGTGCCAAGGCCGTGCTGCTGGGCAATGCCGCCGCCGAGCATCCGCAGGCCGCCAGCCTGCTGGCGCTCGCGCAGTGGATTGCCGAGAAGACCGGCGCCAGCGTCGGCTACCTGACCGCTGCGGCCAACACCGTCGGCGCGCAGCTCGTGAAGGCGCAGCCGCAAGCCGGCGGCCTGAATGCCGGCCAGATGCTGACGGGCACCGCCCTGAAGGCCGCGCTGCTGCTGAACACCGACCCGGTGCTCGACTCCGCCAACGCCGCCGCCGCCGCCAAGGCGCTGGAGGCTGCCGAGATGGTCGTCGTGCTGAGCCCGTTCAAGACCGGGCTGGAATACGCCGATGTGCTGCTGCCCATCGCGCCGTTCACTGAGACGTCTGGCAGCTTCGTCAACGCCGAGGGTCGCCTGCAGAGCTTCGTCGGCGTCGTCAAGCCGCTGGCCGAGACGCGTCCGGCCTGGAAGGTGCTGCGCGTGCTGGGCAACCTGCTGAGCCTGCAAGGCTTCAACCAGGACAGCTCCGAGCAGGTCCGCGAGCAGGCGCTTGGTGGCGAGTTCAACGGCCGCTTGTCCAACGCCACGTCGGCCTCGGTGCAGACCGTCGCCAAGGCCGAGGGCATCGAGCGCTTCGCCAACCTGCCGATCTACGCGACCGACGCGCTGGTGCGCAACTCGACCTCGCTGCAGCTGACGACCGACGGCCGTGAAGCCGCCATCGTCGGCCTGCCGGCCGGCCTGTGGCAGCAACTCGGCCTGGCCGAAGGCGACCAGGTCCGCGTCGTGCAGGACGGCGGTGCCGCGCAACTGTCCGCCCGCCTCGAAGCCGGTCTGCCGGAAGGCCTGGCCCGCGTGCCGGCCGGCCTCGCCCAAACCGCCACTCTCGGCGCCGCCTTCGGCACGCTGAGCATCAGCAAGGTCTGAGGGAGCCTGAAGAAATGATCGACTCTCTCTACCAAAACGGCGCCTCGCTGCTGGGGGCCTTGTGGCCCCTGGTCTGGAGCCTGCTGAAGATCGTCGCGGTGATCCTGCCGCTGCTGGGCTGCGTGGCCTACCTGACGCTGTGGGAGCGCAAGGCCATCGGCTGGTCGCAGATCCGCCCCGGCCCGAACCGCGTGGGCCCCTACGGCCTGCTGACGCCCATCGCCGACGCGGTGAAGCTGATCTTCAAGGAGATCATCAAGCCCGCCGCCGCGAACAAGGGCCTGTTCTTCCTGGGCCCCGTCATGACCATCATGCCGGCTCTGGCCGCCTGGGCCGTCGTGCCCTTCGGTCCCGACGCCGCGGTGGCCAATGTCAACGCCGGCCTGCTGTTCCTGATGGCGATCACGTCGCTGGAGGTCTACGGCGTCATCATCGCCGGCTGGGCTTCCAACTCGAAGTACGCCTTCCTCGGCGCGCTGCGCGCCTCGGCGCAGATGGTCTCCTACGAGATCGCGATGGGCTTCGCGCTGGTCGTCGTGCTGATGGTGACCGGCAGCCTGAACATGACCACGATCGTGCAGGTGCAGGAGAAGGGTATGTTCGCGGACATGGGCATCAACCTGCTGTCCTGGAACTGGCTGCCGCTGTTCCCCATCTTCATCGTCTACTTCATCTCGGGCCTGGCTGAAACGAACCGCCACCCGTTTGACGTGGTCGAAGGCGAATCGGAAATCGTCGCCGGCCACATGATCGAGTACTCGGGCATGTCGTTCGCGATGTTCTTCCTGGCCGAGTACGCCAACATGATCCTGGTGTCGGCATTGGCCGTCGTCATGTTCCTGGGCGGCTGGAGCGCGCCGATCTCCTGGAGCCTGCTGGGCATGGAAACGCCCGCCTTCTTCCAGCAGACGATGGCGTTCTGGAACTGGTTCTGGCTGTTCGCCAAGATCTTCTTCGTCGTCACGATGTTCCTGTGGGTGCGCGCCACGTTCCCGCGCTTCCGCTACGACCAGATCATGCGTCTGGGCTGGAAGATCTTCATTCCCATCACGCTGATCTGGCTGGTCGTTGTCGGTGCCTGGATGCAGACGCCGTTCAACATCTGGAAGTGAGGCGGCGACCATGACTGCAATCACGAATTTCGCGAAGACCTTCTTCCTCTGGGAACTGCTCAAGGGGATGAAGCTGACGGGCCGGCACTTCCTGTCGCGCAACATCACCATCCAGTTCCCGGAAGAGAAGACGCCGCTGTCGCCGCGCTTCCGCGGCCTGCACGCGCTGCGCCGCTACGAGAACGGTGAAGAGCGCTGCATCGCCTGCAAGCTCTGCGAGGCGGTCTGCCCCGCGATGGCCATCACCATCGAGAGCGACGTGCGTGCTGACGGCAGCCGCCGCACGACGCGCTACGACATCGACCTGACGAAGTGCATCTTCTGCGGCTTCTGCGAGGAAAGCTGCCCGGTGGACTCCATCGTCGAAACGAGCATCTTTGAATACCACGGCGAAAAGCGCGGCGACCTGTACTTCACCAAGGACATGCTGCTGGCCGTTGGCGACAAGTACGAGCCTCAGATCGCCGCTCAGAAGGAGGCCGACGCCAAGTACCGCTGATCGCTGGCGGGCCTGACGGCCGCCGCGGTCCAGCTCAGCTGGCCTGGATACGTATGGACATCACGACCATCCTCTTCTACGTCTTCTCCGGCATCCTGCTGGTGAGTTCGTTCCGTGTCATCACGGCGCGCAACACGGTGCATGCCGCGTTGTTCCTGATCCTGTCGTTCTTCACGGCGTCCTGCATCTGGATGCTGCTGAAGGCCGAGTTCCTGGCGATTGCGCTGGTGCTCGTCTACATCGGTGCCGTCATGGTGCTGTTCCTGTTCGTCGTCATGATGCTGGACCTGAACACGGACAGCATGCGTGAGGGTTTCTGGAAACATTTGCCCGTGGCGGCCGTCATCGGCGCGCTGATCGCCTTCGAGATGGGCATTGTGCTGATGGGCGGCTTCCAGCTCGCAGACGCGCCAGCGCTGACGGCCGAGCAGGCCAAGCTGGGCAACAGCAAGATGCTGGGCATCGAGATCTACACCAGCTATCTGTACCCGCTGCAGATCGCGGCCGTGCTGTTGCTGGTCGCCATCGTCGCTGCCATCGCGCTGACGCTGCGTCGCCGCAAGGACTCGCGCGCGATGGACGCCTCCGAGCAGGTCAAGGTCACCAAGGCCGATCGCCTGAAGATCGTCAAGATGGCCCCGACCGTCGCCGCTCCCGCGCAACCCACCGAAGGAGGCCAGGCATGATCGGCGCCCTGACCCTGGGCCATTTCCTGACGCTGGGCGCGATGCTGTTCGCGCTGTCGGTGATTGGCATCTTCCTGAACCGCAAGAACCTGATCGTGCTGCTGATGGCCATCGAGCTGATGCTGCTGGCGGTCAACCTGAACTTCGTCGCGTTCTCCCACTATCTGGGCAACATGGACGGGCAGGTCTTCGTGTTCTTCATCCTGACCGTCGCGGCGGCCGAGTCGGCCATCGGCCTGGCCATCCTGGTCGTGCTGTTCCGCAACCGGGCCAGCATCAACGTCGAGGAACTCGACGCGCTGAAGGGCTAAGAACAAGATGTCTGCACAACTGACCCAGAACACGCTGCTCGCGGTGCCGCTGGCGCCGCTGGTGGGCGCCATCGTCGCCGGCTTCTTCGGCAAGACGGTGGGCCGCCGCGGCTCGCACATCGTCACCATCCTCGGCGTGCTGATCGCCTTCATCCTGTCGGCCCAGACGCTGTACAGCGTCGCCGTCGACGGTGCCCGCTTCAACGCCACCATCTACGAGTGGATGGTGCTGGGCCCGCTGAAGATGGAGGTCGGCTTCCTCGTCGATGGGCTGACCGCGATGATGATGGTGGTGGTGACCTTCGTGTCGCTGATGGTGCACATCTACACCATCGGCTACATGGAAGAGGACGACGGCTACCAGCGCTTCTTCTCGTACATCTCGCTGTTCACGTTCAGCATGCTGATGCTGGTCATGAGCAACAACATGCTGCAGCTGTTCTTCGGCTGGGAGGCGGTGGGCCTGGTGTCTTACCTGCTGATCGGCTTCTGGTACAAGAAGCAGAGCGCCATCTTCGCCAACATGAAGGCCTTCCTGGTGAACCGGGTGGGTGACTTCGGTTTCATCCTCGGCATCGGCCTGCTGGTGGCTTTCGGTGGTTCGCTGAACTACACCGAGACCTTCGCCAAGTCCGAGCTGCTGTCCAAGATGGTGTTCCCGGGCACCGACTGGGCGCTGCTGACTGTGGCCTGCATCTGCCTGTTCATCGGCGCGATGGGCAAGTCGGCGCAGTTCCCGCTGCACGTCTGGCTGCCGGACTCCATGGAAGGCCCGACGCCCATCTCCGCGCTGATCCACGCCGCCACGATGGTGACGGCCGGCATCTTCATGGTGGCGCGCATGTCGCCGCTGTTCGAGCTGAGCGACACGGCACTGAACTTCGTCATGGTGATCGGTGCAATCACGGCGCTGTTCATGGGGTTCCTCGGCATCATCCAGAACGACATCAAGCGCGTCGTCGCGTACTCCACGCTGTCGCAGCTGGGCTACATGACGGTGGCGCTGGGCGCGTCGGCCTACTCGGTCGCGGTCTTTCACCTGATGACGCACGCGTTCTTCAAGGCGCTGCTGTTCCTCGGCGCGGGCTCCGTCATCATCGGCATGCACCATGACCAGGACATCCGCAACATGGGCGGCCTGCGCAAGTACATGCCCATCACGTGGATCACGTCGCTGCTGGGGTCGCTGGCGTTGATCGGCACGCCGCTGTTCTCGGGCTTCTACTCGAAGGACTCCATCATCGAGGCCGTGCACGCCAGCCATCTGCCGGCATCGGGCTTCGCTTACTTCGCCGTCATCGCCGGCGTGTTCGTGACGGCGTTCTACTCGTTCCGGATGTACTTCCTCGTCTTCCACGGCAAGGAGCACTTCCACCACAAGCCCTTCCCCGGCGAGCACGACCACCACGACGATGACCATGGTCACGGCCATGCCCACACGCCGCACGAGTCGCCCGCCGTCGTCTGGGTGCCGCTGGTGCTGCTGGCCATTCCGTCGGTGCTGATCGGCTACATGACCATCGAACCGATGCTGTTCGGCGAGTTCTTCAAGGACGCCATCTTCGTCAACCTGCACGCCCACCCGGCGATGGAGGAACTGGCGCACGAGTTCCACGGCGCCGTTGAGATGGCCGTGCACGGCCTCAAGACGCTGCCGTTCTGGCTGGCCTTTGCCGGTGTTGCCACCGCCTACCTGTTCTACATGGTGGCGCCCAGCATCCCGGCGACCTTCGCCAAGGTGCTGCGCCCGGTGATCGTCGTCCTGGAGAACAAGTACTTCATGGACTGGATCAACGAAAACATCCTCGCCCGTGGCGCGCGCCTGCTGGGCACCGGTCTGTGGAAGGGCGGCGATGGGCTGCTGATCGACGGCCTGATCATCAACGGCTCGGCCAAGACCGTCGGCGGCATCGCCGGCCTGGTGCGCCGCTTCCAGACCGGTTACCTGTACTGGTACGCCCTCGTCATGATCCTCGGTGTCATGGGGCTGATGACCTGGCAGCTGTGGCCTTACATCGTGCCCCAGTTCAAGTCCCTGATCGGGTCCTGAGCGAGCGGCGGAGAACAAGAATGTTGCTGAGTCTTGCGATTTTTCTGCCCATCGTCTGCGGCGCACTGCTGCTGGCGCTCGGGCGCGACGAACAGGCCAATGCCGTGCGCTGGATGGCGCTGGTGGCGGCCGTGGCGAGCTTCCTCGTCACGCTCCCGTTGATCACCGGCTTCGACACGTCGACGGCTGCCATGCAGTTCGTCGAGAACCAGCCGTGGATCGAGCGCTTCAACATCCACTATCACCTCGGCGTGGATGGCATCTCGATGTGGTTCGTCCCGCTGACGGCCTTCATCACGGTCATCGTCGTCATCTCGGCCTGGGAAGTGATCGAGAACCGCGTCAACCAGTACATGGGCGCGTTCCTGATCCTGTCCGGCCTGATGGTGGGTGTGTTCAGCGCGTTGGACGGCATGCTGTTCTACGTGTTCTTCGAGGCCACGCTGATCCCGATGTACATCATCATCGGCGTCTGGGGCGGCCCGAACCGCGTCTATGCGGCCTTCAAGTTTTTCCTCTACACGCTGGCCGGTTCGCTGCTGATGCTGATCGCGCTGCTGTACCTGTACAGCAAGGCCGGCGGCAGCTTTGACATCCAGGCCTGGCACAAGCTGCCGCTGACGGGTACCGCCCAGACCTGGCTGTTCTTCGCCTTCCTGGCCGCGTTCTCCGTCAAGGTGCCGATGTGGCCGGTGCACACCTGGCTGCCCGACGCCCACGTCGAAGCGCCCACCGGCGGCTCCGTCGTGCTGGCGGCCATCATGCTGAAGCTGGGCTGCTACGGCTTCCTGCGCTTCTCGCTGCCGATCGCACCCGATGCGGCGCGCGAATGGTCGTGGCTCATCATTGCGATGTCGTTGATCGCCGTTGTCTACATCGGTCTCGTCGCGCTGGTGCAGAAGGACATGAAGAAGCTGGTGGCTTACTCGTCCATCGCGCACATGGGCTTCGTGACCCTGGGCTTCTTCATCTTCAACGAACTGGGCGTCTCTGGCGGCCTGGTGCAGATGATTGCCCACGGCTTCGTGTCCGGCGCCATGTTCCTGTGCATCGGCGTGCTGTACGACCGCGTGCACTCGCGTGAGATCGCGTCCTACGGCGGCGTCGTCAACACGATGCCCAAGTTCGCCGCCTTCGCGGTCTTCTTCGGCATGGCCAACTGCGGTCTGCCTGCCACGGCCGGCTTCGTCGGCGAGTGGATGGTCATCCTGGGCACCGTGAAGTACGACTTCTGGCTGGGTGGCATCGCCGCCACGGCGCTGGTGTTCGGTGCGGCCTACACGCTGTGGATGGTCAAGCGCGTCTATTTCGGCGACGTCGCCAACGACAACGTCCGCGCGTTGACCGACATCAACAAGCGTGAATTCATCATGCTCGCGCTGCTGGCCGTCGCCACGCTGTACATGGGCCTCTACCCGAAGCCCTTCACGGACGTGATGCACGAGTCCGTCGTGGGCCTGCTCAAGCACGTGGCGCTGAGCAAGATTCCGGTCTGACGGCGAGCTGAGGCAAAACAATGAACGACATGAACTGGCTCGCGATCTACCCTGAAATCCTGCTGCTCGTGATGGGCTGCGTGGTCGCGCTCGTGGACCTGTGGGTCACCGACGAACAGCGCCGCCCCACCTACTGGCTGACCCAGCTGACGCTGGTCGTCGTCGGCGGCATGCACTTCGCGTACTTCAATGCCGGCGTGACGACCTACGCCATGCAGGGCATGGTCGTCGCCGACCCGATGGGCCACCTGCTGGCCGGCTTTGCCTGTGTGGCGACGCTGATCACCATGGTCTACGCGCGCCCCTACGCCGCGTCGCGCGACATGCTCAAGGGTGAGCTCTTCATCCTCAGCCTGTTCTCGCTGCTGGGCATCAACGTGATGCTGTCGGCGAACAACTTCCTGGTCATCTACCTCGGCCTGGAGCTGATGAGCCTGTCGCTGTACGCGCTCGTCGCACTGCGCCGTGACCACGCGGTGTCCACCGAAGCCGCGATGAAGTACTTCGTGCTGGGCGCGCTGGCCAGCGGCTTCCTGCTGTACGGCCTGTCCATGATGTACGGCGCCACGGGCTCGCTCACCATCCCCGAGGTCTTTGACGTCATCTCCAAGGGCATTCCCAACAAGGGCGTGCTGGTCTTCGGCGTCGTGTTCGTCGTCGCCGGCCTGGCCTTCAAGCTGGGCGCCGCCCCGTTCCACATGTGGGTGCCGGACGTCTACCAGGGCGCACCCACCGCCGTCACGCTGCTGATCGGCGGAGCGCCTAAGCTGGCCGCGTTCGCGATCACCGTGCGCCTGCTGGTGGAAGGCATGCTGGGCCTGGCTGTGGACTGGCAGCAGATGCTGGTCGTGCTGTCGGTCATGTCGCTGCTGGTGGGCAATCTGGCCGCCATCGCGCAGACCAACCTCAAGCGCATGCTGGCCTATTCCACCATCGCCAACATGGGCTTCATGCTGCTGGGCATGACGGCGGGCGTCGTCAACGACAACACGCTGTCCGCGTCCAACGCCTACAGCTCCGCGATGTTCTACGTCGTCACCTATGTGCTGACGACGCTGGGCACCTTCGGCATGGTCATCCTCCTGTCGCGCGCCGGCCACGAGGCTGAGGAGATCAAGGATCTGGCGGGCCTGGCCAGGCGCAGCCCTTGGTTCGCGCTGGTCATGACGATGTTCATGTTCTCGCTGGCCGGCGTGCCGCCGACGGTGGGCTTCTACGCCAAGCTGGCGGTGCTGCAGGCACTGGTGATCAGCGGCGAGCCGTTCTACCTGTGGCTGGCGGGGTTCGCCGTGGTTGTCTCGCTGATCGGCGCCTTCTACTACCTGCGCGTCGTCAAGGTGATGTGGTTCGACGCGTCGGTCGACACCGCCCCGCTGGCCGCGCCCGCTGACGTGCGCTTCGTCATGACGCTCAACGGCGCCGCCGTGCTGGTGTTCGGCCTGATGCCGGGCGGCCTGCTGGAGCTGTGCAAGGTCGCGATCCGCCAGGCCCTGGCGACCTGATCGCGCAATGGACCAGTCCGTCGCCGTCTGGCTGGTCCTGGCCGTGGCCGTGCTCGCGGCCAATCTGCCGTACTTCAACGAGCGCTTGCTGTTCGTCGGCCCGCGCCGCGCGCCCAAGGCCGTCAGCTGGCGGCTGCTGGAGCTCGTGCTGATGGCCGTGCTGACGTTCGCCGTCGGCGCGGTGCTGGAATCGCGCATCGGCCAGCGCCATGCGCAGGGCTGGGAGTTCTACGCGGCGGGCGCCTGCCTCTTCATCACGCTGGGCTTCCCCGGCTTCGTCTGGAGATACCTGCGCCGTGGCCGAGGCTGATGACCATCTCGTCGAGCGCCTGATCGAAGGCGAGCAGGTCTTCCAGGGCCACTTCCTGGACGTCCGCCGCGACCGTGTCACGCTGCCGGACGGGCGCACCGCGCACCGCGAGTACATCCGCCACCCCGGCGCCGTCATGGTGGTGCCGCTGCTGGACGATGGCCGCCTGCTGATGGAGCGCCAGTACCGCTACCCGATGGGCCGCGTGATGCTGGAATTCCCGGCGGGCAAGCTCGATGCTGGTGAGGCGCCGCTGGTCTGCGGCCAGCGTGAACTGCTGGAGGAGACCGGCTACCGCGCCGCGGAATGGGCCTATGCCGGCGTGTTGCACAACGCCATCGCCTACTCGGACGAGGGCATCCACATCTACTTCGCGCGCGGCCTGACGCGCGGCGAGCAGCAGCTGGACGACGGCGAGTTTCTCGAACTCGTCACGCACACGGTCGACGAGGTCGACCGCATGGCCGCGCGCGGCGAGCTGACCGACGCCAAGACCCTGATCGGCCTGCTGTGGCTGCAGCGCTGGCAGCAGGGGGCCTGGGCGCTGGACTGGCAGCCCGCCTGAGGCCCGCCAAGGGGGCGTCCCCGCGGACGGCAGCGAGCTTGGCAGCGCCGTGAGGCGCCGGCTCGGCCACCGTGGACGGCAGGCATTGCCTACCACGCTGCGCGTTTCTTCTGGGTTTCATTGGGTGCATGACCTCTGGCGGTGTGTTGGCATGCCGTTAAGCTCCGCCGTTTGAGTCGTTCGACCCCTGCTCTTCGAGAAAGCCTCTCCATGACGCGTGCAACGCCGATCCTGACCGCCCTGACCCTGGCCCTGTTGCTCACCGCCTGCGGCAAGGGCGGCAAGCCCGAGGAAGCAAAGTCAGCCAAGCCCGCCGCGCCGCTGCTGCTGGCTCCGGAGGATCTGCGTCAAGTGGGGCAGAGCGGCCTGATCGGCTCGCCGGTCATCACGGGCGCCATCCAACCGGCACGTCGCGCCGACCTGCGCGCCGAGGTGGCCGCCGTGGTGTTGCAGGTGGCCCGCGACAACGGCGAGCGCGTGCGCGCCGGGGACCTCATCATTCGGCTCGACGCCACCGCCATTCGCGACAGCCTCACTTCCGCCGAGGAGGCGCTGCGCGCGTCGCAGCAGAGCTTCGAGCAGACCGAGCGCGTGCTCGCGCGCCAGCGCACGCTGAACCAGCAAGGCATGATCTCCATGCAAGGTCTGGAAGACGCCGAGGTGCGCCGCAATGCCGCGCAGAGCGAACTGGCCGCGGCCAAGGCCCGCGTCGTCACGGCGCGCCAGCAGGTGTCGCGTACCGAGGTGCGGGCGCCGTTCGACGGCGTCGTCAGCGAACGCAAGACGTCGGTCGGCGATACCGTGCAGGTGGGCCGCGAGTTGGTCAAGGTCATCGATCCCACGTCCATGCGCTTCGAAGGCCAGGTCTCGGCCGACCGTCTGGGCGAGCTCAAGCTGGGCCAACCGGTGTCGTTCCGGATCAACGGCTTCGGCGACGCCGAGTTCCAGGGCAAGCTGGCGCGCATCGACGCCGCCGCCAACGCGACAACGCGTCAGGTGGAGCTGGTTGCCGAGTTCAACGACAAGGCCAAGGCGCCGCAGGTGTCCGGGCTGTACGCCGAGGGCCGCGTCGAGAGCACAGAGCGCAAGTCGCTGGTGCTAGCCGAGGGCTCCGTGCAGCGCCAGGGTGACAACGCCTTCGTCTGGAAGGTGGCCGGCAACCAGCTGAAGAAGGTGGCGGTGACGCTGGGCGAGCGGGACGACCGTCGCGGCGAGGTCGTCATCCTGTCCGGCCTCGCGCAGGGCGACCAGGTGCTGCGCTCTCCCACCGGCAGCCTCGTGGACGGCGCGCCGGTGCAGCGCGTCGCCGCGGGGGCGGGCGCCGCGTCGGCCGTGCCCGCTGCGGCGGCGGCCAGCAAGTAAACGCAGGAGGTTCGCGCATGTTCCTCTCCAACTTCAGCATCAGCAAGCCCGTCGCGACCGTGGTCATGGTCATCGGGCTGGTGCTGGTCGGCCTGCTGGCGCTGTCCAAGCTCAAGGTCAACCAGTTCCCCGAGGTCGAGCCGCCGGTGCTCGTCATCAACATCCCGTACCCCGGCGCGTCGCCCGAGACGGTGGAGCGCGAAGTCGTCAACCGCATCGAGAAGGCGCTGCAGAGCATCTCCGGTGTGGACCGCTCCAACTCCACGTCGCGTG
The DNA here is from genome assembly GCF_043555885.1 of Pelomonas lactea. Classification (NCBI taxonomy): domain Bacteria; kingdom Pseudomonadati; phylum Pseudomonadota; class Betaproteobacteria; order Burkholderiales; family Sphaerotilaceae; genus Roseateles; species Pelomonas lactea. The sequence goes on along the minus strand of NZ_JBIGHX010000002.1, from coordinate 522,891 downwards.
AAGGCAGTGCGACCATCGTGCTGATCTTCGATTTCTCGAAGAACATGATCGAGGCGGCCGACGAGGTGCGCAACGCGATCGCGTCGGTGCGCTACAAGCTGCCCACCGAGATCCGCGAGCCCATCATCACGCGGGCCGACCCCAGCGCCCAGCCCATCCTGCAGCTGTCGCTGTCCAGCACGACGCTGACGCATGCTCAGCTCAGCCGCCTGGCCGAGGACAAGCTGGCCGAGCGCTTCCGCGGCATCGCGGGTGTGTCGACCGTGGGTGTCAACGGCGCGCTCAAGCGCGAGCTGTCCATCCTGCTGCGGGCCGAGAAGCTGCGCGAGTTCGGCGTCTCCGTCACCGAGGTGCTGAACGCCGTGCGCGCGCAGAACACGACGGCGCCTGTCGGCAAGGTGCGCGGCGCGCTGGAGGACCAGAGCATCCGCCTGCTGGGCCGGCTGGAAAGCCCGGCCGAGTTCGAGCAGATGATCATCAAGCGCAACGCCGGCAACGTCATCCGCCTGGGCCAGGTGGCCGAGGTGCAGGACGGCTTTGCCGAGATGACCGGCTATTCGCTGCGCAACGGCCGGCCCAATGTCGGCATCTCCATCACGCGCTCGCGCGACGCGTCCACCGTCAGCGTCGCCGACGACTCGCGCAAGCTGGTCGAGGAGATCAGGAAGGAGCTGCCCAAGGGCACCACGCTGGACATCACGCAGGACGGCGGCAAGGACGCCGAGGACAGCCTGCACAACGTGACCCATGCGCTGGTGTTCGGCGCGGGCCTGACCATCTTCGTCGTCTACGCCTTCCTGAACAGCTGGCGCTCCACGCTGATCACCGCGCTGTCGCTGCCCACGTCGGTGCTGGCCGCCTTCATCGCCGTGTGGCTGATGGGCTTCTCGCTGAACTTCATGAGCCTGCTGGGCCTGTCACTGGCGATCGGCGTGCTCATCGACGACGCCATCGTCGTGCGGGAGAACATCGTGCGGCACATGGAGCGCGGCAGTGACCGCGTGACTGCGGCGCGCGAGGGCACGGCCGAGATCGGCCTGGCCGTGGCGGCGACGACGTTCGCCATCGTCGCCGTGTTCGTGCCGGTGGCCTTCATGGGCAACGGCCCGGGCCAGTGGTTCAAGCCGTTCGCGCTGACCGTCGTGGCGTCGGTCATCGTGTCGCTGATCATCAGCTTCACGCTGGACCCCATGCTGTCGGCCTACTGGGGCGACCCGCCGGGCTACCACGAGATGCCCAAGAAGGGCTTCAGCAAGCTGCTGGAGCGCTTCAACCACTGGTTCGACGGCGTCGCCAACGGCTACGGGCACGTCATCGCGTGGGCGCTGCACCACCGCCGCTGGATGGCCGTGTTCGCGGTGTTGAGCTTCGTCGGTGCCATCGCGCTGCAGGCCAAGTTCGGCGGCTCCAGCTTCCTGCCGCAGGCCGATGCTGGCTTCCTCGCCATCGAGGTGCGCAGCCCCGCCTCCAGCAGCCTGGAGTACTCCAAGCTCAAGCTCGACGCCGCCGCTGCGCTCGCGTCGACGATGAAAGAGACCAAGGCGACGACGGCCTACCCGAACGCCAGCGGCGGCCGCATCTATGTCGACATCGGCAAGAGCACCGAGCGCCAGCGCTCGGCGGCCGACGTGGCCAAGGAACTGCGAGAGAAAGTCGGTCGCCTGGTGGGCGCCGAGTACGTGGTGCTGGATGACTTGAACAACGGTGCGCAGAAGCCGGTGCAGATCCGCTTCTACGGCACCGACTCGCGCAAGCTGCAGGAGATCACGCAGGACTTCCAGAAGACCATGGCCGGCATCAAGGGCGCCGTGGACATCGGCTACTCCGAGCAGGACCCGCAGAACGAGTTGCAGATCGAGCTGGACCGGGGCCTCGCCAACCAGATGGGCATCTCCGTCAACGACGCGGCGCAGGCGCTGCGCGTGGCCTTCGCGGGCGTCGAGGCCGGCGACTGGATCGACCCGACCGGCGAGGCGCGCGACGTGTCCATCCGCCTGCACCCGGCCGACCGAGTGGACGCCGCCAACATCGAGCGCCTGCCCATCGCCGTCAGCGGCACCAACCGCATGGTGCCGCTGGACCAGATCGCCACGGTCACCATGGGCAAGGGCCCGGGCCAGATCCAGCATGGCGACGGCAAGCGCACCATCACCGTGAGCGCCAACGCGCAGGGCCGCTCACCCGGCGAGATCACGTCCGAGGCCAAGAAGCTGGCCGAGAAGATCGACTTCCCGCCTGGCTTCGGCATCGAGCTGGCCGGTGCGGCGCGTGACCAGCAGGTCGTCTTCACGGCCATGATCACCGCGCTGCTGTCCGGCATCGCGCTGATGTACTTCGTGCTGGTCATCCAGTTCAACAGCTTCACGGCGCCGCTGGGCGTCATGCTGTCGTTGCCGCTGTCCCTGATCGGCGTCGTGCTGGCGCTCATCATGACCGGCGGCACGCTGAACCTGATGAGCCTCATCGGCGTCATCATGCTGATGGGCCTGGTGGCCAAGAACGCCATCCTGCTGCTGGACGCGACGCGCCAGGAGGAGGCCGCCGGCATCGACCGCGAGGAGGCGCTGATGCATGCCGGCCGCAAGCGCTTCCGGCCCATCCTGATGACGACGCTGGCGCTGATCGCCGGCATGATGCCCGTGGCCATCGGCGTCGGCGAGGGCGGCGAGTTCTACCGCCCGATGGCGGTCGCCATCATCGGCGGCACCATCACGTCGACCATCCTGACGCTGCTCATCGTGCCGACGTTCTACGACAGCATCGAGATCGCCCGCGACCGGGCGCTGGCCAAGTTCCAGCGCCGTGTGCCGCGCTTCACGGTGATTGGCGCGTTCGTCATGACGCTGATCGAGGCGGTGCTGGCGCTGGTGCTGGTGCGCTTCGTGTTCCGCCTCGTGCTGTGGCCCTTCACCCGCGGCCGCCGTGCCGCGGCGGCGGCGGGCTGATCAGAGCAGGCGGCCGGGGTTCAGCAGGTCGAGCGGGTCCAGGGCTTGCTTGATCGCCCGCATCATCCCCAGGGCGGTCGCGTCCTTGCGCGCGGCCAGTTCCTCGCGCTTGAGCCGGCCGATGCCGTGCTCGGCCGAGATCGAGCCGCCGCGCTGCTGCACCGCGTCGTAGACCTTCGCGTTGATGGCCGCCTCATGCGTGGCCATGAAGGCGGCCGGATCGACGCCGGCCGGCGCCTGCACGTTGTAGTGCAGGTTGCCGTCGCCCAGGTGGCCGAAGTCGATGACCTCGATGCCCGGCAGGTAGGCGGCCAGCACCGCGTCCATCCCGGCGACGAAGCCGGGGATGGCCGAGACCGGCAGCGAGATGTCGTGCTTGATGTTGAGCCCCGCCTGCGCCTGCGCCAGCGGGATGGACTCGCGCAGATGCCAGAAGGACCTGGCCTGCTGCAGGTTCTGTGCGATGGCCGCGTCCTGCACGATGCCGCGCTCGATGGCCGCCTCCAGCAGCCCCTCGAACACGCCGCGCGCATGCTCGGCGCTCTCGGCGTCGGACAGCTCCAGCAGCACGGTCCACGGCACCGATGGCAGCGGCTGCGCCAGCAGGGGCAGCTCGCGCGCCACCAGCGCCAGCGACGCCTGGTTCATGACCTCGAAGCCCGTCAGCGCATCGCCGGCGCGCTCGCGCGCCAGGCCCAGCAGCGCCACGGCGGCGTCCAGCGAGCCGCAGGCGGCCAGCGCCGTCAGCCGGTCCCGCGGCTGCGGGTACAGCCGCATCGTCGCCGCCGTGATGATGCCCAGCGTGCCCTCGCTGCCGATGAACAGGTCGCGCAGGTCGTAGCCGGTGTTGTCCTTGCGCAGGCCCGACAGGCCCTGCCACACCTCGCCGGTCGCGGTGACGACCTCCAGCCCCAGGCACAGCTCGCGCGCATTGCCATAACGCAGCACCTGCGTGCCGCCGGCATTGGTCGCCAGGTTGCCGCCCAGCGTGCACGAACCCTCGGCCGCGAGGCTGAGCGGGAACAGCAGCCCGGCGCCGGCCGCGGCGGCCTGCACGTCGGCCAGCACGCAGCCGGCCTCGGCCGTCAGGCTGGCGTTGGCGACGTCGATCTCGCGCACGCGCTTCATGCGCGTCAGGCTCAGCACCAGCTGCCGGCCGCTGTCGTCCGGCGTCGAGCCGCCCACCAGCCCGGTGTTGCCGCCCTGCGGCACGACGGCCACGCGGTGCTCGTGGCACAGCCGCATCACCGCGGCCACCTCGTCCGTCGATGCCGGCCGCGCGACCGCGAGCGCCCGGCCCACGTAGCGCTTGCGCCAGTCGGTTTCAAAGGCTGCCAGGTCGCCGCCGGTCAGCAGCCCGGCATCACCGAGCACGGCGCGCAGCGCGTCGAGCAAGGCGCTCATGCCGTCTTGGCCGCGGCCAGCCGCTGGCGGATCTGCGCCGTGCAGGCCGTGAACGCGACAACGCTCAGCGCCACTTCGCCCAGCGCCAGCCACTGGCCCGGGCCGCTCTCGCTGGTGCCGCGCACCAGGCCTTCCAGCACATAGAGCCAGATGGCCAGCGCCACCCAGCGGTAGGTGTACATCCGGTAGCGCCACAGGCCCAGCGGCGCTGGCAGCAGCGGCAGCACCTTCAGCGCCAGCGTGCCGCGGCCGGTGGGCGCCAGCCACAGCTCCCAGGCCAGACACAGCAGGATCAGCGCGACGACGGCGGCCACGGCGAGGTTGCGCGACAGCTGCTCGGCGGCGGTGGGCTCGGTTCTTTCGGGGACGGTGGACATAGCTGCGGCATCATAGAAGCCATGTCCCTGCCGCCCGTTCCCGCCGAGGCTGTCGCTCCCGCCACCGACAACCCCGACGCCCCGCTGTCCCGCAACCCCATCGCGTTTGCGCAGAACTTCATCACCCAGCTGCTGGCCTGGCCCTGGCTGCAGACGCTGCAGACCTTCCGCCAGCGTTTCCGCGAGGAGAAGCTGGGCCTCACGGCCGGCAGCCTCACGTTCACGACGCTGATCTCGCTCGTGCCGCTGCTGACGGTGATGCTGGCCATCTTCACGGTCTTCCCGATGTTCTCCAGCTTCCAGTCGGCGCTGGAGCAGTACTTCCTGAAGAGCCTGATTCCGCCCAACATCGCCAAGCCGGTGCTGGCCTCGCTGACGCAGTTCGCGGCCAAGGCCAACAAGCTGGGCGCGGTGGGCCTGGTGTTCCTGGGCCTCACCGCGCTGGCGCTGATGTTGACGATTGACCGCACGCTGAACGCCATCTGGCGCGTGCGCCGGCCGCGCCCCATGGCGCAGCGCGTGCTCGTCTACTGGACCGCGCTGACGCTGGGCCCGCTGCTGCTGGGCGGCAGCCTCACGCTGACCAGCTACGTTGTCAGCGCCGGCCAGGGCGTCATCACCAAGCTGCCGGGCAACCTGGCCGCGCTGCTGGGCGGCGCCGACATCGTGCTGCTCGGGCTGGCCATCGCGGGGCTGTTCCACTACGTGCCCAACACCCATGTGCGCTGGCGGCACGCGCTGCTGGGCGGTGCGTTCGTGTCGATCGGCTTCTCGTTCGCGAAGTCGCTGCTGGCCTGGTACGTCAAGCAGGTGCCGACCTACTCGACGCTGTACGGCGCCTTCGCCACCGTGCCGGTGTTCCTGGTGTGGGTGTACCTGGGCTGGGTCATCGTGCTGTTGGGCGCCATCCTCGCGGCCAACACGCCGGCGCTGACCGGCCGGCTGCACCTGCGCCCGGACAGCCCGGGCCAGCCCATGGCGCTGGCGCTGGAGGTGCTGCGTGAGCTGTGGCGCGTGCGCGAGGCCGGGCGCCAGGGGCTGTCCGATCTGGGCCTGGCGCGCGCGCTGCGGGTGGACCCGCTGCAGCTCAGCCCGGTCGTCGACAAGCTGCTGGCGATGGACTGCATCGGCCGGCTGGAGGAGGAGGGCGCCCAGCGCCTGGTGCTGCTGTGCTCGCCCGAGCGCACGCCGGCCGAGCCGCTGATCGTCACCTTCCTGTCGGGGCGCGAAGGACTGCTGGCCAATCTGTGGACGCAGGGCGACTGGCCGCAGCTGACGCTGGACCGCCTGCTCACTGCGGCTGGAAGCCCCCGGCCTTGATGATGCGGGCCCAGGCCGCCGCGTAGGCCTTCTCGCGCGCGGCCAGTTGCGCCGACGTCATCAGGCCGACCGACAGCCCCATCTCCGTCAGCCGCGCCTTCACGCCCGGCTGCGCGATGACGCCGGCCAGCGCGTTTGCGTAGCGCTCGATGACCGCCGGCGCCGTGCCGGCCGGCGCGAACACGCCGTAGTAGGGCAGGTCCTCGAAACCGGCAATGCCCAGCTCGGCGAAGGTCGGGACGTCGGGCAGCACCGCCTGGCGCTGCTGGCCCATGACGGCGACGATGCGCAGCTTCTTCTGCTGGTGTTGCGTGATGAGGTCCGGCACCGAGCCCACGCCGGCGCTGATCTGCTGGCCCAGCATGTCGGCCACCATGGGCGCGCTGCCGCGGTAGGGCACGCTCTGCAGCGCCAGGCCGTTCTTCTCGCCCAGCAGCTTGACGAGGAACTCCGGCACCGAGGCCGGCGCCGGCACGCCCACGTTGGCCTGGCCGCCCTGTTTCTTCACCCAGGCGAGGTAGTCGGCCAGGCTCGTGGCAGGCGTGCCGCCGGACAGTGCGAACGCGTTTGCGAAGGTCGCGAAGCCGGCCACCGGCACGAAGTCCTTCGCGGGCTCGAAGCCCGGGTGCTTCAGCACCAGCGGCAGGATGGAGATGGTGTGGTCGTGGCTGACGAAGAACGTCGTGCCGTCGGGTGGCGCGGCCTTCAGCGCCTGCGCCGCCAGTTGGCCGCCGGCGCCGGGCCGGTTGTCGACAATGACCGCGCTGCCCAGCGACGCCTGCAGCGCCTCGGCGAGCACGCGCGCAATGGCATCGGTGCCACCCCCGGCGGGAAAGCCGACCAGCAGCCTGATGGGCTTGTGCTCCTGCGCGCGAGCGGCGAAGGGCAGAGCGGCCAGCGTGGCCAGGGTTGCGCGACGGGTGAGCTGCATGCAAGCCTCCTTGGGTGGACGCCGCAGTCTACGGATCAAGGCCATCCGCATCGTCGCGGCTGCCGTCACGACCCGCCTGGACCGTCGCGCCGATCGGTCAGAAAGGCCCGCAACGGGGCGTCCACGGTGAGAGCGATGGCCTTGTCGAACGCGGCCCGGGCCTCGTCAAGGCGGCCCAGTCGCCTCAGCAGGTCGGCACGGGTCGCCCAATGAGGCTGGAAGCGCCGCAAACGTTCGGGGTCCGACACCAACAGTTTATCCAGCCGGGCCAAGGCCGCCGCGGCGCCCTCAACGTCAGCGCGGCACGCCGCTTCGGCCACATGCGCCCCGAGCGACGGCGCGTGCGCACAGAGCGCTCGATGCAGCTGCCACAGCATCAGCGGGTCGGCGCGCGCGCCGTGGCGCCGTGCCGCGTAGGCAGACTGGATGGCCGCCTCCAGTTGGAAGCGCCCGGGGCGGCCCAGCGCGTGGGCTTGGTGCAGCAGGGCCTCGCCGAGATCCAGGCGGGCGTGGTCCCAGCGCGCGGGGTCCTGGCTTTGCAGCGCCACGAACCGGCCAGCCTCGTCGAGACGTGCGCCGCTGCGGGCCTGACCGAGGGCGATGAGGGCGGCGAGTCCCAGCACTTCCGGCTCGTGCGGCAGCAGCTCGGCCAGCAGCCTGGCGAGGAACAGGGCCTCATCGGCCAGGGAGTCGCGCGGCGCGCTGCCCGACACCGGCAGCCAGTCGATTGCGTAGGCGCCGTAAAGCGCTTCCAGCACGGCGGGCAGGCATTGTGGCCAGGTGGCTGGCCCCGGCACGGTGAACGGAATGCCTGCGTCCCGGATGCGCCGCTTGGCGCGCACCAGTCGTTGGGCCATGGTGGCCTGCGGCACCGCGAAGGCGGCGGCGATGTGCGCGGCGTCCAGCCCCATCACGGTCTGCAGCATCAACGCGACCCGGGCGTCTGGGGCGATGGCCGGATGGGCGCACACGAACAGGAGCGCCAGCCGCTGGTCGGGCAGCGCGGCTGGCGCTTCCACCGCTGGCGAGGTGAGCAGCTCGGCCAGCTCGTCAATTGGCACGGCCGCCCGCTGGTGCGGCGCGCGTCGGTGGTTGCGCAGCCGGTTGCGCGCCACCGTGAACAGCCAGGCTTCGACGTTGTTGGGCGCGCCGTCACGCGGCCAGCGGCGAAGCGCCTGTTCAAAAGCCTCGGCTAGCGCATCTTCGGCGGCGGCGATGTCACCGTCGCGAGACGCCAGCAGCGCCAGCAGGCGGCCGTAGTGGTGCCGCAGCGCGTCGGCGGCGGCCACGCCGGCCGACGCCATCGAGCTCAGTGGGGTGGCCGCCACTGGCCGTCACGCACGGTCAGCGCACTGGGGCGCAGTTCGATGTGGCCGTAGTGAGCGCCGGGACATGCTTCGGCCCAGGCCAGCGCTGCGTCCAGGTCCGGCACCTCGATCAAGAACACGCCGGCCAGTTGCTCCTTCGTGGCGGCGTATGGGCCGTCCTGGATGGTTGCTCGCCCGTCGCGCATCGACAGCGTGGTGGCCGTGGACGAGGGGGTCAGGATGTCCGCCGAGACCAGCACACCCGCGGCGTGCAGGTCGTGGGCGTACTTGTTGAAGGCCGCTTGCATCGTGGCGATGAGCTCTTCCTTCACCTGTCCCGGCTCCGGTTCACCGGCGATCATCATCAAGGCATAGCGCATGGGTCATTCCTTTGGTTGGTGCGAACGCCGATCGCGTTCAGCGCTATGACCATGTAGCCCTTGCCGAATCGACAGGGCCAGGAAGAATTTTGATGCGAGTCACGCCGCTGCGCGAGGGGCGGTGGCTCAGGGGTGCAGCACCACCAGCAGCGCGCTCGCGGCCGATTTCGTCGGGTTGCGGATGGTGTGCGGCCCGTCCACGGCATAGCGTGCCGTCTCGCCGGCCTTGAGCTTGCTCGTCACGCCTTGCGCGGTGACCTCCAGGCTGCCGGTCAGCACGGACAGGTGCTCGCGCGAGCCCGGCTCGTGCGCCTGGCTGTCCAGCACGCCGCCGGGCTGCACGCTGAGCTCGTACCACTCGAACTGGCCCGCCAGTTCGATGGGGCCCAGGATGCGCAGCTTGCACAGCCCGTCCGGGCTGGTGAGGCCCGGCGTCGCGTGGGCCGGCACCGTCTCGATGGCCGGCGGGGCCGCGCGCTCGGCGCCCAGCAGCTCGCCCATCTCCACGCCCAGCGCGTTCGCCAGCCGCCACACCACGGCGACCGTGGGGTTGGCCTGGTTGCGCTCGATCTGCGACAGCATGGACTTGCTGACGCCGGCCCGCTTGGACAGGTCATCCAGCGACAGCCCCCGGCTGCTGCGCAAGGCCTGCAGGGCGGCGCCCACGCGGGGCGGTTCGATATCCATGTTCATGGCTGGTCGTCGCTTGACGTCGATAGACGTTTTTCAGATACTGCACGCAAGTTCGATATATCGAACGCGTTCAATTTACCGAATTGTGCACCAGGAGCTGCGCCATGAGCCAAGCCTTCTATCAACACCTGCAGTCCGAGCTGGACGGCATCCGCGCGGCGGGCCTCTACAAGGCCGAGCGCATCCTGACGACGCCGCAGGGCGCGGTGGTCAAGACCAGCGAGGGGCGCGAGGTCATCAATCTGTGCGCCAACAACTACCTGGGCCTGTCGTCGCACCCGGCCGTCATCGAAGCCGCGCATGAGGCACTGCGCACGCATGGCTTCGGCCTGTCGTCGGTGCGCTTCATCTGCGGCACGCAGGACCTGCACAAGACGCTGGAGCAGCGCATCGCCCGCTTCGTCGGCTGCGAGGACGCCATCCTGTACGCCGCCGCATTCGATGCCAACGGCGGCCTGTTCGAGCCGCTGCTCGGTGAGCAGGACGCGATCATCAGCGACGCGCTGAACCACGCCTCCATCATCGACGGCATCCGCCTGTGCAAGGCGCAGCGCTACCGCTACGAACACAACAACCTGGCAGACCTCGAGCGCTGCCTGCAGGAAGCCAGGGCCAAGGGTGCCCGCCACACGCTGGTGTTCACCGACGGCGTGTTCAGCATGGACGGCACCATCGCGCAGCTCGACAAGATCCGCGCGTTGTGCGACCAGTACGACGCGCTGCTGGGCGTTGACGAATGCCACGCCAGCGGCTTCATGGGCAAGACGGGCCGCGGCACGACCGAGCATTGCGGCGTGTTCGGCAAGATCGACATCGTCACCGGCACCTTCGGCAAGGCACTGGGCGGCGCGTCGGGCGGCTTCACCGCGGCTCGCAGGGAAGTCATCGAGCTGCTGCGCCAGCGCTCGCGGCCCTATCTGTTCAGCAACACGCTGGCCCCCAGCATCGCCGGTGCGTCGCTGGCGGTGCTGGACCTGCTGGAAGGCTCCACCGCGCTGCGCGACAAGCTGGAGGCCAACACCGCCTACTTCCGCGAGGCGATCCAGGCCGCCGGCTTCGAGATCAAGCCCGGCACCCACCCCATCGTGCCCATCATGGTCTACGACGCGGTCAAGGCGCAGGAACTCTCCAAGCGCATCCTCGAGCTGGGCATCTACGCCGTCGGCTTCTTCTTCCCGGTGGTGCCCAAGGGCCAGGCGCGCATCCGCGTGCAGGTCTCGGCCGTGCACGAGCGCGAGCATCTGGAGAAGGCCGTCGCCGCCTTCACGCAGGCTGGCCGCGAACTGGGGCTGGTGAAATGAGCAAGCCCACCCGCATCCTCATCATCGGCGCCAACGGCCAGATCGGCACCGAACTGGCCACCGAACTTGCCAAGCTGCACGGCAACGACGCCGTCATCACCAGCGACCTGAGCCCCCAGGGCCGCGTGCCCACGCTGAAGCACGAGATGCTGGACGTGACCGATGCCGGCGCGCTCACCACCATCGTCAAGCGCCACAAGGTCACGCAGATCTACCACCTCGCCGCCGCGCTGTCGGCCAACGGCGAGAAGCACCCGATGTGGGCCTGGGACCTGAACATGAAAGGCCTGCTCAACGTGCTGGAGCTGGCCAGGCACGAGAAGCTGGACAAGATCTTCTGGCCCAGCTCCATCGCCGCCTTCGGCCCAAGCACGCCGGCCGTCGACACGCCGCAGACGACCGTGATGGACCCGACGACGGTCTACGGCATCAGCAAGCTGGCCGGCGAGCGCTGGTGCGCCTGGTACCACGCCAAGCACGGCGTGGACGTGCGCAGCCTGCGCTATCCCGGCCTCATCAGCTGGAAAACTCCACCCGGTGGCGGCACGACGGACTACGCCGTCGAGATCTTCCACTCGGCCATCAAGGACGGCCGCTACACCTGCTTCCTGGAGCAGGGCCAGGCCTTGCCGATGATGTACATGCCCGATGCGCTGCGCGCGACCATCGAGCTGATGAACGCGCCGGCTGAACGCGTGAAGCAGCGCGGCAGCTACAACCTCGCCGGCGTCAGCTTCACGCCCGAGCAGATCGCCGCCAGCATCCGTCGCCGCATCCCCGGCTTCACGATGGATTGCGTGCCCGACTTCCGCCAGGCCATCGCCGCCAGTTGGCCGCAGCGCATCGACGACGGCGCGGCGCAGGCCGACTGGGGCTGGGCGCTGAAATACGACCTGGACGCCATGGTCGACGACATGCTGTTGAATCTGGCACGCGAGCTGAAGGCCGGCTGACAACCGGCAGCGTCACGGGGCTGGTAGGCTGGCCCGATGCCACATCGCCTGACCGCTGCCCTGTTCTGCACTGCGCTGGCCTGCATGGTGACGGCGCAGGCGCAGGAATCGTCCGCGGCCGAGAAGGTCAACAAGCCCGACAAGCCCGACAAGCCAGACGCGGACGAGAACATCCGCTACTTGCTCGGCGCCTCGCTGGCCATCGGCCCCGAGTACGACGGGTCCAGCCGGCAGCGCGTCAAGATCAAGCCGCTGTGGGCCGCCAAGATCGGCCGCTTCCGCATCGCCACGTCGGGCGGCAGCGCGCTGCTGGGCTTTGGCCGCGACGGCGCCGGCCCGGGCGCCAGCACGCAGCTCATCGAGCGTGACAAGTGGCGACTGGGCGTGTCGCTGCGCGTGGACAGCGGCCGGGACAGCGGAGACGCCCGCAGCACTCAGGGCCTGCCCGACGTGAAGCGCACGCTGCGCGCCCGCGTTTACGTGAACTACAGCCTCACGCCCGACTGGAACCTCGGCGCTTCGTTGTCGCAGGACGTGCTGGGCCGCCAGGGCGGCCTGACCGGCAGCGTGGACCTGGGCTGGCGCTTTTACCGCAGTGAGCACACCGAGTGGAGCACCGGCCTGGGCGTGTCGGCCGCCAATGCGCAGAACCTGCGCAGTTATTTCGGCGTGCCCGCGTCGGCCACGGCGAGCACGGGCAAGCCTGCCTACGAGCCCGGCGCGGGGCTGCGTGACGTGCACTTCGGCTTCGGCTTCAAGCACGCGCTGAGCAAGCACTGGTTCCTGTTCGGCGGCGCCGGCACCAGCCGGCTGCTAGGCCCGGCGGCCGACAGTCCTCTGGTGCAGAAGACCGGCAGCGCCGCGGCCGGGCTGGGCGTGGCCTGGCGGAACTAGGGAGGGTCTGCAAAACCCCTGTGGGCCGCGTTTGCGACAGCACCGGCCCGCGAGTAGGTGCATCGCGAAGCTGGGGCTGGCCGCCCCGGCGAGCGGTGCAACACCCGCGCGGGCCGGCGTTGTCGCAAACCGCAGGGGCGTGGCTTTGCCGGCGCGGGGCGGCGTTGCGAACCTTGCCCAGGCACGAGCCTGGGCGGCGGTCCGCGCCTTGCCCCGCATCCGGCAAAGACCTCGCCGCGGCCCACAGGGGTTTTGCAGACCCTCCCTAGGCGTTTGGCAGACCCGCCCTACAGTTTCACCCGCCCGCGCCAGATGTCGGCGTACATGACCCAGTCGCCCATGAAGCTGTAGAGCGGGTACTTGAACGTTGCCGGGCGGTTCTTCTCGAAGAAGAAGTGCCCCACCCACGCGAAGCCGTAGCCGCACAGCAGCGCGGCCAACAGCCAGAGCGGCCGCCCCGTGCTCGCCAGCTGCCACACACACGCCAGCACCAGCGTCGAGCCGATGAAGTGCAGCCGGCGGTTGCGGCGGTCGGCGTGCTCGCCCAGGTAGAACGGATAGAAGTCGGCGAAGCGGCGGAAGCTGTCAGTGCCCATGCGCCGATTCGAGCCTGCGCCGCGCAGGGGCGGCATGGTGTTTTCTATGGGGTGGATGCGCGAATAATGTGTGCTATGTTGACCCCGCGTGTCAGGGCCTGTTAAGGCTATGGGGATCGGATGCGTTGCCACTCAAAAGCCCGCGAGCAAGGCGCGAAGTCGAAGCTGGGGTCGACCCCAGCGAGGCTTCGCAACGCCGCGCGCGGGCTTTTGAGTGACAACCCTTCGGGAGAGGGGCTGCGCGGGCGCAGGGCGTCGTTGCGCGCCTTGCCCGGGCACCCGGCCCGGGCTTCAGCGCGGCGCCTGGCCCTGCACCCGCGCAGACCCTCTCGCACCGATTCCCATAGCCTTAACAGGCCCTAGGAGGCCCCTATGAAAGTCGTCGATATCCTGCGTGTCAAAGGCGGCACCCTGTTCACGGTCTCGCCCGACGAACCGTTGAAGGACTCGCTCGCCGTCATGGCCGAGCGCGACATCGGTTCGCTCGTCGTCATGGAGCATGGCGACCTCGTCGGCATGCTGACGTTCCGCGAGGTCATTTCCGCCGTCGTCAAGAACCAGGGCGCGGTGGGTTCCACCATCGTGCGCACGGTCATGGACGACGCACCGCTGACCTGCACGCCCGAGACCGAGATCGACGAGGTACGCCGCATGATGCTGGGCCGCCACGCGCGCTACATGCCGGTCATGAACGGCAAGACGCTGATGGGCGTGATCTCGCTGTATGACGTGGCCAAGGCCGTCGTCGACAGCCAGGACTTCGAGAACCGCATGCTCAAGGCCTACATCCGCGACTGGCCGGTGGAAGAGGGCAGCGCCGAGGCCGAGCCCAAGCTCTGAAGTTCGCAACGCATGAAGGCGGCCTTGCGGGGCCGCTTTTGCTTTTGCGCGCCACCTAAAATCGCCGGCTATGTCAGGTAGCACCTTCGGCGAACTCTTCCGCGTCACCAACTTCGGCGAAAGCCACGGGCCGGCCATTGGCTGCGTCATCGACGGCTGCCCGCCCGGGCTGGCGCTCAGCGAGGCCGACATCCAGCCCGAGCTGGACCGCCGTCGCCCCGGCACCAGCCGGCACGTCACGCAGCGCAACGAGCCCGATGCGGTGAAGATCCTGTCCGGTGTCTACGAGGGCGTCACGACCGGCACGCCCATCTGCCTGCTGATCGAGAACACCGACCAGCGCAGCAAGGACTACGGCAACATCCTCGACACCTTCCGCCCCGGACACGCCGACTACACCTACTGGCGCAAGTACGGTGTGCGCGACCCGCGCGGCGGCGGGCGCTCGTCGGCGCGGCTGACGGCGCCGATGGTGGGCGCCGGCGCCGTCGCCCGCAAATGGCTGCGCGAGAAGTTCGGCACCGCGTTCCGCGGCTGCATGACGCAGCTGGGCGAGATCGAGATCCCGTTCGAGGGCTGGCAGCACGTGGGCCAGAACCCGTTCTTCGCGGCCAACGCCAGCAAGATCGCCGAACTGGAGGCCTACATGGACGACCTCCGCCGCGCCGGCGACTCGGTCGGCGCGCGCATCCGCGTGGAGGCCACCGGCGTGCCCGTGGGCCTGGGCGAGCCGCTGTTCGACAAGCTGGACGCCGACATCGCCTACGCGCTGATGGGCATCAACGCCGTCAAGGGCGTGGAGATCGGCGAGGGTTTCGGCGTCGTGTCGCAGCGTGGTACGCAGCACGGCGACGAACTGAGCCGCGAGGGCTTCGCCAGCAACAACGCGGGCGGCGTGCTGGGCGGCATCTCCACGGGCCAGGACATCGTGGCCAGCATCGCCATCAAGCCCACGAGCTCCATCCGCAGCCCCAAGGCCAGCATCGACCGCGCCGGCAACCCGACGGTCGTCGAGACCTTCGGCCGCCACGACCCCTGCGTGGGCATCCGCGCCACGCCCATCGCCGAGGCCATGCTGGCCCTTGTATTGATGGACCATGCGCTGCGCCATCGCGCCCAGTGCGGGGATGTGGTGCTGCCCATCGAGGCCATAGCGGCGCAACGCTGAGGCGGCGAACCGGGGCGCTCACCCAAGCGGTCAGTGACAACTCGGGGGCTGGGCTCGGGCCAGCCCCGCAGGAATCACGACGGGTGGGCGCATGCCAGGGGCTCAATCCCCTGGGGCTTGAACAATTCGGCCGTGCGGCCTTCCTTGCACAAGCTGTAGAGCACTTGATCGAACTGGCCGGCCTGCTGTGCGCTGACCCGCGTGCGAAGCAGGCCAAACGAGCCGGCGGAGCGCTGAGCGGCGCCCGCGAACTCCAGACTGTTCAGATGCTCCTCGGCAATGATTCGCCGCGCGACCCTGGCGGGCAGCAAAGCCAGGCCCCGACTGCCATAGCGGCCGGCCGACAATTTGCGCAAGACGGTTCGGACATCCGCCTCGGCCATGAGCTGGCTACCGCGCATGTCGCGAATCATGGCGTTCGCCACCGAGGCCGCCAGCGTGCCTTCCTGCACGCCCAGAACGCGCCCGACCAACTCCCGGTTGTCGCCGTGGAATACCCAGGAATCACCAGCCTGTCGGAAGAACTCCAGCTCGGAGGCAGTAACCGGAACGCTGACGTACAACTGGCGCGCGTAGTCGGCCGAGGCGCTGATGGTGAAGATGCCGTCGGCCGCCCCCAGCTCCATGGTGCGCAGCGCACGCCGCCAGGGCATCATCTCGACGGAACACGTCCAGGCCAGACGCGCGCAAGCCTCCTGCAGGAGTTGCACCGTCGGGCCCGTGGGCTGACGCCGCTCATCGAAATACATCAACGGCGGGAAGGGGGCGGTTACGAAGCGCAAGCGCAGAGGCGCAGCCTCCTTGGCCTGCGACAGCGGCAGGCCCAGTACGACTGTCAGGCCAATGACAACCCAAGGTTTGAAATTCATGGCCTAAAGCCGCAGGGAGCGAGTGCACCCGATAGAAATTGACGCCCGGGACTTTATTACAACGGCGCTGCCGCCCATGCTGCTTGGCATCCCAACTGCGCGGTGAACCACGTGGTCTGTTGGCGCTTGTCGGTCCGGGCATCCTCCCTGGCGCGCAGGCTTCCCTCCTTGCCGCTCTGTCCCCGCGCTTCGTCGAACTCAATCGGCTCTTCATCCATGCTCCAGCGGGTGCAGCTCAGCCCCAGCAAACGGCGTTTCGTCACAAGTCCGCTGCACCTGGAAACCCGGATTTCTAGACTGTGAAGGTCTCGAAACTGAAGCTGTCTGGGGGAGTTATGCGCAAGTCTGTGAAGCTGGGCGGCCTTGCGGCCGTCGTGCTGCTGGTGGGCGGTGCCGGCGTGGCGGTCATGGCGAGCAAGGGCGAGGGCCCGAAGAAGCCGGGTGAAGAGAAGGCCAAGCCGGCGCTGGAGTTCGTCGCCAGCGAGGTCGTCAAGCCCGTCGTCACGGCGATGCCCGCGCAGATCGAATTCAGCGGCCCGCTGGTGGCGCCGGGCACGGTGGTCGTGCGCGCCAAGTCCAACGGCACGCTGCTGAACCTGGCCGTGGGCGAGGGCAGCCGCGTGAAGGCCGGCCAGGCGCTGGGCCAGGTGGACCTCGAAGAGTTGCGCTATCGCATTGCCGAGCGCGGCGCGAGCGTGGAAGCCATGCGCGCCCAGATGGACCAGGCCGAGCGCAGCTACAAGGCCAACGAGGGCCTGGCCGCGAAGAACTTCATCGCGCAGACGGCGCTGGACAACTCGCGCGCCGCCTATGAATCCGCCCGTGCCAACTGGCTGGCCGCCAAGGCCCAGCTGGACACCAGCCAGGTGACGATGCGCCAGGCCGGCCTGGTGTCGCCCATCAACGGCGTCGTCGCCAAGCGCCATGCGCTGCCGGGCGAGAAGCTCGCGGCCGAGCAGCAGATCCTGACCATCGTCGACCTGGCCAAGCTGGAGCTGGCGGGGCTGGTGGGCACGCACGAGGTCAGCCGCCTGCAGCCGGGCATGCCGGTGCAGGTGAAGGTGGAGGGCGTGGAGCAGCCGGTGGAGGCCAGGATCGCCCGCATCGCGCCTGCCGCCGAGCCGGGCACGCGTTCCATCGGCGTGACGCTGGTGCTGGACAACCCCAAGGAGCTCTACCGCGCCGGCCAGTACGCCGCCGCCAAGGTGGTGCTGGCCGATGACACGCAGCGCCTGACGGTGCCCATCGCCGCCATCAGCCGCAACTCCGGCCAGGAGCAGGTCTGGATGATCGAGAACGGCGCGCTGGTGCGCCGCGTCGTGACGACTGGCCGCAGCGACGCCCGCGAAGGCCGCGTCGAGATCCTGAACGGCCTCAAGCCCGAGGCGCAGGTGCTGGCCGCACGCTTCGACAATCTGCGCGAGGGCGACCCGGCGCTGATCGTGGCGGCCAAGTCCGCCAAGGTCGCCAGTGCCAGCGCCTCGGCGCCGGCTCAACAGTGAGGGCCGCGCCATGTGGATGACCCGCGTTTCCATCCAGAACCCGGTCTTCGCGACCATGGTGATGGTGGCCTTGTGCGTGCTGGGCCTGTTCGCCTACGCCCGCCTGGGCGTCGAGCAGATGCCCGACATCTCCTTCCCAGGCGCGTCGGTGGACGTGCGCTACCCCGGCGCCTCGCCCGAGGCGGTCGAGCGTGAGCTCGCCAAGCCGCTGGAAGAAGCCCTGAACACGATTGCCGGCGTGGAACGTATCCAGTCGCGCAGCTTCGAGGGCCGCGTGCAGGCCAGCGTCGAGTTCTCGCTGAACGCCGACATGGGCCGCGCGATGCAGGACCTGCGCGACCGCGTGGCCGCCGCGCAGGCCCGCTTCCCGCGGGACGCCAAGCCGCCCACGGTGCAGCGCTTCGAGAACGACAACTCGCAGCCGGTCGTCGTCATGGCGCTGCTGAGCCCGACGCGGGGCTCGCGCGAGCTGTCGATGATGGCCGACCTCATCGTCTCCAAGCGGCTGGGCCGGGTGGAAGGCGTGGCCAAGGTGGACGTGGGCGGCATGACGACGCGCGAAGTGCGCATCGACCTGGACCCCATGCGGCTGCGCGCCTACGGCGTGACGCCGGCCGAGATCGCCAAGGCGCTGGCCGATGCCAATGCCGACCAGCCGGTGGGCCTGCTGTCCGACCAGACCTCCGACGCCATCCTGCGCGTGGAAGGCCGCGTGAAGGACCCCAAGGCCTTCGGCAACATGGTGGTGGCCCGCCGCGGTAGCCTGGCGCTGACGCTGAACGACCTCGGCACGCTGGTGGAGCGCGAGCGTGAGCAGGACAGCATCGCCCGCATCAACGGCCAGCCGGCCGTCAGCTTCAATATCTTCAAGCAGCAGGACGCCAACATCGTCCGCACCGGCGAGGCCGTGAAGGAGGCGATGGAAGAGCTGCGCCGCACGCTGCCCAAGGACGTGGAGCTGCGCATGATCTATGCCGCCAGCGACTTCGTGAAGGGCTCGCTGACCGGCCTGCGCCACACGCTGATCGAAGGCGCGCTGCTGACCGTGGCCATCGTGTTCCTGTTCCTGCACAGCTGGCGCTCCACCATCATCACGGGCCTGACGCTGCCCATCGCCGTCATCTCCAGCTTCATCGCCGTGCATGCGTTCGGTTTCACGCTGAACTTCATGACGATGATGGCGCTGAGCCTATGCATCGGCCTGCTCATCGACGACGCCATCGTCGTGCGCGAGAACATCGTGCGCCACGTCGGCATGGGCAAGGACCACCGCACCGCGTCGTTCGACGGCACCAACGAGATCGGCCTGGCCGTCATGGCGACCACCTTCGCCATCTGCGCCGTGTTCGTGCCGGTCGCCTTCATGGGCGGCATCATCGGCAAGTTCTTCTATCCCTTCGGCATCACCGTCGCGGTGGCCGTGCTGGTCAGCCTGTTCGTCAGCTTCACGCTGGACCCGATGCTGTCCTCCGTCTGGCACGACCCGCCGAATGCGCGCATCAAGCATTGGCCCGTCATCGGCCACGCCATCCGCGCGACCGACTGGGGCATGGACCGGCTGCACGACCTCTACGCGCGCCTGATCGACTGGGCCTTCTCCGGCCGCCGCTACCGCGTCTTCGTGCCGCCCATCCCCGCCTACGGCCACCCGTTCGGCGCGGACGGTCGGCGCGACAAGTCCGCCAGGCGTGTGCTGCGCTTCGCGACGCTGACGCCGCGCGGCCTCGTCATGTGGGGCGCCGTCGCCAGCTTCGTCGCGGCGCTGGCGCTGGCGCCGCTGGTCGGCAGCGAGTTCGTGCCTGAGACGGACAACGGCTTCACGCAGGTCAACCTGCGCATGCCGGTGGCCAGCAGCATCGAGCGCGGCAGCGCCAAGGTGGCGCAGATCGAGGAGATCCTCAAGAACTACCCCGAGATCAAGACCGTCTCCACCGTCGTCGGCAGCACCGGCGAAGGCCTGGCCACCGGCCGCAACCAGGCGGCGCTGAACATCACGCTGACCGACCGCAGCGAGCGCAAGCGCACGCAGAAGGAGATCGAGGACGCCATCCGTGGCGACATCGCCAAGATTCCCGGCATCGAGGTCAGCGTCGGCTTCAACCGGCCGATCTGGATCACGCTGCTGGGCAGCGACCCCGAGGTGCTGACGCAGTCCGCCACCGACCTGGTCGAGAAGATCAAGAAGATCCCCGGCGCCGTGGACGTCGACACCACCGTCAAGCCCGGCCTGCCGGCCTTCGCGGTGCGCCTGAAGGACTCCGCCATCCGCGAGCTGGGCCTGACGGCGCCGCAGATCGCTTCCAGCCTGCGTGCCTACGTGAACGGCGAGATCGCGACCTACTGGACGACGCCGGACGGCAACCAGGTCGAAGTGCTGCTGCGCCTGCCGCGCGAACAGCGCGAGCGCATCGAGCAGATGAGCAAGCTGCCCGTCGCGTTCTCCAGCAGCGGCGCGCCCATCACGCTGGACCAGGTGGCCACCATCGAGCCGGTGTTCAACCCCGAGGTCATCCGCCGCGAGAACCTGCAGCGCCGCGAGGCCGTGTTCGCCGGCGTGCAGGGCCGTCCGGGCGGCGACGTCAACGCCGACGTGCAGAAGCTCATCAAGAACACGCAGCTGCCGCCGGGCGTCAGCTTCAAGGTGGACGGCGCCGGCAAGCAGCAGGCCGAGGCCTTCAACGGGCTGCTCGCGGCCATGGCACTGGCGGGCATCTTCATCTACATCGTGCTGGCCAGCCAGTTCGGCAGCTTCCTGCAGCCCATCGCCATCATGGCCAGCCTGCCGCTGGCGCTGATCGGCGTGATGCTGGCACTGCTGCTGTGGCGCTCCACGCTGAACGTGTTCTCGATGATCGGCCTGGTCATGCTGATGGGCCTGGTCACCAAGAACGCCATCCTGCTGGTGGACTTCGCCAACCACGCCCGCAAGGCCGGCGCGACGGTCGCCGAGGCGCTGCGCGAGGCCGGCCTGATCCGCATGCGCCCCATCATCATGACGACGGCGGCGATGGTGTTCGGCATGCTGCCGATGGCCATCGCGCTGAACGACGGCGGCGAGATCCAGGCGCCCATGGGCCGCGCCATCATCGGCGGCGTCATCACGTCGACGCTGCTGACGCTGGTGGTGGTGCCGGTGCTGTACAGCTACCTCGTGCGCGACAGGAAGCCCGCCGCCAAGCCGGCCGCGGAGCAGGGCGGCGGTGCGCTGCCGCTGCACGGCATGCCCGGCGCCATGCCGGCGGACAAGGACTGACAACCGATCTCCCTCGAGCGCGCTCCAGCGCTTCGGGCCGGCCGCGCAAGTGGCCGGCCCTTTTTGCTGGCGCGTGCTCAGGGCTCCAGGTCGAGCTTGCCGTTCAGGTGCTCGGGCGGCGCGACGCTGCGCATCCACTTGACGGACTCCACCCGCCAGCGCGCATCGTCCTGCTTCAACAGCGCATAGACGCCTGGCAGGTGGGCCGAGCCGTAGGTGAGGAAGATCTTGTCGTGCGGGTCGGCCAGCAGCCGCTGCACCAACTGGCGATTGCGGTAGTCGATGGTCACCGCGTCGAACGGATCGCGCGGCCGGGCCTTGGCGCTGCGCGGGCGCAGCAGCAGCGTCAGCATGCCGCGGCAGACGGTGCCGGCAATCGCCTGCTGGCGCTCGTTGCCGCGCCGCTGCCAGGCCACGAAGGCAGCCAGTTGCTGGTTGCCGATGGCGGGCACGCTGCGGCTGGCCTCGCGGTCCTGCATCGCCTCCAGGAACGTCATGTCGGTGGCCAGCAGCCGGTCGAACTCCCGCTGCAGCGCCAGTGACGACACGTCCGCCGCCACATGCCGTTCCGGGTGCAGCTGCTTGTCGATCTCCAGCGGCGCGAAGTAGCTGGCCTGGAACACCAGGCCACAGGTCGACGCCAGCTGTTCGTAGGCGCGGGCCAGGTCGGCGCCGGTGCCGAGGTATTCGCTCAGCCAGGCATCGGCGCGCGGGTCGGGCAGCACGCCCTCGTAGTAGATGACGGCGCCCTCCATCAAGGCCTTGCCCGCGTCGTAGACGACCGAGCGATAGAAGGCGTCGGTGCCCACGTGCATCATGCCCTGGAAGGTCAGCGTGCGGCTGCCGTTGGTCAGCACCACCTGCGGCTGGATGGGCGGCTTCAAGGCAGTGACCAGCCCAAGGTAGTAGATGGGTGCGGCGATCAGCACACCGGCCAGGCCGTACAGGGCCAGCGCGCACTTGGCCCAGGGCCAGACGGCCGCTCGTGCGCGTTGCCGCGCCCACCAGGCGACCGGCAGCGCGAGCACAGCCGCCGAGGCAAGCAGCGCCGGCGGTAGCCAGGGCGCGATGGCCCACAGCACCGGCAGCGCCGCAAGGGCCAGCAGCGCCACGCTGAAAGCGAGCACCGCGCCCAGCTGCACGCGCAGCCGGCCCCGTGCCCACGGAGGCGAGCCCGCCGACGGCGACGCGATCTGGCTCATCGATGGTGAATGCATGGCGCGCATCCTGACACGCTCAGGCGCAGCTCTCCCGCACGCAGCCGCGCAGCCAGCGGTGCGCGGCATCGCCGTCCATGCGCGGATGCCACAGCAGCGATACCGTGAACGGCGCCAGCGGCAGTGGCAGCGCGAACGTGACAAGGCCGTCGCGCAGCGTGCCGGTGTGGCGCTCCGGCACGGTGGCGATTAGGTCCGAACCGCGCACGAGCGCCAGCGCCTGGCCGAAGCCGGTCACCGTGACGGCGGCATCGCGCCGCAGTGCCAGCGCCGTCAGCGCGTCGTCGACCGGTCCGGTCGCCGTGCCGCCGCGTGAGATGGCGATGTGCTGCCCGGCGGCGAAGCGCGCCACCGTCACGCGCCCGCGGCTCAGCGCGTGGCCCTCGCGCACGACGCCGACGAAGCGGTCGCCGAACAAGGCCTGCGCGCGCAGCTCCGGCCCAGTGGTGGCGCCGATGACGCCCGTTTCCAGGTCCACGCTGCCGTCGCGCAGCGGCCCGCTGTCGCGGTCCGTCTTGGGCACGAAGCGCAGCCGCACGGCCGGCGCCTCGCCGGCGACGCGCGCCAGCAGCGCGGCGCCGAAGTTCTCGACAAAGCCCTCGCGCGTGCGCAGCGTGAACTCGCGCTCCAGCGTGTCCAGCCGCAATGCCGCCGCCGGCCTGAGCGCTGCCTGAGCCTCCTGCACCAGGGGGGCGATGCGCTCGCGCAGTTCCAGCGCCCGCGGCGAGGCCACCAAGCCGCGGCCGGCGCGCACCAGCAGCGGGTCGCCCGTCGCTTCACGCAGCCGCGCGAGGGACCGGCTCATCGCCGACGGGCTGAGTCGCAGCCGCCGCGCGGCTCCGGCCACGCTGCCCTCGGCAAGCAGCGCGTCCAGGGTCAGCAGCAGATTGAGGTCGGGGTTTGACATGGCGTCTCGTGCAGGTATGAAGTGCAGATGATGCGGCTTCCGCCATGGCCGACCAATGCCTATGGTTGAGGCATGAACACCACGCCTCTCGCCTCTCCGGCCGCGACACCGGCCGCCACACCCGTTACCGGCGTGCTCGCCAGCCTCGCCCTCGCCACGCTGCTGCCATCGCTGGCCATCAGCAGCGCCAACGTCGCGTTGCCCACGCTGGCGGCGGCCTTCGACGCCAAGCTCGGCCAGGTGCAATGGGTCGTGCTGGCCTATCTGCTGGCCACGACGACGCTCATCGTCGGCGCTGGCCGGCTGGGCGACCTGATGGGCAAGCGCCGGCTGCTGCTGGCCGGTGTCGCGCTGTTCACCGCGGCGTCCGCGCTGTGCGCCGTGGCGCCCACGCTGCCGCTGCTGCTCGCTGGCCGCGCGCTGCAGGGCGTGGGCGCCGCCGCCATGCTGGCGCTGACGATGGCTCTGGTCGGCGCTGCACTGCCCAAGGAGCGCACCGGTCGCGCGATGGGGTTGCTGGGCACGATGTCGGCGATCGGCACGGCGCTGGGCCCATCGCTGGGCGGTGTGCTGATCGCGAGCTTCGGCTGGCCAGCCCTGTTTGCGGTGAACCTGCCGCTGGGCCTGCTCACGTTTGCCGTGGCCTGGCGTTGCCTGCCGGCGGATAGCGGCGCGGGCAGGGCCGCTGGCTTTGACCTGCCCGGTACGCTGTGGCTGGCGCTGACGCTGGCCGCCTATTCGTTGGCGATGACGCGCCATGCAGCACTGTTCGCCGTGGCCGCCGCGGGGTTGTGGATGTTCCTGCGCACCGAAGGCCGCGCCGCGGCGCCGCTGGTTCGGCTGGAGCGCCTGCGCGAGCCTGCGCTCGCTGCCGGCCTGGCGATGAATGCGCTGGTGTCGGCCGTCATGATGGCCACGCTGGTCGTCGGCCCGTTCCACCTGGGTGGTGCCCTGGGCATCGGCACTGCGGCGGTGGGCGCACTGATGTCCATCGGCCCGCTCGTCTCTGCCGTCAGCGGCGTGCCGGCCGGGCGGCTGGTGGACCGCTTCGGCGCAGGTCGCATGACGCAACTGGGCCTGGCCGCGATGGCGGTGGGTTGCGCGCTCATCGTCGTGCTGCCCGCGTCGCTTGGCGCTGCGGCCTACGTCGGGCCGCTGGTCATCGTCACGCCCGGCTACGCGCTGTTCCAGGCTGCCAACAACACGGCCGTGATGGCCGACGTGGCGGCAACGCAGCGCGGCGTCGTCAGCGCGTTGCTGACGCTGTCGCGCAACCTGGGCCTCATCACGGGCGCCTCGGCCATGGCGACCGTTTTCGTGGCCGGTGGCCTCGGGGTGAGCTTTGCCATCGCGGCAGGTCTGGTTGTTTTCGCACTGGGGCTTGCCAGGCGCGCGAAATGACAAGCACAATCGCGCCCGCTCCGGGGTGCCGGGGCCTGCCGCAAGGCAGGCCTTGACGCTGAGACGGTCGACGACGACCGAACCCGTGAACTTGAACCGGCTAGTACCGGCGTAAGGAGAGCGCGCGCCATGCGGCGTGCCGACGACCACCCTGGCGGTGGAGCGTCCGGCGCGCCCACAGGCGGCCTTGGAGCAGCGAACCCATCAGCTCCAGGAGACCGCCGTGAACGCCCCCGACAAACACCTCACCCTCGATGAACGCGTGTCGCTGACGCGCGAGCCCTTCCCGGCGTCGAGCAAGGTCTACGTGACCGGCAGCCGGCCCGACGTGGCCGTGCCCATGCGCGAGATCGCGCTGACCAACGGCGAGCGCGTCGTCGTGCACGACACCTCGGGCCCCTACACCGACTCCAAGGCCGCCATCGACGTGCGCCGCGGGCTGCCGCCCCTGCGTTCGAGCTGGATCGCCGACCGGGCGGACACCGAGGCCTACGCGGGCCGTACCCGTGTCGCGCTGGACGACGGCGGCAAGCACGAGGACAACGAGCGCATCGCCGCGCTGCGTGCCGAGGCCGCCGCGTTGCAGCGCCCGCCTCGCCGCGCCCAGGCCGGCGCCAATGTCTCGCAGATGCACTATGCGCGCCGCGGCATCGTCACGCCGGAGATGGAGTTCGTCGCGCTGCGCGAGAACGGCAGGCGCGAATGGATGCGCGACTACCTGGGTGACGCCGAGCGCGAGCAGCGCCTGCGCGGCAACGCGATGGGCGCGCGCATCCCCGATGTCATCACGCCCGAGTTCGTGCGCGATGAGATCGCGCGCGGCCGCGCCGTCATCCCCGCCAACATCAATCACACGGAGCTGGAGCCGACCATCATCGGCCGCAACTTCCTGGTGAAGGTCAACGCCAACATCGGCAACTCGGCCGTCACGTCCAGCATCGAGGAAGAGGTCGAGAAGCTGGTGTGGAGCATCCGCTGGGGCGCCGACACGGTGATGGACCTCTCCACCGGCCGCAACATCCACACGACGCGCGACTGGATCGTTCGCAACTCGCCCGTGCCCATCGGCACCGTCCCGATCTATCAGGCGCTGGAGAAGGTGGGTGGCGTCGCCGAGGACCTGACCTGGGCCATCTTCCGCGACACGCTGATCGAGCAGGCGGAGCAGGGCGTCGACTACTTCACCATCCACGCCGGCCTGCGGCTGCCGTTCATCCACCTCACCACGAAGCGCCGCACCGGCATCGTGTCGCGCGGCGGCTCCATCCTGGCCAAGTGGTGCATCACGCATCACCGCGAGAACTTCCTGTACACGCACTTCGAAGAGATCTGCGAAATCATGAAGGCCTACGACGTGACCTTCTCGCTGGGCGACGGCCTGCGCCCCGGCAGCGGCGCCGACGCCAACGACGAAGCCCAGTTCGCCGAACTGAAGACGCTGGGCGAGCTGACGCAGGTGGCCTGGAAGCACGATGTGCAGACCATGATCGAAGGCCCCGGCCACGTGCCCATGCACCTCATCCAGGCCAACATGGACGAGCAGCTGAAGCACTGCCACGAGGCGCCGTTCTACACGCTGGGGCCGCTCACCATCGACATCGCCCCGGGCTACGACCACATCGCCAGCGCCATCGGTGCGGCCATGATCGGCTGGATGGGCACGGCCATGCTGTGCTACGTGACGCCCAAGGAGCACCTGGGCCTGCCCGACCGCGACGACGTGAAGCAGGGCCTCATTGCCTACAAGATCGCCGCGCATGCGGCCGACATCGCCAAGGGCCACCCCGGCGCCCGCGCGCGCGACGACGCGATGAGCAAGGCGCGCTTCGAGTTCCGCTGGATGGACCAGTTCGCCCTCGGCCTGGACCCCGACACGGCGCGCGACTATCACGACGAGACGCTGCCCAAGGACTCGTCCAAGGAGGCGCACTTCTGCTCGATGTGCGGGCCGAAGTTCTGCTCGATGAAGATCACGCAGGACGTGCGTGAGTACGCCAGCCGCAACGGCCTGGAGGCGGCCGAGGTCGTCGCCGTGGGCATGGCGCGCAAGTCGGCCGAGTTCAAGGCGGCCGGCGGCGAGCTCTACATTCCCATCCAGCCGCAAGCCTGATGAACATCGCCATTGCAGGCGCCGGCGTCATGGGCCGGCTGCTGGCCTGGCAGCTCGCGCGGGCGGGGCACCGCGTGCGCGTGGTGGACCCGGCCACGGCGCCGGAGCAGCCCGGCGCGGCCGGCTTCACGGCCGCCGGCATGCTGAGCCCGCTGGCCGAGCGCGAGCATGCCGATGCCGAGGTCGCCGAGCTGGGATGGCGCTCGCTGGCGCTGTGGCCGGCCATCGCCGAGGCGCTGGGTCAGCCGGGCCTGGTGCGCACGCACGGCAGCCTGCTGCTGGCCCATGGCAGCGACCTGGGCGCCGCGCAGCGCGTGCTGGCCCGCATGCCCGACGGCCCGCAGCCGCTGGCCCGCGCCGCGCTGCAAGCGCTGGAGCCGTACCTCGCGCCCGACCTCAAGGCCTGGCTGCTGCCCGGCGAAGGCCAGCTGCTGCCGCGCGAGCTGATGGCCGCGCTGGGCCGGCCGGCCGGCGGCATCGACTGGCTGTGGGGGCGCCTCGCCACCGCGGTGCAGCCGCACGAGCTGCGGCTGGACGACGGCCGCCGGCTCGTGGCCGACCTCGTCATCGACACGCGCGGCCTCGGCGCCCGGCACGACCTGCCGGGCCTGCGCGGCGTGCGCGGCGAGATGCTGTGGCTGCATGCGCCCGGCGTGGTGCTGCAGCGGCCCGTGCGGCTGATGCACCCGCGCCACCGCGTCTACCTCGTGCCGCGGCCGGGTGACGTCATCGTGGTCGGCGCGTCGGAGGTGGAAAGCGAGGACCGCTCGCCGGTCAGCCTGCGCAGCGCCGTCGAGCTGATGGCCGCCGCGCACAGCGTGCTGCCGGGGCTGGCCGAGGCGCGCATCGTCCACATGGACACCAACCTGCGCCCGGCGTTGCCGGACCACAAGCCGCGTGTCGACCACGAGCCGGGCCTGCTGCGCATCAACGGGCTTTTCCGCCACGGCTGGCTGCTGGCGCCGGCGCTCGCGGAACAAGCGCTCCAACATGTCTGAATTCACGCTGAACCACCAAGCCCAACCCTGGCGTGAGGGCTTGAGCGTCGCCGCGCTGCTGGCCGAACAGGGCCGGGCCGCCGATGCCGTCGCCACGGCGCTGAACGGCGCCTTCGTGCCGCGCGGCCGGCGCGACGCCACGCTGATCCAGCCCGGCGACGAGCTGACCTTGATCCAACCCATCACCGGGGGCTGACCTCATGAGCTTCACCCTGTACGGCCGCTCGCTGGCGAGCCGCTTCCTGCTCGGCACCGCCGGCTATCCGTCGCCCGAGATCCTGCGCCTGGCCGTGCAGGCCAGCGGCGCGCAGGTGCTGACCGTGGGCCTCAAGCGCACGCTGGCCGCGGCGGGCGACAACGGCTTTGTCGCCGCGATCCGGGAGACGCTGAAGTCGACGGGCGGGCACCTGCTGCCCAACACCGCGGGCTGCCGCACGGCCACCGAGGCCATCATCCTGGCGCAGATGGCCCGCGAGCTGTACGACACGCCGTGGATCAAGCTGGAGGTCGTCGGCGACGAGCACACGCTGCAGCCCGACCCGTGGGAGCTGGTGGCCGCGGCCGAGCAGTTGGTGAAGGACGGCTTCCAGGTGTTCCCGTACTGCACCGACGACCTCGTCACCTGCCGCCGCCTGCTGGACGTGGGCTGCGAGGTGCTGATGCCCTGGGGGGCGCCCATAGGCTCGGGCCAGGGGCTGCTGAACCCGTTCGCGCTGCGCGTGCTGCGCGAGCGCCTGCCGGGCGTGCCGCTGATCGTGGACGCCGGCATCGGCGCGCCGTCGCATGCGGCGCAGGCAATGGAGCTGGGCTTGGACGGCGTGCTGCTGAACTCGGCGGTGGCACAGGCGGGCGCCCCCGTCCGCATGGCCGCCGCGTTCGGTCAGGCCATCGCGGCGGGGCGGCAGGGCTTCGAGGCCGGCGTGATGGCCAAGCAGGACATGGCCGTGGCGAGCACGCCGGTGGGTGGCAGGCCCTTCCTGATCTCATGACGACACCGATCATCTGGAGCATTGCCGGCCTGGACAGCGGCGGGGGCGCCGGCCTCTCGGCGGACCAGCGCGCAGCCGACGCCATGGGCGTGCACCTGTGCCCGGTGGCGGCAGCGGTGACCGCGCAGAACAGCCGGGCGGTGGAGGCGGTGTTCCCGGTGCCGGCGGAACAGCTGGACGCCCAGTTGGCCGCGCTGGCGCAAGACCTGCCGCCGGTCGTCGTCAAAACCGGGCTGCTGGGCGGCGTGGCGCAGCTGCGCGTCGTGACCCGCTGGGTGGACCGGCTGCGCGAGCGCGGCCCGGTGGCACTGGTGGTGGACCCGGTGCTGCGCGCGTCCACCGGCGCCAGTTTTGCCGGTGACGAGTTGCTGCAGGCCTACCGCGACGAGCTGCTGCCGCGCGCCACCGTCGCCACGCCCAACCGCCGCGAGGCCGACCGGCTGGTGGGGGAGGGCTGCCCGCAGCAGCAGTCGCCCCTGCTGGGTGTGCAGACCGTCTGCATCACCGGCGGCGACGCGGCCGGCCCGCTGGCGCAGGACTGGCTGCACAGTCCGCAGGCGAGCGGCTGGCTGGCGCTGCCATGGCGCGCCGCGCGCAACAACCACGGCACCGGCTGCTGCTTTGCGACGGCGCTGGCCGCCGCGCTGGCCAAGGGCTTCGTGCCGGCGGACGCGGCCGTGCTGGCCAAGATGCTGACGACGGCGGGCCTGCTGCCCGACGCGACACCCGGCGCCGGTGCCGGCCCGGTGCGGCCCGCGCCTGGCTTCATCACCGAGGCGGGCCTGCTACCCGGGTTGTTCGACACGCCGCCCGCGCGCTGGCCGGCCCGACCGGACGGGCCGCCGGCCATCGAAGGCGTCTATGGCATCGCCGACAGCGGCGCGCAGGCCGCCGAGCTGTTCGATGCCGGGCTCACGACCGTGCAGCTGCGCTTGAAGCGCGCCGCGGGCGAGAGCGGCGCCGCCTGGCACACCCGGCTGGCGGCCGAGGTGCAGCCCGCGCGGGATGCCGCACGGCGGCACGGCGCCACCTTCATCGTCAACGACCACTGGCGTGCCGCGCTGGCGTTGGGCGTGGACTTCGTGCACCTGGGGCAGGAAGACCTGCTGGCGCTGGACACCACCGCGCGCGCCGACCTGGCCCAGGCGCGCGCACGCGGCCTGCGGCTGGGCATCAGCTCGCACAGCCTGTGGGAGCTGGCCCGCGCGGTGGCCTGGGCGCCGGACTACGTGGCCTGCGGCCCTGTGTGGCCCACGCTCACCAAGGCCATGCCGTGGCGGCCTCAGGGGCTGGACAACCTGGCCTGGTGGGCCGCCATGTCGCCGGTGCCCGTTGTGGGCATCGGTGGCGTGATGGTGCCGGAACAGATGGTCCGGATCGCCGCGTCGGGTGCCGCGGCCGGCTGTGTCGTGCGCGGGCTCAAGGAACTGCCGGTGCAGGACTGGCTGGACGCGTGGCGCAGCGGGGCGGGCATGCCGGCGACGCCCGATCCGGCCTGGCCGCACCCCTCGCTAGGCGGTGCTTAGGGCCTGGTAGACCAGCAGCGACGCGTGAGCGTCGTTGGCCGCGTACTGCAGCTGCTGCGGCGTCAGTGTTGCGTTGGCCCAGTTGGACGTGGTGGCCTTCTTGGACTTGGCAAACCGCTGGCCCAGCACGACGGCCACGGCAACCTTCAGGCCGACGGCGTCCTTGAAGCCCAGCCGCTTCACCAGCTGCGACACATCGATGGACTTGCCCAGCGTCAGGCCCAGCTTGCGGTGGATCTGCGGCCGGTCGGACGCGAGGCCGAAGCCCACCTTCACCACCTCGTCCGACTCGATCATGGCGCGCAGGAAGTCCGTCACGCCGGGCGTGGCCGTCTGCACGATGTAGGCGTCGGTCAGCGTCGAGAACTGAATCACCTCCGGCCCCGTCTGCGGCTGGCCGGCCACGAACACGGGTTTGCTCTCGGTGTCGAATCCCACGTGCCCGGCGGCGCGCAGCGCCGCTTCGGCCGCTTCGCACTGCGCGGCGCTCTTCAGAAGATGGATGCGGCTGGCCGGCAGTGCCACGTAGGGCGGCATGGCGGCGATCTGCTCGGGGGTGGGGCGTTGGCGGGGCGGGTTGCGCATCGCCGCAGTATGGCCGCGCGTCAGGCGGCGGCCGGCCGCAGCAGCTCCGGCATGCCGTCGGCCGGCACCGGGCGGCAGAAGCCGAAGCCCTGCATCAGGTCGCAGCCCATGGCGACAAGCGTAGCCTCGTCGTCGGGCAGCTCCACGCCCTCGGCCACGACCAGCATGCGCATCGCGTGCGCCACGCGCACCATCGACTCAACCAGCGTGCGCGACTCGGGGTTCGCCGACAGGCCGTGCACGAACAGCCGGTCGATCTTGAGCTTGCGGCAGCGGATGCGCCGCAGATAGGCCAGCGAGCTGTAGCCGGTGCCGAAGTCGTCGATGGCAAGGCCGTAGCCCAGCCCTTGCAGCGTGAAGACGAAGGAGTCGGGCTTGTCGATGTCCTCGAAGTCGGCGCTCTCGGTCAGTTCGAACTCGATGTCCGCGGGCCCCAGCTGCAGCGTCTTGAGCTGCTGCAGGAAGCGCTCGCGGTGCTGGGGCTTGCGGCACTGCTCCCAAGACAGGTTGACGGCCACCAGCGGGCAGCTCAGACCGCTTGCGCGCCAGCTGTCCAGGTCGCGGCGCAGCAGCGCGAGCGTGGCCAGGCCCAGCTCGACGATGAGGCCGGAGCTCTCCGCCACCGGGATGAACTCCGCGGGCGACACCCAGCCGCGCTGCGGATGACGCCAGCGGGCCAGCGCCTCGAAGCCGCGGATGCGGCGCTGTGCGTCGTACTGCGGCTGGTAGGCCAGCGTGAGTTGGTCGTCGGCTTGCAGCGCAGCGCGCAGGTCGCGCTCCAGCGCCAGGCGCAGCCGCAGCGCCTCGCCGATCTGCGGCGTGAAGAGCTGGAAGCTGTCCTTGCCCAGCTGCTTGGCGTGTCGCATGGCCGCGTCGGCGCAGCGCAGGGCTTCGCTGGCATCGCGGGCATGCTCGGGCAGCGAGACGGCGCCCATACTGGCATGCAACGGCAGCCAGTGGCCGTCGCGCAGCAGCGGCTGCGTCAGCGCGCCCAGCAACTGGGCGGCGTGGGCGCGCAGAGCGTCGCCCTCCAGTCGCGGCACCAACAGCATGGCGAACTCGTCGGCCGACAGGCGCGCCACCTGGTCGCCCGGCCGGCACAGCAGCCGCAGCCGCTGGCTCACGGCCTGCAGCACGGCATCACCGGTGGCGTGGCGGTGCTGGTCGTTGATCTGCTTGAAGTCGTCCAGATCCAGGATCAGCAGCGTGGCGCCGGCCTCCTGGTGCAGCACACGCTCCAGCAGCGCGCGCATGTGCTCGCGGTTGGGGAGATCGGTCAGCGCGTCGAACCGCGCGAGGTAGCGGGTGCGACGCTCGACCTCCTTGATCTGCACGCGCAGCCGCTTGGCCAGCACCCAGGCCAGGCCGGCGGTGGCGAGCAGCGTGGCCAGCGTGCCGCCCAGGAACTGCGCCAGGTCCTGCCACATCGGCAGCTGGCTGGCTTCGACCGCCAGCGTGCCGACGCGCCGCCCGTCCGCCGCCACCGGTACCTCGACGTGGGCGCTGCCGGCCAGCTCGTCCAGGCGGGAGCGCTCGGCCGCGGCCCGCGCGTACTGCGTGAAGACGCCGCCGTCCTTGTTCAGCAGCCGGGCGTGCAGGATGGCGGGGTTCTGCCGCAGCGCGGCCAGGCTCTCGCCGGCGTCGTCTCGGCTGTCGAACACCAGGGCGGCCGATACCGTCTGCGCGACGATGCTGGCCTGTGTCTGCAGGTCGCGCGACTGGCGCTCCAGCAGCCGCAGATACTGCATCAGGCTCAGCACCAGCGCGAAGGCGAGCAGCGCCGCCAGCGCGACGGCCAGCTCGCGCAGACGTTCGAAGGCGTCGGCAAGGCTGGGCTTCATGGCGTGGCCGCCTGGTGGCGCACGAAGCGGGCCAGCCGCAGCAGCTTGGTGGAGATGACCAGCCCCGCACGGCGCGCTGCGTCGAGTTCCACGTCGAAGACGATGCGCCCGTCCTCGACCTGCAGGTTGATCATGGCGCCGTGGTCCAGCATGGCGGCGCCGTCGGACACCACCAGCACCGGCGCATCCGCCAGCATCGTACGCAGCGCCGGCTGTGGCGCGGCCAGGTAGAGCAGGTGGCAGCCCGCGGCCGGCTCGGCGCGGCTCAGGCGGCGCACGTCGACGGTGAGCTGCCGGATCGGCCGGCCCGACAGCGTCTGCAGTGCGCTGTCCACTCGGCCGTCGCCCAGCGTGCAGATCTGCAGGCCGCGGCCCGGCGTCTCGCGCTCCGGCGGCCAGGTGACGAACATCAGGACGCGGTAGACGACCTCGGCCTTCAGCGACTCCGGGCTGGCGGACTGGGCCGCGGCGATGGGCGCCGCCAGCCCCAGCGCCAGGGCGCACAGCGTCGCCCGGTGCCACGGCGCCGGCGTGCTGGAAGGCCGCTGAACACCCGTCATCGCATGCTCAGAGCGCAAACCGCCAGTCGAGGCGGAACGAGCGGCCGGGCTGCGGGATGCTGCTCAGCGGCGTGTCAGGCGTGGAAGGGTCCAGGTTCTGGCGGTCCAGCACATTGTTGACGTGCAGCGCCAGGCTCTGGCGCCCGTCAAGCGCGTAGCGCAGGTGCGCGTTGACCACGGCCGTGGCGGGCACCGGCGCGCGGCCCGTGCGCGGCCCCAGCAGCAGCCATTCGGTGCCCAGTTGCCAGCGCTGCCACTCGGGCGTGACGGCATGCCCCTTCAGCATCCACGACGGCGAGTTGCTCAGCCGCTGGCCAGCGTCGTTGCGCGCGCGCATCCACGACGCGCTGGCGCGCCACAGCCAGCCGCCGGGGGAGCGCTGTTCGACACCCAGATCCACCCCCGTGAGGCTCACGCGGCCGACGTTGCGGTACTGCACCGCGGCGTCCGGCGTGTCGCTGAGCGGCACCTGCTCGATGAGGCGGCGCATGCGCGTGTGGTAGGCATTGGCGCTCAGGGCCAGGCCACTGGCCAGCAGGTATTCCCAGGCCGCCTCGGCAGACGTCAGCCGCTCCGGCTTGAGCGCCGTGTTCGCGAGCTGCGAGACGCCGCCGTCGTCGTAGAAGCGTTCATACAGGTTGGGTGATCTGAACGACTGCGCCCACATCAGCTTGACGGATTCGCGTTCGTCGGGCCGCAAGGCCAGCACCGCGCGCGGCGAGAAGGCGGTGGCGAAGCCGCGCACATGGTCCACGCGCAGCCCGGTCGTCAGTTGCAGCGTGGACGACAGCCGCCACTGGTCCTGCACATAGGCGGCCACGGCGTCCTGAGTGACGCGTGAGTCCAGGCTCTCGCGGTACGGGGTCTCATCGAAGTTGCGCTGCAGGCCCGTGGGCGAGGTGCGCAGCTCGGCGCCCAGCATGAGCTGGTGGTTGAGCAGGCCGCGCCACAGGATGCGGCCCTCCAGCGTGGTCCATTGCGCGCGCGCCACGTCGCGGTTGATGCGGTCGGGCGCCTGCTCGAACAGGTAGCGGCCGCGGAACTCGTAGCCGGCCACGCTGACGCGCAACGTCCGGCGCATGTCGTCCTGCCAGCCGGGGTCGAAGCTGATCTCGCCCAGCGCGAGGCTGTCGCTGTAGGTCGTGCCGGGCACGCCGGCCAGCGTGCCGTAGGGCGCCGTGGCCACGTCCTTCTCGCGGCGGACGGCGTTCAGCGACAGCCGCCACGGGCCATGGCGCAGCTTGGCCAGCAGCGCGGCCTGGCGCTCGCCGTCCAGCCCGCGTACCCAGCCGTCGGGCGTGCCGAGTTCGGGCAGGTGCAGGTTCTCGCCGGCGCTGCGCTGCAGGTTCAAGCCGATGAAGAGGTCGCGCTCCTCCGCCGCGCTGGCGCCGTAGTGCACCTCCACGCGACGCTGCCCCTGATCGCCCAGGCTGCCCAGCAGGCGCAGGCCAGGCGCGTCCGCGCCGTTCAGCGTGACGACGTTGACGACGCCCAGCAGCGCGTTGCTGCCATAGACCGACGAACCCGGCCCGTGCACCAGCTCCACGCGCTTGACCCACTCGGCCATGATGGGCAGTTCCAGCTGCGGCAGGCCCTGGTCGTACAGCGCGTCGTTGGCGCGCTGGCCATCGATGGCCATCAGCACGCGCGAGCTGTAGTCGCCCGGGCGGTTGAAGCCGCGCAGGCCCAGCGCGCTGTACGAACGCGAGTTGCTCAGGTAGACGCCCGGCAGCCGGGACAGCAGGTCGCCCACGGTCTGATGCCCCAGCGCGGCGGCTTCCTCGCGCTCCAGCACGCTGACGGAAGCCGGCGCGTCCATCAGGCTCTGCGCGTAGCGGGACGGTCCTTGCACCTCGCGCTTGAGCAGCGCTTCCAGCGCCTGGTCGGCAGTGTCGGCAGCCGGGCTGGCATGGGCAGGCCAGGCGTGGGCAATCGCGGCCAGGCAGGCCGTCGCGAGGATGCGGCAGGTCACGGAAGCAGTCGCCGTCAGCAATGATGGGCGAGGAGGGGAACAGGTGGCCAGCTTATTCAGCGCGACCGACGCGGTCACTGTCAGATGTCACGGCCAAACCGGATTTGCACCGTCTGGCCATGTCAGCCGCCCAGCCCCCGCCGCCAGACCCGTTCGGCGGCGTCGAAAACAGCGGCGTCGCCAAACACCGCGGGGTCGCGCGCCAGCGCCAGCCAGCCCAGCGTGTCGTGGTGGCTGCCGGGAATGACGTCCGCCGAGCGCTCCTTCACCAGCCAGGCATGCAGCCGCGCGTACAGCGCCGGGTGACGCTCGCGGGTCCAGGCCAGGCCGACGAGGTCGCCAAACGCTTCCTCGCAGCGCGCGGCCCGCATGTCCTGCCAGGCCTGCCGCAGGTCG
This sequence comes from Pelomonas lactea, assembly GCF_043555885.1. Lineage (NCBI taxonomy): Bacteria > Pseudomonadati > Pseudomonadota > Betaproteobacteria > Burkholderiales > Sphaerotilaceae > Roseateles > Pelomonas lactea. The sequence continues at coordinate 487,656 of NZ_JBIGHX010000002.1, read as the reverse complement.
GCGGCCAGGCTGTCGGGCGCCTGGGCGGCGCTGAACCCGGCCGGCAGGCGAAACCAGGCGCCATCCAGGTAGCGGCGGCAGTGGCCCATCTCGTGCGCGGCCATCAGCTCCAGCGCGGCATCCAGCAGCGCGGGCGGCAGCGTGTCGAGCTGTCGCTGGCCGTCGGGGTTGCCGCGCATCGACAGCACCAGCTTGCAGCGGCCGTCAACGAAGCCCAGCGCCAGCGGCGCGGCGCCGGGTGCCGCCTGTGGCTGCACGACGACGTCCAGCGGCAGCGCCAGCGCCTGCCGGGCATGGGTGACCACCGGCGCCATGCCCTGCAGCCAGCGGGCCTCCAGCGGGGTGAGGTCGGCGGCCTGAACGCCCGCCGATAGCGCGGCGCAGCACAGGGTGAGCGGGGTGACGAGTCGGCGCAGCACGGGGGACTTCCTTTGCGCCATCTTGCGGGCGGCGGCGCGGCGACGTCCGTGAACTATGGATTCGAACCGAGGGCGGGCACGTAACGGCGCGCCATTCCGTCACGCTCCGCGGGCCGAATCAATCGCGTGAGCGATGTGGTGCGGTGCCCATGCGTGCGGGTGGCGCTGACTACGATGAACCGATGCACATCTCCCCACGCTCCCTGAAGACGCTCAGCCGCCTGGCCCTGGCCGCGGCCCTCGCCGTGGCGCCGCTGGCAACGCCTGCCGCCGCGCCGGCCGAACCCGGCGGCTGGGTGGACGCCACCACCGGCCGGCGCCTCGTGCGTGTGGATGACACCCCCGGCAATTACGCCCTCTACTTCAACTACAACCCGTTCACGCCGCAGGGCGACCTGATGATCTACCTCACCCCCGAGGGCATCCGCGTCGCCGACACCCGCACCTGGCAGACGCGGCTGGTGCTGAAGGCCGGCGTGGACCGGCTGCTGTTTGCCGGCCCGAAGACGCGCAGCGCCTACTACACGACGCGCGACGCGGCGGTGGAGGAGGGCGGGCCGTCGACCGTGTGGTCGGTGGACCTGGACACGGGCAAGACGCGCCGCATCGCTGACCTGCCCGGCGGCCGCGTGATGGCCATCAACGCCGACGAGACGCTGCTGGCCGGCGTGTGGGAGACGGCGCCGGCGCCGCCGCACATCGCCGCGCAGGGCAAGCGCGACCCGGTGACCGGATCGCCCCACTACGCGGGTACGGGGCCGGACGGCAAGCCGCTGTCGTTCGCCGCCGCCAAGGGCAAGTGGATGGCCGAGCGGCTGGCCGCGCGCGTGCCGATGGAGATGTACAGCGTGGCCATCGCCACCGGCGAGCGCAAGACCATCCACCGCGCGACCGACTGGCTGAACCACCTGAAGTTCTCGCCCAGCGATCCGCAGCTGCTGATGTTCTGCCACGAGGGGCCTTGGCACGAGGTGGACCGCATCTGGACCATCCGTACCGACGGCTCGCAGCTGACCAAGGTGCACACCCGCACGATGGCGGGCGAGATCGCCGGCCATGAGTTCTGGGGGCGCGACGGCCAGACCGTCTGGTACGACCTGCAGACCCCACGCGGCGGCGTGACCTGGCTGACCGGCCGCAACCTCGTCACCGGCGAGCAATGGCGTTATGAGGTGGCGCGTGACCAGGCGTCCTACCACTTCATGCAGTCGCCCGACGGCCAGATGTTCTCGGGCGACGGCGGTAACGCCGGCAAGTGGATCAGCCTGCTCAAGCCCGTGCTGCGCGAGAAGCCGGTGCCCGGCCTCATCACGCCGGGCAGGCTGGAGAGCATCCGCGTGGCGGACCTGGCCCGGCACGACTACACGCTGGAACCGAACCAGCACTTCACACCCGACGGCAAGTGGCTGGTCTACCGCGCAAACATTGAAGGCAAGCCTGTCATCTATGCCGTAGAGCTGCCGCCGCGCTGAGCGCGGCGGGCCTCAGTTAAGTACTCGGGCCGAGCGCCGGGCCGCCCCAAGCCGGCCCGCCAGGGCGATGTGCGTGCGGCTCAACGCCGCACGCATCGCCTGCCACACGCGAGACGCGTGTGGCGTTCGAGCCGTCCAAGCTCGCGCAGGCGAGCTTGGAGCCGCGGCTCTCACTCCCCTCGGGGGACCGACCAGATGCGCCGCGTACAGCAGGCGCGACTGGACGAGGGGCTTCAGAACTTGTAGGAAAGTCCCATGGCAAACGTCCGCCCGAAGTGCGCATACAGCAGCGTGTCATCCCGCTGCGAGTCGCGGCCGTAGCGCAGCGGCTGGTCGGTCAGGTTGGCAGCCTCGACCGTCAGCTTCAGCTTCGGCGTCACGTTGTACGACGCCGAGAAGTCGATGTTGGTGGACGCGTTGACGAAGGTGACGTCGTGGCCGTTCACGTCGCCCAGCACGTTGAACAGGTACTTGGAGCGGTAGGCCGCCGAGACGCGGGCGCTGAACTGGCTGTCCTCGTAGTACAGCGTCAGGTTGCGCGCATCGGGCGACATGCCCACCAGGTTGGCGTTCATCGCCAGCTGCGGCAGCGTGGCCGTGGCCGTGCGGGTGATGTAGTTGATGGTGGACTTCACGTGCGTGATGTTCGCCAGCAGGCCGAAGTTGCTCCACACGCCCGGCAGGAAGCTGAACGGCGCCTGCAGGTTGATCTCGTAGCCCGTCAGCGGGCCGCCCGGCGTGTTGGCCGCACGGCTGACCGTGACGACCGAGGACGGCAGCGTCGGGCAGGCCGGCGTGCCGCCGGTGATGGAGCAGGTGCCGCCGCCGGTCAGCAGCGTGTCGGGCAGGCCCAGCGTGTTGTAGGGCACGCGCTCGCTGATGCGCTGGATGTAGGTCTCGATCTTCTTGTGGAACACGCCCAGCGACAGCAGCGAGTTCTTCGCGAAGTACCACTCGGCCTGCAGGTCGTAGGTCTTGGCGCGGATCGGGTCCAGCTGCGGGTTGCCGATGCTGACGGTCTGCGCGTTGGTGTTGACGGAGGCCGACGGCGCCAGGTCCACGTACTCGGGGCGCGACAGCGTCTTGCTGGCCGAGAAGCGCACGAACACGTTCTGCGGCAGCTGCGCGGTCAGGTTGAACGACGGCAGATAGTCGCGGTAGGTCTTGTCGAAGGTGACCGGCGTCAGCACGCCGCCCGCATTGACCAGCGCCGATGCGGTGGCCTTGGTGTCGGCCGCGCGCAGGCCGGCGTTGCCGCGCCAGGTGATGCCGCCAAGCTCGTAGTTGAAGTCGGCCGACACATAGGCGGCGTTGATCTTCTCGGTGACGGTGCGGTTGGACTGGTTCAGCGTGACGAGCTGCGAGCCCGGCACGGCGGCGCAGTTGCACTCGATGTCCCAGACCTGGCGGAACTTGTCCAGGTCCACGGCGGCCCACTGCGTCGGGTAGCCGGAGCCCTCCAGCCCCTTGCCGAAGTTGGAGATCGTGCGCGACACGCTGGCCATCGTGAAGCCGGCCGGGTTGGCCAGGCCGTTGGCCGCGCCGGAGCTGATCTCGAAGTTGTCCCAGCTGTTGTTGCGCGCCGAGAGGCCGCCCTTCAGCGTCCAGTGGTCGTCGAGCTCCCAGCTGGCGGCCAGCGCGTTGGTCTTCAGCGTGTTGCCGGTGTTCAGCCGGCGGCCGACGAACTGGCCGTGCACGGTGCCGTCGGCGTCGGTGGGGCCGAATGTGAAGCTGGCCGGGTTCGCCACGTCGATGCCGAAGTTCAGCGCCGGCACGTTGCGGTTGTTGCGGAAGTCGAACGAGAAGCCGCTGACGTTGGGGGCGTCGAACTGCACCGTCGCGCGCATCGGCGAGTTCAGCCGGCTGGCGGAGATGCCGGTCATGGCCTCCAGCTTGATGTCGTGGGTCAGCTTGTGCGTGGCCGTCAGCACATGCTGGCGGAAGGTGGTGTTGTTGACGTCCAGCAGGCCCTCGGAGCGCACGTCCACGCCGTTGAACTTGCCGTACTCCCAGCTGCCGTTGCTGTTGAAGGACGTCTCGACGATGGACGTCTGCGGCTTGCCGTTGGCCGCGGCGAGCGTGCGGCCCAACGAGATGGCCGAGATGTAGTTGTCGTAGCGGTTGTTGTTGAACTTGCCACCCAGCAGGTCGAGGTTGACCTCGGTGGCGTCCGACGGCTTCCACTGCAGCGCGGCGGTCATGCCCAGGCGCTCGTACTGGGCCACCGAGCGGCGGTAGCGCGGGATGCGCGGGTGGAAGGCACCGCTGCCGGCGGCCGGCGTGGCCACCGTGCCGCCGTAGTTGTCGGTGCGGCCGAACACGTCGTTGTAGGCCGTGGTGCTGGACGTGCGCGGCAGGTTGTTGCCGCAGTTGGCGGCCGTCACGCCGCGCACGGCGTCGTTGGCGGGGCTTTGCGGTGTGGCGCCCAGCGGCGAGCAGAAGCCGCCATCGGCGTTGGCGCTCAGCATTTCCACAGCCTCGTAACCTTCCTCGGTGGCGTGGCGCTTGGAATAGGCGCCCGAGACGAGGAAGCCGACCTTGCCGATGCCGGTGTCGGCGCGCGTCGTGAACAGCCCCGTCACGCGCGGTGCCGGGTGGCGGGCCAGCGTGTTGTAGCTCTGCTGCGCGCCGACCGTCAGCGTCTGCGCGTCCTTGAAGTCGAACGGCCGCGCGCCGCGCAGGTCCACCGTGGCGCCAAGCGACCCTTCCTCCACGTCGGCCTGCGAGGTCTTGCGCACCTCCAGGCTGTTGAACAGCTCGGCCGCGAACACCGAGAAGTCGAACGCGCGGCTGCGGTTGGTGCTGCCGTTGATGTCCGACGCGCCGGTGGCCGAGATCGCCTCGATGCCGTTGATGCGCACGCGCGTGAAGCCGGCGTTCAGGCCGCGCACGGTGATCTGCTTGCCCTCGCCGCCGTCGCCGCGCGCCAGCGACACGCCCGGCACGCGCTGCAGCGACTCGGCCAGGTTGGCATCGGGAAACTTCGAGACGTCTTCGGCCTTGATGACGTCGACGATGCCGTCGGCGTTCTTCTTCAGGTTCAGCGCGTTGTTCAGGCTGGCCCGGAAGCCCGTCACGACGACGGCGTCCAGCTTGGCGTTGGGGTCTTCCTGCGCGTGGCCGCTGCCCGCCAGCGCGCCCATGGCCAGCGCCACCGCGCTGAGGCGCCAGGGGCTGCGGGACTGCTTCTCTCCGTGGAACTTGCTCATACGACTCCTGTCTCCGTTTTGTGGCCTCTCGGGCGAGGCAGGCAGATGGTCGTCGTACAACCCCGGTGAGCCCAGGGCCGGCGGGCAAACGCTCACGCGTTTGCTCAGCCGGGCTGCGGGATTTCCCGCGAGTTGTCGCGGTTTGGCGACTAGGGGGTTTTCAGCGAGCCGGCATCGTTGCTGACAGCGCGTCGCAACGGTCCTTCAGCGACGCGGCCAGGCGGCGCAGCGCGGGCGTCATGCGGTGCCGGCCCACGGCCATCCAGTGCAGCGGCGCGGGTTCGCCCAGCCAGCCGGGCAGCAGCGCGACGAGCCGCCCCGCGGCCAGGTCGTCGGCCGTGTCCAGCCAGCTCTTGTACGCCAAGCCCAGCCCGCGCAGCGCCCACTCCCGCACCAGCCCACCGTCGTCGGCCGTGCGGCTGCCGCTGACGTCCACGGCGCAGGCCTCGCCGTCGGGCGACGTGAAGCGCCATCGGCCATGCACGCTATCGCCCAGCCGCCAGCGAAGGCAGTCATGCGCGCGCAGGTCCGCGGGCGTGCGCGGCGCGCCGTGGCGTGCCAGGTAGGCAGGGCTCGCGCACAGCACGCGCCGGTTGGCAGGTGCCAGCGGCAGCGCGACGAGCCCGGAATCCGGCGGCTCGCCGTAGCGAACGGCGAAATCCACCGGCTCCTGCACGAGGTCGGCGACGCGGTCGCTCAGCCGCAGTTCGAGCTGCACGCCCCCATCCGCGGGCGGTTCAGCGGCGATGAAGTCTTCGATCCAGCGCCACAGGTGCTGGCGGCCCACGTCGCTGGGCAGGCTGATGCGCAGCCGGCCGCTCAGCGGCTGCGCGTCGCCCGCCGCGTCGCGCAGCGCGGTCTGGCCGTCCTCCCAGGCCGCTAGCAGCTGGCGCGCATGCGGCAGCCACTGCGCGCCGGCCTCGGTCAGCCGCAGCCGGCGCGTTGTGCGCTCGAACAGCCGCACGCCCAGCTCGCGCTCCAGCCGCGCGACGGTGGCACTGGCCTGCACGGGGCCCAGGCCCAGCCGCCGCGCTGCAGCCGAAAAACTGCCCGCCTCGGCGGCGGCGACGAACAGTTGTAGCGGGGCGAAGCGGTCCATCTTCATGTTTATGGTGAAACTTATTTGCGGATCCTAGGCTTTTTGAAAGCAATGCCGGCAGACACCATGGCGGTCATCACATCTCCTGCCTGAAAGGCCCGCCATGAAAGCCATCGGCTATCTCCAGTCCCTGCCCATAGACCACCCCGAATCGCTGGTGGACCTGCAACTGCCCGAACCGCAACCCGGTCCGTTGGACCTGCTGGTGCGCGTGGCCGCCGTGTCGGTGAACCCGGTCGACACCAAGGTGCGCCGCAACCGCGCGCCGCAGCCGGGCCAGCCCGAGGTGCTGGGTTGGGACGCCGTGGGCACGGTGCTGGCGGTGGGCGAGGCCGTGCAGGGCTTTGCCGTCGGCGACCGCGTCTACTACGCCGGCGCCATCAACCGGCCCGGCTCGAACGCCGAGCTGCAGGTGGTGGACCACCGCATCGCCGCGCACGCGCCGCAAAGCCTGAGTGACGCCGAGGCCGCTGCGCTGCCGCTGACGGCCATTACCGCGTGGGAGCTGCTGTTCGACCGCCTGGGCGTGCTGGAGGGCGGCGGCGCGGGGCAGACGCTGCTGGTCACCGGCGCCGCCGGCGGCGTGGGCTCCATCCTCGTGCAGCTGGCGCGCCAGCTGACGCAGCTGCGCGTCGTCGGCACGGCCAGCCGGCCCGAGACGCAAGCCTGGGTGAAGCGCCTGGGCGCCCACGTCGTCGTCGACCACAGCCAGCCGCTGCGGCCGCAACTCGTCGCGGCCGGTGTGCCCGAGGTCGCGCTGATCGCCAGCCTCACACACACCGAACAGCACTGGGACGCCCTTGTCGATGCCGCCGCGCCGCAAGGCCGCCTCGCTCTCATCGACGACCTCAGCGGCCCTGTCGACGTGATGACACTCAAGCGCAAGGCGCTGTCGCTGCACTGGGAGCTGATGTTCACGCGGCCGCTGTTTGGCACGCCCGACGTGGCCGAGCAGGGGCGGTTGCTGGCCCGCGTGGCGGCGCTGGTGGACGCTGGCCGGTTGCACACGACGGTCAGCGAGCAGCTCAGCCCCATCAACGCGGCCAACCTGCGGCAGGCGCATGCGCTGGTCGAGTCGGGCCGCATGCGCGGCAAGGTGGTGCTCAGCGGCGGGTTCTGAGGCTCACCACTTGCAGCCCTTGCCGCGCGCCGCGTCGATGGCCAGCGGCACGACGGCCAGCAGGCCGGCGCCGCTGTAGGCCTTGCGGCAGTCTTTGTTGACGGCGTCTTCCACCGACTGCTCCAGCTTGGACTTGCGCTCGGGCGGTGGCGGGATCAGGGCGATGAGGCCGGTGCTGCCGCGCCGGGCCGTCATGTCGCCGCGCGGCAGTGCCAGGTTCAGCGGCGCCCGCGGCGCGCTGGCGGCGGCCGTGGGGGAGGGCGGCGGGGCTGGCACATCGGGGCCGAGGCGCGGGCCGGCGTCCGGCGAACCGGCGGCCGCCTTGGGCGCGGCGAAGGGGCTGGCGTTCGGGTCGCCGCGCGCGGGGCCGGCCGGCGCGCTGACCTGGCCGGGCAGGTTGCCAGCCAGCTCTGACAGGCTGGTGGCGCCCGGTGCCGGTACGGCTGCGCGCGTGTTGGGCGTGGCGGCCAGCGGTGCCACGCCGCCAGCGGCGTCCGTCGATTCCAGCCGGCGCACCGGGGCCGGCAGGTCCTGCGCGCCCTGCAGCGCAGCGGCGGTCGCGGCCGCTACCGTGCCGGGCGCGCGCAGGTCGCTGGCGCGGGCCAGCGGCGCCACGGCCGCGCCGTCGGTGGTCGCTGCTTCCAGGCGCTGCACGGGCGCGGGCAGCGCTGTGGGAGGTGTCAGTGCGGGCGTGGCGGTGGCGGTGCTGCGCAGCTCGGCCGGGCGCGGCAGCACCGCCGTGGTGGCCGCGGCGGCCGGGGCTTCCAGCCGTGTGACGGGGCGTGGCAGGTCGGCGCTGGGGACGGCAGCGGTGGCGGCCGGGGCAGCACGCAGCTCGGCGGGGCGGGGCAGCGTGGCCGTGGCGGGCCCCGCGGGGGCCGCGTCCAGCCGGTTCACGGGCGCCGGGAGGTCGGCGGGCTGGATCGGCAACTGCGCCGCCCGGGCGGGCGTGCGCAGGCTGGCGGCGGGGGCCAGCGGCGTCACGGCGGCATCGGGCCGGGTCTCCAGCCGGTTCAGCGTGGCCGACGGCAGCTCGGGCGCGGGCAACTGCAGCGGCGCGGCGGGCGGCGGCGTGCCCAGGTCCTGCCGCTCGACGGGGCGAAAGCCCTCGGGCAGGTCCAGCGTGGCCGTGCTGGGCGGCGCGTCGGCGGCGTCGTCGGTGCGCGCGGCCTCGGGCGGCACGGGTTGCGGGCGGGGGCGGCCCAGCGCGCGCGCACCGGCCTCGGCGGGCGACGGGCCGGCCCCGCCGGTGGCGGTGTCGGCCGGCGGCGCGTCGGCGTCACCGCCGCTGCGGCCCAGCAGCTTCACCGTCAGGCTGCCCCAGACGCCCTGGCCCGGCGCAGCGGTGCCGGTGGCGTTGCCGAACATCAGCACCAGCCACACGTGCAGCAGCAGCGCCAGCAGCAGGCAGCGCTGCATCTGGCGGGCATCGGGCGGCGGGCGGCGGAGGGCAACGGCGGTCACGGCCGCCGCATTGTGTGCCAGGCCGGTGACGGTCCGGAGTGAGGGGCAACGCCGATGCGCACGTGTGCTCAGGGCCAGCGGGGCAGGGTGTGGCGCACGGGCGGCAGCGCGGCGCCGTCGGCCGCGTAGCTGCGTTCGACGAGGTGCGTGGCGCCGCCGGCCTCGCGCACCAGCACCGTCGCGCAGCGGGTGCCGTAGACGGCCGGCGCGCCGGGCTCGGCGATACGGATGAAGCGCGGCGACAGCAGCCGCTCGCGGGCCAGGCCCACGCCGGTGTCGGGCAGGTCGGCATCGGCCGCGGGCGTGGGGTCGGCCAGCGCGGCGAGCAGGCGTTCGGTGAGGTCGTCCGCGCCGCTGGCGTCGGTCAGCGCCTCGGCCAGCGCGGCACGCAGGCCCGTGGTCTTGGGCCAGGGTGTGTCCAGCGCCGCGTTGGACAGCGCGTGGATGCCGGGCGCCAGCGGGACCGGCGCGGGCGCCCGGTTGCTGAGCCAGTGCCAGGCGTTGCGGGCCAGGTCGCCGGTGACCAGGTTGAAGCCGTTGTAGCCCTCGGCCAGTTGGCGGGCGAATGCGGGCGCGTCCAGCTCGCTGGTGAGCCAGTCGACGACCAGCGCGCCGCGCGACGGCGCGGCGGGGTTCTGCCGGCCCGGCTCGCGCACGTTGGTCAGCAGCGCGAGGCGGCCGGCGCGCGTGACGCCGAACCACGTGCCGCCGGCGCTGAGGTCGCGGCCGGCGAGGATCTGCGGCCGGTCAGTCCACCAGGCCATGGGCGCGGCGGTCCGGGCGAAGAACTCGTCGCGGTTGGCGGCAATGACGAGCGGAAAGCGCGGGTGGGCGTTCAGCGCGAAGGCGGCAAGGCACATGGGTGGGAGGCTAGGGTCTGTCGGGAGGCACGGCGATCGCAGGAAGCGAGGGTGGCCGCCTATCATCGCGGCAGCAACACTGGAGAACACGGTGCAGCGACGCCAGTTGGGACTGTTGGGGCTCGCATGGACCTGGGATGGCCTGGCCGCGACGGGCAGGCCCGCCACCGTGCCCTCGCCCAACTCCGGGGCGCCGTTGCGGCTGCTGAGCGAGGAGTTCCCTCCCATCAACTTCACCGAAGCCGGCCATCCGAGCGGCCTTGCCGTGGAGGTCGTGCAGCAGGTGATGCTGCGCCTGGGCCAGACGGTGCCCATCGAATTCCTGCCCTGGGCGCGGGCCTACCGTGCCGCGCAGGGCCGTGAGCCGGTGGCCTTGTTCTCGGCGGCGCGCATTCCGGAGCGGGAGAGGCTGTTCCAGTGGGCGGGGCCCATCGTCACCTTCTACAGCAGCTTCTACGCGCGCGCGGGTACGGACCGGCTGCGGCGTTTCGACGAGGCCCGCCAGGCCGAGGCCGTGCTCGTCGTGCGGGACTGGTACACGGCTCAACAGCTTGAATCCCAGGGTTTCCGCAACCTGCGCTATGTCAGCGGCCCCGTGCAGGGCCTGCGCATGCTGCTGGCCGGGCGCTCGACACTGTTCGCCTCGGAACGCATCAGCATGCCCAGCACGCTGCAGGCGGCCGGCATCGAGCCTGGTGCGCTGGCCGAGGTTTACACCTACGCCAGCAGCGACGGCTACGTCGCGTTCTCGCCGGGTACCCCCAAGCGTGTCGTGGCGGACTGGCAGCGCGAGATCGACGCGATGAAGCGGGATGGCAGCTTCCAGGCCATCTACAAGCGCTGGCTGCCCCAAGACAATCCACCGAGGTGACTCGCACCCGGTTTTCGGTATTCGGGCCGAGCGCTGGGCCTGCCATGTGCCGCAGGCGCATGGCGTTGCGCAGGCACAAGCCGCCCGCAGGGACTGCTTGTGCCCGACTCCACCTCACCGGGCCGGCCCGACTGGGCGCGCCCGCGTTCCGCGTGGCAAGCCCAGACAAGAGGGCTCAACACTCGACGATGTTCACCGCAAGGCCGCCGCGCGCGGTTTCCTTGTACTTGGTCATCATGTCGGCGCCGGTGTCGCGCATGGTCTTGATGACCTTGTCGAGACTCACGAAGTGCGTGCCGTCGCCGCGCAGCGCCATGCGGGCGGCGTTGATGGCCTTGACCGAGGCGATCGCGTTGCGCTCGATGCAGGGGATCTGCACCAGGCCGCCGACGGGGTCGCAGGTCAGGCCCAGGTGGTGCTCCATGCCGATCTCGGCGGCGTTCTCCACCTGCTCCGGCGTGCCGCCCATGACGGCGCACAGCGCGCCGGCCGCCATCGAACAGGCCACGCCCACCTCGCCCTGGCAGCCGACCTCGGCGCCGCTGATGGACGCGTTTTCCTTGTAGAGGATGCCGATGGCCGCCGCGGTCAGCAGGAAGTCGATGACGCCATCTTCGGTGGCGCCATGCACGAACCGGGCGTAGTAGTGCAGCACCGCAGGCACGATGCCTGCCGCGCCGTTGGTGGGCGCCGTGACGACGCGGCCGCCGGCGGCGTTCTCCTCGTTGACGGCCAGCGCGTAGAGGTTCACCCAGTCCATCACCTGCAGCGGGTCGCGCAGGGCCTGTTCAGGGTTGGACGTGAGGCTGGCGAACAGGCTGGGCGCGCGGCGCTTGACCTTGAAGCCGCCGGGCAGGATGCCCTCGGTCCTGCAGCCGCGCTGCACGCAGGCCTGCATCACGCCCCAGATCTTCAGCAGGCCGGCACGCGTCTCGACGTCAGGCCGCCAGTGGCCCTCGTTGCGGCGCATGACCTCGGCGATGGACAGGCCGTATTTCTTCGTCAGCGCCAGCAGCTCGTCGCCGGTCTTGAAGGGGTAGGGCAGCACGGTCACGTCGGGTGCGATGACCTTCTGCTTGCTGCCGTCGGCCGCCACCTCGTCGCTGACGATGAAGCCGCCGCCGACCGAGTAGTACACGCGGTTGGCGAGTTCGGCGCCTTCGGCATCGAAGGCCAGACAGCGCATGCCGTTGGCGTGGAAGGGCAGGCTCTCGCGGCGCTTGAAGACGAGATCCTTGGCCTCGTCGAAGCTGATCTGGCGTTGGCCGACGAGGTTCAAATCGCCCCCGCGGATGCCGTCCAGCAGCGCGGGAATGGCCTCGACGTCCACCGTGTCTGGCTCATGGCCCGCCAGGCCCAGCAGCACGGCCTTGTCGCTGCCGTGGCCCTTGCCGGTGGCGCCGAGGCTGCCGTACAGCACGACCTGCACACGGGCCACCCGGTCCAGCAGGCCATCGTGCTGCAACCGCAGGCCGAACAGACGCGCGGCGCGCATCGGCCCGACGGTGTGCGAGCTGCTCGGGCCGATGCCGATCTTGAAGAGGTCGAAAACGGAAACGGCCATATCTGCCTCGGTTCGGTAGAGGGCGGCTTGTGGCCGCCCGACTCATCCAGCGGCTGCCGTGGAACTGGCTTTGCCAGGCCACCGGCAGCGCCCCCTTGAGGGGGCCGGCGAAGCCGGTAGAGGGTGGGTCAAGCCTCGTCGTACTCGCTGAGCGGCACGCAGGAGCAGAACAGGTTGCGGTCGCCGTAGACGTTGTCCACGCGGCCCACCGGGGACCAATACTTCTGGCGGCGCAGGCTGGGCAGCGGGAAGGCCGCCACCTCGCGGCTGTAGCCGTGGGCCCAGTTGCTGGCGCTGACGACCATGGCCGTGTGCGGCGCGTTGACCAGCGGGTTGTCCTCGCGGCTGACCTTGCCGGCCTCGACGTCGGCGATCTCGTGGCGGATCTGGATCATCGCGTCGATGAAGCGGTCCAGCTCGGCCCGGCTCTCGCTCTCGGTGGGCTCCACCATCAGCGTGCCGGCGACGGGGAAGCTCAGCGTCGGCGCGTGGAAGCCGTAGTCGATCAGGCGCTTGGCGACGTCCTCGGCGCTGACGCCGGAGCTGTCCTTCAGCGGGCGCAGGTCCAGGATGCACTCGTGGGCCACGCCGCCACCCTTCACGCCGTCGATGCCACCGGAGAAGTGGATGTCGTAGTGGTCGGACAGGCGAGCAGCGACATAGTTGGCCGACAGGATGGCGACTTCGGTCGCCTTCTTCAGGCCCTCGGCGCCCATCATGCGGATGTACATCCACGAGATGGGCAGCACGGCTGCGTTGCCCAGCGGAGCGGCGGACACGGCGCCGATGTTGGTCGCCTTGCCCAGGCCCGCGGTGCGGTGCGCCGGCAGGAAGGGCACGAGATCGTCAACGACGCAGACCGGGCCCACGCCCGGGCCGCCACCGCCGTGCGGGATGCAGAAGGTCTTGTGCAGGTTCAGGTGGCTGACGTCACCGCCGAACTCGCCAGGCGCGGCCACGCCGACCAGTGCGTTCATGTTGGCGCCGTCCACGTAGACGCGGCCGCCATGCGCCTTCACCACCTGGCAGATCTCCTTCACGTGCGTGTCGAACACGCCGTACGTGGAGGGGTAGGTGATCATGATGGCGGCCAGCTTGTCGGCGTGCTGCTCGCACTTGGCCTTCAGGTCGGCCAGGTCGATGTTGCCCTCCTTGTCGCACTTGGTGACGACGACCGACATGCCGCACATCTGCGCCGACGCGGGGTTGGTGCCGTGGGCCGACTCGGGGATCAGGCAGACCGTGCGCTGGTGGTCGCCACGCGACTCGTGCCAGGCCTTGATGGCCAGCAGGCCGGCGTACTCGCCCTGCGAGCCGGCGTTGGGCTGCAGGCTGATGCCGGCGTAGCCGGTGCACTCGGTCAGCCACTGCTGCAGCAGCGTGTCCAGCTCGGTGTAGCCGGCCAGCTGGTCTTGCGGCGCGAACGGGTGCAGGTTGGCGAACTCGGGCCAGGTGATGGGGATCATCTCGGCCGTGGCGTTGAGCTTCATCGTGCACGAGCCCAGCGGGATCATGCTGCGGTCCAGCGCCAGGTCCTTGTCCGACAGGCTGCGGATGTAGCGCAGCATCTCGGTTTCGCTGTGGTGGGTGTTGAAGACCGGGTGCGTCAGGAAGGCGCTGGTGCGGCGCAGCTGCGACGGGATCAGGCTCTCGACGCCGGCGGCGAACTCGGCCACCGTCGGCACGGTGGCGCCAGCGGGCGCGAACCACGACCACAGCGCTTCGATGTCGGCGCGCGATGTCGTCTCGTCCAGCGCGATGCCGACATGCTGGTCGCTCAGCTTGCGCAGGTTGGCCTGGGCCGCGACGGCCTTGGCCATCACGGTGGCGACATCGCACTCCACCAGCAGCGTGTCGAACACGTGCGGCGTGACGACCTTGAGCCCCATGCGCGTCAGGCCGGCATGCAGGATGGCCGTGTAGCTGGCGACGCGTTCGGCGATGCGCTTGAGGCCTTGCGGGCCGTGGTAGACGGCGTACATGCTGGCGACGACGGCCGGCAGCACCTGCGCCGTGCAGATGTTGGACGTGGCCTTCTCGCGGCGGATGTGCTGCTCGCGGGTTTGCAGCGCCAGGCGCATGGCCGGGTGGCCTTGCGCGTCCTTGCTCACGCCGACCAGACGGCCGGGCATGGAGCGCTTGAACGCGTCCTTGCAGGCCAGGAAGGCGGCGTGCGGGCCGCCGGCGCCCATGGGCATGCCAAAGCGCTGGCTGTTGCCGACGACGATGTCGGCGCCGAACTCGCCAGGCGAGGTCAGCAGCGTCAGCGCCAGCAGGTCGGTACAGACGATGAAGGCTGCCTGCTTGGCGTGGGCCTGCTCGGTGAAGGCCTTCAGGTCATGGATGAGGCCGGTGGTGCTGGGGTACTGGCAGACGACGGCGAAGTAGTCGTGCTCGGCCATCAGCGCGGGCGCCATGCCGACCAGCACCTCGAGGCCCAGCGGCTTGCAGCGCGTCTGGATGACCTCGATGGTCTGCGGGTGCACGTCGCCGGCGACGATCAGCGTGTTGCTCTTGCTCTTGACCGAGCGCTTGGCCAGCGTGACCGCCTCGGCGGCCGACGTGGCCTCGTCCAGCATGGAGCCGTTGGCGATGTCCATGCCGGTCAGGTCGGTCACCAGCGTCTGGAAGTTCAGGATGGCTTCCATGCGGCCCTGCGAGATCTCGGCCTGGTAGGGCGTGTAGGCGGTGTACCAGGCGGGGTTCTCGAGGATGTTGCGCAGGATGACGCCCGGCGTGTGCACGCCGTAGTAGCCCTGGCCGATGAAGCTCTTGTAGACCTTGTTCTTGCCGGCGATGGCCTTGAGTTCGGCCAGCGCGCCCGCCTCGGTGATGGGGGCGGGCAGCTTCATGCCTTGCGAGCGGCGGATGGCCGCGGGCACGACCGCGTCGATCAACGCGGTGCGGCTGGCCACGCCGACGGCGGCACACATCAGGGATTCATCGACGGCATCCGGCCCGATGTGGCGGGCGTGGAATTCGGTAGCGTCTTCGAGGATGGAGAGCGGCGTCGGCATGGCAGGGCTTACTTCGGAATTACAGGGTCTTCAGCAGGGCGTCGTAGGCGGTCGAGTCCATCAGCGCGTCGAGCTGCGCAGGGTTGCTCAGCTTGACCTTGAAGAACCAGCCAGCCTTCAGCGGGTCGGAGTTGGCCAGCGACGGGTCGTCGCGCAGGGCTTCGTTGACCTCGGTGATCTCGCCGTCGACGGGCATGTAGACGTCGGCCGCGGCCTTGACCGACTCGACGACGCCGGCGACGTCCTTCTCGGCGTAGGTCTTGCCGACTTCGGGCAGGTCCACGAAGACCACGTCGCCCAGCGCATCCTGCGCGTGCACGGTGATGCCGACCGTCGCGGTGCCGTCACCGTGGACTTCCAGCCATTCGTGGTCGGGGGTGTACTTGATGGACATGCTTAACCTCGGTAGTAGCGGTTGGGGGTGAAGGGGGTGGAAGAGACGACCATCGGCGTGCGCTTGTCGCGCACGATGGCGAAGACTTCGGTGCCGACGGCGGTGTGTTCCTTCGCCAGGTAGGCCAGCGCCACCGGCTGGTTGACCGTGGGGCCCAGCGTGCCGCTGGTGACGACGCCGATCTCGGTGCCCTCTAGAGTGACGATCTTGGCGCCCTCGCGCACGGGCATGCGCTCCTTGCCGACCAGGCCCACGCGCTTGCGCGCAGCGCCGTTGGCGAGCTGCTCGTCGATGACGGCCGCGCCAGGGTAGCCGCCGGCACGCGCGCCCCCGGCGCGGCGCACCTTCTGGATGGCCCAGGTGATGGACGCTTCGACCGGCGTGGTCGTTTCGTTGATGTCGTGGCCGTACAGGCACAGGCCGGCTTCCAGGCGCAGCGAATCGCGCGCACCCAGACCGATGGGCTTGACCTCGGCATGGGCCAGCAGCTTGCGGGCGAGGGCCACGGCGTCGTCCTCGTGGACGGAGATCTCGTAGCCGTCTTCGCCGGTGTAGCCGGAGCGGGTCAGGAAGGTGTCAATGCCGTCCAGCGTGAAGAAGCCGCCGGTCATGAAGGTCAGCTTGGCGACATCGGGGTTCAGGCGCGACAGCACCGTCACGGCCTCGGGGCCTTGCAGCGCCAGCAGCGCACGCTCGGGCACGGAGACGACCTCGCAGCGACCGGCCAGGTGCTTTTGCATGTGGGCGATGTCCTGGTCCTTGCAACCGGCATTCACGACGACGAACAGGTCGTCGGGCCGCTTGCAGACCATCAGGTCGTCCAGCAGGCCGCCCTGGTCGTTCGTGAACAGCGCGTAGCGCTGCTTGAAGACGCCGAGGTCGATGATGTCGACGGGCACCAGTGTTTCGAGCGCCGCCGCGGCATCTGCGCCCACGAGGCGCACCTGGCCCATGTGCGACACGTCGAACAGGCCGGCGGCCGCGCGCGTGTGCTTGTGCTCCGCCATCACGCCGGTGGGGTACTGCACCGGCATGTCGTAGCCGGCGAAGGGCACCATCTTGGCGCCGAGTTCGACGTGCAGGGCGTGGAGGGGCGTTTTTAGCAAAGAGGACATCAAGAGCTCCGACGGAATTCGGGTTTGGATGTCCTCGCTGTCCGGGGTACCTGAGAGATTGACCCCGGCGAATCGCCACGGGCTTGCCCCTTCGGTGGACCGGCTCGGGGGCCGGCCTCTCTCCAGTGAGGAACGCCGCCAGTGTCTGCCACCGATGACGTTTTGTCAGTCCTTTTGCCTGAGCGTTTGGATCGAGGACCCTGCGCCTTCGGCGGCCCCCAACTGCACCGGGGCGCTCTCCTGACAGAGCCGGCATTCTAGCCACGCTCCTGCCCAGCGGCGTGCAGACCGCCGGGCGATCGCGTTGAAGCCGTCCGGCGCCGGGGGGAGGCCTCAGTCGCCCAGGTGCCCCGACTCCAGCGCCTCGCTGTCGATGGGCATGGTCTTGCCGTCGGCGCCCTCGAAGAACAACGGCTTGCGTGCCTTGGCGACCGGGGCGAGCTGGTTCATCGTCTTCGCGTCGAATAGCCGGCCGTTCTGCATGACCTGCGCGATGCGATCGCTCTGGCGGATGTCGGCCAGCGGGTTGCCGTCGATGACCACCAGGTCGGCCAGCTTGCCGGGTTCGATCGAACCCAGGTCCTTGTCGAAGCCGAAGTTGCGTGCCGGGTTGATGGTGGCGGTGCGCAGCGCCTCCATCGGCGTCATGCCGCCCAGCACGAACATCCACATCTCCCAGTGCGCGCCCAGCCCCTCGCGCTGGCCGTGGGCGCCGATCATGGTGTTGACACCGGCGCGCGACAGCGCCGTCGCGGTGCGGGCCACGCGGATGATGTTGAAGTCCTCCTCCGGTGCCGTCTCGCGGCGCACAGCGCGCGGCTCCAGCACCGTGCGCGGCACATAGCGGCTCAGCAGCGGGTGCTTCCAGACGTCGGTGCGGGCGTACCAGTAGTGCTCGCCGTCCAGGCCGCCGTAGCCGACGTTCAGCGTGGGCGTGTAGCCCACGGCGGTCTGGCCCCAGAGCTGCTTGACGTCGTCCCACACCTCGGCCAGCGGCAGCGCGTGCTCGACGGTCGTGTGGCCGTCCACCACCATGCCCATGTTCATCTGGAACAGCGAGCCGCCCTCGGGCACCACCATCATGCCGGTCTGGCGCGCGGCCTCCAGCACCTGCTGGCGCTGGTCGCGGCGCGGCTGCTGGTAGCTCTTCACGCTGATGGCGCCTTCGGCCTTCTGGCGGTTCAGGTGCGTCAGCGCGTCGTCCAGGCCGTTGATGTTGGACGTGAACGGCGTCTTGGCGCCGTACAGGATGGTGCCGGTGGAGTAGATGCGCGGGCCCTGCACGACGCCGGCGCGCTGCATCTCGGCCTGCGTGAAGATGGCCGAGCTGAGGTTGCTGGGGTCGTGCAGCGTCGTCACGCCGAAGGCCAGCGACGCGAGGTTGATCCAGCTCTGCTGCGGGATCAGGCCCGAGTCGTTCATCGCGCCGTGCCAGTGCGCGTCGATGAAGCCCGGCACGATGGTCTTGCCGCTGGCATCGATGCGCTTGGCGTCGGCCGGGATGGCCACGTCCTTGCCGACCGCGACGATGCGGTTGCCGTCCACGAGCACGGTGCCGCCTTCGATGACCTCGTCGCCCTTCATCGTCACGATGCGCGCGCCGGTCAGCGCGAGTTTGGCCGTGGGCTTGTCGCTGGCCTGCAGGAAACCGATCTTCTGGCCGGTCGCCTTGTCCTTGCCCTGCGCGCTGGCCGTGAAGAGCTCATCGCCCAGCGTGAAGTGCAGGCGCTGGCTGTCGCCGCTCCAGTGCAGCGCCGAGCCGGCGTTGACGGACAGCTGCCGCACCGGCAGCGCGTCCATCTTGCCGCCCACCGTGATGGTCTTGCCTGCACCCTGCACGGCGGGCAGGGGCGTCACGTAGGCCTGGAAGCGCTCGACGAAGCCCAGCCACTGGCCGTCGGGCGAGACGCTGTATTCGCTGGCCACATCGCTGCGGGCCACCTCGGTCTCGCTGCGGTCGTGCAGGTTCAGGCGGGTCAGCGAGAAGCGCTGCTCCACCTCGCTGGTGCTGCTGGTCTTCGTGAAGAACAGCTCGTCGCTCTTCGCGCCGAACTGCGGCGCGCTGCCTTCCTTGGCGATGCGCTCGGTCTTGCCGGAGCCGTCGGCCGCGGCGAGGTAGAGGCCCGTGTCCAGGCTGTGCCACGGGCTGGTCAGCCCGCCGCCCTTGACCTTGCGGTAGGCGACGCTCTTGCCGTCCGGCGACAGGCGCGGCTCCAGGTACTTGCCGGGTTCCTTGACGAGCACGGTCTCCTTGCCCGAGGCGATGTCCAGCCGGCGGATGCTGCCCTGGGTGTCGTCGCGCCAGGTCGCGTAGACCAGGCTCTTGCCGTCGCGCGCCCAACTGGGCGCGAATTCGAAGGCCTCGTCCTGCTTGGTGAGCCGGCGCGGCGCGCCATCGGGCAGGTCCTTCACGTACAGCGCGCCCAGCGCCGAGTAGACGACGCGCTTGCCGTCCGGCGACACCTGCGCGCCGCGCAGCTGGCGCACGGCGAACTTGTCCGGCGCCACGTCCTGCGCAAAGCGCATGGGCTCGCGCAGCTCGCGCGTGTCCTTCACATGGAAGGGGATCTCGGCCGCCGTGTTCTTGAACGGGTCGACGCGCCAGATCTTGCCCTCGGCCCAGACGACGATCTCCTTGCTGCCCGGCATCCACGCGAAGCTGGGGTAGACGCCCCACATCGCCCAGATCTCCTGCAGGTCGCGCGACAGGCCGCTCCAGGCCGGCCGCTCGGCGCCGGTCTGCAGGTCCTTCAGGAACAGCGTGCTCTGGTTGCGCACGCGGCGCACGAACGCGAGGTACTTGCCGTCGGGCGACGGCGTGGGCCGCACGGCGCCGCCGGGGCCGGTGACGAACGGCTCCACCGAGCCGTCGCTCAGGTCCTGGCGGAAGATCCTGTAGATCTCGCCGTTGCTGTCCTTGTTGTACTCAAAGACGCGGCCGGGCGTCGTGTCCTGCGAGTAGTACAGGTACTTGCCGTCCGGCGAGATGGCCGGCTCGCCCAGGTCCTTCTGCCAGTTGGGCTTCTCGTTGAGCTGCACGCCCTTGTTCTTGGCCGCGTCGCCGTCCACATGAAACAGCCAGATCTCGCCCGAGCCGGCGCTGCGCGTGCCGGTGTAGTGCTTGCGCGCCAGCAGGTACTTGCCGCTGGGATGCCAGGCGGGGTTGTTCAGCAGCCGGAAGTCTTCCTTGGTGACGGCGCGCGCACCGCTGCCGTCGACGTTCATGACCCACAGGTTGTCGCCGCCGCCGGCGTCGCTGAGAAAGGCGAGCTGCTTGCCGTCCGGCGAGAAGCGGGCCTGGTGCTCCCAGGCAATGGAGTGCGTCAGCGCCTTGGCCTCACCGCCGGTGATGGGCAGCGTGTAGAGGTCGCCCAGCAGGTCGAACACGATCGTCTTGCCGTCGGGGCTGACGTCCACGCTCATCCAGGTGCCGCTCTTCACGTCGATGCTGGCGGTCTTGGCGACGCCGGGCGGCGCGTTGACGTTCCAGGCGGGCGTCGCAGGGGGCTTCGTAGCATCCTGTGCATTGGCGGCGAGGGCGGCGGCCAGCAGCAGGGCAGGGGCGGCGGTCAGGCGGGACATGGAAGGTGTTGGGGATCCAAAACTTTCGATGCTAGCGAAGGCACGCTTGCCCCATCGTTCGTCACGGGCGGGCAAACCCCAGGGCAGGGTGCAGGGGCAGGGTTCAGCGCCTGAACTGCTGCACGCCGACAGCCCGCGCCATGGCGCCGTAGCCGGCGGCGTTGGGGTGAGAGAAGTCGCCGCTGTTGAGTTCGGCCCGCTGGCGGTCCGGACGCGTCGGGTCGCGCAACGCCAGGTCGAAGTCCACCACGGCGTCGAAGCCGCCGCCGTCGCGGACCCAGGCGTTCAACTGCTGGCGCAGCGCCTCGCCGGCCCGCGTATGGGCACGGGCACCCTGTGCGCCTTCGCGCGGCAGCAGTGTGGCTGTCACGGAGTTCCGGCTCTTGCTGCAGGCGCTCCGCAAGTTGGTCGGTCCAACGCGCGTCGCTGTCGAGCTCGATGCCCACGCCATCGGTGGTGGAGTCGCCCACGGCCACCACCACGCGCGAGCGTGCGTCGGTCAGCACGTCGACGTTGGTGACGAAATGGCGGCTGTCGGCCGTTCCAGCCCTACCCGCGCGGTGGCGTCATCAGCCGAACAACCACCAGGCCAGCAGCCCGCCGAAGATGATCCATTGCAGCGCGTAGTAGGCGAAGCGGCTCCTGGCCTTGATGCGCTTGCCGAACAGGCGCACCTGTTGCACGTAGGCAAAGAGCTTGTTGATGCCGCCGGTACGGTCGGTGTCGGAATTGGGCGCGGACGCCGCGCGGATCAGCGTATGGCTGATGAAGTGGTTGAACCAGCGCGCCACCGGGTTGTTCAGCGGCCGCTCGACGTCGCAGAACAGGATGATGCGCATCTGGTCCGACTGGTTCTCGGCGTAGTGCAGGTAGGTCTCGTCGAAGATGACGCCCTCACCGTCGCGCCATGAGTAACGCTCGCCGTCCACCGAGATGTAGCAGCTGTCGGCGTTGGGCGTGACCAGGCCCAGGTGGTAGCGCACGGAGCCGGCGAACGGGTCGCGGTGCGTGACGAGGCGCCCGCCCGGCGGCAGCGCGGCGAACATCGCGGCCTTCACGGTCGGAATGCGTTGCAGCAACTCCGTCGTCACCGGGCACAGCGCCTTGGCCGATGCATGCGCGTCGTCGTACCACTTCAGGTGGAAGCGCGTCCAGCCGGTCTTGAAGAAGCTGTTGAAGCCAGCGTCGTTGTACTTGTCGCTCTTCTTGATCTCGCCGGCCTCGGCGAGCCGATAAGCCTCCGCGCGGATGTCCTGCCAGTGATCCTGCAGCAGCTTGAGTTCGGGGAAGCCCGACACCGGCAGATATGGCCTGGCCGGCAACCTGGAGAACAGGTACATCAGGCAGTTGATCGGCGCCATGAACGTGGAGTGATCCGTCAGCTGGCGGAAGAACTTCAGTCGCACGCGACCCCGGAAGTGCACGTAGACCGTGCTGGCGACGAACACCGCGACGATGCCGAGCTTGATGTAAGGAATATCAGTCATTTGCCATATAAGTCGGCCTCGCCAGGCGGGCGCGACTTGAAGCGCTTGTGCAGCCAGAAGTACTGGTGCAATTGTCGGCGCGCCTGCGCCTCGATGACGGCGTTCATGCGTGTCGCGTCGGCGACAACGTCATCCGTGGGAAAGCTGTCCAGCGCCGGCTCTATGACCAGCGTATAACCGTCGGCCTCCCGGCGGGGGTAGCAGGGCAGCACGGCTGCCTTCGTCACGGCAGCCATGCGCGACAACCCGCCGATGGTGGCGGCCGGCACGCCGAAGAAGGGCACGAATACCGAGTCGCGTGCACCGAAATCCTGGTCGGGGAGGTAGTAGAGGCGGTAGCCATCCTTCAGCGCCCGCAGCGTAGGTCGCGTGCCCTGCTGGCGCGCAAAGATGATGCCGGTGCTGAAACGCAGCCGCTTGGCGCGGAAAAAGGCGTCCAGCCACGGATCCTTCTGCACCGAGTAGATGCTGACGACGGGCGTCTCCAGCGAGATGCGCAGGCCGGCCAGGTCCAGCCCGGTGAAGTGCGGCATCATCAGGATGACGTTGCGGCCGTCCAGCGCGCGCAAGTGCTCCAGCCCTTCGATGCGCATCAGCCGCTTGAGCCGCTCCTGCGAGGCGAACCAGCAGTAGCCGTACTCCAGCAGCATCTGCACCATGGCGACGAAATGCCGGCGCAACAGCCGGCTGCGGGCCGCGGCCGTCCAGTCGGGCAGCACGAGTCGCAGGTTGACGTCACCAATGTGCCGGCGGGACGTCGGCAGCAGGTAGATCAGGCTGCCGATCACCCAGCCCAATCCCGAAATGACGCGAAACGGCAGCCAACTCAGCAGCCACACTAGGCCCACGAGCAACTTCACGCCCACGCCGCCACCTCAAGAAATTCCAACAACGCCATCCACAGGCCCCATCTAGTTATGGGGCGGCATCGTAGTGGCTGCGCCGCATGCCGGGGCGGCGCCGCACTTCCATTTATTTATTTACATAATGCACATTGTCGACAATATGGATGGGCAGGCCGCGGGCCTGCCTCTCAGCCGCCACCGCCCGTCACGACGTGCAGCGTCGACGTCTGCACCCAGATGCCGGCCTGGTCTTCCATGACCGCGTAGTCGACCAGTGCATTGCCGTACACGTCGGTGCCCGTTGTGAGTTGCTGCAGTTGCGTGCCGGCGGCCACGTTGATGACGTCGCCGCTGTCCAGCTTCAGCGTCAGCACGCGGTTGGCATCGGTGATGCTGGTCAATCCCAGGCTGGACAGATCGACGCTGCCGGCGCTGCCGTTGCGCAGGTCCAGCGCCTCGATGTTGCGGGCGACGTTGATCAGCGACGCGATGTCGAAGCTGGCACCGACGCTCGTGAACTTCAGCAGGTCCACGCCTGCGCCGCCGTCGGCCGACGCCAGGTCGGCCGGCGATGCGGCGATCAGCGTGTCATCGCCGTTGCCGCCCAGCAGCGTGTCCAGGCCGCCGGCGCCGGTCAGCGTGTCGTTGCCGTCTCCACCGGTCAGCGTGTTGGCCGCGGCGTTGCCGGTGATCTGGTTGTCCAGCGCGTTGCCGGTGCCGTTGATGGCCGTGCCGCCGGTGAGCGTCAGGTGTTCGACGTTGGCGTCCAGCGTGTGCGACACCGATGCCTGCACGGTGTCCGTGCCGGCGCCGGTGCCTTCGGTGACCGTGTCGCCGGCGTTGTCGACGACATAGGTGTCGTTGCCCGCGCCGCCGGCCATCGCGTCGGCACCGGCGCCGCCGTCCAGCACGTTGTCGCCGGCGTTGCCGGTCAGCTGGTTGTTCAGGCCGTTGCCGGTGGCGTTGATGGCCGCCGAGCCGGTCAGGATGAGCTGCTCGACGTTGACCGGCAGCGCGAAGCTGATGGACGACTGCACGACGTCCATGCCGGCGTTGGCGGCCTCCGTGACGGTGTCGCCGGCGTTGTCGACGACGTAGGTGTCGTTGCCCGCGCCGCCGGCCATCGCGTCGGCACCGGCGCCGCCGTCCAGCACGTTGTCGCCGCTGTTGCCGCTCAGCTGGTTGTCCTGCGCGTTGCCGGTGGCGTTCAGGTTGGCGGTGCCGGCCAGCGCCAGGTTCTCGACATTCGCCGCCAGCGTGTAGCTGACGGACGCGGTCACGCTGTCGGTGCCCTCGCCCGCGTTCTCGGTGATGACGTCGCCGAGGTTGTCGACGACGTAGCTGTCGTTGCCGGTGCCGCCGATCAGCGTGTCGGCGCCCGCGCTGCCGTCCAGCACGTCGTTGCCGGCCAGGCCGGTCAGCGTGTTGGCGGCGCCGTTGCCCACCAGCACGTTGTCCAGCGTGTTGCCGGTGCCGTTGATGGCGCCAGCACCGGTCAGCGTCAGGTTCTCCAGGTTCACGCCCAGCGTCCAGCTGACGCTGGCCTGCACGAGGTCCGCGCCTTCGCTGGCGTTCTCGGTGACGGTGTCGGACAGCGAGTCGACGACGTAGCTGTCGTTGCCCACGCCGCCGGCCATCGCGTCGTTGCCGGTGCCGCCGTCCAGCAGGTCGTCGCCGTTGCCGCCGGTCAGCGTGTCGTTGCCGACGCCGCCGAACAGCGAGCCGCCTGCGCTTGCGATGGTGAAGACGGTGGGCGCGGCCGTCTTGTACGGGTTGGCGGCGGCCAGCAGGCCGACGGTGCCCCATTTCCAGGCCAGGTAGCCGTCCAGCCGCTGCTGGTCTGCCGTGCTCAGCGTGGTGCCGGTGACGACGACCTCGCTGTAGTCGGCGCTGCTCATCCACTGGCCGCCCCAGCTGTTGCCGATGGTCAGCGAGCCGTTGAAACTCAGCGCCTGGTTGACGGTGGACACGACGTGCGTCGCCTCCGCCAGCGTCGTGTAGACGTTGGCGCGCGTGTTCCAGGTCTGCAGCGTGCCGTCCATGGTCCAGGCGGACTTCAGGTTGGTGTTGCCGGCGCCGACCACGTCGGTGGTGCCGTCACCCTGCCCGGCAATCAGCAGCCAGGGGCTGCTGCTGGCGCCGGTGTACATCGGCATGTAGAAGCTGTCGCCACTGCGCTGCACCCAGTAGATGCTGCCGCCCGATGCGATGGTGGGCAGGCTGATGGACAGCCGGTCGTCCAGGCCGTCCAGTCGCAGCGTCGGCAGGCCGTTCATGCCGTCGGCGATGTAGAAGGGCTCGTAGCTGCCGTTGCTGGTCGTCGCATCGCGGCCGTTGCCGCTCTTGTCGCGCCACAGGGCCACGCGGCCGTCGGCGGTCAGGCCGCCTTCGGCGAAGCCTTCGCGCACGCCGTCGCCGTCCAGGTCGGCAGCGTCCAGCCACAGGGAGAGGTTGTTCAGCTGGCCCGGCGTCCAGGCGCTGACATTGCCCAGCCGCAGCACGTCGTCGCCGTCACCGCCCTGCAGCGTGCTGCCGCCGTCGCCGGTGAGGTTGTCGTTGCCGTTGCCGCCGATCAGCGTGTCCGCGCCGCCGCCGCCGATCAGCGTGTCGTTGCCATCGCTGCCGTCCAGCGTGTTGACCGCGGCATTGCCCGTCAGCGCGTTGGCGGCCGCGTTGCCGCTCGCGTTCACGGCGGCGCTGCCGGTCAGCGTGATGTTCTCGATGTTGGGCAGGCTGGCCAGCGTGAACGTGGCGCTGGATTGCACGGTGTCGGTGCCCTCCCCCGCGTTCTCGACCAGCGTGTCGGCCTGGTTGGCGACGACGTAGATGTCGTCGCCGGTGCCGCCGGCCAGCACGTCGACGTTGGGGCCACCCACCAGCGTGTCGTTGCCGGCGCCGCCGTTGAGCGTGTCGCCGGCGGCGTCCGTGGCAGCCGCATCACCGTAGCTGAACACCGACGACGGCACGGCCGTCATCGTCGCCGAGGCCGGCGTCGTCCACAGCAGCTGCGCGTAGGCGCCGCCCGAGCCTTCGTTGGACTGCATCTGGATGGTGTGCAGTCCCGCGCTCAGCGTCAGCACCAGCGCGCTGGCCTGGCCGCTGGCATAGGTGCTATTGACGAGCGACTGGCCGTCGATCGTGAGCACGGCAGCGTCATCGGAACGGATGGCGAAGGTGTAGCTGCCCGCGGTGGCGATGTTGATGTAGCCCGTCCAGCGCGCCGAGAAGTTGTCGACGCCGATGACGCCGGTGGCCGGCGAGCCGTTGCCCCAGCTGAAGTTGATGTCGGCGTCCTGGCGCGTCAGCACGGGCACGCCCAGCCAGCTCTGGTTGTTCCAGTACTCGCCGCGCAGGCCGCTCTGCTGCTGGCCCGCAAACGGGCTGGGGCGGCTGCCGGCCACGAGCAGGTCGTCGCCGTTGCCGCCGGTCAGCGTGTCGGCGCCGCCGCCGCCGTACAGCGTGTCGTTGCCGTCCAGGCCGGAGAGCGTGTCGTTGCCGCTGTTGCCGACGATGAGGTTGGCCAGCGCGTTGCCGGTGCCGGTGTGGGCGCCGGTGTCGGTGAAGCTCAGCCGCTCCAGGCCGGTGCCCAGCGTGTAGCTGGCCAGGCTGGTTTCGATGCTGTCCAGGCCGACGGTGTCGGTGATGACGTCGGACGCGCTGTCGACGACGTAGGTGTCGTCGCCGGCACCGCCCACCATCGTGTCGTTGCCGGCGCCGCCGTCCAGCCGCTCGTTGGCCTGCGTGCCGGTCAGCGTGTTGTTCAGCGAATTGCCGAACAGCTTGAGGTTGTTCTGGTTGCCGGCCGTCAGGTTTTCGACGTTGGCCGGCGCACGGAAGTCGACGTTCGCCTGCACGGTGTCCGTGCCCTCGCCGCTGTTCTCCACGATGCTCGTGAACGGCAGGGACACGATGTAGGTGTCATTGCCCGCGCCGCCGGTCAGCGACACCGCGTTGGGCGTGCCCAGGTTGCCGGGGCCGGTGAGCACGTTGTCCAGCGCGTTGCCGACGCCGTTGACGTTGTAAGAGGACGAGAGGTCCAGGTTCTCGACGTTGGCCGGCAGCGTGAAGCTCAGCACCGTCGCGTTGTTGGTGGTGCGCTGCAGGTAGACGGTGTCGGTGCCCTCGCCCGCGTTCTCGACGACGTTCAGGTTCAGGTTGAAGTTGCCGAAGCTGTCGGCCTGCTGGTAGTAGCTGTCGTCGCCGGTGCCGCCGGCCATCGTCGTGGCGATGCCGCTGTAGACGCTGGCGTACAGCTGGTTGTTGGCGGTGTTGCCGGTGATCGTGCCGGCCGCACGGCCGATGTAGAAGATGTTCTCGACGTTGGCGGCCAGCGTGTAGCTGGTGGATGCGTAGACCGCGTCGGTGCCCTCGCCCGCGTTCTCGTTGACGAGGTCGCCCGCGTTGTCGACGAAGTAGACGTCGTTGCCCGCGCCGCCGGTCATCGTGTCGGCGCCGGCGCCGCCGTCGATGCGGTTGGCGCCGCTGTTGCCGAGGATGGTGTTGGCCAGCGCATTGCCGGCGCCGTTGATGGCGGCCGTGCCGGTCAGCGTCAGGTTCTCGATGTTGGCCGTCAACGTGTAGCTGACGGCGCTCAGGACCAGGTCGCTGCCCGCGCTGGCTTCTTCCACCACCGTGTCGCCGATGTCGTCGATGGTGTACGTGTCGTTGCCCGCACCGCCGGCCATCCAGTCGGCGCCGGTCTTGCCGTCCAGCGTGTCGTTGCCGTTGCCGCCGAACAGCGCGTCCACGCGCACGCTGCCGTTCAGCGTGTCGTTGCCGTCGCCACCGAACACGACTGCGTCCACGCGGCCCGTGCCACGGGCCGACGCGCCGTTGTAGGCCGCGGTCAGCGTCTCGGCGGATGCGGTGCCGAACTGGATCTTGGCGCCGGTCCACAGCGCGTCCAGCCCGACGGTGCCCAGCGCGCCGCCGGTCAGGTTGGCCGCCGTGCCCACGCCCCACTTGGTGGCCAGGTAGTTCTCGATGACGCGCTGCTCGCCGGCGGACAGCACATGGTCGAACACCAGCAGCTCCGACACCGCGCCGCGGCTGGCCTCGCTGTTGGCGCCGCCGTAGCCCGACAGCTGCACCTTGCCCAGCCAGCCGTCGAAGGTGCTGCCGGTGGCCGGCAGCGCCACGCCGTTCTTGTAGAGCACGCCGGCGCCGACCTGGTCGGCCGCCGTGTAGAGGATGGGCGTGTTGGGCTGCACCGTGCCGTTGGTCTGCGACACCCAGTTCTGGCCGTACAGCTGGTCCTGGTAGCCGCCGTGCCAGCCGATCAGCGAGTTGTCGGTGGACGACGACACCAGCCGCCCGTTCTGCGTGCCGGTCAGCTGGCCGACGACGAACAGCGAGTAGTTCTGCCCCACCCACAGGCTGCTGGTGAGGTTGTCGTTGCCGTCGAAGCTGATGGTGGGCTGGCCGTTCAGGCCGGTCAGGTCCAGCTTGGGCGACGCGCTGGCCGTGGCCTGCGTGAAGTTGTTGCCGCTGCCGCTCTTGTCGACCCAGGTGCTGAGGTTGCCGTTGCCGTTGATGAGGCCGGCCTCGCCCAGGCCCGAGGACGTGCCGTTGCCGTCCAGGTCGGTCGCGTCCAGCCAGGTGATCTTGCCGGCGATGCTGGCGAAGGTCGGGTCGGCCGACATGCCCCACAGCGTGCGCAGGTCCGACAGGCTGGGCAGCACCAGGCCGCTGATGTCGATGGCCAGGTTCACGCCGCCCACAGTGATGGCCGTCAGCAGCTTGCCGGTGTTGCCGTTGGTCAGCAGCACGTCCGGCGCGTTGGTGCGGTAGTCGGTCGCGTTGTTGTAGTCGCTGCTGTTGAGCAGCAGCAGGTCGTTGCCGTCCAGCAGCAGCTCCAGCTTGCCGCCGCCGTCGGCGCCGACGAAGCTCGTGGTGTTCACGTCGGCCGAGCGCACCGTGACGGTCTCGGCCGTACCACCGAAGAAGTCCAGCACCTCAATGCCCTGCACCTTGGCGGTCAGCTGGTTGACGTTGCTGACGCCCAGCCCGTCCAGCTTCAGGCTGTCCACGCCGCTGCCGCCGTTGACGGATGCGAAGGTCAGGTCCGCGACGAGGATGGTGTCGGCGCCCGCGCCGGCGTTGATGGTGTCGGCGCCGCCGCCGCCGACGATGAGGTTGTTGCCGGCGTTGCCGGTCAGCACATTCGCAGCGCTGTTGCCGGTGGCCGAGATGTTGGCGCTGCCGGTCAGCGTCAGGTTCTCGAAGTTGGCCGACAGCGCCCAGCTGACGCTGGACAGCACCGTGTCGGTGCCGCCGCCGGCCTGTTCGTACAGCGAGTCGCCGACGTTGTCGACGACGTAGCTGTCGTTGCCCGCGCCGCCCACCAGCACGTCGGCGCCCTGCCCGCCGTCGAGCTGGTTGTTGCCGCTGTTGCCGGTGACGGTGTTGCCCAAAGCGTTGCCGGTGCCGTTGATGTCGCCGGTGCCCGTCAGCACCAGCGTCTCGACGTTGGCCGTCAGCGTGTAGCTGATGCCGGTCAGCACCGTGTCCGTGCCCTCGCCGAAGAACTCGACGACCAGGTCGCCGGCGTTGTCGATGACGTAGGTGTCGTCGCCCAGGCCGCCGGTCATCTGGTCGGCGCCCGCGCCGCCGTCGAGCTGGTTGTTGCCTTCGTTGCCGGTCAGCAGGTTGACGAGACCGTTGCCGGTGGCGTCGATGGCGTCCGCGCCCGTCAGCTCCAGGTTCTCCAGGTTGGCGCCCAGCACCCAGCTGACGGAGCTGCGCACGGTGTCCGTGCCTTCGCCGGCGTTCTCGGTGATCAGGTCGCCCACGCTGTCGACGACGTAGATGTCGTTGCCCGCGCCGCCGACGAGGCGGTCGTCGCCCTCGCCACCTTCCAGCACGTTGGCGCCGGCATTGCCGGTGATCTGGTTGTTCAGCTCGTTGCCGGTGCCGTCGATGTCGGCCGTGCCGGTGAGCACCAGGTTCTCGACGTTGTCGGCCAGGCCGTGGCTGAGGCTGGCCGACACGGTGTCCGTGCCGCCGCCGGCGGCCTCGACGACTGTGTCGCCGCTGTTGTCGACGATGTAGCTGTCGTTGCCCGCACCGCCCACCAGGCGGTCGGCGCCGGCGCCACCGTCCAGTGTGTTGTTGCCGCTGTTGCCGGTGATGACGTTGTCCAGCGCGTTGCCGGTGCCGTTCAGGTTGGCCGTGCCGGTAAGCGTCAGGTTCTCGACCTCGTTGACCAGCACATAGCTGATGGACGCCTGCACCGTGTCGCTGCCCTCGCCCGGGTTCTCGGTGACGACGTCGCCGGCGTTGTCGACGACGTAGGTGTCGTTGCCGGCGCCGCCGGCCATCGTGTCGGCACCCAGGCCGCCGTCCAGCACGTTGTTGCCGGTGTTGCCGGTCAGCGAGTTGGCCAGGTCGTTGCCCGTGCCGTTGAGGTTGTTGCTGCCCAGCAGCACCAGCGCCTCCAGGTTGGCGCCCAGCGTCCAGCTGACGGACGACTGCACCGTGTCGTAGCCCTCGGCGGTGTACTCGGTGATGGCGTCGCTGCCGTTGTCGACGATGTAGGTGTCGTCCCCCGCGCCGCCGGCCAGCTGGTCGGCGCCGGCGCCGCCGTCCAGCAAGTTGGCGCCGCTGTTGCCGGTCAGCTGGTTGGCCAGCGAGTTGCCGGTGGCATTGATGTCGTTGCTGCCGGTCAGCACCAGGTTCTCGACGTTGGCGCCCAGCGCGAAGCTGACGCTGGCGCGCACCAGGTCCACGCCCTCGCCCGCGGCCTCGATGACGACGTCGCCGGCGTTGTCGACGAGGTAGGTGTCGTTGCCGGCGCCGCCGCTCATCGTGTCGGCGCCCAGGCCGCCGTCGATGAGGTTGTTGTTGACGTTGCCGGTGATGACGTTGGCCACCGCGTTGCCGGTCGCGTCGATGCGGTCCGCGCCGGTCAGCACCAGGTTCTCGAGGTTGGCGCCCAGCGTGTGGCTGATGCCGGATCGCACGGTGTCCGTGCCCTCGCCGGCGTTCTCGACGATGACGTCACCCGCGTCGTCGATGACGTAGGTGTCGTTGCCCGTGCCGCCGACGAGGCGGTCGGCGCCCGCGCCGCCGTCCAGCACGTTGGCGCCGCTGTTGCCGGTGATGACGTTGTCCAGCTCGTTGCCGGTGCCGTCCACGCTGGCCGTGCCGGTCAGCACCAGGTTCTCGATGTTGGCGCCCAGCGCGAAGCTGGCCGCGGCGCGCACGGTGTCCGTGCCTTCGCCGGGGTTCTCGACGACCTGGTCGCCGGCATCGTCCACCACATAGACGTCGTCACCGGCGCCGCCGGCCATCAGGTCGGCGCCCGCACCGCCGTCCAGCGTGTTGTTGCCGGCGTTGCCGGTGAGCTGGTTGGCCAGTTCGTTGCCGGTGCCGGTCAGGTTGGCCGACCCGGTGAGGATGAGGTTCTCGACGTTGGCTTCCAGCACGCGGCTGACGGACGAGATCTCAGTGTCGTTGCCCGCGCCGACATCCTCGACGACGACGTCGCCGGCGGTGTCCACGTAGAAGGTGTCGTCGCCGCCGCCGCCGGCCATCGTGTCGGCGCCCGCGCCGCCGTCGATGACGTTGGCCGCCGCGTTGCCGGTGATGCTGTTGGCGCCGGCATTGCCGGTGCCGCTGATGTTGCCGGTGCCGGTCAGCACCAGGTTCTCCAGCGTGGCGCCCAGCGTGTAGCTGATGCTGGAACGCACGGTGTCCGTGCCCTCGCCGCTGGCCTCGATGACCTGGTCGCCGGCGTTGTCCACGCCGTAGGTGTCGTCGCCCAGGCCGCCGGTCATCACGTCGGCGCCCGCGCCGCCGTCCAGCACGTTGTTGCCGCTGTTGCCGGTCAGCTGGTTGGCCTGGCCGTTGCCGGTGCCGTCGATGTCGGCCGTGCCCGTCAGGATCAGGTTCTCGACGTTGGCCGACAGCGTGAAGCTGACGCTGCTGCGCACGAGGTCCGTGCCCTCGCCCACCGCCTCGGTCACGGTGTCGCCCGCGTTGTCGACGAGGTAGGTGTCGTCCCCCGCGCCGCCGGCCATGCGGTCGGCGCCGGTGCCGCCGTCGATGAGGTTGGCGCCGGCGTTGCCGGTGATCTGGTTGTCCAGCTCGTTGCCGGTGGCGCCGACGTTGCCGGTGCCGGTCAGCACCAGGTTCTCGACGTTGGCGCCCAGCGCGTAGCTGATGCTGGCGCGCACGGTGTCCGTGCCCTCGCCGGCGTTCTCGGTCACCGCGTCGCCGGTGTTGTCGACGACGTAGATGTCGTTGCCCGCGCCGCCGGCCATCGCGTCGGCGCCCTGGCCGCCGTCCAGCGTGTTGTTGGCGAGATTGCCGGTCAGCTGGTTGTCCAGCTCGTTGCCGGTGGCGTTGATGTCGCCGGTGCCGGTCAGCACCAGGCGCTCGAGGTTGGCGCCCAGCGCGAAGGTGACGCTGGAACGCACGGTGTCCGTGCCCTGGCCGCTGAACTCGGTGACGGTGTCGCCGAGGTCGTCGACGACGTAGGTGTCGTTGCCCGCGCCACCGGCCAGCGTGTCGGCGCCCGCGCCGCCATCCAGCGTGTTGTTGCCGCTGTTGCCGGTGATCTGGTTGGCCAGCTCGTTGCCGCTGCCGTCGATGTTGGCGCTGCCGGTCAGCAGCAGGTTCTCGAGGTTGGGGCCCAACGTGAACGTGACGCTTGAGCGCACGAGGTCCGTGCCCTCGCCGGCTGCCTCCAGCACCGTGTCGCCGGCGTTGTCGACGACGTAGCTGTCGTTGCCGGCGCCGCCGGCCATCGCGTCGGCGCCCGCGCCGCCGTCGATGGTGTTGTTGCCGGCGTTGCCGGTGATGACGTTGTCCAGCGCATTGCCGGTCGCGTCGATGTTGGCGCTGCCCGTCAGCACCAGGTTCTCGACGTTGGCCGGCAGCACCAGCGTGACGGACGAGCGGATGGTGTCCGTGCCCTCGCCGGCGTTCTCGGTCACCACGTCGCCGGCGTTGTCGACGACGTAGCTGTCGTCACCGGCGCCGCCGGCCATCTGGTCGGCACCCGCGCCGCCGTCCAGCTGGTTGTTGCCGCTGTTGCCGGTCAGTCGGTTGGCGGCCGAGTTGCCGGTCGCGTTGATGTTGGCGGCACCTAGCAGCGTCAGGTCTTCCAGGTTCTCGCCGAGGCGGAAGCTGACGCTGGCGAACACCTGATCCGCGCCCTCGCCCACGCCTTCGGTGACGGTGTCGCCGGCGTTGTCGACGAGGTAGCTGTCGTCGCCCGCGCCGCCGGCCATCGCGTCCGCGCCGGCCTTGCCGTCCAGCAGGTTGTTGCCGCCGTTGCCGGTGAGCTGGTTGTCCAGCTCGTTGCCGGTCGCGTTGAGGTCGCCGCTGCCGGTCAGCTGCAGGTTCTCGACGTTGGCGCCCAGCACCCAGCTGATGCCCGCGCGCACGAGGTCCGTGCCTTCGCCGGCGTTCTCGGTGACGGTGTCGCCGGCGTTGTCGATGACGTAGGTGTCGTCACCCGCGCCACCGGCCATCTGGTCGGCGCCGGCGCGGCCGTCAAGCACGTTGTTGCCGCCGTTGCCGGTGAGCACGTTGGCCAGCGCGTTGCCGGTGCCGTCGATGTTGGCGCCGCCGGTCAGCGTCAGGTTCTCGAGGTTGGCCCCGAGCGTCCACGTGACCGCGCTGCGCACGAGGTCCGCGCCCTCGCCGGCCCGCTCGGTGATGCTGTCGCCGGCGTTGTCGACGACGTAGGTGTCATCGCCCGCGCCGCCGGTCAGCACGTCGGTGCCGGCGCCGCCGTCCAGCACGTTGTTGCCCGCGTTGCCGGTGATGACGTTGGCCAGCGCGTTGCCGGTGCCGTCGATGTTGGCGGTGCCCGTCAGCGTCAGCTGCTCGATGTTGGCGCCCAGCCGGAAGCTGACGCCGGACTGCACGAGGTCGATGCCCTCGCCCGCGTTCTCCGTCACCGTGTCGCCGCTGTTGTCGACGACGTAGACGTCATTGCCCGCACCGCCGGCCATCGCGTCGGCGCCTAGGCCGCCGTCCAGCGTGTTGTTGCCGCTGTTGCCGGTGAGGGCGTTGTCCAGCGCGTTGCCGGTGCCGTTCAGGTCGCCGGTGCCGGTCAGCACCAGGTTCTCCAGGTTGGCGCCCAGCGTGTAGCTGAAGCCGGCACGCACGGTGTCGGTGCCCTCGCCGGCGTTCTCGGTGACGACGTCGGCCGCGTTGTCGACGACGTAGGTGTCGTTACCTGCGCCGCCCGCCATCACGTCGGCGCCCAGGCCGCCATCCAGCGCGTTGTTGCCGCCGTTGCCGGTCAACGCGTTGTCGAGGTCGTTGCCGGTGGCGTTGATCGGCGCGGTGCCGGTCAGCACCAGGTTCTCGACGTTGGCGCCCAGCGTGAAGCTGACGCTGCTGCGCACGAGGTCGGTGCCGCCGCCCGCGGCTTCCGTCACCGTGTCGCCTGCGTCGTCGACGAGGTAGGTGTCGTCGCCCGCGCCGCCCAGCATCGCGTCGGCGCCCGCGCCGCCGTCCAGCAGGTTGGCGCCGCTGTTGCCGACGATGCGGTTGTCCAGCTCGTTGCCGGTGCCGCTGATGTTGCCCGTGCCGGTGAGCTGCAGTTCCTCGACGTTGGCCGACAGCGCATAGCTCACGCTGCTGCGAACCGTGTCGTAGCCCGCATTGGCGTCTTCGGCCACCGTGTCGCCGCTGTTGTCGACGATGTAGCTGTCGTCGCCTGCGCCGCCGGCCATCGTGTCCGCGCCGGCCTTGCCGTCGATGAGGTTGGCGCCGGCGTTGCCGGTGATGACGTTGTCGGCCGCGTTGCCGGTGGCGTCGATGTTGCCCGCGCCCAGCAGCGCCAGGTTCTCGAGGTTGTCGCCCAGCGTCCAGCTGATCGACGAGCGCACGAGGTCCGTGCCCTCGTTGGCGGCTTCGGTGATCTGGTCGCCGGCGTTGTCGACGACGTAGGTGTCGTCGCCCGCGCCGCCGGCCATCTGGTCGGCGCCGGCCTTCCCGTCCAGCACGTTGTTGCCGGCGTTGCCAGTGAGCGTGTTGGCCAGCGCATTGCCGGTCGCGTCGATGTTGGCCGTGCCCGTCAGCGTCAGGTGCTCGACGTTGGCGCCCAGCGTGAAGCTGACGCTGCTGCGCACCAGGTCCGTGCCCTCGCCCGCGGCTTCCGTCACCGTGTCGCCGGCGTTGTCGACGACGTAGATGTCGTCACCGGCACCGCCCGCCATCGCGTCGGCGCCCGCGCCGCCGTCGATGAGGTTGTTGCCGCTGTTGCCCGTGATGACGTTGTCCAGCGCGTTGCCGGTCGCGCTGTTGCTGCCGGTGCCCGTCAGCACCAGGTTCTCGACGTTGGCGCCCAACGCGTAGCTGATGGACGAACGCACGGTGTCCGTGCCTTCGCCGAAGTTCTCGGTGACCACGTCGCCGGTGGACTCGACGACATAGCTGTCGTCGCCCGCGCCGCCGGCCATGCGGTCGGCGCCCAGGCCGCCGTCCAGCAGGTTGTTGCCGGCGTTGCCGGTGAGGACGTTGTCCAGCACGTTGCCGGTTGCGTCGATGTCGGCGGTGCCGGTCAACGTCAGGTTCTCGACGTTGGCCGACAGCGCATAGCTGACCGACGCATTGACGCTGTCCGTGCCCTCGCCGGCCGCTTCGACGATGACGTCGGTCGAGTCGTCCACCGTGTAGGTGTCGCTGCCCGCGCCGCCCGTCAGCACGTTGGTGCCGGCCGCGCCGGTCAGCTGGTCGTCGAAGGCCGAGCCGATGACGTTCTCGATGCCCGCCAGCGTGTCGCCCTGCGCATCGCCGCCGCTGCCGCGGCCGGTGCCCAGGTTCACCGTCACGGCCGCGGTCGACGCGGCATAGGTGGCGGTGTCGATGCCGGCGCCGCCGATCAGCGCATCCGCGCCGGCGCCGCCGTTCAGCAGGTCGTTGCCGGCGCCGCCGTCCAGCCGGTTCGCGCCGGTGGTGCCGATCAGCACATCGTCGAATCCCGACCCCGCCAGGTTCTCGATCGCATCGAACGTGTCGCCGGCCGCGTCGCCGGTGTTCAGCGCCGTGTCGGCCAGGCTCACGGTCAGGCCGCTGAGCGCGCCGGCGTAGCTGGCGGTGTCGCTGCCGGCGCCGCCGGACAGCACGTCCGCCCCGGCGCCGCCGATCAGCACGTCGTCGCCCGCGCCGCCCAGCAACCGGTTGACGCCGGCGTCGCCTTCCAGCGTGTCGTCGAAGGCCGAGCCGGTCAGGTTCTCGATGGACTGGAAGCTGTCGCCGGCCGCATCGCCGGCGTTGGTGGCCGCGTTGACCAGGCTGGCCTTCACGCCGGACGTGGAGCCGACATAGGTGGCCGTGTCGTTGCCGGCGCCGCCGAGCAGCTGGTCCGCGCCCGCGCCGCCTTCCAGCAGGTCGTCGCCGTTGCCGCCATCCAGCCGGTTGTCGTTCGCGTCGCCCCTCAGCGCATCGCCGAAGTTGGAGCCGATCAGGTTCTCGATGCCGCCGATGACGTTGGCCTGCGCATCGCCGCCGTTGCCGGTGCCGGCCACGAGGTCCACCTGCACGGCGGCCGCCGAGGCGGCGTAGCTCAGCGTGTCATTGCCCAGCCCGCCCTGGATGACGTCCGCGCCACCGCGGCCTTCGATGAGGTCGTCGCCATCGCCACCGGCGATGACGTTGGCGTTCGCGTCGCCCGTCAGCGTGTCGTTGTAGTTGGAGCCGGTCAGGTTCTCGATGGACAGGTAGCTGTCCCCCGCCGCTGCGCCGGTGTTGGTGCCGGGCGCCAGCAGGCTGGCGGCCACGCCGGCGGTGGCCGATGCGTAGCTGGCCGTGTCGCTGCCGTCGCCGCCATCCAGCACGTCCGCGCCGTCGCCGCCGTCCAGCACGTCGTCACCGCCACCGCCCACCAGCTTGTTGACCCCGGCCGTGCCGGTCAGCTGGTCGTCCTTGTCGGAGCCGGTCAGGTTCTCGATGCCCGAGAGCCGGTCGCCTTCGGCATCGCCGCCCAGGCCGATGCCGGTAGCGAGGTTCACGCGCACGCCCTGGCTGGACGTCGCGTAGGTCGCCGTGTCGGTGCCCGCGCCGCCGGCCAGTTGGTCGGCGCCGGTGCCGCCCTCCAGCAGGTCGTCGCCATCGCCGCCGTCGAGCCGGTCGTTGCCCGCCAGGCCGGACAGCGTGTCGTTGCCCGCGCCGCCGATCAGCGTGTTGGCGCTGGCCTCGCCGGTCAGCTGGTCGTCGCCCGTGCCGCCGGTCAGGTTCTCGATGGACTGGAAGGTGTCGCCCGTCGCATCGCCACCGGTGACGACGCCGGTGGTCAGGTTGATCTGCACGGCCACGCTGGACGTGGAGTAGTCCGCCGTGTCCGAGCCGTCGCCGCCGATCAGCGTGTCGGCGCCCGCGCCGCCGATCAGCACGTCTGCGCCGCGGCCGCCGTCCAGCACGTTGCTGCCGTCCCCACCGACGAGGCGGTCGGAGAAGCGCGAGCCGGTCAGGTTCTCGACGTTCACCAGCGTGTCGCCCGCAGCGTCGCCGCCGGTGTTGGGCGTGGCGCCGGTCAGGTCCACCTTCACGCCTTCCTGCGAGTCGGCGTAGCTGGCGGTGTCGGTGCCGTCGCCGCCGTCGAGCTGGTCGGCCCCGGCACCGCCGAACAGCGTGTCGTCGCCGGCGCCGCCCTGCAGCCCGTCGTTGCCGGGGTTGCCGATCAGCACGTTGTCGAAGCCGTCGCCGATCAGCAGGTCGTCGTTCTCGGAGCCGGCCAGGTTCTCGATGCCGCTGTAGGTGTCGCCGCGCGCCTCGCCGGTGTTCAGCGCCGCATTGGCCAGGTTCGCGGTCACGCCGGTCAGCGCGTCCACGTAGCTGGCCGTGTCTTTGCCTTCGCCGCCCACCAGCGTGTCGGCGCCCTCGCCGCCTTCCAGCTCGTCATCGCCGGCGCCGCCGTCGAGCTTGTTGTCGCCGGCGCTGCCGATCAGCAGGTCGTTGAAGCCGGAGCCGGTCAGGTGCTCGATGTCCTGCAGCCGGTCGCCCGTCGCGTCGCCGCCGCTGCCCTGGCCGGTGCCCAGGCTCACGTTGACGCCGGCGGCCGAGCTGGCGTAGCTGGCCGTGTCGCTGCCGGCGCCGCCCTGCAGCATGTCGGCGCCGCCGCGGCCTTCCAGCAGGTCGTCGCCCGCGCCGGCCTGCAGCACGTTGGCGGCGGCGTCGCCGCGCAGCGTGTCGTCATGGTCGGACGCGATGACGTTCTCGACCTGCGACAGCGTGTCGCCCTCGGCCTCGCCACCCTTGCCGGTGCCGGCGGCCAGGTCGATGGTGACGCCCGCGGTCGAGCCGCTGTAGACGGCCGTGTCCGTGCCCGCGCCGCCCACCAACTGGTCGGCCCCGCCGCGGCCTTCGAGCTGGTCGTTGCCGGCGCCGCCGTCCAGCCTGTTGGCGCCGGCGTCGCCGCGCAGCTGGTCGGCCCCGCCGCTGCCGGCGAGGTTCTCGATGCCTTCCAGCGTGTCGCCGTCGGCGTCGCCGCCGCTGGCCGTGCTGGCTGCCAGGTCCACGCTGACGCCCGCGCCCGAGCCTTCGTAGCTGGCCGTGTCGTTGCCGCTGCCGCCGACGAGCTTGTCGGCACCCTCGCCGCCCACCAGCCAGTCGCTGCCGGCGCCGCCGTCCAGCTTGTCGATGCCGGCGCCTCCGAAGAGGCGGTCCGCGCCGACAAGGCCGCTGATCGTGTCGTTGCCGGCGCCGCCGTCGATGACGTCACCCAGGCCGAAGGCCGGGAACACGACGCCGGCCTTGCCGCCGACGTCATAGGCCATGTCGGCGGCGCTGGTCACCTCGCGCACGATGGCGGGCAGCGTCAGCTTGCCCTCGATGGTGGCGCCGTCGATGTCGGCCGTGGCGGTGACGACGATATCGAAGGTCGTCGACGGCGCGGCGGCCGCGTCGGACGCGACCGCGTACCGCACCATGACGCTGTAGCGCGTGGCGGCGGCCGGGTCGGTGGGCACCGTCAGGTCCCAGCCGGTGGCGCCCTTGGTGGCGCCGACGACCTCAAAGCCGTCCGGCAGCCCGGTGATCACCACCGTCTTCACCAACGCGCCGGCCTTGGCCGACAGCGAGATGTCGAACTGGCGCGCCCAACCCGAGCCCATGCCCTTGCCGCCGTCGCCGTTGATGGTGTCGTCGCCGGATGTGCCCTGGATGAGCTCGGGTGCGGCCTGCGCGGCGGCCGAGAAATCGGTGGCCGACTCGGCCGAGCCGCCGGAGCCGGTGATGGTGGTGCCGCTGACCTCCTGGCCGGTCACGTTGTGCACCTGGCCGGCCACCGTCAGCACCGCGGCGGCGGGCGGCGGGGGCGGTGTGCCGCCGCCGGGCGGGCCGCCGGCGGGCCGCGGCGCGACCTGGATGACGAGCGAGAACGGCCGCGCCTCGTCGTGAAACTCGGCCTTGCCGGCGCCCTCGCCGCCGCCGCTGCCCGACACCAAGCCGCTGTCCGCTGGCGGTTTGGGTGGCGGCGGCATGTCGCTGCTGCTTTCGCGTGCGGCCGGTGCCGGCGCCTCGGCGTCGGTGGTGTTTTTCTCGACGGTGCGCAGCAGCGTGTCGGTGATGTTGACCGGGCCGGCCTGCGTGATCAGCGAGGACGCCTCGGTCGCGCCGTCCTGGAACTGCAGCTTGAAGTCGGGGTCGGCCAGCGCGCGCAGCGCGGCGCCCTGCAGCACATGCTGCGTGCCGTCGGACATGACCAGCACCAGATCCACGCCGGCCACCTGCACCTTGGCCACCGCTGCGCGCGACAGCGCCAGCTTGACCGTGGCATCGCCCGAGGGCGGGTGGATGACGACTCTGCCGTTGTCCATCGACTACTCCGTGATTGGCTGCACCGCATCCGCGCAAGGGATGCCGACGCTGCGCAGCAGCTGCGCGTCCGCGGGCGTGGCCGCCTCGGCGGCCAGCACGCGCAATTTTTCCGAGGCGCCCAGCTCGGCCATCAGTTGCAGCAGCCGGCGCTTGCCCGCACTGGCGTCGCCGGCCAGGCCCGAGCTCAGGTTGGCGCCCAGCCGCAGGTAGTTCACGCCCAGGCGGCGCAGCAGCGCGAGGTCTTCGGGCGGCGCCGTCACGCGGCGGATGCCGATGCGCACACCGTGGCGTTGCAGCATGGCCGTCAGCGGGCCCAGCACGCTGTGCAGCTGGCGCTCGCCGTCGATGTCGAATTCCACCGATAGCCGGCTGGCCAGCGCGCCCACGCCGGCCAGCGCCTCATCCAGGCGGGTGACGAACGTGGGCCGCTCGGCCGAGCGTGGCGACACGCGGATGGCAACCTTCTCGTAGGCCTCGGCATGGCCGGCGATGCGGGCCAGCGCGAGCTCGGCCAGCCGCAGGTCCACGTCGGCAATGCGCGCGGTGCGCAGCGCCGCGGGCAGCACCTCCTCGGCGCCGAAGCGGCGGCCGTCCGCGTTCTCCAGCTGCACGTCGGCCAGCAGCTGCGCCGTGGCGCCGTCAGCTGCCCGCACGGGCGCCAGTGCCAGCGACACGCGGCCGGTCAGCAGCGCCTCGTCGATGAGGCTGCGCCACTGTGCGAGCGACACCGTGGGCCCCGTGCGCGTGGCGCGCACCATCATCCAGGCCGCGTCGCCACCCTCGCCGGCCTGCAGGCCGCGGTCCACGCGCGACATCACGGCGGCTATCGTCTCGCCGCCGTGGAAGGCGCTGGCCGCCAGCAGGCCCACGCGCGGCCGATCGGTCAGCTCGCGCTGCTTGAGGCCGTGCAGCGCCTCGGCGAGCTCGCGGGTCCAGCCGTCCAGTGCGTCGGGCGCGACGCGCGGCACCAGTACGGCGAAGTCCGCGCCGTTCAGCCGGGCGACGGTGCCGCCGGCGGCGTCCAGCCGCAGCGCCCGGGTGCGCATCAGCGTGGCCACCTGCTTGAGCAGCTCGTCGGCGCGCTCACGGCCGGCGCGCTGGTTCAGGCCGGCGAGGTCGTCCACGCGCAGCAGCACCAGGCCGCCGGTGGCCTCGGTGTCGGGGTCATGCAGCAGCGCCGCGAGCCGGTCCATGAACTGCGCGCGGGCGGCCAGGCCGGTGACGGGGTCCACCGAGATCTCGGCATGCAGCTCGCCCAGCCGCTGGTCGCGGTCGTCCAGCTGCGCCTTGATGCGCGTCAGCGCCACATTGATGGTGCGGGACATCGCGGCCCATTCGACCGGGCCGTCCTGCGCGCGCTCGGCAATGCGGCCCTGGCCGGCGGCGTCCAGCTGCGCCATCAGCGGCTCGCCGCCGCGCCGCCACCAGCGCGACACGACCGACAGGCCGGCCAGTGTGGCCCCCGCGGCCACGGCGTGGATGACCAGCAGCCAGCCCAGCTGCTGCTGCGTCAGCGTGCCATGCAGCAGCGTGGCCGTGGCCACCGCCGCCAGCGCGAAGCCCGCGGCCACCACGCCGGCGGCCCGCTGCGTGGCGCTGCCCAGGCTCATGCGTCACCCCCGGCGGCGATCTGCTCGTACTGCGCGCCGAAGCGCTCGTCCAGGCTGTCGGCCACCAGCGAAGCGGCCGCAACCAGCCCCGCGTCCAGCTTGTGCAGCGCGCGCTGCGCGTTGTCACCCGCCTCGATGGACGCGGCCACCTGCGTGGCCAGCGCCAGCACCGGCGCCAGCGTGCCCGGCGCGGGCTGCTCGTCCAGGTGCTGGGCCACGGCATCGACGATGGACGCCGGGAAGCCCAGCTCGTCCAGCCAGGCCGCGCTGACCCGGGCGTGGTCCATGCCACAGAGGCTGCGCTCCAGCGCCGCAAGTTCGGCCCCGCGCGCCGAGCGCACGCCGGCCAGCGCCGCGGGCAGCGTGGCCGCGAATGCCTGGCACAGGATGAGGTGGCCCACGTTGTGCAGCAGGCCGGCCAGGAAGGCGGCCTCGCCGTCGGCGCCGGCGAGCCGTGCCAGGCTGCGCGCCGCCTTGGCAGTGACGGTGGCGTCCAGCCAGAACTGGCGCAGGTTGACACCCGGCACGGCGACGAACACCGCCTCCAGCCCGCCGCTGATGACCAGTGTGCGCAGCGTGTCGGTGCCGATGATGGCGACGGCGTCCTTCAGGCTCGCCAGGCTGCGCCGGCCGCAGTAGTACGGCGAGTTGGCGATGCGCAGCGTGCGGGCGGCCAGCTGCGGCTCCTGCTCCAGCTCGTCGACCAGTTCGAGGATGGACGCGCCCGGGTCGCGCAGCTGGCTGATGAGGCGGCGCACGACACGTGGCACCGACGGCAACTGCAGCTGGCCGCCGGCCGCGGCCCGCACCTGGTCCATGACAGCGGTCATGTGCGGCCCCCCTTGTCGTCGCTCAGCGCGTCGCGCAGCTGGTCCTTCTCCAGGTTCCACAGCGTCGAATCCATGCGCTTGACGAGTGCGGCCTGCTGCAGCACCTCGTCCTTGAGTTCGCGGTTGGCCGACGTCAGCGTCGCGATCTCGCGCTCCAGGCTCGCCACGCGCGACAGCGCGGTGCGCACATCGCCCACCAGCGCCTCCTGCGCGGGCAGGAAGTTCAGCATGCGGCCGACGCGCTCGTTGGACGAGCCGCTCTCCTGCAGCATGCCCTCGGCCGCCGACGCCAGCCGCGCCATCGCCGGCACCACGTCGCCTACGCCGCCCACGGTGGCCGTCGTGCGCTCCAGCACCGCCTCCTGGCTGGCCAGGCGCTCGCTGAGCGCGGCCGATGCGCCGGCCATCTGCGCCACCTGCGGCACCAGCAGGTCCAGCCGCGCGACGACGTCGGCCAGGCCGGCGCTGGACGCGCGGTGCTGCTCCAGGATGTCCGCCAGCAGCGTGGCCAGGAAGCGTTCGCTGATCTCGACGTTCTCGTTGACGCTGCTCTTCTCGGCCAGCGACAGCACCTCGCCGCGCACGGTCTCGATGAGGTCCGTCGCGGCCTTGCGCACGGCCACCATCTGGAAGCCCAGCACGATGGAGCCCACCAGGCCGAACATCGACGCCGAGAACGCGGTGCCCATGGCCGACAGCGGCTTCTGCAGGCCGCCGACGATCTTGGCGAACTCGCCCTCCATGTCGGCGCCGCCGCCGGCGCTCTTGGCAATGGTGCCGATGAGGCTGGACGTCTCCACCAGCGTCTCCAGCAGGCCGACGAAGGTGCCCAGCAGGCCCAGGCCCACCATCAGGCCGACGAGGAACTGGCTCAGCTCCTGGCGCTTGTTCAGGTACTGCTCCAGCGCCTCGATCTCGGGCTCCATCGCGGAGCTGTGGATGTAGACCTGGTGGCCCAGGCCCAGCTTCTGCAGCCGGTCCAGCATGCCGGTCACGAAGGCCGGTGGCCCGAGGCGCGGGTGCTGCTCGCCGCTGGCGTCGCCGTCGCGCAGCCAGCGCATGCCGGCGCGGAACACGCGGTCCTCGCCGAACAGCTCGACGAGGTGGCCCGCCATGGTCCACATGCCCCAGCACAGCACGGCAATGATGATGCCGTTCAGGATGGGGTTGGACAGGATGGCGAACGACACGAAGTGCCACATCGACGCGGCGCCGGCCAGCATGGCCAGCAGCGGCAGCGCGACGAAGAACACATGCCGGCGGCCCATGCCGTGGTCGTGCGGCTGAGGGCCGCGCGGGCGCAGCGGCTCGGTCACCGTGGCGGCGGGGGTGTTGCTCATGGTGTTGATCTCACTTCGGATTTCCACTTCGGGCCGAGCGCCGGGCCGCCCCAAGCCGGCCCGCGATGGCGATGTGTTCGCGGTTCGATGCCGCGAACATCGCCGTCCCCTCGGGGGACCGGCCGGGCGCGCCTGCGTTCAGCAGGGCGAGACTGGGCGAGGGGCTCATGATCATTTCCGATCGCGGAGTGCCGTGTCGGCCAGTCCACGAATTGGCGATAGCAGGTACTGCAGCACGGTGCGCTGGCCGGTCACGACGTCGGCGCTGACGCTCATGCCCGGGCCCAGCGGCTGGCCGAAGCGGCGGGCGCTGGCCGGGTCCACGGCCGCGACGACGCGGAAGTAGCGTTCGCCGCGTTCGTCCAGCAGGCTGTCGGCGCTGATCTCGCTGACCTTGGCCTCCAGCGTGCCGTAGGCCGTGTAGTCGAACGCGGCGACCTTCACGCGCGTGGGCAGCCCCACGCGCAGCGTGCCGCGCTCGGCGGGCGATGCGCGCGTCTCCACCACCAGCGCCTCGTCCAGCGGGGTCAGCTCCAGCAGCGTCTCGCCGGGCTTCACGACGCCGCCCACCGTGTTGCTGGCCAGCTTGTTGACGATGCCGGCCACCGGCGCGGTCAGCACCGTGCGGCGCACGCGGTCGTTCTCGGTCTTGATGTCTTCCTCCAGCCGGCGCAGCTCCACGCGCGCATCGCTGAGCGCCGTGCGCGCCTCGCTGCGGAACTGCGCGATGGCCTCGGCCTGACGGGCCGACAGCTCCGACGCCGCGGCCGCGATGCGCGGCATGGACGCCTCGGTCTCGGCGATCTGCGTCGTCAGCCGCTCGACGCGGCCGCGCGCGTCCAGCAGCTCGCTCTGCGAGCCGGCGTTGCGCGCCACCATGTTCTG
Organism: Pelomonas lactea; assembly: GCF_043555885.1. Taxonomy (NCBI): domain Bacteria; kingdom Pseudomonadati; phylum Pseudomonadota; class Betaproteobacteria; order Burkholderiales; family Sphaerotilaceae; genus Roseateles; species Pelomonas lactea. The sequence continues at coordinate 443,694 of NZ_JBIGHX010000002.1, read as the reverse complement.
CACCAGCGCCAGCTGCGAGCGGGCCACGTCCAGCTCGGCGCGCAGGCCCTTGGCGCGCGCGCCGGCCTCGGCAGCCTCCTGGCGGCGCTGCGTGGCCTGCTCCTCCAGCACGCGGGTGGTCTGCGCCAGCTTGGCGGCGCGGGCGGCGAACGCCTCGGCCTCGGCGCGCACCGCCGGGTCGTCGGCGGCCACGCCGGCCGGCGGCTGGAAGCGCGCGGCGCCGCTGGCCTCGGCATCCAGCCGCGCAACGCGCGCCGCCATGCCGGCCAGCCGCGCGCCCTTCTCGGCCCGCGACGAGTTGGCCTGCAGGTCCGACACGGCCACCAGCGACTGCCCGGCCGCCACCACATCGCCCTCGCGCACGAACACCCTGGACAGGATGCCGCCCTCCAGGTGCTGCACCAGCTGCTGCTTGCCCGACGGCACGATGCGGCCCTGCGTGTGCACGACGAGGTCCACCCGTGCCAGCGCCGTCCACAGCGCCAGCGCGGCGCAGATGCCGGCCACCGCGTAGATCAGCGCGCGCGGGCGGCGCAGCCGGCGCGTCTGGCCCAGCGTGTTGTCGAAGTAGCCCAGCAGCAGGTCCACGGGCACGTCGCGCGCCGCGGTGGTCGGCGTCGCCGTCATGGCTTCTCTCCCAGCCGCACGGCCACGGCCGGTGCCGGCGCGCTGGCCTTCATGTCGATGCGGGTGACGATGCGGTCGCCCGCAACGCCCTGCCCCAGGAGTTCGTTGCGCACCGCCATCGCGCGGATGAACGCGGCGCGCTGGTTCTCGCTGAGGTGGATCTCGGGGCCCAGCGCCACCACCTCCAGCCGCAGCGCGGGCGACTCGGCCAGCCGCGCCTTCAGCGGCGCCAGCGCCTCGGCCAGCGCCTTGGCGGCCTTCTCGTCCACCGTCAGTGCGCCGGGCGCGAAGTCCAGCTGCAGGTAGTGCTCGGCCGGCTTGACCTTGGCTGCCGCCGCGCTGGCCGCCAGCGCGGCCTCGTTGCCAGCCACGGCGATGCGGGTGCGCTGCGGCGCCGCCGTGTCGACCACCGGCGGCGTGCCGCCCGGCTTCTCCTTCTCGGCCGCCGGCGCCACCACCACCTGGCGGGCGCGGCCCAGCTCGGCCTCCTGCTCGGCGATCTTGGCCGCCATGCGCTTGGCCAGCATCTGCGCCGAGAAACTCAGCGCGATGGCCAGCACGACGATGACGAACACCATCGCGATGACCACGTTGGTCAGCGCATCGACGAAACCGGGCCAGAAGTCCCCGCCGCTGCTTTTTCCGCCGCCTGCCATGCTCGACTACCGTCCCACCACTTGGCGCAGCGCGCCGGTCAGGTGGGCAATGCGCCACTCGTTCTGCGCCGCAGCCACCACCACCTGCACGATGTCGAGGCGGCTCTGGTGCAGGCGTTGGTAGGCGTCCAGCACGTCCAGCAGTTGGCGGTTGCCGCCGGTCAGCTGGGCGCGGAAGGCGTCCACCACCTTGCGGTTGGCCTCCAGCTCGTCGCGCACCGACGTGAAGCGCTCGGTCGCGGCCTGCAGGTTGGCGTAGCTGGTCTCCAGGTCCTGCACGACGCGGCGGCGCACCGCCTCGCCGCGCGCCTGCAGCTCGTTGCGGTGCGCCTCGGAGGCCTTCATGCGGGAATAGTCCGCACCGCCGTTGAGCAGCGGCACGGTCATCACCAGCATGGCCTTGCTGTCCTTCTGCTGGGCCTCGGTGCCGGCGGCGTTGCGCGTCTGCGAATGCGTCAGCTCCACGGCCAGGCGCGGCAGGAAGGCCGAACGGCCGCCCTTGCGCTCCGACTCGGCGGCCTGCTGTTCCAGCCGCGACGCCAGGATCTCGGCGTTGCCGTCGCCGGCCTCGGCCATCGCCGCGTCGGCGTCGGCGGGCAGGTAGAGGTCCAGCGGCGCATCCAGCGCCAGGCCGAACGGCGTCACGGACGACAGCCGCTGGAAGTTGCGCAGCGCCGCCGCGAGCGCTGCACGCGAGTCGGCCAGGCCCGAGCGCACGTTGGCCACGCGCGCCGCGATGCGCTCGCGCTCCGCCGGGCTGGCACCGCCGGCGGCCACGCGGTCGCCGATGTAGCGCAGCAGCTCGCCCAGCTCCTTCTCGTAGCCCTGGCCCAGCTCCACGCCCACGCGCTGCTGCAGCACCGCGAACCAGGCGCTGCCGGTGTCCAGCAGCATCTGCGACTCGACGCCCGCCAGCTGCACCTCGGCGGATGCGGCCAGCAGCTCCTGGCGCGTCCACTCGTGGCGGGCCGCCTCGTCCACCAACGCCTGGCTGAGCACGGCGGAATGGTCGGCGCGGCCCAGGTTGGCCTGGCTGTCGGGCGTTTCGAGGTGCCCGCGGCCGACGGCGAAGCGCGTCTCCAGTTTGGGCAGCAGTGCACCGCGCGCGGCCTTGCGGGTGTAGTCGAAGCTCAGCGCGCGGTAGCGCGCGGCGGCCACGTCGGGGCTGTTCTGCCAGGCCTGCTGCAGTGCGTCGGCCAGCGTCAGCGCCGGGCCGTTGCCGGCCAGCGGCAGCACCGGCGGCATGCCCAGCAGCTGCTGCAGCACGGCGACGCGGGGCTTGGGCGCGTCGGGTGCCGAGGCGGCTGACGCGGCCGGAGCCGGCGGCTCCGCCTGGGCCAGCGCCAGCGCGGGTGCGATGCAGAGCAGGGTCAGCCCGCTCAGGCGACGCAGGGAGAAAGACATGGGTCGCATTCCTTAGGCGGACGTCGTGCGGTTCGGCGCGGGCGTGCGCGGGGTGACGGCGCCGGGCGCCAGCAGCCGCTGCGGCGGCGCGTCGGCCACCAGCCGGCCGCGCTCCAGCACCAGCACGCGGTCGCAGATCTGGATGAGCTCGGCGCTGTGCGTGGCGACGACGATGCAGCGGCCGTCCTTCCACCCCGGCAGTGCGGCGATGAAGCCTTCCTGCGCCTGGCGGTCCAGCCCCAGCGTCGGCTCGTCCAGCAGCAGCAGGTCGGAAGGCTGGTGCAGCACGCGCGCCAGCGCCAGCATCTGCCGCTGGCCGCCCGACAGACCGGCGCCGTTGGGGCCGAGCTCGGTGTTCAGGCCCAGCTCGCCGCGGTCCAGCTGCGGGCCCAGGCCGGCCACGCGCAGCGCACGCAGCAGGTCGGCCTCGCGGGCGCCGTCCTCGCCGGGCGCGACGACGTCCTGCAGCCGCCCGGCCAGGAAGCCCGGCTCCTGCGGCTTGTAGGCCACCGTGCCGGCCAGCCAGCGGCGCGTCAGGTCGTCGGCGACGACGCGGCCGCCCAGCGCGAACTGGCCCGACGTGGGCACCACATGCCCGGCCAGCAGCTTCAGCAGCGTGGACTTGCCGGCGCCCGAGCTGCCGACGACGGCCACCAGCTCGCCGGCCTGCAGCGTGGCCGTCACGTCGGCCAGCACCGGCGCCCGGTCGGGGTAGGCAAAGCCCACGCCGGCCAGCCGCACGCCCTCGGCGGCGGCCGCGCCCAGCGGGCCGGTGGTATCGCGGTCGGGCAGCACGGCAGCATCCAGCGCCACGGTCTGCGCCATGTCGCGCAGCGCGCGCATGAACTCGCGCCAACGCACCACCACCGGTGCGAACAGGCAGATGGAACTCACCAGCCGCCCGCCCAGCATGGTGGCTGAGATCAGCCCGCCGACGCTGAGCGCCTGCGCCTCGATGCGGTAGACGCCGGCCACCAGCGTCAGCACCGTGCAGGCGGACATGCCCACCGGCAGCAGCTGCTGGCTGACCTGCTGCCACACCCGTGCCCGCGACGCCGCCCGGGCACCGACGGCCGACGGTTCGCGCAGGCCGCGCTCGGCCACGCGGGCCGCGGCGGTGGACATCAGGCTGTCGCGCGCGATCAGCACATCCACCAGCCACGACAGCTTGGTGGCCGACGCCTTGTTGGCCACCTGCGAGCGGCGCGCCGCCGCGCCCTGCAACACGGCGCCGGCCCCCAGCAGCACGAGCCCGGTCCCCAGCGGGATCAGCACCAGCGGCCCCGCGACGACGGCCAGCGCGATGGCGAACAGCACGGCGAATGGCACATCCGCCAGCGGCAGCAGGAACTGCGCGGAGAGCACGTCGCGCGTGGCCGCCAGCTCGCGGTAGCGCGACATCAGCGTGCCCACCGGCAGCGGCCTGGAGGCCGGCGTGGCCAGCACGCCGCGCAGCAGGCGCTCGTCCAGGTGCATGTCCCAGCGCGCGCCGGCATGCTCCACCAGCAGCACGCGCGACAGCCGCAGCACCAGCTCCAGCGCAAACAGCAGCCCCATGCCCAGCGCCAGCGCCCACAGCGTCTCGTGCAGCTCGTTGCCCACGGCCTTGTCGTAGACGAGCATGGAGAACAGCGGCAGCGTCAGCACGAAGGCGTTGACGAGCAGGCTGGCGAGCGCCAGATCGGTCAGGTGACGACGGTTCGCGCGGAGGAACAGCAGGAGGGCTTCACGCATGCGTCGGCAGCGACTCGGGCCGCACGCCGGCAAAAAACGGCCAGACGGGCGGGGGCAGGCAAGGAAGTGAGGAGGGCCGGGTCATGATAGCCATGCCCCAGGGGGGCACATTGGAGGGAAAACGAGTCATAAACCACATAGATGCCCGGTTACTCAGGCCGGCGACGGCGCGGGGCTATCCTGCCCCGGTCATCGACCTGCGAGCTTGAAATGACCCATTCCTGCGACGTGGCCATCATCGGCGCCGGCACGGCCGGCATGGCGGCCTACCGCGCCGCGCGCCGCCACACCGAGCGCGTGCTGCTCATCGAGGCCGCCCACTACGGCACGACCTGCGCCCGCGTGGGCTGCATGCCCAGCAAGCTGCTGATCGCCGCAGCGGACGCCGCCGAGGCCGTGCGCGAGGCGCACCGCTTCGGCGTGCAGGCGGATGCACCGGCCATCGACGGCCGCGCCGTCATGCAGCGTGTGCGCAGCGAGCGCGACCGCTTCGTCGGCTTCGTCACCGACACCGTGGAAGGCTGGCCCGAGGCGACGCGGCTGTTCGGCCGGGCGAGCTTTGTCGACGCGAACACGCTGGACGTGGACGGCCGGCGCATCGAGGCCCGCGCCGTCGTCGTCGCAACGGGCTCACGCCCGCGCCTCCCGGCGGGCTGGCGCGAGCGGCTGGGCCATCGCCTCATCGTCAACGACGACGTGTTCGATTGGGTCGACCTGCCGCGCTCGGTGGCCGTCGTCGGCGCCGGCGTCATCGGGCTGGAGCTGGCGCTGGCGCTGCACCGGCTGGGCGTGCGCGTGCGGCTGTTCGCCCGCGGCGAGCGCATCAGCCCGCTGACCGACCCCGAGCTGCAGGCGCTGGGCCGGCAACTGTTTGCCGAGGCGCTGCCGCTGACGGCCAACGCGGGCGACCTGCAGCCGGCGGTGGACGGAGACCAGGTGCTGCTGGGCGGCGAGCGCTTCGACCTGCTGCTGTGCGCCAGCGGCCGCGAGCCCAACCTCGACGGCCTGGGGCTGGAGGCCCTGGCCCTGCCACGCGACGCCGCGGGCCGGCCGCGCATCGACCGCCACACCGGCCAGTGGGGCGCGGGCCCGCTGTTCGTGGCCGGCGACGCCACCGAGGACCGGCCGCTGCTGCACGAGGCCGCCGACGCCGGCCGCATCGCCGGCGACAACGCGGCGCGCTTCCCCGACGTGCACCGCCGCCCGCGCCGTGCGCCGCTGGCCGTCGTCTTCAGCGATCCGCAGATCGCGATGGCCGGCGCCAGCCATGCCGAGCTGACCGCCGCCGGCACGGCGTTCGACACCGGCCGCGTCAGCTTTGCCGACCAGGGCCGCAGCCGCGTCATGGGCGTCAACCGTGGCGGCCTGCATGTCTACGCCCAGCGCGGCACGGGCCGGCTGCTGGGCGCGGAGATGATCGGCCCCGCCGCCGAGCACATCGGTCACCTGCTGGCCTGGTGCGTGCAGCGCGGCGACACGGTGCAGCAGATGCTGAACTACCCGTTCTATCACCCGGTCGTCGAGGAAGGCCTGCGCACGGCGCTGCGCCAGCTGCACAACGACCAGCACCTGCCCGACCCGCCCATCGAGGACTGCCTGGACTGCGATACCGAGGCCGAAGTCGGCGGGTGACGCGCGGCACTCAGCCCACGTCGACGACAACCTTGCCCCGGCCCTGCCCGGCGGCGACGACGGCGTGCGCGTCGCCGGCGGTGACCAGGGCGAAGCGCCGCGCATCCAGCCGTGGCGCCAGCAGTCCAGCCTCCACCAGCGCTGCGGCCTCGCGCAGGATGGTGCCGTGGGCTTCGCGGCCCTCGCCGCTGAGCAACGGCAGCAGCGTGAACACGCCCGAATAGGTCGCTGCGCGGAAGAACAGCGGCGCCAGGCTGTGCGTGCCCCAGCCCAGGATGCTGACGACATGGCCGCCGTAGCGGCGCACGGCCGTGAAGGACGCCTCCAGCACCTCGCCGTCGCCGGGCTTGTCACGCTGCGCAGCAACAACCGCCAGGTGCAGGCGGCGCTGTGCGCGGCCGGCCGGGGCTGGACGGTGCTGCCCTGCCCGCTGGGCGACGCCCACCCGGGCCTCGTGAAGGCCACGCCGCCCGAGGCGCCGCCCGGCCGGCAGGTCTACCTCGGCTACCACCGCGACCCGCGCCGCCTGGGGCGGCTGCAGCGCCTGGTCGAACACGTCGTGGGCCGGCTGGCGCCGGTGACAATGCCGGCCGATCCCCAGCCTTGAGACCCCCGCGATGAAGAAGTTCGCCACCTGGAACGTCAATTCCCTCGCCATCCGGCTGCCGCAGGTGCTGGACTGGCTGGCCGCCCACCCCGTCGACGCACTGGTGCTGCAGGAGACCAAGCTCACCGACGACAAGTTCCCGACGATGGAGATCGGCGAGGCCGGCTGGCAGGTGCAGTGGTTCGGCCAGAAGACCTACAACGGCGTGGCGCTGATCAGCCGCGAGCGCGCCGACGGCGTCATCAAGAACATCACCGGCTTTGCCGACGAGCAGGCCCGCGTCATCGCCGGCACGGTGGGTGGCGTGCGCGTCATCGGCGGCTACTTCCCCAACGGCCAGGCGCCGGGCAGCGACAAGTTCGCCTACAAGATGAACTGGCTGACGGGGCTGCGCACCTGGCTGGCCGACGAGCTGAAGGCGCACGAGCAGCTGGTGCTGATGGGCGACTTCAACATCGCGCCGGAAGACCGCGACGTCTACGACCCGGTCGCCTGGGCCGGCCAGATCCACTGCACACCCGAGGAGCGCGAGCACTTCCAGCAACTGCTGGGCCTGGGCCTGACCGACGCGTTCCGGCTGTTCGAGCAGCCGGCCAAGAGCTGGAGCTGGTGGGACTACCGCAACCTGGCCTTCCGCAAGAACCAGGGCCTGCGCATCGACCACATCCTCGTCAGCGAGGCGCTGAAGGGCCGTGTGACGGCCTGCGAGATCGACAAGGCGCCGCGCAAGAACGAGCGCCCCAGCGACCATGCACCGGTCATCGTGACGCTGGATATCTGAGCATTGCGTCACGCGCCGCCGGCCTGCGCGGGCGGCGGCTCTCAGGGTTTGCGCCAGGTCAAGCAGGCGGGCCGCGACGCGCCGCATGCTGCAGTCCAGAGAGGACCTGCGCATGCGCCACCAAGCCGTCACCCATCGAGAAATCCCCTTCCCCACCGGCCGGGCGCTGGTGTCGACGACCGACCTGAAGGGCCGCATCCTTCACGCCAACGCGGCCTTCGTCGACCTCAGCGGCTACACGCTGGAGGAGCTGCTGGGCCAGCCGCACAACATCCTGCGCCACCCCGACATGCCCGAGGAGGCCTTCCGCGACCTGTGGGCCACCATCGCCGACGGGCAGCCTTGGTCGGGGGTGGTCAAGAACCGCAGCAAGAACGGTGACCATTACTGGGTGTACGCCAACGTGACGCCGCTGCTGGACGGCGGCCGGCCGGTGGCCTACCTGTCGGTGCGCACCCAGCCCACGCGGGCGCAGATCGAGCAGGCCGAGGCGCTGTACGCGCTGATGCGGGCCGAGAAGGCCGACGGGCGGCTGCGACACCGCCTCAGCGCTGGCCGGCTGATGCGCCCGGGCTTGGCCGGCGGCGTGCAGCGGCTGCGCCGGCGCCTGCCCTGGCTGGGCGGCATGCCGGCTCCGCTGCTGGCCGCTGCCGCCAGCGTCACGGCGTTTGCCGCCGCGGGCTCCTGGGCCGCAGGCTCGGTGGCGCTGGCTGCGGCGGGGGTGACGGCCTTCGTACAGCACGCGAGGCTGCGCGGAATGCTGCGCGCGACCGAGGGGTTCGCCAACGCACTGGCCGCGGGCGACCTGTCGACGACGCTGCGCACCAGCGGCCATCTGCTGACGCGCCGGCTGGAGTCGGCGCTGGCCCAGGTGTCCGTCAACCTGTGCGCGATGGTGACCGACACCCGCCATGAGATCGACCGCATCCGCCGTGTCAGCGACGAGATCGCCCAGGGCAACCAGGACCTGGCCCAGCGCACCGAGAGCCAGGCCGCGAGCCTGCAGCAGACGGCGGCCAGCGTCGAGCAGATCGCGGCCACCGTGCGCGACACCAGCGAGCACGCCGGCAATGCCAGCGGCGTGGCCGGCCAGCTGCACGAGGTGTCCAGCAACAGCGCCAGCGTCGTGCATTCGGTGACCGACACGATGGGCGGCATCGCCGCGTCGTCGGGTCGCATCGGCGAGATCGTGCAGCTCATCGACAACATCGCCTTCCAGACCAACCTGCTGGCGCTGAACGCCGCCGTGGAAGCGGCGCGGGCGGGTGAGCATGGCAAGGGCTTTGCCGTCGTCGCCGGCGAGGTGCGGGCGCTGGCGCTGCGCAGCTCCACGGCGGCGCGCGAGATCAAGACGCTGATCGACGATTCCACGCGCCGCGTGCGCGACGGCGAGGCGCAGACCCGCACGGCGCGCGAGAGCATCGACGCCACGCTGGCCCAGGTGCGCGCCTTCACGGGGCTGATCTCGCACATCGACGACGGTGCCCGCGCGCAGCTGCAGGGCGTCTCCGAGGTCAACGGCGCCATGCATGCGCTGGACGGCATCACGCAGCAGAACGCCGGTCTGGTGGAGCAACTGGCCCGCGCGGCCGCGCAGATGCAGCACGACACCGAGCAGGTGGCTGCGGCGCTGCATGTATTCCGACTGGCGGCCAACGAGGAGCGCTCGCTGCCCGATGCGGTCGAATTGCGCCGCGCGGCGCGCCGGGCCTGACGCAGTCGGCCGGCGTCAGACGTCAGACAGCGTCGAGATTCGCCTGCAGGCGCTCGAAGAAGCGCCCCACGTGCACGCCGTCGCACAGCGCGTGGTGCACGTCCACGGCCACCGGCATCAGCAGCCGGCCGCCTTCTTCCTTGAATCGGCCGAAGGCGATCTTGGGCCGGTCGTCGCCCTGGCCGCGGGCATGCGTGAAGGCGGTGAAGGCCAGCCAGGGCAGCGCGGTCATGTGCACCAGCGTCTCCTCGCGCACCTCGCCGGGCTCGTCGGCGGCGAACAGGTCGCCGCTGGCGCGGCGCACGCGCTCCACATGAGGGCGGGCCCGCGCCGCAAACGCTTCCAGCGACGGGTCGCGTGGCAGCGTGACGAAGCCGAAGCTGCCGTCGTCACGCAACACCGTGGTGCTGGCGTGGATGGTGGTGAACTCACGCACGCCCAGCCCCTCGGCCAGCAGCGTCTGGCGCATGCCATCCACCGAGTTGGCCGCCTCCAGCGCGGCATGGTGATAGGCCAGCCATGGCGTGGCGCCATGCGCGGCGGCGCGCTCGCGCAGGCCGGTCACGTCCACCGGCACGGTGACGCTGAAGGCCGGCTGGGCCATGTGGCGGAAGTGGGCCAGCGCCGCGCGGCGCGGCCAGGCGTCCAGGGGAATGTCGCGGTCTTGCATGCCGGCATGCTCGCACGCCGATGGCACAAAAAAACCCAGGCGGTCGGGGCGCCTGGGTTGCGCAAACGCGGTGTTCGAGCCGGGCCGTCAGTCGGCGGTGCTCGTCTGCCGCATGCCGAAGTCGTCGAGCGCGCGATGCAGTTCCTCGGCGCGATCCTCGCCCAGGTCGCCCACGAGCCGGCTGGCAGGCGTCAGGCGAATCTGGCCGATCTGGTTGTAGCCCAGTGTCTTGGCCCGTTCCAGCGTGCGCTCGGTCAGCGGCAGGCAGTCGAGCGGCGCCTGGTCGGCGAGGCTCAGCAGCCGGGCATAGGTTTCAGAAGAGATGGACACGGTGTCGTCGAGTTCAAGCTGGTGTGATGCATCCAGTTTCTTGGACTCAGGAAACAAATTGATAAAGCGCTGAGTCATCCTTGCGAGACCTCGCCGCGCTCCGCGTTCAGCAGCCGGTACGGGGCAGGCCGAGAATTTCGTAGACGAGGTCGATGAGGCTCATTTGGGGCTCCAACAAGGAGGTAGCGGGGATTCGATGCCCCGAACTGTCCCTGTTTTCACCCCCCTAGAAACCTGGAAGGTCTGCTAGGTTGCCTGATTCAAAGAATGCCAAAGGCGACGCATTTCAGGACGGCCTGGTGCTTGGAATTGACACCCAATTTGCGCATCACATTGCCCAAATGAAAGTTCACCGTCTTTTCGCTCATGCCGAGGATGACGCTCACTTCCCAAGCGGTTTTTCCCTGCGCCGTCCAGCTAAGCACATCAAGTTCCCGCTTGGTGAGCTTCGGTCGTTCGCCTTGCTCGGGCTTACTCAGACGGCCAATCTCCGGGCCAAGCAAACGGTCTGCTGCAGCCATGGCGTGAGCGCCGAGAAGTTGAAGACCTGCCACCATCTGCATTAAGCCTGCTCCGGATTCCGGCAGCGCTTCTTCTCGATCCACGCCTAGGAGGAAATGCTTGTCTTCGGGAAGATGCAGCTTGATGGCGATGCCAGTCTTGAACCCGAACGGGGCCTGCGTTTCCCAGAGCTCGCCAACGCCCGCGTTGACATAGGTTTGCTGGTCGTAAAGGACGGGGAGCGATTGGGACATCAGTCGCTCAAGCACTGGATCGCGCAGCGAATCACCCAGATCCTTGGCAGCCTCAGCGTGACCTTCAGGGGGATTGCCGAAGCTCCTGCCGAGAATGCCGGCACTATTCAGTCCGCCGCGCATCAACAGTCCCGAGATGATGGGGAAGCCCAACGCGTCCGCCGTCCTGACGAGGCGCCGCTCGAAGCTCACCAAGTCCTCGCTCATGCCGACGTCGATCAGCTGCTGATAGTTCATTTCCGGGGTGACCATACCTGCCAAGTCTGCCAGCTTGTTGCCAACCCCTTGGTGACCAGAGACTGCCCCTCGTTCGAATTCCACGACCGTGAGGTATTGCTCATGTCCACCCTGATCCGGCTGCCCGAGGGCAGCGTCTGCTGGCCCGCCACCGCGCTGTCGAGCGCCGCCGCGGATGTTCGCCACGCCCATACCCGCGTGCTGCGCACGCCTTCCGCCGAGCGTTCCGTGGGCGGCACCACACGCTGGGAGCGCCGCTATGCCGACGTCAGCGCGTGGCTGGAATGGGACTGGGTGGAGATCGACGAGGGCACCGTCGTGCAGGCCGATCCGCTGAACGTGCGTTCCAACGTGCTGCTGCTGGACGACCGTGGCCGGCCGCTGCTGTCGTCGCGCCGCCGCACGACGCTGGCAACGCTGGTCTACCTGCTGCCGTGGCAGGGCGCCGTGCTGGACGAACTGCGGATGGTGGAGCCACAGCGGCGCGCGCCGGCCCAGGCTCCGCTGCGGCTGGCGGCCTGAACCCAGGCGACAGCGGCGCCCGGCGCGCTTGCGCAGAATCGACGGCTCAACTCCCGGGCCGACGACATGACTTCTGCACTTTCTCCCGATGACACCCTCGCCCAGTGGCGCGCCGACGAGGCCGCGGTGCTGGCCCGCGTGCAGCAGGAGGTCGGACTGGCGTCACCCGCCATGCTGGCCGGCAAGACCGGGCTGCAGCAGATGCAGGCCATGCTGGACGGTCTGGCGCCGCGCCCGCCCATCAGCGAGACGCTGGACTTCACGCTGATCTCGGTCGCTGACGGCGAGGCCGTGTTCCAGGGCCGCCCGCAGTTCAAGCACTACAACCCGCTGGGCAGCGTGCATGGCGGCTGGTTCGCGACGCTGCTGGACTCGGCGCTGGGCTGCTCCGTGCACACGACGCTACCCGTCGGCCGGGCCTACACGACGCTGGAGTTCAAGGTGAACCTGGTGCGTGCGCTGACCGACCGCGTGCCGCTGGTGCGCGCCATCGGCCGCGTCGTTCACCGTGGCCGGCAGGTGACGACGGCGGAGGCCGATCTCGTCGGCCACGATGACAAGTTGTACGCGCATGCGAGTACAACCTGCCTGCTGTTCGACATGCCCTGACACCCCTCGTCCAAGGACTACCTTGGACGGTCCCCCGAGGGGACGGCGATGCTCGTGGCATCGAGCCACGAGCACATCGCCAGCGCGTGCCGGCCTGGGGCGGCGCGGCGCTCGGCCCGCAGAAACTACGGCCGCAGCGCTGACGCCTCGGCGGCCAGTTTCGTGATGCGCGCCCAGTCCTTGGCGTCCACCGCGTCCTGCGGCGTCAGCCAGGAGCCGCCGCAGACCTTGACGTTGGGCAGCTTCAGGAAGTCGGGCGCGGTCTGCAGCGAGATGCCGCCAGTGGGGCAGAAGGCCACGTCCGGGAACGGGCCGGCCAGCGCCTTCAGCAGGTTGACGCCGCCCACGGCCGTGGCCGGGAACAGCTTCAGGAAGTTGAAGCCGGCCGAATTGGCCTGCATCACTTCAGACGCGGTGGACACGCCGGGCAGCAGCGGCAGGCCCTCGGCCTTGCAGGCGGACGCCAGCGCGTCCGTGTAGCCGGGGCTGACGCCGAACACGCAGCCGGCGTTCTTCGCGTTGCTGACGTCCTGCGGCGTGCGCAGCGTGCCGGCGCCGACGATGGCTCCGGGCACCTTGGCCATGGCCTCCATGGCCTGCAGCGCGACGGGCGTGCGCAGCGTCACCTCAAGCACCTTGACGCCGCCGGCGACCAGCGCTTCGGCGAGCGGCACGGCGTCTTCCAGGCGCTGGATGACGATGACGGGGATGACGGGGCCGTGGCTGGCCAGGCTCAGGGTTTCAAGCATTTTTCTTTAGTCAGTGGTGCCAGAGCGACTCGCTTCGCTCGGGCGGTCTGGCACTCAATTCATCAGAGGTGCCAGAGCGACTCGCTTCACTCGATCGGTCTGGCACGCAATTGTTCACAACCAGGTGACAGCGCCCTCTTCGGCACTCAGCACGTTGCGTCGCAGACCCGCGAAGAGTTCGCGGCCGAGGCCGTGCGCGTTGACGTCGGCCTCCGCGGGCGCCAGCGCCACGTTCTCGCGCGCGGCCCACTCGGCCTCGTCCACCAGCGCGGCCAGCACGCCGTTGACGGCGCAGACGCGCACGACGTCGCCGTCGCGCAGCTTGGCCAGCGGGCCGCCGGCCAGCGCCTCGGGGCTGACGTGGATGGCCGCGGGCACCTTGCCCGAGGCGCCGCTCATGCGGCCGTCGGTAACCAGCGCGACGCGGAAGCCCTTGCCCTGCAGCACGGCCAGCGGCGGCGTCAGCTTGTGCAGCTCGGGCATGCCGTTGGCGTGCGGGCCCTGGAAGCGCACGACGACAACGACGTCCTTCTCCAGCTCGCCATTCTTGAACGCGGCCAGCATGGCTTCCTGCGTCGTGAAGATGCGGCACGGGGCTTCGATGGTGTGGCGGTCCTCCGGCACGGCGGACGACTTGATGACGGCACGGCCCAGGTTGCCGTCCAGCAGTTTCAGGCCACCGGTGGCGCTGAACGGCGCGGCGGCCGTGCGCACGACGCTGTCGTCGATGGGGGTAGCGGGCAGCGCCTCGCGGACGACCTCCCCGCCCTGCCCCACGCTGCGCGGCACGGTGGTGTAGGGCCGCAGGTTGTCGCCGCCCACGCTCAGCACGTCTTCGTGCATCAGGCCAGCGTCCAGCAGCTCGCGGATGACGAAGCTGGGGCCGCCCGCGGCCTGGAACTGGTTCACGTCGGCGCTGCCGTTGGGGTACACGCGCGCCAGCAGCGGCACGACGCCGGACAGGTCGGAGAAGTCCGTCCAGTTGATCAGGATGCCGGCCGCGCGGGCCACGGCGACCCAGTGGATCAGGTGGTTGGTCGAGCCGCCGGTGGCCAGCAGCGCCACCATCGCATTGACGATGCAGCGCTCGTCGACGACTTGGCCGATGGGCTTGGCCGCCTTGCCGGCCACGCGGCCGGAGATGTTCAGCGCCGTCGCGACGGCCTCGCGCGTGAGCGCCGTGCGCAGGTCGTCGTGCGGATGCACGAAGGCGCTGCCGGGCACGTGCAGGCCCATGGCTTCCAGCAGCATCTGGTTGCTGTTGGCGGTGCCGTAGAAGGTGCAGGTGCCGGCGCTGTGGTACGCGGCGGACTCGCTCTTCAGCAGCTCGTCGCGCCCCACCTTGCCCTGCGCGTACAGCTCGCGCACCTTGGCCTTGTCGCTGTTGGAGATGCCGGTGCCCATCGGGCCGGCCGGCACGAAGACGGTCGGCAGGTGGCCGAAGTGCAGCGCGCCGATCAACAGGCCCGGCACGATCTTGTCGCAGATGCCCAGCAGCAGCGCCGCGTCGAACACATCGTGCGTCAGCGCGATGGCGGTGCTCATCGCGATGGTGTCGCGCGAGAACAGGCTCAGCTCCATGCCCGGCAGGCCCTGCGTGACGCCGTCGCACATGGCCGGCACGCCGCCGGCCACCTGCACGGTGGCGCCCAGGCGGTGGGCCTCGGCACGGATCTGCGCGGGGTAGTCCTCGTAGGGCTGGTGGGCCGACAGCATGTCGTTGTAGGCCGTGACGACGCCGAGATGCGGCGCCTTCTCGGCGACGATGCGCAGCTTGTCATTGGCCGGCAGCGCCGCCACGGCGTGTGCCACGTTGGCGCAGCCCATGCGCTCGAAGCCGCGCTGGCGGTTGTTCAGCAGGGCGATGCGGGCAAGGTAGTCACCGCGCAGCTTGGCGCTGCGCTCGCGGATGCGGGCCGTGACTTCGTTCAGGGTGGTGTTCATCTCTGGGTCTCCTGGCGCCTCGGCGTTCGTAACCGGACGTTGAGAATTTAGGTAACCATATTACTTGCCCGCGCGGCTCCGCGGGTTACGGCCTGGGTACCTCCGGCGTCATGCCGTGACAAGATGGCAGGCCATGGCTT
Organism: Pelomonas lactea; assembly: GCF_043555885.1. Classification (NCBI taxonomy): domain Bacteria; kingdom Pseudomonadati; phylum Pseudomonadota; class Betaproteobacteria; order Burkholderiales; family Sphaerotilaceae; genus Roseateles; species Pelomonas lactea. The sequence continues at coordinate 428,583 of NZ_JBIGHX010000002.1, read as the reverse complement.
CACAGGCAATCCACATTCCCCATGGCCCCGAGCGCAGCCAATACCTGCTGCAGCGCACGACCGCCGAATGGCGCGCCAGCGGCGACGACCTGCTGCTGTTTGCCTACGGCTCGCTGATCTGGCGACCCGAATTTGACTTCACGCAGGCGCTGCCGGCCCGCGTGCTGGGCTTTCACCGCGTGCTGCGCATGCGCTCGCGCGTGAACCGTGGCTCGCCGCAGGAGCCCGGGCTGGTGCTGGCGTTGCTGTCCGGCGGCAGCTGCCGCGGCCTGGTCTACCGCATTCCGCGCGAAGCCGGCGAGGCCGTGCTGCTGCGACTGTGGGCGCGCGAGATGCCCAACGGCGTCTACGAGCCGCGCTGGCTGAACTGCGACACCCCGGACGGCCGGCTGCGCGCGCTGGCGTTCACGCTGTCACGGCAGAGCCCCAACTGGACCGGGCCGTTGCACGAGCCCGAGTTGCTACACATCTTCCAGCACGCCAGCGGCCGCTACGGCACGACGCTGGACTACCTGCTGCGCACCATCCAGGGTTTGCGCGAGCACGGCATCCGGGACATGGAGCTGGAGCGGCAGGCCCACCTGGCCGCGCGACACGGGCTGTGCGCGCCGCTTTGAATCACGCGAGCAGGCGCGCGAGGTCTTCGGCGGTGTCCACGTCGACGTGGACACCGGGGTCGTCGACGGCGATGGGCTGGGCCGCGTAGCGCGCGACGATGCGCCGCGCGCCCTCGTCGCCATTCAAGGCCATCAGCTCCGAATACAGCTCGGTGCCGAAGCCCACTGGATGCCCCTGCATGCCACGGTATTGCGCGAAGCAGACGGGGTAGCGCTCCAGCCCCTGTGCGACGGCCAAGATGGTGGCCGGCTGCACCAGCGGCATGTCCGCCGGCAGGATGAGCCAGCCGTCGGCGTCGCCGCTGGCGCTGACGCCGGCGACGATGGAATGCCCCATGCCTATGGGATGCGGTCGGCCGGAAGCGTCATGCTCGGGCAACGTCACCACGTCTCGCGCCGCCACGAACCGGTGCGCCGTGGGCGCGAATGCGGCCGTCGTCACGACGACCACCGGCAGCTGCGTGGCAATGGCATGGCGAAGCGTGCGCGTCAGCACGGTGTCCGAGCCAGGCGCGCTGCCCAGCCGCTGCTCCAGCTTGTGTCCCGGGCCGCGAAAGCGTGAACCGCGTCCTGCTGCGAGCACGACGACGGCGGGGCGTCGTTTCATCATCGGAGGTGGGTTCATTGCTGCAGTGCCGCAAGCATGCCGGTCACGTTGGATCTTGACCAACTGGGACGTTCACCTAAGGGAAGGTCTGCATACTTCGGGGCATGAGCAAGTTGAGCGATTTCCGAAAGAGCTACGAACTAGGGGAGCTGGACGAGGCCGAGGCCGCCGATGGCCCGCTGGCGCTGTTCAACCGCTGGATGGACGAGGCCATCGCGCACGACGTGTCGGAGCCGACCGCGATGACGGTGGCCACCGTCGGCGCCAACGGACGCCCTTCCACGCGTGTGGTGCTGCTGAAGGGGGCGGACGCGCGCGGCATGGTCTGGTTCACGAATTACGAAAGCCGCAAAGGTGAGGAGTTAGCCGGCAACCCGTTCGCCGCGCTGCAGTTCCACTGGGTGGAAATGGAGCGGGTCGTGCGCATCGAAGGCCGCGTCGAGAAGACGTCGGCGCAGGAGTCGGACGACTACTTCAGGAGCCGCCCGCTGGACTCGCGCCTGGGCGCCTGGGCCTCACCGCAGAGCCGCGTCATCAGCTCGCGTGCCGTGCTGGTGGCCAACGCGGCCAAGGCTGCCGTCGAGCACGGGCTGAACCCCGACCGCCCGCCGCACTGGGGCGGCTACCGGTTGGTGCCGGACCGCTACGAGTTTTGGCAGGGCCGCCGCTCGCGGCTGCACGACCGGCTGGTGTTCACGCTGGACGGCGGCGCCTGGCGCCGCGACCGGCTCGCGCCGTGATCAGTTGACGGCGGTGCCGTCCTCCACGCGGTAGTACAGGCCGTAGGGGTCGTCCATCAGCACGGCCAGCGTGCCCTCGACGACGACAGGCTCCAGCGTGTAGCGCACGGGCTTCTTGGTGCGCACCTCCACCATGCCCTCGGGGCCGGCCGGCACGCAGAAGGAGCAGCTCGTGGGCACCGACGACAGCAGGAAGTGCTGCTGCTTGTCGCCCGCCTCCAGCGGCGTCATGAAGCCCTGCACCTTCACCGTCTTGCGGTCCAGCGCCTGCACGGCGGCCGGGAAGGTCGGCACGAGCTTCTTTTTCTCGGCCCTGGCGGTGACCTGGGACAGCAGCTTCCACGACACGATGTCGGCGCGTTCCTCCAGCGGCTTGAACGGGCTGCGCGGGTCGTGATAGCCGGGGCCCTGGCCCATGACGGGCGGGGTCTGCGCGAACGCGGCGGAGGCGGCCGAGGCAGCCAGGCAGAGGGCGAGGACGGTCTTGAACTTCATGGCGACGGATTGTCGGGCTTCAGCGCGGCGCCTGCAGCAGCGTGGTGACATCCAGCCGGTACGCTCGCCACGCCGGCCAGGCTGCCGCCAGCAGCGCCAGGCCGCCGGCCAGCAGCGGCACCAGCCATTCCGCCTCGCTGACGCCCAGCGGGCCCAGCCGCAGCGACTGCCGCTCGGCCAGCAGGTGCTCCAGCCCGGCGACGAGGCCGTGCCCCGCCGCCAGCCCCAGCACCGTGGCCAACCCGGCCAGCAGCAGCGCCTCCAGTGCGATGAGTGCGGCGATGCGCCGGGCCGGCGCACCCAGCATGCGCAGCATGGCCAGGTCGCCTTGGCGGGCGCGCACCGCGTGCAGCAAGGCCACCCAGACGGACAGGCCAGCCGCGATCAGCAGCACGATGCCGAAGCCGCGCAGCACCTCGGTGCCCGCCCCCACCAGCCGCATCAGCCGGGCGGTCTCCAGCGCCGGCGCGGCGGACTGCAGACCTTCCTGCGCATTGACCCAGCGCGGCAGCATCGCCGCACCCAGCGGGCTGCGGTAGCGCACCAGCGCCAGCGTAATCTCCCGGGGTTCGTCTTCGTCGTGCGCGTCATGGGCCTCATGATGGTCGCCGTGCACCTCCCAGACCGACGCGAGATCGGTCAGCACCAGCCGGTCCAGCACGCTGCCCGACTCGGCCAGCACGCCGACGACCTCGAACTGGTGGTCAGCATGGGCATCGCCGCCGGCCAGGCCGTGGCTGCCGGCAAAATGGGCGCCCGGCTTCATGCCGCTCGTGCGCGCCACCTCGGCGCCCAGTACCGCCTGCATGGGCTTGGCCCACAAGGCGCCCTGCCCCAGCTTCGCGTCGTAGAGGTCGAGGTAGTCGGGCGTCGTGCCGACGACGCGGAAACCGCGGAACGAATCGCCCAGCGACAGTGGCACCGCCTGCGCCACCAGCGGCTGGCGCTTCAGCAGCTCCAGCGTGGCCAGCGGGATGTTGCCGGTGGGCGCATCGAGGTGGAACACGCCGGCCAGCATGATCTGCATCGGGCTGCCCTTGGCGCCGACGACGAGGTCGATGCCGGCCAGGTCGCGCCGCAGCCCGGCCTCCACCTGGGCACTGGCGCGCAGCACAAAGGTCACGGCGGCGAGGCCCAGGGTCAGCAGCAGCAGGTTCAGCGCCGTCGTCAGCGGGCTGGACCACAGATAGCGCCAGGCCAGCCGGATCATCGCGTGACCCCGCTGGTCCAGAACGTCGTGCGGTCCGACGACACGTCGATCGGCTGGCCGTCCGGCGCACGGCCAGGCAGCACCAGCTCCGTCACATCGTCACGGTCGCCCAGCGCGTCGATGACGCGGCCGTCATGGCTGGCGATGATGAGCGTGCAGCCCTCGCGCTCGGCCGTGCTCAGCAGCAGCGCCAGCATGTGCAGCGCGTGTTCGTCGTCCAGGCTGGCGCTGGGTTCGTCGGCCAGCAGCAGCCGTGGCCGGCGCATCAGTGCGCGGGCCAGCGCCACGCGCTGCGCCTGGCCCACGCTGAGCTGGTGCGGCCGGCGGCCGGCCAGGTCCGCAATGCCCAGCGCCGCGAGCAGCGCCGCGGCGCGGGCCGTGTCGGCGCGCTGCCCGGCCGCCAGCGCCGGCAGCGCCAGGTTCTCGGCCACGGTCAGCGCGTCACTCAGGTGCAGCCGCTGCGGCACGACGCCCAGCGTCGCGCCGCGCCAGGCGTCCAGCGCCCGCGGGCTCAGACCCTGGAGCTCGGTGCCGGCTACGCTGAGCAGGCCCTGCTGCACGCGCAGCAGGCCGGCCAGCAGCGCCAGCAGCGTCGACTTGCCCGACCCCGACGCACCGCGCAGCAGCAGGTGCCGGCCGGCCGGCAGCATGAAGTCCGCATAGGCCACCTCGGCGCCGCTCGCGTAGCGGTGGCGCAGCCCGCCCCAGGCCAGCATCACTTGACGAGGCGCTTGAAGCTGGCGAGGAACTTGTCCACCTTGCCGGCGACGACGAAGGCGCAGTAGCCCTGGTCCGGGTTGCGCGCGTAGTAGTGCTGGTGATAGGCCTCGGCCGGGTGGTAGTTGGCCTCGGGCTGCAGCTCCGTGACGACGCGGCCGCCGTGGTGCTCGTTGGCCTCGCGGATGACCTCGGCCGCCAGCTCGCGCTGCGCCTCGGTGTGCCAGTAGATGGCCGAACGGTACTGCGTGCCGACGTCGGCGCCCTGGCGATTCAGCGTCGTCGGGTCGTGGATGGTGAAGAACACCTCCAGCAGCTCACGCAGCGACACGACGGCAGGGTCGAAGTCCAGCCGTACGACCTCGGCATGGCCGGTCGTGCCGCTGCAGACCTGCTCGTAGTTGGGGCTGGGGTGCTGGCCGTTGCTGTAGCCGCTCTCGACGCGGTGCACACCGCGCACCTGCTCGTAGACGGCTTCCAGGCACCAGAAGCAACCGCCGGCCAGCGTGATTCGTTCCAGGGTCATGACATGACTTTCAGTGGGCTGCGAGCGACAGCTCGACATGGGGGCGCCAGCCGCTCGCACAAGCCCCGTCGCAGAGCTTGGGCGCGGCCAGGAAGACGCGGGCATTGGGCGCGCCGCGGGCCAGCAGCGCGTCGCGCACGGCCACGGCGCGGGCGACGGCCAGTTGGCGCAGCGCCTCGTCGTCCACGACGTAGCTGGCCATCAGCAGCCCGCGCATCTGCGCGGGCGGCAGGTCCTGGGCCAGGCCCAGCACGTTGCGCGGCTTGTTGGGCAGCTTGGTGGCGGTGTACAGGCGCTTCAGCGCGGCGTCGGGCGTGGCGGCGTTCTCGGCCTTCAGTGCGGCGTCCAGGCGCTGCTCGCGCAACGCGGGGATCTCGCTCTCGGCGTCGGCCCAGCCGGTCAGCGTGAGCTGCACGCCGGGCTTGTCGGCCAGCAGCCGGGCGATGCGGTCCAGCTTGTCGGTGGCGGCCGGCTCGGCGCTGGCCGGCGCGAAGGCGATCTCGGCCTCCTCCGGCGCATCGCTGCCGCTGAACAGCGAGAACGGCGAGGTCAGCGCCTTGCCGATCAAGTTGAGGAACAGCTTCCACACCAGGCCGCCGACGCTGAACTCCGGGTCGCTCAGCGAGCCGCTGACGGGCAGGTTCACGTCGATGACGCCATCGCGGTCCTTCAGCAGCGCGACCGCGAAGCGCACCGGCAGCGACGTCGCGTCGGGGCTGTCCACGCGGTCGCCGAAGGTCAGCTGGTTCAGGATGATCTGGTTGCTGGCGCTGAGCTGCCCGCCCGGTTCGACCTTGTAGGCCAGCCGTGCCGACAGCTTGCCGCGCTCGATCGCGTAGCCTGCATATTTGCCGGCATAGGTGGACAGCGGCGCGAGCTCGATGTCGGTCGCGTTGGCCTGGATGTCCATGGCCGGCGGGCTGCCCGGCTTGAGCTGGCCGTCGATCTCCAACAGCCCGGTGCCGGCCACCTTGCCTCGTACAGTCAACGGGGCCATGGCCGTGCCCGCCGTCGAGAACGCGCCCAGCGAACCTTGCAGCTCCGTCAGCCGCGCGCTGTAGTTGGGCTTCACGAAGCGGTCGTTGAAGTCCACCGTGGTGCGGCTGACGCGGCTGCGCTCGACGGCGATCTCGGGCGCCGGCGCCGAGGCCGGGGCCGGGGCCGGGGCCGCCGGAGCGGATGCCGCCGCCGCAGGGCCGAGGTCGCGCAGGTTGAAGCGCCCCTGCTCGCTGACGATGAGGCGGGCATAGGCGTCGTCCAGCAGTGCATCGCGCACCGCCAGCCGCGGCGGCGCGCCAGGGGCCAGGGTCAGGTGGACACCGTCCAGCTGCAGCAGCTGCCAGCTGAGCAGGTCTTCGCCGCTGACGCGCTGGCCGTCGACGAGGCGCGTCTGCAAGAGCGCCAGCGGCCCGACGCGTACGTCGCCCGCCAGAGCGGCCCGCCAGGCGCCGTCACCCTGCTGTGCGGCCTCCAGCGTGGTCTTCAGACCCAGCTCGGCGCGCTGGATCTGCACGCCCCAGGCGGGGTCGAGATAGGCGTCCAGCAGGCGCAGCGGCAAGGCCTGGGCCTGCAGGCTGCCCACGGCGGACAGCGGCGCCAGGCCGACGCGGCCCTGCCATTGCAGGCTGCCGGCGCTCGCGGCGACGGGCTGGTCGTTGGCTCCCAGCGCGGCAAGCTGCGTGCTCAGCTGCGCCTGCACCGGCGCGGCCGCCGGCCAGGCGAGCGCGCCGAGCTGCAGCCGCAACGGCTCGACGGTCAGCGCCACCGGCGCCACGCCCGCGGGCACGGCGGCATCGCGCCAGCGCAGCGCGCCGCGATCCACTTGCAGGCCGGCCAGCTGCAGCGTCCAGGCCGGGCCGGTGGCGGGCGCGGCGGCGTCCGGTGGCAGCAGGGCCGCGATGTTGAGCTGCCCCTGTCCGTCGCGTGTCAGTTGGGCCCGTGGTGCGTCGAGCTTGAGCGTGCCCAGGCGCAGTGCGCGCTTGGCGGGGTCGATGTCGGCCTGGTCCAGCCGCGCGGCGGCCAGCGACAGCACCGGCTTGGCCGCGAGGCTGAGCCGCGCGTCCGCCAACTGGACCTCGCGCAAGCTCAGCTGGGCCCGGTCGGCGGCGCCGTCGGCAAGCGGGTCCTTGATGCTGAGCGCCGCCTTGGCCGACACGCCGGCCACCAGCCGGGCGCCCGCCGGCAACGGCAGCCACGCGGCCAGTTGGTCGACGGCGAGGTCGGTGAGCTCGGCCTGCGCGTCCAGCAGCTCGGGCGCCAGCCTGGCGCTGGTGTTCAGCCGCCCCTCGCCCAGCTGAAGGCTGGCGTCGAGCTGGGCCGGCGTCTTCAGGGGCCAGGCGGCGGCGCCCAGTTTCAGCTGGATAGCGTCCAGCGCCAGGTCGCGCAGTGTCAGCTGGCCATCCCTGACTTCCAGCCCCGCCACGCTGATCTGCCATGGCGCCGCGGCGCCCCCGCCTTCTCTCGTCGCCGGCAACGGCCGCACCCACGCGCTGGGGGACTCCAGCACGATCTGACCGAAACCGAGCTGGCGGCGCAGCGGCTGCACGTCCACCAGCGGCACGCTCAGGCGCTTGAAGCCCAGCAGCGCTTGGCCGTCAGGCATGGCCAGCGCCACCCCGTGCAGCTGTACACCGCCGCTGAGCTTGAGGCCAGGGGGCTGCTTGGGACGCTCGGCAAAGTCCAGCGCCAGGTCCACGTCGAGGCGCCCCGAGGTGAGGCGCAGCGGCAGGCTGGCCGGCAGGTAAGCGGCCAGCGGTGCCAGGTCCAGCCCCGCCAGCTTGAACGACAGGCGCCCGCTGGCATCGTCTTCAAAAGGCAGCGCCTCGGCCCGGCTGTCGAAGGCGACGCCGTCCAGCTGGCCGCTCAGGTGCGGCAGCACCTTGATCTTGACGTCGGAGGCCAGCGTCGACACGAACGGCAGCGCGAGGTGCAGGGCAGACAGTTCGTGCTTGCGCTGCACCGGGCGGTCGTCGAACACGACGCGGCCGTCGCTGAGCTCGATGTTGTAGACGGCGAACTCGGGATCATCGCTCGGCGGCGCGCCGGGCTTGGCGGCAAAGCGGGTGATCAGGTCATCGATGTCGTAGCGGCCTTCGGCCGTGCGGGCGATGCGCAGCTCCGGCTGGTTCAGCGCCAGCGATTCGACGACCAGATGCCCGCGCAGCAGCGAGCGCAGCGACAGGGCGGCGTCGAGCTTGCCGAGTTTGAACAACGGCGGCTGGCCTGGCGCGGCGGCGTTGATCTGCAGGCCGTCGAGCACCACGGCCAGGCGCCAGGGCTGGAAATGCGCCTGCGCGATGCGCACGGGCCGGCCCAGCGCGTCGCTGGCCAGCGCCATGCCGCGGCCGGCTATCCAGCCCGGCAGCGCGAGTGTGACGATGAGCAGGGCCAGCGAGACCAGGGCCGACAGCGCGACCAGGGTCCAGAGGGCGATACGAAGTTGTGAACGGGGAACGGTCATCACGGCGAACGCATTATTGATGTCGACGATGATGGACCCGTGAGCTTCCCCCTCGACTATTCAGGTTTCAAGACGCTGCTGCTGGCGCTCGCGCTGCCGCCGGCGCCGATGCTGTTGCTGGCCGCCTGGGGCGGCTGGCGACTGCGGCGGCGCCAACGCGGTGGAGGCTGGGTGTTGGGTGTGGCGCTGGCCCTGGCTTGGCTGTCGGCGACCGACGTGGCGGGCGAGGCCTTGGGCTGGCTGGCCGGCCAGCCACCGCTGCTGGCGCCGGCCCGGATCAACGCGTTGAAGGGGCAGCCCGACGGCGCCGTGCTGGTGCTGGGCGGCGGCGTGCGTCGCCACGTGCCGGAGTACGGCGGCGGCATGCCCAACGACATCACCGCCGAGCGCCTGGCCTATGGCGTCTGGCTGGCGCGCCGGACCGGCTGGCCCTTGGGGTTCTCCGGCGGCATTGGCTGGACGGCCACGGAACTGCGCCAGTCCGAAGCCAGCATCGTCGCTCGTGTGGCGGCCGAGGACTATCGCCTGCCGCTGCGCTGGGCCGAGGGCAGCTCGCGGGACACCCGCGAGAACGCGGCCAACACGCTGCCGCTGCTCGCGCAGGCCGGGGTCAGGCAGGTGCTGCTCGTCACGCATGCGGCGCACATGGCGCGTGCGCTGCGGGCCTTCGAGACCCAGGCCGCGCCGCTGGGCCTGCGCATCGTGCCCGCGCCGGTGGGGCTGCACGCCGATGACGGCGACACCTCGTTCGACGACTGGTGCCCCAGCCGTGACGGCTTCGAGCGGGTTCGTTACGTCGTCTACGAGGCCATGGCCCGCGTCGGCGGCCGCTAGAAATAGAAACCCCGCCGGGCTTGAAGGCCGGGCGGGGTGGGTGGCGAGGCCACCTTGGGGCTCAGAGGCAATCTGCCACTGGGCTCCTGGCGCGCAAAGATTGCGCCAGAGGGTTTGCCTGAAAAGGCTTAGCAACAGTAGGCGAGCGGCGTCAGGGCTTCAAGAAGAGTTGTCCGAATAGCGCGTCGGCCCGGGCCGTGACCTCGGCCGGCAGCGTGATGCAGCGGCCCCACTCGCGGTCCGTCTCGCCGGGCCATTTGTTGGTGGCATCCAGCCCCATCTTGCCGCCCAGGCCGCTGACGGGCGACGCGAAGTCCAGGTAGTCGATGGGCGTGTTGTCCACCAGCGTCGTGTCGCGCACCGGGTCCATGCGCGTCGTGATGGCCCAGATCACCTCCTGCCAGTTGCGCGTGTCGATGTCGTCGTCCACGACGACGATGAACTTCGTGTACATGAACTGGCGCAGGAAGCTCCAGATGCCGAACATCAGCCGCTTGGCGTGGCCGGGGTAGCTCTTCTTGATGGACACGACGGCCATCCGGTAGCTGCAGCCCTCGGGCGGCAGGTAGAAGTCGACGATCTCAGGGAACTGCTTCTGCAGGATGGGCACGAACACCTCGTTCAGCGCCACGCCCAGGATGGCCGGCTCGTCGGGCGGCTTGCCGGTGTAGGTGGAGTGGTAGATGGGGTTGGCGCGCTGGGTCTGGCGCGTGATCTCGAAGACGGGGAACCAGTCCTGCTCGTTGTAGTACCCGGTGTGGTCACCGAACGGGCCTTCCAGTGCGTGCAGGTAGCCGCCCTTCTCCTTCAGCGGCACGCCGCGCTCGCTGACGCCGGTGTAGCCGGCCGACGCCGGCGGGATGTGGCCTTCCAGCACGATTTCGGCGGAAGCCGGCGCCTGCAGCGGCTTGTCGCCGCCGACGCCGGTGTTGACCAGTTCCGTCCGCGAGCCGCGCAGCAGGCCGGCGAATTGATATTCCGACAGGCTGTCCGGCACCGGCGTGACGGCGCCCAGGATGGTGGCCGGGTCGGCGCCCAGCGCCACGGCGATGGGGAACGGCTGGCCCGGGTTCGCCAGCGCGAAGTCGCGGAAGTCCAATGCACCGCCGCGGTGCGCGAGCCAGCGCATGATGACCTGGCGCGGCCCGATGAGCTGCTGGCGGTAGATGCCGAGGTTCTGGCGCGTGCGCGTCGGGCCGCGCGTGATGACCAGACCCCACGTGATCAGGGGGGCTGCGTCGTCCGGCCAGCAATGCTGGATGGGCAGGCGTCCCAGGTCGATGTCGGCGCCTTCGAACACCTCCTCCTGGCACGGCGCCTTGCGCTGCACGGAGGGCTTCATGTCCCACAGCGCCTTGGCCATCTGCAGCAGCTTTCCGGCGTCCTTCAGCCCCTTGGGCGGCTCAGGTTCCTTGAGGCTGGCCAGCACCCGCCCCACGTCCCTCAAATCGGCCAGAGAGTCAGCGCCCATGCCCAATGCGACGCGACGCGTTGTCCCGAAAAGATTGGTCAAGGCGGGGGTGGCATGCCCTGAGGGGCTCTCGAACAACAGGGCCGGTCCGCCGGCCCGCAGCACGCGGTCGCTGAGGGCCGTCATCTCCAGCACGGGCGAGACTTTTTCACGCACGCGCTTGAGTTCGCCCAAGCCCTCCAAGCCGGCGATGAAGTCCCGCAGGTCGCTGTATTTCATAACTGAAAGTAGTTTTGATCGGCCAAAGCAGCCTTGACGGGTTATCTTCAAACCCTAGAATTCGTTCGCTTCGGGTTTCTACGGAACCCAACCGGCCAGGTCCACCGGGCACGCAGATGCCACAGACCGAGCGTCAACGGCCGGGAAATTATCACCGTCGCCTCACCCAGACCGCCGCTTCCCGGCAGCCTGTGGCGGGCCGCGACACCAAGGAGTCGCATGACGACACGTCAAGATCTCATCAGCCTGGCTCGCCTCACGCGGGATTCGGCGTCGCTGTTCGTGAAGGACATCGGCAACGGCCTGCTCGTGGTCAGCCACAACACGCTGGCCCTGGTGGGCCTGGCGGTCGTGGCGGTGCTGCTGGTGTTTTCGAGCCAGGCCGGGCTGCGGGAGAAGCTGGAATCGTCCGCTTTGGGCTGGCTGAGCGCCCGCCAGGAAGCGCGCGCCGAGGCCGAGGGCAACACGCTGCTGGCCGCCGCGGAGCCGGACGCCATCGCCCGCGCCACCGCCACCGACCCCAAGGAGCTGAGCCGCCAGCAGGCTGCCGTGGCCCATTGGCTGGCGCGCCGCTACAGCGTGGCGCCGGAGCCGATCAGCCGCCTCGTGCAGGAAGCCTGGGCCGTGGGCAACCGTGCCAAGGTCGAGCCGACGCTGATCCTGGCCATCATGGCCATCGAGTCGCGCTTCAACCCGTTTGCCCAGAGCGCCGTCGGCGCGCAGGGCCTGATGCAGGTCATGACCCGCGTGCACGACGACAAATACGAGGCGTTCGGCGGCACCCTGGCCGCGTTCGACCCGGTGACCAACCTGCGGGTTGGCGTGCAGGTGCTCAAGGAGTGCATCCAGCGCGCAGGCAGCCTGGAAGAGGGGCTGCGCTACTACGTGGGCGCCGCCAACCTGGCCGAAGACACCGGCTACGCGGCGCGCGTGCTGGCCGAGCACGACCTGCTGAAGGCAGTCATCTCGGGCCGCAGCGTGGCACCCAACACGGTCCCGGCGGCGCGCCCGATGCGCGAGGCGGCGTCGGCGCCGTCCACGGGTGGCGATTCCGCGCAGATCGCGCTGCTGCGCTGAATTACACTGGCCGCTCACGCGACTGGCGATCAGGGGCACGCGCTGCCCTGAGGTGGGACACCACCGGGAAGCGTGAGGCGGCCGAGGTTGATGCCTCACCGCTTTCAGCCGTTCGCCTGGGCAGCCCTGAGCTTCACGTCCTCCGTGACCGCCGGGGATTTACCGCCTGACCTTCGGAACACCTGCCATGTTTGACCGCACCACCTCCACCCTCGCCCTGGTCGACCCCGAGCTCTGGACCGCCGTCCAGAACGAAACCCGCCGCCAGGAAGACCACATCGAGCTGATCGCCAGCGAGAACTACACCTCGCCGGCGGTCATGCAAGCCCAGGGCAGCCAGCTGACCAACAAGTACGCCGAGGGCTATCCCGGCAAGCGTTACTACGGCGGCTGCGAGTACGTTGACGTGGCCGAGCAACTGGCCATCGACCGATTGAAGCAGCTCTACGGCGCCGAATTCGCCAACGTGCAGCCCAACAGCGGCTCGCAGGCCAACCAGGGCGTGTTCTTCGCGCTGCTGCAGCCCGGCGACACCATCATGGGCATGAGCCTGGCCGAAGGTGGCCACCTGACCCACGGCATGGCGCTGAACATGAGCGGCAAGTGGTTCAACGTCATCTCCTACGGCCTGAACGCCAAGGAAGAGATCGATTACGACGCCATGGAAGCCCTCGCCCGCGAGAAGAAGCCCAAGCTCATCATCGCCGGCGCCTCCGCGTACTCCCTGCGCATCGACTTCGAGCGCTTCGGCAAGATCGCCAAGGAGATCGGTGCCTACTTCATGGTCGACATGGCCCACTACGCCGGCCTGATCGCTGCGGGCGTCTACCCGAACCCGCTGCCGCACGCCGACGTCGTCACGTCCACCACGCACAAGAGCCTGCGCGGCCCGCGCGGCGGCATCATCCTGACGAACAAGGAAGACATCGCCAAGAAGATCAACTCGGCCATCTTCCCCGGCATCCAGGGTGGCCCGCTGATGCACGTCATCGCCGGCAAGGCCGTGGCCTTCAAGGAAGCGCTGTCGCCCGAGTTCAAGGCCTACCAGCAGCAGGTCGTCAAGAACGCCAAGGTGCTGGCCGAGACGCTGATCGAGCGCGGCCTGCGCATCGTCTCCGGCGGCACCGAAAGCCACGTCATGCTGGTGGACCTGCGCCCCAAGAACCTGACCGGCAAGGAAGCCGAGGCCATCCTGGGCGCCGCCCACATGACCTGCAACAAGAACGGCATCCCCAACGACCCGCAAAAGCCCATGGTCACCAGCGGCATCCGCCTGGGCACGCCGGCCATGACGACGCGCGGCTTCAAGGAAGAACAGGTGCGCGCCACGGCCCACCTGATCGCCGACGTGCTGGACAAGCCGCACGACGAGGCCAACCTGGCTGCCGTGCGCGAGAAGGTCGCTGCGCTGACGGCTGCCTTCCCGGTCTACCGCGGCTAAAGCGACCGAATGCGCTGCCCGTTCTGCTCTCACGCCGAGACCCAGGTTGCCGAGACCCGGGAATCGGATGAGGGCGACGTCGTCCGGCGCCGGCGCCGCTGCCTGTCCTGCGACAAGCGCTTCACGACCTATGAGCGGGCCGACATCGCCCTGCCCTCGGTCGTCAAGAAGGACGGGCGGCGCGCCGATTTCGATTCCTCGAAGTTGCGCGCTTCCATGCAGTTGGCGTTGCGCAAGCGCCCGGTCAGCGTCGAGCAGATCGACGCGGCGCTGAACCGCATCGAGGAAAAGCTGCTGGCCAGCGGCGCGCGCGAGATCGCGTCCACGCGGCTGGGCGAACTGGTCATGCGCGAGTTGAAGCGCATCGACAAGGTCGCCTACGTGCGCTTCGCGTCGGTCTACCGCAGTTTCGAGGACGTCGACGAGTTCCGTCAGCTGATTCGGGAAATTTGATCCGGAGTTTCCCTATCCCCCTTCAGAGGGGCCAGGGGGGCGCCTCTCCCCCACCTCCCCCTCCATCCCGCCTTAAGGGGGAAAGACGCGTACGGGGCTGGTTTCTAGAGTTCGTTCATCGCCAACGAACCTCTCGGAGCCGCCATGAACCGCACCGCCACCCGCCGCCTCAGCCTCGGTTTCACGCTGGTCGAAATGTGCGTCTGCGTGAGCGTTGGCGCCACGCTGCTGAGCCAGGCCGTGCCCAGCCTGAACAAGATGCGCCAGGAACGGGTGCTGCGTGCGGCCTCCGGGGCGTTGGCAGATGACCTGCGCTTTGCCCGCGCGGAGGCGGCGCGCATGAGCGATTCGGTCTACTTCCGCGTCAGCGGCAAGGGGGCCAATGCCTGCTACGTGCTTTACGCCGGCAAGCGCGACGGCTGTGATTGCGCCGGCGGTCAATCCGCCTGCAAGGCGCCTGGCAGCTACGTCATCAAGGCCGAATGGCTGCCCGCGGCAAAGGGCCTGCAACTGCGCAGCAACGCCGAGACGCTCGAGTTCCAGCACCGCCAAGGTCTGGTCACGCAGACCGGCAGCATCGACGTTTCCCTGCAAAGCGGTGCCGGCATCCGCCAGGTCATCGCCATCACCGGGCGGGTTCGCCACTGCTATACGGGTGCCAAGCTCAGCGGCATTCCCAAGTGCGCGTGAACAGCTCCCTTGTTCGTGGTGGCTGTCGACCAGCGGTCAAGCTCCGGGGATGAGCGGTCATCCTGTAACCTTTTGTCTTCATGCCACTGTTCAGAATTCACGCCATGAGTCCTTCTGCCAGCCGCCACTCCCGCGGGTTCACGCTCATGGAGCTGATGATCGCCGTCGTCGTGGCCGGCATCCTGGCGGCGGTGGCCTACCCCTCCTACACGTCCTTCATCGCGCGCGGCCGCCGGGCCGATGCGATGGCCGCACTGACCAGCGTCGTGCAGGCGCAGGAGCGGTATCGCTCCAACCGCACCACCTACGCGAGCTCCACTGGCTCCGGCGGGCTCGACATGGAGCGGCAGCTGGCTGCAGTTTCAAAGTATTACGACGTGAGCCTTGAAGGTATTGGTGAGTCGCTCAGTTTCACGAACGGTTACGTCGCCGTCGCCAAGCCCAAGCGCGGCAGCCCGCAGGACGGCGACAAGAACTGTCAGATCCTGCGTGTGAAGCTGGAAGGGGCAATATTCAAGTACATGTCCGCGGACGGTTCGGACAATGACACCACCGCCACCGAGAATTGCTGGGGCCGCTGACCATGCTGCGCTCCAATTTCAACAAGCAGCGCTCCGGGGTGACCCTGGTCGAGATGCTGATCGGTGTCGCCGTGTTGGGTGTGCTGCTGGCCGTGGCCGTGCCATCGTTGACGGGCATGATGGAGCGGCGCCGCGTCGTAGCCACCGCGGGCGAGATCGCCAGCTTCTTTGCGCAGGGGCGCAGCGAGTCGGCCGTCACCGACAACAAGGTGTCGCTGCACATGGAGCGCGTACCTGCCGCCGTGGGCGAGTTCAGCTGCCTGCGGCTTACTACGCATCGTTTCGTTGACACGTGTACGTGCAATCGCCGTGCGAACGACGTGTGCAGCGTTGGCGACGCCAAGATCTTGCGCGAGTTCATTCTGCCCAGGAGCAGTTCGGTGCGCTTCGAGGCCACGGCGACGGGATGGGGATTCGACCACTATGCGGTGACGTTCCAGCGAGGGACATATCCGACCGACGTGAAGAACCTGATGATTGTCGTGACGGGCATCAAGACGAACGCGCAACTGCGTGTGGAGTACAACAACGCCGGACGGGTGCGCACCTGCTCGCCCGACGGCAGCATCGGCGGGTTCCCGGCATGCTGACGAAACCGTTTCACCAGCGTGGCCTGGGTCTTGTCGAGCTGATGGTGGGCATCACCGTCGGGCTGATCGTCGCGGCCGGCGCCTCAATGGTCGCCGTCAACCAGATCAATGAGCACCGCCGGTTGATGCTTGAGACCCAGATCCAGCAGGACTTGCGGGTGGCCGCCGACCTGCTTCAGCAAGATCTGCGCCGCGCAGGCTACCGCGGACAAACGGAGCAAGGCGTCTGGGCTCCGCCAACGGGTGTGGGCACGTTGGATGAAACCGCTGGCCTTCCGGCCACGGCCAACAACTACAGCCCTGTAGAGGTGACGGACAACAGCACAGAGCGTTCGATCACCTACAGGTATGCGCGGCGCGTCGGCGTGACGGTCGGTGCCGCGTCGCCTCGCAATGCGGAGCAATTCGGATTCAAGTGGGACAAGGCGACGCATGTGCTGTACGCGCGGGTTGGCATCGTGAATGGGCGAGACAACTGGCAGCCCGTCATCGACCCAGACATCGTCGAGGTCACCAACTTCGATGTGGAACTGACAGAGCAGTCCACCGACGTCGGTGAGTTCTGCGCACAGGCCTGCGGCGCAGCCCCCCTGCCTGCGTGCCCGAAGCACGTGGTACGTCAGGTCAGCTTCAGCATCGAGGGTAAGGCCCTGCACGACCGTAACGTCAAGCGCACGGTGTCGGGTGTGGAGCGGCTGCGCTCCGATCGCATCACTGGAAGTTGCCCGGCATGAAGCACGCTTCCCGACTCAGTCGAGCCCGTGAGCATGGCGCTGCGACGCTGGTCGTCGTCATGGTGCTATTTCTCGTCATGGCGCTGCTCGCGGCCTATGCCAACCGCGCGCTGCTGTTCGAGCAGCGTGTGTCGGCCAGCTACTTCCGCAGCAACGTGGCACAAGAGGCCGCCGAGGCCGGCATCGAATGGACGCTGGCGCAACTGAACGGCATGGCCGTGAATGCGCAATGCAGGCCGGCTACCACCGGTGGACAGCGCTTTGCAGACAGGTACCTCCAAATCGATGCTACCGAGCGGCGTCTGGAGTCCACGATGGGCGTCACTGCTCTTGACCCCGTGGACTGTGTGCGCGACGCACCTGACCAGGGTTGGACCTGTCGATGTCTTGACCCGACCGTTACCCACGTGGATCGCAGCGGCGCTGACGGTACGGACATGGTGCCCAGCTTTTCGGTCAGTTTGGTTGACGCCGCCCGTGCTGGCACCGTGTCGCTCAACGTCACCGGCTGCAGCGGCAGCCAGCCGGAAGCTTGCAACAGCGACGCAGCGCCGGCAAACATGAGCAAGGCTCAACTGGCGCGCTCCCAGTTCAGGGTGCTGCTGGGTCTGGTCAGCGCTGTTCGCAACCCGCCGGCAGCCCCACTCGTCGTGAAGGGTAATCTGCAGGCCACGGGATCCGACCGGTTGGGGCTGCACAACACCGATCCCCGCTCTGCCGGCATGCTGGCGGCGGTGGGGGGCAGCGTCAGTGGTCTGCTGGACGACCGGCTGGAGAGCGTTCCCGGAACCAGCGCCAGTCAGACCGTCGTGGAGAGCGATGACACGCTGAGGGATGCGGACGTCGACAAACTCTTTCGAATGTTCATGGGCACGAATGTGTCCAGGTATCCCGATCATCCGGCCGCCCGCAAGCTGACTTGCAGCGGGGACTGTAGTTCGGCCCTGGCGGCCGCTTACAGCGCTGGTCAGCGCATCGTCTGGGTGAGCGGCAACATGACACTTTCCAGCAACACGACGCTGGGCGTTGCGAACGACCCGCTGTTGATCGTCGTCAATGGCGCAGCTCAGTTGACCGGCCCCTTCCAGCTCAACGGCATGCTCGTCACGACGGGCAACCTGAACTGGACGAACACCAGCACCATGCCGTCACTTGTGAACGGCATCGTCCTGGTGGGCGGCGCACTCACCACGCAAGGTCGTGTGGACATTGCCTACCAACAGGCTATCGCCGATCAATTGCGCAATCGCATGGGCAGCTATGTCCGCGTACCGGGCAGTTGGATGGACGTTGCTCAATGACGGCCATGAAGCTACACATATCCTCTTCCCGCCGTCACGCGTCGCAGCGCGGCGTCACGCTGATCGAAGCGTTGGTGGCTCTCGTCATCATGTCGTTCGGCATGGTGGCGCTGGTCGGCTTGCTGAGCAACCTTCGCTACGGTGGCGACGTCGCCAAGCAACGCAGCGAGGCCATGAATCTCGCGCAGACGGAGCTCGAGAAACTGCGGAGCTACGCTGTTCTCAAGAGGGCGACGGGCACGACGGTGCAGGACTACGAGACCGACTTGCTCGGCGCAGTTCAACCCACAACCAGCACCGGGGAGAACTCCAACACCACGTTCACGTTGACCCGGACGGTGAAGCCGCTGCTCCGGGGCGTCACGCTCGCCAGCGGCGACGTCGAGCCGCAGGCTCTGCGTGCCCAGACGGTGAGTGTGCGTGTCGACTGGCGTGACCGCAGCGGCACGCCGCAGAGCGTGACGATGAACACCATCATCTCCCGCGCCGATCCAGTGTTCACGCTGGCCGTGGGCGTCACGCCCCCGAGCAACGGCGTGCGTCTAGCCGGCAACCGCCACCCCGCGATTCCTCCGCGCGCACAAGACCTTGGCAATGGCAGCAGCGCCTTCCGCCCCCCCAATGGCGGCACGGCCGTGTGGGTCTTCAACAACCTCACCGGCGTCATCACCGGCAAATGCGAGATTGGCGAGACCACAACGCTCTCAGCGAGTGCGGTCGACTCCTGCAAGAACAACACCGTGGGCTATCTGATCAGCGGCAGCATCCGCTTCTCGAACGCCGACACGCCCGATCCGGCCCGACCTGAGGCGACGGCCCTGCCCTACCCGCTGACCGCCTATCTGAACCTGACGCCCAGCCAGTTCAAGGTTCGCGACAGCGAAGGCGCCTATTCGCTGGCGCCTGGCGGCGATTACCGGGAGTCACCCAACCACGTCTGTTTCAGCGATGCGCCGGAGCCGGGCCTCACGACGCGCACGGCGGTGAACTACTACTGCATCGTGTTCCCCAATACGCAGACGCCGCGCAACTGGTGGGGGCAGCTGCTGCTGACGGGGCTGGACCTTGGAACGTCCGCGACTCAGCACAAGGTCTGCCGCTACAGCGCCGACTACAACGGCAACGGCTACACCTACGTTCCCGCCACGAGGGAAGACGAGCTCGACAAGATTGACAACGAAGAGCATCCCGCGACCTATCAGCGCGTGACGTACTCGCTGGCGCGCCAGAACTTCCTCGTCGTGCGGGGGGACGTCTCCTGCCCCACGGCTCCTGCGCCGGACCCGGCCAACGGCATCTTCCTGAACTACTCCACGGTGCAGATCCAGCCCTGATCCGGTGGCTGGCTAGACTGGGCGCATGCCCGCTCTTGACATCGCCTCAGCGCTGAAGCGCGCCCTCGCCCTGGCCACCGAGGCCATCGGCCTGACCGACCCCAACCCGCGCGTGGGCTGCGTGCTGCTGGCCGCCGACGGCCGCGAACTGGGCGCCGGCCACACGCAGCCGGCGGGCCAGTCGCATGCCGAAGTCATGGCGCTGCGCGACGCGTCCGCCCGTGGCCACGATGTGCGCGGCGCCATTGCCGTCGTCACGCTGGAGCCCTGCTCCCACCACGGCCGCACGCCGCCTTGCTGCGACGCACTCATTGCTGCCGGTATCACGCGCGTCGTCGTCGCCGTTCAGGACCCCAACCCGCAGGTGGCCGGCCAGGGCATCGCCCGCCTGCGGGCCGCCGGTGTCGCCGTGGAGTTGGCCGACGCCGCCACAGCGGACGCTGCCCGCGAGTTGAATATCGGCTTCTTTTCCCGCATGCAGCGCGGCCGTCCGTTTGTTCGGCTGAAGTCCGCCGTCTCGCTGGATGGCCGCACCGCGCTGCCCGACGGACGCAGCCAGTGGATCACCGGCGAGGCGGCCCGCGCCGACGGCCACGCCTGGCGGCGGCGTGCCGGCGCGGTGCTGACCGGCATCGGCACGGTGCTGGCCGACGACCCGCGGCTGGATGTCAGGCTCGTGCCCACCGCGAGGCAGCCGCTGCGCCTGGTGCTTGACCCGCAGCGCCGCCTGCCGCCCGGCGCGCGCATCCTGCAGCCGCCGGGTGAAGCGCGCGTGATCGGCCCTGGCCGCGCCGACCTGCCTGCGCTGCTGGCAGAGCTGGGGCGCGAGGGCATCAACGAGCTGCATGTGGAGGCCGGGCCGACACTGTCCGGCGCCTTTCTGGATGCCGGCCTGGTCGATGAACTGCTGGTCTACCAGGCGCCCATGCTCATCGGCGAGGGGCGGCCGCTGGCGGCACTGCAGACGCTGGGAGGGCTGGACCAAGCGCGCCGCTGGCGACTTGTCGAAGCCCTGCCCGTCGGTGCAGATCTTCGCCTCAGGCTGCGTCCTACCTAGGGTCGGCACCTACAATCGCTGGCTATGCCCATCTCCCCCATCCCTGAGCTGGTTGCCGAGTTGGCAGCCGGCCGCATGGTCATCCTCGTCGACGAAGAAGATCGTGAGAACGAGGGCGATCTCGTCCTCGCCGCCGACCTCGTCACCCCCGAGGCCATCAACTTCATGGCCAAGCACGGCCGCGGCCTGATCTGCCTGACGTTGCCGCGCGAGCATTGCGAACGCCTGCAGCTGCCGCCCATGACACGGCGCAACGGCACGCAGCACGGCACGGCGTTCACCGTGTCCATCGAGGCTGCCACGGGCGTCACCACCGGCATCTCCGCGGCCGACCGCGCCCGCACCGTGCAGGCCGCCGTCGCCGCCGATGCCAAGGCCAGCGACCTGGTGCAGCCCGGCCACATCTTCCCGCTGCAGGCACAGGACGGCGGCGTGCTGATGCGCGCCGGCCATACCGAGGCCGGCTGCGACCTGGCCCGCATGGCCGGCCTGTCGGCCACGTCGGTGATCTGCGAGATCATGAAGGACGACGGCACGATGGCGCGCCTGCCGGACCTGGAGATCTTCGCCGCCGAGCACGGCCTGAAGATCGGCACCATCGCCGACCTGATCGAGTACCGCAGCCGCAACGAGAGCCTGGTCAACCGCGTCGCCCAGCGCCCGCTGACGACGGCCCAGGGCGAGTTCGACTGCCATGTGTTCACCGACCGCACCGGCGGCACCCACCTCGCGCTGACCCATGGCGCCTGGAACAGCAGCGACGAAGTGCTGGTCCGCGTGCACGAGCCGCTGTCCGTCATGGACCTGCTGGAAGCCGGCTCCTGCGGCCACTCCTGGGGCCTGCCGGCCGCGCTGGCCGCCGTCAAGGCCAGCGCTGCGGGCGTCATCGTGCTGCTGAACTGCGGCGAGGATGCCGCCGGCGTGCTGGCCCGCGCCCGCGACGCGAAGCCCACCGCGCCCGTCCGCGGTGCGATGGACCTGCGCACCTATGGCGTGGGCGCCCAGATCCTGAAGGCGCTGGGCGTGCACCACATGAAGCTGCTCGGCAGCCCGCGCCGCATGCCCAGCATGACCGGCTACGGGCTGGAAGTGACCGGCTTCGTCACCCCCCCTTCCTGCTGAACCCGAGGGACCCGCGATGCAACACTCCGACCAAGGCCTGCCTGGCTTCGAAGGCGCCCTCGACGGCAGCGACCTGAGCGTGGCCATCGTGCAGGCGCGCTTCAACGACACCCTCACCTCCGCGCTGGCCAGTGCCTGCCTGGCCGAGCTGTCGGTGCTGGGCGTGCCGGCCGAGGCCATCCGCCACGTGACGGTGCCCGGCGCGCTGGAAGTGCCGCTGGCGCTGCAG
Source organism: Pelomonas lactea (assembly GCF_043555885.1). Taxonomy (NCBI): domain Bacteria; kingdom Pseudomonadati; phylum Pseudomonadota; class Betaproteobacteria; order Burkholderiales; family Sphaerotilaceae; genus Roseateles; species Pelomonas lactea. Next base: position 407,078 of record NZ_JBIGHX010000002.1, on the reverse strand, counting down.
GCACTGGCCGAGACCAATGACTATGACGCCCTCATCGCGCTGGGCTGCATCATCCGCGGCGAGACCTACCACTTCGAGCTGGTCGCCAACGAGAGCGGCTCGGCCGTCACGCGCGTCGGGCTGGACCACGGCATCCCGATCGCCAACGCCATCCTGACCGTCGAGAACGAGGCCCAGGCCTGGGCCCGCGCCGAGCCCAAGGGCCGCGACGCCGCCCGCGTGGCCGTCGAGATGGCCAACCTGCTGAAAGAGATCGAGTGAACACGCCCAACAAGACCGCCCCAAAGACGGCCAACACGACGGCCAACAAGCCCGCCGGCAAGAAGGCGCCCGTCAAGTCGGCCCGCCGCCGCTCGCGCGAGGCCGCGCTGCAAGGCCTCTACCAGTGGCTGCTGACCGGCGAGGACATCGGCGTCATCGTCGCGCTGGGCCGCGAGCAGGAGGGCTACGCCAAGCTGGACCTGAAGCACTACGAGGCGCTGCTGGGCGGCTGCGTGCACGAGGCGGCCGACCTGGATGCCATCCTGTCCCGCCACGTGGACCGCAAGACGACGGAGCTGTCGCCCATCGAGCACGGCATCCTGATGATCGGCGCCTACGAGCTCAAGCACTGCCTGGACATTCCGTACAAGGTTGCCATCAACGAGGCGGTGGAGCTGGCCAAGTCCTTCGGCGGCACCGACGGGCACAAGTACGTCAACGGCGTGCTGGACCGTGCGGCCGTGGACCTCCGCCCCCTCGAGGTCACCGCCAAGCGCTGATGAGACTGGCAGCGCGGCTGGACCGCATCGAGCCCTTCTATGTGATGGAGCTGGCCAAGGCCGCGGCGCAGCTCGCAGCCGGCCCGCTGTGCGACCCGACCCGGGGTGGCCGCCGCATGATCCGGCTCAACATCGGCGAGCCCGACTTCGGCGCCGCGCCCGCCGTGCGCGACGCCGTCGCGCGCATCGCGCAGGGCGACACGCCCTACACCGACGCGCTGGGCCTGCCGGCGCTGCGCGAGGCCATCTCGCGCTGGTACGGCCAGCGCTTCGGCCTGGCCATCGCGCCCGAGCGCATCGCCATCACGGCCGGCGCCTCGGCCGGCCTGCAACTCGCCTGCCTGGCGCTCTTCGAGCGTGGCGACGAGGTGCTGATGCCCGACCCCTGCTACCCGTGCAACCGCCACTTCGTGACGGCCGCGGACGCCGCGCCGCGGCTGCTGCCCACCAGCGCTTCCCAGCGTTTCCAGCTGGATGCCGATCAGGTGCGCGACGCCTGGACGTCGGCCACGCGCGGCGTGCTGCTGGCCTCGCCCAGCAACCCGACCGGCACGTCCATCGCGCCCGAGGTGCTGGCGAGCATTGCGGGCTTCGTGCGCGAGCGCGGCGGCGTCACGGTCGTCGACGAGATCTACCTGCCGCTGAGCTACGACGACCGCTTCGGCCGCAGCGCGCTGGCGCTGCCGGGCGGGTTGGGTGACGACATCGTGTCGGTCAACAGCTTCTCCAAGTACTTCGGCATGACCGGCTGGCGGCTGGGCTGGCTGGTGCTGCCCCCGGCCCTGGTGCCGGCCGTCGAGCGGCTGGCGCAGAACCTCTACATCTGCCCGTCCACGCTGGCGCAGAAGGCAGCGCTGGCCTGCTTCGAGCCGGCCTCCATCGTCGAATTCGAACGCCGCCGCGCCGTGCTGCGCGAACGCCGGGACTTCATCGTGCCGGCGCTCAACGCGCTGGGCCTGACCGTGCCCGTGCCGCCTGATGGCGCCTTCTATGCCTGGATGGACGTGAGCCGCTTCCACACCGACAGCTGGGCCTTCGCGCATGAGCTGCTGCAGAGCGCCCAGGTGGCGCTGACGCCTGGGCGCGACTTCGGCCTGGCCGACCCGCAACGCTGGATGCGGCTGTCGTTCGCATCCTCGCTCGATGACCTGCAGGAAGCCGTGGCCCGCCTTGGAGAGGTGCTGGCATGACCTTCAATTGGCCGGTGCGCGTGTACTGGGAAGACACCGATGCCGGCGGCATCGTGTTCTACGCCAACTACCTGAAGTTCTTCGAGCGCGCCCGCACCGAGTGGCTGCGCGCGGCCGGTGTCGAGCAGCACCAGCTGCGCGAGGACACCGGCGTCATGTTCGTCGTCGCCGCCACCAGCCTGCGCTACCTGGCGCCGGCGCGGCTGGACGACCTGCTCACCATCACCGTCGAACCCGAGCCGGCCGGCCGTGCCAGCCTCGTCGTGCGCCAGCGCGCGCTGCGCGGCGACACGCTGCTGGCCGAAGGCGAGATCCGCATCGGCTGCGTGCGCGCCGTTGACCTGAAACCCCAACGCCTCCCTGACGCTGTTGTCGCAGCGATCGCTTCATGAACCAAGACCTGTCCATCGTCTCCCTGATCCTGCACGCCAGCCTGGCCGTGCAGCTCGTCATCGCGGGCCTGCTGCTCGTGTCGCTCGCGAGCTGGAGCGTCATCTTTGGCAAGCTCATCGGCCTGGGCCAGATCAAGCGCCGCAACGACGCGTTCGAGGCCGAGTTCTGGAGCGGCAAGAACCTCAACGACCTCTACCAGGCCGTTGGCAACCGCCAGGACGGCGCGCCGCTCGAGCGCATCTTCGCCTCCGGCATGCGCGAGTTCCTGAAGCTGCGCGAGAAGCGCGTGACCGACTCCGGCGCGCTGCTGGACGCCGCCCGCCGCGCGATGCGCGCCAGCTTCCAGCGCGAGCTGGACGCGATGGAGAGCAACCTGTCCTTCCTCGCGTCCGTCGGCTCCGTGTCGCCGTACGTGGGCCTGTTCGGCACCATCTGGGGGATCATGCATGCGTTCGTCGGCCTGTCCAACCTGACGCAGGTGACGCTGGCCACGGTGGCGCCGGGCATCGCCGAGGCGCTGGTCGCCACCGCCATCGGCCTGTTCGCGGCCATCCCCGCGGTGCTGGCCTACAACCGCTTCGCACGCCAGATCGACCGCGCCGCGATCACGCTGGAGACCTTCATCGAAGAGTTCTCCAACATCCTGCAACGCAACGCCACGCAAAACTAAATGGCCGCCGTTTCCGCCCGCGGCGGCCGCCGGCGCCGCACGATGAACGAGATCAACATGGTCCCGTTCATCGACGTGATGCTGGTGCTGCTCATCATCTTCATGGTCAGCGCGCCGCTGATCACCACCGGCCTCGTGGACCTGCCCAGCGTGGGCAAGAGCAAGCAGCAGCCCGAGCATGTCATCCAGGTCATCGTCGGCACCGACGAGCGGCTGAAGATCAAGGTCGACCAGCTGGAACCCGAGAGCATCCCGGCGAACCGGCTGGCCGAGCGCGTGAAGAAGGCGCAGGGCAGCAATGACAGCAACCCGGTCGTCATCTCCGCCGACAAGAACGTCAAGTACGAGGCCGTCGTGCAGGTGATGGACACGCTGCAGCGCGCCGGCGTGCAGCGCGTGGGCCTGGCCGTGAAGAGCGGCGCCGCCGCGAAGTGACATGACGGCTGCCGCGACGTTGCGCCCCCCCGAGGTCGCCGGCATCGGCCGCGGCCTGCTGTTCGCGCTGATCGCGCACGGCCTGCTGATCCTCGCGCTCAGCTACGGCCTGCACTGGCGCAGCGACTCGGAGCCGGCCTTCGAGGCCGAGCTGTGGTCGTCCATCCCGCAGATTGCCGCGCCGCGCGAGGAAGCGCCGCCGGAGCCCGAGCCCGAGGCGCCCAAGCCCGAACTGAAGGCCCGGCAGCAGGCGGCCGAAGAAGCGGCCGCCGAGCAGCGCGAGGCCGAGATCGCCATCGCCAAGGAAAAGAAGCGCAAGGAAGAAAAGGCCCGCGAAGAAGCCGCGGCCAAGCTCGAGCGCCTGGAAAAAGAGAAGGCAGCCAAGGAGAAGGAAGCCAAGGACAAGCTGGCCAAGGAGAAGGCCGCCAAGGACGAGGCCGACCGCAAGAAGGACAAGGCAGCCAAGGACGCCAAGGAGGCGAAGGAAGCCAGGGAGGCCGACGCGAAGCGCGAGGCGCAGCGCCAGGAGTTCCTGCGCCGCATCCAGGGCATGGCTGGCGGCACGCCGGGATCCACCGGCAACGCGGCACAGAACGCCGCGCCGTCGGCCGGCTGGGTGGGGCGCGTGAAGGGCAAGATCCGCCCGCTGATCATCTACGCGGAAGACACCGGCTCCAACCCGACCACCGAGGTCCAGGTCGCACTGGCGCCGGACGGCCGCATCCTCGGCAGCAAGATCCTCAAGCCCAGTGCCGACCCCGACTGGGACCGCGCCGTGCTGCGCGCCATCGAGAAGGCCGAGACGCTGCCGCGCGACACCGACGGCCGCGTGCCGGCGGTGCTGATCCTGAGCTTCAGGCCGCGCGAGTAGCCAGCCAGCGGTCGACCGACCAGCGCCCCGCGCCCCACAGCGCGATGACGACGGCCAGCACGCCCCACAGCGTGTGCTGTGCCTCGGCGGCCGGCGAGAAGTCGTCGGCCGACAGCGACAGCGCCGCCATCAGGTTCACGACGAACAGCCCCGCGCCGGCGAATCGCCCGGCCAGGCCAAGCACCAGCAGCACCGGCAGCACGAGCTCGCCGGCCGTGCCCAGGTAGGCGGCCAGCACCGGCGGCAGCAGCGGCACCTGGTAGACGTCGTTGAACAAGGCCAGCGTGGATGACCAGTCGCGCAGCTTGGTCAGGCCCGACAGGAAGAACACCTGCGCCACGTACAGCCGCGCCGCCAGCAGCGCGACGGACTGCAGCTGGCTGACGGCCGCATCCAGCGGCGCCGGCAGGCGGCTGGGCGGTACGCCCGGGTCGGTGAAGGTGCGCAGCGCGGCGGAGATCAGAGCGTTCATGGCGGGGGTGTCCGGTTCGGAGGTGCAGACCTGGCCCCTTGCAGCCAGGCGTTCTGCAGCGCGGCTTGCAGCCAGGCGCCGAAGTCGAAGTCGGTCTCGGGCGCCGAACCTTTCACCAGCGCGTCGGCAAGATTCACGCCGGCCAGCAGCGCCTGCATGAACGCGGCCTGGGCCGGCGGCAGCGGCTGCGACACCGCGCGCCAGCCCTGGCGCCACACCAGCACCGGCCCGCCGTGCTGCGCCAGCAGCGCGACACCGGGGCGCAGTTGCAGCCACAGCTGCTCGGGTGGCGTGGTGCCCAGCAGCGCGAGGGCCTCGGCGTCCAGCACCGCATCGGCCGCGCGTTCGGCCTGGTGCGAGGCCCAGTCCAGCCGCGCCAGGTCGGGCAGGCCCGAGTCTTCGCCGGCGCGTTCGATGAGGAAGGCCGCCAGCGCCCCGCCCCACTGCGCCAGGTCGCCGCTCTCGGGGGGGTGGTGGCGCCAGAACGTCCAGGCCAGCGACGCGAACTCGTCCTCGCCCAGCGCGTCGTGCAGGCGGCCGAAGGCCACGGCCAGCGCCTGGGCCGACAAGGCCCTCAGGTTGTTGCGGTAGGCCGCGAGGCCGCGTTCGGCGCCGGTCAGCCCGGCCGGCGCTTCGCCGCGACCGAGCAGCGCGTCGACGAAGGCCTGCTGCTGTTTCAGCACACCGCCGCCCTCGCCCGCCCGGCCTCGTCCAGCAGCACGTCCAGCTCGGGCACGGCCGTGTCCCACTCAATCAGCGTGGGCGTGGGGCCGAAGCGCCGGATCGCATGTTCGTAGACCTGCCAGACCTCGTCGCGCACGCGGCTGCCGTGGTCGTCGATGACGAGGCCGTCGGTCTGCTCGGCGTGCCCGGCCACATGGATCTCGCCGACGCTTCCCGGCCGGATCGCGTCCACCCAGCGCATCGCCTCGCGCGCGGCGGCGCCGGGAGCCAGCCCGTCGTTGCGCGCGTTGACGAACAGGTTGTTGACGTCCAGCAGCAGGCCGCAGCCGCTGCGCTGCGTCAGCAGGTTGAAGAACTCGGGCTCGGCCAGCGTGTCTCCCGCCCAGCCGGCATAGGCGCTGATGTTCTCCACCAGCACGGGCCGGCGCAGGCGCTGCTGCACCTGCTCGACGTGGCGGACCATCAGCGCCAGCGATTCGTCGTTGAACGGGATGGGCAGCAGGTCCGCCGCGTGCAGCCCCGAGCCGACGCGCGCGAAGCAGGCATGGTCCGACACCCAGCGCGGCTGCACGCGCTCGACGAGCCGGGCCAGCTGCGCCAGATGGCGCTCGTCCAGCCCGGCGGCCGAGCCCAGCGCCAGGCCCACGCCGTGCAGGCTGACGTCGTAGGCCGCGCGGCCGGCGTCCAGCACGGCCAGCGTGAGGCCGCCGTCGGCGAAGAAGTTTTCCGAATGGACCTCGATGAAGCCCAGCGCGGGGCGCCGGGCCAGCAAGGTCTCGTAATGGGGCTGGCGCCAGCCGATGCCGACGCAGGCTTCAGGCGCCATGCCCATGCTTACTTCTTGGCCGCCGGCTTGGTCGAGCCGCCTTCCTTCTCGCACGTGCCCTTGGCAACGTACTTCCATTCGTTGGCGTCCTTGTCAGTCTTGGCTTGGCCGGCGCAGGAGTGGCTGCCGTTGGCCGAGGCGCAGTCGTTCTGGCCGGCCTTGGCGATGCCGTAGCACTTCTCCTTGGCGGCATCGGCGGCCTGGGCCTGGGCAACAAGGCCCAGCGACAGTGCGGCGGCCAGGGCGGAGGACACGAGGGTGGGGTTCTTCATGGGACAGGTCTCCAAAAGGTTGGGAAGGTGAAGGCGGCCGATGATGCGGCGGCGACGTTGAAGTCGCAAGGCATCGCGCGGTCCTTACACTGCCTGCGCATTTTTGTTCAGCCATGACCGCCACGCCCGACTACTGCAGCCAGATCGAAGCCCTGCGCCCCGTGCTGCTGAAGTATGCGCGGCTGCAGTTGCGCAACCCGGCCTGGGCCGAGGACGCGGTGTCGGAGGCCGTGCTCGCCGCGCTAGAAAAGCCGCAGGCCTTTGCGGGCGCGAGCCAGCTCAAGACCTGGCTCATCGGCATCCTCAAGCACAAGCTCATCGACCAGATCCGCAAGAACAGCCGCGAGCTGTCGACCACCGCGTCGACCGACGACGGCGAGGATCTGGACGACCTGCTGTTCGGTGCCGACGGCCACTGGCGCGAGGCCCAGCACGACTGGGGCAACCCCGAGGACGCGCTCAGGCAACTGGACTTCATGAGGGTGCTGGAGGCCTGCGTGGACAAGCTGCCGGGCCAGCAGGGGCGGCTGTTCATGATGCGCGAGTGGCTGGAGCTGGAGTCGGACGAGATCTGTAAGGAACTGTCGATCACGCCGACCAACCTGTGGGTCATGCTGCACCGGGCCCGGTTGAGGCTGCGGGAGTGCCTGCAGCTGGGCTGGTTCGGCACGACGCGGAGCGCCACTTGATCAAGCTGAAGATCACCTGCCGTGAGGCGACCCGGATCCTGCTGAACGGCGAGGACCGCACGCTGCCGCTGGCCGAGCGGCTGTCGCTGCGGCTGCACCAGCGCGCGTGCGGCAACTGCCGCCGCTTTGCGCGCCAGGTGGCGCTGATGCGCCAGGCGAGCGCCCGCTGGCGCCACTACAGCGAAGACTGATCAGCTGGTGGGTGCGCCCTCGTCGGGCGCCGGCTGCACCGTTGGCGGCGCCAGCGCGACGGCCAGCGCAAGCCGGATCGCATCCACTTGCGCCGCCAGCCCCATGCTGGGCACCGATGGCTGCGCCCGCGCCGCCTGCTCCGGCAGCGCGGGCAGATGGATGAAGCCACTGGGCACGCCCTGACCGGCCAGTTGGTGCTGCAGCTCGAAGAACAGCTGGTTGCAGACGAAGGCGCCCGCCGACAGCGACAGCCCTGCCGGCAACGCTGCCGCCCGCAGCGCGTCGCGCATGGGCTTGATGGGCAGCGTCGAGAAGTAGGCCGCAGGCGCGTCGGCGCGCACGGGCACATCCTGCGGTCGCTCGCCGGCGTTGTCGGCGATGCGCGCGTCGATGAGGTTGACGGCTACGCGCTCGATGGACACCTCGCTGCGGCCGCTGGCCTGCCCCAGCGCGATGGCCATCACCGGCCGCAGCTCGTGCAGGGCTCGCGCCAGCGCCGCAGGCGCGTCGGCAAACGTCGTAGGCAAACAGCGTGCCTGCACCAGTGCGCCGGCGATGAGCTGGCCATGCAGCGCGCGCGCCACTTCCCAGGAAGGATTGATCGCCTCGCCGCCAAAGGGCTCGAAGCCGGTGAGCAGGATGTTCATGCCGCGATTGTCCGGAATGCCGCCAAACCGTGCCGTTTTTGGCTCCGGCCCCCTGGCAGCAGGCCTCCATAATCGGCGGCCATGACCGACCCGTCCGAGCCACTGCCCTGGCCCCATGGCGACGCCGCGGCCAGCGCGGAGCCGCCATCGGGCTTCTTGTGGCCCACCCCCCCTTACGCGGCCTATCCGCAGCCGCAGGTGCAGCAAGGCGCCGAGGCCTGCGAGATCCTGGGGCTGAACAACAGCCGCAGCAACGGCCAACTGCTGGCGCTGGACGCCGCCGAGCGCATCGTGCGCATCAACGTACCGCCGGCGCGCAACAGCATGCCGCTGAAGTTCAGCCAGTTCCGCGCCGTCAAGCTGCTGCGGGCGATTACGGTGCCGCCGCGCGACGAGCGCGACGTCAACGCGCCGCTGAGCTTGGACCAGCGCCCGCGCAGCGACTTCCGCCTCGTGTTCAACGGCGGCGACGAGCTCAAGGGCATCACCATCGGCCACCAGCACGACAAGCTGGGCCTGTTCCTGTTCCCGCCGCTGTCCGACAGCGACGACTCGGTGCGCCGCGTCTTCATCCCGCGCGAGGTGCTGGCGCATTTCGAGATCGGTGAGCGCATCGGCGACCTGCTGCTCAAGGACCAGCTCGTCACGCAGGAACAGCTCGCGGCCGCTGCCGTCGAGCAGAACGGCCTGCGCCAGAGGCGGGTGGGCGACATCCTTGTCGAGCAGCACATCGTGACGGCCGAGCAGCTGCTGCGTGCCATCGAGCAGCAGGCACGCATGCCCATGGTGCGCATCGGCGAGGCGCTGCTGGCGCTGGAGCTCGTGACGCCCGACCAGCTGGAGCTGGCGTTGCTGCAGCAGCGCGACGACCGCTCCGTGCCGCTGGGTGAGCTGCTCGTGCGCAAGGGGGTCATCAGCCGGGCTCAGCTGCAGTCGGCGCTGGCGCGCAAGATGGGCTATCCGGTCGTCGACGTGGAGAACTTCGCCGTCGAGCCCGACGCCGTGCGCAAGCTGCCGTTCGCCGTCGCCAAGCGGCTGGAGATGCTGCCGCTGGTGCTGCGCGACGGCCGCCTCGTCGTCGCGATGGAAGACCCGACGCGCCGCGACGCCATCGACGAGGTGGAGTTCATCACGCAGCTCAAGGTCGTGCCCACGCTGACGCGATTGGGTACGTTGCAGTTCGCCATCCCGACCACCTTCGACCGCTTCGGCGCCGAAGCCATCTCGCGCGGCAGCGTCGACACGCTGCCCGACCTCACGCCCGACTTCGCGCTGGAGTCCTCCAACAAGCTCATCGAGAGCCTGGAGCGCGACAGCAGCGAACGCGCGGCGAAGGAAGACGAAGCGCCCATCGAGCAGAGCGACAACTCGCTGGTGCGCCTGATCAACACGATGATCAGCGAGGCGCACAACCAGGGCGTGTCCGACATCCACATCGAGACCTACCCGGGCCGCGAGAAGCTCAAGATCCGCTTCCGCCGCGACGGTGTGCTGCAGCCCTACCTGGAGCTGCCGCACACCTACCGCAACGCGATGATCGCGCGCATCAAGATCATGTGCGATCTCGACATCTCCGAGCGCCGCAAGCCGCAGGACGGCAAGATCAACTTCGCGCGCTTTTCATCCCAGCACAAGCTGGAGCTGCGCGTGGCCACCATCCCGACCAACAACGGGCTGGAGGACGTCGTCATGCGGCTGCTGGCCTCCAGCCGGCCCATCCCGCTGGACCGCATCGGCCTCACGCCGGCCAACCGCCGCGCGCTGGAAGCGGCCGTGTCGCGCCCCTACGGCATGGTGTTGTGCGTGGGCCCCACGGGTTCGGGCAAGACGACCACGCTGCACTCGGCGCTCAGCCACATCAATACCGCCGAGCGCAAGATCTGGACGGCCGAGGACCCCATCGAGATCACCCAGGCCGGGCTGCGCCAGGTGCAGGTCAACCCGCGCATCGACTGGACTTTCGCCAAGGCGCTGCGCGCGTTTCTGCGCGCCGACCCCGACGTCATCATGGTCGGCGAGATCCGCGACCAGGAGACGGCCGAGATCGCCATCGAGGCGTCGCTGACGGGCCACCTGGTGCTGTCCACGCTGCACACCAACAGCGCCGCCGAGACCATCACGCGGCTGCTGGACATGGGCATGGATCCGTTCAACTTCGCCGACTCGCTGCTGGCCGTGCTGGCCCAGCGGCTGGTGCGGCGCAGCTGCGCGGCCTGCCAGGTCGGCGAGCCGTTGAGCGAGGCCGAGCTGGGCGAGCTGCTGGACGACTATCTGCACGTCTTCCCCGCCGATGCCCGCCCCGACCGCGGCGCGCTGGCCGGCGCGTGGACGCGCGAGCACGGCAGGAACGGCCGACTGATGAAGTTCCGCAGCCCCGGCTGCGCGACCTGCGGGCACAGCGGCTTCAAGGGGCGCGCCGGCCTGCACGAACTGCTGACCGTCTCCAAGAACCTGCGCCGCATGGTGCAGACCGGCGCCCGCGCCGAGGAACTCTTTCACGCCGCGCTGGCCGAGGGCATGCGCTCGCTGCGCCAGGATGGCATCGTCAAGGTCCTGCAGGGCGTCACGACGCTTGCCGAAGTCCACGCCACGAGTAACTCATGACAGAAGAAGCTGCCGCTCCCCGCCCCAAGCTGCGCCTGGGCGACGTCCTCGTCGAGCAGCAGCTGATCTCGGCCGAGCAGCTGACGCAGGCGCTGGCGCTGCAACGCGCGACCGGCAAGAAGCTGGGCCGCATCCTCATCGAAGCCAACCTCATCACCGAGGAGGCGCTGGCGCACGTGCTGGCCCGCCAGCTGCGCGCGCCGTTCGTGAACCTGAAGACCTTCCCGCTGAAGACCGAGCTGGTGCGGCTGCTGCCCGAGACGCCCGCGCGGCGCTTCCGCGCGCTGGTGCTGGAGGAGCGCGGCGACACGCTGCTGGTGGCCATGGCCGACCCGCTGGACCTGTTCGGCTTCGACGAACTGGCCAAGATCCTGAAGCGCCGCCTGGCCATGGCGGTGGTGGCCGACAGCCAGCTCGCCGCCGTCTTCGACAAGCACTACCGCCGCAGCGACGAGATCTCCGGCCTGGCCAAGGCGCTGGAGAAGGACATCGGTGATGCAGTGGACTTCGGCACGCTGCAGGCCAGCGTGGGCCAGGAGGGCGCGCCGGTCGTGCGGCTGCTGCAGAGCGTGTTCGAGGACGCCACGCGCGCCGGCGCGTCCGACGTGCACATCGAGCCGCAGGAAGGCGAGCTGCTGATCCGCAATCGCGTCGACGGCCTGCTGCAGACGCTCACGCAGGCCGACAAGCGCATCGCACCGGCGCTGGCGCAGCGGCTCAAGCTGATGGCCGGCCTGGACATCTCCGAGAAGCGCCTGCCACAGGACGGCCGCTTCACGCTGCGGTTGTCGGACCGCACGCTGGACGTGCGGCTGTCCACCATGCCCAGCCAGTACGGCGAGTCGGTCGTCATGCGGCTGCTGGGCCAGGGCTCGGCGCTGCGCCGGCTGGACCAGGTCGGCATGCCCGACGACATGCTCAAGCGCTTTCGCGAGCTGCTGGCGCGCGACTCCGGGATGATTCTCGTCACCGGCCCCACCGGCTCCGGCAAGACGTCGACGCTGTACGCCGCGCTGGCCGAGCTGGACGCCGAGAAGCTCAAGATCATCACGGCCGAGGACCCCATCGAGTACCGACTGCCGGGACTCACGCAGGTGCAGGTCAACGACAAGATCGACCTGGACTTCGCCAAGGTGCTGCGCGCCGCGCTGCGCCAGGACCCCGATGTCATCCTCGTCGGCGAGATGCGCGACGCCGAGACCGCCGAGATCGGCCTGCGCGCCGCCATCACCGGCCACCTGCTGCTGTCCACGCTGCACACCAAGGACACCATCTCGACGCCGTTCCGGCTGCTGGACATGGGCGCGCCGCCCTTCATGGTGGCCACGTCGCTGCAGGCCGTGCTGGCGCAACGGCTGCTGCGCGGCGTCTGCAAGCACTGCGCCGAGCCGCACCACGCCACGCCGCAGGAGCAGGCCTGGGTCAACGAAGTGCTGTCGCTCAACGGCGAGGCGCCGGCACCGGTGGCCAGCGTCAGGGGCCGCGGCTGCTCGGAATGCCATGGCACCGGCACGCAGGGCCGGCGCGGCATCTACGAGATGCTGGAGCTGGACCCCGACATGGCGCTGGCCATCCAGAAGAGCGATGCCGGCGCCTTCCTGGCCGCGGCGCGCCGGTCGCTGAAGGGCAGGACGCTGGCCGACCGCAGCCTGGCGCTGGTGCGCGAGGGCAAGACGTCGCTCGCCGAAGCCGTTCGCATCAGCGTCGACCCTGAATGAGCAACTTCGCGTTCAAGGGGCGCAACGGCCGCGGCGAGCTGGTCGAAGGCATCGTCGATGCCGTCAGCAGCGACGCCGTCGCCGCGCAGCTGATGGCCGGTGGTGTCGTGCCGGTCAGCATCGAGCCGACACAGGACGCCGTCAGCGCCGCCACCGGCGGCGGCTGGCTGCAGGCGCTGCTGGCCCGGCCCATCACGGGCGAGGACACGCTGGTGCTGACCCGCCAGCTCTACACGTTGCAGAAGGCCGGCGTGCCCATCCTGCGGTCGCTCGCCGGGCTGGAAGCGTCCACCAGCCACCCCGGCATCGTGCGACTGCTGCAGGACGTGCGCGCGAGCCTGGACCAGGGCCGCGAGCTGGCCACCGCCTTCGCCCGCCACCCCGCCGTGTTCAGTGCCTTCTACATCGCGATGACGCGCGTGGGCGAGCTGACCGGCCGGCTGACCGAGGTGCTGCAGCGACTGTCCGAGCACCTGGAGTTCGAGCTGGACATCCGCGCCCGCATCAAGCAGGCGTTGCGCTACCCGCTGATGGTCATCGTCGCGATGGCCATTGCGCTGGTCATCATCAACCTGTTCGTGCTGCCCAAGTTCGCCGAGGTCTTCGCGCACTTCAGGAGCGAGCTGCCGCTGATGACGCGCATCCTGCTGGGCTTCTCGGCCTGGACCGTGAAGTGGTGGCCGCTGGTGTTGGCCGCGGGCATTGGCACCGTGTTCGCCTGGCGCAACTGGCTGGCCACCGCGCGCGGCCGCTACGCCTGGGACCGCTTCAAGCTGCGCCTGCCCATTGCCGGCGACATCGTGCTGAAGGCCACGCTGGCCCGTTTCGCGCGCAGCTTCGCGCTGGCCAGCAGCTCCGGCGTGCCCATCAGCCAGGCCATGACGGTGGTGGCGCAGACGGTGGACAACGCCTACATCGGCGCCCGCATCGAGCAGATGCGCGACGGCGTGGAGCGCGGCGAGAGCATCTCGCGCTGCGCGACCGGCACCGGCGTCTTCACGCCCATCGTGCTGCAAATGATTGCGGTGGGCGAGGAGACCGGCGAGCTGGACACGCTGATGACCGAGATCGCGCAGATGTACGAGCGCGAGACCGACTACGCCATCAAGGGCCTGTCCGCCGCCATCGAGCCCATCCTGCTGGCCATCATCGGCGCGCTGGTGCTGGTGCTGGCGCTGGGCGTGTTCCTGCCGCTGTGGAACCTCGGCCAGGCGGCCATGGGGCGCTGACGCCACACCCGCGTGTGAACCTTGCAACGGATTGCAGGCCGGCGTCGGCGGGGCGGGGGCGCGCCGTGCGCAATTCACTTCCGGCGCGGCGCCGGCTGGCCGATAGTTCACGCACTCCCGGACGACAGCGCACCGCGCAGGAAGGACTCTCCATGAACAAGTCTCAGCAAGCTGGTTTCACGCTCATCGAGTTGGTGATGGTCATCGTCATCCTGGGCGTGCTGGCCGCCGTCGCGCTGCCCAAGTTCGTCAACGTGGACGACGATGCCAAGCAGGCCGCCGTCAACGGCGTGGCTGGCGCGCTGAGCTCCGGCTCGGCCATCAACTACGCCTCGCGCAAGGCCAACGGCACCAAGGGTGTGGCCATCGCCAACTGCAGCGACGTCGAGAAGACGCAGCAGAGCTACACGGGCACCGCCGGTACCGGCCTGCCCAGCGGCTACACCATCACCGCCGCGCCCATCACGGCCGAGTCCACGGTCACCAACTGCGTCGTGAACGGCAACGGCAAGACCGCCAACTTCACGGCCACCGGCATCTCCTGATGCGCGAGGCCCGGCCACGCCTCACGCGTGGCTTCACGCTGGTCGAGCTCATCCTCGTCCTCGTGATCACAGCCGCCCTGGCGGTGTTCGCCCTCCCGAAGGTGGTGGACACGACGCTGTGGCGGCTGCGCTCGTTTGGCGACGAGCTTGTCGCCCGCCACCACGCGCTGCTGCGGCTTTCGTTGCAGCAACGCCGGCCCATCGTGGCCACCATCACCGGCAGCGGCGTCAGCTGGGCCTACGCGGGCGGCGCCAGCCTCGGCAGCCTGCCCTGCCCCGCCACCGAGTCGCCCTGCATCGCCGAAGGCGGCAGCCGCACCGTCACGTTCAACAGCGCCAACAGCGGCGCCACCGCCACCAGCACGGCCGCCAGCCTGACCATCACGGTGGCCTCCGGCAGCTACAGCCAGGCCTACCGTGTCGAGACGGACACGGGCCTGATCTACGCCCTTCCTTGAAGCTTTGCCGACGCGCAGCTGGGCTAGCATGAACCGCATGCACCTCCCCCGCCGGGCCCTGGGCCTCACGCTGATCGAGCTGCTGCTGTTCATCGCCATCGTCGGCATCGCGCTGGCGGCGATGCTGCGGGTCTTCACGACCGCCACCGCGGGCAGCGCCGACCCGATGATCCGCCGCCAGCAACTGGCCATCGCCGAATCGCTGCTGCGCGAGGTGCAGCTGATGCCGTTCACGTGGTGCGATCCGTCAGCACCCAATGTCGCGACGGCCACCGCTGCGACCAGCGCCGAATGCGGCGGCACGGTCGAAGCCCCCGGGCCCGAGGCCAGTGAGACACGCTACGGCCCGACGACCTACTTCAACAACGTCAACGACTACCACGGCTTCACGATGTCCGGCATCAGCGACATCGCCGGCAACGCGGTCAGCGGCCTGGCGGGTTACTCGGCCAGCGTCACGGTGGCCGCCGCCGCGCTGGACACGCTGACCGCCGCCAGCGGCGATGCGCTGAAGATCACCGTCACCGTGACGCCGCCCGGCAACCGCGCCGCCGACGCCGTTGTGCTGCAAGGCTGGCGAACCCGCTATGCGCCCAACTCGCCGTTCTGAGCGATCTCCGGTTGCGGGCCGAGCGCTGGGCCGCTCCCGAGCCGGCCCACCATGGCGATGTGCTTGCCGGTCCACCCGGCAAGCATCGCCGTCCCCTCGGGGGACCGACCAGACTCGCTCGCGTTCAGCGATGCGTGGTTGGGCGAGGGGCGCAACATTGCAGCGCGGCTTCACGCTGATCGAGGCGGTCATGGTGATCGCCATCACCGGCGTCGTCATCGCGATGGTGTCCATCTTCATCGCGCCGGCCACGCAGGCCTACTTCGCCAGCAACACCCGCGCCCAGCTCACCGACGAGGCCGACACGGCGCTGCGCCGCATCGCCCGCGATCTGGCCGGCGCGCTGCCCAACAGCGCGCGCATCACGGGGCAGAGCCTGGAGCTCATCCCCGTCAGCGCCGCGGCGCGCTACGCGGTGGGCACGGACGCGGCCGACCCGCTGCTGTTCGGCACCGCCGACACCAGCTTCGCCATCGTCGGCCCGGCGCTGAAGCTGTCGGCCGGCAACCAGCGGCTGGCCTGGTACAACCTGGGCCCCGGCGTGCCCGACGCCGACGCCTACACGCAGGCCAACGTCCGCGTGGCGTCCACCGCCGCCGGCAGCGTCAACAGCGTGGCCATCGCCGGTGCGGCGCTGCCCGTGTCGCTGCAGGCGGCGCCCTACCGCGTCTACGCCATCGAGCAGCCGGTGACCTACCGCTGCGACACGACGGCCGGCGTCAACACGCTGACGCGCTACACCGGCTACGGCTTCCTGGCGACGCAGCCCGACCCGCCCAGCGGCGGCACGGCCGCCGTGCTGGCCCGGCATGTGCAGAGCTGCAGCTTCAGCTACGACGTGCCGGCCATCGCGGCCCGCTACGCGCTGGTGACGCTGAAGCTGCAACTGGGCATCAACGATGCGCGGAACTTCGCCGACAGGGAGTCGGTCACGCTTTACCACACCGTCCACCTGGACAACCTGCCGTGACCACGTCCTCCCCTTCCCCGCAGCGCGGCTTCACGATGATGTCCATGCTCTTCATCCTGGTGGTGCTGGCAGCGCTGGGCACGGCGTTGGCCGCGCTGAGCCAGCGCCAGCAGCTCGGCTCGGCGGGCGAACTGGCCGCGGCCAAGGCCTACCAGGCGGCGTTCGCGGGGCTGGAGCTGGGCAGCCAGCAGATCCTGCGCGCCGCCGGCCAGCCCGCCTGCCCGTTCACCACGCGCTCGTTCACGTTGCCGGACCAGCTGGCCGACTTCACCGTCAGCATCAGCTGCACGCGCACGCCCGCCGCCGGCACCGTCACCGACGATGGCATCGCGATGGCCTTCTACACGCTGGTGGCTACGGCCTGCAACATCCCCACCGGCGGCGCCTGCCCCAACACGGGCACGGCCGAGCCCACCTATGCCGAGCGGCAGCTGAGCCGCAGCCTCAGCAAATGAGACGCTGGCTCGCCCCCCTGCTCATGCTGGCCGCGCTGGTGCTGCCGGCGCTGGCCCGCGCAGTCGCCTATGACCTGCCGAGCAACATGCCGCCAGGCTGCACCCGCAGCAACAGCAACTACACCTGCCCGGGCGGCAGCCTGGGTTATGGAGACACCCTCAGCGTCAGCGCGCCGAAGCCGGCCACCGTCACCATCACCGGCAACTTCAGCACCGACACCTCGCAGATCAACCAGGCCGGCACCGCCAGCGACCTGACGCTGATCGTCAACGGCACGCTGACGCTGGGCTACCAGGCGCGCATCAAGGCCAACATCACGGCGAACGCCGTCAACGACGCCGGCGGCGGCAACGTCGTCATCACCGGCAACCTGACGGCCAATGCCAACGGCAACATCGCGCTGGCCTACCAGACGACGGTGTCCGGCAACGTCAGCACCAGCGGCACCGGCACCATCACGACGCCGCAGAGCGGCAGCATCGGCGGCAATGTGACGGGCGGCAGCGGCGCCATCAGCATCAGCGAAGCCGGCACCGTGGCCGGCAGCGTGACGGGCAGCGGCAGCATCACCGTCGTGCAGAGTGCCATCGTGTCGGGCAACGTGGCCGCCGGCGCGGGCAGCGTCAGCCTGGGCTTTCGCTCGCGCGTCAACGGCAACATCAGCACCACCGGCAGCATCACGACAGGCCAGGAGTCGGTCGTGGGCGGCAGCATCACCGGGGGCGCCGGCAATGTGTGGGTGGGCTACGCGGCGACGGTCAGCGGCACGCTGACGACCAGCAGCGGCACCATCACCTTCGAGCAGAACGCGATCGCCTCGTCGTGCGTCAAGTCCACCGGCAGCGCCAGCATCACGCTGGGGTACCAGAGCAACGTCAACAGCGTCTGCTGTGGCACCAGCTGCAGCACCAGCTGCGTAGTGAACAACTCCACCTACGCGATGCCGCCGGCCTGCGCGGGCGCCACCGCGCTGGTGGCCGACTACCGCATGGACGAGACCACCGCCTGGAACGGCACGGCCGCCGAGGTCAAGGACGCCAGCGGCAATAGCTATCACGGCCAGTCCGCGACGGCATCCAGCGGCACGCCGGTGGCCATCACTGCCAGCGGCTCACCGGCCTACGGCACGACCAGCAGCGGCAGCTGCGGCTACGGCCTGTACGGCCGTGCCACGCCGGTCAACGCCGCCTATACCTATGTGCAGCTGCCGGGCGGGTTCCCGTCAATGACCGGCAGCTTCACCGTGCTGGCGTGGATACGCAGCACCTCGCCGACGCAGTCGGGCCAGCGCATCATCGCCAACGACGACAACCAGAACGGCTGGGCGCTGAGCCTGGGCGATGTCGGCAGCGCCTCCGTGCGCCTGTTCAATCGCAACATCAACGCCAGCGGCGGCGTCACCACGGGCGGCAGCAACGGGGCCGGCGCCAGCAACACCGGTTGCAGTGGCGGCACCTTCTGCCTGGACAGCGCGCCCATCATCGCGGCCAACACCTGGTATTACGTCGCCGCCACCGTCGACACCGTCAACAAGCGGGTGCAGACCTTCATCTACAACACCAGCGGCACGCTGCTGGCCAGCGCCTCGTCGGCCTTCACCGGCACCTGGCTGGCTGGCAGCGGTGGCACCACCCTGGGCGGCGAGTCGGCCAGCTCCGGCGAAGGGCAGACGCCCAACTTCCACTTCCTGGGCAACATCGACGAGCTGCAGGTCTACACCGGCCTGCTGGGCAGCAGCGCCATCACCACTCAGCTGTCGCGCTCGCGCAGCTGCCCCGCGCCGGCCATCGCCAGTTTCACGATCAGCGGCACCGGCAGCGCGTCCACCTGCTCGCCGCAGACGCTGACCATCACGGCCAGGGACAGCAACGGGGCCACGCTGACGGGCTACACCGGCACCGTCAACCTCAGCACCAGCACCAGCGACGGAGATTGGAGCGCCGGCACCGGCCCCGCACCGTCGGGCGCACTGGTGGCCGGGGCGGCCAACAGCGGCCTGGCCAGCTACACCTTCGCGGCCGGCGATGCTGGCGTCGTCAGGCTCGCGCTCGCACACAGCCTGGCGCAGAACATCACGGTCACGGCCGTCGACAGCACGGTCGCGGCCTCCAGCAGCACCTCGGCCGCCATCGCCTACCGCGACAACGCCTTCGTCTGGACCGAGGACGCCGGCAACCTGGTCGCTGGCAGCTTCGTCGCCGTGGCCGGCCGCAGCCACGACATGCGCGTATCGCTGTGGAAGAAGGACCCGACGACCGGCAACTGCAGCATCGCCACCGACTACACCGGTAGCCGCAACCTCAAGCTCTGGCGTACCGACAGCGCCGGTCCCTGGACGGCGCCCAGCGTCGTCAGCCCGGCGTTCAGCGTACCGGCCAGCCGGCCGGCCGCCAACAACCTGACGCTGGCGTTCACGAATGGCGTCGCCGGCTTCAACCTCGCGACCACCAACGTCGGCAAGTACGCCTTCAGTCTCGACGACGACTCGCTGGCCTATGCCGCCGCCACCGTCAGCGGCAGCAGCACGGACCTGACGGTCCGCCCCTTCACGCTGGCCATCACCGGTCTCACCGCCGGCGGTACCGCCAACCCCGGTGCCAGCGTCGACACTGGCAGCGTGTTCGCCAAGGCTGGCGCGCCGTTCTCGGCCACCGTCACCGCCTACCGCTGGAGCAGCGGCGCCGACGCCAACAACGACGGCGTGCCCGACGCCGGCGCGACGCTGGCGCAGGTGTCGGCCGGCGGCGCGGCGGCGGGCTTCAGCGCCAGCGTGTCGCTGACGCCGCTGGCGGGCTCGCAGACGCCGGCCGGCGGCGTGCTGGGCACGCTGGCCAACAACGTGCTGAGCAGCTTCAGCAGCGGCACCGTGACCGCCGCCAACCTGAGCTACAGCGAGGTCGGCAGCTTCCTGCTCAACACCTCAGCAGTCGTCGGTAATTACCTCGGCACAGCCGGCGTCAACCTGGACGCCCTGGTCTTCAACGCCGCCGGTTCGCAGCAGCCGCGCGTGGGCCGCTTCATCCCCGCCGGTTTCGACGTGAGCGGCTTCGCCGTCACGCACCGCAGCGCGCTGGCCTGCACGCCGGCCTCCGCGTTCAGCTATGAGGGCGAGGACATGAGCTTCGCGTTCACGCTGACCGCCCGCAACGCCGCCGGCGCCACCACGCAAAACTACACCGGCAGCTTCGCCAAGCTCTCGCCCACCACCGCGGCCGGCTTCAACGTCGCCGGCATCTCCGGCAGCACGCTGTGGAAGCCTGGCGGCCGCATGACGACGAAGTCCGCCGGCGGCAGCTGGAGCAATGGCGTCGCCAACATCAGCATGACCGCCACCGCCGGGCGTGGCAGCGCCCCCGATGGCCCCCATCCCAACGCGCAGTTCGGCATCGCGCCGGTGGACAGCGACGGCGTGGCCATGCTGACGCTGAACCTGGACACCGACTCCCCCGCCGACGGTGCGGACCGCGCCCTACTGGGGCAAGTGCCGCTGCGCTATGGCCGCCTGCGCCTGCAGAATGCGATAGGCGCCGCCAACCGTGTGCTGCGCCTGCCGCTGACGGCCCAGTACTGGGACAGTGCCACCTCCACCTACAAGACCAACGACTTGGATTCCTGCACCCGCATCACCGCCGCCAACCTGAGCTTCGGCAACCTCCGCAAGGGGCTGACGACCGCCGATGCGGTGATGAGCCCCACCAGCGTGACGGTCAACCCCACGCAGCCTGCCTACCTCACGCTGGCCGCGCCGGGCGGCGGGCGCGCGGGCAGCCTGGATGTCGCGATCGCGCTGGGGGGCAGCAGCACCGACGCGTCCTGCCTGGGCTGGACACCGGCCATCGCCGCGACTGCCGGCGCCAACCTGGACGCGCTGCGCGGTGCCTGGTGCGGCAGCAGCGCCAACCGCGACCCCAGCGCCCGCGCGACCTGGGGCGCCTACCGCGGCGCCGACGGCGTGCTCTACCAGCGGGAGAACTACTGATGCGCTGGCCCTGGCAACCCCGCCGCAGCGGCCTGCGCCTGCTGCTGCGACGCGTCGGCGAGCAGCACGCTTTCGTGCTGACCGACGGCCCACCCGGCGACGCCCCGGCCCGGCTGCTGCGCTGGGGCTTGCTGCCCGAGCCAAGACCCGTCGCCGCCGGCGAAGCCATCGCGCTGCTGGACCCGGCCGACTATCAGGTGCTGAAGGTCGACACGCCGCAGGTGCCGCAGGACGAGCTCAAGGCCGCGGCGCGCTGGCAGGTCAAGGAACTGGTGGACGTGGACGCCGCCGAGCTGACACTGGACGTCATGCATGTGGGCGGCGATGTCGAGCGTCCCAATGCAACAAGCGCGCGGCAGCTGTTCGTCGTCGCGGCGCGCAACAGCGCCATTCAGGCGCTGACGGCCGGTGCCGCCGGCATCCACGAGCAGATCGGCATCGTCGACATCTGGGAGACGGCGCTGCGCAACCTGCTGGCCGCCCAGGCCCGCGCCGACGACCTCGCCGCGCGCGCCTGTGCGGCGGTGCACATCGACGCGCAGCACTGCCTGCTGGTGGTGTGCGCCGGCGACGAGCTGTTCTACACACGGCGACTGGAGGGCGACGCCAAGCTGCTCGCCCGCGCCCGTGGCGAGCAGGCCGACGCGCCCGCCGCCGAGCTGCCACTGGGTTTCGAGTACCAGCCCGGCGGCGCCTTCGACGGCGGCGAGGCGCAGGAGTCACCGCTGGTTGTTGAGCTGCAGCGCTCCATCGACGTGTGGGAGCGCAGCTGGCCCGACCTCCCGCTGGCCAGGCTGTACGTCATCACCGCCGCGCACGGTGCCGAGTTGGCCCAATTGATCCAGCGCGAGCTGGGGCAGCGCACCGTGGCGCTGGACGCGCTCGCCGCGTTTGCCGCGCCGCCGCCCGCGCCCGAGGGCGATGCCGCCCGGGCGCTGGCCGCCTGCCTGCCGCTGCTGGGCGCCGCGCTGCGCATGGACACCCGGAAGCTCTGATGGCCCAGCAGATCAACCTTCTCACGCCCATCCTGCTGGCGCCCAGGCGCCACTTCTCGGCGCTGACGCTGCTGCAGGCGACGGGGCTCTTGCTGGTGGCGGGCCTGGCCGCCGCGCTGTGGCTGCAGCAGCGCGATCGCAGCGCCGAGACCACGCACCAGGCCCTGCTGGCGACCTACGCCGCCGAGCGCCAGCAACTGACGGTGGCGCGCGCCAACCTGCCCGCGCCGCAGGATGCCGGCCGGTTGCAACAACAGCTGGCGCTGCTGGAGGCCGGCAACGCCGAGCGCCGCGCGCTGTTGCAGGTGCTGGGTGTGGACGGCTCGGTGGACGGTGCGCCGGCCGGCCGGCACCACTCCGACCTGCTCGCGCTCATCGCCCGCACGCTGCCTGAGCCGGTCTGGCTGGGTGAGCTGCACCACAGCGCCGGCCGTGTCGAGCTGGTGGGGGGCACCTTGAACACGGCCGTGTTGCGGCCCTGGCTGGGCCAGCTGTCGGCGCACCCGCTGCTGGCCGGGCAGACGCTGTCGGCGCTGCGCGTCGAACGTGTGGGCGCGGCGGGCAGCGACGCCGGCAAGCCGCTGCTGCCGGGCGCCGACGCGCTGGGCCAGGCTCGGCTGCCGGTGTGGGCCTTCCGCGTCGTCAGCGCACCGGCGCCGCCTGCGGCCATCGCCTCGGGAGGCGCGCCATGAAGGCCTCCACCCCGATCACGCTGGCGCCGCTGCGCGCGGCCTGGGAGCGCCGCGCGCAGCGCATCGACGCACTGAGCCTGCGCGAGCGAGCCATCCTGTTCCTCAGCATCGTCGCCGTGCTCGCGGCGCTGTTCGATGCACTGGTGCTGAGCCCGCTGTCCACGCGCGCCCGGCTGCGCGGCGAGGCCCAGGCCGCCCAGGCCGCCGAGGTCGCGCAGCTGCGCCAGCAGTTCGTCGCGGCCAGCCAGAACGTCGGCGACCCGGCCGGCCAGTTGCAGCTGCAGCTGGACAAGGCACGCGCCGAGCGCGAGCGGCTGGACGGTGAGCTGCGCAAGGCCGGCTCGATCAGCGGCGGCGAGGGGCTGGCCACCGTGCTGCAGCGCCTGCTCGCGCGCGAGCCGGGGCTGGTGCTGGAACAGCTCGCGCTGCTGGCCGACGCCCCCGCCACGCCAGCGCAGGCCTCGGCCTCGGCACCAGCCGGCGTGCCCGGCGTCAGCTGGCAAGGTGTGGAGCTGCAGGTGCAGGGCGGCTACCAGGACATCCAGCGCTACCTGCAGGCTCTGGAGCGCGAGCTGCCCGGCCTGCGCTGGGGCGAGCTGCACCTGAGCGCGCCCGGTTCGGCCGCCGCGCCCAAGCTGCGCGCGCAGCTCTTCCTGCTGAGGGTGCAGCCATGACGATGAAATCCCTCGCCCTGCCCCTGCTGGCCGCCGCGCTGGCGGCCCAGGCTCAGGAGGCGCCGCGCGATCCCACCGCCTGGCCGGAGGCGCTGCGCAGCGCCGTCGCGGCCTCCAGCCCGGCCTCGGGCGTGCAGCCCGAGCGCGAAGGGATTCGCCACGTCGTGTTCACCAACGGCCGCGCCTACGTCGTGCAGCGCGGGCGTCGCTACGGCGTCGGCGAGCTGCTGGACGGCGCGCGCATCGAGCGCATCAGCGAGCAGGCCGTGTGGCTGCGCGAGGCTGGCCAGCTCAGGCGCGAGCCGCTGTACGGCGGCGTCGAAAAGCGCCCGCCCGCGCTGCCGCCGGCCGTCAAGAAATCCAAGGAGAAGCAGCCATGAAGGCCCCGGCCCACCGTCGTCCCCGTCTTCTGCTGTTGAGCGCCGCCGTCGCGCTGCTGGCCGGCTGTGCCGACAAGCCGCTGCGCGTGGCCCAGCCCAGCCAGTCGCTGCGCGAGGAGCTGCAGGCGCAGCGCCCGGCAGCACAGGCCTCCGCGCCGGCCGCCGCGGCGCCCGAGGTGCAGGCCACGCCCGTGCCCTCGCCCGCACCGGCACTGCCGCCCGAGCCGCGCTTCGACCTCATCGTCAACGGCGCCCCGGCGCGCGATGTGTTCCTGTCCCTCGTCAGCGACACGCGCTACAGCATGCTGGTGCATCCCAGCGTCGCGGGCACGCTGTCGGTCACGCTCAAGGGCGTCACGCTGCGCGAGTCGCTGGATGCGATCCGCGAGGTCTACGGCTTCGACTACGCCATCGACGGCCGCCGCATCACCGTCTTCCCGCCCACGCTGCAGACACGCGTGTTCTCGATCAACGCGCTGGCGCTGCAGCGCAGCGGCCGCAGCGAGGTGCGCGTCAGCTCCGGTG
The DNA here is from genome assembly GCF_043555885.1 of Pelomonas lactea. Taxonomy (NCBI): domain Bacteria; kingdom Pseudomonadati; phylum Pseudomonadota; class Betaproteobacteria; order Burkholderiales; family Sphaerotilaceae; genus Roseateles; species Pelomonas lactea. Next base: position 383,141 of record NZ_JBIGHX010000002.1, on the reverse strand, counting down.
CTGCGCCACTCAGCAACCCGAACAACGCCGGCGGCTCGACGGGCACGACCGGCGCCGCCGGCGCCGGCGGCGCCAACACGGTGCTGCAACAGGAGAGCAGCCAGCTCAGCACCAAGGTCACGAGCGACTTCTGGGCCGAGACGAGCGCGGCGCTGCGCGCGCTGGTGGGCGGCGGCGAGGGCCGCACCGTCATCGTCAGCCCGCAGACCGGCACGCTGGCCGTGCGCGCCATGCCCGAGGAGCTGCGCCACGTGGAGGCCTGGCTGAAGGCCACGCGCGTGGCGGTGGAACGCCAGGTGATGCTGGAGGCCAAGATCGTCGAGGTGGAGCTGCGCGAGGGCTACCAGAGCGGCATCGACTGGTCGCGCGTGGGCGACCGCGGCGCCATCGGCCAGACCAGCGCCAACCCGTCCATCCCGAGTGGCGTCAACGGCATCATCAACCCGCTGGTCAGCAATACGCGCGGGCTGCCCACGCTGTCCACCGGCACGCAAAGCCCCAGCTGGCCCGACCTCATCCCGCTGCCGTCGGCGGGCGGCGGCACCTTCGGCCTGGCGCTGGCGCGCGGCGGTTTCCAGGCGCTGCTGAGCTTCATCGAGAGCCACGGCGACACGCAGATCCTGTCCAGCCCGCGCATCGCAACGCTGAACAACCAGAAGGCCGTGCTCAAGGTCGGCACCGACGACTACTTCATCACCGGCATCAGCGGCAGCAACAGCGGCACGACGACCGGCACCAACGGCACGACAACCAACCAGATCCCGACGCTGACGCTGACGCCCTTCTTCAGCGGCATCGCGCTGGACGTGACGCCGCAGATCGACGCGGCCGACACGATCACGCTGCACATCCACCCGTCCGTGTCCAACGTGACGGAGAAGGTCAAGCAGGTGGACCTGGGCTCGGTGGGCAACTTCCGCCTGCCGCTGGCCAGCTCCAGCGTCAACGAGACGGACACGGTGGTGCGCATTCCCGACGGCCACATCGTCGCCATCGGCGGCCTGATGCAGATGGAGGCCACGCGCCGCGGCTCCGGCCTGCCGGGGGCGGACAGCAACCCCATCACGTCGCTGCTGTTCGGCAACCGCGCCAACAACGGCCGCAAGCGCGAGCTGGTGGTGCTGATCAAGCCCAGCATCATCCGAAGCAGCGAGGACTGGGAGCAGCACAACCGGCTCGTCAGCGAGTCGCTGAGCGACACCGAGAGCCGGTCCCGGCGCGTGATCCGGGTGGACGGCGCGGCCCCACCCGCGCCGAAGTAGCGCGTTAGTGCGTCAACGCGACTGGGCCGGCAGCGCGCCCGGCAGGTGCGTCGCGGCGGCCCAGCCCAGCGCCTTGCGCACGTCGGCCGGCACCGGCAGCGGCTGCACGCCGTCCGGCACGCGGGCCAGCTCGAAGCGGCGCAGCTCGGGGCTGCTGAACACCGCGCCATCGGGCGTGGCGAGCGCCCTGCCCCGCGCTTCCACGCCCGGCACGGCCTGGCGGAAGTCGTCCAGCGTCGCGAAGTTCTTCTGGCACGCCGTGCCGGGAACGGGTGCCCAGCTGATCAGCGGCTGGCTGCCCGCGGCGCGGAGGTAGACGTTGCCGTCGACACGCGTCGTCATGGGCGCGGTGACCTTGCCGCACGTGAGCGGCGCCTGCTCGAAGCGCAGCAGCGGGCCTTTCACGCCGGCATCGGCCACCAGCAGGTTGCCCTCGAACACATGGCCCACGCGTTCGTTGACGTCCGGCCCGGTCTGCGGGTGCCAGCCGAAGTGGTCGCCCTGCGCGCTGCGCTCGTTGCGGTCGATCAGCACGGGCGAGTTCACGAAGGTGTTGTGGTGCAGCTTCGCGCCCGAGCTGTTCAGGATGCGCGCGCCCTGCTGGTTGTTGACGAACACGTTGCCCGCCACGGTCAGGCCCTTGGAGATCTCGAAGAAGACCCCGGCCATCGTGCCTTCGACATGGTTGTTGACGAACACGCCGTCCTTGTTGCCGACGTCCCACCAGACGCCGTTGGAATACGGCTGCTCGATGACGAGGTTGTCACGCACGACGACGCGGTGCGACTGGTTGAAGATCTTGACGGCGGCCGGGTAGTAGCCGGTCAGCCGCTCCACGTTGTTGCGCCGGATCAGGTTGCGCTCCAGCAGCACGTCGGACGAGCCGATGATGTAGATGCCCTCGGTGCTGGTGTCGCTGATCAGCGAGTTGCGGATGACGAGCTTGTCGCCGCGGAAGAAGCCGGCCACGCGCGAGCAATGCGTGATCGTGACGTTCTCCAGCAGCGTGCCGACGACCTCCTTGCCGTGCTGCTCTTCCGGCGACGGGCCGACGGGGTCGTCGGTGGGCTCCTCGGACACCTTGGTCGCGGGCTTCTTGCCCTCGATGTCGATGGCCCGATAGGCGTACTGCGTGAACGTGATGCCGCGGATCTGCGGGCCCAGGCGGTCGGACGGCTTGCCGTGCACCTCGCGCGACGGACGGTGCAGCGCGACATCGTGCGCCGTGATCTCCACCAGCCGGCCGGCGGGGTTGGCGCCGATGTAGACATGGCCCTTGGCGTAGTCGATGTAGTAGCTCTTCGCCGTCACCTCGCCGGGCCAGCCGGCGGACTGCAGCGCCTCGCCGTCGATGAACACCATGTCGTTGTTGAAGCGGTGCAGCGGCGTCAGCATGGCCTCGCGGTCGGCATGCCACCAGCCCAGCGGCGCCGCCGGGAACAGCGCGGCCCACGTCGTGCGCCAGACGTTGTTGGGCAGCGCCTGCCACTCGCCCGCGACACGCGTGCCCTTGAGCACCGGCACCTCGTCCAGGTAGGGCTGGATGGTGATGCCCTGGTTCAGCTGCAGGCCGCCGGTGCGGTAGGTGCCGCCGCGCATGACGATGGCGTCGCCGGTGACGACGCGGGCGATGGCAGACTCGATCGTGGTCGGCTCACTGGCCGACGCGCCGGCCGAGTCGGCCTTGCCGTCGGGTGCGACGAAGTACACATGCGCCGCCTTGGGCACCGCGTAGCGCTGCGGCACGGGGCCGTAGGGGCCGCCGGACGGCTGGGCCCAGGCCGGTGCCGCGGCCTGCAGGGCCAGCAGGCCCACGGCGGCCGCCCAGCGGCCCAGGGTCGCCAACGGCGAACGGGAAGAGGTCGGGGAAGTCATGCTGTCTCCATCTGCGCCAAACGGTAGCGCTACCAATTGTTGTGACCGCACGCTACCACGGCTTGGCGCCGCCGCCCTCCTCCGCGGGCATCAACGCGGGCATCAACGCGATTTCGGCCCCACCAGCCCCAGCGCCAGCGCAATGCCCACCAGCACGATGGCGCCGCCCGCCACCATCTGCGCCGTGACGGCCTCCTGCAGGAACAACGCGCCCCACAGCATCGCGAACAGCGGGATCAGGAAGGTGACGGACACCGCGTTCGTCGGCCCCACGCGGCTCATCAGGCGGAAGTACAGGATGTAGGCCAGCGCGGTGCACAGCGCCGCCAGCGCCAGCGCCGCGCCCCACGCGGTGGCGCCTGGCAGCGCCGCGGGCCACAGCCACGCGGTCGGCAGCGCCAGCATCAGCGCGGCCGAAAACTGGCTGCCGGTGGCCACGGCCAGCGGCGAGACGCCGGACAGGTAGCGCTTGGTGGCATTGGCGGCCACGCCGTAGCAGAGTGTGGCGCCCGCGCAGGACAGCACGGCGAAGAAGCCGCTGTGGTCGGCACCAGCTTTGAAGCTGGCCTTGTCCCAGGCCAGGAAGGCCACGCCGGCAAAACCGATGACGAGGCCCAGCGCGCGCCACGGCGTGAGGCCCTGGCGCAGCCAGACGAAGGCGACGACGGCCGTCCACAGCGGCGTCGTCGCGTTGACGATGCTGGACAGCCCCGCCGTGATGGACAGCGCCGCGAACGAGAACAGCGCGAACGGGATGGCGCTGTTCAGCGCGCCGACGAGCAGCAGGCCCTTCCAGTGCGTGCGCAGCGCGGCCAGTTGGCCGCGCGACGCCAGCAGCGGGATCAGCATGGCGCTGGCCAGCCCCACGCGCACGAAGGCCAGCGCGACGGGCCCGAACTCGTGCGCGCCCAGGCGCATGAACAGGAAGGACGCGCCCCACAGCGCCGCGAGCAGCACCAGCTCACCGAGGTCGAACGGTTTCATGCGGCCATCACCTCGACAGTCGCCTCCAGGCTCAGCAGCGCCTGCTTGCGCGCCAGCCCGCCGGCATAGCCGGTCAGCGAGCCGTCGGCGCCGACGACGCGGTGGCAGGGCACCAGCACCGAGATCGGGTTGCGGCCCACGGCCGCACCCAGCGCGCGCGCGGCGCTGGCGCGGCCCAGCCGCTGCGCCAGCCGTCCGTAGGTGTCCGGCGCGCCGGGCGGGATGTCCAGCAGCGCCCGCCAGACCTCGCGCTGGAAGGCCGTGCCGGCCGGGTCCAGCGGCGGCAGCGTGAACGGCCGGCCTTTGAAGTAGGCCGCCAGCGCCGTGGCGGTGGCCGTCAGCACCGGGTCGCGGCCGTCGTCCTCGGGCACGGCCAGCGGGCCGGGGTGGTGTTTCTGGCCGTCGAACCACAGGCCCGACAGGCCGGCGGCGCTGCGGGCGGCGGTCAGCGGGCCCAGCGGCGTGTCGATGCGGCGTTGCAGGATGTGGTGGGTCATGCGTGTCTCCAGAGGTGCAGCACGGCGTAGCTGCGGAAGGGGCGGTAGCGCTCGGCGGCGGCCAAATAGGCCTTGGGCGACACCAGCGGGCCGTCGCCGCTGAGCGCCTTGCGCAGCACGACGTCGCCGGGCGGGAAGGCGTCGGGCCAGCTCCAGCCGCGCATCAGCATGTAGCCGGCCGTCCAGGGGCCGATGCCGGGAATCTGCGTCAGCTCGGCCGCGGCGGCCTCGGGCGAGCCCTCGCGGCGCGCGAACGCGAGCGTCGGCCAGGCCTGCGCCAGCGCGATGAGGCTGTCGGCACGGCGGCCGATGATGCCCAGCGACGCGATGTCGTCGCGCGTCGCGGCGGCGATGCGCTCGGGCGTCGGGAACAGGCGCTGGCAGCCGTCGGGGGCATCGGCCAGCGGCTCGCCGAAGCGCTCGACGAAGCGGCCCGCCAGCGTGCGCGCGGCGGCCACGGTGACCTGCTGGCCCAGCACGGCACGCACGGTCAGCTCGAAGCGGTCCAGGCAGCCCGGCAGGCGCTGGCCCGGCACGCTGGCGCCGCCCAAAGCGGCGGCGATGGCGTCGGGGTCGGCGTCCAGGTCCAGCCAGCGGCGCAGCAGCGGCAGCAGCGAGCCCACCGCCGGCCACAGCGTGGGCGACAGCTCCACGGCCGCCTCGCCCGGCCGCAGGAAGCCCACGCGCAGCCAGCCGGCATGGCGCTGGCCGGCGTGCGTCAGCGCCAGCGAGCGCGTGATGGCGCCCTGCTCCACCCGCTCGACGCCGGCGACGGCACGCGGCGCCAGGAAGGCCAGCACGCCGGCCACGTCGTAGGGCTCCCGGTAGCCCAGCCGCAGCCGCGACGTGGGCGCGTGGCCACTGCCGTCGCGCCCAGCCCGGCGCAGCGCCGTGGGCTGCAGCCGGTAGTGCTCCAGGAAGGCGGCGTTGAAGCGGCGCAGGCTCGCGAAGCCGGCCGCGTAGGCCACGTCCTGGACCGGCAGCGCGCTGTCCGTCAGCAAGGCCTTGGCCAGCAGCAGCCGGCGCGTCTGCAGGTATTGCAGCGGCGACACGCCATGCTCGGCCAGGAAGATGCGGCGCAGGTGGCGGCTCGTGATGCCCAGGTGGGCGGCCAGGCCCTCGACGCTGGCCTCGGCGTCGTCGCAGGCGTCCAGCCACGCCGCGGCCTGGGCGGCCAGTGTGCGCGACGCGTCCATCGTCGTCCACGGCAGCGCGCGCGGCGCCAGCTCGGGCCGGCACTTCATGCAGGGGCGAAAGCGCTCGGCCTCGGCCTGGGCGGCCGTCGAGAAGAAGCGGCAGTTCTCGCGCCGCGGCAGGCGCACGCGGCAGACGGGGCGGCAGTAGATGCCGGTGGACGTGACGCCCACGTAGAGCCGCCCGTCGAAGCGCGCGTCATGCGCCTGCAGCGCGGCGTAGGCGGCGTCGGGAGGCAGGGGGTCGGTCAACATGCGGCCAGTCTAGGCGGCGCTCCTGCCAGGGACTGGCAGTTTCCGGACATGCCCCTGGGGCCTGCCGGGCGAGGCTAGTCGGAAAACGCCGCCTCGGGGTGGCTCTTGCGGAGCTGGGCGACGACACCGCTGTCGACAAGGTGCTGGTAGGCCGCAACGATGTGGCGGACGCGTTCCTCGCTCATGGTCGGGCCAGCCACGGCATACAAGTCGTAGACCTGGCTCAGCGAGGTGATGCGCAGGCCCTCGCTGCCAGGCCGGCTGTCCATGGCGCGCAGCACCGGCTCCGGCCCGATGACGGCGTCGACGATGCCGTGCTCCAGCAAGGCCAGCAGTTCGACGAAGTCCTTGCCCTCGACGACCTGCGTGATGCCGGCCGACTCCAGCAGGCCGCGGCCCACGGACGCGCGCAGCGCCCCGATGCGCAGCGCCTTCAGCGCCGAGAGCTCCCCCGCGACCGGCCCGAGCGCCGGCCGCGTGAACACCGCAAAGCGAAAGCGCCCCACCGGGAACAGCCAGCGGAACTGCGTCTCGCGTTCGGGCGAGCGCGTCACGACGAGGGCCCCTTCCGCGTGGCCGAGCTGCAGCATGCGCCAGGCCCGCGCCCACGGGTAGATCTGCAGGACGGCATCCACTTGCGCCTGCTTGATGACACGACGGAACAGCTGGAAGGCATAGCCGTCCGGCCCATGGACGCCACGCGACAGATAGGGCGGGATGTCGTGGCCCACCCAGACCGCCGACGCGGCCCGCGCAGCCTTGCCCAGTCCTGCGAGCAGGCCGGGCAGGGTCAGGGCAAGGGCACGGCGTGGCAGCATGGGCAGCGGCTGGGGGGCAGGCCCGACTCTAGCCGCTGCTGCGCTGCTTCACATCGCCTTGAACAGATGCACATAGGCCCGGCTGACGGGCAGTTCGCGGTCGCGGCCGCGTACACGGACGAACAGCCGGCTCTGGTCGTCGCGCCGGGTGCCGCTCAGGTGCGCCAGATTGACGATCGTCGAACGGTGGATCTGCCAGAAGCGTTCGGGGTCCAGCTGGCCGGCAAGCTCGAAGATGGGCGTGCGGATCAGATGCTCGGCCGTGGCCGTCTGCACGATGGTGTACTTGTCGTCGGCGTGGAAGAACAGCACGTCGTCCACCGGCACCTGGTGCATGAGCTCGCCTTGGGCGGCGCGGATGTAGCGCAGCCGGGCCGGCGCGGCGACGGCTGCGGGCAGCAGGCGCCGCAGCGTCTCGGCCAGCGCGCCGTCGCCCTCGGGGGCCGCGGCGCGCAGGCGCTGCACGCAGGCCGCCAGACGCTCGGCCTTCAGCGGCTTGAGCAGATAGTCCACCGCACGCGCCTCGAAGGCGTCGACGGCGTACTGGTCGTAGGCCGTCACAAACACGACGCGCGTCGCCCCCTCGATGCCCTGCGCCACCTCCAGCCCGGTCAGGCCGGGCATCTGGATGTCCAGGAACGCCAGGTCGGGCTGCAGTTCGGCGATAGCCGCGGCGGCCTCGATGCCGTGGGCGGCGACCTTGACGATCTGCAGCTCGGGCCAGGCCTGGCCGAGCTGGGCCTTCAGGTACTGGGCCAGGTGGGGTTCGTCGTCGGCGATGAGCGCGGTGGTCATGTCGGCAGGCTGTTCAAGGGAAGTTGGAGTCGGGCGCGGGTGCCGCCGCCAGCGCGGGGCTGCAGCTCCAGCGTGGCGAAGACACCCCAGCGGGCGGTCAGGCGGGCGCGGATGTTGGTCAGCGCGACGCCGTTGCCGGTGCGGCGCTGTCCGCCCGATCGCTGCGCGTCCAGCCCCTGGCCGTCGTCCTCCACGTCGATGACGAGCGCACCCGCGTCGCCACGCCGCGCGCTGACGGCGATCTCGCCACCGCTGATCTGGGGTTCCAGCCCGTGGTGGATGGCGTTCTCCACCAGCGGCTGCACCAGCAGCGGCGGCAGCTCGACACCGGCCAGCTCGGCCGGCAGATCCAGCCGCACGCGCAGCCTCTCGCCCATGCGCAGCTGCATCAGGCCCAGGTAGGCCTCCAGCATGGCGAACTCCTGCGCCAGCGTCGTCGCCTCGCCGCGCAGCTGGCCCAGGCTGGCGCGCAGGTAGTCGGTGAATCGCTCCAGCATCAGCTTGGCCCGTTCGGGGTCGAAGTCGATGAGGCTTTGCACATTGGCCAGCGTGTTGAACAGGAAATGCGGCTCGATCTGCCCCTGCAGCAGCCGCAGCTGGGCTTCGGTGACGCGCGCCTGCAGCTGCTCCTGCTTCCAGCGCGCACGGTAGCGCACGCCGACGACGATGGAGACGAATGCCGAGATGCCCAGAAACTGGCCCCAGAAGGCCGGCTGCAACAACGCGCGGCGCCACCCCTGCGCGAACCACAGCGTGTCCACCATCGCCAGGCCGATGGTGACGCCGATGGCCGAGCACAGCACCGACAGCCCGGTGTAGAACACGCCGGAGCGCCAGTCCTGCCAGCCGACGATGGTGTCGATCCAGCGCTGCGGCGCCAGTTTCTCGAAGCCGCGGAAGATGGCAAAGAAACAGCCCGTTACGCACGCGCTGACAAAAAGGTGGCCCGGCAGCGCATGCAGCCACCAGCGCTCCGTGCCCAGTTGCCGGCCCTGCACGCCGTGGATGACGGCAAAGAAGAACCCGAAGCCGGCGAGCCAGAGCAGGTAGATCAGCATGCGCACGCGCAGCCGGTCGGGCCGGTGCTTCATCAGCGTACGCTGGTGGCGCCAGGCCTGGGCGAATTCCTCGGTGAAGCTCATGGATGCGAGTGTAGGAAGCCCGTGCGGCATGCCCCTTGCATGAGTGACGGATCGACAGCCGACGCGATGGATGGCGAGTCACACCCCGTGCCTACAATCCGCCGCGATTTCAAAACCCAGCATTCAAGAGGGAATTCATGCAGGTCAACGCATCCATCTTCAAGGCCTACGACATCCGCGGCGTCGTCGGCACGACCTTGGACGAGGCGCTCGCCGAGCACCTGGGCAAGGCCTTCGGCACGGAGGCCAAGGCCCTGGGCGAGAAGGCCGTGGCCGTGGGCCGTGACGGCCGCCTGTCGGGCCCGGGCCTTGTGGCCGCGCTGATCCGCGGCATCGCGTCGACCGGCCTGGATGTCGTCGACATCGGCGCCGTGACCACGCCCATGCTGTACTACGTCGCCGCCACGCGCGGCAAGCATGGCTGCAACTCCGGCATCATGGTCACGGGCAGCCACAACCCGAAGGACTACAACGGCTTCAAGATGGTGCTCAAGGGTGCCGCCGTGTACGGCGAACAGATCCAGGGCCTGAAGAAGCGCATCGAGGCCGAGGACTACGCCACCGGCAAGGGCCGCGTCGGCCAGATGGACATCGTGCCCGAGTACACGGCACGCGTCGTCAAGGACTGCAAGCTGGCCCGCCCGATGAAGATCGTCGTGGACAGCGGCAACGGCATCCCCGGCGCCTCGGCCCCGGCCATCCTGCGCGCGCTGGGCTGCGAGGTCATCGACATCTTCTCCAAGGTGGACGGCGACTTCCCCAACCACCACCCCGATCCCAGCCGCCCCGAGAACCTGGAAGACCTGAAGAAGATCGTCCACGCCACCGACGCCGAACTGGGCCTGGCCTTCGACGGCGACGGTGACCGCCTCGGCATCGTCACCAAGGACGGCGAGATGATCATGCCGGACCGCCAGATCATGCTGCTGGCCGCCGACATCCTGAAGCGCCAGCCCGGCGCCGAGATCATCTTCGACGTCAAGTGCACGCAGCGCCTGGCGCCGTGGATCAAGGAACACGGCGGCAAGCCGCTGATGTGGATGACCGGCCACTCGCTGGCCAAGGCGAAGCTGAAGGAAACCGGTGCACCGCTGGCCGGCGAGCTGTCGGGCCACATCTTCTTCAGCGAGCGCTGGTACGGCTTTGACGACGCGATGTACACGGCCGGCCGCATGCTGGAGATTCTGTCCCGCGACGCCGACCCCAGCGCCACGCTGAAGGGCCTGCCCAACAGTTTCAACACGCCCGAGATCAACGTGCCCTGCGCCGAAGGCGAGCACCACGAGGTCGTCAAGAAGCTCAAGGAGCTGGTCACGCCGGGCGACCTGCCGGGCGTGCTGGAGATCAACACCATCGACGGCATGCGCTTCGAATATGCGGACGGCTTCGGCCTGATCCGCCCGTCCAACACCACGCCGGTGCTGGTGCTGCGCTTCGAGGGCCACACGCCCGAGGCGCTGGAGCGCATCCAGCACGACGTGCTGGCCCAGCTCAAGCGCGTGAAGCCGGACGCGACCTTTGCTGCCGGGCACTGATGCCCCTCGCCCAGGCTCGCTGCGCTGAATGCGAGCGAGTCTGGGCGGTCCCTCGAAGGAAGGGCGATGCTTGCGGCATCAAGCCGCAAGCACATCGCCAAAACGGGCCGGCTTGGGAGCGGCCCGGCGCGCGGCTCGAATAACAAATCACAGGGAGAACAACATGCCATTGATCGGAGGCCTGCACATCCTGATCGCGCTGCTGTGCGCGGTGCATGCCGTGCGCAGCGGCCAGCCGATGTACTGGCTGTTCATCCTGTTCGCGTTCCCGCTGCTGGGCAGCTTGGTGTACTTCTTCGCCATCTACCTGCCCAACTCGCGGCTGGACCATGGTGCCCGCAAGGCCGTGTCGGCCGCCGCGCGGGCCATGGACCCCGGTCGCGACGTGCGCGAGGCGCGTGCCGTCTATGACGTGTCGCCGTCCGCGCAGAACCAGATGCGGCTGGCCGAGGCGCTGCTGAACGCCGGCGAGGCCAAGGAATCTGCCGAGCTGTACGAAGCCGCCCTCAAGGGCCCGTTCGCCAATGACCCCGACCTGCGCTTCGGGGCCGTGCGCGCCTACGTGGAGTGCCAGCGCTTCGACGCGGCGCTCGGCCATCTGCAGACGTTGAAGGCCGACCGGCCCGACTACCGACCCGACCAGGTCCTGCTGCTGCTGGCCCGCTGCCTGGCCGGCACCGGGCGCAACGCCGAGGCGCGCGAGAGCTTCGAGGCCGCCGTGCGCCAGTTCGGCAGCTTCGAGGCTCACGCGGAATATGCGATCTGGGCGTTGGCAAGCGGCGATGCAGCCACCGCCGCGCGGCTGCAGACCGAGATCGACCGCCAGGTGCAGCTGTGGAACCCCGTCAGCCGCGAGCTGAACGCCCCGGTCATGCGCCGCCTGAAGGCCGCGCACGAGCTGGCGCGCAAGGGTGGCTGATGCCTGAAGGCCTCGCGCTGGCCCTCTACGCGGCCGCGCTGCGGCTGCTGACGCCGTTCTACCTGCTGCGCCTGTGGCGGCGCGGTGCGCAGGAGGCCCCGTACCGCCACGCGCTGGGCGAGCGGCTGGGTTTCTACGCCGGAACGACTACCCCTGGCCGGCTGTGGATACACGCCGTGTCGCTGGGCGAGACGCGTGCCGCCAGCGCCCTCATCGACGCGCTGCGCGCCCGCGACCCAGCGCTCAGGTTTCTGCTGACGCACTCCACCGCCACCGGACGCGAGGCCGCGCAGGCGCTGCTGCGCGAAGGTGACGCGCTGACCTGGCTGCCCTACGACACGCCCGGAGCCGTGCGCCGCTTCCTGCGCCACTGGCAGCCGCGGCTGGGCGTGCTGATGGAAACCGAGGTCTGGCCCGTGCTGCAACGCGAGGCAGAGCGTGCCGGCCTGCCCATGGTGCTGGCCAACGCCCGCCTGTCCGAGAAGAGCCTGCGCCAGGGCCGGCGCTTCGGCGCGCTGCTGCGGCCGGCCGCCCGACGCATGACGCTGGCGCTGGCGCAGACCGAGGCCGACGCGGCCCGCATCCGCGCGATGGGCGCGGCCCGCGTCGAGGTGGCGGGCAATCTGAAGTACGACATCGCCGTGGACCCGGCGCTGATCGACCGCGGCCGCAGCTGGGCCGCCCTGCTCGGCCGGCCCGTGCTGATGCTGGCCGTCAGCCGCGAGGGCGAGGAGCAGGCGCTGCTCGACGAATGGGCGAAGCGGCCGGCGCCGCACCCGCTGCTGGCCATCGTGCCCCGGCACCCGCAGCGCTTCGACGAGATCGCCACCCGCACTGAGGCTGCCGGCTTCACGCTGGCGCGGCGCAGCAGCTGGAAGGACGAACCGCCTGCCACGGCCCTGGCTGCCGACGTCTGGTTGGGCGACTCCATGCGCGAAATGCCGCTGTACTACGGCCTGGCCGGCGTCGCGTTGCTGGGCGGCAGCTTCGAACCGCTGGGTGGCCAGAACCTCATCGAGGCGGCGGCCTGCGGCTGCCCGGTGCTGGCCGGGCCGCACACGTTCAACTTCGCGGAAGCCGCCGAGCTCGCCATCGCCGCAGGCGCGGCCGAGCGCTGTGCGACGCTGGCCGAGGCAGTCGCGCGCGGGCTGGTTTTGTGCAATGACGATCCCGGACGGCGCGCGATGCATGCGCGCGCCCTCGCCTTCTCGTCTGCCCACCGTGGCGCCGCCGCGCGCATGGCAGACGCCCTCTTGTCCCTTCAACGATGAACCGAGCCGCCACTGCCCGCTGGACCCTGCAACTGCTGTTCGTCCTGTCGGGCGGCGCAGCGCTGATCTATCAGTCCATCTGGACGCACTACCTCGGGCTGACGCTGGGCCACGCGGCCTACGCGCAGACGCTGGTGCTGATGATGTTCATGGGCGGCATGGCGGTGGGCGCATGGGGCGTCAGCCGCATCACGGCATCGCTGCGAAGGCCGGTTGCCGTCTACGCCGCTGCGGAGGCCCTCGTCGGGGTCATGGGCCTGGTCTTCCATACGGTCTTCGTCGCCTACAGCGACCACAGCCAGACGGCGGTGCTGCCGGCACTGCGCAGCGCCGGTGCGGCGACGCTCTGGCAATGGGCCAGTGCGGCCGCGCTGATCGCGCCACAAACGGTGTTGCTGGGCGCGACCTTCCCGTTGATCGCCGTCGGCGTGCTGCGGCTGGACGGTAGCCGCCAGGGGCAGACGCTGGGAGGTTTGTACTTCACCAACGGACTGGGGGCTGCCCTCGGCGCGCTGATCGCGACCTTCGTGCTGCTGCCCAGCCTCGGCATGCCCGGCTCTCTGCAGGTGGCGGGCTGGCTCAACCTGATCGTCGCGGCCGCCAGCCTCGGCCTGAGCATGGTGCTGCGTGAGGGGCACGCGGAACCGGCTGCCGCGGCCGAACCCGCCGCGCCATCGCAGAGCTCGGGGCGGTTGCTGCCGGCCCTGCTCGCGGCGACCTTCCTGTCCAGCGCCGCATCGTTCGCCTACGAGCTGGGCTGGGTGCGCATGCTCAACCAGGCGCTGGGCAGCAGCCTGCACAGCTTCGAGCTGATGCTGGCGTCCTTCATCGCCGGATTGGCGCTGGGCGGGCTGTGGGTGCGGCGCGTCGGCGATCGCATCGCCGACCTGGTGCGCTACGCCGGCTTCGTGCAGGTCGCCATGGGGGTGTGCGCGATGCTGTCCGTCGCGCTGCTGGGCAATGCCTACCACTGGGTGCCCTACGTGCTGCAGGCGCTGGCCAAGACCCACGCCGGCTATGTGCTCTACAACGTTGCGACGGCCGGCATTGCCATCCTCATCATGGCGCCGGCAGCCTTCTTCGCCGGCATGACGCTGCCACTGTTCACGGCGGCGCTGCTGCGCCGAGGTGTCGGCGAGCGCGCGGTCGGCCAAGTGTATGCGGCAAACACGCTGGGTGCGATCCTGGGTGTGCTGGTGGCTGCCCATGTGCTGATGCCGCTGCTGGGCGTCGGCATGACGCTGCTGCTTGCAGGCGCGGTGGACCTCGCCATCGGTCTGGCGCTGCTGCGCGCGCTGAGCCCCGGGCGCTGGGCTCCGGCGGTCCTGGTGGCCTCGGGCGCGGGTATCGCCGTGTTTGCCGGCATGGTGCATTGGGGCATGCCGGACCCGCTGCTGCAGTCGGCGGGCGTGTTCCGGTACGGCAAGCGGGATCTCGGCGCCCGCAAGCTGCTGTTCTACAAGGATGGCGCCACCGCCAGCATTTCGGTGGTGCGCGAAGGAGGCACGACGGTCATCGCGACCAATGGAAAACCGGACGCCGGCATGAACGCGCCCACCCGGACGGCCGGCGCCGATGAGATCACGATGGTGATGCTGGGCGCGCTACCGCTGGCCGTGCACCCCAAGCCTGACGACATAGCCGTCATCGGCTGGGGCTCGGGCCTGAGCACGCACACGCTGCTGGGCTCCGCCATGCCGAAGCGCGTGGACACCATCGAGATCGAACGCGCCGTCTGGGAGGGAGCGTCCATGTTCGCGGAGCGCAACGCTCGCGCCTACCTGGACCTGCGGTCGCACGTCCATTTCGAGGATGCGCGCGAGTTCTTCGCACGGGGGCAGCAGCGCTATGACGTGATCGTGTCCGAGCCGTCGAACCCCTGGGTCAGCGGCGTGGCCAGCCTGTTCACGCAAGAGTTCTATCGCGGCGTCAAGCGCAGCCTGAAGCCCGGCGGGCTGCTGGTGCAATGGATACACAGCTACGAGATCTCCGACGCGCTGCTGGCTGAAATGATCGCCGCGCTGCTGGCGGAGTTCCCGGACAGCGAGATTTACGCCACCAACGCGGCGGACCTGATCGTGCTTGCACCACTGGGCGCCCTGCACACGCCGCGCGACCACCTGTGGCATTCACCGGCCCTCGCCAATGAGTTGCGCCACGTCGGCCTGATGTCCCCGACGGACCTTGTCGCACGCCGCATCGGCGGGCCAGCGGTGCTGCGCACCTATGTGCGCATGCAGGGAGCGACGCCACATTCCGACTTCTTCCCCACTGTTTCCCTGCAGGCGCCGGAACAACGTTTCCGCGGCGTCAAGGCGGACCTGCTGCAACGGCTCGCGACCCAGGGCCTTCCGGCCCTCGGCGTGCTGGACTGCCGCACGACCTGGCCCTCGGCAGCGCCGATCCAGCAGGCGACCGACATGCCGCTGCTGCGGGCCCGCCAGCAAGCCGTCTGGGCCGCAGAACGCTTCAGCGGCAGCGGCGGCGGGCAGGCGCACGGTGCGGGGCTGACACGACTCGTCGATGCAATGCGCATGCAGCAACAAGCGGGCACACCGCTGGATGGCGATTCGCTGCTGGTTTATGCGGCGAACATCGCGAATGAGGTGCTCGCACACGTCCCGGCCGCGGATCAGCAGCCGATGTGGGACGTCCAGGCGTGGCGCAAGGCAAGGCCCGCACTGCCGGACGGCGTGGCGACGCTGCTGAAGCTTTACGACGCCACGGCGCGCCATGACTGGCCCGAGGCAGAACGAGCGGCGGAGCTGATCCTGGCGGGGCGCGTCCAGCCAGCGCCCAGTGGCATCAAGGAACAGGTGCTTGTGCTCGGCATGCTGGCTGGGGCAGCACAGGACCAGTCAGATGCCGTGCGCAGCCGCGAGTCACGCTGGGGCTCACAGGTGCCGCCAGGTGCGTTGGGCGAGCTACGGCGCTTCCTCAAGGCCTGGGAAGACGGCGGCGAGAAGGTCTGCGCCGCCCGTTGAGTTGCGGCGCAGGGCTCAGCTGCCCCAGCCGCCCCCCAGCGCCTTGACCAACTGTGCCGTCGCCGCCCACTGCGCGCCGCGCAGCTGGGCCAGCGCCCGCTCGGTGGCCAGCGGTGTGCGTTCGGCCTCGGTCACGTCGAGATAGCTGACGGCCCCCTTGTCGTAGCGGCTCTTCGCCACCGCCAGCGCCTGGCCGGCGGAGGCCAGCGTGCGGGTCTGCGCGTCGACGACCGCGGTGCGGCCCTGCAGTTCGGCCAGCGCGTCGTCCACCTCGCGCAGCGCCTGCAGCATGCGGCCGCGGAAGGCGGCCAGCGATTCATCGACGGACGCCTTGGACGCCGCCAGGTTGGCCTTGTTGCGCCCGCCCTCGAACAGCGGCAGCGAGATGCTGGGCCCGACGTTGTAGAGGCGCGCCGGCGCCGAGATCAGCGCGCCCAGGTCTTCGCTGGAGTAGCCGAAGCTGCCGGTCAGCTTGATGGATGGGTAGAACGCCGCCTCGGCGATGCCCACCTGCGCGGTCGCGGCATGCAGCTGCGCGAGGCTCTGCGCCAGGTCGGGCCGGCGCTGCAGCAGCTCCGACGGCAGGCCGGCGCGGATGGCGGGCGGCGTGGTGAGCGGAACCGCGGTGAGCTTCAGGTCGGCGGCCGCCTGGCCGGTCAGCGCGGCCAGCTGGTTCAGCACCAGCGACTGGCGCCGTGGCAGGTCGGCCACGTCGGCATCGGCGGCGGCCAGCTCCGCGCGCACGCGCTCCAGGTCCTGCGTCGTCGACGAGCCGGCGTCGAAGCGTGTCTGCGCCACCTGGAAGGCCTTGGCGCGGCTGTCGCGCAGTCGCTGCAGCGCGGTGGCTTCGTCGGCCAGCGCGCGCCACTGCCAGTAGGCGGCGGCGACGTCGGCCGTCAGCGCGACGCGGGCGGCGGCGGCGTCCAGCGTCGTCGCGTCGAGCTGCGCCTGCGCGGCCTCCTGCTGGCGCTTCACGCGGCCCCACAGGTCCAGCTCCCAGCCGACGCTGGCCGACAGCCCGAAGCTCTCGCCCTCGAACGTGACGGCGCGGCCGTTCAGCACCGGCGTCGTCGTCGCCTTGGCCGACGTGCGCAGGCCGCCGGCACTGGCGCCGACGTCCACGCGCGGCAGCTCGTCGGCCTGGGTCGCGCCGAACACGGCGCGGGCCCGCTCGATGCGCGCGGCCGCGGCGGCCAGCGTCGGGCTGGCCTGCAGTGCCTGCGCCTGCAGCGCGTTGAGTTGCACGTCACCAAACATCAGCCACCAGTCGCGCTGCAATTCGGCGCCGGCCGCCGGGCTGGCGGCGCGGTAGGCGGCCGGCGCGTTCGCGGCCGGCGCCTGGTAGTTGGGGCCCAGCGTCGTGCAAGCGGCGAGCGCGGCCGCGGCGACGAGGGTGAAGACAGTCTTGAGTTGGATCATGGTCGATCTCCCGAATTCAATGCGCCGCTTCAGCGGAGGCAGCGCCGCCCATCACCTTCTTGCTCATCCACACGATGAGCACGCAGCTGAGCAGCGCGACACCGAGGATGAGGAAGGCGTCGTTGTAGGCCATCACGAAGCTGTCGCGCCGCACGACGTTGTCAAGCGCCTTCATGGCCATGTCCTGCGCCGTGGTGGCGTCGAAGCCCTTGGCGGTGAAGTTGGCCGCCAGCGTGTCCAGCCGCGCCTGCGTCGCGGTGTCGTACAGCGTGACCGACTCGCCGATGCGGGCGCTGTGCAGGTGCTCGCGGTTGGTCAGCAGCGTGGCCAGCGTCGCGATGCCCACCGAGCCGCCGAGGTTGCGCATCATGTTGAACATGCCGGACGCGCTGGGCAGCAGATTGGGCGGGATGCCGTTCACCGCGAAGTTGGTCAGCGTGATCATGATCAGCGGCTGGCCCAGTGCCCGCACCACCTGCGCGGCGATCAGCTCGGGGCCCGCCGTGTCGGCGCTCATGTGCGTGTTCATGAAGCACGACAGCGCGAACAGGCCCAGGCCCACGCTCATCATCACGCGGTTGTCCAGCTTGGTGGACAGCTTGGCCGCGAACGGCATGATGAACAGCTGCGGCAGGCCCATCCACATGATGACCAGGCCAATCTGCATCGGCGTGTACTGCGCGATCTGGCCCAGGTACAGCGGCAGGATGAAGGCCGAGCCGTAGAGGCCCATGCCGGTCGCGAACGCGATGACGCCGGCGATCAGGAAGCTGGGACGGCCCAGGATGTGCAGGTCGATGAAGGTGTTCCGGCGCGTCAGCCCGCGCCAGGCCCAGCCGTAGAGGCCACCCACCGCCAGCACGGCGGCGGTGATGATGAACGTACTCTGGAACCAGTCCTTGGCGTTGCCTTCCTCCAGCATCGCGGTCAGCGAGCCCAGGCCCAGCGCCATGAAGAAGATGCCCCACCAGTCCACGTCGCGCAGCAGCTTGAGGTTCATGGGCTCCTTGTCCAGCCCGTAGCCCACGCCCAGCATCAGCAGCACGCCCGGCACCCAGTTGATGTAGAAGATGCTGGGCCAGCCGTACAGCTCGGTCAGGTAGCCGCCGATGGTGGGGCCCAGCGTCGGCGCCAGCGTGGCCGTCATGCCGAACAGCGCCAGGCCGATGGGCCGCTTCTTCAGCGGCAGCTTGCGCGTGACCAGCGTCATCGCCATCGGGATCATGACGCCACCCGTGAAGCCCTGGGCCGCGCGGAACGCGATCATGCTCTCCAGGCTCCAGGCCATGCCGCACAGCGTGCTGAACAGCAGGAACAGCGCGACGTTGACGATCAGGTAGCGGCGCGTGGAGAACACCACCGACAGGAAGCCCGCCAACGGGATGACGACGATCTCGGCGACGAGGTAGGCGCTGGAGATCCAGGAGCCCTCTTCCTGCGTCGCCGACAGCGCGCCGAGGATGTCGCGCAGCGACGAGTTGGTGATGGCGATGTCCAGCACCGCCATGAAGGCCCCCAGCAGGCTGGCCAGCACGGCGATCCAGGTGCGGCCGCTGACCTTCTGGTCGGGCGGCGGCGGGAGGTAGTTCTCGTTACCCATGACGCGGGTCTCAGAGTTCGACTTCCACCTGCACCGACAGCCCCGGCACCAGGCGCGACGCCGCATCGCCCAGGCCCTTCAGGCTCTCCGGCTCCAGCACCACCTTGACCGGCACGCGCTGCACGATCTTCGTGAAGTTGCCGGTCGCGTTGTCCGGCGGCAGCAGTGCGAAGCTGGCGCCCGAGGCGGGTGCGAAGCTGTCGACATGGCCTTCCAGCTCGCGGCCCGGGAAGGCGTCGACCTTGATGTGAACCTTCTGACCAGGCTTCATCTTCGCGAGCTGGGTTTCCTTGAAGTTGGCGACGATCCAGGTTTCGGGCTCGACGATGGCCGCGAGCTGCTGGCCCGGCTGCACGCGCTGGCCCACCTCCACGGTGCGCTTGCCGATCCGACCGTCACTGGCCGCCTTGACCTCCACGTAGCCCAGCTGGTTCTGCGCGTCCTTGAGCTGTGCCTGCGTGGCGGCCTTCTGCGCGTTGGCCGACTGGCGCGCGCTCTCGGCGGCAGCCACCGCCTCCTTGGCGGCGCTGGCGCTGGCCTTGCGCGCGGCCAGGTCGGCGCGGGCCACGTCGCGGGCAGCCAGCGCGGCGTCCAGCTCCTGCTTGCTGGTGGCGCGCAGCTCGGCGCCGAACAGCGCCTGGCTGCGCTTGGCTTCCAGCTCGGTGCGGGCCAGCACCGCCTCGGCCTGGGCGACCTGCGAGCCGGTGGCCGCGGCCTGCGCCCTGGCCTGCGCGATCTGCGCAGCGCTGGTGGCGATGGCCGCGTCGGCCTGCGCGATCTGCGCCTTCAGCCGCTCCACCTGCACGGCGGCGTCGGCCGGGTCCAGCCGCAACAGCACGTCGCCGGCCTTCACGACCGCGTTGTCCTGCATGTGCATCTCGGTGACGACGCCGGCCACGCGCGTGGCGACCGGGTGGATGCGACCGGCGATGAAGGCGTTCTCGGTCTCGACGAGATGCTGGCTGCGCCACCACATGCGCCCTCCCAGCGCGATGCCGCCGATCAGCAGCAGCGCGCCGACGATGAGCAGCGGCACGGGCGGGCCGCTCTTCTTGCCGTTCTGGGCGGCGGGCTTGGGCGCGGCGGCGTTGTCTTGCGGAGCGTTCATGACAGGGTTCCTTGTGCGGGATCGTTAGGGTTGTTGTCGGGGGCTGAGGCGGCCCATGCCGCCGGTCTGGAAGCGTTGCAGCGCGGCCACCACCTGGCGCTCGTCACTCATCGCGAACGGGCCGTGGCGCACCAGCGGCTCGCGCAGCGGCCGGCCGCTGAAGCAGGCCAGGCGCAGCGGGTCGATGGCGGTGAGCTGCGCGCTGCCGCCTTCGGGCAGGCTGAGTGCGCGGCCGGCCGACAGCGGCAGCCCGGCGCCCTGCCCGCGGCCGGCGATGGCGACGGCGAAGCCCTGCTCGCCGTCGTCCAACGCCAGCTCGAAGCAGGCGCCGGCATCGATGTCGACGATGGACAGCGCCGTCGGCCACGGCAGCGCCAGGCCCGCGGTGCCGCCGAACACCTGCACCGCCCGCCAGCCGGGGGCGGCGCGGTGTGGCATCTGCTCCGGCGCCAGCGCCATGACGGCCGGCGCGCGCAGCTTCTGGTCGGCCGGCAGGTTCACGAAAATCTGCAGGCCATGCGCCTCGCGGCCGGGCTCGGCCGGGAATTCGTCGTGCATGACACCGCGGCCGGCCAGCGTCCAGTGCAGGCCGCCGGGCGCCACGGCATGCTCGCCGCCCAGCGAATCGCGGCTGACGAGGCCGGTGGCCGAGTCGTCGAACAGATAGGTCACCGCCGAGAAGCCCGCGTGCGGGTGCGGCGCGAACACCGCCTCGCGCATGCGGAAGTGGTCCACCATGATGAAGGGGTCCAGCAGCGCCAACGGCTCACGCCAGCCCTCGGCCTCGAAACCGGCACCGATGCGGTGGCGTTGCGGCTGCAGAAGGCGGGCGGTTGACATGATGGCCGCGACTGTAGAGAGTTCCATTTCCGGCGCATAGCCGTAAAACTCAAACGGACCGTTCCGGAAACGAAACGCAATAAAACGAGACATGAAGATCGACGACCTGCTGCTGCTGGCCCAGGTGCACAAGGCGGGCTCTCTGTCCGAGGCTTCGCGCCAGCTTGGGCTTCCGAAGGCCACGCTGAGCCGGCGCCTCACGGCGCTGGAAACCTCGGTGGGCGCGCGGCTGTTCGTGCCCGGCGCGGCGCGCATGACGCTGACCGAGCTGGGCGAGCAGCTCGCCGAACGCGCTGCGCGGCATGACGACGACATCGCCGAGACGCGCCACTGGCTGGCCTCGCGCGACGCCACGCCGCAAGGCAAGGTGCGCGTGTCGGTGCCGTCGGAGTTCGCGATGCTGGTGCTGGCCGACAGCTTCGCGCGCTTCGTGCGCCGCTACCCGAAGGTGGAGCTGGAGCTGGACACCACGCCGCGCCGCGTGGACCTGTTCAACGAGCCCTACGACGTGGCCGTGCGCATGGGCCCGGTGGACGAACCGGACCTCATCGCTCGCCAGTTCATGCTGCTGGAACGCGGCCTGTACGCCAGCCCCGTGTACCTGCAGGCCCGCCCCGCGCCGCAGACGCCGGCCGATCTGGCCGACCACGACTTCGTCGTGCTGACGCAGGGCAAGGGCATGTACCGCAAGCTGCTGAACGGCAAGCAGACGGCCGAGGTGCAGATGCGCGGGCCGCTGGAGGCCAACGCCATCGGCCTAGTGCTGTCACTGACGCGGGCCGGCGGCGGCATCGCCAGCTTCCCGTTCGGCATGGTGGCCGCCGACGTGGCCGCCGGCACGCTGGTGCCGGTGCTGCCGGAGTGGCGCTACGAGCCGCTGCCGGTGCACCTGCTGACGGCCAGCCGGCGGCTGATGCCGGCCAAGACGCGGGCCTTCATCGACCACCTGTTCGAGACGGTGCCGGAGTGGGCCAAAGGACCATTTCTCGCGGTGCCGTCGAAGTTTTCCGGGCTCGTCGAGCGCAAGTCATGAGGAGGTTCGTCGTCCCGGCGCTTGCATTGCTTGGCGTCGTTGCCGTAGCTGGCCTTCGCAACACCGACCGAGCGGTGGATGAGGCACCGGTTTCTGCAGAGCGCGGCACCGCAGAGCCTCTCAGCCCCGAGTCGGTGGCGAGCGCCGTGGCAGCTGCATCGGCGGCGCAGATGGCAGGCGCGGCGGACACGACGCCCCCATCGAAGGCGGCCGAGGTCAGTCGCCTCGTGCGGATGGGCACGCCGGCTGACGCATGGGCGGCCTACCAGCTGCTTGCAGCCTGCGTTCGCGCGAGGAAGATCGCCGAGCAGTTGCCAACGACGCCGCCCGGTATCACGCGCACCTGGATGCGCAAGGAGCCCAAGCCTGGCGTCGTCTGCGGCGACATCAGTCCGGGGCAGATCGCCAGCCGGGCGAGCTACTTGGAACCCGCGGCCAAGGCGGGGCTTGCGGGCGCCGCGATGGCGTTTCTCCGGGAAGGGCCGACGGGCCAGCCGGAGCTGGACATGGATGCCGCGCCTGACAGTCCGGGGGTGGCCGAGTGGATGCAGCGCTCCAGGTCCTATGTCCGGCAGGCTGCCGAGAACGGGGAGCGGGAAGCGATCTTCAACATGAGCAACTTCCATCAGTTCACGGCGCCAGATCATGCCCAGGCGCTGCGGTACTTCGCGGCTTATGTCGAACTCACCCGCGACAGCACGGCACCGCGACCCGGACGTGACATCACCGATGCGCAGACATTCGCGCTGCTGAAGCAGGGGCTGACCGATCCACAGATCGCCGAGGCGATGGCTTCCGGGAAGCAGCTGGCCGAACGGGTTCAGCAACGCCGTTGAGGCCGGCAGGCCGGTGATCTCAGCCGGCCAGCAATGCCCGCAGCCCCGCTTCGTCCAGCACCGGCACCCCGAGCGTGCGCGCCTTCTCCAGCTTGCTGCCGGCTTCCTCGCCGGCGATCACGTAGTTCGTCTTCTTGGACACCGAGCCGCTGACCTTGCCGCCGGCGTCCTCGATCAGGGCCTGGGCCTCGTCGCGGCTGAGCGTGGGCAAGGTGCCGGTCAGCACGAGCGTCTTGCCCAGCAGCGGGCGCGGCCGGTCGTCGGCTTCGCCGCTACTTTCCTGCGGCTTCACACCGGCGGCAAGCAGCTGCTCGACCACCTCACGGTTGTGCGGCTGCGCGAAGAAGGTGTGGATGCTGGCCGCGACGATCGGCCCCACGTCA
This sequence comes from Pelomonas lactea, assembly GCF_043555885.1. Lineage (NCBI taxonomy): Bacteria > Pseudomonadati > Pseudomonadota > Betaproteobacteria > Burkholderiales > Sphaerotilaceae > Roseateles > Pelomonas lactea. The sequence goes on along the minus strand of NZ_JBIGHX010000002.1, from coordinate 360,392 downwards.
GACACCTCCAGCAGTTGCTCGACGCTGGCGTTCATCAGCTTGTCGAGCGTGCCGAAATGGCGGGCGAGGTCCTTCGCCGTGGTCTCGCCGACCTGGCGGATGCCCAGCGAGAACAGGAAGCGTGCCAGCGTGGGCGTCTTGCTCTTCTCGAGCGCATCGACGATGTTCTGTGCGCTCTTCTCGGCCATGCGGTCCAGCCCGGCGAGCTTGGCCACGCCGAGCTTGTAGAGGCCCGGCAGGCTCAGCACGATGCCGGCATCCACGAGCTGCTCGACGAGCTTGTCGCCCAGGCCCTCGATGTCCATCGCCCGGCGGCCCGCAAAGTGCAGCAGCGCCTGCTTGCGCTGCGCCGGGCAGAACACGCCGCCGGTGCAGCGGTACTCGATGCCGCGCTTCTCGCGCACCGCTTCGCTCCTGCACACCGGGCATTCACGCGGCATGTGGAAGTTGGGCACGTAGGCGGGCCGCGCGCCCGGCACGCGGCCGACCACCTCGGGGATGACGTCGCCCGCGCGGCGGATGATGACTTGGTCGCCCACCCGCACGCCCTTGCGGCGCATCTCGAACACGTTGTGAAGCGTCGCGTTGCTGACGGTCGTGCCGCCGACGAAGACCGGGTCCAAGCGCGCCACGGGCGTGAGCTTGCCGGTGCGGCCGACCTGCACGTCGATGGCGAGCAGCGTCGTCACCTGCTCCTGCGCCGGGTATTTGTGCGCGACCGCCCAGCGCGGCTCGCGGGTCTTGAAGCCCAGGCGCGCCTGCAGTTCGCGGTCGTTGACCTTGTAGACGACGCCGTCGATGTCGAACGGCAGGCTGTCACGCTTGGCGGCCATCGCAGCGTGGAACTCGACGAGGCCTGCCGGCCCCTGCACGACGGACCGGTCGCCGTTCACGGGCAGGCCGAAGGCCGCCAGCGCATCGAGCAGACCGCTGTGCGTGGCCGGCACGTCCCAGCCCTGCACTTCGCCCAGGCCGTAGGCGTAGAAGCACAGCGGCCGCTGGCGCACCAGCGCCGGGTCGAGCTGCCGGATGGCGCCCGCTGCGGTGTTGCGCGGGTTCACAAAGGTCTTCTCGCCCTTTTCGCGCTGGCGCTCGTTGAGCTTCTCGAAGTCGTCGCGGCGCATGTAGACCTCGCCGCGCACCTCCAGCACGGCCGGCGCCTGGCCCTGCAGCCGCAGCGGGATCTGGCCGATGGTGCGCACGTTCTGCGTGACGTCCTCTCCCGTCTCGCCATCGCCGCGCGTGGCGGCCTGCACCAGCACGCCATGCTCATACCGCAGGCTCATGGCCAGGCCGTCGAACTTCAGCTCGGCGGCGTACTCGACCGGCGCGTCGGCCTCGGTCAGCGCCAGCTCGCGGCGCATGCGCGCGTCGAACGCGATCGCGCCGCCCTCGGTGGTGTCGGTCTCGGTCGTGATGGACAGCATGGGCACCACGTGGCGCACCGGCGTCAGCCCGGGCAGCACCGCGCCGATGACGCGCTGGGTGGGCGAATCGGCCGTCAGCAGCCCGGGGTGCGCAGCCTCCAGGGCCTGCAACTCGGCGAACAGCTTGTCGTACTCGGCGTCCGGCAGCTCCGGCGCGTCGAGCACGTAGTAGAGGTGGGCGTGATGGTTGAGCTGGGCGCGCAGGGCAGCGGCGCGCAGGGCGGGATCAGCAGTCATGCCCGCATTGTCGGGGGCGCCGGCGACGAGAATCGGCAGCATGGCCATGTCACCCCTGCTCCACGCCGGCCCCGCGGTCGGGTTCGACCAGCCCTTCGAGATGCTGCTGGCCTGCCACGAGCGCGTGCAGCGCAGCCTGGACCTGCTGCTGCGACTGCAGGCCCACGTGGCGCGCCGCGGCGCGGACACCCAGGCCCGCGACGCCGCGCGTGATGTGCTGCGCTACTTCGATCTCGCCGGCCCCAAGCATCACGAGGACGAGGAGCGCCACGTGCTGCCACGGCTGCGCGCCGCCGGGCGCGAGGCGCTGGCTCAGCGGCTGGCCGACGACCATGCCGAGATGACGCGACAGTGGGCCGCACTGCGCCCCGCCCTCGCCGGCCTGGCCGCGGGCGACGCGACGCTGCTGGACGCTGACGCGTGCCAGGCCTATGCCGCGCTGTACGCGGCCCATATGCGCGTCGAGGAGGCCGAGGCCTTCCCGCTGGCGGCGCAGGGCATCGCCGATGACGCGCTGGCCGCGATGGGCAGCGAGATGTCCGCCCGGCGGCGCGGCTGACGCCTGGAGCCTGCCGGGCGGGCCGGTCACTCGTCAGCGAAGCGTTCGCGGATCTGCCGGCGCGCGTCCTCGTTGCCGAGCAACGCCTCGACGCAGGGGCCGTCGATGAGGCCACGCGCCGCCTGGTTGCGCAGCTCGTCGGCACAACGGGCCTCGTCCCAGGGCGCCTTGTAGGGCCGGGCGGAGGAGAGCGCGTCGTACATGTCGGCCACCGCGACGATGCGAGCGGCCACGGGAATGTCGGCCAGCTTCAGCCCTCGCGGGTAGCCGCTGCCGTCGCCGCGCTCATGGTGACCGGCGACGACGTCGCGCATGATGATGGCCGCCGCGTCGCCCTGCAGGCCGAGGTCGGCCACGATGTGGTCGATGAGCTGTTCCCCGATGGTCACATGCTGCTGCATCTGCCGCCATTCGTCGGCATCGAGCCTGCCGGGCTTGAGGAGGATGGCGTCGGGGATGCCCACCTTGCCGATGTCGTGCAACGGCGCGAACAGATGCAGGTACTCCACGGCCTCGTCGTTCAGGCCGTAGCGTTCGGCGACGCCGCGCGCGATGAGACGCGAGTACTTCGCCATGCGCTCCAGATGCCTGCCGGTCTCGACGTCGCGGATGCGGGCCAGGCCGGTGGCGATGTCGACAGCGCCGATCAGGTGATGCACGGCCGAGAGGCGCAGCAGGTAAAGCTGCGAGATGATGTCGGCAAACTGGTCCAGCACGCCGCGCACCACCGGCGTGAACTCGGCAGGTTGCGTCGAGTCGAAGAACAGGAAAGCCGAGAGCTCCGCGCCCCGGAAGATGGGCAGCGTGTAGCTGCTGCGGTACTTGCGCGACTTCAGCCAGCCGGTGTGCACGTTGGCGGCGTGATATGTCTCGTCGATGTCGTCCACCACGCGCGCAACGCCGCTGTCGCGCAGCGCGACGAGCGACGGCACATCGCTCAGCCGGGCCTCGTAGCGCTGCAGCGAGGGGCCGCCCTCATTGCTGCTGGCGAAGGTCTTGAGCAGGTCGGTGTCGGGGTCGTACAGCGCCAGCGCGATGCGGCCGATGGACGGATAGCGTGCCAGCAGGATGCTGTGCAGGCTGCGGATTCGCTCGCCGAGACCGGAGCGCTCGATCTCCGCGCGGTTGAGCACCTGTTCCGACGTTCGCATGACGCCTCCCCAAGACGTGACCGGCCCATGGTAGAGCGGGCTCCCGCCGCCGGGGGCGTCACCAGCGCCCTTCGACACCGATACGACAGCTGCGCGGCAATTCTTCCCAGCTGAAGAGGCTGGACCGGGTGGCCAACCGCAGGTTTGCGACGTTATCGATGCCGGCGCGCAGGGTCAGGCCATGCCCCAACGCGAGGCTGGCATGCAGGTTGGCCAGCGTGACGCGCGGCACGGTCTGCGGCGGTTGCCCCGCCACCGTGGCGGCCAGGCGCAGGCCGCTCTGCGTCGTCACGTCGCCGCCGGCCTGCCAGGCGCCCTGCCGCCAGTCGGCCCGCAGGCCCCAGGTGGTGCGGGCGCGTTTTTCCAGCCACACGCCGCGGCCGTCGTGCGCGCTCAGCAGGCCGGCCTGGGCCTGCAGCGTCCAGCCGCCACCGCGCCAGCCGGCGGCGGCCTCCAGCCCCTGCAGCACGGCCGTGTCGATGTTGCGGAACTGGTAGGTGCCACTGGCCGGCGTACCGCTGAGCAGCACGGGCACGATGAGGTGGCGGATGCGGTTGCGGAACAGCGTCAAGGAGGCCCCGGCCCTTGGCGTGTCCCAGGCCACGGTGGCCTCGGCGTTGTCGTTGGTTTCGGGCTGCAGCCCGGCCTGGCCGACGTAGGTGTTGGGGCCCTCGTCTTCCTTGTAGTCGGGGTTGATCTGCTTGAGCGTCGGCCCCTTGAAGCCGTGGCCCACGCCGCCCTTGACGACCCAGCCGGCCCCGGGCTTCCAGACGGCATACAGCCGCGGGCTGAACTCCGTGCCGAAGCGGCTGGCGTGGTCGGCGCGCGCGCCGGCGGTCAGGCTCAGCGCCGGTGTCAGGCGGGCTTCGTCCTGCAGGTACACGCCGGTGTGCGTGGCGCTGGCCTGGCCGCCGGGCAGGCCAGCGTTGCTCAGCCGCTCATCGCGCAGCTCGAACCCGGCTGTCAGCAGCTGGGTCGCTCCCGCCGGCGTGCTGGCCTGACCTTCCAGCACGCGGTCGGTCAGCGAGTTGGGCCGTAGGGAGGCGACGCCGTTGGTCTTCACGTTGCTGACCGCCAGGCGGTTCTCATAGGCGCGCAGCAGCGTCTCGCGGCCTGCGCCCCAGTCGGCGTCCCACTGCAGCGCGGTGTGGTCGCGCACGAGGTGGTGCTGGCTCTGGTGGTAACGCTTCTGGCCCGAGCGCTCGCGGGCATCGAGCCAGCGTCGTTCGTCTGCGTGCCGGCTGTCCAGCGTCAGGCGCTGGCCGGGAGCGGCATGCCATTGCAGCTTGAAGCTGGCCTCGCGCGGCTGGCGCCCTTCGATGGCGGTGATGCGCGCATCGGCCGCCGTCGGCGTGGCCTCGCGCCGCGCATCGCTCAGCGCGACGCCGAAGTCCAGCGCCGCACCGAAGCGGCCGCGCAGCGCCGCGCCCAGCCGGTGGCCGCTGCCACCGCGCAGGCCGCTGCGCCCCTCGGCGAACTCGCGGGCCTGCAGCTCGCCCGTCAGCGGTTCGGTGATGACGTTGATGACGCCGCCCAGCGCCTCGGCGCCGTACAGCACCGACATGGGCCCGCGCACGACCTCGATGCGGGCGATGTCCACCGCGCCGGTCCAGTCGAGCTGGAAGTCGGACGAGCCGACGAGGCCGTCGCTGGCCGAGATGCGCTGGCCGTCCACCAGCACCAGCACGTGGCGCGGGTCCATGCCGCGCAGCGACAGCGATTTGCGGCCGCCAGTGGGGCGGCCGAAGGCGGTGACGCCGGGCTCCACGCGCAGCGCCTGCAGCAGGTTGTCGGTGCCGCGCTGGGCCAGGGTCTCGGCGTCGACCACGGTGATGGCCGCCGGCGCGTCGGCCAGCGGCATGGCGTGTCGCGTGGCGCTGACGACGATGCGCGGCAGCGCCTCGGGGCTCTCGGCGGCCAGCGCCGCGCCGCCGCCCAGCGACAGCAGCGCCAGCGCCGACAGGGGCAGGCGGGGAAGGTGCAGTGAGGTGTTCATGGCCCGCAGCATTGCGCCGGGCGATGTGCCAGACCTTGACCGAGTTCAAGACGCACGGTGCCCGCCGCCCGCGGCTTGATCCACGTCAACACACCCGCAACGTGGCCAAAAACTTGAACCCGGTCAAGGAAGCCGCGCACGGCTGCTTCGAGCATGGGGCCATTCCCACTGCAAGGAGTTCCGATGAGATCCGCCCTCCCCCGCCTTCCGCGCGTCGCGCTGCTGGCCGCCAGCCTGCTGTTCGCCTGGCCGCTCGCCGCGATGGCGCAGGCCCCGGCCGATGCCGCCAAGAAGGACGTGCTGCCCGCCGAGGTGAAGTACCACTCCGGCCCCTCGCCCGTGGGTGCCGTGCCCATGGTGGAGAGCCGCAACCCCAAGGCACCGGCAATGACGCAGGCCGAGTTCGATGTGGCCCGCCGCATCTACTTCGAGCGCTGCGCCGGCTGCCACGGCGTGCTGCGCAAGGGCGCCACCGGCAAGCCGCTGACGCCCGACATCACGACGGCCAAGGGCACCGATTACCTGAAGGTGTTCATCGCCTACGGCAGCCCCGCCGGCATGCCCAACTGGCAGACCAGCGGCGAGATGACCGAGGAGCAGGTGGACATCATGGCCCGCTACATCCAGCACGAGCCGCCGACGCCGCCCGAGTTCTCGATGGCCGACATGTTGGCCACGTGGAAGGTCATCGTGCCGCCCGAGGCGCGGCCGAAGAAGAAGGAGAACGCCTTCAACATCGCCAACATCTTCAGCACCACGCTGCGCGACACCGGCGAGGTGGCGCTGATCGACGGCGACACCAAGCAGATCATCAACATCGTCAAGACCGGCTATGCGGTGCACATCTCGCGCACGTCGGCGTCCGGCCGCTACCTGTACGTGATCGGGCGGGACGCCAAGATCAACATGATCGACCTGTGGATGGCCAAGCCCGACAACGTCGCCGAGGTGCGCGTGGGGCTGGAGGCCCGCTCGGTGGACACGAGCAAGTTCAAGGGCTTCGAGGACAAGCTGGCGATTGCCGGCAGCTACTGGCCGCCGCAGTACACGATCATGAAGGGCGACACGCTGGAGCCGCTGAAGATCGTCTCCACCCGCGGCAACACGGTCGACAAGCAGGAGTACCACCCCGAGCCGCGCGTGGCCTCCATCGTCGCGAGCCACTACAAGCCCGAGTTCGTCGTCAACGTGAAGGAGACCGGGCAGACGCTGCTGGTGGACTACAGCAACGTCGACGCGCTGAAGGTGACCACCATCGGCACCGCGCGCTTCCTGCATGACGGCGGGCTGGACTCCACGCATCGCTACTTCATGGTGGCGGCCAACCAGAGCAACAAGATTGCGGCCGTTGACCTGAAGGAAGGCAAGCTGGCCAAGCTCATCGACGTGGGCAAGATCCCGCATCCGGGCCGCGGCGCCAACTTCGTGCATCCGCAGTACGGCCCGGTCTGGAGTACCGGCCACCTCGGCGACGACACGATCTCGTTGATCGGCACCGACCCCGTCAAGCACCCGGCCCAGGCCTTCAAGGTGGTCGCCACGCTGAAGGGTCAGGGTGGCGGATCGCTGTTCCTCAAGAGCCACCCCAAGAGCGAGCATCTGTACGTGGACACGCCGCTCAACCCTGATCCGGCGGTGGCGCAATCGGTGGCGGTGTTCAACGTGAAGGCGCTCGACAAGGGCTACAAGGTGCTGCCCATCGCGCAGTGGGCGGGCCTGACCGACGACGGCGCCAAGCGCGTCGTGCAGCCGGAGTTCAACAAGGCGGGTGACGAGGTGTGGTTCTCGGTCTGGTCGGCCAAGGACAAGCAGTCCGCCCTCGTCGTGGTGGACGACAAGACGCTCAAGCTGAAGGCCGTCATCAAGGACCCACGCCTGATCACGCCCACCGGCCACTTCAACGTCAACAACACCCAGCAAGACATCTATTGAGGTCGCACCATGAGAAAGACGCTGCTCATCACCGCGCTGCTGGCCCTGGCCGGTGCCGCGCATGCCGGCCCCGACGAGGCCCTGAACAAGGCCGGCTGCGTGGCCTGCCATGCACAGGACAGGAAGCTCGTCGGCCCGGCCTTCAAGGACATCGCCGCCAAGTACCGCGGCCAGAAGGATGCTGCCGCGCAACTCGCCGACAAGGTGCGCAAGGGCGGCAAGGGCGTCTGGGGGCCCATCCCGATGCCGCCCAGCGGCGCCGACAAAATCGCCGATGCCGACCTGAAGGCGGCGCTGGAGTGGGTACTGGCGCTGTGAGGCGCTGACTACGCCCCGGCCACGTGGCGCGCGAGCGCTGCGGGGTCGGGCAGATGGATGTCACGCCGCGCGATGCGCAGCAGGCCGGCGCTTTCCAGCTCGTGCAGCACGCGCGAGAAATACTCGGGCGTCAGCGACAGCAGCGACGCCACCGTCGCCTTGGCCGCGGGCAGGCTCACCACCGCGGGCCCCGGCTCGTCCGGGTTCACGTCGCGCAGCAGATAGCCCACCACGCGCTGCAGGCCCGACTGCAGCGCGCTGGCCTGCACGTCCTGCACCAGGCCGTGCAGCCGGCGCGACAGGCCCGCCAGCATGCCCATCGCGAACGCCGCGTCGTGCTGCACCTCCTGCAGCAGTGCCTGCCGCGGCACCTGCACGAGCAGCGTGTCCTGCAGAGCCTGGGCATGCACCGGGCAGGGCCGCTCCATGAACACCAGCGCCTCGGCAAAGCTCTGGCCGGGGCCAACGAGCTCGATGACCTTCTCGTTGCCATTCGGTGCCGTCATGTACAGCCGCACCTGGCCGCGAGCCACGATGAAGACCGCGTCGCAGCGCGCACCAGCCCACAGCACCGGTTCGCCACGCGCCGCCGCCGCCAACCGGCAGCTCGCCGCCAGACGCTGCAGCGCGGCCTCGTCCACATCGACGAACAGGGGTTGGCTGCGCAGGAACTGGGGGATGTTGAAGGGGGCGAGCATGGCGGCGTCGGGTCGGGAGCGCATGCTGCGGGCTGATGCGCCAGGCCTGGTTGATCCGCATCAAGACAAGCGCTTGCGAGCATCCGTCCGCGCCTGAACTGCCGTGGACGGCACAGAAATTCGCCAGTAAAGTTGCAAAACTACAAATCAACACAAGCAGCCGAAAACGCAATCCCGCCGGCTTCCAACCGAAACAATTCGTCTTCTAGGGGAATTGTTGAATGATTGGTAGTTTTCCTACGTTTCTTTTGCCGGTCGATGTCTAGAGTTCGGCCACTTGCCGGCAAGCCCGGCAAGGCGGCCAGGGCATGCAGTCGATCGGCCGGCCACAGCCGCCCCGCACCGAGGGCGGCAGCAACACACCGGAGACAAACCATGCACAAGCTGCCCTCGAGCCGCCGGCTCGCCCACGCCCTGACAGCCACCGCCGCCGCGGCGCTCGCCGCCCTCGCCGCGCCGGCCCAGGCGCTGAACCCCAACTCGACGTCCGTGCAGATGTTCGAGTGGAGCTGGCCCGACATCGCCACCGAATGCACGCAGTGGCTCGGCCCCAAGGGCTTCGGCGGCGTGCAGATCTCGCCGCCGCACGCGTCCAAGAATGCCAACGGCTGGTGGGGCGTCTACCAGCCGGTGAACTACGTGAACCTCACCAGCCGCATGGGCACGCCGGCCCAGCTGCAAAGCATGATCAACAGCTGCCACGCGGCGGGAGTGCGCGTCTACGCCGACATCGTCGTCAACCAGATGGCCGATGGCAGCGGCACCGCCACCGACGGCTCGACCTGGAACGCCGCCACGCTGAGCTACCCCTTCTTCAGCGCCAGCGACTTCCACGCCAACTGCAGCATCAACGGCAGCGACTACGACACGCCCGCCGGCCGCAGCAACGTGCAGAACTGCCGCCTGGGCGGCCTGCCCGACCTGGCCACCGAGAGCAGCTACGTGCAGGGGCAGATCGCCAACTACCTGAAGGCGCTGCTGGCCATGGGCATCGACGGCTTCCGCATCGATGCGGCCAAGCACATGCCTGCCAGCGCCTGGACCGCGATCATGAGCAACGTGAAGGCGGCCTATCCCAAGACGCTGCAGGGCGAGCCGATCTGGGTCACGCAGGAAATCATCAACGACGGCGAGGTGGACCGGCCCAGCTACTTCCCCATCGGCACGCTCAACGAGTTCCAGTTCACGTCGGCCATGCGCGACGTGTTCCGCAACAACAACGGCCTCAACCTGGCCAGCATCCCGTCGGTGATGGGCACCTGGGGCAACTGGGGCGGCAGCTGGGGCTTCATCCAGCCGCAGAACGCCACGGTCTTCATCACCAACTGGGACACCGAACGCAACGGCGGCTCGCTGAACATCAACAACGCCGCCGGCAACGACGGCGCCAACCAGCGCTACACGCTGGCCAACATCTTCATGCTGGCCCAGGGCTACGGCGAGAGCCAGCTGTACTCGGGCTTCAAGTTCAGCAACACCGACGCCGACCGCCCCACCGCCAGCCCCTACAGCGGCGGCGTGCCGCAGATCAACGTGGTGTGGGACTTCGCGCACCGCTGGACGCCGCTGGCCAACATGGTGGGCTTCCGCAACGCCGCCATCGGTCAGGCGCAGCAGAACTGGATTGTTGGCAACAACGGCAATCAGGTCGCGTTCAGCCGCGGCAACGTCGGCTTCGTCGCGCTGAACAACAGCGGCAGCGCCTGGACGCGCACGTTCGCCACCGGCTTGGCCGCAGGCACCTACTGCAACGTCATCAACGGCACCAAGAACGCGGCCGGCACCGGCTGCACGGCCGACTCGGTGACCGTGGACGCCAGCGGCAACGCGAGCTTCACGGTGCCCGCCAACAACAGCGGCGGCAACCCGGCCGTGGCGATCTACACGGGCCAGAAGACCAGCAGCGGTGGCGGCACTGGCAACTGCGCGGTGACGTTCACCATCGCCAACGCGAACACGGTGGTGGGCCAGAACCTGCGCGTCGTCGGCAGCGTCAGCGGCCTGGGATCGTGGGCGCCGGCCTCGGGCTTCGCGCTGACCATCCAGGGCTCCGGCGCCAACGTGCCGTGGACGGGCACCGTCAACCTGCCGGCCGGCACGGCCATCCAGTACAAGTACGTGAAGTGGAATGGCTCCACGGCCGTGTGGGAGAGCAACCAGGCCACCGGCAGCGGCAACCGCGAGTTCACGAGCTGCGCCAGCGGAGCCACGCAGTCGCGCAGCGACGGCAACTTCAAGTTCTGACCGAGCCGGCGGGCGCTGCCGCGGTGATCATGACCTGGTCCACGCGGTAGCTGTCCACGTCGACGACCTCGAAGCGCCAGCCTTCCCACTCGACAACGTCCGTGCGGCGCGGGATGCGGCGCAGCATCGCCATCAGAAAGCCGGCCAGCGTGTCGTACGTGCCGGCGCGCGGCCAGCCCGAGATGCCCAGCGCGCGCTCGACATCGGGGATGGGCGTGATGCCGTCCGCCAGGAACGAGCCGTCCTCGCGGCGCACGATCTGCTCCTCGTCGTGCGGCGCCACCAGCGCGCCCATGACGGTGCTCATCACGTCGTTGAGCGTGACGACGCCCACGACCAGGCTGTACTCGTTGACGATGACCGCGAAGTCCTCGTGCGCGTCGCGGAACTGCGTCAGCATCTCCGACAGCGTCAGCCGGTCCGGCACGATGAGCACCTTCTTGACCAGCACGCCGCCGTCCTCGCGCAGCGACAGCCGCTCGCCACGCAGCACGCGCTGGAACAGGTCGGTCGCGTCCACGTAGCCGACGATCTGGTCGATGTCGCCATCGCAGACGAGGTAGGTCGAGTGCGGCGTGTCGGCGATGCGGTTGCGGATCAGCGCGTCGTCGTCGTCGCGCGAGAAGAACACGATGCGCTCGCGGTTGGTCATCACCGTCTCGACGGTGCGCGTGTCCAGCTCGAACACGTTCTCGATGACCTGCTGCTCCTCGTCCGCGACGACGCCGGCCTGGTAGCCCGCCTCGGTCAGCGCCAGGATGTCGCGGTAGCTGATGGTTTCGTCGCGCTTGGCTGGCAGACCCAGCAGCCGGATCAGCCCCTCCGTGATGCCGCTGAAGGCCCAGGCCAGTGGCTTCAGCACGCGGCACAGCATCAGCATGGGCCCCACCAGCGCCATCGCGACGCGCTCGGGCTCGTTCATGGACAGCCGCTTGGGCACCAGGTCGGCCATGACGATGAACAGCGTCGTGATGCTGACGAAGGAGGCCGCGAAGCCCAGCGTGGCCGCCAGCTCGGGCGCCACCGCCAGCTTCAGCGCCGCCTCGAAATGAGGCGTGAACGCGCCCTCGCCGACGATGCCGGCCAGGATGGCGACGGTGTTGACGCCGATCTGCACGACGGTGAAGTAGTCACCCGGGTGCGCCTGCACGGCCAGCACGCGGGCCGCGCGGGCGTCGCCGCCGTCGGCGCGCTGCTGCAGATTGAGCCGCCGCGATGCCGCGAGCGACAGCTCGGCCATCGAGAAGAAGGCGCTGGCGGCGATCAGGAGGGCAATCAGCAGCAGGCTGAAGCTCAAGCGGGCTCCGCGGGGTTGGGGCGTTTCAGTTTAGCGGCCCGCCACCGCCCCGGCGGTCAGCTGAACAGCCGCCGCGCGGCCGGCGAGCCGGCGGCCAGGTCGCGCTCGGCCAGCGCCTCGTACAGCTTCTTCAGCTCGACATCGATGGCCGCGAACGCGTGCAGGCCCAGCACCTGGCCGCGGTCGTCGCAGACCTCGGCCTCCAGGTCGCGCGCCAGCGCGCGGGCGGCCTCCTGCCACGCCGCAAACGGCTCGGCCTCGGCGGGGGTCTGCGGCACGTCCAGCGCCAGCGTCAGCTCGCGCAGCGACAGCGCCTCGGGGTCCTCCGCCAGCGCGGCCTGGGCATCGAACTGCAGCGTCAGCACCGGCGGCGCGCCCTCTTCCACCGACGGCAGCACCAGCCGCCCCGGCAGCGCGCCGGCCACGAAGCCATGCCGCGCGGCGGACTGCTGCACGAAACCCGGCGTCCACGCCGTGGCCCGGGCGCGCAACAGCAGCGCCAGCTGCGCGTCATGGCTGGCGGCGAACTGGTCCAGCTCGCGGGCGCGGGCCACGACGTCCAGCATGTCGGGGAACTGCACGAAGCCGCCGATGCCGTCGGCAAAGGCCTGGATCTTCTGCACGAACTCCGAATACTCGATCTCGGTCATCGCGCCGCTGCGGTTGGCCATCTTCAGGCCGGCCTGGAACTCGCTGTAGCGCCGCCTCGGCGCGGGCAGCTCCCAGTCGCCGGTCTCGGCGTTCAGGCCCTCGATCTGGAACGGCTTGGTGCCTGCGCGGCGGCTGCCGGGCTGGTGCTGCAGCGCCAGCTCGCCCGCGGCGGGATGCTCGACGGTGATGGTGGCGATGGCGTCGATCAGCGCGTCGATGCGGGCCGACGGCCGGCGCACCGGCCGGGCCACGGCGGGCAGGTTCACGTCCAGGGCATCCGGCTCGACCACGGCATCGGTCTCGGCCGCTGCCGGCGGCGCATCGAAGCTGGGCTCTTCCATCGGCGGCACGGCGCGCTTGGGGCCGGCCTTGCGCGCCGTCCAGGCGCCATGGGCCACGACACCGGCGAGCACCACGCCTCCGGCCATCGCGAGAAGTTCAGTCAGAGAGACGCTCATCTATTCATCCATTCTGCATTCGGGCCGAGCGCCGGGCCGCTCCCAAGCCGGCCCGTCTGGCGATGTGCAAGAGGCTGGACGCCGCTTGCATCGCCGTCCCCACGGGGGACCGACCGGGCTTGCCCGCTCTCAGCGCGGCAAGACCGGGCGAGGGGCTCACGACTCCGCCATGGCCAGCGCCTTGTCCATGTCCACCGCGACGATGCGCGAGACGCCCTGCTCCTGCATCGTCACCCCAATCAGTTGTTCAGCCATTTCCATCGCGATCTTGTTGTGCGAGATGAAGAGGAATTGCGTGCCGCTGCTCATCTTGCTGACGAGCTTGGCGTAGCGCTCGGTGTTGGCGTCGTCCAGCGGCGCATCCACCTCGTCGAGCAGGCAGAACGGCGCGGGGTTGAGCTGGAAGATCGCGAACACCAGCGCGATCGCCGTCAACGCCTTCTCGCCGCCTGACAGCAGGTGGATGGTGCTGTTCTTCTTGCCTGGCGGCTGGGCCATGACCTGCACGCCGGCGTCCAGGATTTCCTCGCCCGTCATCACCAGCCGCGCCTGCCCACCGCCGAACAGCTCGGGGAACATGCGGCCGAAGTGCTCGTTGACCTGGTTGAAGGTCGAGCCCAGCAGGTCGCGCGTCTCCAGGTCGATCTTGTGGATCGCGTCTTCCAGCGTCTTGATGGCGGCGTTCAGGTCGGTGCACTGCGAGTCGAGGAAGGTCTTGCGCTCGCGCGCCGCGGTCAGCTCGTCCAGCGCAGCGAGGTTGACGGCACCCAGCGCGGCAATCTCGCGGTTGATGCGGTCGATCTCGCCCTGCAGGCCGTACAGCTTGACGCCGTTCTCTTCGATGGACCTGGCCAGCGCCTCCTGGTCCACGGCCGCGGCTTCCAGCTGCTCGCGGTACTGCGCGCCGCCCAGCTGCGCGGCCTGTTCTTCCAGCTGCAGCTTGGTGATGGCCTCGCGCAGCGGGTCCAGGCTGCGCTCGAAGGTCAGGCGCTGCTCGTCGGCCTTGCGCAGGCGCAAGCTGAGGTCGTCGTAGTTGGCGCGCACGGCGGCCAGCTGCCCCTCGCGCTCGACTTTCAGCGCCAGCGCATCCTGCAGTCCGGCCTCGGCGGCGGCGTCGTTGAAGCCGTCCAGCTCGGCCTGCAGGCTGGCGGCGGACGTGGCGACGGTGGCGATCTGCGCCTGCGCGGTCTCGATGCCGCGCTGCAGCTCGCCGCGGCGGGCGGCCAGCGTCTGCGTGGCAAAGCGCGCCTCCTGGGCGCGGCGCTCCAGCGTGCGCAGCTGCTCGCGCGCATCGGCCAGCTTGCGCTCGGCAGCGATGACGCCGTCCTCCAGCTCGGCATGGCGCTGCTGCGCGTCGCCCAGCTGGATGTCCAGCTCCTCGAAGCGCGCCTCGCCCACCGCGCGGCGCTCCTGCAGCGCCTCCTGCTGCTCGGTGATCTCGGCCAGCTCGGCGTCCAACGCGCTGCGGCGCTGCTGGCTGGCTTCGGCCTGTTGCGTCAGGCGCAGCAGCTCGACCTGCAGCTGGTGCGCGCGCGTCTGCGCCTCGCTGGCCTCACGGCGCAGCGCGGTGAGGCGGCCGTTGGCATCGTTGAACTGGTGCTCCAGCCGCGTGAGCGTGATGCGGGCCTCGTCGGCCACGAGGTTCTGCGCGCGCTGCGCGGTCGTCAGCTGCTCGATCTCCTGCGCGCGCGCCAGCAGGCCAGCCTGCTCGGAGTCGGGCGCGTAAAACGTGACCGAGAACTGGCCCACCGCATGGCCTTGCGGCGTCAGGATCAGCTCGCCGTGCGTCAGCCGGTCGCGTGCGGCGAGCGCCTCGTCCAGCGTCGGCGTGGTGTAGACCCCCTCCAGCCAGTCGTTCAGCAGCGCCACCAGGCCGGCATCGTCCAGCTTGAGCAGGGACGTCAGCGTGGGCAGCGTCTCGTGCGTGTTGGCGATGGCGCCCGACGGTGTCGAATAGAAAGCCAGCCGGGCTGGCGGCGCGTCCTGCTCGAAGGCGCGCACCGTCTCCAGCCGGCCCACGCTCAGGGCGCCCATGCGCTCGCGCAGCGCGGCCTCCAGTGCGTTCTCCCAGCCTTGGCTGATATGCAGCTTGGTCCACAGGCCTTGCAGCCCGTCCAGGCCGTGCTTAGCCAGCCAGGGCTTGAGCTTGCCCTCGGTCTGCACCTTTTCCTGCAGCGCCTTCAGCGCCTCCAGGCGGGCCGTCAACTCCGACTGGCGGGCCAGCTGCGCATTGGCATCCTGCTGGGCGGCGCGGCGCTGCTCTTCCAGCTGAGGCAGTTGCTCGGCGAGTTCCTGCAGCCGGCCTTCCGACAGCTCGCGCGCCTCGTCGGCCGCAGCACTGCGCTCGTGCAGCGCGGCCAGCGCGTCATGGTCAGGCGCGCCCAGCGAGCGCGACTCGGCGCTCAGCCGATCCTCGCGCTGGCGCAGTGCCTTGACCTGCTCGTCCACGCTGCGGCTCTCGGCGGCCAGCACCTGGATCTGCTGCTGTACCTGGGCCACCAGCGCGCGCTGCTCGTTGGCGCGGGCCTGCGCGGCCCGCACGGCGTCCTCGCTGTTGGGCAACTGGGCCTGCTGTTCCTCGGCCTGCGCGGCCAGGATCTCGCTCTGCTCGTCGGCGCCGGCGATCTGCTCGGCGATGCCTTCCAGCTCCGCTGCCGACTCCTCGACGCGCGCGCGCCACTGCTGGTCCTGCGCATGCAGCTCGGCCAGGCGAGCCTGGGCGCGGTTGCGGCTCTCGACGACGAAGCGGATGCGCTCCTCCAGCCGGCTCACCTCCAGCTGCGCCTCGGCATATCGGCCTTGTGACGCATGCAGCTCGTCGCCGGCGGCGTAGTGCTGCTGGCGCACTTCCTCCAGCTCGGCCTCCACCGCGCGCAGCTCGGCGGTGCGGGCCTCCAGCGCCGTCTGCGCGTCGGCGTGGGCCAGTTTCACGCGCGTGGCCTCGTTGCCGGCGTCGCGCAGCTTCAGCCACCAGAGCTGGTGCAGCTTCAGCGTGCCGGCATCCTGCAGGCTGCGGTAGCTGGCCGCCACCTCGGCCTGGCGCTCCAGCTTCTCGAGGTTGGCGTTCAGCTCGCGCAGGATGTCGTCGACGCGGGTCAGGTTCTCGCGCGTGTCCTTGAGCCGGTTCTCGGTCTCGCGGCGGCGCTCCTTGTACTTGGAGACACCCGCGGCCTCTTCGAGGAACAGCCGCATCTCCTCGGGCTTGCTCTCGATGATGCGCGAGATGGTGCCCTGACCGATGATGGCGTAGGCGCGCGGGCCCAGGCCTGTGCCGAGGAACACGTCCTGCACGTCGCGGCGACGCACCGGCTGGTTGTTGATGAAGTAGCTGCTGGTGCCGTCACGCGTCAGCACGCGCTTGACGGCAATCTCGGTGAACTGGTTCCACGGACCGCCGGCGCGCGCGCTGCTGTTGTCAAACACCAGCTCCACGCTGGAGCGCCCCGCCGGCTTGCGGTTGCCCGAGCCGTTGAAGATGACGTCCTGCATGGACTCGCCACGCAGCTCGCTGGCCTTGCTCTCGCCCAGCACCCAGCGCACCGCATCCATGATGTTGGACTTGCCGCAGCCATTGGGCCCGACGACGCCCACGAGCTGCCCCGGCAGCTGGAAGGTGGTGGGTTCGGCGAAGGACTTGAAGCCGGCGAGCTTGATCGAGTTCAGCCGCATGGAGGTCGCGAGGTAAGCCCTTGATTTGGCTAAAGAAAAGCGCCCTTTCCAGGCGCTTCAGCGGGGCCGGATGATAGCATTCGCCCCCTCCCAGAACGCCTCACTGCCATGGCCACCAAGAAGTCCGCTGCTGAACCCGCAAAGAAGAACAAGCCCAAGATGCGCGAGGTGCCCCCGAACCCGCCGAGCAAGCCCAGCAAGGACATCCTGGTCTTCCCGAACCCGAATCCCGAGCGCGACTACGTCATCCAGTTCCAGGTGCCCGAGTTCACCTGCCACTGCCCGCTGACCGGCCAGCCGGACTTCGCGCACTTCACGATCGACATGATCGCGGACGAGCTCTGCGTGGAGCTCAAGAGCCTGAAGATGTACTTCTGGAGCTACCGCAACGAGGGCGCCTTCCACGAGAAGGTCACCAACAAGATCCTGGACGACATCGTCAAGGTCACCGACCCGCGCTTCATCCGCATCACGGCCAAGTGGTACGTGCGCGGCGGCATCTACACCAACGTCGTCGCCGAGCACCGCAAGCCCGGCTGGACGCCCGCGCCGCGCGTGGACCTGCCGACGCATGGCTTCGAGTCGGGGATGCTGGGCGCATGAATCCGCTGCTTGACCGGCTGCACCCTTATCCGTTTGAACGCCTGAAGCAGCTGACGGCCGACATCCGGCCCAACCCGGATTTCGCACCGATCTCGCTGGGCATCGGCGAGCCCCGCCACCCCGCCCCCGCGTTCATCGGCGAGGCCATCCAGGCTGCGATGCCGCAGCTGGCCGGCTACCCCGCCACGGCCGGCACGCCCGCGCTGCGCGAAGCCATTGCCGGCTGGCTGCAGCGCCGCTACGGGCTGGCGCTGAACGCGGCCACGCAGGTGCTGCCGGTCAACGGCTCGCGCGAGGCGCTGTTCGCCATCGCGCAGACGGTGGTGGACGGCAGTCGCGCCGGCGCCACGGTCGTCTGCCCCAACCCCTTCTATCAAATCTACGAAGGCGCTGCGCTGCTGGCCGGCGCCGACGTGGCCTACGCCAACGCCGACCCGGCGCGCAACTTCGCGGTGGACTGGTCGCAGATCACCGACGCCACCTGGGCCAGGACGCAGCTGCTGTACGTCTGTTCGCCCGGCAACCCCAGCGGCGCGGTGATGCCGCTCGCCGAGTGGCAGACGCTGTTCGAGCTGAGCGACCGGCACGGCTTCGTCATCGCGTCCGACGAGTGCTATTCGGAGATCTATTTCCGTGACGAGGCGCCGCTGGGTGGCCTGGAGGCGGCGGCCAAGCTCGGCCGCAGCGACTTCAAGAACCTCATCGCGTTCACGTCGCTGTCCAAGCGCTCCAACGTGCCGGGGTTGCGCTCCGGCTTCGTGGCCGGCGACGCGGCGCTGCTGAAGAAGTTCCTGCTCTACCGCACCTACCACGGCAGTGCGATGAGCCCCCTGGTCCAGGCCGCAAGCATCGCGGCTTGGAACGACGAGGCGCATGTCGTCGACAACCGCGCGCGCTACCGGCGGAAGTTCGCCGACGTGACGCCGCTGCTGGCCGAGGTGCTGGACGTGGCGCTGCCCGACGCCGGCTTCTACCTGTGGGCCGCCGTTCCAGGTGGTAACGACATCGCCTTCGCTCAAGGGTTGCTCGCTCAATACAATCTCGCGGTCCTGCCGGGCAGCCTGTTGGCCCGCCCGGCGCACGGCAGCAATCCCGGCGCCGGGCGCATCCGCCTGGCCCTCGTGGCCGACGAGGCCGAATGCCTGGAAGCCGCCCGCCGCATCGTCTCTTTCACGACCTCTCTCGCATGAACACCGCCGAACTCCAAAGCACGATTGACCTCGCCTGGGACAACCGCACGTCGCTCGACCCCGTCAACGCGCCGGAAGTGCGCCAGGCGGTCGAGCACGTCATCGCCGAGCTGGATGCAGGCCGCCTGCGCGTGGCCACCCGTGAGGGTGTGGGCCAGTGGACCGTGCACCAGTGGATCAAGAAGGCGGTGCTGCTGTCGTTCCGCCTGAACGACAACCGCCTGATGGGCGACAAGGACCTGACCTTCTTCGACAAGGTGCCCACCAAGTTCGCCGGCATGAGCGAAGCCGAGCTGCGCGCCACCGGCGTGCGCGTGGTGCCGCCGGCCGTCGCCCGCCGCGGCAGCTTCCAGGCGAAGAACGTCGTGCTGATGCCCAGCTACGTGAACATCGGCGCCTACGTCGACGAAGGCGCCATGGTGGACACCTGGGCCACCGTCGGCTCCTGCGCGCAGATCGGCAAGAACGTGCACCTGTCGGGCGGTGTCGGCATCGGCGGCGTGCTGGAGCCGCTGCAGGCCAACCCGACCATCATCGAAGACAACTGCTTCATCGGCGCCCGCTCCGAGGTGGTCGAAGGCGTCATCGTCGAGGAGAACTCGGTCATCTCCATGGGCGTCTACATCGGCCAGAGCACGCCGATCTACGACCGCGCGACCGACACCGTCAGCTACGGCCGCATCCCGGCCGGCTCCGTCGTCATCTCGGGCTCGCTGCCCAAGGACGGCGGCCGCTACAGCCTGTACGCCGCCATCATCGTGAAGCGCGTCGACGCGCAAACCCGCTCGAAGACGAGCATCAACGAACTGCTGCGCGCCTGAGCATGGCCACCAGCGGCAACATGGAGCGCATCCTGCGGCTGATGGCCGACAAGGGTGCGTCGGACTGCTACCTGTCGGCCAACATGCCGGTGCTGATCCGCATCAACGGGCAGACGGTGCAGCTGTCCGACCAGCTCCTGACGCCACCTCAGCCGCGCCAGCTCATCTCCGAGGTCATCGACCCCGCCAGCCTGTCGGAGCTGGACAGCTCCGGCGAGCTGAACATGGCCGTGTCGGTCAGTGGCGTGGGCAGCTTCCGGCTGTCGGGCTTCCGCCAGCGCGGGTCCATCGCGGGCGTGTTCCGGCACATCCCGCACGACATCCCGACGATGGAGAGCCTCGGCCTGCCGCCCATCCTGGGCAACATGATCAAGGAGAAGCGCGGGCTGATTCTGATGGTGGGCGCGACCGGCACCGGCAAGAGCACGACGCTGGCCAGCATGCTGGAGCTGCGCAACCAGACCATGACCGGGCACATCCTCACCATCGAGGACCCGATCGAGTACCTGTTCAGCAACAAGCGCTCGGTCGTCAACCAGCGCGAGATCGGCCGTGACACCGCGTCGCTGCAGATCGCGCTGAAGAACGCGCTGCGCCAGGCGCCGGACTGCATCCTCATCGGCGAGATCCGCGATCGCGAGACCATGACGGCGGCCATCAGCTATTCGCTGTCCGGCCACCTCGTGCTGGCCACACTGCACGGCAACAACACCTACCACGCGCTGAACCGCATCCTGTCGTTCTACACACCCGAGTCCCGCCCGGCGTTGCTCAACGACCTGGCCGCGGGCCTGAAGGCCGTCGTGTCGCAACGCCTCGTGCGTGCAACCGCCGGCGGCCGCGTGCCGGTGCTGGAGATCCTGCTGAACTCCAAGCTGGTGGCCGAGCTCATCGAGCAGGGCGACTTCACCGGCGTGAAAGAGGCCATGGAGAAGTCCATCGCCGAGGGCTCGCAGACCTACGAAGAGCATTTCGCCAAGCTCATCACCGACGGCACCATCACCCGCGAGGAAGGCCTGGCCTTCGCTGACTCGCCCACCAACCTCTTGTGGCGGCTGCAGAACGAGGCGCCCGGCGCGCGGCTCGCGACCGCGCCGCGCAAGGAAGAGAAGGCTGGCGATGAAGCCAGCTTCACCGAAATCACCCTGGACGTCCGCGGCACTTGAAGCTGATCGACTGCATTGACACCCAAGCCGCCCGCCTGACCCAGGCGGGCTTGTTTTTTGGCCATGGCACGACGAATGCGTTCGACGAGGCCGCGTGGCTGGCGTTGTGGCGCCTGGGCCTGCCGCTGGACGAGCTGGACGAGCACGAGGACCGCGAGCTGACCAGCGCCGAGGTCGCCGCCATCACGGCGCTCATCGACGAACGCATCGCGACCCGCAAGCCCGCGGCCTACCTGACCGGCGAGGCCTGGCTGCAGGGCGTGCCGTTCACCATCGACGAGCGCGCCATCGTGCCGCGCAGCTTCATTGCCGAGCTGATCGCCGACGCCAGCATCGACCCCTGGCTGAACCCGGCCAGCCGCCGCGTGCTGGACCTGTGCACCGGCAACGGCAGCCTGGCCGTGCTGGCAGCGATGGCGTGGCCGGACGTCGACGTCGACGCGCTGGACCTCAGCGCCGATGCGCTGGCCGTGGCGAAGCTGAACGTCGAGCGCCACGACCTGGCGTCCCGCATCCGACTGCTGCAGGGCGACGGCCTGGCCGGCGCCGATGGCACCTACGACTTGATCCTCTGCAACCCGCCCTACGTGAACA
Source organism: Pelomonas lactea (assembly GCF_043555885.1). Classification (NCBI taxonomy): domain Bacteria; kingdom Pseudomonadati; phylum Pseudomonadota; class Betaproteobacteria; order Burkholderiales; family Sphaerotilaceae; genus Roseateles; species Pelomonas lactea. The sequence goes on along the minus strand of NZ_JBIGHX010000002.1, from coordinate 339,381 downwards.
GCGCCAGCATGGCCGCCCTGCCCGCCGAGTACCGCGCCGAGCCCGAGCTGGCGCTGGCCGGCGGCACGGACGGCATGGACTTCATCCGCCAGCTGCTGCGCGCCGCGCCCGCCGCGCTCAACGACGACGGTGTGCTGGTGCTGGAGATCGGCAACGAGCGCCCGTTCTTCGAGGCGGCATTTCCAGAGCTCGAAGTCGTCTGGATGGAAACCTCCTCCGGCGCCGACCATGTGCTGCTGGTGACGAAAGAAAACCTGCTGTGATCACTCTCCGCGACATCACCCTGCGCCGCGGCGTCAAGGTCGTCCTCGACAACGCCTCCGCCACGCTGCAGCCCGGCGAGAAGATCGGCCTCGTGGGCCGCAACGGCGCCGGCAAGTCCAGCCTGTTCGCGCTGCTGACTGGCCGCCTCTCCAACGACCGCGGCGAGGTGGAAGTACCCAAGCACTGGCGCCGTTCCGAAGTCGCCCAGAACATGCCCGAGACCGATGACGGCGCGACCGACTACGTGCTGCAGGGCGACCTGACGCTGGTGGCCGCCCGCGTTGCACTGGCCGAGGCCGAAGCCGCCGAGGACGGCCACGCGATGGCCGACGCGCACGCGGCGCTGGCCGATGCCGGCGCCTTCGACGCCCGCTCGCGCGCGCAGGCGCTGCTGATGGGCCTGGGCTTCAAGACCGAGCAGCTCGACGCCCCGGTCAACAGCTTCTCCGGCGGCTGGCGCATGCGCCTGCAATTGGCCCGCGCGCTGATGTGCCCGGCCGAGCTGATGCTGCTGGACGAGCCCACCAACCACTTGGACCTGGACGCCCTCGTCTGGCTGGAAGCCTGGCTGCAGCGTTACGACGGCACGCTGATCATCATCAGCCACGACCGCGAGTTCCTCGACGCGATCACCAAGGTCACGCTGCATCTGGACGAAGGCAAGCTGGTGCGCTACGGCGGCAACTACACCAGCTTCGAGACCCAGCGCGCCGAGCGCATGGTGCTGCAGCAGGCCGCGTACGCCAAGCAGCAGGAAAAGGTCGCCCACCTGCAGAAGTTCATCGACCGCTTCAAGGCCAAGGCCAGCAAGGCCAAGCAGGCGCAGAGCCGCGTGAAGGCGCTGGAGCGCATGGAGAAGCTCGCGCCGGTGCTGGCATCGGCCGACTTCAACTTCGAGTTCCGCGAGCCGCTGAACCTGCCCAATCCGATGCTGATGTTCGACGAACTCAACGCCGGCTACCGCACCGATGAGGGCGACAAGATCATCGTGCGCGGCGTGGACCGCTCCGTGCTGGCCGGCCAGCGCATCGGCATCCTGGGCGCCAACGGCCAGGGCAAGTCCACGCTGGTCAAGACCATCGCCCGCGCGCAGGCGCCCATGGGCGGCAAGCTCACCGAGGGCAAGGGCCTGTCCATCGGCTACTTCGCGCAGCAGGAGCTTGACGTGCTGCGCCTGGACGAAGGGCCTCTCGAGCACATGGTGCGCCTGGCCCGCGAGGTCGGCCCGCAAGGCCGCGAACAGGAGCTGCGCGACTTCCTGGGCCAGTTCCGCTTCACCGGCGACATGGTCAACCAGCAGGTCGGCAGCCTGTCCGGCGGCGAGAAGGCGCGCCTTGTGCTGGCGATGCTGGTGTGGCAGCGGCCAAATTTGCTGCTGCTGGACGAGCCGACCAACCACCTGGACCTGAACACGCGCGAGGCGCTGTCGCTGGCGCTGAACGAGTTCGAGGGTACGGTGATGCTGGTCAGCCACGACCGCGCGCTGCTGCGCGAGGTCTGCGACGAGTTCTGGCTGGTGGCCGACGGCGCGGTCAAGCCGTTCGACGGCGACCTGGACGACTACCAGCGCTGGCTGCTGGACCAGAGCAAGGAAGCCGCCCGTGCGGCCAAGAAGGGGGCAGCGGCCCCGGCGCCGGCCAAGGCGGCAGCCGCCTCAGCCCCGGCGCCCGCGCCCGCGCCGCGCGAGGACCGCAAGGCCTCGGGCCAGGCGCGCGCAAAGATCGCCGAGCAGACGCGGCCGCTGCGCAAGGAGATGGAGGCCATCGACAAGCGCATGCACGCGCTGGCCGCGGAGCGCGCGGAGATTGAGGCGCAACTGGCCGAAGGCGCCGCGGCCTCGGCCATCGCCGAGATGGGCAAGCGCCTGAAGGCGATTGCCGACCAGCTGGAAGCCGACGAGATGCGCTGGCTGGAGCTGGGCGAGCAGATCGAGGCGCTGTCCGCCTGAGCGCCTGACGTCCGATCAGGCCGCCAGCGCGGCCGCCAGCGTCAGCGCGCCGGGCAGCGCCTGCACGAACAGGATCTTGCGCGATGCGGTGGCCGCGCCGAACACGCCGGCCACCACCACGCAGCCCGCGAAGAAGATCATCCAGGGCCGGCCTGCGGCCGCACCCTGCATCACGCCCCAGGCCAGGCCCGCGGCCAGGAAGCCGTTGTACAGCCCCTGGTTGGCCGCCAGCGCCTTGCTCTGCTCGGCGAAATCCGCCTTCAGCCCGAAGGCGCGGCGCCCCAGCGGCTTGGTCCAGAAGAACATCTCCAGCACCAGGATGTAGACGTGCAGCAGCGCGAGCAGCGTTGCGAGCACCAAAGCCAGGGTCTGCATGGCCCTCTCCTCTTGAAGTTGATTTGACACGCATGGTCGCAGACCGTCGGCGCGCCGGCTGTCACCAGAAAGACCATTTTGATTGTGTGCAATTTAATTGCCACCTACATTCTTAACCCATGCCACGCCGCAAGCCCACCACCGCCTCCGCTGCCGACGCCACCCCGGCCGCCGACCCGCGGGAGCAATGGCTGCAGCTGGACCGCCAGCTGTGCTTCGCGCTCTACAGCAGCTCGCTCGCGATGACCAAACTCTACAAGCCGCTGCTGGCGCCTCTGGGCCTGACCTACCCGCAGTACCTCGCGATGCTGGTGTTGTGGGAGAGCGACGGACTGGCCGTCGGCCAACTGGGGCAGCGGCTGTCGCTGGACTCCGGCACCCTCACGCCGTTGCTCAAGCGCCTGGAGACGCTGGGCCACATCGAGCGCCGCCGCGCCCGGGATGACGAGCGCCGCGTCGACATCTTCCTGACGCCCGCCGGGCGCAAGCTGCGCCGCCAGGCGCTGGACATCCCCGGCCAGCTGGCCTGCGCCAGCGCCTGCGACCTGCACGAACTCGCACTGCTGACGCAGCGCCTGCACGAATTGCGCAGTCAGCTGACTGCGGCCACCGAGGCGGCCTGACGCGCCTCACCCCTTCCCGTTCCCCCACCCCCAAGGAGCTCACCATGGCCATCGAAAAAGCCCTCTACACCGCCACCGCCACCGCCACCGGCGGCCGCGCCGGCACCGCCAAGTCCTCCGACGGCGCGCTGGACGCCGTGCTGACCACGCCCAAGCAGCTGGGCGGCGACGGCGCCTTCGGCACCAACCCCGAGCAGCTGTTCGCGGCCGGCTACTCTGCGTGCTTCATCGGCGCGATGAAGGCCGTGTCGGCCCGCCAGAAGATCGCGCTGCCGGCCGAGGTCAGCATCACCAGCGACGTCGCCATCGGCCCGCACGCCAACAAGCCCGGCGCCTTCGGCATCCAGGTCGACATGAAGATCTCCGTGCCCGGCATGGACCGCGCCCAGCTGGAAGCCCTGGTGGCCACGGCCCACGAGGTCTGCCCCTACTCCAACGCCACCCGCGGCAACGTCGACGTCACGCTGACCATCGTCTGATCGCGCGGCCCCGGGTTCCCCCGCTCACGCGAGTGCGGGGTGCGCCTGGGGCGCCGTCACGGGCTTTTCACAAGCCCTGCCTAGCCTCCGGCGTTCTTTCAACAAAGCAACGTCCTGGGGGCCCCATGTTCTTCCGAGCTTCTCTGCTCACGCTGACCGCCATCGCCAGCGCCTCGGCCGCTGCGGCCACGTCGGTCAGCAACGTCAGCTTCGTCAACGGCATCACCATCGCCGGCAATACGCTGGACCTGTCGAGCGGCAGCGACTTCGACCGCCGCGTCGGCTTCTTCTCCGACATCTACTACGACCGCGCCCGCAACGAATGGTGGGGCCTGTCCGACCGCGGCCCCGGCGGCGGCACGCTGCCCTACGAGACGCGCGTGCAGCGCTTCACGCTGGACATCAACGCCAACACCGGCGCGATCTCCAACTTCAAGATCCAGCAGACCGTCAAGTTCACCAGCGCCAGCATCGCGCTGACCGGCCTGGCGCCCGACACGCCAAGCCTGCTGGGCAAGTCCTTCGACCCCGAAGGCATCGTCGTCAACCCCGTCACCGGCAACCTGCTGGTCAGCGACGAGTACGGCCCCTCGGTCTACGAGTTCAACCGCAGCGGCCAGCTGGTGCGCCAGTACGCCACGCCGGCCAACCTCGTGCCCAAGGCCGGCAGCAGCGTCAACTACAACGCGCTGGCGCCTGCCGGCAGCTCGCCGCAACTGACCAGCGGCCGCGAAGGCAACCGCGGCCTGGAGGCGCTGGCCATCACGCCCGACGGCCGCTACGCGTTCGCGATGCTGCAGAACGGCACCGTCACCGATGGCTACGACGCCGCTTCTGGCACGCGCGGCCAGTACACCCGCATCGTCAAGTACGACACCACCACCGGCGAGGCCGTCGGCCAGTACGCCTACCAGCTGAACAGCTCGGGCCAGGGCCGCGGCATCTCGGCACTGGTGGCCATCGACGCCAACCGCTTCCTCGTGCTGGAGCGCAACAACCGCGGCATCGGCATCGGCGCCACGGTGGCCAGCCCCGACAAGAACGTCTTCGAGGTGGACCTGAGCACCGCCACCGACGTGTCCGGCCTCAACCTGCCCGCCAGCGGCCTGCTGCCGGCCGGCGTCATCGCCGCCGCCAAGGGCGCCAAGGTCATCGACCTGGACGCCAACACGCTGGCCGCGCTGGGCAACAAGTCGCCCGAGAAGTGGGAAGGCCTGGCCATCGGCCCGCAGCTGGCCAACGGCAAGTACGTCATCCTGGCCGGCACCGACAACGACTACAGCGTCACGCAGAACGGCAGCGGCACGCAGTTCGACGTCTACCTGGACGTGACGAAGTCGGACCCGTTCGCGTCGTCCATCCAGTGTCCCGTGGGGACGACGACCGGCTGCTTCTCCACGGCCACGTCGCTGGGCGCCACGCTGACCAGCGCTTACCAGCTGCTGCCCGGCGTACTGCACAGCTACACTGCCGACATCGCCGGCTACACCGCGCCGGTGCCCGAGCCCGAGACCTACGCGATGCTGCTGGCCGGCCTGGGCGTGCTGGCCTGGGCCCGGCGTCAGCGCCGCGCCTGATCAGCGTGCCAGCAAGGCCAGCATCAGCTCGATGCGCGCCTTGACCGGGCTCAGCGCGCCGGCCGACGGCAGCAGGCCGGGCAGGTCCATCACCGGCCCGGCATCGCAGCGCGTGCTGCGCAGCACGCGCACGCCGGCGGCCTGCGCGTCGCGCAGCGCCATCTCCAGCGGCCGCGCCAGCGTGCCGTTGCCGGTGCCGGCGGCCACGATGCCGTCCACGCCCGCCGCCAGCAGCGCCCGCACGACGCAGCCGTCCGCGCCGGCGTGGTTCAGCACGATGTCCACGCGCGGCCAGTCCGCCGCCGGCGCAGCGATGCGTGCCAGGCCCAACGCCTCGCCCGTGGGCCAGCAGCCCAGCACGCGCACGGCGCCCTCCTCCACCCGCGCCACCAGCGCGCCGTCCGTCGACTCGAACGCATCGACGCGGTAGCTGTGCGTCTTGCGCACCTGCAGCGCGTCGTGCACCCGCCCCGCGAACGCCACGACGACGCCCGCTGCGCCCGGCGTGGCCGCCACCTGCACGGCATCCGCCAGGTTCTGCGGCCCATCGGGTACCAGCGCCGTCGCCGGCCGCATCGCCGCCGTCAGCACCACGGGTTTGGCCGGCGCCACCACGCGGTGCAGCAGGTAAGCGGTTTCCTCCAGCGTGTCCGTGCCGTGGGTGATGACGATGCCGCCGACCTCGGGCCGCTCCAGCTGCGCCTGCACCGCGGCGGCCAGCGCCTGCCACGTCGCCACATCCATGTCCTTGCTGTCCAGCTGCGCCACCTGGTGCGCCTCCAAGCGCCGCCCGGCCAGCGTCGGCACGGCGGCCAGCAAGTCCTCCACACGCAGCTGCGCTGCCGTGTAGCCCACGCCATCCGCGGCGCTCTGCGCGGTGCCGGCAATCGTGCCGCCCGTGCCGAGAATGACGATCAAGGGCTCAAGGGTTTGCAATTTTCGATTCCTGGATAAAAATACAGATACTGGATACACAACCAGCCCAACAAAAAGGCCGCCCGTGCAAGACCAACCCAAGCTTACCGCCCGCCAGCAGCAGATCTTCGACCTGGTCCGCCACGCGATCGAGAGCACCGGCTCCCCGCCCACGCGCGCCGAGATCGCCGCCGAGCTGGGCTTCAAGTCCGCCAACGCCGCCGAGGAGCATCTGCAGGCGCTCGCCCGCAAAGGCATGCTGGAGCTGGTCGGCGGCACGTCCCGCGGCATCCGGCTCAAGTCCGACACGCTCAGCGCCGTCAACCGCGCCCGCCAGTTCAGCCTGCCCATCCCCAGTCTGGCGCAGCTCACGCTGCCGCTGATCGGCCGCGTCGCTGCCGGCGCGCCCATCCTGGCGCAGGAGCATGTCGAGCAGACCTACACCGTCGAGCCTGGCCTGTTCGCCAAGAAGCCCGACTACCTGCTCAAGGTCAAGGGCATGAGCATGAAGGACATCGGCATCCTCGACGGCGACCTGCTCGCGGTGCAGTCCGCCAAGGAGGCCCGCAACGGCCAGATCGTCGTCGCCCGCGTCGGCGAGGAAGTGACCGTGAAGCGCTTCAAGCGCGGGCCCGGTGGCATCGAACTCCTGCCCGAGAACGCCGATTTCCAGCCCATCGTCGTCAGCGAGGACGAGCATTTCAGCATCGAGGGCCTGGCCGTCGGGCTGATTCGTGGACAAGGGTTCAATTGACGCCGGCTCGATGGAAATGAAAAAGGCCCGTGTCACCGACACAGGCCTTTTGTTTTGGATGGTGGAGCCGGGGGGAATTGAACCCCCGTCCGCAAGCCATCACCGGGCAGATCTACATGCTTAGCCGGCTGATTTGAATCTCACGGTCAACTCGCGCAGTGGCACGCTAGCTTTCCCGCCAGTCACTTGATCTCACGCCCCACCGAGTGACCCGGTCAGACGCCAGCCGATGTGAGTGACTTCTCAGCCTTGCCCCTCGCGGAACTCAGCCCGGCCCATCGGCCTGCCGTTGAGAAGCTCATCCGCAATTAAGCGGCGAGTGCGAACGTAGAGTCGTTTGCAGTTACTTTGTTTCCAGTGGTTTTACGAGCGGACTGGTGCTCGGCATGCCCTACTCCGGATCCGCACCCACGTCGAAACCAGGTCGGCCCCAGGACCGCGTAGTTTAGGCCAGACCGAGCCGCTTCAAGAGGTCACCTGGCACATTCAGTTCCAGATCCGCGTGCCAGTCAGCGTAGCGGGCCTGCGGACCGAGGTAGCCCCAGGCCGCCACCGCGGTGGCCATGCCGGCCGCGCGGCCGGCCATCACGTCACGCTCGTCGTCGCCGACGTACAGGCAGGCCTGCGGCGCCACGTCCAGGCGGCGCGCAGCCTCCAGCAACGGCGCCGGGTGCGGCTTGGCATGGCCGGTGGTGTCGCCTCCAACGACGACCGCCGCGCCCAGCCGCAGCGCGGCCGTCAGCGGCAGCGCGAAGCGCTCGGCCTTGTTCGTCACGATGCCCCACGCCAGGCCCGCCTCCGCAAGTGCGGCCAGCTCCGCCACGATGCCGGGAAACGGCTGCGTGCTGTCGTACATCAGGCCCTCGTAGCGATCGAGGAACTCGCGCTTGAGGGCGTCATAGCCCGGCTGCCCGGGCGCCACGGCGAAGGCCTGGCCCAGCATGCCGCGCGCGCCCGAGCCGCCATGAGGCCGGTACTGCGCCAGCGGCAACGGCGCCAACCCGCGCTCGACGCGCATGGTGTTGGCCGCGCGGGCGAGGTCGGCCGCGCTGTCGATCAGCGTGCCGTCGAGGTCGAAAAGCACCGCACGCAGATGCGCCCAGCGCGGTGCCAGCCGCTTCACAGCGGGCGCCGGCAGGCGATCAGGTAGTTGACGTCGGTGTCGCTGCCCAGGCTGTAGCGCTGCGTCAGCGGGTTGTACGTCAGGCCCCGGCTGGACTGCAGTTCCAGGCCAGCGTCGCGGCAGAACTGCGCGAGTTCCGACGGCTTCAGGAAGCGTGCGTACTCGTGCGTGCCCCGGGGCAGCATGTTCAACACGTATTCCGCGCCGACGATGGCCAGCAGGAAGGACTTGGCGTTGCGGTTCAGCGTCGACAGGAACACCCAGCCACCCGGCTTGACCAGCGTCGCCAAGGCACGCACAACGGAGGCCGGATCCGGGACATGCTCCAGCATTTCCATGCAGGTCACGGCGTCGAAGCTCGCGGGCTGCTCGGCGGCCAGCGCCTCGACGGCAATCTCGCGGTACTCCACGCCCTCGGTGCCGGCCTCCATCGCGTGCAGTTCGGCCACGCGCAGCGGCTTGGTCGACAGGTCGATGCCCAGCACCTGGGCGCCTGCGCGAGCCATGGAGTCACTGAGTATGCCGCCGCCGCAGCCCACGTCGACGACACGCTTGCCGGCCAGCGGGCACAGCTGCTGGATCCAGCCCAGGCGCAACGGGTTGATCTGGTGCAGCGGCTTGAAGTCGCTCTCAGGGTCCCACCAGCGGTGGGCCAGTTCGCCAAACTTGGCGAGCTCTTGAGGATCGGCGTTGATCGTCATGACGGATCAGATGCAGAAAAGGAAAAAGCCCCGACGGACGGGCCGTGCGGGGCTTCGCGCAAAGCGCCCGAAGGCGCAGAGCTTACTTGTTGCGCGTACCGACGACTTCGATCTCGGTGCGGCGGTTCTTGGCGCGGCCTTCGGCGGTCTTGTTGTCGGCCACAGGCTGCTTCTCGCCCTTGCCTTCGGTGTAGACGCGGTTCGGCTCGACGCCCTTGCTCACCAGATAGGCCTTGACGGCTTCCGAGCGGCGGATCGACAGCTTCTGGTTGTACTCGTCGCTGCCCACGGAGTCGGTGTGGCCCACGGCGATGATGACTTCCAGGTTGATGCCCTTGGTCTTGCTGACCAGGTCATCCAGCTTGGCGGTGGCTTCGGGCTTCAGCGTCGACTTGTCGAAGTCGAAGAAGGCGTCAGCAGCGAAAGTGACCTTCTCGCTGACCGGAGCGGGCGGCGGCGTCACGGGCTTCGGAGCCACGGGAGCGGGAGCCGGGGGCGGCGGAGCGACCGGCTTGGGCGGTTCGACCTTGGGTGCCGGCTTGATTTCGCCGTCACAGCCCTTGGCAGCCGTGGCGGGCGTCCAGAAATTGTCACGCCAGCAGTATTCGTTGGTGCCGTTCTTCCAGACGGTGCCGTCGGTTGCGCGCCAGTTGTCGATGGTCTGTGCCGATGCGCCAGATGCAGCAACAGCGACCGCAGCCACCGCAAACAGCGACGCCACGCGATTCAGTTTCTTCATGATTCTCCTCTCAAGGAATGCCGCAGTTGCCCTGCGAGAGTCAGTACTCAAACCTCTAACCTTAGGAGGCACTTTAGGGTTTCTCCTAGGGACTCGACGATTGTGCCATGTGGGCACCGAGACCGACGCATTGTGGCGGCCTACGTTCATGGGCACGGTGACGCTGTTGCGCTGCTGCTACAAGGTGGCGCGGCCGTTAGAATTCGCGCCTTTCACCTACCTTCAAGGACGTCGCGCCCATGTAGGCGCGCGCCACGCCGCGCATGACCCAGTTCGCCAAGGAAACACTGCCGATCAGCCTTGAGGAGGAGATGCGCCGCTCCTACCTCGATTACGCGATGAGCGTGATCGTGGGCCGGGCCCTGCCGGACGCGCGGGACGGCCTGAAGCCGGTCCATCGCCGCGTGCTGTACGCGATGAACGAGATGGGCAACACCTACAACGCCAAGTACCGCAAGTCGGCGCAGGCGGTGGGTGAGACGATGGGTAAATACCACCCGCACGGTGACTCGGCGATTTACGACACCATCGTCCGCATGGCGCAGCCGTTCAGCCTGCGTCACATGCTGATCGATGGTCAGGGCAACTTCGGCTCCATCGACGGCGATAACGCCGCGGCGATGCGATACACCGAAATCCGCCTCGACAAAATCGCCCACGAAATGCTGGCCGACATCGACAAGGAAACTGTCGATTTCGGGCCCAATTACGACGGCAGCCATAAGGAGCCGCTGGTCCTGCCGACGCGTTTGCCGAATCTGCTGGTGAACGGCGCGGCCGGTATTGCGGTGGGTATGGCGACGAATATCCCGCCACACAACCTGAACGAGGTCGTCGACGCCTGCCTGTTTGCGTTGCGCAAGCCGGACTGCACGGTGGACGAGCTGATGGAAATCATCCCGGCGCCGGACTTCCCCACGGCCGGCATCATCTACGGCTTGTCCGGAGTGCGCGATGGCTACCGCACCGGCCGTGGCCGCGTGGTGATGCGCGCCAAGGTGCACTTCGAGGACATCGACAAGGGCAACCGCCAGGCGATCATCGTTGACGAGATCCCCTATCAGGTCAACAAGAAGAGCCTGCTCGAGCGCATCGCCGAGTTGGTGCACGAGAAGAAGATCGAGGGCATCAGCCACATCCAGGACGAGTCCGACAAGTCGGGCATGCGCGTCGTCATCGAACTGAAGCGTGGCGAGGTGCCCGAGGTCGTCCTGAACAACCTCTACAAGCAGACCCAGCTGCAGGACAGCTTCGGCATGAACATGGTCGCCCTCGTGGACGGCCAGCCCAAGCTGTGCAATCTGCGCGACATGGTCATCGTGTTCCTGGAGCACCGCCGCGAGGTGGTGACCCGCCGCACGATCTATGAACTGCGCAAGGCGCGCGAGCGCGGCCACGTGCTGGAAGGCCTGGCTGTCGCGCTGGCCAACATCGACGAGTTCATCGAGACCATCAAGACCTCGCCGACGCCGCCGGTCGCCAAGGCGGCGCTGATGAGCAAGAGCTGGGACTCGTCGCTGGTGCGCGAGATGCTGTCGCGGGCCGAAGGCGGCAGCGCCGCCTACCGCCCGGAAGGCCTGGAGCCCGAGTTCGGCATGCAGGCGGATGGCCTGTACCGCCTGTCCGAAGCGCAGGCCGGCGAAATCCTGCAGATGCGCCTACAGCGCCTGACCGGCCTGGAGCAGGACAAGATCGTCGGCGAGTACAAGGACGTGATGGCCGAGATCGCCGACCTGCTGGACATCCTGGCCACGCCGTCGCGCGTGACCACCATCATCGGCGACGAGCTGACGCAGCTGAAGACCGAGTTCGGCCAGACCAAGCTGGGCGCGCGGCGCTCGGTCATCGAGCACAACGCCCAGGAACTGGGCACCGAAGACCTGATCACGCCGACCGACATGGTCGTGACGCTCTCGCACACCGGCTACATCAAGAGCCAGGCGCTGAGCGAGTACCGCTCGCAACGCCGCGGCGGCCGTGGCAAACAGGCCACCGCAACCAAGGATGACGACTGGATCGACCAGCTCTTCATCGCCAACACGCACGACTGGATCCTGTGCTTCTCCGACCGCGGCCGCGTCTACTGGCTGAAGGTCTGGGAAGTGCCGCAGGGCTCGCGCAACTCGCGCGGCAAGCCCATCGTCAACATGTTCCCGCTGCAGCAGGGCGAGAAGATCACCGTCGTGCTGCCGCTGACGGGCGAGTTCCGCAGCTTCCCTGAAGATCACTTCATCTTCATGGCCACGGCCATGGGCACGGTCAAGAAGACGTCCCTCAAGGACTTCAGCAACCCTCGCAAGGCCGGCATCATCGCCGTGGACCTGGACGAGGGCGACCACCTGATCGGCGCCGCGCTGACCGACGGCCGCCATGACGTGATGCTGTTCAGCGACGGCGGCAAGGCCGTGCGCTTCGACGAGGACGACGTGCGCCCGATGGGCCGCACCGCCCGAGGCGTGCGCGGCATGATGCTGGAACCCGACCAGCGCCTGATCGCGATGCTGGTGGCCGAAGACGAGACGCAGAGCGTGCTGACCGCGACAGAAAACGGCTACGGCAAGCGCACGTCCATCGTCGAGTACACCCGCCATGGCCGTGGCACCAAGGGCATGATCGCCATCCAGCAGAGCGAGCGCAACGGCCGCGTCGTGGCCGCGACGCTGGTGCGCCCGGAGGACGAGATCATGCTGATCACCGACAAGGGCGTGCTGGTGCGCACCCGCGTCGCCGAAATCCGTGAACTGGGCCGCGCCACGCAAGGTGTGACCCTGATCGCGCTGGACGACGGCGCCAAGCTGTCGGGCCTGCAGCGCATCGTCGAGAACGATGCCAACGAAGCCGATGCCGCTGCCGATGGCGGCGACAGCAATGACAGCAGCGGCGACACCCCTGAAGCTCCCAAGGACTGACATGATTTCTCGCAAGCTGGGCCTGGCCCCTCTCGTGGCCGTGACCCTGGCCCTGGCCGCCGGCTCTGCGCTGGCGCAACCCTCGCCCGCCAAGAAGGCGCTGATCGACAAGATCGTTGCGCTGCAGCAGCAGGGCCTGGCCGATGGCCTGGCCGGCAGCATCGTGCAGGGGCCGCTGCCTCAGCTGATGCAGGCCGGCCGCGCAGCGCTGCAGCAGGTGCCCGCCGAGAAGCGCGAGGCCACGGCCAAGGCCATGGACGCCGAGCTGAAGAAGTTCGTCGAGGAGAACGTGCCCTATCTGAAGGACAAGATCTCCAAGGCGGTGCCCAACACGGCTTCGGCGCTACTGGACGAACGCTTCAACGAGGACGAACTGAAGCTGATCCTCGCTTGGGCAGAATCCCCGGTCAGCCAGAAGTTCGGCATGCTCAGCGTCGAACTGCAGAAGGCCGTCGCGCAGAAGGTGATGGCCGAGGCCGGCCCCACGCTGGAAGGCCGCCTGAAGACGCTGCAGGGCAACCTGGCCAAGCAGCTGGGCATCCAGCCGCCTGCCGCCGCCTCCAAGCCCGCCGCCCCCGCGCCCAAGAAGTAAACCGCCCTCGATGACCTCATCCCGCCCGTTCAATTTCGCCCCCGGCCCCGCCACCCTGCCCGAGCCTGTGCTGCGCCAGGTGGCCGCCGAGATGCTGGACTGGCACGGCAGCGGCATGAGCGTCATGGAGATGAGCCACCGCGGCAAGGAGTTCGGCAGCATCCTGGAGGCCGCCGAACGCGACCTGCGCGAGTTGCTGGCCGTGCCGGCGAACGTCCGCATCCTGTTCATGCAGGGCGGCGGGCTGGGCGAGAACGCCATCGTGCCGATGAACCTCAGCCGCGGCGGCAAGGTGGACGTCGTCGTCACCGGCTCCTGGTCGCGCAAGAGCGCGGCCGAGGCGCGCCGCTACGCCGACGTGCAGATCGCCGCCGACATCGGCAAGAGTCACAAGATCCCGACCGACTGGGCGCTGCGCGACGACGCTGCCTATGTGCACGTCTGCACCAACGAGACCATCGACGGCGTCGAGTTCCACGAGCTGCCGCAGCTCGCCAACGGCGTGCCGCTGGTCATCGACGTGTCGTCCCACGTGCTGTCCCGCCCCATCGACTGGAGCCGCGTCGGCCTGGCCTTCGGCGGCGCGCAGAAGAACATCGGCCCGGCCGGCATGACGATGGTGTTCGTGCGCGACGACCTGCTGGGCCGCGCGCTGAACATCTGCCCGTCCGCCTTCAACTACGAAACCGTGGCGGCCAACCAGTCCATGTTCAACACGCCGCCGACGTTCGCCATCTACGTCGCCGGCCTGGTGTTCCAGTGGATCAAGGGGCTGGAGTACGGCGGCAAGCAGGGCCTGGCCGCCATCGAGCAGCGCAACATCGACAAGGCCGCCCTGCTCTACGGCGCGCTGGACGCGTCCGGCTTCTACGAGAACCGCGTCGACCCGAGCTGCCGCTCACGCATGAACGTGCCCTTCCTGCTGAAAGACGAGAAGCTCAACGACACCTTCCTCGCCGAAGCCAAGGCGGCCGGCCTGCTGTCCCTGAAGGGGCACAAGTCGGTGGGCGGCATGCGCGCGTCGATCTACAACGCGATGCCGCTGGAAGGCGTGCAGGCGCTGGTCGGCTTCATGCAGGACTTCGAGGCCCGCCATGGTTGAACCCGTCGCCTCCCAGGCGCTGCTGGCGTTGCGCGACCAGATCGACGGCCTGGACAAGCAGCTGCTGGAGTTGCTGAACCAGCGCGCCCGCGTCGCCGAACAGGTGGGCGAGATCAAGCGCGCCGAGGGCACGCCGTTCTTCCGCCCTGACCGCGTCGCGCAGGTCATCGACAAGATCCGCGCCGCCAACCCCGGCCCGCTGAAGGCCGAACACGTGTCGGCCATCTGGCGCGAGATCATGTCCGCCTGCCTGGCGCTGGAGTCGCCGCAGCGCGTCGCCGTGCTGGGCCCCGTCGGCACCTTCTGCGAGCAGGCCGCCATCGAGTATTTCGGCGGCGCCGCCGACATGACGTACTGCGCCAACTTCGACGAGGTCTTCCACGCAACGGCTTCGGGCAGCGCGCAGTTCGGCGTCGTCGGCGTCGAGAACATGACCGAGGGTGTCGTCACGCGCTCGCTCGATCTCTTCCTGCACACGCCCTGCCACGTCGTCGGCGAGGTCAGCTTGCTGATCCGCCACAACCTGATGCGCAAGGAGCCGTCGATGCACGGCATCGAGGCCGTGCTGGCGCATCCACAGGCGCTGGCGCAATGCCAGAACTGGCTGAACAAGCACCTGCCCGACGTCGAGCGCCGCGCGGTATCCAGCAACGCCGAGGGCTCGCGCCTGGCCGCCGCCAACCCGGCCTGGGCCGCGTTGGGCAGCGAGCGCGCATCGACGCTGTTCGGGCTGCACATCACCGCGCACGCCATCCAGGACGAGGCCTACAACCGCACGCGCTTCGCCGTCATCTGCCTGCCGCAGACCATGGCCACGCCGCCCGCCACCGGTCGCGACTGCACCAGCCTGGTCGTCTCCGTGCCCAACCGCCCGGGCGCCATGCATGACCTGCTGGTGCCGCTGAAGACCCACGGCGTGTCCATGACGCGCCTGGAGTCCCGCCCCGCCCGCACCGGCCAGTGGGACTACTACTTCTACATCGACCTCGACGGCCATCCCAGCCAGCCCAACGTGGCTGCCGCGCTGGCTGAACTGCGCGAGAACTGCGCCTTCTTCAAGATGCTGGGTGCTTACCCGGTGAAGGCTTAAGCCGATGTTCCAGCAGCTCGGCGTCATCGGATGCGGCCTGATGGGCGGCAGCTTCGCGCTGGCGATGAAGAAGGCCGGCCTGGTCAAGCGCGTCGTCGGCTACAGCAAGTCGCCGTCCACCACCAAGCAGGCCAAGAAGCTGGGCGTCATCGACGTCGCGGCCGAGTCCGCGCTGCTGGCCGTGTCGGGCTCGGACATCGTGCTGATCGCCGTACCGGTGTCGGCCACCGAAGCCACGCTGAAGGCCATCCGCCATCTCGTGAATCCCGGCGTGCTGTTCATGGACGTGGGGTCGACGAAGTGCGACGTCATCGAAGCCGCCCGCCGCGCGCTGGGTGAGCGCGCCGCCAGCTTCGTGCCCTGCCACCCCATCGCCGGCAAGGAGTCGGGCGGCGTGCAGCACGCCGAGGCGACGCTGTACGAAGGCCGCCAGGTCATCCTGACGCCGCAGCCGTTCACGAACCCGCAGCTGGTGCAGCTGGCCACCGACGTCTGGTCGGCGCTGGGCACCACGGTGCTGAAGATGCGGCCGCACAACCACGACGCCGCGTTTGCCGCCGTCAGCCACCTGCCCCACCTGCTGGCCTTCGCCTACTTCCAGGCCATCGCCGAGCAGCCGGCTGCACGCGACTACCTGAGCCTGGCCGGCCCGGGCTTTCGCGACTTCACGCGCATCGCCGCCGGCGAGCCCGGCGTCTGGCGCGACATCCTGCTGGCCAACAAGCACGAGGTGCTGGCGCAGTCCAAGCGCTTCCGCACGATGCTGGACCAGCTCGAAGCCCTCATCGAAGCCGGCGACGCCGCCGCGCTCGAAGCCGCGCTGCGGCCCATCGCCGAAGGCCGCTCGGCCTGGAACCTGTCTTCCCCCGCTGTCCCTCCCGGCCGCCCTCCGGCTAAGTGATGTTCAAGATCCCCTTCCTCGACCTGCCGCCGCTGCGCGGTGCCGCGGGCACGGTGCGCCTGCCCGGCTCCAAGAGCATTTCCAACCGCGTGCTGCTGCTGGCCGCGCTCAGCGAGGGCAAGACCGTCGTGCGCGACCTGCTGGCGTCAGACGACACCGCCGTCATGCTGGAGTCGCTGCGCACGCTGGGTTGCGCCGTGTGGCGCGAGGGCAGCGACGTCGTCATCGACGGTCTGGGCGGCCGGCTGCGCGCCAAGGACGCCAAGCTGTTCCTCGGCAATGCCGGCACGGCCATGCGCCCGCTGACGGCGGCGCTGTCGCTGCTGGCCGCCACACAAGGCGGCAGTTTTGAGGTGTCGGGCGTGCCGCGCATGCACGAGCGCCCGATTGGCGACCTCGTCGACGCGCTGCGCGGCCTGGGCTGCGAGATCGACGACCTCGGCAACGCCGGCTACCCGCCGCTGCGGCTGCGCGGCCCGTCCAAGCTGGCGCTGGACACGCCGGTGCGCGTGCGTGGCGACGTGTCCAGCCAGTTCCTGACGGCGCTGCTGCTGGCGCTGCCGCTGGTGGCCGAGCGCAGCATCCGCATCGAAGTCATTGGCGAACTGATCTCCAAGCCCTACATCGAGATCACGCTGGCGCTGCTGGCGCGCTTCGGCATCGCCGTGCAGCGTGAAGGTTGGGCCGCGTTCGTCATCCCGGCCGGCAGCCGCTACGTGTCACCGGGCGAGGTGTTCGTGGAAGGCGACGCGTCCTCGGCGTCGTACTTCGTCGGCCTGGGCGCCATTGCTGCCACCGACGCGCCCATCCGCATCGAAGGCGTCGGCAGCGAATCGCTGCAGGGCGACGTGCGCTTCATCGAAGCCGCCGCCGCGATGGGCGCCGAGGTCAAGGCCGGCCCGAACTGGCTGGAGGTCAAGCGAGGCGCCTGGCCGCTCAAGGGCCTGACGCTGGACTGCAACCACATCCCCGACGCCGCGATGACGCTGACCGTCATGGCGCTGTACGCCGACGGTCCGACGACGCTGACCAACATCGCCAGCTGGCGCGTGAAGGAAACCGACCGCATCGCCGCAATGGCCACCGAGCTGCGCAAGCTGGGCGCAACCGTGGACGAAGGCCCGGACTGGATCCGCGTCGAGCCGCTGAAGGACTGGCAGGCCGCGGCCATCCACACCTACGACGACCACCGCGTCGCAATGTGCTTCTCGCTGGCCGCGTTCAACGGCCTCGTCACGGCCGCGGCCAAGCCGGTCCGCATCCTGGAGCCGCACTGCGTCGCCAAGACCTTCCCGGACTATTTCGAGACGCTGTTCGGCGTCGTCAGCGTCGATGCCGCCGACGTGCCCGTCATCACCATCGACGGCCCCACCGCCTCCGGCAAGGGCACGCTGGCCGACGAGGTGGCCAAGCTGCTGGGCTTCAACGTGCTGGATTCCGGCGCGCTGTACCGCGTGACCGGCCTGGCCGCCCGCCGCGCCGGGCTGGATCTGGACGACGGCGACGCGGTCGCCGCGATCGTGCCGACGCTGCAGCTGCGCTTCGCCGACGGCCATGTCTTCCTGGGGCAGGAAGACGTCAGCGCCCGGCTACGCGCCGAGGCCACCGGGCTGCTGGCGTCGCAGGTGGCCGTGCACCCGCAGGTGCGCCGCGCGCTGCACCAGCTGCAGCTGGACTTCCGCCGCCTGCCCGGCCTCGTCGCCGACGGCCGCGACATGGGCACGGCCATCTTCCCGGACGCCGCGCTGAAGGTGTTCCTGACCGCCAGTGCCGCCACGCGCGCCGAGCGCCGGCATAAGCAATTGATTTCCAAGGGAATTTCGGCTAATATTGAGGGCTTGCGCGCGGATTTGGAGGCGCGGGACGAGAGGGACAAGAACCGCTCGACCTCGCCTTTGGAGCCCGCGCAGGACGCGCAGCTGCTGGACAACTCGGCGCTGACCATCGAAGCCTCGGTGGATCAGATGCTGGCTTGGTGGCAGCAGCGCAGGCCCTTCTGAACTGAACCGCAGAGGGGCCACGGCCCGCCGGCCAGCATCGGGCGCCCGCCCGCTTGTCATGAGCAACGCAAGGAACTCGTGGCCGGTGATGTCAACAACCTAACCCCGCAGGTTCGCCTGCACCGCCGCGCTGGTTTCCGGCGCATCAGGATCAACCAACATGTCCCAAACCCAAACCTCCTCTTTCGGCATGGAATCCTTTGCCGCGATGTTCGAGGAGTCGCTGCAGCGCTCCGACATGCGCGCCGGTGAAGTGATCTCGGCCGAAGTCGTTCGTGTCGAACACAACTTCGTCGTCGTCAACGCCGGCCTCAAGTCCGAAGCGTACGTGCCCATCGACGAGTTCAAGAACGACCAGGGCGAACTGGAAGTCCAGGTCGGCGACTTCGTCTCCGTCGCCATCGATGCCATCGAAAACGGCTACGGCGACACCATCCTGTCGCGCGACAAGGCCAAGCGCCTGGCCTCGTGGCTGAGCCTGGAAACGGCTCTGGAGTCCGGCGACTTCGTGACCGGCACCGTCTCCGGCAAGGTCAAGGGCGGCCTGACCGTCCTGGTCAACGGCATCCGCGCCTTCCTGCCCGGCTCGCTGCTGGATACCCGCCCGGTGAAGGACATGAGCCCGTTCGAGGGCAAGACCATGGAATTCAAGGTCATCAAGCTCGACCGCAAGCGCAACAACGTTGTGCTGTCGCGTCGCGCGGTGGTCGAGGCTTCGATGGGTGAAGAGCGCGCCAAGCTGCTCGAGACGCTGTCCGAAGGCGCCATCGTCAACGGCGTGGTCAAGAACATCACCGAATACGGTGCGTTCGTCGACCTCGGCGGCATCGACGGCCTGCTGCACATCACCGACATGGCCTGGCGCCGTGTCCGTCACCCGAGCGAAGTGGTGACGGTCGGCCAGGAACTGACGGCCAAGGTCCTGAAGTTCGACGCCGAGAAGAACCGCGTCTCCCTGGGCATCAAGCAGCTGGGCGACGACCCGTGGTTCGGCGTGGCCCGCCGCTACCCGACCGGCACCCGCCTGTTCGGCAAGGTCACCAACATCGCCGACTACGGCGCCTTCGTCGAGATCGAGCCGGGCATCGAAGGCCTGGTGCACGTCTCCGAAATGGACTGGACCAACAAGAACATCGCCCCCAGCAAGCTGGTTTCGCTGGGCGACGAAGTCGAAGTCATGGTCCTGGAAATCGACGAAGACAAGCGCCGCATCAGCCTGGGCATGAAGCAGTGCAAGGCCAACCCGTGGGAAGAGTTCGCCGAGAACGTCAAGCGCGGCGACAAGGTCAAGGGCCCGGTCAAGTCGATCACCGACTTCGGCGTGTTCGTGGGCCTGGCCCAGGGCATCGACGGTCTGGTGCACCTGTCCGACCTGTCTTGGGACGAAGCCGGCGAGACCGCCGTGCGCAACTTCAAGAAGGGCCAGGAAGTCGAAGCCGTTGTGCTGGCCGTGGACGTCGAGCGCGAGCGCATCTCGCTGGGCATCAAGCAGCTGGACAGCGACCCGTTCACCGCCTACACCACGATCAACGACCGTGGCGCCTCGGTGACCGGCAAGGTCAAGGCCGTGGACCCGCGTGGCGCTGAAGTCGAGCTGGCTGACGGCGTGATGGCCTACCTGCGCGCCTCGGAAATCTCCCGCGACCGCGTGGAAGACGCCCGCAACGTGCTGAAGGAAGGCGACGAAGTCACCGCCATCATCGTCAACGTGGATCGCAAGACCCGCAACATCCAGCTGTCGATCAAGGCCAAGGACAACGCCGACCAACAGGAAGCCATGCAGCGCCTGAACCAGTCGAACGAGCGTGAAACCGCCGGCACGACCAGCCTGGGCGCCCTGCTGCGCGCCAAGCTGGACAACCAGGGCAACTAAGCTCTCGGTCGATCTGCCCGGCCTGAAGCATTCGCTGAAGGCCGGGTATGCTCCCCACAGGCTCGCCGGCCTCGCCAGCGGGCCTGTTTCAATTCAGAACCACAAAAGCCGTCTCGCATGACCCGCTCCGACCTCGTTGCCGTCCTCGCCGAACGATTTGGCCAACTGACCCAACGCGACACCGAGTTCGCGGTCAAGACCATCCTCGACGCGATGAGCGACGCACTCGCGCGCGGCCACCGCATCGAGATCCGCGGCTTCGGCAGCTTCTCCATCAGCCGTCGCCCGCCCCGCGTGGGCCGCAATCCGCGCAGCGGCGAGCAGGTCATGATTCCCGAGAAGCTGGCGCCGCACTTCAAGCCGGGCAAGGCGCTGCGCGAGGCTGTCGACAAACACCTGCCCGTCACCGACGCCTGAAATGACGCCCCTCGTCCAAGGAGTACCTTGGCCGCTCCCCCGAGGGGACGGCGATGCTTGCCGGATTGACCGCCAAGCACATCGCCAAGCCGGGCCGGCTCGGAAGCGGCCCAGCGCCGGGCCCGGAAAACAAAGCTGCCGCTGAGCCAGAATCCTGCGCATGCGCACCCTCGTCTGGCTCCTGCGGGCCCTGCTCTTCTTCACACTGTTCGCGTTCGCGCTGAACAACAGCCACGACGCCGTCGTGCGCTGGTTCTTCGGCCACGAATGGCGCGCGCCGCAGGTCATCATCGTGCTGCTGGCCTTCGGCCTCGGCGCCGCGTTCGGCGTGCTGGCCATGGTGCCGGCCTGGTGGCGCCACCGCCGCGCCGCGCAGCGCCTGGAGCCGCCCGCCGCCCCCACTCCCGCGCCCGAGGCGCCTGCCGTTCCCTACGCCGCCCACCAAGATGGAGTTTGATCCGCGCTGGCTGCTGTTCGTCCTGCCCGTCGTCTTCGTCCTTGGCTGGCTGGCCTCCAAGCTGGACTCCAAGCAGTGGAAGCTGGAGCAGCGTGAATCGCCCAAGGCCTATTTCAAGGGGCTGAACCTGTTGCTGAACGAGCAGCAGGACAAGGCCATCGACGCCTTCATCGAGGCCGTCCAGAACGACCCCGACACGTCCGAGCTGCACTTCGCGCTCGGCAGCCTGTTCCGCCGCCGTGGCGAGACCGAGCGCGCCGTGCGCGTGCACGAGCACCTGATCCGCCGCGGCGACCTCGCCAAGGCTGACCGCGACCGTGCCCAGCACGAGCTGGCGCAGGACTTCTTCAAGGCCGGCCTGTTCGACCGCGCCGAAGCAGCGTATGCGGAACTGCGCGGCACCGCCTTCGAGCGCGAGGCGCGCCTGGCGCTGCTGTCGCTGTACGAGCGCTCGCGCGACTGGGCCAAGGCCGCCGAGGTGGCCGCGGAGCTGGAGGCCGCCGGCACCGGGTCGTTCTCGGGCCGCATCGCGCATTACCTGTGCGAGCAGGCGCTCGTCGCGCAGTCGCAAGGCCATGCCGACCTGGCCCCCGAGCTGCTGGACCAGGCCCAGCGTCGCGCGCCCGAGGCCGCGCGGGCCTACGTGCTGCAGGGCCAGTTGCTGCTGAAGGCGGGCCAGCACGATGCGGCACTGGCCGCGTTCACGAAGCTGCTGTCCGTGAACCCGCCGGCCTTCAACCTCGTGGCCGCCGACTGCGCCGCCGCCGCCAAGGCGCTGGGCCAGCCCGAGCGCGCCATTGCCATGCTGAGCGAGCAATACCAGCGCGCGCCCAGCATGCACCTGCTGCGCGCGCTGGCCACGCTGCAGCCCGAGCCGCAGCGCGAGCGCCTGGCGGCCCACCTGCGCGAGCAGCCGGCGCTGTCGGCCGCGACTGACCTGCTCAAGCTCAATGCCGCCGCGCTGCCCGCCGACGAGGCCGGCCCGCTGGTGCAGACGCTGGAGAAGGCCACCAAGCCGCTGCTGCGCTACCGCTGCGCGGCCTGCGGTTTCGAAGCGGCGCACTATTTCTGGCAATGTCCCGGCTGCCTGAATTGGGACAGCTATCCGCCTCGCCACGTCGAAGAGCTCTGAACGATGCGCCACATCATCTGCATGAAGTGGGGCACGAAGTACGGCCCCGAGTACGTCAACCGCCTCTACGCGATGGTGCGCCGGCACCTGAAGGGCGAGTTCAAATTCGTCTGCCTGACCGACCGCACCGAGGGCATCCGCGCCGAGGTCAAGTGCTTCCCCATCCCCGAGCTGACGCTGCCCAACGGTGAGCCCGAGCGCGGCTGGAAGAAGCTCACCACCTTCAGCCCTGCCCTCGTCAACGACTACGGCCTGCGCGGCACCGCGCTGTTCCTGGATCTGGACGTCGTCATCGTCGACGACATCACCCCGTTCTTCGAGGTGCCGGGCGACTTCCTCATCATCCACGACTGGAAGCGCCCCTGGCGCATCACCGGCAACTCGTCGGTCTACCGCTGGGAGCTGGGCGCCCACCAGGACGTGCTGACGGAGTTTGTCGCCGACCAGGCCAAGGCCAAGGCGGAGTTCCGCAACGAGCAGGCCTTCCTGTCCGCCGTGCTGCATCGGCAGGGCAAGCTGCAGTACTGGGACGCGAGCTGGTGCGCCAGCTACAAGTACCACTGCATCCCGGCCTGGCCGACGAGCTACTGGCGTGACCCGTTCATCCCCGACGGCGCACGCATCCTGATCTTCCACGGCGTCATGAACCCGCCCGACGCGCTGGCCGGCCGCAGCAACGGCAACTGGCGGCACGCCAGGCCGGCACGCTGGATTGCCGACCACTGGCGCGAATGAGCCTCACCGCGCTCCTCTTCCTGGCAGCCGTCGTCACCGTCGCCGGCCTGTTCCTGCGCGAGTTCGCCACCGTCGCGCGGGCGCATGCGCCGGCGCAGACGCGGGCCGTATTCGTCGGCGACAGCGCACCAGCATGCGCGGCCGCGATCCCCAAGGTGATCTGGGCCTACTGGCAGCCAGCACCGCCGCCCGCCTTCATCCAGGCATGCATCGCGAACTGGCGCCGCTACGCCCCCGACCACGAGGTGCGGCTGCTGAACCGCGCCAGCATCGACCGCTGGCTGCCCACCCTGCGCGCCGACTTCGACGCACTGCCCGCCTATCGCCAGGCCGACTGGCTGCGCATTCAGCTGCTGGCACGCCACGGCGGCGTGTGGATGGATGCCTCCATGCTGCTGAGTCGTGACCTCGGCTGGCTGCACGACCTGCGGGCGCACCGCCAGGCCGAGTACGTGGGCTTCTACATCGACCGCCACACGACCCGGCCCGAGCTGCCCCTCATCGAAAACTGGTTCATGGCGTCGGTGCCTGCCGGTGGCTTTGTCACCGAGCTCGCCGCAGCGTTCGACCGCGCGCTGGACGAAGGTGCCGAAACCCTGCTGCAGCGACTGCGCAGCGAAGGCCGGCATGCGGCGGTTGTGCAAGGCCTGAACGATGAGTTTCAGCGCTACCTGCTGATGCACGTCGCCGCTGCCGACCTGCTGGACCGCGCGCCCGAGGCCCACCGCCTCGCGCTGCTGCGCGCCGAGGACGGACCGTATGCCTGGTTGGCCGCTGTCGGCTGGCGCAAACGCCATCACTACGCGCGGCTGGCGCTGACGCATGCCCCCACGCGCCTGCCCGCGCTCATCAAACTGCGCGGCGGCGACCGCGACGTCACCGCGCGCAACTGGCTCAAGGGCCGCTGGCTGGCCGGCAGCGCGCTGATCGAATTGCTGGGCCGCCCCGATGACCCGCGCTGATGCCGCCCGGCCGTGGCTGAGCATGCTCATCCCGGTCTACAACGTGCAGGACTATCTGGCGCAATGCGTGGACTCCGTGCTCGCGCAGGCGGACGAGGGCGTCGAAGTCGTGCTGTACGACGACTGCTCCACCGACGGCTCGCGCGCGCTGATGCAGACGCTCGCCGACCGCCACCCAGGCCGGCTGCGGCTGCTGGACGGCGACCGCAACCGCGGCCTCAGCGCCGCGCGCAACCGGTTGCTGGATGCCAGCCGCGGCGCGTGGATCTGGTTCCTGGATTCCGACGACTTCCTGCTGCCCGGCGCCATCGCTGGCCTCAAGGCCTGGGCCGACCGCGACGACGTGGACCTCGTGCTGTGCGACTTCCGCGACCACCACGACCGCCCGCGCCTGCGGCAACGCCTGTTCGGCGAGCGCCACCAGCGCACCCAGGACATCCCGCCGCGCCAGCCCTGGCGCGACGCCGGCCGGCTCATGGAAGGCGCGCTGACGCGCAGCCAGCTGCATGCCTGGAGCAAGATCGCGCGCCGCGCGCTGTACGGCGAAGACCTGCGCTTCCCCGAAGGCCGCTACTTCGAGGACGTGTTCGTGTCGCCGACGCTGATGCTGCGCGCGCAGACCGTGGTCTACGTGCCCGAGCCGTGGATCGCCTACCGCAAGCGCCCCGGCAGCATCCTCAGCACGCCCAACCCGACGAAGTGGCAGGACCTGCAGGACTCGCTGAACCACCTGCCGCCGCTGCTCGCGGCCAACCGTGCGCGGCTCGACGAGAACACGCTGAACGCAGCCACCTATCTGGCCTACCGCAGCTGGATGCGCGCCACCTGCCAGGCACGCCGGGCAGGCGACTGGATCACCGTCATGCGGCACTTGCGGCAGTGCGAGGCAAACTCGCCGACCTCGCTGGCCGCGATGCTGGGTTACTGCGAGAAGCGCGGTTGGCTGTGGCGCGCGCTGCGCATACGCGCCGCCGTGGGCGAGGCTAGCCGGAAGGCGTCAGCGCAGCCGCCGGGCAAGTAAGGCCACCTGCAGGCTGACACGTTCCCCCAGCGTCGCTGACGCCTCGGCCGCGTTGAAGCGGCGGAACAGGTTGAACCAGCCGAAGCGCGGGTCTTCCACGTTGGGATGCACAGTCACCCGGTCGGGGTGCTTGAGCGCCACCATCAGCAGCAGCGTCTGGTCGTCGTCCACCCAGTCCTTGGCCAGCAGTTCCTCCAGCGCGGCATGCACGCCGTCGCGCAGCAACGGCCAGTCGTCGCGATGGGCGATGAGGTGGCAGCCCTGGATGTAGACCGTGTTGGTCTGGATGGTCTGCAGCAGGTCGATGGGCTCACTGAGCGAGCGCAGACCAAAAAAGTGGACGCCCGTGGGCCACGGCGACATCCAGCGCCGCGAACGCGGCAACTGGCGCGGCTTGCGCAGGTAGCCGAAGTCGATCCACGCCACCTGTTCATGGCCGGCGCCGGCAAGGGCCTGGCAGCAGAAATCGCTCTTCAGCGCGTTCACCAGCACGTACTCGGCGGAGTTGTACTCGGGCGAGTCGATGGGGCCAATGCCGGCCCGGTAGGCCGGGTCCTGCTGCACGCGGCGGATGCGCTCCAGCAGCGTGGCGTGCCGCTTGAAGATGTCGTCGTAGACGACGGTCAGGTTGGGCTTGCGGCGCCGGATGACCTCGAAGCGCTCGCGGAACTGGGGCTGCGAAAACACGACGATGTCGTTCTTCAGCAGGCACAGCCGCTCGAAGCAATCGAAGTAGCGGTCGCTGCTGCGCTGGTAGTGCTGCCACTGGCTGCGACCGATGTCGTAGAAGGCCGTGACGATGAGCGGGAGGTTCGTCATGTGAAGTCGTGCGGTGGGTGGGCTCAGCGCGCCCCGCAGGCGCGGTAGAAGGCCTCGATCTCGGCCACGCGGGCCGGCAGCGCGAAGGGCTCTGTGGCATGCACACGGCGGGCGGGCCGCTGTGCATGCAGGCGGGTCAGCGCCTCGGCCAGCGCCGCCACGTCGCCGCAAGGCAGCAGCGGCTCGAAGCCGGCCTGCAGGTGCCGCGCGCCCTCGGTGGCTGTGGCCAGGATGGGCAGGCCGGCGTGCATGGCTTCCAGGAACACCAGGCCGAACGGCTCGCTGCGCGCGGCGCTGACGAACAGGTCCAACGCGGCCAGGCAGTTGGCCGGCTCGTTCGTGAAGCCGGGCATCACGACGTCGGCGCCGGCCTGTGCGCGCACCGCCTGCCAGTCGGGCCCCTGCCCCACCAGCACCAGCCGCGCGCCGGGCAGCGCGGCCTGCCGGAAGGCCTGCACGAGCAGGTCCCAGCCCTTGCTGTGCTCGCCACGGCCCAGCGTGCCGACCAGCCAGTCGCCCGGCCCCACGCCCCAGGCCGCGCGCAGCCGCTCGCGGGCGCCGGGCTCGGCCGGCCGCGGCTGGCTCCAGTTGTTGATTTGCGCGACGCGGCCGCCGAAGCCGGGCGGGATCTGCACCAGCTGCTGCGGCGTGATGGCGATGAGCCCGTCCATGTGGCCGTGCTGGCGCGCCTTGTAGGCGATGTGCAATGTCGCGACGCGCACCGTGGGCGGTTTCACGCCCGCCAGCGCCTTGCACGCGAAGCTCAGGTGGGCATGGCAGACGTCGGGCCGCCACGCCTTCGCCCAACGCGCGATGCGGGTGGCGGGCAGGAACTGCGGGTAGGTCAGCCGGTGCTGCTGCACGCGCGGGTCCAGCCGGTGCGCCCAGGCGTCCGGGCGGTCCTCAGCGGCAGCATCCGCCAGCACGAAGCACACCTCGTGCGCGGCGCTCTGCGCGTTGGCCAGTTCGATGGCGTAGCGCTCGCTGCCGGCAAAGCGTTTCGTGAAGAGAAGGTGGGCGATGCGCATCGGGGCGCCATTGAAACACGGACGACAATCGCGCCCCATGTCCATCGACACCCGTCCCTCCCTCGCCCGCCGGCTGGGCCAGTACGTCTACCCCTACCGCTGGGGCGCCGTGCTGACCGTCGTGGCCTACCTCTGCCTGGCCGGCACCGAGTGGTTGCTGCCCAAGCTGATCAGCTACGCCTTCGACGACGAAGGCTTCACGAAGGACGCCTACCCGCTTTGGATGGTGCCGGTCGTCCTCATCGGGCTGTACGCCGTGCGCGGCGCGTCCAGCTTCGCCGGACAGTACCTGTTCCACTGGACGCAGACGCGCAGCGTGCTGGACTTCCGCACTGCGCTGGTCAGCTCGCTGCTGCGGCTGGACGCCCAGGCCTACACGCGCATGCAGCCCGGCACCGCGGTCACCAAGGTCGTCAACGACCCGCAGCAGATCCTGCAGCTGACCGGTGACGTGGGCATCGCGCTGCTGCGCGACGGGTTGGCGGCTGTCGGCTTCATCGTCTACCTGTTCTATCTGAACTGGCAGCTGACGCTGATGGCGCTGGTGGTCACGCCGGTCATGGCGCTGGTGATGCGCAAGGTCAACCAGCGCATGCGGCAGATGTCCACGCGCTCCTACGACTCGCAGCTGGTGCTGGTCAACAAGGTGGACGACATCACGCGCGCCTGGCGCGTGGTGCGGCAGTTCGGCGCGGCGGATTTCGAACGCCAGCGCTTCATCGACGCCGCGCTGGAGGTGCGCCGCTACAACCTGAAGGCGGCGGCGGCCAGTGCGCTGGCGCAGCCGGTGTCGCAGCTGGTGGCCAGCGTCGGCCTGTCACTCATCATCTGCCTGGCGCTGTGGCAGGCGCGCAGCGAGGGCACCGGCGTGCAGCACTTCGTCACCTATGTGGCAGCGCTGCTGCTGCTGCTGTCCAAGCTGCGGCATCTGTCCGACCTGTCATCGCAGCTCACCCGCGCCAGCGTCATCGCCAAGAGCTGCCTGGAGCTGCTGGACGCGCCCCCGGAGGTCGACACCGGTACGCAGGAGCTGCCCGGCCCGGCCCGCGGCGACATCGTCATGGAGGCCGTGTCGCTGACCTACCCCGGCGCGTCGCGGCCGGCGCTGGACGGCCTGACGCTGGCCTTTGGCGCCGGCAGGACGACGGCGCTGGTGGGCGCCTCGGGCGCCGGCAAGAGTTCCATCATCCACCTGCTGCTGGGCTTCGGCCGGCCCGACGCCGGCCACATCCGGCTGGACGGCGCCGACATCGAGCTGCTGACGCGTGCCTCGCTGCGCCGCCAGTTCGCTGTCGTGTCGCAGGACATCGTGCTGTTCGACGACGCCATCGCCGCCAACATCGCCTACGCACAGCCGCGCGACGAGGCGAAGCTGGAGCAGGTGCTGCGTGCGGCCCACCTGTGGGACTTCGTGCAGACGCTGCCCGAGGGCGTGGAGACCGTGGTGGGTGCCAATGGCAGCAAGCTGTCCGGCGGCCAGCGCCAGCGGCTGGCCATCGCCCGCGCGCTGTACAAGGACGCGCCGATCTGGATCTTCGATGAGGCCACGTCGGCGCTGGACACCGAGAGCGAGCGTGCCGTGCAGCAGGCGCTGAGCCAATGGTCGGGTCGCAAGACGCTGATCGTCATCGCGCACCGGCTGTCCACCATCCGCGACGCTGACGCCATCCACGTGCTGGGTGCCGGCAAGCTCGTCGAGACCGGCACGCATGCCGAGTTGATCGCACAGGACGGCGCCTACGCCGCCATGGTGCGCGCCCAGGCCGGTGAGGCGTGAGCCCCGCCCCCGCCGCCAGGCCCTGCGAAACGTTTCGCGACCGCTGACATGCAGCGCAGGGCTTGGCTGTTGTGGATGGCAGCGCCGGCAATGGCACAGCCTCCCGCCGACGTGGAGGCCAACACCGCGACGCGTGCGCAACTCGAGTCGCTGCCCGGCCTGGGCCCGGCACTGGCGCAGCGACTGTTGGCCGCGCGGCCGTTTGCGGACTGGGAGGACCTGATGAAGCGCGTCCCGGGCGTCAAGGCCACGGCGGCGCAGCGGCTGTCGGCGGCCGGGCTGCGCGTGGCGGGGCGGCCGTTCTCAGCAACCGGCGGCAAACCCGGCTGAGCGGCTGCGGCGCAGCGCCGCCGGGTCCGTCTGCGGCGCCCGCGCCGGCCAGCCGAAGAAGCGCTGCACCTCCGCCCGCTTGGCCAGCGTGTCGCTCATGCCCAGGTTGATCAGCTCGCCCACGAAACTGGGCTCGAACAGCAGATAGCTCACCAGTGCCGAGCCACTCGTGGTCTTGCCCTTGCCGCTGACGCCGAAGGCCCGCAGCATGGCCCGCACGGACTGCGGCAGGCTGGCCTGGTGCTCGCCGGCGAGGTCGTCCAGCCGCCGGCTCGGCGCGATGACCAGCAGTTCGATGGACCGCAGTGCCGTCGCCATGCGCGTCTCGTGCGGCAGCAGCGCCAGCGTGCGGTTGATGCGGCGCAGCCGCTCGACGTCCACGGCCAGCGCGTCCAGGAAGATGTTGGACAGCGCGTGGCCGGCGATCTGCGCCATGCTGGGGTGGGCGTCGCTGGCGCCGGTGCGCCGGCCCTCGGGCTCCTTCATGCGGCCGGCGCCGATGACGAGGATGCGCTCGGCCCCCAGGTGCACGGCCGGCGAGATCGGCGCGCTCTGGCGCATGGAGCCGTCGCCGAACCATTCCGGCATGCCCTCCAGCTCCAGCAGTTCGGCCGGAAAGATGAACGGGATGGCCGACGAGGCCATCAGGTGGCTCAGCGTCAGCCGTGACTGCACGGCCATGCGCTGCTCGCGCAGCCAGGGCACGACGTGGTGGTGGGTCTGGAAGAAGGTGACGTGCTGGCCCGAGGTGTAGCTGGAGCCCGTCAGCGCCAGCGCGCGCAGGTGGCCACCGCCCAGCATGGCCTCGATGCGGTCCATGTCCAGGTAGCGTGTCAGCAGTTCGCGCAGCGGCCGGTTGTCCAGCAGGCTGCGCGGCCGGCTGCGGGTCCATTGCGCGAGGGCCCATCCCAGGCTCAGCATGGACAGCCAGCGCGCGCCGCTCTTCACCGCCTCGAAGGCGTCGGCGCGATAGATGTTCTCGACGTGCAGGCCCTGCCACAGGTGGAGCAGGCCGTCGACGGCGCCGTCGAAGTCATCGGCATGGCAGGCCAGCGTGGAGGCGTTGATGGCACCGGCCGACGTGCCGCTGATGATGGGGAAGGGGTTGCTCTGCGTCGCGCCGGCGTCGCGGCGCAGCTGCGCGATGGCGGCCAGCACGCCCACCTGGTAGGCCGCGCGCGCACCGCCGCCGGTCAGGATCAGCCCGGTGACCGGCGAGGGGCGGGTCAGACCCGTCGAGGGCTTGGGAACGATTTGTAGCATCTGGCGAAATCATCGCCGATGCGACGCTTCAGCCAAGCTCGTAGATCACCTCAGCCGCCCCCCCGAGTCGGGCTAGCGCCTCGTCGGCGGGCCAGAAGCGGCTGGCCTCGCCCAGCTCCACCAGCCAGCGCGCGCCGACCTGGCCGCCCTGCGGCTCGGTCTTCATCGCCACGCGCACCGGCAGGCCCTGCTTGCGCACGCCGCCCTCCTCCGTCTCCACCTCGCGCGGCGGGAAACGCTGCACCAGCTCGTGGATGAGGCCGGCCGCGCCGGCGTCGCTCAGCAGCAGGTGGCGGCCGAAACGGGCGCGTGCGGCCGTCAGGCTCCACACCGCCTGCACGTTCATGCGCAGGCCGCCGGAAAAGCGGTCGTTCTGCACCTTGCCCTGGGCAATGATCAGCTCGTCCTCCACCAGCAGCTCCTTGGCGCTGTTGAGCAGCTCCTCGTTGGCCACGGCCTCGATGGCGTCGCTCTTGTCGTCCAGCTTGAAGATGCCGACGCGGCCGCGCTGGCCGTTGATGATGCGCATGCCGCTGACGATGCCGGCCACCATGGTGGGCTCGCGGCTGTCGGCCAGGTCGGCGATCTGGCGCTTGACGATGCGCCGCACCTCGGCACCGCTCTGGTCGAACAGATGGCCCGACAGGTAGAAGCCGATGGCCGTCTTCTCCAGCGACAGCCGCTCCTTGATGCTCCACGGCTCCGCATGCACCAGGTCCGGCTCGGCGGTGCTGGACGCGTGCGAGTCGCCGAAGTCGAACAGGCCACCCTGGTCGGCATTGGCCTCGGTCGTCTCGGCATGCGTGTAGCCACGCGCCACGCTGGCCAGCAGCTTGGAGCGCTCGGGGTTGATGCTGTCGAACGCGCCAGCCTTGATGAGCGCCTCGACGACGCGCTTGTTGACGGCCTTGCGGTCCACGCGCAGGCAGAAGTCGTAGAAGCTCAGGAAGGGCCCGCCCGCCTCACGGGCCGCGATGATGGCCTCGATGGCGCCGCGGCCCGTGCCCTTGACGGCGCCCAGCCCGTAGTTCACGAGACGGTTGCTGAGCGGCTCGAAGCGGTACTGCCCCTTGTTCACGCAGGGCGGCTGGAAGTCGATGCCGAACAGCTTGGCGTCATTGAGCAACACCTTGAGCTTGTCGGTGTCGTCCATTTCGATGGTCATGTTCGCCGCATAGAACTCGGCCGTGTAGTGCGCCTTGAGCCACGCCGTGTGGTAGCTCAGCAGCGCGTACGCGGCGGCGTGCGACTTGTTGAAGCCGTAGCCCGCGAACTTCTCCATCAGGTCGAACACCTCGTCGGCCTTCGCCTGGTCGATGCCCTTCTCCGCGGCGCCCTTGCGGAAGATCTCGCGGTGCATGGCCATTTCCTCGGCCTTCTTCTTGCCCATCGCGCGGCGCAGCATGTCGGCGCCGCCCAGGCTGTAGCCGCCCAGCACCTGGGCCGACTGCATCACCTGCTCCTGGTAGACGAACACGCCATAGGTCTCGGCCAGCACCTGCTCCAGCAGCGGATGCGGGTACTCGATGGTCTCCTTGCCGTGCTTGCGCGCCACGAACGACGGGATCAGGTCCATCGGCCCCGGGCGGTACAGCGACACCAGCGCGATCAGGTCCTCGAAGCGCGACGGCTTGGCGTCCTTCAAGAGGCGCTGCATGCCGGGCGATTCAAACTGGAAGATGCTTTCCGACAGGCCCTTGCCGAACAGGTCGAAGGTCTTGCGGTCGGTCAGCGGGACCCTGGCCCAGTCGAAATCGGCGCGGTCGGCATGGCGGGCGACGATGAAGTTCTTGGCCAGCTCCAGGATGGTCAGCGTGGCCAGGCCCAGGAAGTCGAACTTCACGAGACCGATGGCCTCCACGTCGTCCTTGTCGTACTGGCTGACGGCACTGGTGGAGCCGGGCTGCTGGTACTGCGGGCAGAAGTCGGTGATCTTGCCCGGCGCGATCAGCACGCCGCCGGCGTGCATGCCGATGGAGCGCACCGTGCCCTCCACGCGCGCCGCCATCTCCAGCAGGCCGGCCACTTCCTCGTCGGCCTTCTCGCGCTCCTCGATCTCCGGCGACTCGTGCCGCGCGTAGACCATCTTGGCCTTCTCGGGGTCGAAGTTGGGCGGCAGCTTGGCCAGCGTGACCGTCTTGCCGGGCGGCGCCGGGATGAGCTTGGCGACGCTGTCCACATGGCCGAAGCCCATGCCCAGCACACGGCCGATGTCGCGCAGCGCGCCCTTGGCGGCCATGGTGCCGAAGGTGGCAATCTGGCTGACGGCCGGCAGCCCGTACTTCTGCTTCACGTAGTCGATGACGCGGTCGCGGTTGCCCTGGCAGAAGTCGATGTCGAAGTCGGGCATCGAGACGCGCTCGGGGTTCAGGAAGCGTTCGAACAGCAGGTTGTAGCGCAGCGGGTCCAGGTCCGTGATCAGCAGCGCGTAGGCCACCAGCGAGCCGGCGCCCGAGCCCCGGCCCGGGCCCACCGGGCAGCCGTTTTCCTTGGCCCAGCGGATGAAGTCCGACACGATCAGGAAGTAGCCCGGGAAACCCATCTTGATGATGGTGTTGAGCTCAAATTCAAGCCGCTCCACGTAGCGCGGCCGCTCCTTCTCGCGCTCGGCATCAACGGGGAAGAGGTGCACGAGCCGGTCCTTCAGCCCGGCATGGCTCAGCTCGCGGAAATACTGCTCCATCGGCATGGGCGTGCCGTCTTCCAGCGGCGGCGTCGGGAAGTTGGGCAGCTGCGGCTTGCCCAGCACCAGCGTCAGCGAGCAGCGCTTGGCGATCTCGGTCGTGTTGCGGATGGCGCTGGGGATGTCGCTGAACAGCTCCCGCATCTGCGCCTGCGTCTTGAAGTACTGGCTGGGCAGGAAGCGCTTGATGCGCTTGGGGTTGGCCAGCGTCTCGCCCTCGGCCACGCAGACGCGCGCTTCGTGCGCCTCGAAATCCTCTTCGCTCAGGAACTGGATGGGATGCGTCGCCACGACCGGCAGGCCCAGCTCGGCCGCAAACGGCACACTGGCCTGCACCAGCGCCTCCTGCCCGGGCAGGCCGGCGCGCTGCAGCTCGATGTAGAAGCGGTTCGGGAAGATGGCCGCGAGCTTGTGCGCCCATTCGCGCGCCCGCACCTTGTCGCCCTGCAGCAGCGCCTGGCCCAGACCGCCCAGCTGCGCACCGCTCAGGCAGATCAACCCCTCGCCCAGCTCCTGCAGCCAGGCCCAGGTCACACAGGCCTGGTTGCGCTGCACGTTCTGTATCCACGCACGCGACAGCAGCTCGCTGATGTTCAGGTAGCCCTGCTTGTTCTGCACCAGCAGCAGCAGCCGCGTGGGCGGCTTGTCGGTGGCGTCGGGCTCCAGCCAGCAGTCCGCACCGAGGATGGGCTGCACGCCTTTTTTGCGCGCCGCCGAGTAGAACTTGATGCCGCCGAACAGGTTGGCGAGGTCCGTGATGGCCGCCGCCACCTGCCCGTCCTTGGCGGCCGCAGCGGCGGCGTCATCGGTGCGTAGCGTGCCATCCACGACCGAGTATTCGGTGTGCATGCGCAGGTGGACGAAGGGCAGTTCAGCGGAAGCAATCTCGGACATCGCGGCATTGTAGGAACGCCGCTCCACCCGCCGCGCGGTCAGCGGTGTAAACGCTTCCGGCGAAAATATTTAAGTATTACTTTTAATCGATGCCATTTCCTGAATCGGCGTTTGTTCGCGGTTTCAACGCGCTTATAGTCATATTTAATTCACTCAGGTCGCCCGCAGAGGCGGCCGCATCGACAACATCCGGAGACCCACCCATGTCCATGATCCTGAAGCGCCTGCTGCGCCTGGCCGCCGGCTGCGCACTCGCCGCCACCCTGACCGCCCCGCAGGCTGCCCCCTGGACGCTGACCGGCGCCATCGGCACGCACGACCCGCACCTCTACAAGACCAGCTCGACCTGGTGGCTGTTCGAGACCACCGACAACGGCGGCATCGGCGTCAAGTACTCCGCCAACGGCACCGCGTGGACGCAGGGCGGCCCCATCTTCGCGGGGGGCCTGGCCTGGTGGAAGACCTACCTGCCCGCCGACAAGACGGCCATGGTCTGGGCACCGGGCTGCGGCGAGTACAACGGCCTGGGCTACTGCTACTACGCGATCTCCAGCTTCGGCTCGCAGAAGTCCGCCATCGGGCTGACGACGTCGGCCGGCGGCATCGCCGCGGGCCAGTGGGTGGACCAGGGCGCCATCCTGACCTCCAAGTCGGGCGACGGCTACAACGCCATCGACCCCGCCTTCGTGCTGGCCGACAACGGCGACCCCTACCTCGTGTTCGGCTCGTTCTGGAACGGCATCCACATCACCCGCGTCAGCAAGGCCAACCTGAAGCCGCCAACGGGCGGCATCGTCAACATCGCCAAGGATTCGACCAACGGCATCGAGAACGGCTTCGTCGTCAAGAAGGCCATCAACGGCACGACGTACTACTACCTGTTCGCATCCAAGGGCGCCTGCTGCAAGGGCGCCAACAGCACCTACTACATCGTCGTGGGCCGCTCGACCTCCATCACCGGCCCCTATGTCGACAAGGCCGGCAAGGCCATGCTGTCGGGCGGCGGCACGGTGCTGGCCAGCAGCGGCTCGCGCTTCAAGGGCCCCGGCGGGCAGTCGCTGCTGGCCGACGGCTCCGTGATGGCCTGGCATGCCTATGACGCCAACAACAACGGCGCGCCCATCCTGTTCATCGGCAACGTGACCTGGGGCTCGGACGGATGGCCGCAAGCGGTCTGGTGATTGCGCCGCGCGTCGCGCTGGCGCTGGGCGTCGCCTTGCTGGGCTGGGCCTGGTGGGGCGAGCAGCGGCCCGATGCGCCGCCGCCGGCCGCCACGCCACGGCTGACGCTGCCGCTGGCGGCGCCGGGCGTGAGGCCCACGGCGGTCGGCGTCGCCGTCGCGCCAGCCAGCCCGGTGCAGCCCGCACCGACGGCCGCGGCCGTTGACCTGCCGGCGCTGCTGGCCGCGCCGGGCGCCGACCTGCGCGCCACGCTGCAGGCCGCGCTCGCCGCGCAGGCCCGGGGCGGCCGCCTCTACGCCCGCGCGCTGGCCCGCCGCTGCGCCGACCTGGCCGGCCTGCAGCCCGCCGCCGCGCCGGACCGCAACGACGCCCGACACCAGCGCGCCGTCACCCGCCACGCCGCGCTGGCGGCCGGCTGCGGCCAGTTCGCAGGCCCCGAGTGGCTCGCGCTGGTCAACATCGCGCCCGGCGAGCCCGGCGCCGGCGACCCGCTGCTGGCCGTTCAGCAGTCGGACCTGGACGACACGCCGCTGCTACGGGCCGTCGTCGCCCACCCAGACCCCTTGCTGCTCGACGAACTGGGCGAGCGCCTGCTGAGGCGCCGCCTGGACGGCCAGCCGGTGCTGTACTTCGACGGCCAGCGCTTCGACGATGACGCCAGCCGGGCCACCGCCCAGGCCGCGCTGCGGCTGCTGCCCTGCGAGTTCGGCCTGACCTGCGACGAGCGCGACCCCGAGGTCTGGCTGGCCTGCCTGCGCGGGGACGGCTGCGTGGCGTCGCGCGCCGATGGTGCGACGGCGCAAGCACGCGCGCTCGCGGCCCGGCTGGCGGCAGCGCTGCGGGCAGGCGAACTCGGCCGCTTCCTGCCGCCACCCGCCTGAGGTTTGCGAGGGCTGGGCAGGCACGCCGCCGCAGCTAAGCTGCGCGCCCATGAAACACCTCGCCCTCGCGCTGGCCACCGCCGGCCTGCTGTCCGCCGCCGTCGCCTCCCCCAAGGCCACGCCCAAGCCGGCGGCCCACAAGAAGAGCGCCCAGGAGATCCTGGCCGCCTCGCCCGCCAGCGACTGGCGCGCGCTGGACCCCGACAACACGCTGCTGATGGACCTGGCCACGCCGCAAGGCCATGGCCAGGTGCTCATCGAACTGGCGCCGCGCTTCGCGCCGGCCCACGTCGCCAACATCCGCGCACTGGCCCGCGGCGGCTACTGGGACGGCCTGGCCGTGGTGCGCGTGCAGGACAACTTCGTCACCCAGTGGGGCGACCCCGACGGCGAGGACACCGCCAAGGCCCGCCCGCTGCCCGCCGGTGCTGCGCCGAAGCTGCCCGCCGAGTTCTCGGTGCCGATCGACGCCATCGGCAAGGCCGCCGGCTTCGCACGCCTGCCCGATGCTGAAGGCTGGGCGCCGCGCACCGGCTTTGCCGGCGGTTTCCCGGTCGCGGCCGATCCCAAGACCGGCAAGGCCTGGCTGGCGCACTGCTACGGCATGGTGGGCGCCGGCCGCGGCGACGCGGTGGACTCCAGCAACGGCACGGAGCTCTACGCCGTCATCGGCCAGGCGCCACGCGGGCTGGACCTGAACATCACGCTGGTGGGCCGCGTGCTCAAGGGCATGGAGCACCTCGCCGCCCTGCCCCGCGGCGGCGCGGCCATGGGCTTCTACGAGAAGCCCGAGCAGCGCACCGTCATCCCGCGCGTGCGCCTGCTGGCCGATGTGCCCGAGGCCGAGCGGCCCGCGCTGCAGGTGCTGCGCACCGAGTCCGCCACGTGGAGCCAGCTGCTGGACGCGCGCCGCTATCGCGGCGGCTGGTTCGTGCACAGCCCCGGCTACATCGACATCTGCAGCGCGAGCGTTCCGACCCGCCCCAAACCCTGAAGCCCCTCGTCCGGTCTCGCTCCGCTGAACGCGGGCGAGGCCAGACGGTCCCCCGAGGGGACGGCGATGTGCATGCGGCATCGAGCCGCATGCACATCGCCAGAGCGGGCCGGCTGGGGAGCGGCCCTGCGCTCGGCCCGCAACCCCCTCAAGCGCCCAGGTAGAGCGCCACGCGGTAGGTGATGAACGACGCCAGGTAGGCCAGGCCGAACAGGTAGCCGGTGATGATGAGCGGCAGCTTGTAGCCGCCGGTCTCGCGCTTGACGGCGGCCAGCGTCGCGATGCACTGCGGCGCGAACACATACCAGGCCAGCAGCGACAGCGCCGTTGCCAGGCTCCAGCTCTGCGCGATCAGCGGCGTCAGCGCCTGCGCGGCGTCGTCGCCGGTGGCCGACAGCGCGTACACCGTGCCCAGCGCGCTCACCGCCACCTCGCGGGCCGCCAGGCCCGGCACCAGCGCCAGGCTGATCTGCCAGTTGAAGCCGATGGGCTCGAAGATCTTCGCCAGGCCCGCGCCGAGGTAGCCGGCAACGCTGTACTGGATGGGCGCGCCCGTGGCGCCTTCCGGCGACGACGGAAAGCTGGACAACAGCCACAGCGCCAGCGTCAGCAACAGGATGATGCCGCCCACGCGCTTGACGAACACGACGGCGCGCTGCCACAGACCGATGGCGATGGAGCGCGGATGCGGCCAGTGGTAAGCCGGCAGCTCCATCATCAGCGGCCGCACCAGCCGGCCGGCGCTCGTGAAACGCTTGAGCACCCAGGCCACCGCCATCGCACCCAGGATGCCGGCCAGGTACAGGCCGAACAGCACCAGCCCCTGCAGCTCGAAGCCCCAGACCTCGCGGGCGGGGATGAAGGCGCCGATCAGCAGCGCGTACACCGGCAGCCGCGCGGAGCACGTCATCAGCGGCGCGATCATGATGGTGACGATGCGGTCGCGCGGGTTGGCGATGGAGCGCGTGGCCATGATGCCGGGGATGGCGCAGGCAAAGCTCGACAGCAGCGGGATGAAGCTGCGCCCCGACAGGCCCACGCTGCCCATCAGCCGGTCCAGCAGCAGGGCCGCCCGCGGCAGGTAGCCCGACTCCTCCAGC
Source organism: Pelomonas lactea (assembly GCF_043555885.1). NCBI lineage: Bacteria > Pseudomonadati > Pseudomonadota > Betaproteobacteria > Burkholderiales > Sphaerotilaceae > Roseateles > Pelomonas lactea. The sequence goes on along the minus strand of NZ_JBIGHX010000002.1, from coordinate 301,742 downwards.
ACGAGGATGAAGAAGAACAGGATCAGGATCTGCGGCAGGAACACCAGCACGCCGCCGGCGCCGGCGATGACGCCGTCGACGATGAGGCTGCGCAGCCAGCCGTCCGGGATCAGCTGCCCCACCTGCGTGCCCAGCCAGGCCATGCCGTCCTCGATGAGCGCCTTGGGCGGCTCGGCCCACGAGAACACGCCCTGGAACAGCAGGAACAGCAGCACGGCCAGGATGACCGAGCCGGCCACCGGGTGCAGCAGCACGCGGTCGACGCGGTCGCTGGGCAGCGTGGGCAGCTCGTGGTCCAGGTCCAGCGCCTGCAGCCAGGTCTTGACGGCGACATGGTCGTCCACCGCCGGCGCGGCGGCCGGTGCCGGGTGGGCGGCCTCCCACACCTCGGGCCGGTCCAGCAGAGCGCGCAGCTCGTCCAGGCCTTCCTTGTGGATGGCGACAGTGCGCACCACCGGCAGGCCCAGCTGCGCCGACAGCGCCGCCGCATCCACCTTCAGGCCGCGGCGGGCCGCCAGGTCGGCCATGTTCAGCGCGACCACCACCGGCAGCCCCAGCCGGCGCACGGCCAGCAGCAGGCGCAGGTTGCGGCGCAGGTTGGTGGCGTCCAGCACCATGACGACGAGGTCGGGCCGCTTCTCGCCCTTGGCGCGCCCGGCCAGCACGTCGCAGGTGACGCGCTCGTCGGGCGAGCGCGGATGCAGGCTGTAGGTGCCCGGCAGGTCCAGCAGGCGCAGCGCCTTGCCGGCGGCCGAGATGACGCGGCCTTCCTTGCGTTCCACGGTGACACCCGCGTAGTTGGCCACCTTCTGGTGGCTGCCGGTCAGGCCGTTGAACAGGGCGGTCTTGCCGCAGTTGGGGTTGCCCACCAGCGCGACGAGCTTGCCCCCCTTGTGGACGTGGATGACCGACTCAGTCATTGCGCGCGGTCACGGCAATGCACTGGGCCTCGGCATGCCGCAACGCGAACGTCGACTGCCCCACGCGCACCACCAGGTTGCCGTCACCCAGCTTGCCGCGGCGCAGCACACGCACCGCCTCGCCCGGCAGGAAGCCCAGGTCGGACAGCCAGGACGCCCATTCCGGCGAGTGCACCGGCGCACTGACCTGCTGGACGGTCAGCGCCAGCCCGGCGGGGGCGGAGGCGAGGCTGGAAGGCAGCGTCTCGGACATGGAAGCGGGCTCGTCGGCACAAGCCAATGATGAGAATGATTCTCATTGTAAGGGCCACAATGACGCGCCGGGGGCTCAGCGCGGATTGAGGCTTTCCAGCAGCTGGTCGCAGGCCTTGAGCGCCTTGGCGAAGTCCAGCCGGGCGACGGCCGCGGACAGCGTGGCGAACTCCGGCCCCAGCGCGTCGGCTTGGGGCCCCAACTGCTCGCAGGCCGTCACGGAGCGCATGTTGCGCTCCAGCAGCAGTTGCCGCAGCCGACGCAGCGCATCCAGCGGGTCCGGCGTGTCTGCCGGCCCGGCGGTGTTCACGGCGGCCCCGGGCGGCGGCGCCAGCACGGCCAGCGTGTCATCCAGCAGGCGCCCGAGCGCGTCGACATCGACCGCCTGCGGCGTGCCCTGCACGCGCACCGCCTGCTCCTGCTGGCCGGCCAGCGCCGCCAGCGCGTTGGCACCGACGGCACCCGCCAGCCCGCGCAGGGTGTGCAGCACGCGCACGATGTCGGGCATGGACCCCACGCCGAGCTGGCGGCGCAGCGCATCCATCTCGATGGGCGCATCCTGCGCGAACGAGGTGGCAAGGCGCTGGTACAAGGCTTCGCGGCCGCCCAGGCGCTGCAGCGCGGCGGCACGGTCCAGCAACTGTGGCGCGGCGGTCGGCGCGGCGGCAGCCGCCACCAGCTGCACGCGGCGCACGTGGCGATGCAGGCAGGCCACCAGTTGCTCCAGGTCAACCGGCTTGGCGACATGGTCGCGCATGCCGGCGGCCAGGCAGGCCTGGCGGTCGGCATCCATCGCGTTGGCCGTCATCGCGATGATCAGGCTGTCGGGGCGGCGCCGGAGAATCTGCTGCGTGGCCTCGAAACCGTCGATGTCGGGCATCTGCAGGTCCATCAGGATGGCATCGAACGGCGGCTCGGTGACCAGCGCCAGGTGCGCGCCCTCGACGCCGCCGAAGGCCAGCGTGACGACGGCGCCTTCGTCCTCCAGCAGCTCCTGCGCCACCTGGCGGTTGAAGCCGTTGTCCTCCACCACCAGCAGCCGCATGCCCGCCAGCCGCTGCTTGCCGCCCTCGGCGCGGCGCGTGCGCGGGCCACCCTGCGTGGCCTCCGCGACGGCGTCCTGCAGCATGGAGGCCGTGACCGGCTTGACCAGGTAGCCGCCCAGGCTCTGCACCTCCTGCTCGCTGCGCTCGGCCAGCAGTTCGCGGCCGTGCGCCGTCACCATGATGATGACCGGCGCGTCGGACTCGTGGCTGTCGCGGATGCGGCGCGACGTCTCCCAGCCGTCCAGCCCCGGCATGCGCCAGTCCATCAGGATGAGGTCGTAGTGCGGGTCACCACGTTCGGCGGCGAGGTGCACCAGCGCCAGCGCCTGCTCGCCGCTGGGCGCCAGGTCGCAGTCCCAGCCCAGGCTTTCGCCGATGCCCTGCAGCACCTCGCGGGCCATCGGGTTGTCGTCGACGATGAGCACCTTCAGGCCCGCCGGCAGCGGCGCCGCGTCATGCGGGCCCGCCTGCGCCTCGGCCAGCGTCAGCTCGAAGTGGAAGCGGCTGCCCTCGCCCACCCGGCTGTCCACCCGCAGCTCGCCGCCCATCAGCGCAACGAGGCGGCGGCTGATGGCCAGGCCGAGCCCGGTGCCGCCGTAGCGCCGCGACGTGCTCTGCTCCGCCTGGCTGAAGCCGGTGAAGATGTGTTCCAGCTTGTCGGGCGCAATGCCGATGCCGGTGTCGCGCACCTCGAAGCGGATGCGTGCCTTGCCGCCGGTCTCGTCGAGCAGCGTCAACGCCAGCACGACCTCGCCCTGCTCGGTGAACTTGAGCGCGTTGCCGGCCAGGTTCAGCAGCACCTGGCGCAGCCGCGTCGTGTCGCCCACCAGCGCCGCGGGCAGCCGCGGGTCGAGGCGGAACAGCACCTCGATGTCCTTGGCTCCGACGTTGGCCGACAGGATGACGGCCAGCTCGCGCATGAAGTCGCTGAGCTCGAAGCGGTGCGGGTCCAGCTCCATCTTGCCGGCCTCGACCTTGGAGAAGTCCAGCACATCGTTGATGACGGCCAGCAGCGCCTGCGCGGCCGTGCGCGCCTTGGACGCGTAGTCGTGCTGGCGCGGCGTCAGCTCGGTACGCAGCAGCAGGTTCAGCATGCCCAGGGCACCGCTCATGGGCGTGCGGATTTCGTGGCTCATGTTGGCCAGGAAGTCGCTCTTGGCCTGGCTGGCCGCCTCGGCGGCCACGCGGGCACGCACCAGCTCGATCTCGGCGCGGTGGCGCTCGGTCACGTCGATGAGCATCTGCACGACGTTGACGAGGCGGCCACGCCGGTCGCGGATGGCACTGGCGCTGCCGTCCACGAACAGCTCGCCGCCGCCTGGCAGTGCAAAGCCGCGTTCGAAGCGCACATGCTCCATGCGCCCGGCGGCCAGCCGGGCCAGCTCGCCGCCCGGCACGCGGCCGGGGCGGAAATCCGGCAGATCGGCCAGCTTGCCGCCACGCAGCTCCTCGCCGGTGCGGCACAGCATGGCCGTCAGCGCCTGGTTCACGTCGAGGATGACGCCCTGCGCGTCGCACAGCGCGATGCCCACCTGCGCCCGCTCGAACACGCCACGAAAGCGCTGCTCGCTGTCGTTCAGCGCCCGCGTGCGCTGCTCCACGCGCGCCTCCAGCAGTTGCTTCTCGACGACGAGCTGCTCGGTCATGTGGTTGAAGTTGCGCGCCAGTTCGCGGAACTCGGTGAAGCCGCAGATGGGCGCGCGTTCGTCCAGGCTGCCGCCGGCGATGCGCGCGACCGCGCGGTTCAGCAACTGCACGGGCTCCACGAGCCGCCGCCCCACCAGCAACGCCAGGCCCAGCGCGAGCCCCAGCGCGAGCCCCAGCGCCACCAGCAGCCGGTTGCGCAGCGAACGCACCGGCATGAACGCCTCGTCGGCGTCGATGTTGACGGCGATGCCCCAGCCCAGCGCCGGCAGCGAGCGCCACGAGGACAACACCTCCACGTCCGCATAGTTGCGCGCCAGCCCGCTGCCGCTCTCGCCCCGCAGGCCGCGCACTGCCGGCAGCGCATCCGCCGCGCGCAGGTCCAGCGGGCGCACGGACGGATCGTGCGGGCGGCGCAGCGCATCGTTGACGAACACGACCTCGTGGCCCTGTTGCCGCACCAACACCGTCTCGCCACTGAGCGGCAGGCCGGAACGGTCGGTCGCCACGCGCAGCAGCCGATCCAGGTCCAGCTGCAGCACTATGCTGCCCAGCACCTGGTTGCCGTCGACGACCGCGTGCACGACGAACAGCGTGGCCGGGCCATCGCCGCGCAGCCGCATGACGGGCGTCAGCTGCACATCCAGCCGGCCGATCGCCTGCCGGTGCGCCGCCAGCAACCCCGTGCCCTCGAATGCACCGCTGTCCAGGCGCGCCAGCTCCAGGCTGGTGCCGGCCGGCGGCTTCATCGCGAAGCTGATGCGTCCATCCGGCTGCACCAGCATCAGGTTGCCGTACTTGCCGGTGTCATAGAGCCGCGCAAAGAACGCGCGGCTGGCATCGGGCACCCGCGTTGCCACCGCATCGCGCCGTTGTGCCAGCAGCTCGCGCGCGTCCGCCGCCTGCGCCACGACCTGCGCATCGATCTGCACCTCGCTGAGGTACTCGTTGATCTCGGCGACCTTCTTGCGCGCGACGGCCACCAGCCCTTCGCTGACGGCATCGCGCAGGCTGCGCTCGAAGCTGGCCAGCTGCCACAGCCCCAGCGCGCCCAGCGGCAGCAGCGACAGCAACAGGCTGCCCAGCAGCAGCGCCGGACCGACGCGCCAGGCCGGCCGGCCGGACTCGGGGGCGACGCTGGCCATCACCGCCGCTGCTCCGCGTACGCGGCCATCAGCCCACGCCAGTGCTCCAGCGACCGGTAGGTCGGCCACACCGACGGGCGGATGGGTGCAGACGTGCGCCAGACCTCCGTCAGCTGCCCGTCCGGCCGCACCTGTGCGATGCGCAGCGGGCGCCACAGCCGGCGGGTCTGCGCATCCGGCGCGGCGAAGCCATCGGGAGCTTCGACGACCTGTTGCAGCACGCTGGCATTGACGGCCTCGGTCTGCAGGCCGCCCAGCTCGCGCACGGCCGCGGCCCACAGATGCACGGCCACGTAGATGGCCACGGCGGGATCGCTGGCCTGCGCGTCAGGGCCGTTCAACGCGCGCAGCCGCGCAAGAAAGGCCGCGTTGGCCGGGCCCGGCAACGACTGCAGATAGCTCCACGCGGTGAAGTGCAGATCAAGCCGCCCCCCTCCGTAGGCGCGCAATTCCGGCTCGGACGCGACGAACGACAGCAGCGGCACGTCGCCCAGCTCGGCCGCCACCAGCGCGTCGAAGAAGGCCTGGTTGCTGGCGCCGCGGAGCGTGCTGAGCACCAGTGCGGGCCGCATGCGGCGCAGGTCGGTGACGACGGCGGCCATGTCCGGCGAATCCGGCGGCACATGGCGCTCGCCGAGCACCTGGCCGCCGTGCAGCGGGATGAAATCGCGCAGCACCGCGTGGACGCCGCGCAGGAAGGGGCCTTCGGTGCCGACGAGGTAGACGCGCCGGCCGAAGCCGCCCATGGCCCAGTCGGTGGCCGGCAGGACCTGCTGGTTGGGCGTGGGGCCGGTGTAGACGATGTGCGCCGAACGCTCCATGCCCTCGTGCGCCATCGGGTAGAACAGCAGATGCCGCTGGGCCTCGACGACCGGGCGCACCTGCTGGCGGCAATCCGACGTGCCGCAACCGAACAGCGCCACCGCGCGGCCCTCGACGATGAGCCGCCGGGCGGCCTCCCCGGCGCCGGCACGCGCATCCTCCACGCGCAGCGCCACCCGCCGCCCCAGCAGGCCTGCACCCCGGTTGAGCTCGTCCACCGCCAGCCCGGCCGCGGCCAGCTGCGGCGCGTCCCCCGACGACAGCAGCCCGATGACGATGGGGCCGGCCGCGCCGCCGTCGCCGGCGGGACGGCGCAGCGCGAGGACCGCCGCCACGCCCACCGCCAGCAGCACGAGGCCCCCTAGCAGCGCGCGCCGGATCCGCATCGGCTAGTTCGCGGCGCGGCGCGCCTCGGGGGAGATCAGCGGCAGCGTCAGCCGCACCGTGGTGCCGACACCCGGCGTGGAGTCGACCTGGATCTGCCCTCCCAGTGCGAAGGTGACAAGGTTGCGCACGATGTACAGCCCCGGCTCGCTGCGGTTGGGGCCGAAGCGGGTCGAGAAGAACGGGTCGAACACGCGCCCCAGCAGGCCCGGCGGGATGCCCACGCCATGGTCCTGCACGCTGATGGTGAGCTGGTCGGTGCCCAGCGGCCGCACGCGCAGATGCACCTCGCCGCCGGCCTCGCGGTAGGCGTGCTTGATGGCGTTCTGGATCAGCGTGGACAGCACCTTGGCCAGCGCGCCGCGAAAGCTCAGCAGGTGCAGGTCGTCGCCGGCGTCCAGCTCGCAGCGCACCTGGTGCGCCTCCAGTGCCGGCGCCAGGCTGCTCACCACCTCGTGCACCAGCTCCAGCAGCGAGAAGCTGCGGCGCTGATCGCCGAAGTTGTCGGCCGTGGACTGCAGGAAGGAGTCGACGATGGACAGCGTGCGCTGCAGGTTGGACAGCACCAGCCCGACACTCTCCTCGCTGACGCGCAGGTGCTTGTCCAGGTCGCTGCGCTTGATGTTGCCGGCTTGGGCCAGGCCGTTCAGGTGGGCCAGGTCGTCCTGCAGCGTGCAGGCCGAGATCAGCGCATTGCCCAGCGGCGAACTCAGCTCCTGCGCAATGCCGGCAATGGTGCGGCCCACCGACGCCAGCTTGTCGCGCTGGAACAGCTCGATCTGCGAGCGCGCGAAGCTCTCGGACGCCAGCTTCAGCGCCAGCTGCGTGCGCACGCGCGCCTTCACGACGACATCGACGAAGGGCTTGGGGATGTAGTCCACCGCGCCGTGGGCGAAGCCTTCGGCCTCGTCGGCGGCGCTGCCCTGCACGGTGACGAAGATGACCGGCACGCCGCGCGTGCGCGGGTCGGCCTTCAGGCGGTCGCAGACCTCGTAGCCGCTCATCTCGGGCATCAGCACGTCGAGCAGGATCAGGTCGGGCAGCTGCTGCGCGCAGAAGGCCAGTGCCTCGGCACCGCTGGTCGCCATGGACACCTCGCAGTTGTCCACCAGCAGCTGGTACAGCGCGTGGATGTTGCTCGGTTGGTCGTCGACGACGAGGATCAGCGGCATGGCGCTTCAGGATAACCGCTGCGTCAGGCGCCGCGCCAGCACGCCGCCCTGGGCTTTCCCCAGGGCGGGGGTGTGCATTCCTGCCCACATTTGCCGACGGCCGCTATCCATAATCGGCCAGCCCCAAGCGGCCGTTCCATGTCCCAGCGCCACGCCACGTACGCCCTCCTGCTGTTTGCCGCGGCCGCCCTGCTGGCGCTGCTGGCCCTGCTGCTGAACCTGCGCGCCAGCACGGGCGGCGCCGTGGATGCCGCGCTCGTGCTGAACGCGCTGCTGCTGCCGCTGCCACCGCTGTGCGCGCTGGCGCTGCACCGGCGCGACGCCGAGGCCCGCGCTCATGCCGCGGCCACGCAGGCCGCCACCGAGGCCAAGACGCGGTTCCTCGCACAGATCAGCCACGAGGTCCGCACGCCCATGAACGCCATCATGGGCATGACGCAGCTGGCGCTGCAGACGCCGCTGACGCCGGAGCAACGCGAGCTGCTGACCAAGGCCGACGCCGCCTCGCGCACGCTGCTGGGCCTCATCAACGACGTGCTGGATGTCTCCAAGATCGAGGCCGGCCAGTTACGCATGGAGTCACACCCGCTGCGGCTGGAGGACGTCGTCGCGCAGGCCGTGGAGATGGTGCGCCCGCTGCACGCCACGCCCGGCGTCGCGCTGGTGTGCGACTGGGTCGACGCCGGCCTGCTCGGTGCCCGCGGCCAGCTGCTGGGCGACGCGCTGCGGCTGCAGCAGGTGCTGGTCAACCTGCTGTCCAACGCGCTCAAGTTCACGCCGGCCGGCCAGGTCGTGCTGCGGCTGGACGCGCCGGGCGAGGTAGCTGGCGCGGTAGCGCTGCAAATCACCGTGCAGGACAGCGGCATCGGCATGGACAGCGAGCAGATCGCCGCGCTGTTCCGCGAGTTCCACCAGGGCGATGCCTCGGTGCCGCGCCGCCTGGGCGGCACCGGCCTGGGGCTGGCCATCACGCGCCGGCTCGTCGAGCTGATGGGCGGCACGCTGGACGTGCAAAGCACGCCGGGCCACGGCAGCCGCTTCATCATCCGGCTGGCGCTGCCGCAAGACGCCGCCACCGCGCCGGCCCCGCCGCTGCCGCCGTCCAGGCTGCTGCTGGCCGACGCCCACGCCGGCAGTCGCGCGGCCACGCAGGCGCTGCTCACGCACCTGGGCCTGGGGCCCGCGCTGGAGGCCAGCGCCGACGTTGCCGGCACGCTGGCCGCGCTGGACCAGGCGCGCGCGGCCGGCCTAGCGTTCGACTGGTTGCTGCTGGACTGGGCCCTGCCGGGCCCCGGCCCGACTGGCGCCGACCTGCTGGCCCGGCTGCGCCGCGACCACCCGGCCCTGCGCATCGCCGTGCTGAGCCCCCGCGGTGCGGATGACAGCACCGGTCAGCTGCGCGCATTCGGCGCCCGTGCGCTGTGCCCGCAGCCGCTGCTGCCGGGCGAGCTGCGCCGGCTGCTGCGCGACGCGTCGGCAGAGCGCCCAGCGGCGGGCGCGGACGCCCAGCCCCTGGCCGGCCTGCGCGTGCTGCTCGTCGAGGACCATCCCATCAACCAGGAAATCGCGCTGCGTCTGCTCGGCAGCCATGGCGCGCGGGTTGACGTCGCCGGCGACGGCCAGGAAGGGCTGGACCGGCTGCAGGCCGCCGGCCCCGGCGCCTACGACCTGGTGTTGATGGATCTGCAGATGCCGGTGCTGGACGGCCTGAGCGCCACGCGCCGCCTGCGCGAGCTGCCCGGCTTCGAGACCCTGCCGGTGCTGGCCATGACGGCGCATGCGCTGGGCGACGAGCGCGCGCAGTGCCTGGCCGCGGGCATGCAGGGCCACATCGCCAAGCCGCTGGATGTGGCCCGGCTGGTGCGCGAGCTGCAGCGCTACCGCCCCGCGCCGACACCCGCCCCGGCGTTGCCGGTGCTGGACATGGCGGCCGGCCTGCGCCAGTTCGGGGGCCAGGCGGCGCTGTATAGGCGCACGCTGCAGGGCTTCGCGACGCAGTACGCCGATGGCCTGGCAACGTGGGTCGGCTGGCTGGACGACGGCGACTGGCCCGAGCTGCGCCGCGCCGCGCACACGCTGCAGGGCCTGGCGGCGACGCTGGGCGCGCAGCCGCTGCACCGTCTGGCGCTGGCGCTGGAGCGCAGCGCCGCCCTGGCGGATGCGGCGGCCTCGACCGCACAGCTGGCCCGCGTGGACACGGCGCTGACGGCGCTGCTGGCGGAAGTTCGCGCCGCGCTCGGGGAGGCATCGCCAGCACCGCAGGCGCAGAGCCCGGGCGACCTCGCCGCGCTGCAGCTGCTGCTGGGCCAAAGCGACAGCCGTGCGCTCGACTGGTGGCAGGCGCACGGCGCGCACAGCGGCCTGGACGCGGCCACCGCTGCGCGGCTGGAGCAGGCGCTGGGTGTGCTGGACTTCGACGCCGCACTGCTGGCGCTGCGGGAGGCACGCTGATGGCCGGCGCCACGCTGGTGGTCATGGGCGCCGTCGGCACGCGCTGGCTGTTCGGCCTCATCGTCGCGTCGGCGCTGGGCGCCTGGGCCAGCGAGACGCTGCTGGGCGTCATCGACCCCAACGACCGCGTCGCCTATCCGCTGCTGGCCGCCGCGTTCTCGGCGCTGCTGGCGCTGGTATGGCGGCGGCCGCGGCAGCTTGGGCTGTGGCAGCGCACAGGCGTCACGCTGCTGGCGCTGTACTTCAGCACCAACATGCTGCTGTACACACTGCGCCCCGACCCCGGCCCGAGCCTGTACACGCTGGGCAGCCTGGCGCCGTGGACGCTGGGCGGCTGCCTGCTGCTGTTCACGACCTGGCGCGCCCGCCAGGCGCTGGTCATCGCGCTGGCGCTGCTCGCGCTGATGCTGGCGCCACCCACGCTGCTGCGCTTTGCCGGCCAGCCGCCGCAGTGGCTGCTGGCGGCCTGGCCGCTGCTGGCCAACCTGGCGCTGTGCCAGGTCATGTTCTGCCTGGCACTGTGGGGGCTGTCGCGCCAGCTGGCGCTGCTGGCGCTGCTGGCACCGGCCGGCGACGGGCCGGCCACGCCCGACGATCTCGTGAAGTCCCGCCTGGTGGAGCTGGAACGCTCCCGGGCGGCGGCCGAGGCGGCATCGCGCGCCAAGTCCGACTTCCTTGCCAACATCGGCCACGAGATCCGCACGCCCATGAACACCGTGCTGGGCCAGACGCGGTTGCTGCTGGCCGGCCGCCTGAACGCCGGCCAGCGCAGCCAGCTGCTGGAGGTGGCGCAGGCTGGCGAGGCGCTGCTGCGGCTCATCGACGGTCTGCTGGACTACGCCGACCTGGACGCCGGCCGCCTGCCGCTGGCCGACGAGCCGCTGCGGCTGGAGCCGCTGCTGGCCAGTGCCTTCGACGCCGTGCGCCCCGCGGCCCAGGCCAAGCAGCTGGAGCTGCTGTGCGAGATCACGTCGCCCGAGCTGCTGGGCGCGGCCGGCGCGCGCCGCGGCGATGCAGCACGGCTGACACAGCTCGTCACCGAGCTGCTGGTCAACGCCGTCAAGTTCACGCCGGCCGGCCAGGTCAAGCTGAGCGCCGCGCTGGACGAAGGCGGCGCCTGGCGGCTGCGCGTGCGCGACAGCGGCGTGGGCCTGACACCCGAGCAACTGGCCCGCCTGTTCACGCCGTTCGCGCAGGCCGAGGCCGGCGCCACGCGGCGTTTTGGCGGCACGGGGCTGGGCCTGGCCATCTGCCGCGCTCTGGCAGAACGCATGGGCGGCACGCTGACCGCGCGCAGCACGCCCGGCCGCGGCAGCGCGTTCGAACTGGTGCTGCCGCCGGCACCCTGCCCCGGCCTGCCGCCGCCGCCGATGACCGAGCCCGCCAGCATCGTGCTGGTGCAGGCGCCGCACAGCGCGGGGCACGACGCCTTGCTGGCGCTGCTGAAGGCGCTGGCGCCCTCGGCGCACATCGACGTGCTGCCCCAGGGCGCCCAGGCGATGGCCAGGCTGGCCAGCACGCCGGCCAGCCAGCCGCTGGACCTGCTGCTGGTGGACTGGGTGTTGCCCGACATGGAAGGCGGCGAGCTGCTGCGCCGGCTGTCCGAGGCCGGCCCGGCGCGCGTACGCCGCGCCGTGCTGCTGAGCGCCTTCGACACGCCGGTGTTGCGCGAGCGCGCACTGCGCCAGGGTGCGCATGCACTCGTACCCAAGCCGCTGCTGCCACACACGCTGCGCCGCCTGCTGGACGTGGAGCGCCCGCTGCCCTTCGTGGCCGCCGAGCCCGACGACGCTGCGCCAGACCCGGGCCCGGCCGCCACCACCGACGCGGCCACGCTGATCAGCGAGCTGGACACGCTGCTGGGCGACGCCGACAGCCATGCGCTGACGCTGTGGGAGCGGCACGGTTCCGCGGTGCTGGAGATGCTGCCCGCGCGGCAGGCCAAGGCGCTGGCCGGCGCCATGCAGCGCTTTGACTTCGACGAGGCACAGGCCGCGTTGCGCGGCGACAAGGACAAGGTGCCATGACGCCGCACGACGTTTTCCTGTCACCGCAGGCCACCGTGCTGGTCGTCGACGACACGCCGGCCAACCTGACACTGCTGGCCCAGGTGCTCAAGCCCGACTACCGCGTGCAGCTGGCCGTCAGCGGCGCCAAGGCGCTGGAGATCTGCCGCCGCCAGCCGCCGGATCTGATCGTGCTGGACATCATGATGCCGGAGATGGACGGCTACGAGGTCTGCCGCCGCCTGAAGGCCGACCCGGCCACGCGCCGCGTGCCGGTCATCTTCCTGACCGCGCTGACGCGGCCCGAGGACGAGAGCAGCGGCTTCGCGGCCGGTGCAGCCGACTTCATCCACAAGCCCTTCAACCCATCCACGGTGCTCGCACGCGTGCGCACCCACCTGCAGCTCAAGCTCGCGGAGGACCACCTGCTCAACCACAACGCCCAGCTCAGCGGCGAGCTGGACGCGCGCCGGCGCGAGGTGGAGCGGCTGCGCGACACGACGCTGTTCGTCATGGTGGGGCTGGCCGAGTTCCGTGACGCCGACACAGGCAACCACATCCAGCGCACGCAGGAGTACGTGCGCACGCTGGCACGCTGGATCGCGGCCCAGCCCGACGGCCCGGCCGACCTGAGCGAGGCCGCCATCGACGAACTGGCCAAGGCCGCGCCGCTGCACGACATCGGCAAGGTGGCCATCCCCGACGGCATCCTGCTCAAGCCGGGCCGGCTGTCGGCGGACGAATGGCGCGTCATGAAGACCCATGCAGAACAGGGCGCCGACCTGCTGCAGCGCGCCATCGACCGGCTGGGCGACGACGCCGGCCTGATGCTGACCTTCGGCAAGCAGATTGCCCGGCACCACCACGAGAAGTGGGACGGCAGCGGCTACCCCGACGGCCTGGCCGGCGAGGCCATCCCGCTGTCGGCCCGGCTGATGGCGGTGGCCGACGTCTACGACGCGCTGATCAGCGAGCGGCCCTACAAGCAGGCCATGACGCACGAGGAGGCGCTGGACTTCATCCGCGCCGGCAGCGGCAGCCACTTCGACCCGCACGTCGTCGCGGCGCTGGAGGCCTGCGTGGACGATGTGCGGCAGATCGCCTCCCGGTGGGCGGACTGATAATCCGCCCCCTCATGCAGTCCGGTCACATTCTCAACATCTCCTGCTACCTCTTCGTCTCGCTGGCCGACACGGCCTCGCTGCGGGACCGTCTCGAGGCGCGCGCGCTCGCGCTGGACCTGAAGGGCACCGTGCTGATTGCCGAGGAAGGCATCAACCTCTTCCTGGCCGGCCCGGCCGCCGCCGTGAATGCCTGGGTGGATGAGCTGCGCGCCGACGCCCGCTTCGCGACGCTGACCCCCAAGGAAAGCTGGAGCGAGGTGCAGCCCTTCCAGCGACTGAAGGTGAAGGTCAAGCCCGAGATCATCCGCATGAACCGGCCCGCCGTGCGCCCCGACCAGGCCCCGCGCGCCCCGGCACTGCCGCCGGCAACGCTGCTGCGCTGGCTGGACCAGGGCGTGGATGACGAAGGCCGCGAGGTCGTCATGCTGGACACGCGCAACGGCTTCGAGGTGGACGCGGGCGCTTTCGACGGTGCCATCGACTGGCGGCTGCACAAGTTCAGCGACTTCCCCGACGCGCTGGCCGCCCACCGCGACGAGCTGGTCGGCAAGACCGTCGTGAGCTACTGCACCGGCGGCATCCGCTGCGAGAAGGCCGCCATGCTGCTGCAGGAGCAGGGTCTGACGGCCTGGCAGCTGGACGGCGGCATCCTGAAGTACTTCGAGGACACCGGCGGCAGGCACTACCACGGCAACTGCTTCGTCTTCGACGACCGCCGCGGCGTCAACGCCGATCTAAGTCCGACGTGAGCGAGCGCCGGGCTGCCCCAGGCCGGGCACGCATCTCCTCGGGGGATCGGGTGGCGTACTCGCCGGCCGAGGGGCGCGCATGACCGGCAGGTTCAGCGATCTGGCGCTGAAAGCCGTCGGCATCCTGCTGATGCTGGCCGCGCTGGGTTTTGCCGCCAGCAAGGCGCCCGACCGGTCGCTGGAGAGTCTGGTGCCACGCTGGGCACCGCCGCCGTCGGACTTCGTCGAGGTGGACGGCCTGCTGGTGCACGTGCGCGACCAGGGCCCCAGCAGCGACCCGCTGCCGCTGGTGCTCATCCACGGCACCAGCGCCAGCCTGCACACCTGGGAGGGCTGGGCGACCGAGCTGTCGCGCACCCGCCGCGTCATCAGCTTCGACCTGCCGGGCTTCGGCCTGACCGGCCCCAACGCCGACGGCGACTACCGCGAGGCCCGCTACGTCGCGTTCACGCGCGCGCTGCTGTCCCGGCTGGGCGTGGGCCGGGCCATCGTCGCGGGCAACTCGCTGGGCGGCGGCGTCGCCTGGGAGCTGGCGCTGGCCGACCCGGCGCGCGTGGCGGGTCTGGTGCTGATCGACGCGACCGGCTTCGACTTCGTACCCGAATCGCTGCCGCTGGGCTTTCGTGTCGCGCGCACGCCGGTGCTGCGCGAGGGCATGCGCTGGGTGCTGCCACGCCGCGCCATCGAGGCGAGCGTGCTGGACGTCTACGGCGACCCGTCGCGCGTGACGGCCGCGCTGGTGGACCGCTACTACGAGCTGGCGTTGCGCGAAGGCAACCGCGTGGCGCTGATGCAGCGTATGGACCAGATGGCCCCGGGGCCGGTGCAGCGGCTGGGCGACATCCGCGTGCCGACGCTGATCCTCTGGGGCGGCAAGGACCGCCTCATCCCGCCGCGCTGGGGCCAGGCCTTCCACACCGCCATCCCGGGCAGCCAGCTCGTGACCTTCCCCACCCTGGGCCATGTGCCTCAGGAGGAGGACCCGGCTGCTACCCTTGCGGCCTTGCGCGACTGGCTACCCAGCGTCACGCCCTGAACACCGTCCCACCCAAAAGGTCAGACATGAAGAAAACCGCCCTGTTCGTCCTCGCCCTGGCCGCCTCGGTCGCCCAGGCCCAGGCCCCCGAGTGGAAGAAGCTGCGCATCGGCGTCGAAGGCGCCTACCCGCCCTTCTCCGAGATCGGCACCGACGGCAAGTTGAAGGGCTTTGAGATCGAGCTGGTGCAGGCCTACTGCGCGGAGATGAAGGCCCAGTGCACGCTGGTGCAGCAGGAGTTCGACGGGCTCATCCCGGCGCTGCAGTCGCGCAAGGTGGACGCCATCTTCGCCAGCGTCTCCATCACGGCCGAGCGCGAGAAGGTCATCGCGTTCTCCAAGCCCTACTACTCGACGCCGGCGCGGCTGGTCGCCAAGGCCGGCGTGAAGCTGGAGCCCACGGCCGCCGGCCTGAAGGGCAAGAAGATCGGCGTGCAGCGTGGCACCACGCATGAGACCTACGCCGCCGCCAACTTCAAGCAGAGTGAGGTGGTGCGCTACGGCAGCCAGGACCAGGTGTTCCTGGACCTCAAAAGCGGCCGCATCGACGCCACGCTGATGGACTCGCCCGCCGCCGACTTCGGCTTCCTGAAGAAGCCCGAAGGCAAGGGCTTCGCCTTCGTCGGCGGCCCGGTGCTTGACGACAAGATCTTCGGCGCCGGCACCGGCGTCGGGCTGCGCAAGGCCGACGAGGCGACGCTGGGCAAGAAGTTCAATGCCGCCATCGACGCGGTGCAGGCCAACGGCACATTCAAGAAGCTGGCCGACAAATACTTCGACTACGACATCGCACCCGCCAAGAAGTGATGCGACGCCGCGCCGCGCTGCTTGCCCCGCTCGCCCTGGCCGGTCCGGCCCTGGGCCAGGCGCCGTCGCTGAAGCTGCGTGTCGGCCTCGCGGCGGGCTACGCGCCGTTCAGCGAGGTGGGCAGCGACGGCCAGCTCAAGGGCTTCGAGGTGGACCT
The DNA here is from genome assembly GCF_043555885.1 of Pelomonas lactea. Classification (NCBI taxonomy): domain Bacteria; kingdom Pseudomonadati; phylum Pseudomonadota; class Betaproteobacteria; order Burkholderiales; family Sphaerotilaceae; genus Roseateles; species Pelomonas lactea. Next base: position 286,028 of record NZ_JBIGHX010000002.1, on the reverse strand, counting down.
GGCTCACGCGCTGTGCGCGCGCATGGGCCTGCAGTGCGTCCCCGTCATGCTGGACTTCGACGGCCTCATCCCCGCCCTGCGCGCGCGCAAGATCGACGCCATCATGGCCTCCATGTCGGTCACGCCGGAGCGCCAGCAGTTGATCGCGTTCTCGTCGGCCTACTACTACTCGCCGGTGCGAATGGTCGTGCGCACGGACTCGCGGCCGGACGTCAGCCCCGCCGGCATGAGGGGCAAGCGCATCGGCGTGGAGCGCGGCACCATCCACGAGCGGCTGCTGGCCGCACAGTTCAAGGACAGCCAGGTGTTGCGCTATGCGACGCAGGACCAGGCGTTTCTCGACCTCCGCGCCGGCCGCCTGGACGCCACGCTGGTGGACGCCGTCATCGCGCAGTTCGGCTTCCTGAACCGCTCCGAGGGACGCGGCTTCGCGTTCGCCGGCCCTGATTTCGGCCGCGACGAGCAGTACTACGGCAAGGGCATCGCCGTGGGCCTGCGCAAGGCTGACGCGCAGACGCTGGGCGTGCGCCTGGATGAGGCGCTGGCCGCGCTGCGCAGCAGCGGTGCGCTCAAGGCGCTCAACGACCGCTACTTCAGTTTCGACCTCGTGACTCCACGCTGACCATGCTGCTGCACGGATTCCTTCCCAGCCTTCTCGAAGGCGCCGCCGTCACGCTGGGCGTGGCGCTGTCGTCTCTGGCCGTGGCTGCCGCGCTGGGCCTGGCCGGCGCGCTGGCCAAGCTGTCGCGCTCGCGCGTGCTGCAGGCCATCGCCGCCACCTACACGACGCTGATCCGCGGCGTGCCCGACCTGGTGCTGATGCTGCTGGTCTTCTACGGCGGCCAGGTGGCCGTCAACACCGTGGCCCCCATGCTGGGCCATGAGGACTACATCGACATCGACCCCTTCGTTGCCGGCGTGCTCACCATCGGCTTCATCTTCGGCGCCTACCTGACCGAGGCCTTCCGCGGCGCCTTCCTGGCCGTGCCGCCGGGCCAGCGCGAAGCCGGCCTGGCCTACGGCATGAGCCCGCGCCAGGTGCTGGTGCGCATCACGCTGCCGCAGATGCTGCGCCACGCGCTGCCGGGGCTGTCCAACAACTGGCTGGTGCTCATCAAGAGCACGGCCATCGTGTCCATCATCGGCCTGTCCGACCTGATGACGCGCGGCCAGCAGGCCGCCGGCAACACGCGCGAGCCGTTCAGCTTCTACCTCGCCGTGGCGCTGATCTACCTCGTCTTCACCAGCGTGTCGGAGCTGGTGTTCGGCTGGGCGAACCGGCGCCTGGCCATCGGCGTGCGAAAGGGTGAGCTGTGAACTTCGACGCCATCGTCGAGAACCTGCCGATGTACTGGGAGGGCCTGGGCATCACGCTGAAGCTGCTGGCGCTGTCGCTGGGCTGCGGCCTGCTGATCGCCGTGCCGCTGGCCCTCGTGCGCACCGTGTCCCGGGGCCTGGCCTCGCGTCTCGTCTGGGCCTACACCTACGTGTTCCGCGGCACGCCCATGCTGGTGCAGCTGTTCCTCGTCTACTACGGCCTGGCGCAGTTCGACGCGGTGCGCGAGAGCTGGGCCTGGCCCTGGCTGTCGTCGGCCACGTTCTGCGCCTGGCTGACGTTCACGCTGAACACCGCCGCCTACACGACCGAGATCATCGCCGGCAGCATCCGCGCGCTGCCCGCCGGCGAGATCGAGGCGGCCAAGGCGCTGGGCATGGGCCGCGCGCTGATGCTGCGCCGCATCGTGCTGCCCGCAGCGCTGCGCCGCGCGCTGCCCGCCTACGGCAACGAGGCCATCTTCATGCTGCACGGCACCTCGCTGGCCAGCGTCGTCACGCTGCTGGACCTCACCGGCGCCGCCCGCGCCGTCAACGCCAAGTACTACCTGCCCTTCGAGGCCTTCATCACCGCCGGCATCTTCTACTTCGTGCTGACGCTCGGCCTGGTCGGGCTGTTCCGCTTCGCCGAGAACCGCTGGCTCAAACCCATGATGAGCCGCTGACCATGCAACTCCATCGCCACCCTCTCCTCTCCCCCGCCCCCGGCACCCAGCGCGAGCTGGTCTCGCTGCACTACGGCAAGCCCGGCGGCCAGAAGGCCTACATCCAGGCCTCGCTGCACGGCGACGAGCTGCCCGGCATGCTGGTGGCCCACCACCTGCGCCAGCAGCTCGATGCGCTGGAAGCCGCCGGGCACATCACGGGTGAGATCGTCCTTGTGCCGATGGCCAATCCCATCGGCCTCTCCCAGTTCCTGCTGCACGCGCACCTGGGCCGCTTCGAGCTGATGTCGGGCGAGAACTTCAACCGCCACTACCCCGACCAGATCGCCGCCGTGGCTGCCGCCGTCGAGCCGCTGCTCGGCGCCGACCCGGCCGCCAATGTCGCGCTGCTGCGCCGCGCGTTGAAGGCCGCGGTGCAGGCCTCGCCGGTGGACACCGAACTGCAGTCGCAGCGCCGCGCACTGATGGGTTTGTCCTGCGACGCCGACATCGTGCTGGACCTGCACTGCGACGCCCAGGCCGTCATGCACCTCTACACCGAGACGCCCTGCTGGCCCGACTGCGAGCCGCTCGCGCGCTTCCTCGGTTCACGGCTGACGCTGCTCGCGCAGGACTCGGGCGACAACCCGTTCGACGAAGCCTGCTCGCAGGTCTGGTGGAAGTGGAAGGCGCATTTCGGCGAGCGCTTCCCCATCCCGCAGGCCTGCCTGTCGGTCACCGTGGAGCTGCGCGGCGCCACCGACGTGACGCACGAGCTGGCGGCTGCCGACGCGAGGAACATCGTCGATTTCCTGCGTTGGCGCGGCCTCATTGCCGGCGACAAGCCCGCGCTGCCCGAGCCCCAAGGCGACGCCCGCCCGCTGGCCGGCAGCATGCCCATCAAGTCCCCCGTGGCGGGCGTGCTGACCTTTCTGAAGGCGGTGGGCGAGGACGTGAAGGCCGGCGACGTGCTGGCGCATGTCATCGACCCCATCACGGCCCAGGTCACCGAGCTGACCAGCCCCGTCGACGGCCTGTTCTTCGCACGCGACTTCCTGCGCTTTGCCAACGCCGGCATGCGCGTCGCCAAGGTCGCCGGCAAGCAGGCGCTGCGCACCGGCAAGCTGCTGGGGGCCTGACATGACGATCCAACTGCAGGCCACCAACATCCACAAACGCTTCGGCGACCGCGAGGTGCTGAAAGGCATCTCGCTGAGCGCCGCACGCGGCGACGTCGTCACGCTGATCGGCTCGTCCGGCTCGGGCAAGAGCACCTTCCTGCGCTGCCTGAACCTGCTGGAGCAGCCGCATGAAGGCGAGCTGGCGCTGGGCGGCGAGGCGCTGAAGCTCGTGCGCGACCGCGACGGCAGCCTGAAGGCCGCAGAGGCAGCACAGCTGCAGCGCTGGCGCGCGCGGCTGGCCATGGTGTTCCAGAACTTCAACCTCTGGGCCCACATGACGGTGCTGGAGAACGTCATCGAGGCGCCCATCCACGTGCTGGGCAAGCCGCGGGCCGAGGCTGTCGAGCGCGCCCAGGCGCTGCTGGCGCGCGTGGGCGTGTCGCACCGCGCGAACGTCTACCCGGCGCAGCTGTCCGGTGGCGAGCAGCAGCGCGTCGCCATCGCCCGCGCGCTGGCCGTGGACCCGGAGGTGATGCTGTTCGACGAACCCACCTCGGCGCTGGACCCGGAGCTGGTGGGCGAGGTGCTGAAGGTGATGCGCGACCTCGCCGCCGAGGGGCGCACGATGATCGTCGTCACGCACGAGATGGGCTTTGCACGCGAGGTGTCCAACCACTGCCTGTTCCTGCATCAGGGCAAGGTCGAGGAGGAAGGCAACCCCAAGGAGATGCTGATCCGCCCGCAGTGCGAGCGGCTGCAGCAGTTCCTCAGCGGCGGGCTGAAGTAGGCGGCATGAGCCTGGAGCTGGCGCTGGGCTTCGCGACGGCGCAGCACGCGTGGAGCTGGGCGTTGCTGCTGGCGATGGCGGCCAAGGTCGGCAGCACGCTGGCGCTGCTGGCCCCCAAGTCGGGCCGGCAATGGCGCTGGGTGCAGCGCCACGAGGCGCCGTTGTGGTGGACCACCAAGCTCAGCGCCCTCGCGCTGTGCGCCTGCGCGGCCATGCTGTGCCACCTGGGCGGTGACCGGCCCGGCGAGCGCTTCTTCGCCGGGCTGCTGCTCGTCGCCGTGGGGCTGGTGGCGGCGCGCGTGAAGCGCCGGCTGGCGGACTGACGGGCATGCGCCGAACGCTGGCCCGGTTGCTGTGGCGCGCGCTGGCGGTGCTGAGCATCGCGTTGGGGCTGGTGGGCATCGTGCTGCCGGGACTGCCCACCGTGCCCTTCCTGTTGTTGGCCGCCTGGGCCGGCAGCCACGGCTGGCCGGCGCTGGAGCAGTGGCTGCTGGCCCACCCACGCTTCGGCCCGCCCATCCGGCGCTGGCGCGAGCACGGCGCCGTGCCTCGGCGCGCCAAGTGGCTGGCCAGCCTCATGATGACGGTCAGCGCGGCCGTGCTGCTGCTGTCATCCGCGCCGCTGCCGGTGCAGATCGCCGTGCCAGCCCTGATGGCCTGCGTGGCCGCCTGGCTGTGGCGCCGGCCGGACGCGTGACCCGGCCGGCGCGCTGGCGGCATCAGAGCAGCTCGGCCCAGTTCTTCAGGGTGCTCGTCTCGAAGTTGCCGTCGCCATCGGCGTCCAGTTCGAAGCGCACCTGCGCGGCACTGACCGGCGTGATGCGCAGCGCCGACCCGGCGCGACCGCGCACCAGCACCTGGCCCGCGCTCGGATAGGCGTCGTCGCCCTGCATGACGAGTGGCTGCGGCGTGCTCACCCACACCTGCCTGCCGTCGGCGGTGTTGGTCAGCGTACCGGCGTAGGTCAGCGTGGCCCGGGCGCTGCCGTTGACGGTTTCGTCGCGCAACTGCAACTGCATGTCCCCCAACGTGTAGGACAGGGCCTGACCGCCCAAGCGCCCCGTCAGCGCCATGCGTGGCGCCGACAGGCCCAGCTCGCCGACGCCAGCCGGCGTGCGGCTGAGCTTGAAGGTGAGCTCGCCGTCTCCCTGCAGCGAGTTGCCGCCCTGGCCGATGCCCAAGGCCGTCAGCTTCATCCCCAGCGTGGCATTGAAGCTGTTGCCGCCGTAGACGCCGGTGACGGCCTGCATGCTCAGGTCGACGCGACCTTGCGTCGTGACGCCGTCCGCCCTGCAGGCCTTGGCTTCGATGGTCAGCGTCTCGCCGGACTCCATGTCACCGCTGCCATTGGTGTCGTTGAACACCACGGCGAGGCTGCCGCCTTGCCCGCAGGCCACTTCGATGGGCCCTACGACAGCCGCCGGCTGCGGCTTGTCGGCAGACTGCACCTGGCGCAGCGAGGGCCCGCCGCGCGTGCCGCCGGCGAGGCTGCCGGCGCCGCCGAGGTACAGCGCGCTGACGGCAGCCGCTTGGCCCACGGACTGGTAGTTGCCGACACCCAGGCTCAGCGCCGTCGGGTCGTCGTTGCCGGGGGTGCCAGGCGACCCGGATCCGCCACCGCAGGCGGACAAGGTGAAGACAGCGGCCAGGTGAAGGCCGACGCGAACGCGAGAAATAGACATGGTGTCTCCCTGTGAGTGCCGCGTGCATCGTGCGCACACAGCGGCTCCGTTCAACGGCGCCAGCAAGTCGGCAGATGACGGGCGCAGCAGGCTTCGTCTTGCAAAGTGCAAGCGGCACCTTAAGAAACCTTGCAGCCCGCACGCGGCTGAGCGGAATCGAGCTCCTGCCGTCACCGGGCCGTGGGCCCGGGTCGAGGTCAAGGGCGCCGCATCGAGCAGCGTCGAAGCGCCGCCGAGGCGTTCAGCTCAGTGATGGTTCTGCGACCAGCTCGCCTTGTCGCTACATGCCACCCCGAGCCAGCTCGGCAGGTGGCGCCGCCACCGCGCCCGCCTGCCGGCAAGAGGCCCGCGCAGGACGCTCAAGCGGTGGCTTGCAGCAGCCCGCGGTCCTTCAGCATGGGTTCCACGACCGGGTCGCGCCCGCGGAAGGCGCGGAACGCCGCGCCGGGCTCCACGCTGTTGCCGGCCGCGTAGATGCACTCGCGCAGCCGCGCCGCCACGGCCGGTTCGAACACGTCGCCCGCTTCGACGAAGGCGTCGAAGGCGTCGCAGTCCAGCACCTCCGCCCAAAGATAGACGTAGTAGCCGGCCGCGTAGCCGGCGCTGCTGAACAGGTGCTGGAAGTGCGTCATGCGGTGGTTCATCCCCACCTCGGCCGGCAGACCCCAGCGCGCCAGCGTGTCGCGCTCGAAGCCCACGACGTCGGCCGGCGCCTCGGGCAGTGCGTGAGCCGCCATGTCGACGATGGCGCTGGCCGTGTAGCGCAGCGTCTCGTAGCCCTGGCCGAACTGGCGCGCGGCCTGCAGCTTGGCCAGCAGCGCGTCGGGCAACGGCTCGTCGGTCTGCCAATGGCGGGCGAACTGCTTCAGCACGGCAGGCTCAGCCATCCAGTGCTCGTACAACTGCGATGGCAGCTCGACGAAGTCGCGCAGCACCTGCGTGCCGGCCAGGCGCTCGTGCTCGACGTCGCTCAGCAGCCCGTGCAGGCCGTGGCCGAACTCGTGGAACAGCGTGCGCACATCGTCGAAGCTCAGCAGCGTGGGCTCCCCCGCTCCGCCCTTGGCGAAGTTGTTGTTGTTCAGGATGACGGGCTTGGCGCCGAGCGCCCGGCTCTGGTTGCGCAGCGCGTTCATCCACGCACCGCTGCGCTTGGTGGGCCGCGCGAAGTTGTCCTGCAGGAACAGGCCACGCAGCGTGCCGTCGGCGTTCAGCACCTCGTAGGCGCGCACGTCGGCGTGGTAGCCGGCGATGTCCGGCCGGGGCTTGAACTGCAGGCCGAACAGGCGGCTGGCGCAATCGAACATCGCCGCCACCATGCGGTCCAGCGCGAAGTAGGGCTTGACCTCGGCCTCGTCCAGCTCGAAGCGGGCGCGCCTGGCCTGCTCGGCGTAGAAGCGCCAGTCCCAGGCCTGCAGCGCATGCGTGGCGCCAGCGGCGGCCATCGCGCCCAGCACGGCCTCGCGTTCGCGGGCGTGCGCGGCCAGAGCAGGCTGCCAGACGCGCTGCAGCAAGTCCATCACGGCGTCCTGGCGACGCGCCATGGTGTCTTCCAACGCGAAGTCGGCATAGCAGGCATGGCCGTGCAGCGCAGCCTGCTCGGCGCGTAGCGCCAGGATCTGCGCACAGAGGGCGCGGTTGTCGGTCGCACCCGTGTCATCACCGCGCCCCACCCACGCGCGCCAGGCCTGCTCGCGCAGGTCGCGCCGGGCGCTGAAGCTCAGGAACGGCACGATCAGCGAGCGCGACAGCGTGATGACATGCACGCCGTCGCCCAGCCCGCGGTCCCGCGCCGCCTGGCGCGCCGCAGCGCGCACAAAGCCCGGCAGGCCCGCCAGCTCCGCCTCGGTCGCCAGCCGCAGCTGGTAGCCGCTCTCGGCCGCCAGCACGTTCTGCGCAAAGCGCGTGGTCAGCTCGGCCAGCTGCGCCATCACGGCGGCGTAGCGCTCACGCGCCGCCGGTGCCAGGCGGGCACCGGCGCGCACGAAGTCCAGGTGCACGCGCTCCAGCAGCCGCAAGGATTCGGCAGTCAGCCCCAGCGTGTGGCGCTGCTCGAACAGCGCGTCCACGCGCTGGAACAGGCCCTGGTGCATGTAGACGGCGCTGTCGTGCGCGGCCAGCGGCCCGGCCATCACGCGCTGCTGCGCCTGCAGTTCGGGCGACGTGGCCGACGCCCCCAGCGTGTAGAACAGATGTTGAAGCCGCGTCAGCTGGCGGCCGCTGGCATCGAACGCGGCCAGCGTGTTGGCGAAGCTGGGCGGCTCGGGCTGGGCGGCGATGGCGTCGATCTCGGCGCGGTGCTCGGCCAACGCCGCCTCGAAGGCGGGCTGGAAATGCGCCGCGGCGATATCGGCAAACGTTGGCAGACCGTGCGGGCCCGTCCAGGCCTGCATCAGCGGGTTGGCGGTGTTCATGCGAAAACCTCGTGGGCGAACCATGAAAAAGGGCCGCTCCCGGTGGGGCGGCCCTGTCCTGCGGTGCTGTTCAGCGGATGGCGCGGATCACTTGCCCGCGGCGGCCGCCTTCTCCTTGCGGACGGCCTTCTCGTCGTTCTCGTCGTAGGCCTTGTTCTGGCATTCGGCCTTCCACTTGTCGAGGGCATCGAAGTGCTTCTCGGTGCGCTCTTCCAGTGCTTTGAACTGCCCGTCCAGGCCGTCGACCTTCTCGGCAAAGGCCTTGCGGCGTGCGCTCTGCTCGCCGTCGGCCGCCTTCACGCTCTCGAACATCGCGTTGAAGCTGTTCGCGCGGGCCTGGTAGGCCTCGTTGCGGGCCTTCAGCTCCTTGGCGTCCAGCTTGGGGGCCTCGGCCGTCAGCGCGGCGTGGGCGTCCAGGATGGCCTGCTTCTCCGCCTTCATGTCGGCGATCTGCTTGCCCAGCGCGGCCTCGCCCGCCTCGACGGTGACCTTCTCGGCCTTGAGCTTCTCGGCGTTGGACTTGTAGGACGCCTGCTCCACCTTGATGGCCTCGGCTTCCTTGGAGTTGGCCTCCTGCTGGTCGATGCACAGGCGCAGTTCATCGCGTGTCATCAGCTTGGGCTTGGGTTTCTCGACCACCGGGTTGGCGACCTTGTTGTTCTTCGGGTCGACCTTGGCCTTGGGGTTGTTGACGATCTGCGCCTGGGCAGAGACGGCGAAGACCAGGGCCAGCGGGAGAAGAATGCGTTTCATGAAGAGGGCGCAACTCGGTTGCGAAGGTTCCAAACGGGAAGCCGGAATGATGCCATGAGGCTTCGCCGCGATAATGCCCGGCTGCCCTTTCGTTACCACCTTGTACACGGCGCCTGCCGCCGCCGCCCCGCATGGCGCTCAAAGCCACCATCTACAAAGCCCAGCTGCAGATCGCCGACATGGACCGCCATGTCTACGGCGACCATCAACTCACGCTTGCCTGCCACCCCAGCGAGACCGAGGAGCGGCTGATGATCCGCGTGCTGGCCTTCGCGCTGAACGTGCCGGCAGACGAGCTGCGCGGCCGGCTGGAGTTCACCAAGGGCCTGTCTGACGTCGACGAGCCCGACCTCTGGCAGCTGGACCTGACCGGCGACGTGGTGCACTGGATCGACCTGGGGCAGCCCGACGACCGCCGCCTGATGAAGGCCCACGGCCGCAGCGAGCGCGTCAGCGTCTACAGCTTCGCCAGCAGCACCGAGGTCTGGTGGCGCAACCTGGAGAACAAGCTGACGCGCACACCCAAGCTGGCCGTCTGGCAGGTGCCGGCCGAGCAGTCGCAGGCGCTGGCGCGCCTGGCCGCGCGCAGCATGCAGCTGCAGATCAGCATCCAGGACGGCAGCATCTACGTGTCCACGACCGAAGCGTCGGTCGAGATCCATCCCGTCGCGCTGAAGACGCCCACCGCATGACGCCGCGCCACGAGCCCGAGCACCAGCGGTTCACGCTGCCCACCACGCCCACCAGCGTGCTGGACTACGAGCTGGCGCCCGCCGCGCAGCCCAACCGCGTCGTCTTCACGCACACCGGCGTTCCCTCGGCCTACCGCGGGCAGGGCCTGGCGGCCCAGCTGGTGGAGGCCGGCCTGAGCTGGGCCCAGGAACAGGGCCTGAAGGTCGTTCCGGCGTGCAGCTACGTCGCCGTCTACATCGAGCGCCACCCGCAGTGGCGCAGTCTCTTGGTTTCTTTGTGAGCGTTCTATGAGCACGATCCTGCAATCCGTTCCCGTCGGCCAGAAGGTCGGCATCGCCTTCTCCGGCGGCCTCGATACCTCCGCGGCCCTGCACTGGATGAAGCTCAAGGGCGCCCTGCCCTACGCCTACACGGCCAACCTGGGCCAACCCGACGAGCCCGACTACGACGAGATCCCGCGCAAGGCCATGCTGTACGGCGCCGAGAAGGCCGTGCTGGTGGACTGCCGCGCGCAGCTGGTTCACGAGGGCATCGCCGCGCTGCAGGCCGGGGCCTTCCACATCAGCACCGCGGGCGTCACCTACTTCAACACCACGCCCATCGGCCGCGCCGTGACGGGCACGATGCTGGTGGCCGCGATGAAAGCCGACGGCGTCAACATCTGGGGCGACGGCAGCACGTTCAAGGGCAACGACATCGAGCGTTTCTACCGCTACGGCCTGCTGACCAACCCGGCGCTGAAGATCTACAAGCCCTGGCTGGACCAGACCTTCATCGACGAGCTGGGTGGCCGCGCCGAGATGTCGGCCTTCATGACCGAGAAGGGCTTCGCCTACAAGATGAGCGCCGAGAAGGCGTACTCGACCGACTCCAACATGCTGGGCGCCACGCACGAGGCCAAGGACCTGGAGCACCTGAACAGCGGCATCCGCATCGTCAACCCCATCATGGGCGTGGCGTTCTGGCGCGAGGACGTGGCGATCAAGGCCGAGGAGGTGTCGGTGCGCTTCGAGGAAGGCGTGCCCGTCGCGCTGAACGGCGTCGAGTACCGCGACCCGGTGGCGCTGCTGGCCGAAGCGAACAAGATCGGCGGCCGCCACGGCCTGGGCATGAGCGACCAGATCGAAAACCGCATCATCGAGGCCAAGAGCCGCGGCATCTACGAGGCCCCGGGCCTGGCGCTGCTGCACATCGCCTACGAGCGCCTCGTCACCGGCATCCACAACGAAGACACCATCGAGCAGTACCGCGACAACGGCCGCAAGCTGGGCCGCCTGCTGTACCAGGGCCGCTGGTTCGACCCGCAGGCCATCATGCTGCGCGAAGCCGCCCAGCGCTGGATCGCCCGCGCCGTGACCGGCGAAGTGGCCCTCGAACTGCGCCGCGGCAACGACTACTCGCTGCTGGACACCAAGAGCCCCAACCTGACCTACGCCCCCGAGCGCCTGTCGATGGAAAAGGTCGAGGACGCGCCCTTCAGCCCCGCCGACCGCATCGGCCAGCTGACCATGCGCAACCTCGACATCACCGACACGCGCGGCAAGCTGGGCATCTACACCGGCACCGGCCTGCTGGCGGGTGGCGGGCTGCCGAAGCTGGAAGGCTGATCGTTCAGAACTCGTCCGCCACGCGGATGAAGCTGGCAAACCGCGGTTTGCCCGAGGGTGTCAGGTCACGGTAGCGATATGTGACCGTCGCGCCGATGGCCGGCGGGTCGCGGCGCTGGGCGTCGGTGAAGCCGGTGCCCAGCTTGAACCGCACGCCATCCGGCGTCTGCAGCTCCAGCGCCCCGAGCTGACCGGCGAAGCGGCCCTTCCCCGCTTCATGGCCAATCACCACGGCCTCGGCGTCTGCCAGCGGTTTGAGCTTGAGCAGCAGGTCGCTGCGACCGGACGCCACGGGCGCATCGGCCCGGTGCAGCATCAGCCCTTCGCCGCCGGCATCGACGACCTGCTTCAGCTTGGCCCGCAGTTCGGCGTTCGACTGGAAGCGCTGCTGCTCGACCGGTCGAACGATGTCGCTGGCCAGCGCCCTGAGCTGGCCAGCCCGCTGCTCAAACGTCCCCTCGCCGGCCGGCAGCTCGAACACGTGAAAACGGACGAGGCGCCACTCCGCATCGACCGGCTCGGCACGCCTCACGGCGCCCGACAGCTCGTCGAAGCGGCGCCGCCCCATCCACAGCTCGCCGTCCAACGGCGTCTTCGGCAGCGCCGCCAGGAACCAGGCCGGCGCTGCCACGACGCGACCGCTTCGATAGCGCAGCGTCGTGCCGTCCCACAGCGCCCGCACGCCATCCAGCTTTTCGCTGACGAGATACGGTTTGGGATCGATACCCGCCGGTGCGTTCTTCGCCAGCAGCGGCTGCAGCGCCAGCACCGGTGTGCCCAGACTTCCCAGCCAGGCCAGCAATATGCGCCGGCTTAGTGTGCTGCGCTTCATCGTCACCCTCCCCGTGGACCGTGGCAGGATGATGAGGCCGGCCTGCCGCCTGCAGGCGGCAAGATTCACAGCTAACCGCCTGGACCCTGATCCACTTCTTTGCATAACGCTCTGATCGATAGAGCGACCACGACCCAGATGCAGACTGCTGCACCTGCAGCAACACCCCCCCAGAAGCCCGCCACGAGCAGGTTCATGCAAAGGAACCCACATTCGCCGTGGTGCGCGATCGGCGCATACGCCTCGATGCCCTGGATCGCCAGAGGCCAGGCAGCAAGGGCGCCCAGCAGCCCGCCGAGGCCATGGCGCACTGCAAACAGCGCGGCGAGTACGGCTCTTTTATCCACGACTCCCCTCCATGACCGGAGCGCCCCCAGGGGACGCTACGGCAAAGTCAAACCACCACCGGCTCCGGCTCCAGGCGGATGCCGAAACGCCCGTAGACGCTCTCCTGGATGGCCCGCGCCAGCGTGACGACCTCGGCGCCGCGCGCGTCCGCCTTGTTCACCAGCACCAGCGCCTGCTTCTCGTAGACGGCCGCGCCGCCCACGGTCTTACCCTTCCAACCACAGGCGTCGATCATCCAGCCGGCCGCCAGCTTCACGCTGCCGTCGGGCATGGGGTAGTGCACGATGCCGGGGTCGCGGCCGATGATGTCCTTGCACTGCTCGGCGGTGACGACCGGGTTCTTGAAGAAGCTGCCGGCGTTGCCGATGACGGCCGGGTCGGGCAGCTTGGCGCGGCGCACCGCGACGATCCAGTCGTAGATCTGCCGCGACGTCGGCGCGGTGATGCCCGTCTCGGCCATCTTGCGCTCGATCTCCAGGTAGCCCAGCACCGGCTGCCACGGCCTGGGCAGACGGAAGCGCACATGCGTGATGACGCTCTTGCCCGCCAGGCCGCCGAAGTCGCTGTGCTTGAACACGCTGTCGCGGTAGCCGAAGCGGCAGACGTCTGCCGGCAGCAGCGCCGGCCGGCCGGTGATGAGGTCCATCACCTCCACCGCCTCCAGCCGGTCCTTCACCTCGATGCCGTAGGCGCCGACGTTCTGCACCGGCGCGGCCCCGCAGGTGCCCGGAATCAGCGCCATGTTCTCCAGGCCAGGGTAGCCGTGCTCCAGCGTCCACGTGACGAGGTCGTGCCAGACGACGCCGGCACCGGCCTCGACGATCCACGCGTCGTCGCGCTCCTCCAGCAGGCGGATGCCGGGAATCTCCACCTTCAACACGACGGCGTCCACGTCCTTGGTCAGCACCAGGTTGCTGCCGCCGCCCAGCACGAACTTGGACGCCCGGCCCAGCTCCGGATGGTCCACGACGCGGCGCACGTCCGCCGCCTCGCGGATGCGCACGAGGCGCTTCGCGACGGCCGGCAGGCCGAAGGTGTTGTAGGGCTTCAGGTTGACGTCGGTCTCGACCAGGAGCGGCGAAATGGGAATCGGCACACTGGCGGGCACTGCGTTCGAGGGGGTCTGTGAGGGCGTGGGCATGGGAAAATTTTCGCAGACCCTTTCCCCCGACTCTCCCCCCGACTGCAAATGCCCAGCTTCGACACCGTTCTCGAACCCGACCACGTCAAGATCCGCAACGGCGTGGACAACGCCGTCAAGGAAATCGGCACCCGTTTCGACTTCAAGGGCACGGGCGCCAAGGTCGAGCTCAAGGACAAGGAAATCCACTCGACGGGCGACAGCGAGTTCCAGCTCGAGCAGATCGAGGCGGTGCTCTACGCCAAGCTGACCAAGCAGGACGTCGTCATCAGCTTCCTGGACAAGCAGGAAAAGATCGAGAAGCTCGGCGGCGACAAGGTGCGCCAGGTCTACAAGATCAAGGAAGGCATCGAGGCCACACTGGCCAAGAAGATCGTCGCCTCGCTGAAGGAGAGCAAGCTGAAGGTCCAGGCCAGCATCCAGGGCGATGCGGTACGCGTGACCGGCAAGAACCGCGACGACCTGCAGGTGGCCATCGCCCACCTGAAGAAGAGCTTCAGCGACACGCCGCTGACCTACAACAACTTCCGCGACTGACATGAGACGCACAGGCCTGGCCCTGACCCTGCTGGGCCTGTCGCTAGCGGCGCTGGCACAGACCGCGCCCCGCATACAGCTCAACGGCATGCTGGGCGCCCGCGCGGCGCTGCTGCTCATCGACGGCGAGCCGCGCACCGTGGCCGTCGGCGCGACGACGCTGGGGGTCACGCTGGTGGCACTGGAGGATGGCCGGGCCGTCATCGACGTCGGCGGTCGGCGCCAGACGTTGGCGCTGGGCGCCGCGCCCGGCCGCGTTGGCTCCGGCGCCCCGGCCGGCGCTCGCCAGATCGTGCTGCCCGTCGGCCCCGGGGGCCACTTCACGATGGCCGGCGCCATCAACGGCCGCTACACCAGCTTCCTGCTGGACACAGGATCTACCAGCGTCGCGCTGAGCCAGACCGAGGCGGACAAGCTGGGCGTGCGCTACCAGCACGGCCGGCAGGTCGTCACGCACACGGCCAACGGCGCCGTGCCGGCGTACATGATCGAGCTGGCCAGTGTGCGGGTCGGCGAGGTTGAGGTGCGCAACGTCGAGGCCATCGTCATCCCGGGTCAGATGCCCCACGTGCTGCTGGGGAACAGCTTCCTGAACCGCTTCCAGATGCGACGCGAGAACGATGTCATGACGCTGGACCTTCGCTACTGACGCGGTGCGGTCTGCGCTGCCGGCGTTCTGCAAGAATCCGGCGCCTCATTCCGCCGGCCGCATCGATGACCCGTCACACCGCCTCGCTTCCCGGCCTGCTGGCCGCGCTGCTGATCGCCACCACAACGGCACACGCGCAGGACGCCGCCAAGGCCTCACGCTTCTACGAGGACGCGCTGCAGCGCTACGAGAAGCGCGACATCCCCGGCACCATCATCCAGCTGAGGAACGCGCTGCAGGCCGACAAGACGCAACTGCCCGTCCACGTGCTGCTGGGCAAGGCGCTTCTCGCCGACAGCCAGCCCTCGGCGGCAGAATTCGAGCTTCGTGAAGCCATCCGGCTCGGCGTCGATCGCGCCGAGGTCGCCGTTGCGCTGGCGATCGCGATGAACAACCAGGGCAAGCAGGCCCAGATGCTGGACGACCCGCGCCTGCAAACCGCCGGTCTGCCCCCAGGGATTCAGCAACAGCTGCTGCTGGAGCGGGCGCTGGCCCAGTCGGATCTCGGCGACCTCAAGGCAGCGCTGGACACGATCCTGCAGGCGCGCGCCATCAACCCGAACGACCCCGGCAGCTGGATTGCCGAGGTGCCGCTGCGCGTGCGCGGGCGGCAGTTCACCGAAGCCTTGGCGGCGGGCGACCAGGCGCTCAAGCTCAGCCCCGAAAGCGCCGAGGCGCACTACCAGAAGGGCGCGACCTACCACGCGATGAACCAGGTCACGCAGGCCTTCGCCGCTTATGACCGCGCCATCAAGGCCCAACCCAGCCATGCTGAAGCCCACCTGGCGCGGGCGGGGCTGCTGGTGGACCTCAAGCGCGACGCCGAGGCGCTGGTGGAGGTCGACGAACTGCAGCGCCTCAAGCCCAACGATCCGCGCGGCACCTATCTGCGGGCGCTGCTGGCCGAGCGCGCGGGCAACCCGACGGCGGCCAGGGCCGCGCTGAAGAAGATCACCGCCCTGCTGGATCCGGTGCCCATCGAGTACATCCGCTACCGCCCGCAGCTGCTGATGCTCAATGGTCTGGCGCACTTCAACCTCGGTGAGCTTGAGAAGTCCAAACCCTTCCTGGAACTGGCCAGCCGCCAGCAGCCAGGCAGCCCGCTGGTTAAGCTGCTCGCGCAGGTGGCCGTGGCCGAGCCCAACCTCAACCGTGCGGTCGAGCTGCTCGAGGGCTATGTGAAGGTCCATGCGGGAGACGGCCAGGCGCTGCTGATGCTGGCATCGGTGCACATGAGCCAGGGCAAGCATGCACGCGCCACGACGCTGATGCAGGACGCGCTGAAGACCAAGGATTCGGCGGAGTACCGCACGGCGCTGGGCATCTCGCTGCTGCAAAGCGGCAAGGCGGCCCTCGGCGCCGAGGAACTGAGCAAGGCCTACCAGGCCGACCCCAAGCAGACCTACGCCGGCCTGGCGCTCGTCACGGTGCTGCTGCGGGACAACCAGGCACCCAAGGCACTCGCCGTCGCCGAGTCGCTGGCGCGCAGCAATCCGAACAACCCGACGGTGCTGATGGTCCAGGCCTACGCCAAGACGCAGGTCGAGGACTACCCTGGCGCCCGCGCGGGCTACGAGAAGGCGCTGAAGATCGCGCCGAATCTGACGGAGGCCAAGCTGGGCCTGGCGCGGCTGGACGCCCGCACAGGCAATTTCGATGCCGCCAACCGCCGCTTGCGCGAGCTGATCAAGGCCAGCGAGCGCGACGTGAACGTGCTGTTCGAGCTGGCGCTGCTGCACGAACTCTGGGGCAAGCCTGACGAGGCGCTCAAGTGGCTCGAAAGCGCGGTGGCCGCCAGCGGCCCGCGCGAAACGCGCACAGACTTTGCGCTGGTCGCCTGGCATCTGCGCAACGGCCAGCCGAGCCGGGCGCTGGACGCCGCCAAGATCCTGCTGGCGAAGCTGCCCGAGGACGTCGAAGCCCTGCAGGCCTATGCCGCCGCTCAGGCTGCCAATGGCGACACAGCGGGTGCCAAGTCGACGCTGACCAACGCCGGCCGCCGCGCGGCGTTCGATGCGCCGCGCCTGGTCGAGGTGGCTCGCCAGCAGATCTCCATCAAGGACTTGTCGGGCGCAGCGTACAGCCTGGACAAGGCCTTGAACGGCACGCCCGACTTCATTCCCGCGCTGGCGATGATGTCCAGCGTCGACCTCGCCCGGGGCGATCCGGCGTCGGCAGAAAGGCGCGCCAGGCTGGTCGTGCAGGCGACGCCGAAGTCCGCGATGGGCTACAACCTGCTGGCCGACGTCGCGCAATCACGCAACCAGCCCGCCCAGGCGCTGGAAGCGCTACGCAAGGCACACGACATCGAAAAGTCGCAGGCCAGCCTGACCCGACTGATCAACCTCACCTTTGTGCAGAGCGGCGCGAAGGCCGCGCTGGAGATCGGCGACGCCTGGCTCAGGCGCAACCCCAACGACCTGACGGTGCGCAACACGATGGCCGAGGTGCATCTGCGCGGTCGCGACTTCGGCGCTGCCCGCAAGCAATACGAAGCCATCCTCAAGCAACGGCCCAACCATGCTCAGTCGCTCAACGGCCTGGCCAACCTGCTCATGGAAATCAAGGACCCCGATGCTCTCGCGATGGCGGAGCGGGCCTACAAGGCCGACACGCGCAACCCCTTGTTGATGGACACGGCCGGCTGGGCCAACTACCAGGCGGGCAACCTGGACCGCGCGCTGCAACTGCTGCGCGAGGCCCGCTTGCGCGCTCCGGATGTCGCCGACATCAGATACCACCTGGGTGCCACCCTCGCTAAAGCGGGCCGCAAATCCGAGGCGCGCGAGGAACTGCAGGCCGCGCTCAAGGCAAGCGTGAAGTTTTCGTCCGTCGACGACGCGCGCAAGCTGCTGGCCACCCTTAACTGAGGGGGCGGATATCCGGCCATTCCTGTCGGCCGTTCTTACAATCCGCAACGCATCAAGCTCATGGCAGCTGTAAATCGTTGAGAGACAACGAATTTTCATGCTGGCATCAGGTTTGCTAAATAAGGTCTGGATTCGCAGGTTGCAGAATTCATAAAAAGGAAAATCAATGAAGACGCATCGCACAAATTGGCTCGCACTGGCTGCTCTGATGGCGGGCATGGGTCTGAGCGGCAGCGCTCATGCGGTCTGGACCTTTGACAACGCAACGGTGTCGAGCGTCGGCAACTACAACAACTGCAGCCTGAGCACGACGGCCAGTTGCGACGACAAGAATTCCTCCAACGTCTACGTCGCCGGCAGCGAAACCGGCGGCAAGATCAACAACACCACGGTGTCGCTGAGTGGCTACTACGCCACCAACGACGCCGGCGGCGTGGTGAACGGCAAGTGGACGGCCACCCCTGCGAACACGAATGGCAACGGCGCAAACGGCCTCGCCTACTTCGCGGGCAACGGCCAGGGCATGTACACCGGCACCGATGCCAACTCGCCCTACCACGCGCTGGACAACAACATCAACACCGAAGCCGTGCTGCTGTCGTTCACCAGCTCGACGGTGCTGTCCAGCATCGGCCTCGGCTACGTGTCGAACAACGGGACGTCGACCGAAATCGGCTGCAAGAACGCCTCCAACGTCATCGTCGACACGACGACCGGCAGCTGCGGCTCGGGAACGGGCGCCTCCGGCAAGTCGCTGACGGGCACCACGTCGGCCGGCACGACGGTCGACATTTCGCTGTTCCGCTGGACGACCACCAGCGCCCCGACGCAGGATGCTTCGGGCAACTGGCTCAACGGCAGCTGGGAACTGGTGGGCAACTATGGCGACATGGTGGGCGACACCACCAACCCGTACAACCTGGTCAACTCGGCCGGCAAGACCTCCAGCTGGTGGCTGATCAGCGCCTACAACTCGGGCTTTGCGCAAACTGCCAACAGCAGCACCAGCATTGCCACCGAGAGCCGCGGCACGCTGAGCCTCAGCAACGACTACTTCAAGCTGTACTCCGTTGCTGGCACGGTGTGCTCGGCAACGGTCAGCAACAAGGGTGTTTGCGGCGGCTCGAACTCGAGCGTTCCCGAACCCGCTTCGCTGGCCCTGACGGGCGTGGCCCTGGCGGGCGTCATCGGCCTGCGCCGCCGCAAGACCAAGCTCGCAGCCTGACACGCGTCTCGCTCCCCTCGAAAGGCACTCTCCGGAGTGCCTTTTTGTTTGGCGGACGCCAGCCGCTGCACTGTCCCTGGCCGGACAGCGTCGACGCGAACGACCGTGCTAAAAGCTCGGCATTCCGATCACGACAACGCAGCACGCGGAGACACATGGACCTCAACTTCACCGATGCGGAGCTGGCCTTCCGCGCCGAGGTGCGCGACTGGGTGCGCGCCAACCTGCCGGCCGACATCGCCCACAAGGTGCGCCATGCGCTGCGCCTGAACAAGGACGACCTGCAGCGCTGGGCCAAGATCCTGGGCGCCAAGGGCTGGCACGGCTGGGCCTGGCCCAAGCAGTTCGGCGGCCCCGGCTGGAACGCCGTGCAGCGCCATCTGTTCGAGGAGGAATGCGCCCTCGCCTGCGCGCCGCGCATCGTGCCGTTCGGGCCGGTGATGGTGGCCCCGGTCATCATGGCGTTCGGTACGCCGGAGCAGCAGCAGCGCTTCCTGCCCGGCATCATGAGCGGCGAGGTCTGGTGGAGCCAGGGCTACAGCGAGCCGGGCTCGGGCTCCGACCTGGCGTCGCTGAAATGCCGCGCCGAACGGCAGGGCGACAAGTACATCGTCAACGGCCAGAAGACCTGGACGACGCTGGGCCAGTACGGCGACTGGATCTTCTGCCTGGTGCGCACGTCCACCGAGGGCAAGCCGCAGACGGGCATCAGCTTCCTGCTGATCGACATGAAGACGCCCGGCGTCAGCGTCAAGCCCATCATCATGCTGGACGGCGAGCACGAGGTGAACGAGGTCTGGTTCGACAACGTCGAAGTGCCGGCCGAGAACCTGATCGGCGAGGAGAACAAGGGCTGGACGTACGCCAAGCACCTGCTGTCGCACGAGCGCACCAACATCGCCGACGTGAACCGCGCCAAGCGGGAACTGGAGCGCCTGAAGCGCATCGCCAAGGCCGAGGGGCTGATGGACGACACCCGCTTCCGCGACCAGATCGCGCTGTGCGAGGTGGATGTCGTGGCACTCGAGATGATGGTGCTGCGCGTGCTGTCGGGCGAGCGCACCGGCAAGCAGCCGCTGGACGTGGCCGGCCTGCTGAAGATCCGCGGCAGCGAGCTGCAGCAGCGCTACACCGAGCTGATGATGCTGGCCGGCGGCCCGCTGGCGCTGCCCCACGTCCACGAGGCGATGGAGGCGGGCTGGCAGGGCGACCAGTGGCTGGGCGGCGCCTGGATCGGCGGCGCGTCCCACGCCATCCCGCTGACCGGCAGCTACCTGAACGTCCGCAAGACGACGATCTACGGCGGCTCCAATGAAGTGCAGCGCAACATCGTCGCGCAGACCGTGCTCGGCTGACCGCAGGGGAGACAGACACATGGATTTCGATTTCTCTGAAGACCAGCAAGCCCTGCGCGACGCCGTCCGCCGCTTCGTCGACAAGGACTACAGCTTCGAGCGCCGCGTGCAGATCGCGCGGGCCGGCGGCTTCGACCGCGCCGTCTGGGACGGCCTGGCCGGCCTGGGCCTGACGGCGCTGGCCGTGCCCGAGGCCCACGGCGGCCTGGGCTTCGGCGCGGTGGAGGCGATGGTGGTCATGGAAGAGCTGGGCCGCGGCCTGGTCATGGAACCCATCGCGCAGGGCGCGCTGATCGCCCCGGCCATGCTGGCCCACGCGCCCGACGAGCTGCAGACCGCGTGGCTGCCGCGCATAGCCGGCGGCGGGGCGCTGGTGGTGTTGGCGCACCAGGAGGCCAAGGCGCGCTACCGGCTGAACCAGGTTGCCACGCGCGTGGTCGACGGCAAGCTCACCGGCGTGAAGAGCCTGGTGCCGGCCGGCGATGTGGCCGACGCCTTCATCGTGCCCGCCCGCGTGGCCGGCAACGACGACGCGCCACATGGCGTGGCGCTCTACCTCGTCGAGCGTTCGGCGCCCGGCGTGCACACGCGGGCCTACTCGCTGTATGACGGCTCGCGTGCCGCCGAGGTCCATTTCGACAACACGCCCGCCCAGCTCATCGTGGGTGCCGACCAGGGCCTGATGCTGCTGGAACTGGCCGCGGACATCGGCATCGCGGCCCAGGCGGCGGAGGCCGTGGGCGTCATGGAGAAATACCTGGCGCTGACCGTCGAGTACCTCAACACGCGCAAGCAGTTCGGCGTCGCCATCGCCAGCTTCCAGGCGCTGCGCCACCGCACGGCGGACGTGAAGATGCAGCTGGAGCTGGCCCGCTCGATGAGCTACTACGCCACGCTGCGCCTGGGCGACCTGCCCGCCGTGCGCCGCCGCGCGCTGTCGCAGGCCAAGGTGCAGCTGGGCCAGGCGATGCGCTTCGTCGGCCAGCAGTGCACGCAGCTGCACGGCGGCATCGGCGTCACCGACGAGTACGCCGGCAGCCACTACTTCAAGCGTCTGACCGTCATGGAGATGCAGTGGGGCGACACGCTGCACCACCTGGGCGAAGTGAGCGCGCGGATGCAGGACACTGCAGGGGTGTTTGCCTGAGCAGCGCCGTCATCGGCGCTGCCCTCTCTGCCCTCGTGGAGGTCACCCGATGAAGTACACCCTCTTGCTGCTGGCCGCGCTGGCCAGCCTGCACCCCACCGCCAGCCACGCCCAGACCATGAAGCCCGGGCTGTGGGAGTTCAAACAGACGCCCCAGCTCGACGCGGCTCGCAAGGCGCAGATGGAACAGGCGCAGAAGGCCATGGACAACATGCCGCCCGAGCGCCGCGCCATGATCGAGCAGATGATGGGCAAGCAGGGCGTCAGTGTGAACATGGCCGGCGGCGTCATCACCGTGAAGACCTGCGTGACCAAGGAGCAGGCCGAGCGCAACGTTGCACCCGTCAGCAGCCAAGGCAACTGCACGCAGGAAGCCAGGCGCAGCGGCAACGTCATCCAGACGCATTTCGTCTGCACCGACCCGGCCGCCGAGGGCGACGCCGTCGTCACACTGCGCGGCAGCGAGGGCTTCACGAACGAGGTCACCATCCGCCGGGTCCGCCAGGGCAAGGCCGAGACCACCAAGGTCAGCGGCGAAGGCCGCTGGCTGGGCGCCGACTGCGGCGATGTGCAGCCGATGAAGTCGACGCCCAAGTGAAGCAGAAGCTCTCCCACATCCTGTTCAGCCAGGGATTCGGAACACGGCGCCTGTGCGCCGGGCTGGTGTGGAACGGTGAGGTCATGGTCAACGGCGAGGTGGTGGAAGAACCCGACACCGAGTTCGAGACCGAGGGCCTGCGCTTCACGATCAACGGCCAGGAATGGCCCGTCTACGACAAGGCGCTGGTGCTGCTGAACAAGCCGGCCGGCTACGAGTGCTCGCAGAAGCCCAAGCACCACCCCAGCGTCATGAGCCTGCTGCCCGCCCCGCTGCGCGAGCGCGGCGTGCAGCCCATCGGCCGGCTGGACGAGGACACCACCGGCCTGCTGCTGCTGACCGACGACGGAGCGCTGATCCACAAGCTCACGTCACCCAAGCATCACGTGCCCAAGGTCTACGAGGCGCGCTGCAAGCATCCGCTGACCTCGGCGATGGTGGAGCAGCTGCTGGCCGGCGTCGAGCTGAAGGAGCCGGAAGACAAGTTGCGCCCGCCGGGCAAGTTCCAGCGCGCGCCGGAGATGACCCAAGCCGATGGCGCCGAGATCGTCGACGAGACGCTGCTGCGCCTGACGCTGCTGGAGGGCAAGTACCACCAGGTCAAGCGCATGGTGGCGGCCGTCGGCAACCGCGTGGAGGCGCTGCACCGGCCGCAGTTCGGCGCGCTGAGCCTGCCCGCCGACCTCAAGCCCGGCGAGTGGCGCTGGGTCCACAGCCCGGCCGAGGTCTGGGGACAATAGCGCCGATGCGAGTCTTCAGAGGTTTCCACCATCCCGGCGTGGCGCCCGCCTGCGCGCTGACCATCGGCAACTTCGACGGCGTGCACCGCGGCCACCAGGCCATGCTGGCGCTGCTGCAGTCCGAGGCGCGGCACCGCGGCCTGCCGACCTGCGTGATGACGTTCGAGCCGCATCCGCGCGACTTCTTCGCCGCCAGGCTGGGCAAGCCCGAGCTGGCGCCCGCCCGCATCGCGACGCTGCGCGACAAGCTGGCCGAGCTGGAGCGCTGCGGCATCGACCAGGTCGTCATCCTGCCCTTCGACGAGGCGCTGGCGGGGCTGCCGCCGCAGGACTTCATCCGCCAGGTGCTGATGGACGGGCTGGGCGCCAAGTACGTGCTGGTCGGCGACGACTTCCGCTTCGGCGCCAAGCGGCTGGGCGACTACGCGACGCTGGACGCCGCGGGCCGGGCCCAGGGCTTCGACGTCGCCCGCATGATGAGCTACGAGGTGCACGGCCTGCGCGTCAGCAGCTCGGCCGTGCGCGAGGCGCTGGCCCGCGGCGACATGGCCGGCGCCGCGGCGCTGCTGGGGCGCCCCTACGCCGTCTCGGGTCATGTCACGCATGGCCGCAAGCTGGGCCGGCAGCTGGGCGAATCCACGCCCGGCGCGGCCGATGGCTTTCGCACGCTGAACCTGCGCTTCCCGCACGACAAGCCGGCCGCGCACGGCATCTTTGCGGTGCTGGTGCACGGCCTGACGCCCGAGCCGCTGCCGGGCGTGGCCAGCCTGGGCAACCGCCCCACGGTCGAGGACGCCGGCCGCGTGCTGCTGGAGGTCCACTGCCTGGACTGGCCCCTGGGTGCCGAGGGGGGCTACGGTAAACTCGCCCGCGTGGAACTGCTGCACAAACTTCGCGACGAAGCCAAGTACGACGGGCTGGATGCGCTCACGGCCGCTATTCGCCACGACACCGACGCAGCGCGCGCCTTCCTGGCCACCCACGCCGCCTCGTACACCAAGGTCAGCCGCCAGACCACGCGCGACCGAATTTGAAGCGGCGCACAGCCGCTCTTCGCCGTCGCCCTCCCCGCCTTTGAACCGCCAGGCTCAGCCGCCTGGCCGCACGCCATGACCACCCCGGACGCACCCGACTACCGCTCCACGCTCAACCTGCCCGACACGCCCTTCCCGATGCGCGGCGACCTGCCCAAGCGCGAGCCGGGCTGGGTCAAGGCCTGGGACGAGCAAGGCCTGTACAAGCGCCTGCGTGACGCCAGCTGCGGCCGGCCGAAGTTCGTGCTGCATGACGGCCCGCCGTATGCCAACGGCCAGATCCACATCGGTCACGCCGCCAACAAGATCCTGAAGGACATGATCGTCAAGGCGCGTCAGCTGGCGGGCTTCGATGCGGCCTACATCCCCGGCTGGGACTGCCACGGCCTGCCGATCGAGAACCAGATCGAGAAGACCTTCGGCCGCGGCCTGCCGCGCGACGAGGTGCAGGCCAAGAGCCGCGCCTACGCCACCGAGCAGATCGACGGCCAGCGCGCCGACTTCAAGCGCCTGGGCGTGCTGGGCGAGTGGAGCAACCCGTACAAGACGATGAACTTCGCCAACGAAGCCGGCGAGATCCGCGTGCTGAAGCGGCTGTTCGAGCGCGGCTTCGTCTACCGCGGCCTGAAGCCCGTCTACTGGTGCTTCGACTGCGGCTCGTCGCTGGCCGAGTTCGAGATCGAGTACGCCGACAAGCAGTCGCCTGCGGTCGACGTGGCCTTCCTGAGCGCCGAGCCCGAGAAGCTGGCTGCCGCCTTCGGCGTGGCGCCGCTGGCCAAGGAAGCCTTCACCGTCATCTGGACGACGACCCCCTGGACCATCCCGGCCAACCAGGCGCTGAACCTGAACCCCGAGCTGCCCTACGCGCTGGTGGACACGCCCAGGGGCTTCTTCGTCGTCGCCGAGGCGCTGGTCGAGAAGTGCCTGGCGCGCTGGCAGCTGGAAGGCAGCGTCGTCGCCACGGTCCCCGGTCGCAAGCTCGAACTGCTGAAGTTCAAGCACCCGCTGGCCCACGTGCACCCGGGTTACGACCGCGAAAGCCCCATCTACCTGGCGGACTACGCCACCGCCGACGACGGCACGGGTGTGGTGCACTCGGCACCCGCCTATGGCCTGGACGACTTCCAGAGCTGCGTGGCCCACGGCCTGGCGTTTGACGACATCCTGAACCCCGTGCAGGGCAACGGCGCCTACGCCGCCGACCTGCCGCTGTTCGGCGGCCAGCACATCTGGAAGGCCAACGCCGTCGTGGCGCAGACGCTGCTGGACAACGGCCGCCTGATGGCGCAGTCCAAGATCACGCACAGCTACCCGCACTGCTGGCGCCACAAGACGCCGGTCATCTACCGCGCCGCGGCGCAGTGGTTCGTGCGCATGGACGACGGGGATGGTCTATTCACCACGGACAAGGCGCCCGACAGCCTGCGCAAGACGGCGCTGGCCGCCATCGAAGCGACCAGCTTCTACCCCGAGAACGGCCGCGCCCGCCTGCACGACATGATCGCCGGGCGGCCCGACTGGTGCATCTCGCGGCAGCGCAGCTGGGGCGTGCCGCTGCCCATCTTCCTGCACAAGGACACCGGCGAGGCGCACCCGAACACGCTGGCGTTCATCGAGCGCGCCGCGCAGCTGGTGGAGGCCCACGGCATCGAGGCCTGGTCCAAGCTGGACGCGGCCGAGTGGCTGGGCGCCGAGGCGGCCCAGTACACCAAGGGCAACGACATCCTGGACGTCTGGTTCGACTCCGGGTCCACCTTCGAGCATGTGCTCAAGGGCAGCCACAAGGGCGCTGCGCACGACAGTGGCCCCGAGGCCGACCTCTACCTCGAAGGCCACGACCAGCACCGCGGCTGGTTCCATTCGTCGCTGCTGATCGCCTGCGCGCTGTACGGCCGCGCGCCGTACAAGGGCCTGCTGACGCACGGCTTCGTCGTCGACGGCCAGGGCCGCAAGATGAGCAAGTCGCAGGGCAATGTCGTCGCGCCGCAGGCCGTGTCGGACAAGTTCGGCGCCGAGATCCTGCGCCTGTGGACGGCCGCGACCGACTACTCCGGCGACCTGGGCCTGGACGAGAAGATCCTCGCCCGCGTCGTCGACAGCTACCGCCGCATCCGCAACACGCTGCGCTTCCTGCTCGCCAACGTCAGCGACTTCGACCCGGCGACGGACACGGTCGCGCCGGGTGATCTGCTGGAGGTGGACCGCTACGCGCTGGCCCGCGCGGCCGAGCTGCAGGCGGACATCCTGGCCCACTTCGAGCGCTACGAGTTCCACCCCGTCGTCGCCAAGCTGCAGGTCTACTGCTCCGAGGACCTGGGCGCGTTCTACCTCGACGTGCTGAAGGACCGCCTCTACACGACGGCCCCCAAGAGCCTGGCGCGCCGCTCGGCGCAGACCGCGCTGTGGCAGATCACGCATGCGATGCTGCGCTGGATGGCCCCGTTCCTCAGCTTCACGGCCGAGGAGGCGTGGCAGGTCTTTGCGAAGGGCGAGACCATCTTCACCGAGACCTTCTGGGACTTCGGCAAGACCGACGCCACCCTGCTTGCCAAGTGGGGCCGCATCCACGAGATCCGCGACGAGGTCAACAAGGCCATCGAAGCCGTGCGCACGACGGGCGCCGTCGGCGCCTCGCTGCAGGCCGAGCTGGTGCTGAAGGTCAACGAGCAGGACGAGGCGCTGCTCGCCAGCCTGGGCGAGGACCTGCGCTTCGTCTTCATCACGTCGGCCGTCAAGCTCATGTCGGCGGCGGAACTGGGCGTCATGGTCACGCCCAGCAGCCACGCCAAGTGCGAGCGCTGCTGGCACTACCGCGCCGACGTGGGCAGCATCGCCGCACACCCGACGCTGTGCGGCCGCTGCGACAGCAACCTGCACGGCGCAGGCGAAACCCGCACGGTGGCCTGACATGGCGGGCAAATCCTCGACGGGCCTGGCCCAGTGGCTGCTGATCGCGGCACTCATCATCCTGGCCGACCAGTTCACCAAGATCCTCGTCATCGGCAGCTTCCAGCTGGGCGACGTGCGCCCGGTGACCGGCTTCTTCAACCTGGTGCGCGCCCACAACTACGGCGCCGCGTTCAGCTTCCTGCACGGCGCCTCGGGCTGGCAGCGCTGGTTCTTCCTGGGCCTGGGGCTGGCGGCCGCCGTCTTCATCACCTGGATGCTGCGCCGCCACGGCCACCAGAAGCTGTTCGCCTGGGCGCTGACGCTGATCCTCGGCGGTGCGCTCGGCAACGTCATCGACCGCGCCATCCACGGCTACGTCGTCGACTTCATCCAGGTTCACGCCGGCGGCTGGTACTTCCCGGCCTTCAACATCGCCGACAGCGCCATCACGGTGGGCGCGGTGCTGCTGATCCTGGACGAATTGCGCCGCGTGCGGCGCACCTGACGGGGCCCGCGCCGCGTGCATTAATTCACGCGGCGCAGTTGTGACGGAAGGTGACAATCGCGCGCCTTCCGCCGCCGCCTCCATGCTTCTCGATTTCGCCAGCCTCAGCCATTACGACTGGCTCGACGTGCCCCTGTGGGTGTTCGACCCCCATCAGCGGCGCAACCTGTGGGCCAACGCCGCCGCGCTGCGCTTCTGGCATGCCGACAGCGCCGAGGAATTCCTGTCGCGCGACTTCTCCGAGCATGGCGACGCCGTGCAGGAGCGCCTAGCCGTCACGGCCGCCGACCACGCGCAGGGCAGGATCGTGCGGGAGATGTGGACGCTCTACCCCAAGGGCGAGCCCACCACGGTGATGCTGGTGTCGCGCGGCATGCGCACGCCGGACCGGCGCCAGGTCATGCTGTTCGCAGCCGACTCGCTGGGCGGCGGCGCCGATTCGGGCCTGCTGCGCGGCGTGGAGGCGCTGCAGCACACCTCCGTGCGCATCGCCGTGTTCGGGCTGGACGGCGGCGAGCTGCTGATGCGCAACCCCGCTGCGGCGCTGACCTTCGGCGACACGCCGCCGCCGTCCGGCGGCAGCGAGTTCACGCGGCTGTTCGCGCACGCGCACGACGCCGCCAGCATCCAGTCGCGCGTGCAGCGCGGCGAGACCTGCCGCCAGGACGCCGAGTTGCAGACGCTGGCCGGCCCGCGCTGGCATGCGCTGGACGCGCGCCCGATGCGCGACCCGGTCACCGGCGACACCGTCATGCTGCTGAACGCGCGCGACATCGCCGACCTCAAGGCCAGCCAGGCCGCGCTCGTCGCCGCCCGCGAGGCCGCCGAGGCCGCCAGCCTCGCCAAGAGCAGCTTCCTGGCCAACATGAGCCACGAGATCCGCACGCCCATGAACGGCGTGCTGGGGCTGACCGAGCTGGTACTGCAGGGCGACGACCTCACCGAGCGCCAGCGCCGTTTCATCACGATGGCGCACGACTCCGCCAAGGGCTTGATGACCATCATCAACGACCTGCTGGACGTGGCCAAGATCGAGGCCGGCCGCACCGTCATCGACGAGCAGCCGTTCGGCCTGCACGACTGCCTGACCGAGTCGCTGCAGCCGCTGCTGCTGCAGGCGCATGCCAAGGGCATCCAGCTGCACGCGCTGGTGCAGCCCAACGTGCCGCAGCGGTTGGTGGGCGACGCGGTGCGGCTGCGCCAGGTGCTGATCAACCTGATCGGCAACGCGCTGAAGTTCACCGAGCGCGGCGAGGTGCGCATCGAGATCGCCCGCGCCGACGTGCGGCCCGATGACGCCGCCGACCGCCTGCGACTGCGCATCGCCGTGACGGACACCGGCATCGGCATGACGCGCGACCAGATCGGCCAGATCTTCGACCCCTTCACGCAGGCCGACGGCAGCATCACGCGCCGCTACGGCGGCACGGGCCTGGGGCTGACCATCGTGCAGCGGCTGGTGGAGCTGATGGGCGGCAGCGTCAGCGTGGAAAGCGAGCCCGGCGTGGGCTCCTGCTTCAGCTTCGAGGTGGCGCTGGGCCGGGTGATGCAGCTGGTGCCGCGCACCGAGGCCCGGGCGGCCTGAGGCCGGGCTTCAAGACCCGTCGAACGACACCCTCAGCCGTCCGTTGACGACCCGCACGTCGCGCACGGTCCGTTTGGCAAGCGCGCCCTTGGCCGTGCCCGTGTCCAGCGTGTAGATCGGGTGCGACTGCAACGCCCCCTGCGCCGCCGCCGGGCCGCGCAGCTTCACCAGCTCCGCATACGCCTCGGGCAGGCCCGCCAGCGCCAGCGAGTCGATGCGCAGGTCGTCCAGGAACAGCTGCCCCTGCTGCGGCTCGTAGCGCGGCCGCCCGGACAGGCCGATATGCCCGGTGCGCGCCTTCAACCCGAGCACGACGCTGACGTCGGCCGTGAGGCCGATGCGGTCGTCGCCGTCCTTCAGCACCACCACGGGGTTGGACAGGTCCACGCAGGCCACGACCAGCTTGCAGTGGTGCGTCGGGAAGCGCGGCGCGATGCGCGCCTGCAGCTCGGCCTGCGTGATGTCCAGATGCCCGGTGACGAGGCTGCCGATGACGTCACAACCAGCGAGCACAAGTGCGGCGAGCGTGACGCTGGCCCACCTCTTCGCTTTGCCAGCCATCTCAGGGCAGCAGCACCGCACTGCCCAGCAACTGGCGGGCTTCAAGGTCGCGATGCG
This sequence comes from Pelomonas lactea, assembly GCF_043555885.1. Taxonomy (NCBI): domain Bacteria; kingdom Pseudomonadati; phylum Pseudomonadota; class Betaproteobacteria; order Burkholderiales; family Sphaerotilaceae; genus Roseateles; species Pelomonas lactea. The sequence goes on along the minus strand of NZ_JBIGHX010000002.1, from coordinate 256,922 downwards.
CCTGCGCCGCGTCGCCCAGCGCGTAGCGCCTGTCGATGCGGATCTTGACCTGGCCGCTGCGCACGACGTCGAACAGCTCGTCGCCCATGGCCTGCGTGCTCTCGCGCGTGGCGATGTGCGTGAACAGCGTCGGCCGCGTCACGTAGACCGAGCCCTTGGCCGCCAGCGTGCCGATGTTGATCGGCGGCACCGGGCCGGACGCGCCGCCGAAGCTGGCCAGCAGCCCGAACGGCGCCAGGCTGTCCAGCGAGCCGGCCCAGGTGTCGGCGCCCACCGAGTCGTAGACCACCTTCACGCCGCGGCCGCCCGTGATGTCGCGCACCTGGGCGGCAAAGTCGGGCTGGTGCCGGTAGTTGATCGCGTGCGTCGCGCCATGCGCCAGCGCCAGCGCGCATTTCTCGTCGCTGCCGGCGGTGCCGATGAGCTGCAGGCCCAGCGCGCGGGCCCACTGGCAGGCGATCAGCCCGACGCCGCCCGCCGCAGCGTGGAACAGCACGAAGTCTCCCGCCTGCAGGCCGCCCTGCGGCAGTGTCTTGCGCAGCAGGTACTGCACCGTCAAGCCCTTCAGCATCATGGCCGCGGCCGTGTCGAACGGGATGTCGTCGGGCAGCTTCAGCACGGCCTTGGCCGGCATCACACGAGCGGTCGCGTAGGCGCCGGGCGGCTGGCTGGCGTAGGCCGCGCGGTCGCCGGGCTTCAGGTGCGTGACGCCCTCGCCCACCGCCTCCACGACGCCCGCGCCCTCCATGCCCAGCCGTGCCGGCAGCGGCAGCGGGTAGGTGCCGTTGCGGTGGTACACGTCAATGTAGTTCAGCCCGCAGGCCTCGTGGCGGATGCGGATCTCGCCCGGCCCGGGCGCGCCGACGTCCACTTCCACGAGCTTGAGCTGCTCCGGCCCTCCGGGCTGCTCGATGACCACGGCTTTTTCACGCATGCGACGTCTCCAGTTGGCGAGGTCGGCTATCGTGCCAGCCCTTTGCACGCCGCGCCTGCGCCGATGAAGCTGACCCCACGCCTTGCCCTGCTGCTGACGCTTCCGCCGCTGCTGTGGGCCGGCAACGCGGTGGTGGGCCGGCTGGTGCGCGACGCCATCCCGCCGATGACGCTGAACGCGCTGCGCTGGGGCCTGGCCTTCCTGTTGCTGGCGCCGCTGGCCTGGCCGCTGCTGCGCCGCCCCGGCGAGGCGCTGAAGCGCTGGCGCGGCCTCGCGTGGCTGGGCCTGCTGGGCATGGGTTGCTACAACGCGCTGCAGTACCTCGCGCTGCACACCTCGTCGCCGCTGAACGTGACGCTGATCACCGCCAGCATGCCGGTCTGGATGCTGGGCGTGGGCGCCCTCTTCTACGGCGTGCGCCCCAAGCCGCGCCAGTTGGCCGGCGCCGTGCTGTCGCTGCTGGGCGTGGCGCTGGTCATCGCGCGCGGCGACCCGGCCGCGCTGCTGGCCGTGCACTTCGTGCCGGGCGACCTGCTGATGCTGGTGGCCATCTTCACGTGGGCCATCTACTCGTGGATGCTGGCGCGGCCCGCGCCGGGGCTGCGGCCCGGCGAGCGGCCCGACTGGAACTGGGCCGAGTCGCTGATGGCGCAGCTGATGTTCGGCGTCGTGTTCTCGGCCGTGTCGGCCGGTGTCGAGCAGGCCGTGGCGCCCGCTGCCATCCACTGGAGCCCCACGCTGCTGGCCGTGCTGGCCTACGTGGCCATCGGGCCGTCGCTGATCGCCTACCGCTGCTGGGGCCTGGGCGTGGCCGAGGCGGGCCCCGCGCTGGCGGGCTTCTTCGTCAACCTGACGCCGCTGTTCGCGGCCGTCATCTCCGCCGCCGTGCTGGGCCAGATGCCGGCCTGGTACCACGGCGCGGCGTTCGTGCTGATCGCGGCCGGCATCGTCGTGTCGTCCCGCGCATGAGGATCGTCCACGCCGACGACCGCCTGGTCGTCATCGACAAGCCGGCCGGCCTGCTCAGCGTGCCGGGCCGCACCGAGCCCGACTGCGCCAGCGCCCGCGTGCAGGCGCTGTACCCCGACGCGCTCATCGTGCACCGGCTGGACCAGGCCACGTCGGGCCTGCTGCTGTTCGCCCGCGGCGCGCAGGCGCAGCGCGAGCTGAGCGCGGACTTCGCCGAGCGGCGCGTCGACAAGGTTTACATCGCCGTCGTCGCCGGCCGGCTGGAAGGCGCCGGCCTCATCGACCTGCCGCTGGCCGCCGACTGGCCCAACCGCCCGCGCCAGCAGGTGGACGCCGCGCACGGCAAGCCGTCGCAGACGCGCTGGCAGGCGCTCAGCCACGAGGCCGGCACGACCCGCGTGCGGCTGGAGCCGCTGACCGGCCGCAGCCACCAGCTGCGCGTGCACCTGGCCACGCTGGGCCACGCCATCCTCGGCGACGCGCTGTACGCCGCGCCCGACATCGCCGGCGCCAGCCCACGGCTGCTGCTGCATGCCAGCGAACTGCAGATCGGCAACCATCGCTTCGTCTGCCCACCGGAGTTCTGAATGCATCTCTACGTCATCACCGGCAGCTCGCGCGGCCTGGGCGCCGACCTCGTGCGCCAGCTGGCCCAGCCGGGCCACACCGTCATCGGCATCGCCCGCAAGGCCGACCCGGCCCTGCCCGCCGAGCAATGGACGCAGGACCTCGCCGACCCCCTGCCCGCCGCCGAGCGGCTGCAGGCCTGGCTGCGCGGCCACGGCGGCTGGGCCAGCGCCACGCTGATCAACAACGCCGCGCTGCTGAGCGCGCCGGGCCCGCTGGCCGCGACGGACCTGGGCCAGCTCTCCGCCGCGCTGCGCGTCGGCCTGGAGGCACCGGCGCTGCTGAGCCGCGTGTTCCTGGCCGAGACGACGGCCGTGCCGACGCGGCGCATCCTCAACATCTCGTCCGGCCTCGGCCGGCGCGCGATGGCCGGCAGCGCCGGCTACTGCGCCGTCAAGGCCGGGCTGGATCACCTCAGCCGGGCGCTGGCGCTGGAGGAGCCCGGCGTGGGCGTCGTGTCGCTGGCGCCGGGCGTCATCGACACCGACATGCAGGTGCAGCTGCGCGGCGCCGACCCAACCCGCTTCCCCGAGCAAGCGCGCTTCCAGGGCCTGAAGGATGGCGGCCAGCTGCAGACGGCGGATGAGACGGCCGCCGCGATTGTTCGGTTTCTCATGCGGCCAGACTTCGGAAAAACCGTTGTTGCAGACATCCGGGACGCTTGAAAATCCTGACCTACGTCCGCACCTGCGGACGGTTCGATTCCTCACCCGGAGACTGATGTGAACCGCATCCTTGCTGTGACCCTGGCCACCTTGATGGCCGTAGCCCTGCCCGTGCAGGACGCCGAGGCCAAGCGCCTGAGCGGCGGCGGCATGAAGCGCAGCGTGCCCGCGCAGACGGCCCCCAACACGCCGCCGGCCCAGCAGCCCGCCGCGCCGCAGCAGGCCGCCCCCGCCAAACAGGCTGCGGCCACGCCGGCCGCGCCCGCCGCGGCGCCCAAGCGCTCGTGGATGGGCCCCATCGCCGGCCTCGCCGCCGGCCTGGGCCTGGCCGCGCTGGCCAGCCACTTCGGCTTCGGCGCCGAGCTGGCCAACTTCATGACGATGCTGCTGCTGGGCGTGCTGGCGGCGGTGGTGATCGCCTTCCTGGTACGCCGCTTCGCCAAGCCCAAGGCGCAGCTGGCGGGTGCCGGCGCGCATGGCGCCAACTTCCGCCTGCAGCCCGAGCCGCAGGCGCCCGCCGCCTGGCAGCCGCAGGGCGGTGCCGCGCCTGTCGCCGCAGCCGCGTCGGCCCTGCCGGCCGACTTCGACGCCGCCGGCTTCGAGAAGATCGCCAAGCAGGTGTTCATCCGCCTGCAGGCGGCCAACGACGCCGGTGACCAGGCCGACCTGCGCCGCTTCACGACGCCGCAGATGTACGCCGCCATCCAGCACGAGCTGCTGGAACGCGGTGGCAAGGCGCAGCGCACCGAGGTGCTGCAGCTGGACGCCAGCGTCGTCGACGTCGCCACCGAGAACGGCGAGCAGATCGTGTCGGTGCGCTTCTGGGGCCTGGTGCGCGAAGACAGCGAGCAGGCCGCGACGGACTTCGACGAGGTCTGGCACCTCGTCAAGTCGGGCGAAGGCTGGCTGATCGCCGGCATCCAGCAGACGGCATGACCAACGACACGTCGGGCAAGGGCCTGTTCACACTGCGGAAGTAGGCCGCGAAGGCCCGCCGCCAGAGGCCAATCAAGGCGCAGCGTGCCGCCCGCATGGATATGCGGGCAAGCGGTGCAACGCAGAGTGGCCTCTGGCGGCGGGCCTTCCCGACGGGTTGTGCCCAGAATGCCCGCGTGCGGCGTTACAAATGCTCGCCGGGTGCCCAACCCGGCTTCGCTTTGCGCCTTGCTCGCGAGCATTCTGGGCACAACGCGGCCTGCTCCCGCAGTGTGAGCAGGCCCTGGCGCTAACCCGGCCTCCCCGAAAATGGGCGCGTTGAGCGCCCATTTCCTTTTCAAGCCTTCCATGACTCCTGTTCGTCTCTCCCTGTGCGCGCTGGCCACCGCCCTGCTCGCCGCCTGCGCGTCCACCCCGACGCCCGCGCCCACCGCCGTCGTCGCACCCAACGCCAATCTCGTCGCGCAAGGCATCCCGCCCGTGCCGCAGAGCCTGGCCGACGCGATCGGCCGCTACAACGACTTTCGTGGCCATGCGTTCGTCGACTGGCATCCGCAGCAGCGCGAGATGCTGGTGGCCCACCGCAAGGCGGGCGCCAACACGGCGCAGTTGTTCCGCCTGACGGCCCCGATGGCCGAGCCGCAGCAGCTGACCGACAGCGCCGAGCCAGTCACGCAGGCCAGCTACGAGCCGCGCACGGGCGGTTATGTCGTGTTCGAGCGCGCCAGCGGCGGCAACGAGGTGGCGCAGCTGTACCGGCTGGGCCTGGCCCAGCCCGGCGCGCAGCCGCAGCTGCTGACCAACCCCGACGAGCGCCACGCGATGAACACCTGGCTGCGCCAGAGCGGCCAGCTGATCTACTCGTCCGTGCCCATCGACCGCACGGCTCAGGGCGGCACGCGCGCCAAGGTCGCCACCACGCTGTGGCTGATGGACCCCGAGAAGCCCGAGGGCCGGCGCAAGCTGGCCGAGCTGGACGGCGGCGGCTGGTCGGCCAGCCGCCCGTCGCCGGATGAGCGCACGGTGCTGCTGTCGCGCTACCTGTCGGCGAACGAGTCGCAGGTCTGGTCGCTTGACGTCGCCACCGGTGCGGTCAAGCAGCTCATGCCGGCCGCCGGCAGCCAGGAGGCCAAGGCCACCTACGCGCCGGTCGGCTGGTCGGCGGATGCGGCGGCGCTGTGGATTGCCAGCGACCGCGCCGGCGAGTTCCGCGAGCTGATGAAGCTAGACACCGCCAGTGGCCGCATAGCCCGCGTCAGCCGTCACATCCCGTGGGATGTCAGCGGCGTCACGTTCACCGACGACCGCCGCAAGCTGGCGGCGCAGTTCAACGTGGACGGCCGCGACGAACTGCACTTCTTCGACGCCGCCACCGGCCAGGAGACCGCCGCGCCCGCCGCGCTGCCGGCCGGCAACGTCGGCACCGCGTCCTACCACCGCGGCCGCGGCGACCTGGCCTTCTCGGTCAGCAACGCGCAGGGGCCGGGCCAGATCTATTCGCTGGACGTCGATGGCCGCGTGCAGCAGTGGACCCGCGCCTACGCGCCGGCCGGCATCGACACCACGCAGTTCACCGAGCAGAAGATCATCCGCTGGAAGAGCTTCGACGGCACGACGATCTCGGGCCTGCTGACGCCGCCGCCGAAGAAGTTCACCGGCAAGCGCCCGGTGCTGATCGCCATCCACGGCGGCCCCGAGTCGCAGGCGCAGATGGGCTTCCTGGGCCGCAACGCCTACTTCACGCAGGAGCTGGGCATCGCACTGATCCAGCCCAACGTGCGCGGCTCCAGCGGCTACGGCAAGAGCTTCCTGGCGATGGACAACGGCTTCAAGCGCGAGGACTCCGTGAAGGACATCGGCGCGCTGCTGGACTGGATTGCCACGCAGCCGGACCTGGACGCCTCACGCGTGCTGGTGACCGGCGGCAGCTACGGCGGCTACATGTCGCTGGCCGTGTCGACGCACTACGCCGACCGCATCGCCGGCGCCATCGACGTGGTGGGCATCTCGCACTTCGTGACGTTCCTGAACAACACCGAGAGCTACCGCCGCGACCTGCGCCGCGTCGAGTACGGCGACGAGCGCGACCCGGCGATGCGGGCCCACCTGGAGAAGATCTCGCCGCTGACCAACGTGGCCAGGATCAAGAAGCCGCTGTTCGTCATCCAGGGCAAGAACGACCCGCGCGTGCCCTACACCGAGGCCGAGCAGATCGTCGCCAAGGTGCGCGAGGGTGGCACGCCGGTCTGGTACCTGCGCGCGGAGAACGAAGGCCACGGCTTCCAGAAGAAGGAGAACCAGGACTTCCAGTTCTACGCGACGGTGCTGTTCATGCAGCAGACGGTGCTGAAGCAGTAGGCCGGCCATAGCCGGGCGGTGGCGGCCAGCTCGACGCTGTCGGCGCAGCCCCGCCCCGCCAATGCCTGGCGGTGATCCAGCCGCCGTGGCCCACGGCCAGCGCGCACGGCGGCTGCCAGGCCGCGGCGCGGGCCAGCAGCGCGGTCAGCGACTCGCCGCCGTCGAAATCGAAGCCGCAGAAGTCGGCCATCCAGCGGTCGAACTCGTGCACGGGGATGGCGCTCCACGGCTGGCCGTCCCAGCGGCCGAAGTCCATCTCGGCCAGTGCGGGGTCGACGCGCCAGGCAAAGCCCCAGCGCTTCAACCAGCGCCCCACGTCGGCTGCGCGCGCCAGCGGCGACGTGACGACCTCGCGCGGCAGCGCATGCCGGCGCGCGTGGGCGCGGATGCGGTGGGCCAGGCGCTTGGCCTTGCGCGGGTCCACGGGCAGGTCCGTGCGCCCGCCGATGCAGCGCCCCTCGGCGCCTCGCGGCCTGGGGTGGCGCCAGATCGTGAACATCAGAACGAGGCCGTGAATGCCAGCAGCACAGCAATCTCGGCCAGCTGCTCGGTGGCGCCCAGGCCGTCGCCCGTGTAGCCGCCCAGGCGGCGCTGCAGCCATTGGCGCATCAGCCAGGCCACACCGGCCGCCGCGGCCAGGGCCAGCAGCAGCCGCGGCGGCCACACGCCGGCCGACGCCAGCCCGGCCAGCAGCAGCCCGCACCAGGCCAGCGCGATGACGAAGTTGCGCGGCGCGACCGCCAGCGCCAGCGGCTTGGCCTTGGCGTGCTCCGCATCGCCGCCGTAGGGCAGGCTGACCATGACGCCCACCGCCGCCGCACGCGCCAGCGCATGGCTGGCCAGCAGCGCGGCCACGGCGCCCAGCGGCGGCCGTGTCGCCAGCACCGCCAGCAGCGCGGCGCGCAGCAGCAGGCTCAGGCCCAGCGCCAGCGCGCCGTAGCTGCCGATGCGCGAGTCCTTCATGATGGTGAGCGCCTTGTCGCGCGGCACCACGCCGCCCAGCGCATCGAAGGTGTCGGCCAGGCCGTCCTCGTGAAAGCCGCCGGTCAACGCCACGGTGGCCGCCAGTGCCAGTACCGCCGCCACCCACGCGGGCCACAGCTGCGACGCACCCGCCAGCACGGCCGCACCGACCGCGCCGACCAGCACGCCAACCAGCGGAAAGTGGCGCACGCAGTCGTTCAGCCAGCCCGGCTCGAAGCGGCTCAGCCGCACCGGCAGCCGCGTCAGGAACTGCAGCGCGACGAGGAAGAGCCGCATGACCTCAGTCGCGGTTGCTGACGCCGGCGCTCTCGAAGCTGGCCATGTCGGCCAGCAGCGCGCACGCGGCCGGAAGCAGCGGCCAGGCCAGCGCAGCACCACTGCCCTCGCCCAGACGCAGGTCCAGGTCCAGCAGCGCGTGCGCACCCAGCTGCTGCAGCCAGCGCGCGTGCGGCCCCTCGGCCGAGCGATGCGCAAACACGCAGGCCGCCAGCACGCCGGGGCGCAGCGCCTCGGCCAGCGCGACGGCGGCGGTCGTGATGAAGCCGTCCACCAGCACGACGCGGCGCTGCGCCGCGGCGGCGATGACGCTGCCGGCCATCGTGACGATCTCGAAGCCGCCCAGCGCGGCGGCGATCTGCAGCGGCGCCTGCGCAGCCGTGTTGGCCGCGAGCGCCTCCTGCAGCACCGCCAGCTTGCGCGCGAGGCCGGCGTCGTCCACGCCGGTACCGCGGCCCACACAGTCGGCCAGCGGCAGGCCGGTCAGCCGCTGCATCAGCAGGCTGGCCGAGGACGTGTTGCCAATGCCCATCTCGCCCAGCAGCAGCGCGTTGCCCGGCAGGCGCTCGACGAGGGCCATGCCGTGGCGCAGCGCGCGTTCGGCCTGCGCGATGGACATCGCCGGGCCGACGCTCGCATCGGCCGTGCCGGCGGCGATGCGCAGGTCCACGGCGCCCTCGGCCAGCGGTGCGTCGACACCGCAATCCGCGATCGTCAGCGCTAGCCCCTGCTGACGCGCCAGCACCGAAACGGCCGCGCCGCCCGCCAGCATGTTGGCCACCATCTGCGGCGTCACCTCGCGCGGGTAGGCCGACACACCGCGCCGCGACAAGCCGTGGTCAGCCGCGTAGACGACCAACTGCGGCTCGCGCAATGCGGGCCGCTCGACGCCCTGGATCAGCGCCAGCTGCAGCGCCAGCGCCTCGACGCGGCCCAGCGCGCCCAGCGGCTTGGTCTTGTGATCGAGGGCGTGCTGCACACGCGCCGCAAGGCCGGGCTCGGCGAGTGCCGGCAGGTCAGGAAAGTTCATTTACAGCACCAAAACATGATTGGCGGGCCGAGCGCCGGGCCGCTCCCAAGCCGGCCCGCTCGGGCGATGAGCTTGCGGCTCGATGCCGCAAGCATCGCCGTCCCCCAGGGGGACCGACCGGGCTCGCCCGCGTCCAGCGGGGCGAGACTGGGCGAGGGGCACCATTCTCTAGCCGACGAGATTGGCCAGGGTAAGCAATGCCAGGAGCAGCATCCACAACACCACCGAGCGCCACACCAGGCCCACGACGCTCTGCAGATGGCCCAGCTGCGGCAGCGCGCCGGCCGTGGAGCCGGCCGCGCCGGTGGCATCGGCCTCCGAGCCGGCGTCAAAGGTGCGGCTGCGGTCCGGCGTGATGCCCGGCGCCGCCGCGCCGCCCAGTTGCAGGCCGACGGCACCCGCGGCGGACGCGAGGATGATGCCCTCGTTGGGATGCAGCCACAGCGCGGCGTCGCGGCGCCACGCGTTCACGGCTTCCTCGAAGTTGCCGACGATGGCGAAGCCCGCCGCCGTCAGCCGCGCCGGCACGTGGTCGATGACCATGAAGGCCTGGCGCGACAGGGCCAGCAGGCGCGCGTTGGTGGGCGCGTCCAGCGCGCGGCTCTTGAAGGCCCAGTAGCGGCTGGCGAACTCGGCCATGCGGTAGATGATGGCGCCGGCCGGGCCCAGGCCCAGCGTCGAGAACACGACGAACCAGAAGAACACGCCGAACACATGCCGGTGCGCGGCCAGCAGCGAGTGCTCGATGACATGGCGGATCAGCTCGGTGCGCGGCAGCTCGCTGGCATCCAGGTGGCGCCAGTCGGCCAGCAGTTGGCGGGCGGTCAGGTCGTCGCCACGCTCCAGCGCGTCGCGGATGTCGGTGAAGTAGTGGCTGAACTGCCGGAAGCCCAGCGTCAGATAGAGCACCAGCACGTTCAGCGCCAGCGCCAGCAGCAGGCTGAAGTGGCGCAGGCCCCAGTAGGCCAGCGTCAACAGCAGGCCCGGCACGAGCACGGTGATGGTCCAGACGATGACGGCATGGTGCTCGTCACCGGCGTCGAAATTGCGGCCCGTCCAGCGCACCCAGCCGATGACGGAATGGTGCACGCGGTTGCCATGCCTCAGGGGCTTGAGTTGCTCACACAACAGGGCCAACAGCACCGCGAAGAAATTCATGGGGCGGGATGATAGTGGCGCGCTCAGCCCTCGCTGAGGAGTCGGTAGAGGTTGCGCAACATTGCAGCCGTCGCGCCCCAGATGAAGTACTCGCGCTCGCGGCCCTGCCAGGGCATGGACAGGAAGCGCCGCTCCGTGCCGCCGAACTCGAAGCGGTGATGGCGATGGTGTGCCGGGTTCATCAGGAAGGCCAGCGGTACCTCGAAGGCCTCGGCCACCTCGAAGTCGTCCAGCGCCAGCGTGAAGCCGGGCTCGACGAGGCCCACGACCGGCGTGACCTGGAAGGCTGTCACCGTCGAGTAGACCGGCAACTGGCCGATGACCCGGATGCGCTCGCGCGACAGGCCGATCTCCTCCTCGGTCTCGCGCAGCGCGGTGGCGACGGGGCCGTCGTCCTCGGGCTCGACGCGGCCGCCGGGGAAGCTGATCTGGCCGGCATGGTCGCGGAGATGGTCCGTGCGGCGCGTCAGCAGCAGCGTGAGGCCTTCGGCGCGCTGCACGAGGGGCACCAGCACGGCGGCGCCGGCGGGCTGCCGATCGGCAAACAGACCTCCGTCACCCGCGAACTCGGGCGTCCAGGCCGATGCCTGCGCAAGACGGACCCGGATCGCCTCGCCAGTCAATGCGTCGCCAGGCACCGGTGGCAGATGGCTGTCGACGCTCGTGACTGGCACGAGCTGCGGCTGAGTGATGGCGGGTCGGGTCGTCGTCATGAGCGCAAAAGACAAAAGCCGCCAAGAGCGTAGCTCCAGGCGGCCTTGGCGGTGAGGAACCGGCTGATTAAGCCAGCTTCTCCTTGATACGCGCCGACTTGCCCGAACGCTGGCGGAGGTAGTACAGCTTGGCGCGGCGGACGTCGCCGCGGCGCTTGACTTCGATCGACGCGATCAGCGGGCTGTACAGCTGGAACGTACGCTCCACGCCTTCGCCGCTGGAGATCTTGCGAACGATGAAGCTGCTGTTCAGGCCGCGGTTGCGCTTGGCAATCACGACGCCTTCGTAAGCCTGCACGCGCTTGCGGGTGCCTTCAACGACGTTGACGCTGACGATCACGGTGTCGCCGGGGGCGAACGTCGGGATGGTCTTGTTCAGGCGAGCAATTTCTTCTTGCTCGAGGGTCTGGATCAGGTTCATCTGTGCTCCTGGGATCTTGGCGGACCGCTATTTATCGGGATGTTTGCAGCGCCGCCGTTTTTGCATTCAGCAGCGCCACTCGACCCGCCAGAGGATCGGACAGCCCACTAGTGTAGCGGGGGATTGAGGGTTTTGCCTAGAGTTTGGCCAGAAAGGCTTCGTCGGCCTTGCTGAGCCGGCCTGCCGCTCGGGCAGCGGCGATCAGCTCAGGGCGTCGCGCGGCGGTCAGCGCCAGCGAACGTTCGCGGCGCCAGCGCTTGATGTCGGCATGGTGGCCGGACATCAGCACCGCGGGCACCTCGCGGCCGTCGGGCAGCACCTCCGGGCGGCTGTAGTGAGGGCAATCCAGCAGGCCGTCCGAGAAACTGTCCTGCTGGTGCGACTGCGCATCACCCAGCACGCCCTCCTGCAGCCGCGCCACGGCATCCAGCAGCGCCAGCGCCGGCAGCTCGCCGCCGGACAGCACGAAATCGCCCAGGCTCAGCTCCAGCGTCACATGTCGGTCCAGCACACGCTGGTCGATGCCCTCGTAGCGGCCGCACAGCAGGACGGCGCCTGGGCCGGTGGCCAGCTCCTGCACGAGCGGCTGGTCGATGCGCCTGCCGGTGGGCGTGAAGTGGATGATGGCCGGCGCCGCGTCACCACGGTCGGCCTTGGCGGCGGCCAGCGCCCGCTCCAGCGGCTCCACCAGCATGACCATGCCGGGGCCGCCGCCGTAGGGGCGGTCATCGACGCGGCGATAGTTGTCGTCGGCGAAATCGCGCAGCGGCCACAACCGCACGTCGACCTGCCGGCTCTCGAACGCGCGCCGCGTGACGCCGTGCGTCAGGTGCGGCGCGAACAGCTCGGGGAAGATCGTCAGGATGTCGAAGCGCATGGCAGGAAGGTGTGAAGGGGTCCGACGTGCTCGAGCAGATCGCTCAGAGGTCGTCCATCCAGGCGCCAAGCGCAGCCGTAGCCTTCGCTACGGCGAGCATTGGCAACGACGATGGGCGGCCTCTGGGCGGGATGAGCGGGCATGCCGGACTCATTCGCACCTTCCCTTAGAAATCCAGACCCCAGTCGACGGTGATGCGCTTCGCGTCGAGGCTCACATCGTCGATGAACGCGCCGACGAACGGGATCAGGCGCTCCTGGTCCGGCTTGGCCGGCTCTTCCACGCCCGGCGGCAGGATGCGCAGCACCGCGTGCGGGCCGGTATCGATGAGCCCGATGACGCGGCCCAACGGCTGCGACTCGCGGTTGACGACGTCCAGGCCGATCAGGTCGATCCAGTAGTACTCGCCGTCGGGCGTGCGGGGGAAATCGCTGCGGGAAACGAAGATTTCATGACCGCGCAGCGCCTCGGCGGCATTGCGGTCGTCCACGCCATCGGCCATCGCCACGATGCCCTCGCCCTGCTCTCGCACGGAACGCACGGCCAGTTGCAGTTGCCCGGGCTTGGGGCCGGTGGATTTCAGGTACCAGCGCTTGGCGCTGAACAGCGCATCGGCGTCGGCCGAGTAGGCCTGCACCTTGAGGCCACCCTTGATGCCCCAGGCATCCAGGATGCGGCCGACCGGCACGAGATCTTCGGGCCAGGAAGCACCAGAAGCAAAAGACGGCGCCGAGGCGCCGTCTTGCTGAGGCTTGTTGCCTGCCACGCCTGCTTAGGCGGCAGCGACGGCCGCCTTCTTGGCGTCGTCCACGAGGCGAGCCACGGTAGGCGACAGCTGGGCGCCGACGCCGATCCAGTAGCTGACGCGATCCTGCGCCACGCGCAGCTTCTCAGCGGCGCCCGAGGCGATGGGGTTGTAGAAGCCGACGCGCTCGATGAAGCGGCCGTCACGGCGCTGCTGGCTGTTGGCGACGACGATGTTGTAGAAGGGGCGCTTCTTGGAACCGCCGCGGGCGAGACGAATGACAACCATGATGTTTCCTAAAAATTGGGCGACTGACGCACGAGGAGACACTCAGGGCGAGCAAGTCGAATAGCAGGAACCCCCTGCGAGGGGCTGGCTTCTGTAGATACGTCGCGTGCCTTGCCGATGACAAAGCCGCGACCAGCGCCAAAACCGCGCATTATAAACTCGTTCGGATTCACTTCCGACACATATGTCACACCCCTCGCCAGCCGCTCCGCTCATCCTGCGTCCCAGCACCGACGCCGACCTCCCCGCCATCCAGGCCATCTACGCCCAGGCGGTGCTGGAAGGCACCGGCACCTTCGAGACCGAGGTGCCCACCGTCGACGAGATGGCCCGCCGCCGTGCCGAGGTGCTGAGCCGGCATCTGCCCTGGCTGGTGGCCGAGCGCGACGGCAAGATTCTCGGCTACGCCTACGCCAACTACTTCCGCCCTCGCCTGGCCTACCGGTTCTGCGTGGAGGACTCCATCTACCTCGCCCCTGCCGCCCAGGGCCAGGGCGTGGGCCGGCTGCTGCTGGCCGAGCTGATGGCCCGCTGCGAGGCGGCCGGCGCGCGCCAGATGCTGGCCGTCATCGGCGACGCGAACAACGCGGGCTCCATCGGAGTGCACACCGCGCTGGGATTCCAGCACACCGGCGTGCTGAAAAGCGCGGGCTGGAAGTTCGGCCGCTGGCTGGACGTGGTGCTGATGCAGCGCCCGCTGGGCCTGGGCGACGGCACGCCGCCCACCGAATGAGCCGCGCCGTCAAGCACAAGGCGGTCGCCACCTGGCTGGCGCTGCTGGTGGGCGTTTTCGGCGTGCACCGCTTCTATCTGCACGGTCCGAAGGACCGCTGGGCCTGGCTGTTCCCGCTGCCGACGCTGCTGGGCCTCGTGGGCCTGCAGCGCATGGACACGCTGGGCCAGGACGACCGCCTGGCCTGGCTGCTGATCCCGCTGCTGGGCGCCAGCCTCGTTGCGGCGCTGCTGGGGGGCATCGTCTACGGACTGATGCCCGACGAGCGCTGGAACCAACGCTTCAACGGCGGCCAGCCCGCGTCGACGGGAGGCTGGGCCGCCGTCATCGGCGTCGTGCTGTGCCTGTTCATCGGTGGCACGGCGCTGATGGCGACCATCGCCTTCAGCGCCCAGCGCTACTTCGAGTCGCAGGCCGGTCAGTAGATTGTGAAGCTGACCCAGTAGCAGACCGCCGCCACCAGCGCCGCGGCCGGGATCGTGAAAACCCAGGCCCAGACGATGTTGCCGGCCACGCCCCAACGCACGGCCGAGGCACGCTGCACCGAGCCGACACCAACGATGGCGCCGGTGATGGTGTGCGTCGTCGACACGGGCACGCCCATGGCGGTGGCCAGGAACAGCGTGATCGCGCCGCCCGTCTCGGCGCAGAAGCCACCCACGGGCTTGAGCTTGGTGATGCGCTGGCCCATCGTTTGCACGATGCGCCAGCCGCCGAACATGGTGCCCATGCCGATGGCCACGTAGCAGGCGACGATGACCCAGGTCGGCGGCGCCTTGTCGCCCGTGGCCACCATGCCGGCGGCGATCAGCAGCATCCAGATCAGGCCGATGGTCTTTTGCGCATCGTTGCCGCCGTGACCCAGGCTGTACAGCCCGGCCGACACCAGTTGCAGCCGGCGGAACCAGCGGTCCACGCGCAGCGGCGACGTGCGCCGGCAGATCCAGGCCACCAGCACCATCATCAGCGAGCCCAGCACGAAGCCCAGCAGCGGCGAGATGACGATGAAGGCCACGGTCTTCCAGATGCCGGCGCCCACCAGCGCGTCCGGCCCGGACTTGGCCACGACGGCGCCGACGATGCCCCCGATCAGCGCGTGCGACGAGCTGGACGGGATGCCCCACCACCAGGTGATGGTGTTCCACGCGATGGCGCCGATCAGCGCGCCAAACACGACATGGTGATCCACGATGCCCGGTTCGACGATGCCCTTGCCGATGGTGGCCGCCACCTTGAGCTGGAAGAAGGCAATCGCCAGCACGTTGAAGAAAGCGGCGAACAGCACCGCCTGCTGCGGCTTCAACACGCCGGTGGAGACGACGGTGGCGATGGAGTTGGCCGCGTCGTGGAAGCCGTTCATGAAGTCGAACAGCAGCGCCAGCACGACAAGCAGGGCCACCACCCAGAAGGCGATCTCAGCGGATGCCATGTCAGCGGTGCCCGGCCGCCCGAAGGCGCTGACGCGCGCCCTTGGGGTGCAGCGAACGAAGTGAGCTTAGGGGTTGTTTCATGACCCTGATCAGGAGTTCTCGAGGACGATGCCCTCGATGAGGTTGGCGACGTCCTCGCAACGGTCGGAGATGGACTCCAGCTGCTCGTAGATGGCCTTGAGCTTGATGAGCTCGCGCACATCGGCCTCCTCGCGGAACAGCCGCGACATGGCCGAGCGCATGACGCGGTCGGCGTCGGACTCCAGGCGGTCGATCTCCTCGCAGGTCTTGATGGCCGCCTCCGTCGTGGCGGGCTGGCTCAGGTGCGGCAGCAGCGTGACCGCGTGCTGCACGCGCTCGCAGCAGCGCACGGACAGCGTGGCCAGCTGCAGCACCTGCTCGGGCACGGCGCGCACGTCGTACAGCGACAGCGTCTCGGACGAGTCCTGCAGCAGATCGACGATGTCGTCCATCGCGTTGATCAGGCTGTGGATCTGCTCGCGGTCGATGGGGGTGATGAAGGTGCGGTGCAGCAACCGGTTCACTTCCGCCGTGACGCGGTCGGCGGCATGTTCGGCCTTGTCGACCTCGTCGGCGTATTGCTGGCGCAGCGTGGGGTCCGCGTAGTTTTCGATCATCTTCTGGAAGGCGCGCGCGCCCTCCAGGATGAAGCCACCGTGTTCATTGAACAGCTCAAAAAAATTGCCCTCACGGGGCAGCAGCTTGCCAAACAACATGGCGATCCTTGGAATTCTTCGAAGCCCGACAGTTTAACGGGCTCCGTCACAAATTCGTCATCGCGCCGTCACACAACGTCGCGGGCGGACACCTGCGCACCGCACTACAGCAGGCCGACGACATGCAGACACATCGCACCAAGCACGACGCCGAACACCAGTGCCGGCACGGCGTAGGCGTGGAACAGCCGCCAGGCCCGCGCATCGCCGGACATGCGCAGCGCGATCAGGTTGGCCAACGACCCGACCATGAAGCCGAAGCCCCCCACGTTGACCCCGTACGCCAGCACCCGCCAGTCAGCCGTGTACTCCGACAGCGCGATCGCCGCCGGCACATTGCTGATGAGCTGGCTGGCGCCGATGCTTGCGAGATAGAGGTTCAGCGGCTGCCGCAGGTCCAGCCCCGACATGGCGGACGTCACGGCCGGCAACTGCGCGAGCAGACGCAGGTCGACAAACATCAGCGCGAACACCAGCAGCAGGCCCCAGTCCAGCTCCAGCACCACGCGCCGGCGCACGACGAAGAACAGGATCAGCAGCACCGCCACCATGCCAGGGGCACGGCCCAGCTCGGCCGACATCAGAAACGGCACATAGAGCATGGCCGACAGACCCAGCAGGTGAGCATCCAGCGGCGACACAGGCGCCGGGGCCAGGTGGATCTCCCGGCGGCTGAACGTCACCCACGTCAGCGCCGCCAGCGCGACCATCAGCCCCGCCACCAGCGGCGCCTGGTGCAGCACAAAGTCGCCGAACGACACCTTGGACAGCTGCCACAGGAACAGGTTCTGCGGATTCCCGATCGGCGTCAGCGTGGAGCCGGCATTGACCGCGAGCGCCTCGAACACGATGAGCCGGGTCGCGGGCAGCGCCGTCAGCCGGCACACGCCCAGCGTCAGCGGCACCACGACAAACAGCGCCACATCGTTCGTCAGCACCATCGACAGCACAGCGGTCGCGAGCACGAGGCTGAGCGCGATCGCACGCTCGCTCGGCATCGCCTGCACCAGCCTCAGGCCCAGTCGCTGCAGCACGCCGCTGAGCTCCAGCCCCTTGGTCAACAGCAGCAGGCCGGTCAGCACGGCGAGCGTACCGCCGTCGATCAGCGACGGATAGGACGACAAGCGGGCCGGCGACACCGCGGCCAACACCACCAGGCCGGCCAGCAGGATCAGGAAGAAGCGGTCGCCGGCCAGTCCCCGCAGCACCCGCAGCAAGGCCTCGCTCAACACGGCGCCGGGCCGTTCACAGCGACAGCGGACCCAGCCGCTCGATGCGCTGGCTGGCCCACTCGTCGCCGCGCGCGAGATGCGCCAGCTCCGGCGCGATCTCCAGCAGCGGCCGCAGCACGAAGGCGCGCTCGCCCAGCCGCGGGTGGGGCAGCGTCAGCCGTGGCGTGTCCATGAGGACATCGCCATGCAGCAACAGGTCCAGATCCAGCGTGCGCGGCGCGTTGCGGTAGGGGCGCTCGCGGCCATGGGCCTGCTCGATGGCCTGCAGCGCATCCAGCAGCGCCAGCGGCGCCAGCTCGGTGTCCAGCGCGGCGACGGCGTTCAGGAAATCCGGCCCGGTGGCCTCCACCGGCGCGCTGCGCCAGGCACTGGACAGTGCCGCCACACGGGTGCCGGGCAGCGCTGCGAGGTGCAAGGCGGCCTGCGTCAGCGTGGCGCGCAGGTCGTCGCCCAGGTTGGCCCCCAGGCCGACGTAGGCGCGATGCACGCGCGGACTCACTCGGCGGCGGGCGCCGGCGCTGCAGCGCCCTCCCCGCCTCCGGCGGGTTTGCGGCGGCGACGGCGGCGCTTCTTGGCCGGCGCGTCGGCGGCGATGTCGGCATCGTCACCGGCCGCGGCGTCAGCCGGCGCTTCGGCCGAGGCGGCCGGGCGCGGCGCCCGCACGGCGCGGGGTGCCTTCTGCTGCGCGGCACGGGCGTCGGCCAGCAAGGCCTCGCGCTCGTCGTCGCTGCCCAACGCGAAGTCTTCCCACCAATCGGCCAGCGCCGGATCGATCTCGCCGGCATCGGCACGCAGGCGCAGGAAGTCGAAGCCGGCACGGTAACGCGGCTGCTCGATGAGGCTGAACACGCCCGAGCCGGTGCGGCGCTCGAAGCGGGTCTGCATCATCCAGATCTCGCGCATGTCGGCGGCGAGCTTGCCACGGCCGGAGATGTCGCCGATGCGGGCATCGAAGACGGCGTCGATGGCCTGCGCCAGCGCCGGCACGGGCGGCTCGCCGCTGCTGCGGATCTTGTTCCAGCGGTCCAGCACCTCGTGCCACAGCATGCAGGCCAGCATGAAGCTGGGGCTGACGCCGCGGCCTTCCTTGACGCGGCGGTCGGTGTCCTCGAACGCCTGCGTGACGAACTTGCCGCGGATGCCGTCGGGCATGTCGCCGGTGTCGGTCAGCATGGCGTCCAGCACGGCGAACACGCCGCGGCCGAGGCCCAGCTTCTTCAGCTGCGCGATGCTGGCCAGCGAGTGGCCGGTCTGCAGCAGCTTGATCATCTCGTCGAACAGCCGCGACGCCGGCACGTTGGCCAGCAGCGCCGACGAGGCCTTCACTGGCGCGAGCGTCTTGGGCTCCAGCGCGAAGCCCAGCTTGGCCGCGAAGCGCACGGCGCGGATGATGCGGACGGGGTCCTCGCGGTAGCGCGTCTCGGGGTCGCCAATCATGCGCAGCAGCTTGGCCTTGGCGTCGGCCAGGCCGCCGTGGTAGTCGACGACGAGGCGGCGCACCGGGTCGTAGTACATCGCGTTGACGGTGAAGTCACGGCGCGCGGCATCCTCGACCTGCGGGCCCCAGACGTTGTCACGCAGCACGCGGCCACTGGCGTCCACGGCGTGGGACTTGCCTTCGAGCTCGCTCTTGGACGTCTTCTCGTTGCCTGACACGGCACCCGCGGCGTCGGACTCGGTGGGCAGCGCGCGGAACGTCGACACCTCGATGACCTCGTGCTCGCGGCCGCGGCCGTAGACGACGTGGACGATGCGGAAGCGCCGGCCGATGATGAAGGCACGGCGAAACAGCCCCTTGACCTGTTCGGGCGTCGCGTTGGTGGCGACGTCGAAGTCCTTGGGGCGCACGCCCAGCAGCAGGTCACGCACGGCGCCGCCGACGATGTAGGCCTCGAAGCCGGCATCCGTCAGCGTCTTGACGACCTTGACGGCGCGCTCGTCGAGCAGCTCGGGGTCGATGCCATGGACATCGGCGGCGATCTCCACCCGCTTGCCCAGCGGGCTGGCCTTCTTGGTGGGCGCGGCAGGCTTGCCGAGCAGCTTGTCGATGAACTTCTTGATCATGCGAAGAGTTGCAGCTGGGGCCAGCCGCGCGCGTTGGCGATGTTGGCGAGCGAGGGGCTGGGATTGGTCGCCACCGGGTGGCTGACGCGTTCGAGTAGCGGGAGGTCGTTGGTCGAGTCGCTGTAGAACGTCACGCGCTCAAAACCCTGCCATTGTGCCCCCAGGCCTTGCAGCCAGGATGCCACGCGCTCGATCTTGCCCTCGCGGAAGCTGGGCACGCCGCGGATGGCGCCGGTGTAGCGGCCGGCGTCGTCGCGCTGCAGCTGCACGGCGATCAGGTGCTCGATGCCGAAGGCCTCGGCGAACGGCGCGGTGACGAACTCGTTGGTGGCGGTGACCAGCGCGATCAGGTCGCCGGCGGCGCGGTGGCGCTCCACCAGCGCGATGGCCTCGGGCCGCAGCGCCGGCTTGCCGATCTCGGCCATGAAGCGCTCGCGCATCGCCAGCGCCTCGTCCAGCGGCCGGTGGCGCCAGGCCGACGTGGCGAACTCGACGTAGGCCGGCAAGTCCAGCGTGCCGGCGTTGTACTGCGCGAAGAACTCGTCGTTGCGCCGCCCCCAGGCCTCGCCATCCACCCAACCCACCTCCACCATGAAGGCGCCGAACGAGTGGTCGGAATCCACCGGGATCAGCGTCCCGTCCAGGTCAAACAGCGTGAGATTCATAAAATGGGGTCAGAGTCTGTTTTCTTGTCGCCGGCCTTGCCGTCGGTCTCGTCGGCCAGCATGGCCTTCAGCAGCGGCAGCGTCAGGGCCCGCTTGGCAGAGAGCGCGAACTCGTCCAGCCGCTCCAGCAGCGCCATCAGGCCCTTGAGGTTGCGCTCGAAGCGGGTCAGCAGGTAGCTCAGCACGTCATCACCCAGCAGCAGGCCGCGGCGGTCGGCCTCGCGGCGCAGCACGGCGCGCATCTCGGCCTCGCGCAGCGGCGACAGCTGGAAGCCGGGCCCCCAGCCAAGTCGGGTGCGCAGGTCCTCACGCACGGCCAGGTCGACGGCCGGCGCGTCGGCCGTGGCGACAACGGTGTAGCCCTGCCCGGCCGACTGCACGAACAGCGCGAACGCGGCGTGCTGCTGGCCGGCGTCAAAGCGCTGGCAGTCGTCCAGCAGCAACAGGCTCTCGTGGGCCGGAAGCTCCCAAGGCAAGGGTGTGTCGGCGTCGTACCAGGCGACACGCTGGCCGGCCGCCTGCCAGCGCTCGGCCAGCGCCTGCAGCAGGTGCGTCTTGCCGGCGCCGGTGGGCCCCCACAGCAGCACGGGCGGATCGCCCGGCATCAGGCCCATCAGGTAGGCCAGCGCCTCGGCATTGGCGCCGGTCAGGAAATTGTCGAAGCTGTGCGCGGGCGGCGCGAACAGCGTGAGCGGGATCTGCCTCATCAAACGAAGGTGCGGACTGGCTGGGATTCAGCGGCAGGGGTAGGCAAGCGGGCGCGGATTGTCACTGAAGCGGCGGGGAGCGCTGGGCGAGCAGCTCGGCCAGGCGGGCCTGCAGCGCCGGCGCGTCGGCCGCGTCGGCGCACTGGGCGAGGTAGAAGGCCAGGTCGTCCGCCGCGGCGGCGTGGGCGCCCAGCGCGTCGAGCACCAGGCCGCGGTCGCGCCGCTCGGCCGCATCGCCCGGCAGCAGCACGACCAGGCGCTGCTGCACCGCCAGCAGCCGCGGCCAATCGCGCGCCGCGCGGTGCACCTCCTTCAGGTTGCGCAGCATGCGGGCCAGGATCTGCCGCGGCGTCGCCGCGCGCAGGAAGAACTCCAGCGGCAGCTCCATGTCGTCGGGCAGGCCGCTGCCCTGGCGGTAGACGGCCAGCCGCTCGTCCAGCCGGGTCGGCGACAAGGCCTCGCCGGTGAACGGATCCAGCACCACCTCGCCCACGCCGACGCGGCACTTGACGAGGAAATGCCCTGGGAACGCCACGCCCGCCATGCGCAGCCCGGCCTGCTCGCCCAGCTCCAGCAGCAGCACGGCCAGCGTGATGGGGATGCCGCGGCGCGTCTGCAGCACGCGGTGGACGAAGCTGTTGTCGGCTGCGTAGTAGTTGTTCAGGTTGCCGGCGAAGCCCAGCTCGCCGTGGAAGAAGCGCGTCAGCTGGCGCAGCCGCTCGGGCGGCGGCGTCTCGGGCGCCAGACGCTCGCGCAGGCGGCGCGCCAGGCCGTCCACGTCGGCCAGCACGGCCTGCACGTCCAGCTGCGGATGCTCGTCCTGCGCCAGGCAGACCGCCGCCTCCAGCAGGTTCAGGCCGGCGTCCTGCGCCACCAGCGAGGCGAAGTACTCCAGCGGCGTCGGCGCGGCGTAGCGCATCAGCCAGGCCGCCCCAGCGCGCGCGGCCGCAGGCCCACCACCAGCAGCACGGCGAAATACACCAGCGCGCTGCCGGCCAGGCTGGCGGCCATGACCAGCCCACGCTGCAACTCGTGCGCACCCAGACCGATCCAGTCCACCCGCGTGGCCAGTTGCCACTGCAACAGCCCCATGGCCGCGCAGCCCAGCACGACGCGCGCTGCGAACGCGAACCAGCCCGGCTCGGGCCGGTAGCTGCCCAGCTTCTTCAGCCCCCACAGCAGCCAGCTGGCGTTGACCAGTGCGCCCAGGCCGATGGACAGCGCCAGCCCGGCCACGCCGATCCACGGCACGAACACCAGGTTGAAACACTGCGTCAGCACCAGCACGGCGATGGCGATCTTGGCCGGCGTGCCGGTGTCCTGGCGCGCGTAGAAGCCCGGCGCCAGCACCTTGACGGCAATCAGACCCATCAGGCCCACGCCCCAGCCCATCACCGACTGTGCCGTGTGCATCACGTCCGACGCGAGGAACTTGCCGCGGTGATACAGCACCGCCGTCAGCGGCTCGGCAAACACCAGCAGCGCCACGGCGCAAGGCAGTGCCAGCAGCATCACCATGCGCAGCCCCCAGTCCAGCAGCCGGCTGTAGCGCTCGTTCTCGCCGGACGCCTGCGCGGCGGACAGCTGCGGCGTCAGCACCGCGGCCAGCGCCACGCCCAACAGGCCGATGGGGAACTCCATCAGCCGGTCGGCGTAGTTCAACCAGGACGTTGCCCCGGGGCCAAGATGGCTGGAGATCTGCGTGTTGATCATCAGCGACAGCTGCGACACGCCCACGCCCAGCAGCGCCGGCCCCATCTGTCTGAGCACCCGCCCCACGCCCGGATGGGCCCACGACTCGCGCAGCCCGCGCAGGCTCAACCGCATGCGTGGCATGGCCCCGATGGCGCGCAGCGCGGGCCACTGCACCAGCAGCTGCAGCACGCCGCCCAGCATGACGCCGAAGGCCATCGCGTAGATGCCCGGGTAGCCGGCGCGCTGCAACGGCCCGGCCAGCGCCCAGCCTACGGCGATGACGCTCAGGTTCAGCAGCACCGGCGTTGCGGCGGGCACGACGAAGCGACGCCAGGTGTTCAGGATGCCGGCCGACAGCGCCACCAGCGACATGCAGCCGATGTAGGGGAACATGAAGCGGGTCATGGCCACCGACGCGTCGAAGGCCTCGTCCGGCAGGCCTGAGCCCAGCAGCCAGACCAGCACGGGCGCCGCCGCGACGCCGAACACGGATGTCGCCACCAGCGCCCACAGCAGCACGGTGGCCACCGCGTCGATCAGGCGGTGCGTGGCGGCCTCGCCCTCGGTGGCCTTGGTGGCCGCCAGCAGCGGCACGAAGGCCTGCGAGAACGCGCCTTCGGCAAACAGCCGCCGCAGCAGGTTGGGGATGCGGAACGCGACGAGGAACGCGTCCGTCATCGCCGTGGCGCCGAACAGGCCAGCCACCATGGTTTCCCGGACCAGCCCGGTGATGCGCGACGCCAGGGTCAGCAGAGAGATGGTCGACGCGGCGCGCAGCAGATTCATGGCGGCGGATTATCTGTGTCGCCATCGGCGCCGCTTTTGAAACTCCGCGCTGACACTTGGCTTAAACAATGATTTCAGGCTATACTCGCTGTCTTTGCACCAACTGGGTATAGATACAGCATGGCAACCAGCTCCAAAGCCAAGAAGAAGACGGTTCGCCTGGCATCGGGCCGCAAGCGCGCCCGCCAGGACGTCAAGCTCAACGCCGCGAACACCGCGCTGCGCTCCAAATTCCGCACGGTCATCAAGAACGTGCAAAAGGCCGTGACGGCCGGCGACAAGTCCAAGGCCGCCGACCTGTTCAAGACCGCCCAGGCCGTCATCGACTCCGTCGCCGACAAGGGCATCTTCCACAAGAACAAGGCTGCTCGCCACAAGAGCCGCCTGTCCGCCAAGATCAAGGCGCTCGCCGCCTGATAACCAATCCAGCTCTGGTGCAAGCAAAAGGCCCGCTCTAGCGGGCCTTTTGCATTTCCGGTTCACGGACCAGGATTTCAGCACGGGCCAAGCGCAGGGCCGCCCCAAGCCGGCCCGCGGGCGATGTTGGCCGGGTCGCCGTCCGCTCGGGGGACCGACCAGGCACGCCGGCGTTCAGCGCGGCGAGACTGGGCGAGGGGTCAACCGTCTAGTGCCACTCCCCCGGGCTCACCCCCTGGATGCTGCGATCCCGCATCCACTCCGCCACGGCGCGAGCCACCCATTGCGGGTCGTCCAGCGGCAGGTCGTGCCCGGCTTTGGTGTGCAGGCGCAGCGGCGCCCCCCAGGCCCGGCTGATGGCCTGTGAGCAGCGCCAGTCCACCAGCTCGTCAGCCTTGCTGCACAGCAACAGCATGGGCGCGGCGGGCCGGGTGCGGCTGGCGCGATAGCGCACGCTGGCCAGCAACTGCCGCGCCGTGTTGCGCACGCCCAGCGGATGCTGGCGCTGCAGTTCCAGCCAGCGTTCAATGACGGCCTGGGTCGGCGTCAACCGCGTCGTCAGGCTGAGCACGCGCTCCTCGCGCAGGCGGGCGCTGAAGCGGCTCAGCGAGAGCAGCGCCAGACCCAGATAGTTCAGCGGCCGCGGCTTGCGGAACAACTCGCTGAACGGCCGCAGACTGGCGTTGATGAGCACACCGGCCTCAATCTCCGCCGGGTAGCGGTTGGCCCAGTCGCTCAGCACCGCCCCGCCCAGCGACATGCCGACGACGCACACCGGCCCGGCGACCCCGCGGCGGCGCAGCTCGGCACGGCAGGCCTCGACGATGGCCGAGACCTGGGTGGGGCTGGACAGGCGCCGCAGCGTCCCGGTGCCCGGCAGGTCCAGCGAAATGACCTGCGCTCCCGGCTGCAGCGAGCGCAGCTCGCTCAGCAAGTGCTGCGGAAACACGCCCCAGTGGCCGCTCTCGCGCGACATCCCGCGCAGCAGCACCCACACGCCGACCGGTACCGGCGCGACCGACCCGCGTAGCGTGGGGGACGCGGCGGGCGTGGCGACATCGGCGGCGCTGAGGTTCATCGGCATGTGTCTAAACGTATCCCGGCGAGGATAACGGCCGACCGACCCGTCGCGGCCTGGGAATGTCGCTAACCCGCCCCGGGACAGGGGGTCAGGCGCCCGGCTTGCCGTCGGGCAGCAGGCAAGCGTCGGCGACCTGCAGGTTGTTGTCACGTGCGAAGTTCATGACGAAGTCCCAGGCCATGGGTTCGAGGCGCCGCAGCTCCTCGTTCACGATGACGCACTTCACGCCGTTGATGACGGTAGGCACGCAATAGGGCGAGTACCCGATGTGGGCACCGATGCCCATGCGGGCGCCGCCGGGGCGGAAGCTGGACATCGCGCCGGCCAGCCGTTCGGCCCAGTCGCTCGGGCGGAAGGTGCGTCCATCCAATGTCACACCCTGGATGAATACTTCGCGCGGCGGTTGGGCAACGGTCATGGAAATCGGTCGGCTTCGCGGGTCAGCGGACCCCCGCTGCCAAAGACCGCTATTGTGCCTCGGACGACGGCGATCTGTTGCGCCGCAGCAAACCGCTTCGCATCGACTCTAGAATCAAAAGTCCACTTTTCCTCAACCCAATCGGAGACCCGATGAACGCTGTCCCCCTCCCGTCCGACGCCCACGTGATGCCGACCTACGGCCGCCTGCCAGTTGCGCTTTCGCACGGCCAAGGCAGCTGGGTCTGGGACACGGCAGGCCGACGATTGCTGGACGGGCTGGCGGGCATCGCCGTCAACACGCTGGGCCACAACCACCCGCGTCTGGTCGCTGCGCTGCAGGACCAGGTGACCAAGCTGATCCACACCAGCAATTACTACCGCATCCCGCTGCAGGAACAGCTGGCCGACAAACTCGTCGAGCTTTCGGGCCTGGCCAACGTGTTCTTCTGCAACAGCGGGCTGGAGGCCAACGAGGCGGCGCTGAAGATCGCCCGCAAGTTTGGCCACGACCGCGGCGTCGAGTCGCCTGAAGTCATCGTCTTCGAGGGCGCTTTCCACGGCCGTTCCATCGCGACGCTGTCGGCCACCGCCAACCCCAAGATCCAGGCCGGCTTCGGCCCGCTGGTGCCGGGCTTTGTGCGCGTGAAGCTCAACGACATCGCCGCCGTCGAGGCCGCCATCGCGGCTCACCCCGGTGTCACGGCCATCTTCCTGGAGACCATCCAGGGCGAAGGCGGCATCAACCCGGCGCGCATCGAGTTCCTGCAGGCGCTGCGCCGCGTGTGCGACCAGCACGACCTGCTGCTGATGCTGGACGAGGTGCAGTGCGGCGTGGGCCGCACCGGCAAGTGGTTCGCCCACCAGTGGGCAGGCATCCAGCCGGACGTCATGCCGCTGGCCAAGGGCCTGGGCTCGGGCGTGCCCATCGGCGCCGTTGTCTGCGGCCCGCGCGCGGCCGGCGTGCTGAAGGCAGGCAATCACGGCACCACGTTCGGCGGCAATCCGCTGGCCATGCGTGCCGGCGTTGAGACGCTGAAGATCATGGACGAGGACGGCCTGCTGGCGAACGCCGAGGCCGTGGGCGCCACGCTGCGCAAAGCGCTGGCCGAGGGGCTGGCCGGCGAGGCCGGCGTCATCGAGATCCGCGGCCAGGGGCTGATGCTGGGCATCGAGCTGGACCGCCCCTGCGGCGTGCTGCTGACCCGCGCACTGGAGGCCGGCCTGCTCATCAGCGTGACGGCCGACCGCGTCGTGCGCCTGCTGCCGCCGCTCATCCTCACGCACGACGAAGCCCACCAGATCGCAGCACTGCTGGTGCCGCTGATCAAGGCCTTGCTGGCCGAGCCCAAGCCATGAAGCCGGGGGATACGCTGATGCGCCACTACCTCCAGTTCAAGGACCTGCGGGCCGAGGAATACGCCCACTTGTTCGACCGCGCCGGCATCATCAAGCGCCGTTTCAAGAACTACGAGAAGTACCAGCCGCTGCAGGACCGCACGCTGGCCATGATCTTCGAGAAGGCCAGCACGCGCACGCGCGTCAGCTTCGAGGCGGGCATGTACCAGATGGGTGGCTCGGTCGTGCACCTGACGACCGGCGACAGCCAGCTGGGCCGCGCCGAGCCGGTGGAGGACTCGGCGCGCGTCATCAGCCGCATGGTCGACATCGTCATGATCCGCACCTTCGAGCAGAGCAAGATCGAGCGCTTCGCGGCGCACTCGCGCGTGCCGGTCATCAACGGGCTGACCAACGAGTACCACCCCTGCCAGATCCTGGCCGACCTGTTCACGTTCATCGAGGCGCGCGGCATGGACCGCCGCGGCAGCATCGACATGGACTGCCTGAAGGGCCGCGTCGTGACCTGGGTGGGCGACGGCAACAACATGGCCAACACCTGGCTGCAGGCGGCGGAGATCCTGGGCTTCACGGTGCATGTCAGCACGCCGAGTGGCTACGAGATCGACCCGGCCGTGGCGGGCATCAAGGATGCCAGCTGCTACAAGGTCTTCAAGGACCCGCGCGAGGCCTGCGTCGGCGCCGACCTGGTGACGACCGACGTCTGGACCAGCATGGGCTATGAAGCCGAGAACGAGGCCCGCAAGGCCGCGTTCGCCGACTGGTGCGTGGACCGCGACATGATGTCCCGCGCCAAGCCGGACGCGCTCTTCATGCACTGCCTGCCGGCGCACCGCGGCGAGGAGGTGGCGGCGGACGTCATCGACGGGCCGCAGTCGGTCGTCTGGGATGAGGCCGAGAACCGCATGCACGTGCAGAAGGCGCTGATGGAGTACCTGCTGCTGGGCCGCATCGGCTGACACGCCTGCGCCCTTCCCCACATCAAGCCGGCAGCCGCCGGCTTTTTCTTTGCCCCCGCATCCGCGGGGGAGGCGCGGGCGCACGCTGATCCGGCGTCATCGGCGTGTCTTGGGGCACTGCGAGATTGCGCGCAGATCCGTGCATCACCGCGCACGGCGACAGCCAGCAACGAAGCAGGAGCGCGCATGAAGGGCAACAGCCATCCCAAGAACGACCGGTCGCTGAACGCGTCGGGCAACGAGTCCATCCTGGACGTCATCGACCGCGTCGACGCCGGCCGCCGCAACTTCGTGCGCGGTGGCGTCAGCGCCGGTGCGCTGGCCGCCGCGGGCGGCCTGTCGCTGGGCGGCCTGGTGCAGACCGTGCAGGCGGCCGGCGCATCCACGCTGTCGCAGCCCATCGCCTTTGCCAACGTGCCCGCCAACACGCGCGCGCTGAACGTGAGCCTGGGCGGCAGCGCCTCGGCCGTCGTCGACAAGATCACCGTGCCCACGGGCTACACCGCCAAGCTGCTGGTCGCCTGGGGCGACCCCATCATGCCCGGCGGCACCGCGTTCAAGGGCGATGCCAGCGAGACGGCGGCCCAGCAGGCCAAGCAGTACGGCATGCACACCGACGGCATGCACTTCTTCCCGCTGCAGGGCGCCGGCGGCGTGGCGCTGAGCGACCGTGGCGTGCTGTGCGCGAACAACGAGTACACGCACGAGGACCTGCTGTTCCCCGACGGCCAGGCCGCCGGCTACAGCATCGCCAAGACGCGCAAGTCGCAGGCCGCACACGGCGTGTCGGTGTGCGAGCTGCGCCGCGTCAACGGCAGCTGGCAGGTGGCCAAGAACTCGCCCTACGGCCGGCGCATCACCGCCAACACGCCATGCCGGGTCAGCGGCCCGGCCGCCGGCCATGCGCTGCTGAAGAGCAAGGTCTACCAGATCACCGACGCCGGCAGCATCGCCACTGGCGCCATCAGCGACGGCACCACCGCCGTCGGCACCATCAACAACTGCGCCAACGGCACCACGCCCTGGGGCACCTACCTGACCTGCGAAGAGAACTTCAACGGCAACTTCGGCAGCACCAGCGCCGTGCCCGCCCCCGCATCCGGCGAGACCGGCAAGCTGTTCAACCGCTACGGCCTGGTGGCCGCCGGCTTCGGCTACCGCTGGCACGAGACCGACCCGCGCTTCGACCTGAACGCCAACCCGAACGAGTCCAACCTGTTCGGCTGGGTTGTCGAGATCGACCCCGCCAACCCGGCGGCCGCGCCCATCAAGCGCACGGCGCTGGGCCGCTTCAAGCACGAGAGCGCGCAGCATGTGGTGGACGCGCAGAACCGTGTTGCCTTCTACATGGGTGACGACGAGCGCAACGAGTACATCTACAAGTTCGTCTGCGCGGGCACCTTCAACCCCGCCAACCGTGCCGCCAACCGCGACCTGCTGGACAGCGGCACGCTGTACGTCGCGAAGTTCGCCGCCGACCTGACCGGCCAGTGGATCGCGCTGCTGCCCGGCACCATTGGCGTGAACGGCGTGGCGCTGCGTGACAACCCGAACTTCGCCGGCGCGAACGATGCCGAGGTGCTGGCCAAGATCCTCATCAAGGCCCGCATGGCCGGCGACGCCGTGGGCGCCACGATGATGGACCGCCCCGAGTGGACCGGCGCGCGCCCGCGCATCAATGGCTACAGCGACATCGAGATCTACTGCACGCTGACCAACAACAACCGCCGCGGCAGCAGCGCCACGCCCAGCGCCAACGCCGCCGACGGCTCCACCACGGCCGGCTCCGCCCGCCCCGCGGTGGATGCGGCCAACCCGCGCGCCAACAACCTGTACGGCCACATCCTGCGCTGGCGCGAGGACGGCAAGACCGTCACCGCCACCACGTTCACCTGGGACCTCTTTGCGCAGGCCGGCGACACCGCCACCAGCAAGACGCCCAAGGCCCAGTACGAGGGTGCCATCAACGACAGCCCCAACGGCAGCGCCGACTACGGCGCGCCGGACGGCCTGTGGTTCGACCCGTTCGGCCGCCTGTGGGTGCAGACCGACCAGATCGGCGACGGCAGCGGCGACTTCATCAACATCGGCGGCAACATGATGGTCTGCGCCGACCCGGCCACCGGCGAGACGCGCCGCTTCCTGACCGGCCCGAACAAGTGCGAGATCACCGGCATCACGATGACGCCGGACGGCCGCACGCTGTTCGTCGGTGTGCAGCACCCGGGCGAGGACGCGCCCTTCACCAACCCCACGCAGTTCTCCAACTGGCCGCAGAACCAGTGGAGCGTCGAGGCCGATGGCACCACGCCGCTGCCCGCCGGCCGCCCGCGCTCGGCCGTGGTCGTCATCACCAAGGACGACGGCGGCGTCATCGGCACCTGAGCCCCCTCCGATCCCACAACGACAAGGACACTCCATGAAACAGCATCTGATCGCCGCCGCCGTGCTGGCCGCCGCCGCGCTGCCCTCGCACGCCGCGCTCATCAACGCGCCCGCCGCCGTGGGCAGCGCGCTGACCGTCGTCGACTTCGAGGCCTTCGACGGCCTGCTGACCAGCGGCCCCGTGACGCTGTCCCCCGGCATCGTGTTCACCGGCGACAGCCGCGCCGAGCTGGGTGCCGCGTCGCGCGACCTGGGCGACAACGGCCTGTGGACCGTCGTCGGCAACGCCGACCGCAGCGGCCACTTCGCCGCGGGCGGCGTCGCGGGCGAACTGCGCTTCACGTTCACCGGCGCGCTGACGAGCGGCGCGGGCGCCTACGTGAGCCTGTACACCAACGCCGTCCTGCCCTTCCCGCTGACGCTGGAAGTCTCGGCCTACGGCCAGAACAACCAGATCATCGAGACGCACAACATCACGTTCAATGCCGCTTCGGGCAGCTTCGGCTACGACGAGGGCCTGTTCGTGGGCATCACGCGCGGCCAGGCCGACATCCGCTCCATCTCGTTCAAGGGCGTGGGCGTGGTGGCCGACAACCTGACCGTCTCGGCCGTGCCCGAGCCGCAGGGCTATGCGCTGATGCTGGCCGGCCTGGGCGCGCTGGGCCTGCTGGCGCGCCGCCGCCTCGGCTGATCCGGTTTCCACTCTCCCCGACGCCCCACGCCCGTGGGGCGTTTTCGTTGGTGCCGGTGCTGGGAACAAGAAGGCTCGTTGCGCACCAACTGGTGATCCCGGTCGCAAGCCCCTGCGAAGACTCGGTTGTGCCGGGACGCGGGGACGCGCAATTGCTTCGTGTCCCCCGGGCCGCTGCGCGGCCCTCCTCCTTTACCTGCGCAATTGCGCGTCCTCACATCCCGGCTTTTCCACCCTTTGGCTTTCGCAGCGCTAAACAGTTGCAACGCAAAGCAGGAGGCTGGGCCGGCCTGCTGCGAAGGTAAAGGAGGAGGCCGCGCAGCGGCCGGGGGACTGAGCCCGGACACAAACAGTCCTGAGGACTGTTTGAGCCTGGCGAAGGATCGGGCCTCTGGCCCGAGCAACGAAGCAGCAGGCCGGCCCAGCCTCCTGCGCTCAACCTCTGGCGCATGCTGCATCAAGAGACAACACGCAAAGCGCCCACAAAAAAGCCGGCTGCAAGCAGCCGGCTTTTTCACGGAGCGCGGTCGCTCAGGCGCGGCGGCGGCGGGCCATCAGCAGCGCGCCACCGGCCAGCAGCAGCGCGATGCTGCTGGGTTCCGGCACGGCGGCGATGTTGTCCAGCGCGGCGACGCCGTTCAGGCCGGTCAGGTCGAAAGACTGGGCCGAGCCGGCGAAGCTCAGCACCGCCTGCTTCCACGTCGAGTAGTCGCCCGTGGCCGACAGCGTGACGCTGCCCAGCAGCGTGCCGGTGCCGTTCAGGCCGGAGTAGGCGTTGATGACGGCCGCGTCGGTGCCTGCGTAATGGAAGCTCAGGCCGCCGGTGACGCCCGCAGCGACGTTCATGTAGGCGGCCGTGTTGACGACGCCGTCCAGCTGCACGAAGGCCACGCCCAGCGGCGACGGCGCGTTGGTGAAGTAGCTGAAGTCGACGTCGTTGGACAGGCCCAGCACGTTCGTGAAGCTCACGCCTTCGTAGGTGTTGGCAACTTCCTCGCCGTAAGACCAGTTCTTTTCGAAGTCCACGGACAGCGGGGCGGCAGCGAAGGCCGGGGAGGCGAGGCCGAGGGCCAGGGCGAGAGCGGCGAGCTTCATCAAAAACTCCAGGGATTGTGAGGTTGGGGCGGCCAAGGGAACCGCTGCGTTTGAGTCGGGCCGGAGTGTGGGGACGCAAGACGACAGCCGCGTGACGCAATGAAGGCAGCGGGCCGCCACCGCTGCCGCTTCACATCGCTGTCATCGCGCACTGCGATGGTCGCGAGCCCCACCTGCCCCCACGCCACCATGGATCGCCCCCCCCTGCTCCGCCGCCACCTGCTCATCGCGCTGGGCGCCGTCAGCCTGGCCCGCCCGGCGCGGGCCTGCGAATTCTTCAGCGAGCACCTGCGCATCTGGCACCCCTGGGCGCGGGCGACGCGCGTTGACGCCGATACCGCCAGGCTGTGCATGCGCTTCGACGAGGTGCGCCGCACCGACCGGCTGGTGGGCCTGGAGACCCCCGTGGCTGCGGGGGCGCGGCTGGCCGGGCCAGGCGCGCCGGAGCGGGCAAAAGACCTCTCCCTGCTGATCCGCGAAGGCAGCGAGCTGACGCTGACCGAGGACGGCCTGCACATCGAACTGCTGGACCTGCAGCAGCCGCTGCAGGTGGGCCGCAGCTTTCCGCTGCGCCTGCTGTTCGAGCACGCGCCGCCCGTGGAGGCGCTGCTCAACGTCGACTACGCGGCGCTGCGCTGACCCCTGCCGGGCGGCTCGCAAGCCGTCGCCATCCCGTCACGCCGAGGTCATCGCGGCTACCTAGCATCCGCCCCGTTTTTGGCCCTCCCCACCTCCTCTGGAGCCTCCATGTCTCACCTTTTCAGCAAGAGCCAGATCGCCCTGGCCGCCTTCGCCGCGCTGGGCAGCGCGGCGGTCATCGCGCCCAACCTCGCCACCGCCGCCGGCAAGACGCCCGGCAAGTACGTGTCCGGCGACTTCCACAACCACACCACCTGCTCGGACGGCGCCATCTCGATGCAGAAGCTGGTGAAGAAGGTCACCGACAAGACCACCGACTCGCCCTGGGGCCTGGACTGGTTCGTGCAGGCCGGCCACGGCGGCAACGGCAACCGCAACTGCACGCTGGTCGAAGACGCCTCGCTGTCCACGCCCGCCTACCCGTTCGTCGAGGGCAAGGGCCCGACGACGACCTGGGCCAACAGCATCGGCGCCGCCGCCATCAAGGGCAACAACACCGGCGGCACGACGATGTGGCGCTGGCAGTCGCTGCAGGAGTTCCAGTACCCGGTCGTGGAGTACCTCGCGGCGCAGAAGAACCTGCCGCTGTTCGTGGGCCTGGAGTCCGTCGTGGCGGGCCACGAGCACAGCTCGATGTCCGTCATCACGGGCCAGATGCCCACGTCGCTGGACAACGCCACGCTGCCCAACACGCCCGGCTACACGGCGCTGGGCAACGCCAACGCGCTGTCGCAGTGGTCGTACTGCTTCGACCGCGGCGACACCGACACCAGCCGCGGCAACGTGGCCGGCTCGAACACCGGCAACAACTGGAACTGCGCCGTGACGGGCAGCGCCAACGCGGCCGACCCGAGCTGGAACGCCGCCGCCCAGAAGCTCATGCCCACCGGCAGCGGCGTCGGTTCCGGCATCGGCACCAAGGGCCACCTGAAGACGCTGGAAGCGCTCAAGTGGATGAAGGAACTGCACGCCACCGGCAGCTACTACGTGCCCGCCCACCTGGAGCGCGCCGGCCCGTTCAACCCCGACGGCAACAACGGCTTCAACATCGAGCACCTGCGCAACTTCAACAACACCGCGCCGGACATCGCCTTCGGCTTCGAGACCCAGCCGGGCCACGGCGCCTCCGCCGAGCGTGGCGAGTACCGCCAGCTGCGCAACGGCTTCGCCGGCTCGCCCACCAACGTCGACTCCGTCGGTGGCACGACCTACGGTGGCACGGGCATCTACGGCGCCCAGGTCGGCGGCGTGTGGGACGCGCTGCTGGGCGAAGGCCGCAACTGGTGGTTCTTCGCCAGCTCCGACTGGCACAACCGCGGCAGCTTCGGCCCGGATGACCGCCGCTCCACGCAGGACTTCTACCCCGGCGAATACCAGCGCACCCACGTGCTGGTGCGCAACGGCAGCGACAAGATCCGCCCGCAGGCCATCGTCGACGGCCTGCGCAGCGGCAACGCCTGGGCTGCCAGCGGCCAGCTGATCGACCGCTTCGCCATCGTCGCCTGCGCGTCCTACGCCGGCGTCGGCGCGCGCAGCAACGCGTCCGTCGAAGCCCTGGCCGTGGCCGCCGCGGCCAATGCCACCGACGTGGACGCCGCCAACTGCGCCACGATGGGCCAGAAGCTCAAGGTGCGCCCGGGTGCCGAGATCGTCGTCAGCATCGCGCTGCGCGACCCCGCCGGCAACAACTTCGCGCCGTACAGCTTCCCGAACCCGTCGCTGGCGCAGATCGGCGTCAACCAGCCCATCAACCAGCCGGTGCTGGACCACGTGGACCTGATCCGCGGCATGGTCAGCGGCTACCGCGCGCCGGGCAGCGCCGACTACGCCGGCGAATGGCCGCGCAACAACAACTGGCTGAAGGCCGACGGCAGCACGGCCGGCCTGGACGCCGTGCCCGCCGCCGCCAAGAACACGACGGCCGCCATCATCCGCAGCTTCAGCGCCGCCGGCGCCAACCCGTGGGTGCAGGTGCAGTCGGGCGTGGACGGCAGCGGCTTCCTGAAGATGACCTACCGCATCCCTGCGGTCCAGGCCTCGCAGTACGTGCGCGTGCGCGGCAGCAACCTGCCCGCTGCCCTGCCCTACGAGACCGACGCCAGCGGCAACCCGCTGTCCGACATCTTCACGAACGCCACCGTCACGTCCAACCTGCGCATCCCCTGCACGACGGTCGGCACCAACGTGCCCGCCAACGGCGCGGCCTGGGCCAGCGGCACCATCGACGGCTGCCCCAACCACCTGCCCGTCGTGAACGGCAAGAAGATGGTGGCCTACGACGTGGCCGCCTGGTCGGACCTGTGGTTCTACAGCAACCCGATCTACATCGAGGTGAGCGGCTCCACGCTGGTGGCCGGCGTCAAGTAAGCCGCACCGTCGCACGCTGTCGCTGACGGCGTGACGACAACGGGGCGCCCCGCCGTCGGCCGATGGCGGGGCGCCCTTTTCCGTTTGTCGTCGTCCTGTCGCACTGTGTCACTAGCATGACCCGCAGCCCCTCTTCTGCCGTCATGTCTGCCCAGCTCCCCCTCACCCAGGACCGCCCCGCCGCCACCGCTACACGCCTGCCCGGCTGGCTGCGCGAACCGCTGCTGCACTTCCTCGCCATCGGCGCGCTGCTGTTCGCCGTCGACCACGCGCTGAACCGCGGCGCGGGCGACGCGAACACCATCGTCGTCAGCGCCGACGTGACGGCCGAGGCCGTGCAGACCTTCAAGGCCGCCCGCGGCCGCGAGCCCGACGCACAGGAACTGAAGGCCCTGCAGCAGATCTGGCTGGACAACGAGGTGCTGTACCGCGAAGGCATCGCGCTGCAGCTGGACAAGGGCGACAGCGCCATCCGCGAGCGCGTCATCTTCAAGGCACTCAGCATGGTGGACAGCGGCGTCAAGCCGCCCGCCATCGACGACGCCGGCCTGCGCGCCTGGTTCGAGGCGCGCCGCGCTCGCTATGACGAGCCGCCCCGCTTCGACTTCCAGGAAGCCGTGCTGGACGGCCCTGCCGACGAGGCCGCCGTGCGCACCTTCGTCGCCGCACTGAACGCCGGCACGCCGGGCGATGCCAAGGCCGGCCTGCGCCTGTTCAAGGGCCGCCCGCACGGCAACCTCGTGCAGAGTTATGGCGACGCCTTCGCCAAGGCGCTGGAAGCGGCCACGCCCGGCACCTGGCTGGCGCTGCAGGGCAAGGACGGCTGGCGCGCCGTGCGGCTGGAGTCCGCCACCGCCGCCCGGCCGGCGCAGTTCGAGGCGCTGCGTCCCGTCGTCATGCAGGACTGGACCGACGCGACGATGGCCGAGCAGCGCAGCGCCGCCGTCGCCATGCTGGCCCGCAAGTACAACGTCAAGGTCGAGGCTCCCGCCAAATGAAGCGCCTGCTGACCTGGTGGCGGGCCGCGCTGCTGCTCGCGATCGTGGCCATCGCCGCGCCGGCGCGGGCGCACGAGATGAGCATGGCCGAGATGCAGGTGCGCGAGGTGGCGCCCGGCGAGTTCATGTGGCAGTGGGGCGCCAGCGAGAAATACCACCCGTCGCAGGTGCTTCGCGTGACCTGGCCCGAGGGCTGCGAGGCCGACGCGACGCGGCTGCGCTGCAGCGGCCCGGGCCTGGCCGGCCGGCTGGCCATCAGCGGCGTCGGCGAGTCCTTTTCAGCCGCCCTCGTCAAGGTGCACTGGCGCGACGGCCAGGTGCGCGTCTACACGCTGACCAAGGCACAGCCCAGCGTGCAGCTGTACGGCGCCGCCGACGACCCGCGCGGCATGGGCGAGATCGCCAGCGCCTACGCGCTGCTGGGCGTGGAGCACATCCTCGGCGGCATCGACCACCTGCTGTTCGTCATCGGGCTGCTGTTCCTCGTCGGCTTCCGCCGTCACCTCGTCTGGACGATCACAGCCTTCACCGCCGCGCACAGCCTGACGCTGGCCAGCAGCGCCCTCGGGCTGCTGACGCTGCCGTCCGCGCCGGTGGAGGCCAGCATCGCGCTGTCCATCGTGCTGGTGGCGGTGGAGGCGCTGAACCGGCGCGACACGCTGGCGCGCCGCTGGCCGGCGCTGGTGGCCTTCCTGTTCGGCCTGGTGCACGGGCTGGGCTTCGCCGGCGCGCTGAAGGAGATCGGCCTGCCCGAGAACCATCTGTTCGTCGCGCTGCTGACGTTCAACGTCGGCGTGGAGCTGGGCCAGCTGATGACGGTGGCGCTGTGCTGGGGCCTGTGGCGCATCAGCGCGCGCTGGCCGGCCGTGCAGCGCGCGCGCACGGCGCTGCTGTACGGCATCGGCGGCGTGGCGGCGTACTGGTCGTGGCTGCGAGTGGCGGCGGTGCTGTCATGACCGACGAGGTCATCGGGCTGTTCCCCATTCCCGTGCAGCGCTCGCCCGGCGTGCTGCCGCCGCCGCTGGTCAACGCGCTGGTGGACCACTTCACGACCCGCGCGCTGCAGCCCAACAACAGCTCCGACGCGCTGTCGCACACCCGCATGCTGCAGCCGTCCGACAGCCCGCTGCTGGTGCAGGCCGCGGCCCTCATCACGCCGCGCATCGCCGAGTTCGGCCGCCACCTGTTCGGCGAGGCGCTGGGCTGGGCCATCAAGGAAATGTGGGTCAACGTGCTGGACACCGGCGGCCGCCAGGCGATGCACAACCATGCCAACAGCTTCGCGTCCGGCGTGGTCTACCTGACCGAGACGCACGACTCGGCGCGCACCGTGTTCATGAAGTCACCCGGCGGGCATGACTTTGCGCTGAAGAACGACCACGCGGGCGTGGCCACCGGCCCGTACAACGCCGAGAAGTGGGTCAGCCCCGCGCCGAGCCCGGGCGACCTGATGCTGTTCCCGAGCTACCTGATGCACGCCGTGCCGCCCAACGCCGGCAGGCGGCGCATCAGCCTGGCCTTCAACGCGATCCCGACGCGGCTGGAAAGCTGGGGCTACACGCTGAGCTTCTCCGCTTGAAGGCCATCGCGCTGCTGCTGATGGCCGCGTCCGGCTTTGCCGGGCTGGGTTACCAGATCGTCTGGACGCAGCAGTTGGGCCTCGTGCTGGGGCATGAATCGGCCGCCGTGCTGGCCGTCATCGCCGCCTTCTTCGGCGGGCTGTCACTGGGCGCGCTGGCGCTGGGCCGGCGCATCGAGGCCAGCGCCCGGCCGCTGCGCTGGTATGCCGGCTGCGAGGCGCTGATCGGCCTGTGGGGCGCCGTGCTGATGGCGGCCATGCCCGCGGCCAGCCACGCCGCGCTGGCGCTCATCGGCCCCGAGGCGTCGTCCGCCTGGCACTGGAGCGTGGCGTTCGGCGCCAGCTTCGTGCTGCTGCTGCCGGCCACCGCGGCGATGGGCGCCACGCTGCCGGCCATGGCGCGCCTGGCCACGGCCGGCGTGGCGCCGCTGTACGCGGCCAACACGCTGGGCGCCGTCATCGGCGTGCTGGCGACGGCGTTCTGGCTGATCCCGGACTGGGGCCTCACGCGCACCGCCGGGCTGTGCGTGGCGCTGAACCTCGGCTGCGCGCTGCTGGCCGGCACCGCGCTACGGGCCGGGCCGGCCGCGGCACTGCTGCCGAGAACGTCCACACGCCCGCTGTGGCTGCTGGCCGCCACCGGCCTGCTGGGCATCGCCTACGAGGTGCTGGCCGTGCGCGTGCTCAGCCAGGTGGCCGAGGACACGGTCTACACCTTCGCGCTGCTACTGGCCGTGTACCTCGCTGGCAGCGCCGGCGGCGCCGCGGCCTTCGCACGCTGGCCGGCGCTGCGCCACACGCCGCGGCTGCTGCAGGCGCTGGCCGTCAGCACGCTGCTGGGCATGGCCTCGCTGTGGGGCGCCGAGGCGCTGAAGCAGGCGCTGAACCCCGGGACGCTGGACGGCGCGCTGGCCACCGAGGCCTTGCTGGCCGCCGCCGTGTTCGCGCTGCCCACGGCGCTCATGGGCGCCCTCTTCTGCCAGCTCAGTGCCGACGCCGCGGCCGCCGGCCAGCCGTTCAGCCGTGCGCTGGGTGTCAACACGCTCGGCGCGATGCTCGCCGCACCGACCTTCGGCGTCGTGCTGGCACCGGCGCTGGGGCCCAAGCTGGCGCTGCTGCTCGTCGCGGCCGGCTACCTGCTGCTGATGCCCGCGTGGCGCAGCCCGGCCTGGTGGCTGCCCGCGGGCGCCACGGCCGCGGTGGCCGCGCTGGCGCCGCCGCTGGCCTTCATCGACCTGCCCGACGGCGGCCGTGTGCTCAGCTACCGCGACGGCGCGATGGCCGCCGTCAGCGTCGTCGAGGACGACGCCGGCGTCGCGCGGCTGCGCATCAACAACCGCCAGCAGGAAGGCAGCAGCGCCACGCTGCATGTGGACGGCCGCCAGGCGCTGCTGCCGCTGTTGCTGCATGGCGACGCGAAGCGGGCCTTGTTCCTTGGCGTGGGCTCCGGCGTCACGTCGGGCGTGGCCGCGCGCATGCCCGGCCTGCAGGTGGACGCCGTGGAGCTGCTGCCCGAGGTCATCGCGGCGTCGGCGCTCTTCCGGCCCGCGCTGGCGCTGCTCGGCGAAGGCCCCACGCCGCACCTCATCGCGGCCGACGCCCGCCGCTTCGTGCGCACCGCGCCGCAGCGCTACGACGTCGTCGTGTCCGACAACTTCCACCCCGCCCGCAGCGGCTCCGGCGCGCTCTACACGGTGGAGCACTTCCAGGCCGTGCGCGACCGCCTCGCGCCGCAAGGCCTGTTCTGCCAGTGGCTGCCGCTGCACCAGCTGGACATCGCCACGCTGCGCAGCATCACCGCCGCCTTCCTGCAGGCCTTTCCCGACGGCGCCGCGCTGCTGACCAGCAACAGCCTGGACACGCCCACCGTCGGCCTCGTCGGCCGCGCTGGCGGCACGCGATTCGCGCCCGGCACCGCCCGGCCGGCTATGGCCGCGGCCTTCGGCCTTGCCGACGAGTTCGCCGTGCTGGGCAGCCTCATCGCCGACAGCGCCTCGCTGCACCGCCTGGCCGGCGACGCGCCGCCCAACACCGACGACCGCCCCTGGGTGGCCTACCGCGCACCGCGCATCACCTACGCGCCCGACGCCGCGCCCCGCGACCGGCTGCTGGCGCTGCTGGGCCAGGTCAGCCTCGACGCCAGCACGCTGCTGGCGACACCCGAACTCGCCCCGCGCCTGAACGCCTACGCGCAGGCGCGCCGCGGCTACCTGGAGCTGGGCCGGCGCACCGTGCCCAGCGCCGACCCGGCCGTCATGCTGGCCCGCGTGGGGCCCCCGCTGCTGGCCGTGCTGCGCCAGAGCCCCGACTTCCAGCCCGCCGCCGAGCCGCTGCGCCGGCTGGCGCAAGCCCTGGCCCCGCGCGACCCGGCCGCGGCCCGCGCGCTGCTGGACACGCTGGCGCGCATCCGCCCCGATCTGGCAAGCCTCTGAACGCGTGTCCGGCTGACGTCAGCGGGCCGTGGCAAGCTGTCGGGCTATGCGCTGGGCTTTCATCACCGATATTCACGCCAACCGACAGGCCTTCGAGGCCGTCCTCGCCGACGCCCGCGCCCAGGGGGCGACCCGCATCGCGCTGCTGGGCGACTTCGTCGGCTACGGCGCCGACCCGGCCTGGGTCATGGCGCAGGTCATGGCGCTGGCCGCCGACGGCGCCATCGCCATCCAGGGCAACCACGACGAGGCCGTCGCCCACGGCAGCACGCCCGGCATGCACCCCGACGCCCGCGCCGTCATCGACTGGACGCGTGCCCAGCTCAGCGAAGACCAGCTGCGCTTCCTCGCCCGGCTGCCGCTGCAGGCGCACGGCGAGCCGGGCAACTGCCTGTTCGTGCACGCCAACGCCTTCCAGCCCAACGGCTGGGAGTACGTGCAGGGCCGCGCCGAGGCCGTCAAGAGCCTGCACGCCAGCAGCGCCCGCATCCAGGTCTGCGGCCACATGCACGAGCCCATGCTGTACCACCTGTCCGGCACCGGCAAGGCGGGCGACTTCCGGCCGCTGGCCGGCGTGCCCATGCCGCTGCCGGGCCATCGCCAGTGGCTGGCCATCCCCGGCTCCTGCGGCCAGCCGCGCGACGGCAACCCGGCGGCCTGCTACGCGCTGCTGGACCCGGCCAAGAGCGACCTCGACGACGCCCGCATCACCTTCCAGCGCGTGGCCTACGACGTGGAGGCCGCCTGCAACGCGCTGCGCGCCACCGACCTGCCGACACCGATCGTTGAACGTCTGGCCCGCCGCCTGACGCTGGGCGAATGAGCACCGCCCCCACCCCGGCACCGCCGGCCCCGCTGGAGGCCGGCCAGGTGCTGGACGGCTTCCGGCTGGAGGAGCGGCTGCACCAGGGTGGCATGGCCAACCTGTGGCGCGTGTCGCGCGTGGACGGCAGCGTCGACGACGGCCACGAGCTGCTGATGAAGGTGCCGCGCATCAAGGGCGGCGAGGACCCGGCCACCATCGTCGGCTTCGAGGTCGAGCAGATGCTGATGCCGCAGCTCAGCGGCCCGCATGTGCCGCGCTTCGTCGCCCGCGGCGACTGGACGCGCCAGGCCTTCATCGTCATGGAGCGCATCCCCGGCGACACGCTGCGCCCGCGGCTGGACGACGCGCCGCTGCCGCCCGAGGAGGTCGCCGACATCGGCGCCCGCGTGGCCACCGCGCTGGCCGCGCTGCACCGCCAGCATGTGGTGCACCTGGACGTGAAGCCCAGCAACATCATGTTCCGCCCGGACGGCACGGCCGTGCTGGTGGACTTCGGCCTGAGCCGCCACGAGCAGCTGCCCGACCTGCTGGAAGAAGAGTTCACGCTGCCCATGGGCACCGGGCCCTACATGAGCCCGGAGCAGGTGCAGTTCGTGCGCAGCGA
Organism: Pelomonas lactea; assembly: GCF_043555885.1. NCBI lineage: Bacteria > Pseudomonadati > Pseudomonadota > Betaproteobacteria > Burkholderiales > Sphaerotilaceae > Roseateles > Pelomonas lactea. Next base: position 216,043 of record NZ_JBIGHX010000002.1, on the reverse strand, counting down.
CCCGCGCAGCGACCTGTTCGCCTTGGGCGTCATGCTGTACCACCTGGCCACCGGCGAGCGGCCGTTCGGCCAGCCGAACTCGGTGCGCGGCCTGCGCCGCCGGCTCTACGTGGAGCCAGTGCCGCCGCGCGCCATCCGGCCCGAGCTGCCGCCGTGGCTGCAGGAGATCATCCTGCGCTGCCTGGAGGTGAAGCCCGAGAAGCGTTACCAGAGCGCGGCCCAACTGGCGCTGGACCTGCGCGAGCCCGGCGGCGTGGCGCTCACCGCCCGCGCCGAAAAGCTGCAGGCCAGCGGCGCGATGCGGCGGCTCAAGCGCTGGTTCTTCGCACTGGGCGCCGAGCCGGCGCCGGTGCCGGCCGTGGCCGAGCAGCTGGCGCGCAGCCCCATCATCATGGCCGCCGTCGAGATCGACCGCGGCACCAACGAGCTGCGCGCGCAGCTGTGCGAGACCGTGCGCCGCATCGTGCAGACCGAGGCCGGCGCGCGGCTGGCCTGCGTGTCGGTGATGAAGATCAACCGCATCGGCCTCGACGAGCTGACCGACCAGCACGGCCAGAGCCTGCATGTGAAGCACCTCATCGCGCTCAAGCACTGGGCGCGCCCCATCAGCAAGGCGCTGAACCTGGCCGACGGCCGGCTGACCTTCCACGTGCTGGAGGCGCCCGACGTGGCCGGCGCGCTGGTGGACTTCGCGCGCCGCAACGGCGTGGACCACATCGTCATGGGCGCCCGCGGCGCGTCGGCCATCCGGCGCTACCTGGGCAGCGTGTCGGGCGAGGTGGTGGCGGAGTCCGACTGCACGGTCACAGTCGTGCGCGAGCCGGCCAGCGGCAGCTGAAAACCCGGGTGCACAACCACCGGCTGCGCGCCCTCTTGAAACCTCGCGAGGCGCTCCTACTTCGGCGCTGATGCCCGCGGCAGCGCGGGCATCCCGACTTGAAAGGAGGCTCGCATGTACTCGTCACTCTGGACTTTTCCTTCCGGCTTCTTCTCCGACTTCGACCGCCTGCAGCGCGAGTTCGATGACAGCTTCGGCGGCTTCGGCGCGCCGTCCAGCATCCGCTCGACCGCGCCCGGCGCCTTCCCGGCCATCAACGTCGGCAACACGCCGACCAGCGTGGAGATCTATGCCTTCGCGCCCGGCCTGGACGCCGCCAGGCTCGACGTGACCGTGGACCGCGGCGTGCTGACCATCGCCGGCGAACGCACCGCGGAGCCGCAGGACGACAACGCGCGCACCTACAGCCGCGAGCGCTTCAGCGGCAGCTTCCGCCGCGCCGTCAACCTGCCCGACGACGCCGACGCGTCGCAGATCCATGCCAGCTACCGCGACGGCATCCTGCGCATCAGCATCGCCCGCCAGGCCGAGGCCCAGCCCCGGCGCATCGCCATCCAGTAACCGCCTGCCCAGGAGTTCCGACATGAGCACCACTGCTGTTCAGACCGACACCGGCCGCGACCGCAACGCGGCCCGCACGAGCGCCGACGGCGACGCCCGGCGCGCCCTCACGCCACGCGTGGACGTGCGCGAGGACGACACCGGCATCACGCTGCTGGCCGACCTGCCCGGCGTGGCGCGCGACCAGCTGGACCTGCAGGTCGAGGGCGACACGCTGCACATCGAGGGCAGCGTGGACGCCACCGCACCGGGTGGGCTGGAGCCGGTCTACGCCGAAGTCCGCCTGCCGCGCTACCGCCGCTCCTTCACGCTGAGCCGCGAGCTGGACGCCTCGCGCATCGAGGCGCAGCTCAAGGACGGCGTGCTGCGGCTGCGCATCCCCAAGCAGGCCCATGCCCAGCCGCGGCGCATCCCGGTAAACGCGGGCTGACATCCCGCGTCACGTCGACACTCACAGGCCCGGGTAATTCGGGTCGGCCGCCGGCGCAGCGCGCTTCTTGCGTGTCGACACGATCTGCGTGTGAACCGTCACCGCGCTGCCGCTGGCTGCAACCTGCACCAGCGTGGGCGTGCCGTCGACAAGCTGGTCCGGGTGCCAGATGCGCACGCGCGCCGGCCCTTCCGGCACGCCCTGAAGCTGGGCGCGGCCGTCGTCGCCGCCCAGCCGGGCCCAGGGCGTGTCGGCCACGTACACATGGCCGCGCATGGAGCCATGGATGTGGCAGCCCAGCAGGTAGGCGCCCGGCAGCGTCAGCACCTTGCTGTCGGTGGCCGGCGGCTTGCTGCCGACGCGGCCGGCCAGACGGAACTGCGTGTTCTGGCCCGGGTCCACGTAGACGCCGCCGGCGCCCATGACGCCCAGGATGACGTGGTGATCCCAGCTGTCCAGGTTGCTGAAGCTGACCTTGGCGCCCAGGCCCACGACGGTGACGGCCGGCACGAAGCGCAGCTTCTCCTGCGCGATGCCGGCCTCCAGCACCGGCGCGGGCCGCGGCCCCTGAACGCTGCTGTCCACGAGGACGACGGCATCGGGCAGCGGCTTGCCGTTGCGGTCCATCACGGTGACGGTGAGATCGGCGGCCTGCGCCGTGGCGGCGGCAAGCAGCAGGGCGACGGTGGAGGCGATGGTGCGCATGGCGGCAGTTTCACCCGCTGCCTACACTGGCGCGATGAGTAGCAACCCCTGTCTGAGCTGCGGCGCCTGCTGCGCGAGTTTCCGCGTCGACTTCGACCGCAGTGAGCTGGAAAGCGAGGGCGGCCGCGTGCCCGACGGACTGGCGGTGGAGTTGACCGGCCGCCTGATGCGGCTGCGCGGCACCGACCATGCGCAGCCGCGCTGCGCGGCGCTCAGCGGCAAGGTGGGCGAGCGGGCCAGCTGCGGCATCCACGAGTGGCGGCCGTCACCGTGCCGGGAGTTCGGCGAGCGCGCACCCATGGGCATCGGCGACGACGCCTGCGCCCGAGCCCGCGCCCGGCACGGGCTGCCGCCAATCTAACCCGCGGCGCGCGCCGCTAGGTGCCGGCCCGGTTCATCAGCGGCTCGCGGCGGCGCTGCTGCCGCTGCTGCTCCTGCTGCTGCTCACGCAGTTCGTTGAGCCAGGCCAGCTTGGCGCTGTACATCTGGCGGTCGTGCGAGGTGGCACTGTTCTCCAGCGCCTTGCTGATCTCGCCGCGTGCGCCGGGCAGGTCGCCCAGGCCGTAGCTGGCCAGGCCCAGCCAGAAGTGGAACTCCGGCACGTAGGCAGCGCGGGCCACCTCCTTGCGGAACAGCGAACGTGCGGTGGCGAACTCGCCGGCCTTCATGGCCGCCACGCCCTCGTCGAAGAACTTGTAGGGCGGCACCGGCTGCACCTGCGCCAGCTGGTTGACGTAGCTCTGCGCTTCCTCGCGGCGGCCCAGATCGCTGAGCACCAGCACGAGGTTGGACATGGCCTGCACGTTCAGCGGCTCGCGCTCCAGCACCAGGCGCAGCGTGTTCTCGGCGGGGCCGTACAGCCCCTTGCGCCGGTACAGCACGGCCAGCGTGTTGTAGGCGGCCAGCCAGCGCGAGTCGGTCAGGATGGCCGCGCGCGCCCACCAGTAGGCGTCATCCACCTTGTCCTGCAGCAGCGCCTCGGCGGCGCGGTTGTTCTGGAACATCGCCAGGATGGTGCTCTCGTCGATGACGCGGGCACGGTGGCGGCGCACCTGGTCGGGCGGCAGGAAGTCGATGGTGAGCATCTCCGGGTCGCCGTAGACCGTCATGCGCTGCAGCGAGGTCTGAGGCCGCCCCAGACTGATGTTGACGTGGCCGGCAACGAAGAAGATGCCGTTGTTGCGCGTCCAGTTCTCTTCGAGGTAGACGCTGTTGAAGCGCACCGGCAGCTTCAGGTGGCGGGCGAAGGCGGCGGTCATCATGACCAGCGACATGCAGTTGCCGCGCCGCGCGTCGAAGGCCTCGGCCGCGGTGCGGGTGATCTCGCTGTCGTAGTCCAGCTGCAGCCGGCCCTTGGTGTAGAGCGCGTCGATGAGGCCGTCGCGCACGCCCTTGGCGCGGATCTCCTGCGCCATCTCGTTCTCGGCGAAGCGCTGCATCGCCGGGCTGAGCCGCATCGCCTCGGCGGCATCCATGGCGACGCTGGGCGGCCGGAAGGCGGCGTCCAGGAAGACATCGGTGCGCGGCGGCGCGGTCGGCTCGACGGCACAGCCGCTCAGGGCGGCGCTGCCGGCCACGGCCAGCAGCACGATGAGGGCACGGATCAGCATGGCGGTCTCCTCGCTTGTCAAGGCCAGTCGTGCGCTGGCCCTGCAACCAGCTTAGTCCCGCCACGCCCTCCTGTCTCCAGTCACATCACCCAGGTCAGGGCAGGACAAACACCACCGCCGAGCGCCCCGGCAGCGTGAAGCGGCCGGTGGCGCTGTCAAAGCTGGCGCCGGTGGCGACGCGCTGGTCGGCCGCGCCGGCAGCCTTGTGCACCGGGTGCAGCTGCAGCGCCTGGCCCACCTCGCCGGGCACGGTCAGCTTCTGCGTGGTCTTGTCGACGTTGAACAGGTAGACGATGCGCTTGAAGCCCGCGCCCGCGTAGCCGTTGCCGTCCAGCGTGGCGGCCAGCACCACCGGGTTCTGGCCCGAGCCGGTGTTCAGGAACTTCAGGCGCGCCTTGATGTCGTCGGCCGTGCGCAGGCGGAACAGCGTGGAGCTGGCGCGGATCTTCAGCACGTCGCGGAAGGCGTCGCGCATCCACGCGATGTCGCCCGGCGCCGGCTTGATGGCGGCGTTGGCCAGGAAGGGCTTGAGCAGCGCCCAGTCCGCGCTGTTGTCCGCCGCCCGCGGCGCGCCGGTGCCGAAGTAGTTGTCCTGGTAGCTCCAGTCCAGCCGGTTGAACCAGTCGCCGCTGTCGTAGCTGTTCTTGTCCAGGCTCTTGCTGCGCAGCACGTCGGTGCCGGCGTGGAAGTAGGCCACGCCCTGGCTGAACGCGTTGACCGCGTTGGCCAGCAGTTGCACGCGGGCGCGGTCCTCGCGGCTGGTGGTGGTGGGCAGGCGCAGCGCCAGCACGTCGAACAGCGTCAGGTTGTCGTGGTTCTCCACGTAGTTGACGACCTCGTCCGGCTGCGTGCTCCAGCCGATGCTGTTGCCCAGGCTCTCGGCCGTGACGGTGGCGTCCCAGTGCGTCGTGAAGGTGTAGCTGCGCAGGCTGCCGGCCAGGCTGGCCTTGAGCTGGTCACCCAGCCACATCAGGTCGGTCTTGCTGCGCGTGCCGGCGGACGGGTTGGGGTCGTAGAACAGGCCGCTGACGAAGCCCTGGTTGCTGACGAGCGCGCTGCCGCTGTCGCAGCAGCCACCGCCGCGCACGGCGTCGCGGATGATGGGGTTGAAGCTGCCGATGCCCGAGCCGTTCAGGCTGTACAGCGTGGCCTGCACGAAGCGGGCGCCGTCGGTCACCTCGCCGAAGTTCCAGCCCTCGCCGATCAGCTGGATGTCGCGGCCCAGCGTGGTCTTCAGGCGGGTCTTCATCGCCTCCATGATTGCGCGCGGCTGGTGGCCCATGATGTCGAAGCGGAAGGAGTCGATCTTGTAGTCGCGCGCCCACTGCAGCACGGAGTCGCTCATGAGTTTGCCCATCATGAGGTGCTCGGTGGCGGTGTTGTCGCAGCAAGTGGAGGTCTCGACGCGGCCGCTGGCGTTCAGGCGGTGGTAGTAGCCCGGCACGATGCGGTCCAGCACCGACTTCTCGTTCTGGCCCGAGGCCGTGGTGTGGTTGTAGACCACGTCCATGCCCACGCGCAGGCCGGCGTTCTTCAGGCCCATCACCATCTGGCGGAACTCGACGATGCGCTTGGCGCCGTCGGCCGCGTCGGACGCGTAGCTGCCCTCGGGGGCGTTGTAGTGGTAGGGGTCGTAGCCCCAGTTGAAGCAGTCGGTGCCGGCCGTGGCGGACACCGCGGCCTGCTGGGTCTCGGCATCGGCGGCGCCGGCCGGCATCGGCGTGGTGCAGCCGCTCTCCGGCACCGAGGCCAGGTCGAACGTGGGCAGCAGGTGCACGTCGGTCAGGCCGGCGTCGGCCAGCGCCTTCAGGTGCTTCATGCCGTTGGAGCCCGTCTCGGTGAAGGCCAGGTACTTGCCGCGGTTGGCGGCCGTCACGGTGGCGTCGTTGGCCGAGAAGTCACGGATGTGCAGCTCGTAGATGGCCATGTCGGTCTGCGCGGCCACCTTGGTGGACGCGGCCAGCGCCTCCCAGCCCGCGGGCTTGAGGTTGGCGGCGCCCAGGTCGGCGATGTAGCTGCGCTTGGAGTCGGTCGTCAGGCTGATGGCATAGGGGTCGGTGACGAGGTTGCGCACCACGCCCACGCCGCGCACGAACACCTCGACGGCGAAACGGTAGTACTTGCCGGACAGGTCGCCCGGCTTGCTGACGCTCCACACGCCGGTGGCGGCGTCGAAGGCCAGCGCGTCCACGGTCTTGGCCTCGCCGGTGCCCGTGTCGTAGGTGAAGACGGAGACCTTCTGCGCCGTCGGCGCCCACAGCTTGAATGTGGTCTGGCCGCCGGCGATCTTCACGCCCAGGTCGTTGACGTTGGCGGCCGCAGCGTAGAGGTCGTCCAGCGCGCCGGGGGTCTGGGCGCTGGTGGCGTTCTGCACGTTGCCGGCGCTGTCTTCCTGCACCAGCAGCAGCTGCTTCTTGTGCAGCTCGCCCAGCTGGGCCAGGTCCGCCGCCTTCACGCCCAGCACGACGCCAGCGCCGATGAACTTGAAGCGCGTCGCCACGGCCGTGGGCAGGCTGCCGGTGAAGCGCTCCAGCGTCAGCGCACCGTCGGCGCCGGCGACCTTGCCGTCCTTGACCGCGGTGATCTGCGCGGTGGCCGAGTGGTAGAGCTTGAACGCGCCGCTGCCGTCCACCTGCGGCCACTGCAGCAGCTGCTTGGTCAGCCAGTAAGCCTTGGCATCGGTCGTGGAGACGCTGCGCGTGTCCGGCGCGGCCGGGTAGACCTGCGGGTCGCCCTGCACCAGCCACACCTCGGCCACCTGGCCCTTGATCGTGAACGCACCGAAGTCCACGCGGATGTTGTCGGCCCGGCCATCCTTGTTGGCCTGGTTGGGCGACATGCCGTGGATGATGAACTCCAGCGACTTGCGCGCGCTGTTGTCCTTGGGGTTGAGCACCGGGATGTCGAACACCACCTCGCCGGCATTCACCGCGGCGTAGCCGGGCATCTTGCTCAGCGCGACCGGGTTGTTCCAGTCGTCGATGGCGACGCCGGCGGGCACGCGAGCCGTGTCCAGGCCGCTGCTGCCCCACAGGTGCAGGCCCCAGCCGGCGAAGTCGCCGTCGAAGCGCTTGTAGTGCACGCGCACGGTCGTCACGTCCGGTGCCGCGCTGCCCAGCGGGTTGGCGGTGTAGGTCGTGCTGTCGCCCTCGACGCGCCAGATCTCGTTGACGCCGGCCTTGAGCACATAGCTCTGGTCGGCGCCGCCGTGATCCTTGGTGTCACCCTTGTGGAACAGATAGCCCACCGAACCCGTCTGCGCGGCCAGCGGCACGTTGTAGACCACGCCGAAGGCGTCGGTGCTGTCGGCGTTGCGGCCGGCGTTCCAGTCCACCGACGCTGCCGCGCCCCAGTGGTGCAGCTGCCAGCCGGTGTAGTCGCCAGCGGTGCGGCGGTAGTGGACGGTCAGCGTCGTCGGGGCGCCGCCGGTGGGCGCGCTCGCGGCGGGATTGGCGGCCTGGGCGCTCAGCACCTTCTGGAAGGCGGTGTCGTTGCCGATGTCCAGCCCCGCGGGCGGCGTGGGCACGGGGTCGGGCGCCGGGGTCGCGCCACCGCCGCCTCCACCGCCGCCGCAGGCCGTCAGGGCCAGGGCCACGAACAGGGTCCAGATGCTGTGTCTCAGGGATCTCATGGTGTCTCCGGGTGGCGCACTGCCCGCGAGTGCCGCGGCGCCATCACTTTTATACAAAGAAGCAAAACTACATTTTTCGCTTGAATTCTCGGGAATTCTCGCAAGGGCCGCGCATTCCCTCACGGCAAACCGCCGAAGTCCACCGGGATTCCACCAACTTCTGTTTGTAGTTTTACTTCAATAGCATTCGCCAACTTCGAAGGAGACAAGGCCATGGAGACTTGGGCGGTAGCTTTCGCGCGGCGTGCGCGACGGGTGGTCGGCGCGGCGGCGCTGGGCTTGATGGGGCTGCTGTCCGCCTGCGGAGGCGGCGCCGACGCGCCTTCGCCCGAACCGACGCGCAGCGTCAGCGCCGCGGCGGACGAGACCGGCGTGGAGCTGCTGGCCGGCGTGCCGGCCGCGCAGACGCCGCGCGCCCGCATCGCCGCGGTGGCCACGCCCGAAGCGCCGGCCACGTCGCTGCGCGTGCACTACCGCCGCGCCGATGGCAACCACACCGGCTGGCAGATCCACACCTGGAACGCGGCCCAGAGCCCGAACTGGAGCGCCGGCTGGAACGCCGCCGGCAGCGACGACTACGGCGTCTGGTACGACGTGCCGCTGGCCGCCACCAGCGGCACCGTCGGCTTCCTGCTGCACAACGGCGACAACAAGGACAACGGCGGCACCGACCAGAGCTACGTGCTGCAGGCCGGCGCCAACGAGATCTGGCGCCTGCAGAACGACAGCACCAACTACACCAGCAACCCGCTGCTGCTGGCCGCGCCGGACATCAAGACCGTGCGCGTGCACTACAAGCGCTTCGACGGCGGCTACAGCGCCTGGGGCCTGCACCTGTGGAACGGCAGCGGGCTGGACGCCGCCGCGCTGCCTGCCGGCACGGCCATCGACAACTGGGGCCAGCCGGTGCCGCTCAGCGCCATGCCCGGCTACGCCGCGGGCGACGGCGAGGTCGTCTTCGACATCCCGGTGCTGAACCCGCAGGGCGACGCCAACCGCAAGGGGCTGGAGTTCATCATCCACGGCCTGGCCCCCAACCAGAACGACAAGGACGGCCGCGACAACAACATCCGCGTCGAGTACGGCGCGCTGGCCATCCAGAACCAGGTGGGCCATGTCTGGCTCGTGGAGCGCGACGCCACGGTCTACACCGCCACGCCCGACCTGCGCCAGGTGTCCAGCACCGACGCCCGCGCCGTGTGGCTGAACAAGTCGCTCGTGAAGTGGCCACGCCTGGCCACCAGCGCGCCGGTGCGCCTGTACCACTCGGCCACCGGCCAGATCAACGTCATCGCTGGCGCCACCGTGCAGGGCGCGGACGGCTACATCACGCTGGACGCCTTCACCGGCACCGTGCCCGCGGCCGATGCGCTGCGCTTCAAGTACGTCGGCAGCGGCGCCGTCTTCAGCGTGCGCAGCGCCGACCTGGCCCGCCTGCCCGCGCTGCACCAGCAGCAGCTCGTGCTGGTGCAGGAAGACGCCGCCGGCAAGGTGCAGAACGCGACGACGGCACAGATCGCCGGCGCGCTGGACGACCTCTACGCCGCCGCTGCCAACGTGCCCGACCTGGGCGCCGTGGCCAGCAACGGCAACACCCGCTTCAAGCTGTGGGCGCCGACCGCGCAGAACGTGTCGCTGGTGCTGACGCAGGCGCTGGGCAGCTCCGGCCTCACCCGCACCACCACCGAGCTCATGGCCCGCGACGCCGCCACCGGCGTGTGGAGCCTCACCAAGCCCGGCCATCTGCAGGGCGCCACCTACCGCTACCAGGTGCAGGTGTTCGTGCGCGGCGTGGGCCTGGTGAAGAACCTCGTCACCGACCCCTACTCGCTGGGCCTGACGCTGGGCGGCCAGCAGAGCGTCGTCATGGACCTGCAGGCGCAGGCCACCAAGCCCATAGGCTGGGACCAGAGCGCCCCGCCCGCCACCGTCAACGCGCCGTCCGACCTCAGCATCTACGAACTGCACGTGCGCGACTTCTCCATCAACGACGCGACCGTGCCGGCCGCGCAGCGCGGCAAGTACCTGGCCTTCACGCAGCCGCAGTCAAACGGCATGAAGCACCTGAAGGCGCTGGCCGACGCCGGCCTGACCGACGTGCACCTGCTGCCGGTGTTCGACATCGCCAGCGTCAACGAGAAGGGCTGCACGACACCCTCGCCCGCCGGCGCGCCGGACAGCGACGCGCAGCAGGCCACGGTCGCCGCCACCGCCGGCACCGACTGCTTCAACTGGGGCTACGACCCGCACCATTTCACGACGCCCGACGGCAGCTACGCCAGCAACGCGGCCGACCCGCTGGCCCGCGTCGTCGAGTTCCGCCGCATGGTGCAGGCGCTGAACGCGGCCGGCCTGCGCGTGGGCATGGACGTGGTGTTCAACCACACCACGTCATCGGGCCAGCACGCGACGTCGGTGCTCGACAAGGTCGTGCCGGGCTACTACTTCCGCTACAACGCGACGGGCGGCATCGAGCGCTCCACCTGCTGCGAGAACACCGCGGCCGAGAACCTGATGATGGCCAAGCTGATGATCGACTCGGCCGTCACCTGGGTGCGCGACTACCGCATCAGCTCGCTGCGCTTCGACATCATGGGCCACCACCCGCGCTCGGTCATCGAGGCGCTGAAGGCCCGCGTGCAGGCCGCCGCTGGGCGCCAAGTGCAGATCGTCGGCGAGGGCTGGAACTTCGGCGAGGTCGCCAACGGCGCACGCTTCGTGCAGGCCGAGATGCTGAGCCTGAACGGCTCGGGCATCGGCAGCTTCAACCCGCTGATCCGCGACGCGGTGCGCGGCGGCGGCTGCTGCGACAGCGGCAATGCCGTCGTCGCCAACCAGGGCTATGTCAACGGCTTCTTCTACGACCCCAACGCCGCCGCCAGCGGCCAGACCCGCGGCGAGCTGATGTGGCAGGCCGACCGGATCAAGGCGTCGCTGGCCGGCTCCATCCGCAGCTTCCAGATGCAGACGAGCTGGGACGCCACGCTGCGGCTGGACCAGATCGACGTCGGCGGCATCCCCGCCGGCTGGGTGCTGGAGCCTGGCGAGGTCGTCAACTACGTGGAGAACCACGACAACCTGACGCTGTTCGACAACAACGCCTTCCGCCTGCCCACCGGCACCAGCAAGGAAGACCGCGCCCGCGTGCAGATCCTGGCCAACGCCATCAATGCCTTCAGCCAGGGCGTGGCCTATTTCCACGCCGGCACCGACACGCTGCGCAGCAAGAGCCTGGACAAGAACAGCTACGACAGCGGCGACTGGTTCAACCGGCTGGACTGGAGCTACCAGGACAACAACTTCGGCGTCGGCCTGCCGCCGTCGCGCGACAACGCCGACAACTGGGCGCTGGCCCGCCCGCTGCTGGCCAACCCGCTCATCAAGCCGCACGCCAACGACATCGCGTGGACCCGCGACGCCTTCCGCGACCTGCTGAAGATCCGCAAGAGCACGACGCTGCTGCGGCTGCGCACCGCCGAGGACATCAAGGCGCGGCTGACGTTCCTGAACACCGGCTCGGCGCAGGAGCCCACCGTGCTGGTGGGCCGTGTGAACGGTGTGGGCTACCCCGGCGCCAACTTCGACGAGCTGGTCTACCTCATCAACGTCGACAAGACCGCCAAGACGCTGACGCTGCCCACGCTGGCCGGCCACGCGCTGGAACTGCACCCGGCCCACACGGCCGACCAGCGCGCCCGCGCCGCCACCTTCGACCGCGCGACCGGCACCGTCAACGTGCCGGCCCGCACGGCCGTCGTCTTCGTCGCCCGCCCCGCCGCCAACTGAGAACTCCCACCATGAACAAGCCACTTCACCGCCTGGCCGCCACGGCCGCCCTCGCCTGCGCCGGGCTGCTGGCCGGCACCTCCGCCCACGCGGCCGACGTCGCCGTGGACGTGACCGGCATCAACAGCTTCGAGCAGGTCGGCGATCCCGCCAACACGGTGCTGTTCGTCAACATCGGCGCCAACGCGCTGGTGACCTGGCTGAGCTGGAACGTCACGCTGCAGGCGTTTGCGCCCAGCAGCGTCGACGAAATGCAGGTCAGCCTGGGCAGCGGCGCCAGCCAGTTGGACATCCCGCTGACGGCATTCAGCAGCTTCACCGGCACGGCCTACACCGGCACGCTGGACCTGACCGGCCTGGGTGTGGGCGCCGGCGCAGACGGCCAACTGCGCATCGAGTTCAGCGAGACCTTCAAGGACCGCGTCGGCGCCGCCGACGGCCAGTGGCTGTCGGGCCGGCTGACGCTGGGCGTCAGCCCGGTGCCGGAGCCGGCAAGCGCGCTGCTGGCGGTGGCCGGGCTGGCCCTGCTGGCGGGAGCACGCGGGCGCCGCGCCCTCTGAGCATCAGCCGGTCCACCGCCCCTGTCAGGGTGTCGGTGTGTGACACACCGCTTCGATGTTGTGCCCGTCCGGGTCGAGGACGAATGCCGCGTAGTAGTGAGCGTGGTACTTCGGGCGAAGCCCAGGGGCGCCGTGATCCTTGCCGCCTGCGGCCAGCGCTGCGTTGTAGAAGGCATCGACTTCTTGTCGAGTGGCTGCGACAAAGGCGATGTGCATCGGAGCCGGCGTGCCCCGCGCCTGGAACAGGCATAGCGAGGCGTTGTTGCGGCCGCATATCTCGATGCCATAGGAGGGATCCCCCTCGCCTCCCGCGGTCACACCAAGCGGCGCCAGCGCCTTCAGGTAGAACGCCTTGCTGGCTGCATAGTTGCTGACGCCAAACTTCACGTGATCAAACATGGGGGACGGTCGTAGACGCGGGCGATTGCGAGGCCCGACGAATGAAGGGGACTTGCCCGCCCGAATCAGCAGCGAGCCACAGGGAGCTGACATGGCGGCAAGGGCAGCCCCTCCTCCACGCCTTCGGAAGGAGAAGCCATGACCATTTTGTGCGTGGACCTGGATCTCGCCAACAGCGTGTTTGCCCGGCAAGGCGTCAGCGAGGCCGGCAAGATCGCGTCGGTGCGGCCGGCCACGCCGCGAGACCCGCTGCACGAGCTGCACCCACAGCCTGCCGCCGGGCGTCATCGGCCTTGAGGCTTGATCCAGCGCCCATCACCGGGCGCGGCTGCGCCAGGCCTTCGCCCACACCGTGCGGGTGCAGCGGCGGCTGGCCTGCGCGGCGCGACCGCAGGGTGGCGTTCACTGCCGCACGAACACCACCGCACTGCGCGCCGGCACCTCGAAACGGCCGGCCGCAAACCGCGCCTCGCGCTTCACCCGGTCGTCTGCGCCCTCGCGCTGCACCGGATGCAGCACCCACTTCGCGCCGCTCTCCTCGGGCAGCGCCAGCACCTGCGCCGTCGGCGCCACGTTGATGAGCGTCATCACGGCCTGGGGGCCGCCCAGGCCGCGGCCATCGATGCGCGTGGCCACCAGCACCGGGTTCTGGCCCGGGCCGCTGCCGGGGAAGCTGACGCGCTTGCCCACCTCCGCCGCGCTGCGCAGCCGCAGCGCAGGCGTCGTCGCGCGGATCTTCAGCAGATCGCGGAACACGTCGCGCGCCCAGGCGATGTCGGCCGGCGATGGCGCGATGGCGTCGCGCATCGCCAGCCGTTCGCGCGCCAGCGCCCAGTCGCGGCCGTCGGCGCCGACGTTGTCCTGCTTGGGCGGCAGGCCGGTGCCGAAGTGGTTGGCCTGGTAACTCCAGTCCAGCCGGTTGAACCAGTCGCCGCTGTCGTAGCTGTTGCGGTCCAGGCTCTTGCTGCGCAGGATGTCCTGCCCCGCGTGGAAATAGGCCACGCCCTGGCTGAAGGCCACCAACGCGGCGCCCAGCATCTGCACGCGGGCGCGGTCCTCGCGGCTCGTGGCCAGCGGCAGCTTCAGCGTGTTGACGTCGAACAGCGTCTGGTTGTCGTGGTTCTCCACGTAGTTGACGACCTCGCCGGGCTCGCTGGCGAAACCGGCCGGCTGGTCGCCGCCGTAGGGCATGGCGTCCAGGCGCCTGGTGGCGCCGCGCCAGGTCGTCAGCTCGACGCTGCGCAACGAGCCGGCCAGGCCCACGCGGATCATGTCGGCCGCGTCCAGCAGCGCCTCGGGCTTCGCCGGCGTGGCCGCGGCCAGCGCGTTGGGCGCGTAGACCAGGCCGTTGAGCCAGCCCTGGTTGCGCACGCTGGCGTCTCCGCCCTCGCCCGCGCCGCCGCCGCGGGCCGCGTCGCGCATGCGGTCGCTGAAGGCGCCGATGCCGCTGCCGTTCAGGCTCAGCTGCGAGGCCTGCACGAAGCGCGCGCCGTTGGCCACCTCGCCGAAGTTCCAGCCCTCGCCCAGCAGTTGCACCGGCCGGCCGGCCTCGGCGTCCACGCGCCGCTGCAGCCGCTCCATCGCTTCACGCGGCTGGTGGCCCATGAGGTCGAAGCGCATCGAGTCGATGCGGTACTCGCGCACCCACAGCGCCGCCGAGTCGATCATCAGCTTGGCCATCATGCGGTGCTCGGTGGCCGTGTTGTCGCAGCAGGTCGAGCGCTCGATGTCGCCGGCGGCGTTGAGCCGGTGGTAGTAGCCGGGCACGAGGCGGTCCAGCACCGACTTCGGCGCCTGGCCGGCCGCGGCCATGTGGTTGTAGACCATGTCCATGCCCACACGCAGCCCGGCCGCGTGCAGGGCCATCACCATCGCGCGGAACTCGACGACCCGCCGCAGCGGATCGGTTGCGTAGCTCCCCTCCGGCGCATTGAAGTGCCAGGGGTCATAGCCCCAGTTGAAGCAGTCGTCGGCGGCGTGTGCCATCACGGCGGCCTGCTGCGCGTCGCTGTCAGGCGCGGCATCGGGCACCACGGGTGTCTTGCAGCCGCGCTCGGGCACGCTGGCGAGGTCGAACACCGGCAGCAGGTGCACGTCCGTCAGGCCGGCCTTCGCGAGCGCCTTCAGGTGCCGCATGCCCTGGGACTGCGCCTCGGTGAAGGCCAGGTACTTGCCGCGCCACGCGGGGCGCACGCTCGCGTCGGTCAGCGAAAAATCGCGCACGTGCAGCTCGTAGATGAGCTGGTCGGTCGCGGCCTTCACGCGGCCGGGCGCGCGGGCCTTGTCCCAGCCGGGCGGCTTCAGCGCGGGCGACGCGAGGTTGGCGACGATGGTGCGCTGCGAGTCTGCCGTCAGCGCCACCGAGTACGGGTCGGTGACGAGGTTGCGCTGCAGCCCGTGCGTGGGCGTGACGACGTCCACCAGGTAGCGATATGCCTGGCCGCCCAGGTCCCCGGGCAGTGTGGCGCGCCAGACGCCGGTGGCCGCGTCGAACGTCATCGCGTCCACGGCCGCCGCGGGCGCGTCCGGGCCGGCGTAGCGGCACAGCTGCACCCGCTGCGCGGTGGGCGCCCAGACGGCGAAGGTGGTGCGCGCCTTTGCCGGGTGCGCGCCGAGGTCGGTCACGCGCTCGGCGGCGGCGTAGAGGTCATCCAGCGCGCCGGGCAGCTGCACGCCGGTGGCGGCGATGACGCGGCCATCCGCCGCCTCATGCACCAGCAGCAGCTGCGAGCGCAGCAGCGCCGCGACGTCGGCCCCGGCGGCGTCGAAGCGCGGCCCGTCGCCGATGAAGCGGAAGCGCGCCGGCAACGGCGCCGCACTCGGCCGCAGCGCGACGGCACCGTCGCCGCCGGTCACCACCTCGCCCGGCAGCGCCCGCAGCCCGGCCGCGCGGGCGTGATGCAGCCGCACCTGCTCGCCGGGCTGCAGCACCAGCCCCGGCCACTGCAGCGTGCGCGCGTCCAGCCAGTAGGCCTGGGCCGCCGGCCGGGCGGCGGGCGATGGCGCCGGCACCGGGGCATTGCAGTCGTCCAGGTCCGCGGCGCGGGCGGCCGAGGCCGCCAGCATCAGGCCCAGCAGCGCGAGCAGCGTGCGGCGAGTCATTCAAGTCTCCTTTGTTTAAGTGCATGGTAGCAAAACTACATTTACAGAAATCCAATCGGAACTCCCTCATGAAGACCGCTATGCTTCGCGCCAACTAGACGAGTAGTTTGATTACATGACTCGCATTGGAGACAAGATTTCGCAGACGGGCGCGGGCCTGGCGCTGAGCCTGCTCGCGGCCTGCGGCGGGGGCAGCGGCGGGGGCAGCGGCGGGGGCAGCGGCGGGGGCAGCGGCGGCATGGCCGCACCGGCGCCCGCGCCGGCCGCGCTGCCGACGCCGGACGTCAGCGCCGTCGCCGCGGCAGACCCCGGCAGTGCACTGCCCGAGGGCTGGCAGCGTGGCGCGTTCATGCAGATCTTCGTGCGCAGCTACCAGGACAGCGACGGCGACGGCATCGGCGACCTGCGCGGCCTGACCCGCCGGCTGGACTATCTGCGCGACCTGGGCGTCAGCGGCATCTGGCTGATGCCCATCACCAAGAGCCAGGACGGCGACCACGGCTACGCGGTGACGGACTACCGCGACATCGAACCCGCCTACGGCCGCCTGGCCGACCTGGACGAGCTGCTGAAGCAGGCCCACGCGCGCGGCATCGGCGTCATCCTCGACCACGTCATCAACCACAGCGCGGCGCGGCATCCGCTGTTCGTCAACGCCAGCAGTGCGCCCGGCAACGCCTGGCGCGACTGGTATGTGTGGCAAGACCCGGCCCCGGTCTGGTCGGTCTGGGGCGGCAACCCGTGGCGCGCCACGGTCAACGGCGCCTACTACGCGCTGTTCTGGGACCAGATGCCCGACTTCAACCTCAAGAAGCCCGAGGTCGTCGAGTTCCACAAGAACGCGCTGCGCTTCTGGCTGAACCGCGGCGTGGACGGCTTCCGGTTCGACGCCGTCGGCACGCTGATCGAGAACGGCCCCACCGCCGCGCTGGACCAGCCGCGCAACTACACGCTGATGAACGAGATGCGCCAGCTGCTGGACGGCTACGCGCACCGGCACATGGTGTGCGAAGGCCCCGACGACCCGCGCGGCTACGGTGCGGCGAGCGCCTGCGGCAGCGCGTTCGCGTTCGACCTCAGCGCCACGCTGATCGCGTCGGCCCGCGGCGACGCAGCCGCCGTCGCCCGGCTGGCCGCGTACTTCCAGACCGCGCCGGCCGGCATGGCGCCCTTCCTGAGCAACCACGACGGTTTCGCCGGCCTGCGCCCGGCCGACCAGCTGGGCGGCGACTTGGCCCGCCTCAAGCTCGCCGCCAGCGCCTACCTGCTGCTGCCCGGCACGCCGTTCATCTACTACGGCGAGGAAATCGGCCTGCGCACGGCCCTGGCGCTGGGCGGTGACGCCGCGCTGCGCACGCCGATGGCCTGGAGCGACGCCCCCAACGCCGGCTTCACGACCGGCACGCCCTACCGCCCGCTGGGCCCCAACGCCGCGGCGTCCCACGTCGCCGCTCAGCAGGCCGACCCGGACTCCCTGCTGCAGCACTACCGCACGCTGATCGCGCTGCGCCGCGCCGTCGTGCCGCTGCGCGACGGCGACTACGCCCACGCCACCACCAGCGGTGCGCTGCTGAGCTACCAGCGCCGCACTGCCGGCGCAGCCGCCACGGTCGCCATCAACTTCGGCGGCACGATGGCCGAGGCCGTCTTGACGGGGCTGCCCGCCCACGCGACGCTGCAGGCCGCCTACCCGGCCGGCGCCGCGCCCCTCACCAGCGACGCAGCCGGCCAGGCCCGCGTCACCGTTCCCGCGCAATCGCTGCGCGTCTACACCCACCCACGATGAACGCCCGCCCCAAGCACCTGCTGCTCACCCTCGCGCTGGCCGCCGCCGCCGCGCAGGCCCAGATCGACACCCGCCCGGTGCCCGCCCAGCCGCGCGCCAGCACGCTGCCCGCGAACTGGCAGCACGGCGTGTTCATGGAAATCTTCGTGCGCGGCTACCAGGACAGCAACGGCGACGGCATCGGCGACCTGAAGGGCCTCACGAAGCGGCTGGACTACCTGAAGCAGCTCGGCGTCAGCGGCCTGTGGCTGATGCCCATCACCGCCAGCGCCGACCACGACCACGGCTACGCGACCACCGACTACCGCGACATCGAGCCGCAGTACGGCACGCTGGCCGATTTCGACGAGCTGATCCGCGAGGCTCACAAGCGCGGCATCGGCATCGTGATGGACTACGTCATCAACCATGCCTCGCACGAGTTCCCGCCCTTCCAGGCCGCCGTCAAGGACCGCGCCAGCCCGTGGCGCGGCTGGTTCGTCTGGAACCCCGACCCCGGCCCCGGCTGGGACATCTGGGGCAAGCTGCCCTGGTACGACGCCAGCACCCAGCCCTGGACCTTCACCGGCGCACTGAAGGACATGCCGCCGCTGAAGCCCGGCTCGCCGGACATCTACTTCGGCACCTTCGGCCCGCAGATGCCGGACTTCAACATGCGCAACCCCGACGTGGTGGCGTACCACGAGGACTCGCTGCGCTTCTGGCTCAACCGCGGGCTGGACGGCTACCGGCTCGACGCCGTGCCGCACTTCATCGAGAACAGCGCCAAGGACTGGAACGACCAGCCCGAAAGCCGCGCGCTGACCAAGCGCTTCCAGGACCTCATCAAGAGCTACCCCGGCCGCTACGTCGTCTGCGAGGCCACGGCCGAGCCCATCGCCTACGGCAAGCCCGAGCTGTGCGGCGGCGCGTTCGCGTTCAACCAGAACTACGAGATCGTCAAGGCCGCCAAGGGCGAGCCGGCCGCCGTGCAGAAGATGGCCGACTACTACCGCACGATGGCGCCGACGATGGCCACCTTCCTGCACAACCACGACATCTTCACCGGCCGCCGGCTGTGGGAGCAGTTGCACGGCGACGAAGCCCGCTACCGGCTGGCCGCCGCCAGCTACCTGCTGCTGCCGGGCACGCCCTTCGTCTACTACGGCGAGGAGATCGGCCTGGCCGGCATCGACGGCAAGAACGCCGATGACGACGCGCCGCTGCGCGCACCGATGAGCTGGACACCCGCCGGCGGCTTCAGCACCAGCAACCAGCCCTACCGCCCGCTGTCGCTGAACCGCAGCCGCCACAACGCCGAGAGCCAGCAGCGCGACCCCGGCTCGCTGTTCAACTTCTACCGCGAGCTCATCGCGCTGCGCCGCGCGTCGCCCGCGCTGACGGTTGGCCGCTACGAGGCGGACCGCGTCGACGGCCTGGTGTGGCGCTTCGAGCGCGTGCACGGCAAAGAGCGCGTGCTCGTGGCCATCAACTACGGCGACACGCCCGCCACGCTGGACCTGCCGGCCCGCGCCCGCCCCCTGCTCCCCAAGACGGCTGCGCCACGCGCAACGCTGCCGCCTCTGTCCGTGCGCGTGTACCAGCTGGACGCGCCATGAAGCCCCTGATCACCCTAGCCACCACCCTGCTGATGAGCCTGAGCACCGCGGCCGCCCCCGGCCAACCCACCGCCGCCCCCCGAGTCGAGCCGCCCAACTGGTGGGTGGGCATGCGCGACACCTCGCTGCAACTGATGATCCACGGCGCCGGCATCGCCGATGCGCAGCCCGCGCTGGCGCCCTACCCCGGCGTCACTCTGAAGGCCAGCCACCGCACCACCAGCCCCAACTACCTGTTCGTCGACCTCGACGTCGCGCCCAGCGCCCAGCCCGGCGAGCTGACGCTGACCGTGGCCGGCCGCACGCTGCGCTACCCGCTGCTGGCGCGCGCACCGGGCTCGGCCGAGCGTCAGGGCTTCGGGCCCAAGGACGCCATCTACCTCGTCGTGCCCGACCGCTTCGCGCAGGCCGGCCAGTTCGGCCGCGCCGGCATGCTGGAAGGCACCGACCGCGCCGACCCCGGCGGCCGCCACGGCGGCGACCTGGCCGGCATGCGCAAGCACCTGGGCTACATCGCCGGCCTGGGTTTCACGCAGGTGTGGCCCACGCCGCTGGTGGAGAACAACAGCGCCAAGTACAGCTACCACGGCTACGCGGCGACCGACTTCTACAAGATCGATCCGCGCTTCGGCAGCAACGACGACTTCGGCGCCTTCACGGCCGAGGCCCGCGCCCAGGGCGTGGGCGTCATCCAGGACATCGTGCTCAACCACATCGGCGCCGGCCACTGGTGGATGGCCGACCTGCCGGCGCCGGACTGGGTCAATGCCTGGCCAGCCTACACAGAAACCCACCACGCCCGCATGACGCTGCAGGACCCGTACGCGTCGGCGAACGACCGCAAGCGCTTCACCGACGGCTGGTTCGTGCCCGGCATGCCCGACCTGAACCAGCGCCGCCCCGAACTGGCGACCTACCTGACGCAGATGACGCTGTGGTGGATCGAGCGCTACGGGCTGTCGGGCATCCGCACCGACACCTGGTCCTACTCCGACCGCGACTTCCTGACGCGCTGGTCCGCCCGCGTCATGCAGGAGTACCCGCGGCTGAACATCGTCGGCGAGGAATGGAGCCCGCATCCGGCCGTCGTGTCCTACTGGCAGCGCGGCAAGAAGAACCATGACGGCTACGTGTCGCACGCGCCCAGCATGATGGACTTCCCGATGCAGTCCAACCTGCTGGCCGCGCTGCTGGAGGACGACGGCGCGCACACCGGCCTGACCAAGCTGTACGAAGGCCTGGCGCACGACTTCGTCTATCCCGACCCGGCCAATCTCGTGCTGTTCGACGGCAACCACGACACGCCGCGCATCCACTCACTGCTCCGGCACGACGTGGGCCTCACGAAGATCGCACTGGCCTACCTGGCCACCACGCGCCGCATCCCGCAGCTGTTCTACGGCAGCGAGCTGCTGATGAGGAGCCCCACCGAGCGCGACGACGGCCGCGTGCGCAGCGACATGCCCGGCGGCTGGGCGGGCGACCGCGTCAACGCCTTCACCGGCGCCGGCCTCACGCCCGAGCAGCGCGACATGCTGGAATGGACGCGCCGCCTGTTCACCTGGCGCAAGGGCGCGACCGTCATCCACGACGGCGCGCTGATGCAGTTCGCGCCGCTGGAAGGCGTGTACGTATTCTTCCGCCACGACGCCGCCCGCACCGTGATGGTGGTGTTGAACAAGAACGCCAAGCCAGTGGAACTGGCGCTGGGCCGCTTCGCGGAGCGTGTGTCGGCGGGCCAGAAGGCACGGGATGTGCTGACCGGCGCGACGGCGACGCTGGGCAGCAGCGTCAAGGTGCCGGCACGCGGGGCGCTGATCCTGGAGATCGAGCGCTGAGGGGGCCGTGGTCGCGCGGGCCCTGCCGGTCCAGGCGCGATCGAATCACAACAAGGCCACCTGTGCGCTGGCCAACAAGCTCGCGCGCATCTGCTACGCCACGCTGCGCGACCATGAAACGTTCGATGAGAAGGCGGCTCTTGAAAGGAAAACTCGGCGCCAGAGCTTCGCCATGCCGGCCTGAGCGCCGGCCCTCGATCAACAACCCAGTTTCTTCCACCACTTGCGATGGGTCTGATCGACCCTCATGGCCAGCCGGGAGCCCTCCCACACCGCGCGACGCCGATAACTCTTCCGGCAGCTTTCTTGCCTGCCGCTTGCAGCGTGTGGCGCCGCGGTGACGCAGATTCCATGTCGGCACGGGACATCACCGATCCCACTCCAGATGCCGGATATACGACTGCAGGTGCCTCTCTCAGCCAGCCTACATCGATCAAGCCTTTGATCTTGTGGGGGAGTCCATATAGGAGTGGTTAGGCGTCTCCGCGGTGCTACCTGAAGTACCAAGCCTATGCACTACTGCGCCCGCAGCGGCGGCAAGCGCGGCCGGAAGGGCAAGGATAGCCAGGACCTGCAATGGTGCGCCCGAGTGCTTGCCGGTGCCTCCCGGAAACAGAACGAAGTACAAGAAAAACCAAGGGGCCGAGGTTGCAAGACCACAAGTTCCAGCGAACAAAAGACGGCTCTCTTTTCCGAACCGGCGTAGCAACCAGAGTGACGGGAGAACGAAGAAGAATAGGGTTGCGTAAGAGAGAGGTAGGAGCAGAACAATCAAGGAGATTGCTTCGCTACCTACACGGAGGGATGCCAGGCTAGCCACAGCGAGCGAAACGAGAAATGGCGCAGTGCCCACTGCGACTACCTGTTTGCTCTCTTCGGGTGACCACGATTTTGTCGACATGAATGACGCCTAACGCGAAAGCTCAGCGGGTGGCGAAGCCGTCCGCTGGAGCGAAGGGTTGGGCAGCACGGTGCTATTCGACATTGCTACCTTTCAGCCACCAACGCATCGTCTTTGCCGCAGCTTGGTGGCGAGAATCCTCGGCGCCCGTTTCGAGCCGGCGGAGCGCTTGAATAACGGCCTCCTCGCCGCACCGGTCAGCCAAGAAAAACGGAAGTTCCTCGATGCTTAGGTTGTACGCAGGCAGCACTGCTTCAAGCGCAGCTTGTAGATCTACAGATGCTTTCGGTTTGAGCTTTGCGAGCAGCCGTCCCGCGAGCTGTTGCTTCTGGTAGTTCGACTCGCCGACGGCACTTCGTGAGAACACAAGCAAGAGCCCATCCGCTACTTCCGCCGCATTGCAGGCCGCTAGCTGCTTGGCGAGCAGCTTGAATTCCTGCGTGTTGCCAGAGCCAAACCTCTCCGCGACGGCGACGACTCGATCGTGAATGAGCTCACTATTCATGCTGCCCAACGTGTTTTCGGGAGACACCCGACGCCGCCTAAGCAGGCAGGCTGCGCCCTAAAAACGCGGCCGCCCCCACGCGCAAGTGCTTGATTCATCAAAGCCCTCCCTGGCTTGACTGTATTTTTATACAGCATTAAATTTCCAGCAAAAGCGGCGCGCCGTTACAAGTTCTCGCCGAGGCTGCGCGCCCGCTAGGAGGCCGATGATGCCAGCCCCACTGCCCGCGTTGCCACCTCGCAAACACCTGCGACCCAAACGCGCCATTGAGCTGCCGCCATTGCGCTCGACGCGGGTGCTGGACCAGTTGCGCGAACGCCTCAGGCTGATGCACTACAGCCTGCGCACGGAAGAGGTATACGCCTACTGGGTCAAAGCTTTCATCCGCTTCCACGGCCTGCGGCATCCGGCGGAACTGGGCGGGCCGGAGGTGGAAGCCTTTCTGACCTATCTGGCGGACGTGCGCTCGGTGGCCCCGTCAACACACAACCAGGCGCTGTCGGCGCTGCTGTTCTTTTACGGCAAGGTACTCGGCCAGGACCTGCCGTGGCTGAAGGAGATCGGCCATCCACACCAGCATCGCCGGTTGCCGGCGGTGTTGACCGTGGAGGAGGTGCGCCAGGTGCTGGCCGGCCTCGACGGCGAGCACGGACTGCTGGCGCGCCTGCTCTACGGTACCGGCCTGCGCATCAGCGAGGCGCTGCAGTTGCGGGTCAAGGACATCGACTTCGGCCTGCGCGCGTTGATCGTGCGCGAGGGCAAGGGCGCCAAGGACCGCGTCGTCATGCTGCCGCAGTCGCTCGTGGCCGACCTGCATGAACAGTTGGCCAGGGCCCGCCTCGTGTGGGCGGGCGATGTGGAGGCCGGCACTGCGGGCGTCGAGCTGCCTCACGCGCTGGAGCGCAAATACCCCCGCATGGGCGCGAGCTGGCCGTGGTTCTGGGTGTTCCCGCAGGATCACCATTCCACCGACCCGCGCAGCGGCGTCGTGCGCCGGCACCACCTGTACGACCAGACCTTCCAGCGCGCGTTCAAACGGGCCGTGCTGGCCGCCGGCATCGCCAAGCCGGCGACGCCGCACACGCTGCGGCACTGCTTCGCGACTCACCTGCTGCAGTCCGGCAGCGACATCCGCACCGTCCAGGAACTGCTGGGGCACGCGGATGTGGCCACGACCATGATCTACACCCACGTGCTCAAGCTCGGCGGCGGCGCGGTGCGCAGCCCGCTGGACACGCTCTGAGCGCCGGCCGGCGCGGGGCTCAGGCCGGCAGCTTCAGCAGCTCGAACGGCCCGCGGCCAGCTGCGGCGGTGATGAGGCCCAGCACGCGGGTCGGCTCGGCGCCGATCCAGTCCCAGCGGAAGCGCCAGCCCCAGTTGCCGCCCAGCACGCCGGGCACGTTCATGCGGTGGTGGCTGTCGAGGCCGAGCACGTCCTGCAACGGGTAGACGGCCATGTTGGCCACCGAGTTGGCGCAGGCCCGGATCATGGCCCAGTGCACGTCGTGCTCGCCGCAGGCGAGGTAGGAGCCGGCGAACGCGCGCTCCCTCGGCTTGGCCTGGTTCCACCAGCCGCGCACGGTGTCGTTGTCGTGCGTGCCGGTGTAGGCCACGGCTGCGGTGGGCCACATGTGCGGCAGGAACTCGTGGTCGCCCTCGGCACCGAAGCCGAACTGCAGGATCTTCATGCCGGGGAAGCCGCAGCCGTCGCGCAGCGCGTGCACGTCGTCGGTGATGAAGCCCAGGTCTTCGGCCACGATGGGCAGCGGGCCCAACGCCTTCCTGATGGCGTCGAACAGCGCCATGCCGGGGCCGGTCTTCCACTCGCCGCGCTTGGCGTCGGGGCTGTCGCCGGGGATCTCGTAGTAGCCGGCGAAGCCGCGGAAATGGTCGATGCGGAAGACGTCGGCCTGGGACAGTGCACGTTGAACGCGCGCCGTCCACCAGGCGTAGTTCTCTTCGGCCATCTTGTCCCAGCGGTACAGCGGGTTGCCCCAGCGCTGGCCCAGCGGGCCCAGGTCGTCGGGCGGCACGCCGGCAACGACGGTGGTCTGGAAGTTCTCGTCCAGGTAGTACAGGTCGGGGCGCGACCAGCAGTCGGCGCTGTCGTGCGCGACGAAGATGGGCAGGTCGCCCATGATGTGCACACCGCGCTCGTTGGCGTAGGCCTTCAGCGCACCGATCTGCACGTCGAACTGCCACTGCACGAACTGCCAGAAGGCGATCTCGTCGGCGTAGTCCTTGCGGGCCTGGGCCAGCGCGGCGGGGTCGCGGCGCTTCAGGCCCTCGCTCCATTCCCACCAGGGCTGGCCGTTCAGCGGCGAGCGGATGGCCATGAACAGCACGTAGTCGTCCAGCCAGCTCTGCGCCTCCAGGCACCACTTGGCAAAGGCGATGCGGTCGGCATCCGCGGCGTTGGCGAAGAAGCCCTTGGCCGCGGCGCGCAGTTGCTGCTCGCGCCACGGCGTGACCTCGCCGTAGTTGACCAGCTCGGCGTTGAAGGCCGGCACGGTCGGTGCGCTGAGCCAGCCTTTGGCGATCAGCGGCTCCAGCGCCACCATCCACTGGCTTCCGGCAAAGGCGGACACGCCCTGGTAGGGGCTGTCGCCGGGGCCGATGGGCGTCGTCGGCAGCAGCTGCCACACGCGCTGGCCGGCGGCCTGCAGCCAGTCGACGAAGCGGTAGGCGTCGGGGCCGAAGTCGCCCATGCCGTGCGGGCCGGGCAGCGAGGTGATGTGCAGCAGCACACCGGAAGAGCGTTGATTCAGGTTCATTGGTGTCTCAGCACGAGAAGCGAGCGGGCCGGCACGTTGAGCGGCTGGCCGGGAAGGACGAGCGGCGCGGCGGATTCGCCGCTGCTGTCGAGGATGAGCTGCCACGGCCCGTTGCACAGCAGGAAGGGCAGCGGCGTGGGGTCGGGGTTGAAGACGATCATCAGCCGCGGCGCACTGGCACCGGCCTCGCGCAGCTGGGCGCCGAAGGCGCGCTGGCCGGCGTCGTGCCAGTCGTTGGGCGTCATCTCATGGCCGCTGGGGGCGTACCAGGCGATGCTGGCCTCGCCCGGGCCGCCGGCGAACCAGCGCGGGTGGCGCAGCAGCGGCTCCTGCGCGCGCAGCGCCAGCAACTGCGCGACGAGCTCGGTCAGCCCGCCGTCGGCCTCGTCCCAGTTCAGCCAGGTGGTCGGGTTGTCCTGGCAGTAGGCGTTGTTGTTGCCGCCCTGGCTGTTGCCGATCTCGTCGCCGGCGCACAGCATGGGCGTGCCCTGGGCCAGCAGCGTTGTCGCCAGCAGCGCGCGCCGCACGCGCTGGCGGGTGGCGTTGATGGCCGCGTCGTCGGTGGGGCCCTCGGCGCCGAAGTTGGCGCACAGCTCGCCGTCGCGGCCATCGCGGTTGTCTTCGCCGTTGGCGTGGTTGTGCTTGGTGCTGTAGCTGGTCAGGTCGGCCAGCGTGAAGCCGTCGTGCACGGCAACGAAGTTCACCGACGCGGTGGGCTGGCGCTGGCCGTGGTGGAACACGTCGCTGGACGCCATGAAGCGCCGCGCGAATTCGCCACGGCCGACGCCCTGCCCCGCCTTCAGCCAGTAGCCGCGGGCGGCGTCGCGGAACTTGTCGTTCCACTCGAGGAAGCGGCCGGGGAAGCGGCCCACCTGGTAACCGTCGTAGGCGGCGTCCCAGGGCTCGGCGATGAGGTGCACGCCGGCCAGCACCGGGTCTTGCCGCAGCGCGGTGAAGAAGGCGGCGTTGGGGTCGAAGCCGTGCGAGCTGCGGCCCAGCACGGGCGCGAGGTCGAAGCGGAAGCCGTCCACGCCCATCTCCGCCACCCAGTAGCGCAGCGAGTCCAGCACGAACTGCGTGATGCGCGGGTGCGAGGCGTGCAGCGTGTTGCCGCAGCCGGTGAGGTTCTCGTAGCGGCTCCAGTCGCCCGCCACGAGGCGGTACCAGGACTTGTTGTCCAGGCCGCGGAAGCTCAGCGTGGGGCCGAACTCGTTGCCCTCGGGCGTGTGGTTGTAGACGACGTCCAGCACCACCTCCAGCCCGGCCGCGTGCAGCGCATCCACCATCTGGCGGAACTCGGCCGTCACGGCGCTGGGGTCGTCGCGATGGCGGGCCTGGGCCCAGCGCGGGTCGGGGCAGAAGAAGCCCAGCGTGTTGTAGCCCCAGTAGTTGTGCAGGCCGCGCTCGGCAAGGTGGGGCTCGGCGATGCAGTA
The DNA here is from genome assembly GCF_043555885.1 of Pelomonas lactea. NCBI lineage: Bacteria > Pseudomonadati > Pseudomonadota > Betaproteobacteria > Burkholderiales > Sphaerotilaceae > Roseateles > Pelomonas lactea. The sequence goes on along the minus strand of NZ_JBIGHX010000002.1, from coordinate 189,586 downwards.
CTGCACCGGCAGCAGCGACAACGTCGTGACGCCCAGGCGCTTGAAATGCGCGATGGCGGCGGGGTGCGCCAGGCCGGCATAGGTGCCGCGCAGGTCTTCGGGCACCCCGGGCAGCAGCCGGGAGAAGCCCTTGACGTGCATCTCGTACAGCACGACCTCGGCCGGCGCCCGGCGCGGCCTGTGCGGCAACGCCTGCGCCACGGGCGGCGGCGCCACGCGCGCCTTCAGCGCCTGCGTGGCGTTGTCGCGCGTGTCCAGCGAACGGGGCCCGTCGGGGTGGCCCAGCTCGTAGCCGTGGTGCTCGGCGCGCCAGCCGAAGTGGCCCACGATCTCGCGGGCATAGGGGTCCAGCAGCAGCTTGTGCGGGTTGAAGCGGTGGCCCTGCTCGGGCGCGTAGGGGCCGTGCGCACGCAGGCCATAGACCAGCCCCGGGCCGACGCCCTGCAGGAAGCCGTGGAACACGCCGTCGTGCGGGCCCGCCAGTTCGTAGCGGCGCAGTTCGCGCTGGCCTTCGGCATCGAACACGCACAGCTCGATGCGCGTCGCCCCGTCGCTGGCCACGGCGAAGTTGACGCCGCCATCACGCGCGAAGGAGCCCAGCGGCTCGTGCCAGCCGGGTTGCAGATCAGGCAGGTGAGCCATGGACGACAGACTCAGATCGGAACAAAGAAGACGGTCGCGAGCGGCGGCAGGTTGATCGTGATGGACAGGCGCTTGCCATGCGCCGGCTGCGCCTGCACCGGCAGGCCGGCGGCCGCCACGCCGTTGCCCATGTTGCTGCCGCCGTAGTAGGCGGAGTCGGTGTTCAGCGCTTCCTTCCAGGCGGTCACGCCGTCGGGTACGCCCAGCGAGTAGCCCTCGCGCGGCACCGGCGTCATGTTGCAGACCACCAGCACCATGCGGCCTGTGCCGTCGCGGCGCACCCAGGCGTAGATGGAATGCTCGGCGTCGTGCGCGCTGATCCACTCGAAGCCGCCGGCCTCGCAGTCCAGCCGGTGCAGCGCGGAGTGCTCGCGGTACAGCTTGTTGAGGTCGCGCACCAGGCGCTGCACGCCGGCGTGGCGGTCGTCCTCCAGCAGCCCCCAGGGCAGGCTCTCGGCATGGTTCCACTCGTTGCGCTGCGCCAACTCCTGGCCCATGAACAGCAGCTTCTTGCCCGGGTGGCCCCACATGAAGCCGTAGTAGGCGCGCAGGTTGGCGAACTTCTGCCAGTCGTCGCCCGGCATCTTGGCGAGCATGGAGCCCTTGCCGTGCACCACCTCGTCGTGCGAGATGGGCAGCATGAAGTTCTCGCTGAACGCGTAGATCAGGCCGAAGGTCATCTTGTCGTGATGCCAGCGGCGGTTGATCGGGTCCTCGGCCATGTAGCGCAAGGTGTCGTTCATCCAGCCCATGTTCCACTTGTAGTGAAAGCCCAGGCCGCCCGCGTAGGTGGGCGCCGAGACGCCGGGGAAGCTGGTGCTCTCCTCGGCCACGGTGATGGCGCCCTCCACCTCGCCGACATGCTCGTTCATCTCGCGCAGCAGCGAGATGGCTTCGAGGTTCTCGCGGCCGCCGCGGATGTTGGGAATCCACTCGCCCGCGGGCCGCGAGTAGTCGCGGTAGAGCATGCTGGCGACGGCGTCCACGCGCAGGCCGTCCACGCCCCAGCGCTCGATCCAGTACAGCGCGCTGCCGATCAGGAACTGGCGCACCTCGGTGCGGCCGAAGTTGTAGATCAGCGTGTTCCAGTCGCGGTGGAAGCCTTCCTTGGGGTCCGCGTACTCGTAGATGCGCGTGCCGTCGAACTCGGCCAGGCCGAAGGCGTCCACCGGGAAATGCGCCGGCACCCAGTCCAGCAGCAGGCCCAGGCCCTGGTCGTGCACCGCCTTCACGAAGCGCGCGAAGCCCTCCGGCGGGCCGAAGCGGGCGCTGGGGGCGTACAGCCCCAGCGTCTGGTAGCCCCAGGAGCCGTCGAACGGGTGCTCGCTGATGGGCATCAGCTGCACATGCGTGAAACCCAGGTCGGCCACGTAGGCGGGCAGATGCTCGGCCAGTTCGTCCCACGTCGGGAACTCGCCGGACACGCCGCGCCGCCACGACGCCGCATGCACCTCGTAGACGCTGATGGGCGACTCGCGCCGGTTCGCGCGCTCGCGCTGGCGCGGCAGCGGCGTGGGCTCGGGCAGAGGTGCCACGATGCTGGCGTTGTCGGGCCGCAGCTGGGCCTGGCGGGCGTAGGGGTCGGCCTTCAGCGGCAGCAGCGCGCCGTTGCCGTTGACGATCTCGAACTTGTAGAGGTCGCCCACGCCGGCGTGCGGCACGAAGATCTCCCACACGCCCGCGATGTGCCGCAGCCGCATCGGGTGGCGGCGGCCGTCCCAGTTGTTGAAGTTGCCGACGACGCTGACCCGCTTCGCGTTCGGTGCCCACACGGCGAAGCGCACGCCGCTGACGTCGCCGTGCTGCACCAGGTGCGCGCCCAGGCTCAGGAAGGGCCGGAAGTTGCGCCCCTCGGCAAACGCCTTCAGCTCGTCGTCGCCGAGCTGCGGGTAGAAGTTGTACGGGTCGGCATAGACGCCCTCCCCGCCGCCGGCCCACCGCACCGCGAGCCGGTAGTCGAACCGGTGCTTGCGGCGCGGCACCTGCGCCTCGAAGAAGCCGCCGCGGCGCTGCGTCAGGTCGACGATGTGCTTCTTGCTGCCGGCATCCAGCAGCGCCACCTCGGACGCGCCCGGCAGCAGCGCGCGCACCCACAGCCGACCCGAGTCGTCCGCATGAAGGCCGAGCCGACCGAAGGGGTCGGTGTGGCGGCCGGCGAGAAGGGCGTCGAGGTCGGCTTCGGTGAGCATCGTCAGGTGTTCAGACTCTTCACGGACCAGACACGGTCCACGTACTCGGCGATCGTGCGATCGGACGAGAACGGGCCCATGCCGGCGATGTTGCGCAGGGCTCGCTCGGCCCAGGCGGCACGGTCGGCGAACAGCGTGTCGACCTTGGCCTGGGTGGCGACGTAATCGGCGAAATCGGCCATCAGCAGGTAGACGTCGCGGTGCAGCAGGCTGTCCACCAGCGCGCGGTAGCGCTCGGTGTCGCCGTTGCTGAAGACGCCTGCCGAGATGGCATCGATGACTCGCTTGAGCTGGCGATTCTCTTCGACGTACAGGCGCGGGTCGTAGCCCAGCTGCTTGATCTTGGCGACCGCGTCGGCGCGCAGGCCGAACACGAACATGTTCTCCACGCCCATGGCCTCGGCCATCTCGATGTTGGCGCCGTCCCAGGTGCCGATGGTCACCGCGCCGTTCATGCCGAACTTCATGTTGCCGGTGCCCGAGGCCTCGGTGCCGGCCGTCGAGATCTGCTCCGACAGGTCGGCCGCCGGGATGATGCTTTCGGCCAGCGTGACGCTGTAGTTGGGCAGGAATACGAGCTTGAGCTTGTCGCCCACGCGCGGGTCGCTGTTGATGACGCGGGCCACGTCGTGCGCCAGACGCACGATGCTCTTGGCCATCTGGTAGGCGGAGGCCGCCTTGCCGGCGATGATGACCGTGCGCGGCACCCAGTTGGCGTCGGGGTTGTCGCGGATGGCCTGGTAGCGGCTGATGACGTGCAGCAGGTTCAGCAGCTGGCGCTTGTACTCGTGGATGCGCTTGATCTGGATATCGAACAGGCTGTCCACGTTGACCGTGATGCCCAGCTCGCGGCGGATGACGGCGGCCAGGCGCTCCTTGTTGGCGCGCTTGACGGCGAGGAATTCCTCGCCGAGCTCGCGGTTGGCGGCCAGGGGGCTGAGTTCACCCAGCTCTGCCAGGTTCTTGCGCCAGCCGTCGCCGATGCGGCTGTCCAGCAGGTTGGACAGCGCCGGGTTGGCCTGCTGCAGCCAGCGCCGCGGCGTGACGCCGTTGGTGACGTTGTGGAAGCGCTCGGGCCAGATGCGCGCGTAGTCGGCAAAGATGGTTTGCACCATCAGCTCCGAGTGCAGCGCGGCAACGCCGTTGACGCGGTGCGACGCCACCAGCGCGAGCGACGCCATGCGCACGCGGCGCTCGCCGTGGCCGTGGCCACCCTCGTCGATCAGCGAGACGCGAGCGGCCAGCGCATGGTCGCCGGGGAAGCGCTGCTGCAGCTCTTCCAGGAAGCGGTGGTTGATTTCGTAAATGATCTCGAGGTGGCGCGGCAGCAGTTGCTCGAACATGCGCACCGGCCAGGTCTCCAGCGCCTCGGGCATCAGCGTGTGGTTGGTGTAGGCCACCGCCTGGCGCGTGATCTTCCAGGCTTCGTCCCAGCCCAGGCCATGCTCGTCCAGCAGCAGGCGCATCAGCTCGGCGGGCGCCAGCGCGGGATGGGTGTCGTTGAGGTGGATGGCGTTGGTCTTGCCGAGGTTGTGCAGCGTGCCGAACTCGCGCAGGTGGCGCGCGATCAGGTCCTGCAGCGACGCGCTGACGAGGAAGGCCTCCTGCTTCAGGCGCAGCTCGCGGCCTTGCTCGGTGGAGTCGTCGGGGTACAGCACCCAGTTCAGCGCGTCGGCCAACACCTGGTGGCGCGCGGCGCGGGCGTAGTCGCCCTCGCAGAAGGGCTTGAACGCGATGGGCGCGGCCGTGGCCTGCCACTGGCGCAGCGTGGAGACGCGGTCGCTGTGATGGGCGGGCACGATGAAGTCGAAGGCCTGGGCCTCGATGCTGTCGGCCGGCAGCCAGCGGCGCACGCCGGAGGCATCCACCTCCACGCGGCCGCCGAAGCCGACGTGGAAGCGCACGTCGTGGCGCGGCAGCTCCCAGGCGGGCGAGTCGCGCGTCCAGTCATCGGGCTGCTCCAGCTGGCGGCCCTGGCTGATGACCTGGGCAAACGTGCCGTAGCGGTAGCGCAGGCCGTAGCCGAATGAGGGCAGCTCCAGCTCGGCGAACGAGTCCAGGAAGCACGCCGCCAGGCGGCCCAGGCCGCCGTTGCCCAAGGCAGCGTCGGGTTCGCGCTCCAGCACGTCGCCCAGCGAGGTGCCCTGCTCGGCCAGCTTGGCCTCCAGCGGCTGCGTCAGCTTCAGCGCCGCGAGCGCATTGGACAGCGCGCGGCCCATCAGGAATTCCATCGACAGATAGTGCACGCGGCGCACCGGGGCCCCGTCGCCGCGCTGGGCGTCGGCCGCCTGCGTGGCGGCCCAGCGGCGGGCCAGCGTCTCGCGGCAGGCAATCGCCGCGGCATGCAGCGCGGCCTGCGGCGTGGCGCCATGGCTGGATTGAGACAGCTCGCGCTCGTAGGCAGCCTCGAACGCGGCGCACAACGCCTGGTGTTCGGCCTTGTCTGCAGCGGAGAGGGCAGTTGTCTTCTTCATCGCGGTGGACGCCTTGGGGCTGGGCTTGCGTTGAACGGAAGTTCGGGTTGGGGTGTTCATCAGTGCCGACCCCCGGCAACGGGGGCAAGAATGCTACTCGACGGGCAGCGTTGGACGAAGTATCGGCCAGCCAGGGCCAGTTGTGTAGTTTGACTACATCGGGAAAACCCGGTGACTTTTATAAATCGTTGATTTGCAAGGGTTTCATGAAGGTTCAGCCGGGCTAACGCTGTTGTTATCAGCTCTTCACGAATGTATATTGTCTACAAACACGGGCAAAGACGCGAAATTTGAGCCCGATTTGGCGAGACAAGCGGGCGTAGTTGGACGACACGTCGCCCGCCGACTGAAAGGTTAGAAGTGGCAGACGTTCGACTGACCGGGGTGGAGAAGGCCTACGGCGACATCCGCATCCTTCACGGCATCGACCTGGAGATCCGCGATGGGGAGTTCATGGTCTTCGTGGGCCCCTCGGGCTGCGGCAAGAGCACGCTGCTGCGCTCCATCGCCGGCCTGGAAGAGATCACCGGCGGCGAGCTGACCATCGGCGGGCGCGTCGTCAACGACGTGCCGCCGGCCGAGCGCGGCATCGCCATGGTGTTCCAGAGCTATGCGCTGTACCCGCACATGAACCTGTACGACAACATGGCGTTCGGGTTGAAGCTGGCGAAGGTGCCCAAGGCCGAGATCGACACGGCCGTGCGCAACGCCGCCAAGATCCTGCACATCGAGCACCTGCTGGACCGCAAGCCCAAGGACCTGTCCGGCGGCCAGCGCCAGCGCGTGGCCATCGGCCGCGCCATCGTGCGCAAGCCCGAGGTGTTCCTGTTCGACGAGCCGCTGTCCAACCTGGACGCCGCGCTGCGCGTGCGCATGCGCTACGAGTTCGCGAAGCTCCACGAAGACCTCAAGACCACGATGATTTACGTGACCCACGACCAGGTGGAGGCCATGACGCTGGCCGACCGCATCGTCGTGCTGTCCGCCGGCAAGGTGGAGCAGGTCGGCTCGCCGCTGGAGCTGTACGAGCACCCGCGCAACCTGTTCGTCGCCGGCTTCATCGGCAGCCCCAAGATGAACTTCATCGACGGCGAGCTGGTCGCCATCGAGCCGGGCCATGTCGACGTGAAGCTGGTGGGCAGCGGCGTGGTGCTGCGCGCCCGCGTGGACGGCAGCGCGGCGCAGCTGGGCGACAAGGTCAAGCTGGGCGTGCGCCCCGAGCACATCCGCCGCGGCGACCACGGCCAGGGCAACCTGCTGCACAGCACGGTGGCCTTCGTCGAGTCGCTGGGCGGCATCACCTTCGCCTACTGCCCCTACCCGGGCGTCGAGGAAGCCCTGACCTGCCAGTTCGAGGGCCGAAACGGCGTGGACCGCCTGCGCAGCAACCAGGACCTGGAGCTGCACCTGCCGCCCGAGGCGCTGTACGTGTTCAACGCCGACGGGCTGGCGCTGCGCCGCCTCGCCGCCCCGGAGCTGGGCGCATGAAGCTCAAGCACCTGTGGGCTGCGGCCCTGCTGGCCGCGGCACCGGCCTTCGCCGAGTCGCCGCGCCTGCTCGTCTGGATCAACAGCGACAAGGCCTACAACGGCCTGCAGACGGTGGGCAACGCGTTCGAGAAGGCCTCGGGCGTGAAGGTCGTCGTGGAGCACCCGGTGGACCCCACCGACAAGTTCCAGCAGGCCGCGGGTGCCGGCAAGGGGCCGGACATCTTCTGCTGGCCGCATGACCGCGTCGGCGAATGGGCCAAGGCCGGCCTGCTGACACCGCTGCGGCCGTCGGCACGGCTGCGGGCCGAGTCCGAGGAGACGGCCTGGGCAGCGCTGACCTACCGCGGCCGCGTGTGGGGCTACCCGATCGCCATCGAGACGACCGGCCTGATCTACAACAAGGCCCTCGTGAAGACGCCGCCCGCGACCTGGGACGAGGTCATCGCGCTGGACAAGCAGTTGCAGGCGCAGGGCAAGCGCGCCATCCTGTGGCACTACAACAAGAGCTTCTTCACCTGGCCCATGGTGGCCGGCGCCGGCGGCGAGATCTTCGGCCGTGATGCGCAGGGCGACTTCGACGCCGGCCAGGTCGGTGTGAACACGCCCGGCGCGCTCAAGGCCGCCGAAGTGCTGGACCGCCTGATCCGCGACGGCCACATGCCCAAGGGCGCCAACTACGCCGAGATGGAAACGGGCTTCGCCCGCGGCGAGGTGGCGATGATGATCTCCGGCCCCTGGGCCTGGGACAACGCCCGCAAGGCCAGGATCGATTTCGGCGTGGCGCCCATCCCCGCCGTCGTGGCCGGCAAGCCCAGCAAGAGCTTCGTCGGCGTGCTGGGCTGCATGATCGCGGCGCCCAGCAGGAACAAGGACCTGGCCAAGGAGTTCATCGAGAACCACCTGATGCGGCCCGAGGCGCTGAAGGTGCTGGACGCCGACGTGCCCATCGGCGTGCCGGCCAACAAGGCCTTCTACGCCCAGCTGTCGGTCAACCCGCTGATCGCGGCCAGCATGGTCAACGCCCGCAACGGCGCCCCCATTCCCAACATCCCCGAGGTGGGCCGCTTCTGGACCGCGATGGACGCGGCGCTGGAAGCCATCACCAACGGCCTGCAATCCCCGAAGGACGCGCTGGATGGCGCCGCCGCACGGATGCTGCTGAACAAGAAATGAACGCGTTGTCCTCCTCCCTCGGCCAGGGCACGTACTCCACGCTGCCCCCGACCACCGCCGACAAGCTCGGCCGGCTGCTGTACTGGCCCGCCGTTGCGGCGCTGATCGTCGGCGCCCTCTACTTCGTCTTCGTCGTCTACGCCACCGGCCAGGCCGCCTGGGCCACGGGCCTGCTGGTGTTGTTCACGGCGGGCTTCTACGTCTACCTCAGCCGCGGCGGCTTCGCGTGGCGCTACCTGTTCCCCGGCATTGCCGGCATGCTGGTGTTCATCGCCTTCCCGCTGGTCTACACGGCGCAGATCGGCTTCACGAACTACTCCAGCACACACCTGCTGAGCGAGAGCCGCGTGCGCGAGTACCTGCTGGAGCAGCACGACGCGGTGGAAGACCAGGTGCTGGCCTACAGCCTGCACGCCAGCGGCGCCGAGTACCGCCTGGCGCTGGCCAAGGAGGGCGAGCCGGCGCCGCGCTGGGTGTCGCCGCCGCTGGCGCTGCGGGCCGGCAAAGCGCTGCGCGTGGACGCCACGGCGCCCGACGCGGCCACCGCGCCCACGGGCCCCGCCCTGCCCTTGCCCGAACTCGTCAAACACCGTGACGCGCTGGCCAAGCTGGTGCTGGTGCTGCCGGACAAGTCCGAGCTGCACTACCTGGGCCTGCGCGAGTTCGGCCCCGTCAAACCGCAGTGGACCGCGGCGGCCGACGGCAGCCTGACGCGCACTGCCGACGGCGTCGTGTTCAAGCCCAACCGCGACACCGGGTTCTTCGAGTCCGCCGCCGGCGAGACGCTGCAGCCCGGCTTCAAGGCCTTCATCGGCGCGGGCAACTACGCCCGCATGCTGTTCGACGCCGAGTTCCGCGGCCCCTTCCTGTCCATCTTCACGTGGACGGTGGTGTTCTCGGCGCTGACGGTGTTCTTCGCCACGGCCATCGGCATGCTGTTCGCGGTGATGCTGAACTGGGAAGGCATGAAGTACCGCACCACCTACCGCACGCTGCTGTTCCTGCCGTACGCGGTGCCCGGCTTCATCTCCATCCTCGTCTTCAAGGGCCTGTTCAACCAGAACTTCGGCGAAATCAACGCCATCCTGGATGCGCTGTTCGGCGTCAAACCGGCGTGGTTTGCCGACCCGTTCCTCGCGAAGACGATGCTGGTCATCGTCAACGTCTGGCTGGGCTACCCCTACGTGATGATCCTGTGCTCGGGGCTGCTGAAGGCGATTCCCGCGGACCTGTACGAAGCCTCGGCGCTGGCCGGTGCGTCCCCGGCCACGAACTTCTTCAAGATCACCGCGCCGCTCATCATCAAGCCGCTGGCGCCACTGCTGGTGAGTGCGTTCGCGTTCAACTTCAACAACTTCGTGCTGATCGCGCTGCTGACCGACGGCCGGCCGGACTTCCTGTCCACCAAGCTGCCGGCGGGCCAGACCGACATCCTCGTCAGCTACACCTACCGCATCGCTTTCCGCGACTCGGGCTCCGACTTCGGCCTCGCCGCGGCGATCTCGACGCTGATCTTCTTCCTCGTGGCGGCGCTGTCGCTGATCAACCTGCGTCTGTCTGCCAAGGCGCAGAAGTAAGGAACCCGACATGGCCATCGTCCTCGGCAAACAAGCGCGCTGGCGCACCTTCGCGGCTCACGCCGTGATGTGGGTGTTCATCGCCATCACCCTGTTCCCGCTGCTGGCGGTCGTCTCCATCTCGCTGCGGCCCGGCAACTTCGCCACCGGCAGCCTGATCCCGACCGAGATCAGCCTGGAGCACTGGAAGCTTGCGCTCGGCATCCCCTACCAGGCCGCCGACGGCAGCCTGGTGCAGCCGCCCTTCCCGGTGCTGACCTGGCTGTGGAACTCCATCAAGATCGCCACCGCGTCGGCATTCCTCATCGTCGCCATCTCGACGACCGCGGCCTACGCCTTCGCGCGGCTGAAGTTCAGCTTCAGCAAGCCCGTGCTCAACGGCATGCTGCTGCTGCAGATGTTCCCGCCGGTGCTGGCGCTGGTGGCCATCTTCGCCATCTTCGAGACCATCGGCACCTACGTGCCGGCGCTGGGCGTCGAGACCCACGCGGGCCTGGTGCTCGCCTACCTGGGCGGCATCGCCACGCATGTGTGGACCATCAAGGGCTACTTCGAGACGATTCCCGTGGAGATCGAGGAGAACGCCAAGGTCGACGGCGCCACGCACTGGCAGGCCTTCAGCCGCGTGCTGCTGCCCATGGCCGTGCCCATCCTGATGGTGGTGTTCGTGCTGGCCTTCATCGGCTGCATCATCGAGTACCCGGTGGCCAGCATCCTGCTGCGGGAAGAGTCCAACCTCACGCTGGCGGTGGGCTCCAAATACTTCCTGCACGACCAACGCTTCCTGTGGGGTGACTTCGCGGCCGCGGCCGTGCTGTCGGGCCTGCCGATCACGCTGGTCTTCCTGTTGGCGCAACGCTGGATCGTCTCCGGCCTGACGGCCGGTGGGGTCAAGGGATGAAAGCGATGCGCCGCGATCTTCTTGCTCTGGGGGCCGCACTGTTCGCGCTCGTCCCGGCGGCCCAGGCCGCTTCCTGCCAGCCCGCACCGCTGGGCGACGCCACGCTGTACCTGCGCGGCAGCCTCAACAACTGGGCCGCCCAGGACGAACAGGCCTTCGAGTACCGCTGCAACGCCTACTTCCTCAACCTCAAGGCCAGCGGCCCGCAGGAGTTCAAGCTGGCCGACGAGGACTGGACGCCCGCCCTCACCTTCGGCGGCAATGCGAAGGGCCAGCCGGCTCGTGGCGCTGGTGGCAACCTCCAGCGCAGCTTCCAGGGCGAGCACACGCTGCGGCTCACGATCGCAGCCGACGGCAGCGCCACGCTGACGGTCGGCCCCAAGACGTTCAAGCCCACACCGCCACGCCCCATCACCGACCGCGCCGCCCTCACGGTCCACTTCAGCTCGCGCGTCGAGGAATACAAGCGCCCCTTCGGCGCGCAGCCCGCCGGCACCGAGATCAGCTTCAGCATCGGCAACGACGCACCGGGCCTGAAGAGCGCGACGCTGGTCATCGAGCGGCGCCGCATGAGCGGCAACCAGGAGCGGCTCGCCTACGAGCCGCTGACCCGCATCGCCATGACGCCCCGCTCGCGCGGGCTGGGCGTGGGCTTCACGGCCCGCCACCGCTTTGCCGATACCGGCGTCTACGGCTACTGGTTCGAACTGGAGATGTACGACGGCAGCCGGTACGCGCTGCAGAACAACACCGACACGGTCTACTGGACGCGCGAGAAGGGCTCCATGGGGCACGCCAGCATCGAACGACTGCCGGCCAGCACCCAGCGCATCCGCCGCTACCGCCAGACCATCTACGCGCCCGACTTCAAGGTGCCGGACTGGGCGCGCGACATCGTCTACTACTACGTCTTCCCCGAGCGCTTCCGCAACGGCGACAAGAGCAACGACCCGCGCCCCGGCGGCGGCCGGCCGCAAGACCGCTACCAGGATCGCGACGTGGAGCGCCACGCGACGTGGAACGAAAAGCCGTTCAAGCCGGGCACGGGCGACGGCTCCGACGCGCTCTTCAACAACGACTTCTTTGGCGGAGACCTGCAGGGCCTCATCGACAAGCTCGACTACATCAAGAGCGTCGGCGCCAACGCGCTGTACCTGACGCCCGTCTTCCGCGCGCCCAGCAACCACAAGTACGACGCGGCCGACTACAAGCAGATCGACCCCGCCTTCGGCACCAACGACGACTTCGTGCGCCTGTGCGCCGAGGCCGCCAAGCGCGGCATCCGCGTCATCCCCGACACGTCGCTGAACCACGTCGGCGCGGACTCGCCGTACTTCAACCGGTTTGGGAACTTCCCGGCGGGCGGCGCGTTCGACAACGGCAAGATCAACCCGACCTCGCCCTACGCCAGCTGGTTCAAGTTCAAGCCCGACGAGAAAGACCCAGCCAAGCAGTACCAGGGCTGGGTGGGCGTGGCAGACCTGCCGGAGATCGACAAGAGCAGCCCCGCCTTCCGCGCCTATGCCTACCGCGACAAGGACTCCGTGACCAACCTCTGGCTGGACCGCGGTGCCGCCGGCTGGCGCATGGACGTGGCGCCCTGGGTGCCCGACGACTTCTGGCGGGAGTGGCGCCAGGCCGTGAAGGCGAAGAAGCCCGATGCGCTGACGGTGGCGGAGACCTGGTTCGACAGCTCCAAGTACTTCCTCGGCGACATGTTCGACAGCACGATGAACTACATCTTCCGCAACGCCGTGCTGGACTACGCAGCTGGCAAGAGCGGCAGGACGATGGCCGCCAACCTGGAGCTGATGCGCGAAGCCTACCCGCCGCAGGCGTTCTCGGCGCTGATGAACCTGCTGTCCACGCACGACCAGCCGCGCGCGCTGCACCACTTCGGCGAAGACCGCGACCGCGCCCAGGCCAAGCAGCGCCTGCGCCTGGCCGTGTTCTTCCAGATGACCTACCCCGGCTCGCCCACCATCTACTACGGCGACGAGGTGGGCCTGGGCGGCGGCGACGACCCGTTCAACCGCGCGCCCTACCCCTGGGCCGACGAAGGCGGCCAGCCAGACGAAGCGCTGCTGGCCGACTTCAGGCGCTTGACCAAGCTGCGACACGAGTTGCCCGTGCTGCGCCACGGCACGCTGCAGGCGCCGTTGCACGTGGACGAACAGGTCGTCGTGCTGGCCCGCCAGGACGGCACGACCTGGGCGCTGACCGCCACCAACAACAGCAACACCGCCAGAACCGTCAGGTTCTTCGTGCCGCTGGACAACGGCACGCTGCGCGACGCGCTCGGTGGCAGCGACGTGACGGTCAAGAACCACGAGGTCCAGCTGACCGTGCCGCCGCTGTTCGGCCGCGTCCTCGTCCACGCGCCATGATCCGCAACCCCCTTGGCCACACGGGCCTGAAGGTGTCCGCGCTGGGCTTCGGCGCCATGCACCTCAATGACGAGCGCACGACCGAGGCCGAAGCCGGCGCGCTGCTCAATGGCGTGCTCGATGCCGGCATCACGCTGATCGACACGGCCCGCGGCTACGGCCTGAGCGAGCAGCGCATCGGCCGCCACATCGCGCACCGCCGCCACGAGTTCCTGCTGTCCACCAAGGTCGGCTACGGCGTCGAGGGCGTGCCCGACTGGAGCTACGACTGCATCGTGCAGGGCGTGGAACGCGCGCTGCGGCTGATGAAGACCGACGTGCTGGACATCGTGCACCTGCACTCCTGCCCGCTGCCGGTGCTGCAAGAGGGTGACGTCATCCGCGCGCTGCTGGACTGCCGCGCGGCTGGCAAGCTGCGCGTGCCCGCCTACTCGGGCGACAACGCCGAGGTCGACTTCGCCATCGCCTGCGGCGCCTTCGGCAGCCTGCAGACCTCCATCAGCCTCTGCGACCAGGCCCACCTCGCGCAACGCGCGGCGCTGGCCGACCACGCCGGCATCGGCGTCATCGCCAAGCGCCCGCTCGCCGGCGCCGTGTGGCGGCTGGCGCAGCGCCCCGACGATCATGCCGAAGGCGCCTACTGGGACCGCTTCAAGGCCATGGGCCTGATCGGGGCCGAAGACTGGGCCGACGTGGCGCTGCGCTTTGTCGCCTTCCACACCGGTGCTGCCAGCGCCATCGTCGGCACCGCCAGGCCCGCCAACCTGCACCGAAACCTGACCGCGGTAGCGCGCGGCCCGCTGCCCGCAGACCTCGCGGTCGCCATCCGCGACGCCTTCCGCCAGCACGGCGGCGCGGCCTGGCCGGGCCTGACCTGAACGCCCCCTCGGCCGCGCGGTTAGCCCCGCAGCCGCTGCGGCCGGCATGGCGCATGATGCGGGGGTGACGCCGCCGCCCACTGCCCGACTGCATCGCCGCCACTGCCTGGCCCTGCCGCTGCTGCTGGCAGGCGGCACGCTGCCTGCGCAGCCGGCGGACGCCGTGCGCCTGCCGCGCCACATCAGCATGCCGGACCCGCAACTGGCCTATGTGCGCCGCCTCGTCGAACTGGCGCTGGCCCGCGCCGGCAGCCGGCTGGAGGTGCGGCCGGTGGACCTGGACATGGCGCAGGGCCGCACGCTCGTCGAACTGGCCTCGGGCCGCAGCCCGGTGGATCTGCTGTGGACCGTGACCGACCGCCACCGCGAGGCCAGCGGCCTGCTGCCGGTGCGCATTCCCATCGACCGCGGGCTGATGGGCTGGCGACTGCTGCTGGTGCGGCGCAACGAACTGGCGCAATGGGCGCATGTGCGCAGCCTCAGCGCCCTGGCCGGGCGGCTGGCCGGCCAGGGTCATGACTGGCCGGACACCACCATCCTGCGCGCCAACGGCCTGCGGGTGGGCACCAGCAGCGTCTACGAGGCGCTGTTCCGCATGCTGGCCGCCGGCCGCATTGACTACTTCCCCCGCTCCATCCTGGAGGTGGACGCCGAACTGGCCGGTGGACGACATCCCGACCTCGCGATCGTCCCCGACCTGATGCTGCACTACCCCGCCGCGGCCTACCTGTTCGTCAGCCCCACGCGACCCGAGCTGGCCGCCGAGCTCAGGGCCGGCCTGGAGGCTGCGGTGGCCGATGGCAGCTTCCAGCGTCTGCACCGCGAGCAGTACGCGGCCGTGCTCAAGGCCCATCCGGTGACGGCGCAGGGCGTGCTGAAGCTCAGCAACCCCCTGCTGCCGGCAGAGACGCCGGTGCAGCGTCGCGAGCTCTGGCTGCAGCCGGGTGACGCCGGCTGACAACGCGACGGCGTGCCGCCGCTGGCATGATGGGCCACATGACCCGCGCGCTGCCCCAGGTCCTCAGCCGCCGCACGATGCTGCTGGCGGCCGGCGCCGGCCTGATCGCGCCATGCGCCCGCGCCCAGCCGGTGAAGGTCTGGCTGCCGCGCAGCATCGGCGCCACGGACCCGCAGCTGCTGTACGTCCGTCGCCTCGTCAGCCTCGCGCTGGAACTGACCGGCATGGAAATGGCGCTGACGCTGGTGGACATGGAGATGGCCCAGGGTCGCAGCTTGATGGAGCTGGCGCGCGGCGATGGCCCGCTGGACCTGATCTGGACCATGACCACGCGCCAGCGCGAAGCCTCGGGCCTGCTGACCGTGCGCATTCCCATCGACCGTGGCCTGATGGGCTGGCGGGTCCTGCTGGTGCGCCGCAGTGACCTGCCCCGCTGGCGCCCGCTGCAAAGCCTGGACGACCTGCGGCCGCTGCTGGCGGGCCAGGGCCATGACTGGCCCGACACCGAGATCCTGCGCGCCAACGGGCTGAAAGTGCTGACCAGCAGCACGCACGATGCGCTGTTCCGCATGCTGGACAGCGGCCGCTTTGACTACATGCCGCGCGCCATCATGGAGGTCGACGCCGAGCTGGCCGACAACCGCCACCCCCAGCTCGCCGTCGTGCCCGACCTGATGCTGTACTACCCCACCGCGTCCTACCTGTTCGTGTCGCCGCGCAGGCCCGACCTGGCCCGGCTGCTGCAGGCCGGGCTGGAGAAGGCCGTCGCCGAGGGCAGCCTGCAGCGCTTGCACCACGAGCATTTCGGCGCGGCACTGCGCGCCCACCCGGTCATGCGGGAGCGCATCGTCCACCTCCGCAACCCGCTGCTGCCGTCGGACACCCCCCTGCAGCGCCGCGAACTCTGGCTGCAACCCGGCGGCGCCGGCTGACCTGACCTGCGCCGGCGCGCGGCCGCCTCGCGCCGCCGGCAGCATCGACCGTGGCCGTCGCCACATCGCTCCCCGCCGCGGCTGGAACATATTTCACACATTTCGGTATTCGCTTGCGCCAGCCACGCCCAAAGATATCTTTTTTATCAATTTAAGGGTTCAATTCAATCACTTGTCCGGCCGCACGCAGACAAAAACGCCTGAAGCGGCCTCCCGAACCCTGACCGAAGGAGAGTGGCGATGTCGCTGGTGATGAAAAACAAGGATGCCCTGCAGAGCTCGGCGCCGCCGGCCGTCGTGGCCAAGGGCCTGAGCCGCACGACGAACCGCGATGCCGAGGTCTACCGGCGGCGCGCACGCACACTGGCCAAGCAGCAGCAGGCTGCCGAGCGCATCGCCAGCGCCAGCACACAGCTGGCCAGCGGCATCAACGAGGCGGCCTCGGCGGCCGAGGAGCTCAAGCGCGCAGCCGACCAGATCTCCAGCGGCGCCGAGGAGGCTGCGGGCGCCGCTCAGGAGTCACTGGCGGCCATCACGCAGGTGAACGTCGCGCTGGAACGCCAGCTTGGCGCCAGCCGCGACGCGCAGACACGGGCCGAGGGCATGCGCGATCTCGCCGGAGGCATCAATACCGAGATCAGCGCCACCATCCAGGCGCTGGGCGTCGCCGCGGAGCGGCAGGCCGCCTCGGTCGAGATGGTGGCCGAACTGGAACGACAGGCCGCCAACATCGGCGACATCGTCAAGGCCGTCGCCCGCATCGCCGATCAGACCAACCTGCTGGCACTCAATGCCGCCATCGAGGCGGCGCGTGCCGGCCAGCATGGCAAGGGCTTCGCCGTCGTCGCCGACGAAGTGCGCACGCTGGCCGAGACGAGCGAGAAGAGCGCCAAGCAGATCCAGGACCTCGTCGGCCAGATCCAGACCGAGGTCACCGGCATCGCCTCGGGCATCAACTCGTCCGCGCAGGCCATCCAGGCCGAGGTCGGCAAGAGCCAGGTCATCAGCGAGCAGCTCGAACGCATCCGCACCGATGCGGCCGAGATCGTCACCGGCGCCACCACCATCGCCGCCGCCGCGGCGCAGGCCAGCACGGCCGCCCAGCAGGCATTGCGCGGAACGGAGCTGATCGCGTCGGCCGCCACCGAGCAAAGCTCGGCCTGCGAGGAATCCGCCAAGACCGTGGCGGAGCAGTCCGCGGCCCTTGCCGAGTGCGAGCAGACGGCCGCCAGCCTCTCCGAGATCGCCGATGAGCTGAAGAACTCCACGGACATCTCCAAGAGCGCCGAGGAAGTGGCCTCCGCGGCCGAGGAGCTGTCCAGCACCGTGCAGGAGATCACCCGCTCCGCCAGCCAGATCATGGTGGCGCTGGAGCAGATCCGCAAAGGCGCGCAGACCCAGTCCAGCGCCACCGCCGAATCGGCCGCGGCCATCACGCAGATCGGCCAGTCGGCCCAGATTGCCGAACAGCGCGCCACCGACGCACGCGACCGCGCCAGCGCCATCCGCGCGCTGATGGGCGAGAACAAGGGCCACATCGACAGCCTGATCACCAGCATCGGCGCCGGCGTGGACACCACCCGCACCAGCATGCAGCAGATCAAGGACCTGGAGCTGGTCAGCCGCAAGATCGACAAGATCGTCGACGCCATCACCCAGGTCTCGGTGCAGACCAACATGCTGGCCGTCAACGGCAGCATCGAGGCCGCGCGGGCCGGGGAGTACGGCAAGGGCTTCGTCGTCGTCGCCACCGACATCCGCAACCTCGCGCACGACTCGGCCGAGAACGCGGACCGCATCAAGGACCTGGTGAAGAGCATCCAGGACCAGATCGCGCTCGTCGGCCGCGACCTGGGCGAGATCATGGCCGCCGCACAGACCGAGGTGGAAAAGGCGCGCGGTGTGACGCAGAACCTGCTGCACATGGAGCGGGACGTCATCGCGGTCGAGGCCGGCAACACGGCGGCCGCGCAGTCCGCCGTCGAGATCGCCACGGCCCTGACCCAGGTGCGCGCCGGCGTGGAGCAGATCTCCGCAGCAGCCACCCAGGCCGAGAAGGCCGCAGAGCAGGCCGCTGCCGCGGCCAGGCAGCAAAGCCAGGGGGCGGACGAACTGAGCGCCGCCATCGAGGAGATCTCGTCCCTGGCCGACGAGCTGCAGAGCAACTGACGCTGCGAGGAGCTGCCATGGACACCCTGGACCCACGGGCCGCAGACGTCACGGCGCCCACGCCGGACGCACAGGCCAACGGCCAGTTCGTCAGCTTCGAGCTGGCCGGCGAGAAGTTCGCCGTGCCGATGGGCCCGGTGCAGGAAATCATCCGCCTGCCCGACGTCGCGCGGCTGCCGCTGGCCCCGCATGCGCTGCTGGGCCTGGCCAACCTGCGCGGCCGCGTGCTGCCGCTGCTGAGCCTGCGCCGCCTCGTCGGCCTGCCCGACCTGGCCCAGAACGACGCCGCGCGTGCGCTGGTCATCCACTGCGGCCAGGCGCTGGGCTTCCTCGTCGACACCGTGCTCAGCGTGCTGCACGTGGAGGCGGGCGAGCTGCAGCCGGCGGCCGGCATCCAGTCGGTGGTGCAGACGGACTGCCTGACCGGTCTGATCCGCCGCCCGGGCGCCGACGGGCACGACGAACTGCTGATGGTGCTGGACTTCAACCAGCTGGTGCAGCGCGCGTTCGACACGCTGCGGTGCGCCGCCAGGGCCGCGGCCGAGGACACGAGCCGACGCGATCCACCGGGCATGCCGCACGGCACGGCCATCGATGCCGCCGACGCCCTGGCGCAGGACTTGCGCATGGTCAGCTTCACCGTCGCGGGCCAGGAGTACGCCCTGCCCATCGAGGACGTGCAGGAGATCGTGCAGCTGCCCGAGACCGTCACGGCGCTGCCGCAGGCACCCGCCCATGTGCGTGGCGTCATCTCGCTGCGCCAGCGCCTGCTGCCGCTGGTGGACCTGCGCAGCCTGTTCCGCCTGGGCGCCCCGGCGGCGGACGCGCACCAGCGCATCGTCGTCGTCAGCCCGCGCGGCTGCGGGCCGGTGGGGTTGGTGACCGACGCGGTCAAGGAGGTCCTGAGCGTTCCCCGCCAGCACAGCGACCCGGTGCCCGAGCTGCTGACGCGCGACCAGCAGCTCGGCGAGCTCGACGCGATCTGCCGGCTGGACGATGGCCGACGCCTCGTCTCGGTGCTGTCCACGACACGGCTGCTCGGGCTCGACAGCCTGCGCGAAGCCGCCGCCCTGGCCGCCGACCTGCAGACCGCCCCCCACGACGACACGGAGTCCGCCATGCGAGAACTGCCCGAACACGGCCAGGTGCAGGACGACCTGCAACTGGTGATCTTCCGCCTGGGCGCCGAGGAGTTCGGCGTGCCCATCATGTGCGTGCAGGAGATCGTGCGCGTGCCCGAACAGCTCACCAGGGTGCCGCGCACACCGGCCTTCGTCGAAGGCGTCATCAACCTGCGCGGCGCGGTGCTGCCGGTCATCGACCAGCGCATGCGGCTGGACCTGCCGCCGCTGCCACGCAACGACCGCCAGCGCATCATGGTGTTCACGCTGGGCGAGCAGCGCACGGGCTTCATCGTCGACTCGGTCGCCGAGGTGCTGCGCGTGCCGCGCCAGTGCATCGCGCCGGCGCCGGCGCTGTCGGAGGCCCAGAGCCGCATGATCCGCGAGGTGGCCCGGCTGGACGGCCAGCAACGCCTGATCATGCTGATCGATCCGCCCCAGCTGCTGCAGTGGCAGCAGAACACCGCGCCGGCCCCGGCCCTCGCGGCGGTGGCGGACCTTCCCGAGCTTCACCGCGAAGCCGCCTGACGTCGGGGAGACATGCCATGGGCAACAAGGTACTCGTGGTCGACGACTCGGCGCTGATGCGCCGGGTGCTGCGCCAGTTGCTGAGCGAGGCCGGGTTCGAGGTCGAGTCCGCGCGCAGCGGCCGGGAAGGGGTGGAGATGGTCGAGGCGTTCCAGCCCGACGTCGTCACGCTGGACGTCAACATGCCGGAGATGGACGGGCTGACCGCGCTGTCGCTGATGATGGCCACGCGGCCGACGCCGGTCATCATGGTCTCGTCGCTGACCGCCGCCAACGCGATGCCGACGCTGGAAGCGCTGGCGCTGGGCGCGGTGGACTATGTCGCCAAGCCCGGCGGCACCATCTCGCTGAACCTGCATGAGGTGGCGGGCGATCTCATCCGCAAGGTGCGCGCCGCCAGCGGCGCCCGCGTGCGCGGCGTGCCGCCCCGGACGCTGCGCGATCGTGACGCCGCGCGGACGCCCGCACGCATGCAACCGCGTTCGCAGCGCCCGCCGGCCGCCGTCCACGCCACCCTGCCGGCCCCGGTGGCCGGCCATGTGGACGGGCTGGTCATCATCGGCGTCTCCACGGGCGGGCCGCGCACGCTGGAGGACATCCTGCCCACGCTGCCTGCCGACTTTCCGTGGCCGGTGCTGGTGTGCCAGCACATGCCCGCCCAGTTCACCGCCACCTTCGCCCGGCGCATGGACAGCCTCTGCGCGCTGGACGTGCGCGAATGCGACGGGCCCATGCCGCTGCGGCCCGGCCAGGTGCTGGTGGCGCAAGGCGGCTTCGACATGGTCGTCACCGAGCGGCTGGGGCGGCTCGTCGCCCAGCCCGCCCCCGAGGCGGCCAGCGAGCCGTGGCACCCCTGCGTCGACGTGCTGGTGGACAGCGCTCTGCGCGCACTGCCGGCCCCGCGGCTCGTGGGCGTGCTGCTCACCGGCATGGGCTACGACGGTGCGGCCAGCATGGCACGGCTGCGCCAGCAGGGCGGCCGCACGATCGCCGAGTCGGCCGAGACCGCGATCGTGTTCGGCATGCCGCAGGAGTTGATCAAACGCAGCGGCGCCGACTGCGTGCTGCCCAGCTCGCGCATTGGCGAGCAGCTGTGCCATTGGGTGCCGGGCACCCCGTGGCGCGCCCACTGAATCGAGCGACACCATGGCCCTGCGCAAAACCTCCCCCACCCCGCTGCACCCCGTGCAACCCCGCCAGCACCCGCGCGACCTGCCGGGCCTGCAGCAGCAACTGGGCGACCCCGACCCGCGGCTGCGCCGCCTCGCCGCCCGCGACCTGGCGCACTACCCCGCCGCCGCGCTGGCGCTGGGCCACGCGCTGTCGGTGGAGGCCGATGCCAGCGTGCGCGAGGCGCTGTTCACCAGCCTGGGTGCCGTCGCGGGCGATGGCGCCGTGCAGGCGCTGCTGCCGCTGCTGCGCACCGAGGACCCCGGGCTGCGCAACGGCGCCATCGAGGCACTGGCGGCCATGCCGCTGGCGGTTGCCCCGAGCATCGACCGGCTGTTGCTGGACCCGGACGACGATGTCCGCATCTTCGCCGTCAACCTGCTGGGCGAACTGCGCCACCCCCAGGTACCGCGCTGGCTGGTGCAGGTGCTGCAGCAGGACCCGCATGTCAACGTCGTCGCCGCCGCGCTGGAGGTGCTGGCCGAGGTGGGCAGCCCGCAGGAGCTGCCGGCGCTGCAGGCCGTGCGCGAGCGCTTCGGCAGCGACGCCTTCATCGACTTCGCGGCCGAACTGGCCATCAGCCGCATCGAGGCATCATGACGTCCGCCGTGCGCTCCGCCCCTGCCCGCGCCCAGCCCGCGGTCACCGATGCCGACTTCCAGAAGTTCCGCGAGTTCTTCTACCGCAAGACCGGCATCCATTTCGACGAGAACAAGCGCTACTTCGTCGACAAGCGCCTCGTCGACCGCATGCAGGCCACCGGCGCGACCGACTTCCGCCAGTACTTCATCGGCCTGCGCTTCGAGTCTGACGGCCAGGAGCTGCAGCACCTGGTGAACACGATGACGGTCAACGAGACCTACTTCCTGCGCGAGGCCTACCAGTTCGACTGCATGAGCAACAACCTGCTCGATGAACTGGTGCACACCCGGCCCGCCGGTGAGCGGCTGCGCATCTGGTCCATCCCGTCGTCCACCGGCGAGGAGCCCTACTCCATCGCGATGCACCTGCTCGAGCGCTGGCCCGGCATCCACCGCCATGATGTCGAGATCCTGTCCTCCGACATCGACACCCAGGTGCTCGACGCGGCCCAGCGCGGCGTCTACAGCGCCCGCTCCGTGGCCAATGTGCCGCGGCCGTGGCTGGAGAAGTACTTCCGCCGTGTCGGCGACCAGGAATGGGCGATCTCCCGCGAGCTGGTGGCCGCCGTGGAATTCAGCCGCGTCAACCTCAGCGACCCGGCGGACACGCGCCGTTTCCGCGACGTCGACCTGATCTTCTGCCGCAACCTGCTCATCTACTTCGACGACGTGTCGCGCCGCAGCGCCGCGGAGGCGATGTACGACGCGCTGCGCCCGGGCGGCTTCGTCTGCCTCGGCCACTCGGAGTCCATGAGCCGCATCAGCGCGCTGTACCGCGTCCGCCGCTTCGCCGACGCCATGGTCTACCAGAAACCCCTGAACGGAGAGGCACCATGACCGCTGCCCGCATCCTCGTGGTCGACGACGCGGCCACCGTTCGCATGTACCACCGCAAGCTGCTGACCGACGCCGGCTGGCAGACCGACGAAGCCATCAACGGCCTGGAGGCGGTGGAGAAGGTGGTGGCCGCCGCCGACGAACGGCCCTTCGACCTCTACGTCGTCGACGTGAACATGCCCAAGCTCGACGGCTACGGCTTCGTGCGCGAGCTGCGCCGCCTGCCGGCCGCGCACCAGGCGCCCGTCATGATGGTCTCCACCGAGGCGCAGCTGCAGGACGCCTCGGCCGCCCAGGAAGCCGGCGCCAACTGCTACCTCGTGAAGCCCGCCCGCCCCGCCGAGCTGGTGCTGACCGCCGCCCTGCTGCTGGGCGACGCCCCCGCCGCCGCGCGCGCCGCGGCCGCCCATCCGCTGCCCGGAGCCGCCCGATGAACGCCGGAACCGACATCCTCGAACAGTTCGTCCTCGAGGCGCGCGAGTGCCTGGAGACCATCGGCCAGCGGCTGCTGGACATCGAGCGCCGCCCCGACGACCCCGCGCTGATCAACGACCTGTTCCGCTCCGTCCACACGCTCAAGGGCAACTGCGGGCTGTTCGAGTTCGGCGCGCTGGAGCATGTGGTGCATGCCGGCGAGGACCTGCTGGACCAGGTGCGATCCGGCCGCCTCGTCTACGACACCGCGATGGCGGACGCGCTGCTCGCCGCGATGGACCACAGCGCCGAGCTGATCGACGCCATCGCCGCCCACGGCCAGTTGCCGGACGGTGCGATGGCGCGCTCGCAAACGCTGGCCGCGGCGCTGCGTGGCTTCCTCGGCAAGCCGGGCACGCCCGCCACGCCGACGCCTCCTCCCGCAGCGCCCGCTGCCCCGCCATCCGCTGCCGCTGTCCCGGCGCCCCCGCCCCTGCCCGGCTGGGCACGCGCCCTGCCGGCCGACTGGCAGCCGCTCACGCTGCCGGGCCACACGCTCGTGCGCTACCAGCCCGAGCCGGAATGCTTCTTCAAGGGCGAGGATCCGTGGCAGCTGGTGCGCGCCACGCCCGGGCTGCTGGCGCTGCAGGTGCTGCCACCGGCCGCGTGGGCGGCGCCGCAAGCCCTGGACTGCTACCGCTGCGAGCTGGGCTTCCTGGTGCTGAGCCGCGCCCCGGCGGCCTACCTGCAGGAGCACTTCCGCTACGTGCCGGAACAGTGCGAGATCATCACGCTGCCGGCCTGCGCACCGGCTGACACGGCCGCGGCGCACGCCGAGCTGGCCGAGGGCCACCAGCAGCTGCTGGCACAGCGCCTGGCCCAGCTGTGGAGCGACCAGCTGGCCGTGCTGCAGCGCCCGGCACCGGCGGCTGGCACCATCGCCGCCGTGCGGCAGGTGCTGACGCAGCTGCTGGGTGTGCGCAGCGGACTGCCCGACGCACATGGCGCGGCGCTGGTGGACGCGCGCAGCAGCCTGCCCGGCAACGAGGCCAGCGCCGCGGCGCTCGCCGCCTGGGCACGCCAGCATCACCCGCTGGGCCCGGTGCCGGCCGACGCCCCGGCGGCGCCGCGCAGCAACCCGGCGCCGGCGGCGCCCGAGGACGGCGGCACCGAGCGCGGCAGCCACAAGGTGCTGAAGGTCGCCCAGGACAAGATCGACCGCCTGATGGACCTGATCGGCGAGATGGTCGTCGCCAAGAACGCCCTGCCCTACCTGGCACAGCGCGCCGAGACGCAGTTCCGGCAGCGCGAACTGGCCCGCGAGATCAAGAACCAGTACGCGGTCATCAACCGCATCGCCGAGGACATGCAGCACGCCATCATGCAGGTACGCATGCTGCCGGTGGGCACCGTGTTCCAGCGCTTCGGCCGCCTGGTGCGCGACATCTCCAAGCGCCTGGGCAAGGAGGTGCAGCTGGTCATCGAGGGCGAGGACACCGAGGCGGACAAGAACGTCATCGAGAGCCTGGCCGACCCGCTGATCCACATCCTGCGCAACAGCCTGGACCACGGCATCGAGACGCCCGACGTGCGCCTGGCCGCCGGCAAGCCGGCCCACGGCACGTTGCGCGTGAGTGCCCGCCAGGACGGTGACCGCGTGGTGCTGGACATCCGCGACGACGGCGCCGGCGTGGACACCGCCCGCGTGCGCGCCAAGGCCGTGGAGCGCGGCCTCATCCCTGCCGACCGTGCCGACGCGCTGACCGATGCCGAGGCCGTGCAGCTGGTCTTCCTGCCGGGCTTCTCCACGGCCGACAGCATCTCCGACCTGTCCGGCCGCGGCGTGGGCATGGACGTGGTGCGCTCCGCGGTGGAGCGCGTCAACGGCACCGTGCAGCTCAGCAGCGTGCGCGGCGAGGGCACGACGTTGACGCTGACGCTGCCGCTGTCGATGGCGGTCACGCACGTGATGATGATCCGCTCCGCCGGCTGCCGCTTTGGCGTGCCCATGGACCTGATCGTCGAGACCGTGCGCGTGCCGGCGGAAGACATCCACCGCTTCAAGGCGGCCCAGACCGTCGTGCTGCGCGGGCGCATCGTGCCGCTGCGCAGCCTCAATGCGCTGCTGGGCATGGACGAGCCGCAGACGCTGAACACCGAACGCGAGCACGCCGTGCTGGTGCTGCGCTGGGGCGGCGAGCCGGTGGGGCTGATCGTCGACGAGTTCGACGGCACCTCCGACATCATCCTGCGCCCGCTGGAAGGCGTGCTGGGCGGCATGACCGGGTTCGCCGGCTCGGCGCTGATGGGCGACGGCAGCGTGCTGATGATCCTCAACCCCAAGGAGCTGCTCTGATGGCCATCCGCTACCTCAAGACCTACGCGGCGCTGGAGGGGCACCTCGGCGCCGAGGACGCCGAAGCGCTGCTCGCCTGGCTGCGCGAGCAGGCCCGGCCGCAGGTGCACCTGGGCCGCTGCGAGTCGCTGCACACCGCGCTGCTGCAGACGCTGCTGGCGCTGTCGCCGCGCATCAAGGCGCCCCCCGCCGACCCCTGGCTGTGCCGTGCCCTGGGCCTGGCCACGCCGTCCACCCCTGTTTCCGGGAGCCCCGCATGAACAAGACCATCCTCCTCGTCGACGACTCGGCGACCATGCTGATGAGCCTCAGCAAGACCCTCACCATCAGCGGCCTCACGGTGGAGACCGCCAGCGACGGCAGCTCGGCGCTGGACAAGCTCAAGGCCGGGTTGAAACCGGCGCTGATCATCACCGACATCAACATGCCCAAGCTCGACGGGCTGGGCCTGATCAGCGAGGCCCGCAAGCTGCTGCGCTTCACGCCCATCCTGGCGCTGACCACCGAGAGCCAGCAGCAAAAGCGCGACGAGGCCAAGCGCCAGGGCGCCACCGGCTGGCTGGTCAAGCCGGTGGGCGGCAACGAGCTGCTGCAGGTCATCCGCCAGGTCATCCCCGGACTGTGAGGAGCACATGCCATGGACTCCGATCCCCATGTCATCAAGAACCGCCCGGCGCTGAGCGCATGGGGCGGCCCGCTGGCCCGCCAGGGCGCTCGGCTGCTCGGCGCGGGCCTGGGCATCGCGCTGGTGGCCTACGCGCTGCAGGGCCTGCCCGGCTGCCAGGCGGCCGGCGTGCCGCTGGCCTGGGCCGCCGGCGGTGCGCTGGCCGGCTGGCAGCTGCGGCGCTGGCAGGAGCGCCGCCGCAGCGCCGACCCCCGTGGCCAGCACCCGGAGGCCGCCGGCGTCGTCGCGCAGGACATCTCCACGCTGCAGCAGGCCTTCGCCGTGCTGGGCCAGCAGGTGAATGCCACCATCCAGACGTCGGAGACCGCCGTCATGGCGATCGGCGACCGGCTCTCCCGCGTGCATGACCGCAGCCTGGACCTGCGCCAGCGCGTGGTGGACGCCGTGGCGCGCTCCGAACAGCTGTCGGCCAGCTCGCTGGCGCAGTCGCAGCACCATGCCACCGCGGTGGCCCAGCTCGCCACGCACCAGCAGAGCTTCGAGCGGACCCGGCTGGACTTCCTGGCGCGCGTGCGCAACTCGGCCGACCAGGTGCGCCACCTCGCGCCGCTGGCCGAGCTGATCAGCGACATCGCCCGCCAGACCAACATGCTGGCCATCAACGCGGCCATTGAGGCTGCCCGCGCCGGCAACGAGGGCTCGGGCTTCAAGGTGGTGGCCGCCGAGGTGCGGCGCCTGTCCACGCAGACGGCCGATGCCGCCCAGCAGGTGACGGACGGCATCCAGCAGGCGGCGATGGCCATCGAGCGCGAAGCCGCGCAGCTGGAGACCGAGGTCAGCGACAGCCCGGCGGCCCAGCTCGGCGAGATCGCACTGCACATCCAGGCGATGAGCCAGACGCTCTCGGAGGTGGTGCCCTACCTGGGCCAGCTGTCCGCCGAGATGGACCTGGGCATCGCCGACATGTCCTCCGACATCGTCGACATCCTCGGCCACATGCAGTTCCAGGACATCAACCGCCAGCTGCTGGAGCAGATCAACAACGCGCTGGCCAGCCTGTCCAGCCATTTCTCGCAGCTGTACCAACTCATCGACGGCCAGGCACCGCCGCCGCCGCTGCTGCTGGAGGAGCTGCTGCAGCGCTGGACGCAGGACTACGTGATGCATGCACAGCGCGTGGCCCACGTGCTGGCCGTGGCCGGCCCGCGCGGCAACGTCGTGCCGCTGCACGGCGCCGCTGCCGACGAGGCGCCCATGCAGCTCGCCGTCGCGAACGGCCCCCGCATCGAACTCTTCTGACCCCGGGAGGCCGCCATGCACGCACTGCCCATGACAGGACTGGTCCTCAGCGGGGGCGGCGCCCGGGCGGCCTACCAGGTGGGCGTGCTGCGCGCGATCGCCCGCATCCGGCGCGAGCTGCAGGCCGGCCTGCCGTCCACGGACAACCCCTTCGCCGTCATCTCGGGCACGTCGGCCGGCGCCATCAACGGCGCCGGGCTGGCCTGCCAGGCCGACGACTTCGACAAGGCCGTCGAGCGACTGGTGTCCGTGTGGGCGGGCTTTCATGCCGACCAGGTGTACCGCTGCGACACGCTGGGCCTGCTCACCAACGGGCTGCGCTGGATGGGCGTGATGTCCATGGGCTGGGCCATGCGCCGTCTGCGGCCGCGCTCGCTGCTGGACAACTCCCCGCTGGGTGCGCTGCTGCGCGAGGTCGTGCCCATGCACCGGCTGCCCAGCCTGCTTGCGCGGCGCCACCTGCATGCGCTGGCCATCAGCGCCTCCAGCTACTCGACGGGGCAGCACGTCACGTTCTACCAGAGCGCGTCGCCCATCCCGCCCTGGGTGCGCACGCAGCGCATCGCGGCGCCGACCATGCTGGTGCACGAGCACCTGCTGGCCTCGTCGGCCATCCCGTTCATCTTCCCCGCCACCCGGCTGCACCACGAGGGGCGCGGCGCCTGGTATGGCGACGGCTCCATGCGCCAGGCATCGCCGCTGTCGCCGGCCATCCACCTGGGGGCCAAGCGGCTGGTCATCATCGGCGCCGGCCGCGCCCACCAGCCGCAGGACGACATCAATGACGATCCACGCTACCCCAGCCTCGCGCAGGTGGCCGGGCACGCGATGGCCAGCATGTTCCTGGACGCGCTGTCCGCCGACATCGAGCGCATGCAGCGCGTCAACTGCACGCTGGACAACCTGACGGCGGAGCAGCGCGCCGCGCACCCGCTGCAGCCCATCGAGTCCATCGTCATCGCGCCCAGCGAGCGGCTGGACGAGATGGCATCGCGCCACATCCACCGTCTGCCGCGCGCGGTGCAGCTGCTGCTGCGCTCCAGCGGCGTGCGGCACGGCCAGCGCCAGGGGGCGGCGCTGGCCAGCTACCTGCTGTTCGAACAGTCGTACACACGGGAGCTCATCGACCTGGGTGAGCAGGACGGACTGGCCCAGCGCGAGGCGCTGGCGCGCTTCCTGCAGCCCAGCGAGTTCACGGTTGCACGCGCGCAGCGGCTGCAGGCCAGCGCGCTGGTGGGGCTGGTGCCGTCAGCGTGACAGCCTCGCCGACAGCGGCGGCAGCCGGCTCGGCCCGCCGACCAGGCGCTGGTCATGGTGGTAGTCGTCCGTCGGCTCGACGCGCCAGTCGCGCCCATGCGCGCGGGCCAGAGCCCACGCCAGCTCGTCGAAGCGCCAGCCCTCCTGCGCGTTGCTGTCCAGGTGGTGCACGCCGGGCTGCGGCCGCTCGATCAGCGCCAGCAGCGCCGCCGCCGTGTCGGCCATGAAGGAGCAGGCCGGCGTCCACCGCCGGCTGGCGGCCACGCGGCCGTCGCGGCGCTGCCAGTCGTCCAGCGCCATCAGCATGTTGTTGCCGGACTGGGTCGGGTCGATCTGCCAGCCGATGCGGGCAACGGCAGCGGTGTCACTGGCGCGGCCGATGGCATCTTCGCAATCGATCTTGTAGCGGCCGTAGTCATCGCGCGCGGTGCGTGCATCGGCCACGTCATGCGGCCCGTCAGGCGCATGGTCGAACACCATCGCCGTGCTCGTGAACACAAAACGCTCGCAGCGCGCGGCGAGGAAGCCGGCAAAGCGCGCTGAGCCCATGCCCAGGTGGGCGACGGCATCGGGCTGCACGCCGGCCAGCCAGGCTGCGGACGCCGCTTCGTCATCCGGATTCACCGCAGCGCGGTCCCAGCCGACAACCTCGTGCCCGGCGGCTCGCGCTGCCTCGGCCAGCCGCGGCGCCAGCGTGCCGTTCAGGCCGGTGACAAGGATCTTCAAGACAGCGCCCAGCCCCAGGGCTTGAGCGGCCGGCCCTGCCAGGTCTGCGACTGCGCAGACAGGTTGACGGCCACGCGCACCACGTCCACGCCCAGCCGGCGCTCGAACGCGACGACGCCGGCCGGCGCCTCCAGCAGCGTCACCGGCGCGCCGTACTGACCGGCCGCCAGCGCCGGGTGCTGGTGCTTGAGCGCGATGAGCTGCTGATAGAAGCCGGTCAGCTCGTAGCTGCCCCACGCGATGGCGTCCTTCTCGAAGAAGGCCAGCCGCTTTGTCAGCCGCGACTCCTGGCCGTTGTAGATCAGCGGCATGCCGGGCAGCGTGAACGTCAGCACGGCCAGCGCCTGGTACGCGTCGCCGTACAGCTCGGCATCGGTGCCGTGCCAGGAGTTGAAGTCGTGGTTGCTCGTGAAGCGCATGCGGTAGGCATGCGCCGGGTAGCCGGCCGGCTGCCTCTGCAGCCAGGCTTTCAACAGGGGCTCGCCGGCCTCGCCCTTGCCGATCTTCTTGAACACCTCGTCGGCCAGGTCCCACGAGTAGGTCATGTCGAAGGCCCCGCTGGTGTGCAGCTCCTTCGCATCGGACTCGGCCAGCATGAACATGGGCTTGAGCGCATCCAGCTCGCGGCGCGCGCGCACCCAGAAGTCCGTGGGCACCAGGCTGGCCACGTCGCAGCGGAAGCCGTCCAGGTCCACCTCGCGCACCCAGAACTTCATCGCGTCGATCATCGCGGTGCGCAGCGCCTGGCTGCCGTAGTTCAGCGCGATGACGTCGTCCCAGTGCTCCGCGCCGGGCTGGCCCTCGTTGAACGTGACGGCGTAGACCTCGCCCTTCGCGTTGAGCTTGAACCAATCCTTGTGCGCGGTGGCCCAGGGGTGGTCCCAGGCGGTGTGGTTGGCCACCCAGTCGAGGATGACCTTCAGCCCCAGCTTGTGCGCCTCGGCGACGAACGACTTCGCGTCGGCCAGCGTGCCGAACTCGGGGTTCACGGCCGTGTAGTCGCTGATCGAGTAGTAGCTGCCCAGCGTCCCCTTGCGGTTGAGCTTGCCGATGGGCTGCCAGGGCATGACCCACAGAATGTCCACGCCCAGCGCCTTCAGCCGCGGCAGGTCCGCCTGCACGGCGGCCAGCGTGCCGGCGGCCGAGTACTGGCGCACGTTGACCTGGTAGATGACGGCCTGGCGGGTCCAGGGCAGGTGCGGCATGTCGACGGTGGCGGGCGTGGCGGCGGTGGCGGTCATGGCGGGCAGCGCGAGGGAGGTGGCGGCGGTGAGCACGGTGCGGCGGGTGGGCATGGCGGGCCTCAGCGGAGGTGGGTGGCGAGAAACAGCGCGACGCGGTTGTAGAAGTCGACCTCGTTGGCGGGCTTGCGCCAGCCATGGCCCTCCCTCGCGTAGCTGATCCATTCGACGCGGCGATTGCCGGCCTCCTGCAGCGCGCGCAGCATGGCCTTGCCGTGCTCGACCGGCACGCGCTGGTCGTGCTCGCCGTGCGCCAGCAGCACCGGCTGCCGGATGCGGGCGGCCACCGTGATGGGCGAGTTGGCCTTGAGCTCGGCAGCATCCTTCACGCGGTCGCCGATCAGCCGCGGCATGCCGTACTTCTTGTACGCGTCGCTCATGTCGCTCCAGTGGGCGCTGTACATCAGGTCCAGATCCGTGACAGCCAGCCAGGCCACGCCGCAGCGGTACAGCTCGGGCTCGCGGGCCAGCCCCATCAGCGTGGCGTAGCCGCCGTAGCTCGCACCCATCAGCGCGATGCGCCCGGGGTCGGCGATGCCTTCGGCGATCGCCCAGCGCGTGGCGTCGGTGACGTCGTCCTGCATGCGGCGCCCCCACTGCCGCCAGCTGGCGGTGAAGTGATCAGAGCCAAACCCCAGCGTGCCGCGGAACTGCGGCTGGATGACCGCGTAGCCCAGCGCGTTGAGGAACTGCACCTCCGGGTACCAGCGCCACGCGGTGTTCTTCACCCAGGGGCCGCCATGCACCAGCACGGCGGTGGGCAGGTTCTTGCCGGCCCCACCCTTGGGCAGGCTGACCCAGGTGGGCAACGAACGGCCGTCGCGCGCCTTCAGCCACTGCAGGTCCATGGCCGACTGCTGTTTCGCGTCGATGTCGGGCCGCTGCCCGCCCAGCCGCGTGAATTTGCGCGTGCTGCGGTTGAACAGCAGGTACATCGTCGGCTGGATGTCGGCGAAGGCCTCCACCAGCACCCAGGGCTCGTCACCCGTCCAGGGCACCGACAGCCGGTTCACCGTGCGCGGCAGTGCCTTGTCGATGAGCTGCTGCAGGGCCTGCATGTCCGCATCCAGCCACTGGGTGACCTCGGCGTCGATGCGAAAGCGCAGACCCAGCACGCGGTCACGGCGTTCGACGACGGCGGCCTCCACGTCGAACTGCGGCGAGCTGGCCAGCGGCTGCGCCGAGAAGGCGCCCGTGGCGGGATCGACCGTCCACATCGCCAGCCGGTCGCTGCCACGCCGGCTGGCGACGAACAGGCGGCCGTCGGCGCCGACATGGCTCACCTGCAGGTTGCCGTCCTCCTCGAAAGGATCGAATTCGGCCAGCAGCTTCCAGGCGCCGCTGGCCGGGTCTCGCCAACGCACGCTGGCCTGGTTGCCCTTGTGCGTCGTCACGACGCGCAACTGGCCGTCGCGGTCGGCCCACCAGCCGTTGCTGTGCAGCGGCGCGTCGATCTCGAGCGTGCGGCCCGTCAGCGTGTTCAGCCGCATCAGTTTGATGTGGCCGATCTCCTTCTCGGTGATGGTCTCGGGCCGCCACACCAGCACCTCGTTGCCCTGGCGCTGCGTGCTGCCGTTGAGCAGGAAGGTGTTCCAGGGCTGCAGCGCCGCGTCCGTGCCGTCGCGCAGCCAGAGGTGCTGGCGCTCCACCAGTTGCTTGAAGCGCTTGCCGTCATGATCCACGGCGAACAGCCCCGGGGCGCTGTCCTGCTCGGCATCCGCCGCGGTCGTATCGGCCAGGTCGAAGGCCAGGCGGTCGTTGTTGACCCAGACGAAGCGGTCCACGTCGTCGGTGTCGGAGATGAACACCACCTGCGGCTGAAGCGTATCCAGCGGCAACACGGACAGCACCGCGCGGCCTTCCTTGCCGATGCTGCGCATGGCCAGGCGCCGGCCGTCCGGCGAAAGCGCGGCCCCCGTCATCTGGGCGCGAGCGAAGAAGCGGGCGGCGTCAACGGGCAGCGGCGACTGCGCCAGCGCGCAGGGGCTGGCGGCTGCCAGCGCGGCAGCGGACAGCAGCGCTCGGCGGGTCAGCGCCGCATCAGGGAAGGAATGTGTCAAGGCGGGGACTCAGTGTCTCGGGGCCGCGCAGTGCTCGGCGATGTACTGGGCGTGGTCGGGCATCACGTCCACGCACTTGGCAATGACGTCACGAACGCTCTCCAGGTAGTCCACCGTGGCCTGCTCGTCCTGCAGCGCCGCCAGCGGGTGGTGGCGCTGCGGCCGCAGGTTCTGGCCTTCCATGACCTGCAGCCAGCCGACCTCGGTGAACAGCTCGTTGTTGAAGCGCTGGATGCGGCCGTGGCTCTTGAAGAGTGCGATCTTTTCCTGCAGCGCCGCCGGGATGCTCATGTCGGCGCACGCCTGCCAGAACGGCGCGTCGTCGCGCTGGTTCACGTGGTAGTGCAGGATGATGAAGTCGCGGATGCGCTCGTAGTGGAAGCGGCTGTTGCGGTTGAACTCATCGATGTCGGCCGCGTCGAAGCCGCGGTCCGGGAAGAAGTCGATGAGCTGCTGGATGGCCGACTGGATCAGGTGGATGGACGTGGACTCCAGCGGCTCCAGGAAGCCGCTGGCCAGGCCCACGGCCACGACGTTCTCGTTCCAGATCTTGCGCCGCATGCCGGTCGTGAAGCGGATGGGCCGCGGGTCGGCCAGCGGCTTGCCGTCCAGGTGGGCCAGCAGCGTGGCGGCGGCCTCGTCGTCGGAGATGAAGCGGCTGCAGTACACGTGGCCGTTGCCGGTGCGGTGCTGCAGCGGGATGCGCCACTGCCAGCCGGCGCGATGCGCGGTGGAGCGGGTGTAGGGCGTCAGCGGCGACACCGACTCGCAGGGCATGGCCAGCGCGCGGTCGCAGGGCAGCCAGTGCGTCCAGTCCTCGTAGCCGGTCTTGAGCTCCTGCTCGATCAGCAGGCCACGGAAGCCCGAGCAGTCGATGAACAGCTCGCCCTCGACGCGCTGGCCGCTTTCCAGCACGACGGCATCGATGTGGCCGGGGTTCGCGCCCTCGCCGCGGCGCGTGGCGTGAGTGATCTTGCCCTCGATGCGCACGACGCCGCGCTGTTCGGCCAGCCGGCGCAGGTAGCGCGCGTACAGACTCGCGTCGAAGTGATAGGCGTAGTTGATGTCGGCCAGCGGCGAGTTCGGGATGTCCGGCCGCGCGGGCATAAACCTGTTGGCCAGGCTGGCCATGCGCGTGATGGAGTAGGCCTCCAGCGGCGCGGCCTTGCCCAGCGCGCGCAGGCGGTGCCAGTACTGTTCGAACGGCACGGTCCACAGGTCCTGCCCCACGCGGCCGAAGCCGTGCATGTAGCGGTCGCCCACGCGGCCCCAGTTCACGAACTCGATGCCCAGCTTGAAGCTGCCCTGTGTCTCGCGCAGGAACTCGTTCTCGTCGATGCCCAACACGCGGTTGAAGCGCTGGATCATCGGGATGGTGGCCTCGCCCACGCCGACGATGCCGATCTCGTCGGACTCGACGAGGCGGATGCGGTAGCGGTCGCGCAGCACCGTCGACAGCGCGGCGGCCGCCATCCAGCCGGCCGTGCCGCCGCCGACGATGACGATGTCTTGGAGGAGTTGCTCGGGCATGTTGATCTCAAGGAAAAAGGCCCCGCCGACGATATCGCCGCGGGGCCCGGGTCGTCACACCAGCGGGGCAGGGTTTGACCCCTGCCCCGGTGACGATCAGAACTTGTAGTTCACGCCCAGCAGGTAGGTCTTGCCGTACTTGACCGACTCGACGATGTTCTCGTTGCCGTTGGCATCGGGCAGGTAGCGCTGGAACTCGGTGTTGCCGAGGTTCTGCGCCGAGAAGTTGATCGACAGGCCCTTCATCCAGCCGGTCTGGAACTCGTACGCCACCTGCAGGTCGACGATGGCCTCGCCCTTGACGAAGGTCAGCTTCTTGGTGTCTTCGTAGTCGCGGATCTCGCCCAGGAACTTGGAGCGGTACTTGCGCGCCACGCCGATCTGGAAGCCGTTGGCCTCGTAGTACAGCTTGGCGTTGGTGACCTTGCGCGACAGACCCGGCATCGGGATGTCCAGGTTGCCCAGGTCGGCACCGTTGAAGCCCGTGACCGGCAGCTTGACCGAGCTCTTCGTGTCGGAGTGGTTCAGCTGCAGACCGAAGCCATCCAGCCAGCTGGTGACCAGCGAGAACGGGATGTCGGCGTTCAGTTCCACACCCTTGATGTTGCCGCCGGAACCGTTGAACGGCGACGTCAGCACACCGATCTTGGAGCCGCTCGGCGGCAGCGGCGTGCTGGCCGTCACGTAGGGCGTGAAGTCGAAGCGGCGGCCGATGTTCAGGATGTAGCTGTCCAGCTTCTTGTAGAAGCCGGCCACGCTGATGACGCCCTTCTTGCCGAAGTACTTCTCGTAGGACAGGTCGAACGACTTGGCGCGGAACGGATCCAGCTGCGGGTTGCCGCCGCCGCCGGACAGCTGGGCGGGCGTGTCGCCCTGCGCTTGCGACAGGTTGAACGACAGACCGGCGCGCAGGTCGTTCATGACCGGGCGGGCCAGCACCTTGGCCATGCCCAGACGCACCACCTGGTCACCACCCAGGTCGAACGCGAGGTTCAGGCTGGGCAGCACGTCGGTATAGCTCTTGTCGCCGTAGACATAGTCGGCCGGGCACGAGGCCGCGGTGTTGCCGGTGCACTTGTTGCGGTCCACCGAGTAGCCGCCGCCGTGCTGGTCGGTGCTGACCACCTGCAGGCCCACGTTGCCGCGGTAGTTGAAGCCGAACAGTTCGCCGTCCAGGTCGCCCTTGACGTAGGCCGTCGTGACCTTCTCCTTCACGTCCCAGAACTTGACGCGGATGGGCTCGTCGACCTTGTTGACCAGGTCATAGATGGTGTTCTCGGAGCCGGTCGGGTCCCACGAGATGATGGGCACGCCGCTGTAGCTGGCGACGACCGTCTTGCCGTTGGGGATGCTGGCCGCGCCGTAGGGGTCGCCGCCCTTGATGACCAGGCGGTACTCGTCGGAAGTGCGGATCTTCTTGCGGTCGGACGCGTTGACGCCGAACGTGGTGGACTTGAGCGGGCCGAACTCGGTCGTGTTCGTGAACGCGAGGCGCACGTTGTTGATCTTGTCCGTGGTCACCGGGTTGGCCAGGTAGCCGGCCTGCGGAGACGACGGGCCACCACTCCAGCCTTCCACGTCGGTCAGCTTGGCGACGTTGGGGCTGGAGAAGTCCAGGCTGGTCTTGTACTGCACGTCCTGGAAGTTGTTGCCGGTGTAGCCGGTCCAGGAGATGGTGCTCAGCTGCGAGGCGGGCGTGTTGCCGGCCTGACCGGCCGTCGTCTCGTAGCGGTTGGTGTGGCGGGTGCCCTTGGAGCTGGACAGGTCCAGGTTCACCGACCAGTCGTCGTTCAGGCGCAGATCGCTGTTCCAGCCGACGTTGGTCAGCTTGTCCTTGTCGGTTGTCAGGTGGTTGCGGATGACGGCCTTGTAGTTGGACATCGTGCCGGCCGTGACGACGCCGTTGGCGATGGTGGCATTCGTCAGCGCGCCGTTCGGGTCGTACTGGCCGCTCAGGCTGCCGGCGCCGCTGGCGCCGCCGGGGATCGCGCCTTCCAGGCCGGTGCGCTTGAGCTTGTTGGTGCCGTTGGAGCGGAAGAAGTCGACCGTGCTCTTGAATTTGTTGTTGGGCTTGAACTGGAACACGCCCAGCACCGCGTCGCGCGTGTTGTCGTTGGTTTCCACGTCGGCCTTGAAGCCGCCCGGCACCTTGGCCTTGGCCGTGGCGCAGGCCTGGCCCGGCTTGCTCGTATCACGCAGGAACTCGCCGCCGTCCGGGCAGCCTTCCGCAGCCCAGCCGCCCCAGCTGTCGAACTTCAGCTGCTGGTTGTTCTTCTCGTCCAGGCGGGTCACGGCCAGCGCGACGCCGATGGTGCGATCCGCGAACTGGTCGATGTAGGAGAACGAGAACTTGTCGCCCTTGCCTTCTTCCGGCGCGCCGGAGCTGACGCCCGTCTTGGAGTGGCGATAGCCACCGGCCAGCACGCGGGTGGCGAAGTTCAGCGGCTGCACGGTCGTCAGGTTGACCGTGGAGGACAGGCCCTGGCCCACCAGCGTGGCATCGGGCGTCTTGTGCACGACGATGCCCGACAGCACTTCGGCCGGGTAGACGTCGAACTCGGGCGAGCGGCTGTCGCCGGTGGAGGCTTGCTCACGGCCGTTGAACAGCGAGCCGTTGAAGTCCGGCGACATGCCGCGGATGCTGATCGTGGAGGCCTTGCCGGTGGACTTGTTGCGCTGCACGGCCACGCCGGGCAGGCGCGACACCGATTCGGCGACGCTGTTGTCGGGCAGCTTGCCGATGTCTTCCGCGGAGATGGCGTCGACGATGGAGTCGCTGTTCTTCTTGATCGAGATGGCGGCTTCGATGCCCTTGCGGATGCCGGTCACCGTCACGGTTTCGAGCTGCTGGGGTTGCTGCGCCTGCTGGGCGGTGGCACCCGCGGCGGCGATCAGCAGCGTGCAGCCGATGGCCACCGGGCTGATGCGGAAGGAAGCCACGGCGTCAACGCCACGCTTGTCTCTGTTCAGGGTCATGAATGTCTCCTCTGGTTCATTGGAAAGCGGCTTGGCCCGCAACCGGCGCCAGCACCCCGGCGCACAACTTTTGGGCGAGAACCCAACGTCTCGGGCTAGTTTGTATCAAAACTAGATTTTTATCCGCACCTGCGTAAACCCTAGACGTTGCGAAGAAACGACCCGATTTCGGCGCAATACCAAGGGTTAACACGCATAGAATTGATAGTTATGCGCCATCGAACACCGGGTCAACCCCGATCAATCCAAGAATCTGTAGCTCAACTACATCACCACCTTGGCGCATGACAACGCTGGACACCGGGAACAAAGTCACGCCCGTCGTCGACCGCGTGGCAGCCACTGCTGCAGCCAATGCCGCATCCGAAGTGGGCAGCCCATGGCAGCGCGCCGCCCGAAGGCGGCGCGCAGGAGGCAGATAAGCGAGGGAGAGAGGACGCGAAGGCGGAGCCCAGCGCGGCGGGCACCGCCCGCCGCCTGCGTCAGGCGTCGGCCTGCTCCAGTGCCAGGGCGGCACCCGACAGCGCGGCGAGCGTGTCGGTGATCAGGGACGTGGGGATGGCGGCCAGGAAGGGCTGGAAGCGGCCCTTGGCCTCGAAGCGGCGGCGGAATTCGGACTGGAAGAAGCGCTCGCCCAGCCGCGGCACGATGCCGCCGCCGATGAACACGCCACCCCGCGAGCCCAGCGTCAGCGCGACGCTGCCCGCAAAGCCGCCCAGCATCGCGCAGAACACGTCCAGCGTCCGCGAGCAGGCCGCCGACTCGCCGGACAGGCCGCGCGCGACGATCTGCTCGGTGGTCAGCGCCGCCACGTCCTCGCCCTGCCCGAGCGCGGCCGCGACCGAGCGGCACAGCACCGGCAGGCCGATGCCCGACAGGAAGCGCTCGGCCGACACATGCGGGAACTCGCGGCGCGCGTGGCCGAGCACGGCGCTCTCGAAGTCATCGGCCGGCGCCAGCGTGGCATGGCCGCCCTCGCCCGGCAGCGTCAGCCACAGGCCCGGCGCGCGCACGACACCGCCCACCCCCAGCCCCGTGCCCGGGCCGATGACGGCCATCACCGTGCCGGTGGGCACGGCCTGCGTGTCCGCCGGCGCCTCGCCCCAGGCGCGCAGTTGCTGCGGCTTGAGCCGCGGCAGCGACAGCGCCTGCGCCTCGAAGTCGTTCAGGCACAGAAAGGTCTTCAGGCCCAGCTCGGCCTGCGTGGCCGACCGGGAGAAGTCCCAGGCGCCGTTGGTCAGCGCGATGCGGTCCAGGTGCACCGGCGTGGCCAGTGCGAAGGCGGCACTCTGCGGCCGGGGGCGGCCCGCGCGCTGCTCGGCCAGGTAGGCGCGCACCGCGGCGGCGGGCCCGGCATGGCCGGCCACGGGCAGCACGCGCACATCCTCCACCGGTTCACCGGGCGCCGTCACGGTACCGAAGCGGGCATTGGTGCCGCCGACGTCGGCGACGAGCCAGGGGTAAGGCGCGCTCATGCCCGCGCTCCGGCGGCAGCAGTGAAAAGCAACGGGATCATGAAAATGGCTTGGGCTGGCACAGATACAAAGGGGTGGAATTTCGGCGCGGCGGACGGTAGCAAAACTACACCCGTTCGACAATCCAAACTCGCCCCAAATGCACCAAAATGCGGCGGAAAACGCTTTCACGATCGCCCATAACCGCCTTCTTCCCAGGGAAACCGGCCACGAGCAGGCTGTAGTGAAGCTACAAGCCGAGTGACGCATAACGTCGCCGCCGGGTTTCGTTGCGGACTGCTCAATAATCCGCCGCTTCCGCGCTCCAGTTTCCCTCTGCCCATGGCCCGTTTCGACAGCCCCCGCCTGCTTGCCGACATCGGCGGCACCTATGCCCGGTTCGCGCTGGAAACCGGCCCCGGCGAGTTCACCCAGATGGCCTCGCTGCGCTGCGCCGACCACGCGGACTTCCATGCCGCCGTCAGCGCCTATCTGGCGGGCCTGAGTTGGCAGGAACTGGGCGGCCCGCAGCAGATTGCGCACGCGGCGATTGCCATCGCCAACCCGGTGGAAGGCGACCGGGTGCGCATGACCAACTACCACTGGCAGTTCTCCATCGACGAGATGCGCCAGCGCCTCGGGCTGGACACGCTGGTGGTCGTCAACGACTTCACCGCGCTGGCGATGGCGCTGCCGCGGCTGGCCGAGGTGGACGTGCGCCAGGTGGGCGGCGGCCAGGCCCGGCGGCCGAGCGTCATCGGCCTGCTGGGCGCGGGCACGGGCCTGGGCGTGTCGGGGTTGATCCCCGCCGGCGAAGGCTGGATCGCGCTGGGCACCGAGGGCGGTCACGTGAACTTCGGCCCGCGCGATGAGCGCGAGATGGACATCCTGAAGTTCGCGTGGAAGCACCTGAACCAGGACCACGTGTCCTACGAGCGCCTGATCTCCGGCCCCGGCCTAGAGCTGATCTACCGCGCGCTGGCCCATCGCCACGGCGTGGCAGGCGCCGAGCCGTTGCTGGCGCCGGCCATCACGCAGCGCGCGCTGGAAGACGGCGACGCGCTGTGCCTGGAGACGCTGGAGGTCTTCTGCGGCCTGCTGGGCACGGCCGCGGCCAACCTGGCGGTCACGCTGGGGTCGCTGGGCGGCATCTACATCGGCGGCGGCATCGTGCCGCGGCTGGGCGAGTACTTCGACCGCAGCCCGTTCCGCGCGCGCTTCGAGGACAAGGGGCGCTTCCGCGAGTACGTATCGGCCATCCCGACCTTCGTCATCACCGCCGAGCACGCGACCTTCAAGGGCGCGTCGGCCATCCTGGACAACCAGCTGCGCAACCTGCAGGCGTCGCCCGGTTCGGCCATCCTGGGGCAGATCCGCCGCGCGCGCAGCGAGCTGTCGCCGGCCGAGCTGCGCGTGGCCGACCTGGTGCTGGCCCAGCCGCGCTCGGTGCTGAACGACCCCATCGCCGAGATCGCCCGCGCCGCCGGCGTCAGCCAGCCCACCGTCATCCGCTTCTGCCGGTCTCTCGGTTGCGAGGGCCTGTCTGACTTCAAGCTGCGCCTGGCCTCGGGCCTGACGGGCACGGTGCCGGTCACGCACACGCAGGTCAACACCAACGACTCCATGCTGGAGCTGGGCGCCAAGGTGCTGGGCAACACGGCCAGCGCCATCCTGCAGGTGCGCAGCCACCTGAACCGCGACACCATCGACCGCGCCACCGAGATGCTGCTGGCAGCCGGCCGCATCGAGTTCTTCGCGCTGGGCCACTACGGCGTGGTCGCGCAGGACGCGCAGTTCAAGTTCCTGCGCTTCGGCATGCCCTGCGGCGCCTACACCGACCCGCGGCTGCAGCTGCTGGCCGCCGACGTGCTGCGCGAGGGCGACGTGGCTGTCGTCATCAGCAGCGGCGGGCGGCTGCCGGAGCTGCTGCAGGTTGTCGAGAAGGCGCAGGAGCGCGGCGCCAAGGTCGTTGCCATCACGGCCAGCCAGAGCCCGCTGGCCAGGCGAGCCGATGTGGCGCTGATCGTGGACCACGTGGAGGACATCGAGACCCACCTGCCCATGGTCAGCCGCATCCTGCACCTGCTGGTCATCGACATCCTGGCCGTGGGCGTGGCGATGCGCCGCAGCCCGGGCAGCATCGCCGCACTGGCTGTGGGGGGCGAAGACGAAGAGGCCCGGCCAGCGCGCGGCGCCAGCACGGTGGCGCCGGGCGTCAGTGCCGCCTCGCCACTGGCGCGGCTGACGTCGCACAGCCGCTAGGGAGGGCCTGCCGCGAGGCAAGTCCTGACCCCGACCGCGACCACCTTGCGTGCATGACTTTCGCCAAGCCCGCCATCGCTCAGCAGCATCCGGCGCCGGCGCAACGCTGCCGCTGACGCACCGGACCGGCCCGTCGCCGGACTGTCGACCCTGGGGCCCGGACCCCGACGTCCTGGGAGGGACATGAAGACCTCTTTGCTGAAACGCTGGCGCAAGCGCCTGATCGTCGTCGCGTTGATCGCCGGCGGCATCGCCGCGGCCGTCTGGGCCTTCCACAAGCCGTCGGCCCCGCCACCGCCGCCCAGCGGCGTCGTCGCGCTCGCCGACATCACGCAGGCCGTGCAGGCCGCCGGCGTGCTGCAGGCCAAGACGCGGGTGGACGTCGGCGCGCAGGTCAGCGGGCAGATCCAGACCATCCACGTCGAGCTGGGCCAGCAGGTGAAGAAGGGCGACCTGCTCGTCAGCCTGGACCCCGACCTGGCCCGCAGCGACGTCGCCCAGGCCGAGGCCGCCGTGGCCCAGGCCAGCGCCGCGCTGGACAGCCGCCGCATCGACGCCGACGCCGCGCGCCGCGAGCTCAAGCGCCAGCAGCGCCTGCTGGCCGGCCAGGCGACGTCCGGCAATGAGGCCGAGCGCGCCGAGACCGAGCTCGCCAAGATCGAGGCCGACCTGCGCGGCCAGGCGGCCAACCTGCAGCGCCTGCAGGCCGACCTGGACAAGCGCAAGGTCAACCTCTCCTACACCCGCATCACGGCGCCGATGAACGGCACCGTCGTCAACCTGCCGGTGCAGGTGGGCCAGACGGTGATCTCGGTGCAGGTGACGCCGGTCATCCTGACGCTGGCCGACCTGGACACCATCACCGTGCGCACCAAGGTGCCCGAGGCCGACATCCAGGCGATCAAGGTGGGCCAGGTGGCGCGCTTCTCGACGCTGTCGGGCGAAGGCAAGCGGTACGAGGGCAAGTTGCGCGTCATCCAGCCGGTGCCCGAGCGCGCGGGCAACGCGGTGTTCTACAACGTGCTGTTCGAGGTGGACAACCGCGACCGCGCGCTGTTCAGCGACATGACGGTGCAGGTCGACATCGAGACCGGCGCGGCCAAGCAGGTGCTGGCCATGCCCATCGTCGCCCTGGGCGAGCGCGGCAAGGACGGGCGCTTCACGGTACAGGTGCTGGACGCGGCCAACAAGCAGTCGCCGCGGCAGGTGAAGGTGGGCCTGCAGGACGGCGCCAAGGTGCAGGTGCTGGACGGCCTGAAGGCCGGCGAGAAGGTGCTGCTGGCCCCGCCGAGCGCGGCGGATACGGCAGCCTCGGCCGCGGCCAGTGCCGCGAGCAACTGATGACGCCGGCAGTCAAGCCCGAAAGCCGACTGTCGACGGCTGTTCGGTATGCCCCCTTGAGCACCGCCGAGGAACGCAAGACCCGAAGCCCGCGAGCGCAGCTCGCCTCAAGCACTGACTCACGACGACTGTTTGAGCAGAGCGTAGCGGCGCGAGTTCGGCGTGGGGCTTCGGGGCTTGCGTTGCTCGGGCACCCGAGCGAAGCGAGGGCGGTGCGGTCGGGGGGAGCTCTTTGCCTACTTTCTGGCGGTCCAGAAAGTAGGTCGCCCGCCGGGGCGAAATCCCGGCACGACGCTCGCCGCCAGCGCACCGCACCGGAGGCCTACCCATGCCTCTGATCGAACTCAAGCACGTCGCCCGCCACTACCAACTTGGCGAGATCGACGTCCCCGCCCTGGACGGCGTGTCGCTGGCCATCGAAGCCGGCGAGTTCGTCGCCATCATGGGCCAGTCGGGCTCGGGAAAAAGCACGCTGATGAACGTGCTGGGCTGCCTGGACAACCCCACGCACGGCCACTTCCTCATCGACGGCCGCGACGCCTCCACGCTGGGCCCCGACCAGCTCGCCGCGCTGCGCCGCGAGCGCTTCGGCTTCATCTTCCAGCGCTACCACCTGCTGCCCCACCTGGACGCGCGCGCCAACGCCGCGCTACCGGCCGTCTACTCGGGCGTTGCCAGCGGCCCGCGCACCAGCCGCGCCGAGGCGCTGCTGGAACGCCTGGGCCTGGGCGAGCGGCTGCACCACAAGCCCAACGAACTGTCGGGCGGCCAGCAGCAGCGCGTGTCCATCGCGCGGGCGCTGATGAACGGCGGCCAGATCATCCTGGCCGACGAGCCCACCGGCGCGCTGGATTCGGCCTCCGGCGCCGAGATGCTGCGGCTGTTGAAGGAGCTCAACGGCCGCGGCCACACCATCATCCTGGTCACGCACGACCCCAGCGTCGCCGCGCACGCGCGCCGCGTGATCGAGCTGAAGGACGGCAAGGTCGTCGCCGACAACGGCACGCCCGCCGGCCATGTGCCGCCTACCGAGCTGCCCAGCGATGCGCCGCCGGTGAAGGAAGGCGGCCGGCTGCGGCGCCTGCAGGTGCAGTGGCGCGAGGCCGTCGCGACGGCGCTGCTGGCGCTGAAGGGCAACCGGCTGCGCACGGCGCTGTCCATGCTGGGCATCAGCATCGGCATCGCGTCGGTGGTCAGCATCGTCGCGCTCACCACCGCGGCGCGGGCCTCCATCGAGACCGACCTCAGCAGCCTGATCTCCGGCCGCATCCCGGTGTGGCGCGGCAACCCGGCGCTGCCGCCCGGCGCGGTGCCGCAGCCGTTCCGGCCCCACGAGATCGACTCGCTGCGCGCGCTGGCGGGCGTCAAGGGCATCACGCTGAACCGGCAGATGCAGCTCACCGCGCGCCACCAGTCGCGCGACGCGATGCTGGAGGCCATCGGCGGCGACGCGAACACGCTGAAGGCGCGCAAGCTCAAGCTCGTGCAGGGCCGCTACCTCGGTGCAATGGACTTCGAGACGCGCAGCCAGGTCGTCGTGCTGGACGAGAAGGCGCGCGACGCGCTGTTCAAGAAGGGCGAGTCGCCGCTGGGCAAGCTGGTGTTCGTGAACCCGACGCTGGGCACGCCCGAGGCGCAGCCGCTGCTGCCCGGCATGGCGCCGCCGCCGGTGGCCGCCCTGCCCTTCACGGTGGTCGGCGTCGTGGCACCCGAGGGCGGCGCGTTCAGCTTCGGCGGCTGGCTGGGCCAGCTCTACCTGCCGCACACGACGTTCTCGCGCAAGCTCGACGCCCGCGCCGATGTCGACAACTTCGACGTGCTGCTGGACCTGACGGTGCCGCCGCAGCAGGTGCGCGAACAGATCATCCACCGCCTCAAGGCGCTGCACGGCGCCGAGGACTTCGGCACCTGGAACGGCGAGGAGGAGTTCCGCAAGTTCCAGAGCGTGACGAGCGCGATGGCGGCGCTGTTCGCCGGCGTGGCGGCCATCTCGCTGCTGGTGGGTGGCGTGGGCGTCATGAACATCATGCTGGTGTCGGTGTCGGAGCGCACGCGGGAGATCGGCATCCGCATGGCGGTGGGCGCCCGCCAGGGCGACGTGCGGCTGCAGTTCCTCATCGAGGCCGTCGTGCTCTGCTGCCTGGGCGGCCTGGTGGGCGTGCTGCTGAGCTGGCTGGCCGCGCAAGGCCTGAACGCCGCGCAGCAACACCTGCAGGTGACCATCAGCTGGGCCGCGCTGGGCGTGGCGTTTGCGGTGTCCAGCGGCGTGGGCCTGGTGTTCGGCACGCTGCCGGCCCGCCGCGCCGCGGCGCTGAGCCCGGTCGACGCGCTGGCAAGAGAGTGAAGACGATGAAGACAACCCTGATCTCGCTGACCGCTGCGCTGCTGTTCACCGGCTGCGCGCTGGGCCCCACGGCCCGCGCGCCGGACGTCGCCATGCCCACCGCCTGGAGCCTGGCGGCCGGCGATGCCG
Source organism: Pelomonas lactea (assembly GCF_043555885.1). NCBI lineage: Bacteria > Pseudomonadati > Pseudomonadota > Betaproteobacteria > Burkholderiales > Sphaerotilaceae > Roseateles > Pelomonas lactea. The sequence goes on along the minus strand of NZ_JBIGHX010000002.1, from coordinate 145,505 downwards.
CGCCCGACTGGGCTGGCCTGCTGGACCCGACGCTGGCCGCGCTGCAGGAACGCGCGCTGGCCGCCAACCTGGACCTCGCGATCGCCGCACAGCGCTGGAAGCAGGCGCAGCTGCTGGCCGAGCAGAGCGCGCTGCGCTGGACGCCCAGCGCCAGCCTGTCCACCAGCGCCAGCCGGCCCGTGGAGACGCAGAACAGCACGCGCAACGTCGACGTCGGCGGCGGCATCACGGTGCCCGTCACCACGTCCACCGGCTGGAACCGCAGCTACGGCGCGTCGCTGGGCGTGGGCTACGAGCTGGACCTGTGGGACCGGCTGGCGCAGACCACCGCCGGCCAGCGCGCCAGTGCCGAGGCCGCGCGCACCGACATCGAGGCCGCGCGGCTGTCCATCCGCAGCCAGGTGGCCGAGGCCTACTGGACGCTGGCCGCGCTGCGCGCGCAGCAGCCGCTGGCCGAGACCCAGCTCGCGCTGACCCGCGAGACGCTGGCGCTGACCCGCCTGCGCGTGCGCGAGGGCAAGCTGCTGCCGGTGGAGCTGGACAAGATCGCCGTCACCGTGCAGGCCGCCGAGAACCGCATCGCCGACCTGGCCGCCGACACGCTGCTGCAACGCCAGCGCCTGGCGCTGCTGCTGGCCGAACCGCTGCCCGGCCCAGCGCCCGAGGCCACGCTGCCCGCCGCCGAGCCGCCGCGCTGGCGGCTGGCCGAGCCCGCCGAGCAGCTGGCCCGCCGCCCCGACGTGCAGCGTGCCCGGCTGGGCGTGGACCAGGCTCTGGCGCAGCTGCGCGTCAGCGAGGCCGAACGCTACCCGCGGCTGAGCTTCAACGCCGGCCTCAGCACCGGCGGCACGCAGGCGCGCGACTGGTTCGCCCAGCCGCTGGCCAACCTCGGCGCCAACCTGGCCGTGCCGCTGATCGACTGGCGGCGCCTGAACCTGCAGCGGGACAGCGCCCGCAGCCAGCTCGACAGCGCCGCGCTGTCGCTGCAGGACACGCTGCAGAAGGCGCTGGCCGAGATCGAGACGCAACGCATCGAGGCCCAGCGGCTGACGCAGCAGCTGGCCGCCAACGCCGGCCGGCTGCGCGAGGCCACCGAGAACGAGCGCCTGGCGCAGCTGCGCTACGACACCGGCGCCATCGCCCGCGCCGACTGGCTGCAGGCCCGCAGCGCCCGGCTGGATGCCGAGCAGAACGCCGTCCAGCTGCGGCTGCAGCAGTGGGTGCGGCAGGCGGCGCTGTTCAAGGCGCTGGGTGGCTGACAGCTCCGCGCCGCGGCTTGATTTACGCTGCCGGGATGCAACTGATCTCTGACCTGCGGCGGCGCACGCTGCTCGCCGCGCTGGCCAGCGCCGCCCTCGCCTGCCTGGCCCCGCCCGCACTGGCCGCCACGCCCGTGCAGGGCTTCAAGGTCGTGCGCAGCTACCCGCACGACCCCGACGCCTTCACGCAAGGCCTGTTCTTCCACGACGGCTTCCTGTTCGAGGGCACCGGCCTGCGCGGGCGCTCCAGCATCCGCAAGGTGGAGCTGGAGACCGGCCGCGTGCTGCAGGGCGTGGAACTGCCGCCCGAGGTGTTCGGCGAAGGCATCACGCGCTGGGGTGACCGCCTCGTCGGCATCACCTGGCAGGAGCAGACCGCCTTCGTGCTGGACCTGAAGACCTTCAAGCTGTGGCGCAAGTTCAGCTACCCCGGCGAGGGCTGGGGCATCACGCACAACGAGCGCGAGCTGGTCATGAGCGACGGCAGCGCCGAGCTGCGCTTCCTGGACCCGCTGACCTTCAAGGAGCTGCGCCGCGTCAAGGTGACGGCCGATGGCCGGCCGGTGACGCAGCTCAACGAGCTGGAGTGGGTGGAGGGCGAGATCCTCGCCAACGTGTGGCAGACCGACCGCATCGCCCGCATCGACCCCAAGACCGGCCGCGTGACCGGCTGGATCGACCTGACCGGCCTGCTGCCCGACGGCCAGCGCCCGCACCCCGACGCGGTGCTCAACGGCATCGCCTACGACGCCAAGGCCAAACGCCTGTTCGTCACCGGCAAGCTGTGGCCCAAGCTGTTCGAGATCCAGCTCGTCAAGACGGCGCGCTGAACGGCTCCACGGCCACCTCGCCCGCCGCCGGCCGCCAGCGCAGACTGGCCTCGCTGCCGGCGTCGCCTTCAAACAGGCCCGCCTCGGTCGACGGCCCCCAGGGGTTCAGCTCGATCAGCAGCGGCGCCTGGCCGGCGTCGCGCAGCCAGACGTCGAAGACGAAGTCCGGCCGGGCCAGCGCGCGGCTCAGCTGAGCGGCCCGGCGCCACAGTTCCGGCAGCGCCGCCCGGGCCCGCCCGGCATGAGCGGACGGCAGCACCTGCGCCGCGTGGTACTGCCCCACGCCCACCAGCCGCCCGCCGCGCACGAAGCAGCGCCACTCGTCCGCCCAGGGGATGTCCTGCCATTCGCGCAGCCAGATCCACGGCGTGAGTTGCTGCTGCAGCGCCCAGGCCAGGTCATGCGCCACGCGCCGCGAGCCGCTGCTCAGCAGCCGCAACGCCTGCGCGCCCGTGCACGCCTGGCCGCCCGAGGCCAGGCCCAGCGGCGTGTCCTTGGCGCTGCGCGAGCCTAGCCGCACGAAGGCGCCGCCGGGGAACTCGGCGAACAGCGCATCCAGCGCCGCTTCCACGACACGCAGCGTGCGGTCGCCATCCGGCAACGCGTCGAAGCGGGCCGGCTGCACGCCATTGGCCCGGCCCAGCGCGTGGACCTGCGCGGTGCCCAGCGCCAGGCCGCGCTGGCGGAACGACCCGGCCTGCACCTCGGCGGGCCAGTGCTCGATCCAGCTCCAGGCAGGGTCCGGCAGCGGCGCGACCGGGGTGCCGGTCGAGCTCACGGCGTCTCCGTCAGCCGGCGCTCGACGAAGTCCGCGAAGCTATCGGCGACAACCCCGACGTTGTCATAGCCCGGTGCCTCGTCGTCGCTGGCTTCGTGGCCCTTGATCCACAACAGCAGCTTGCCGACGTGCGGGCCGCAGAGGGCCAGCAGCAACTGGTTGCCACCGGCATCGCTGGCGATGGCCAAGGTGCCGGTCGGCAGACGACCGACAAAGTCAACGCGATTGGTGGTCACCAGGTTGCAGACGTCGCTGTCCGAGATCTCGTAGAACCAGGACATCGATGTGCGCCGCCAGTGCTGCCCGCACACCTGCTCCGGCGCCCAGTCCACGTTGAAACCGCGAGGGTCGGGGAACCCGCCATTCACGCGCAGCAGGAACTCGCGGTAGTCCGGCGGGAAGCTGACACCCAGCGCCTGCTCGGCGGACTGCACCTCTGCATCGGCCAGCGGCCCGTTGCCTTTGCAAATGGTCGCTGCCATCGACGTCACGCGGGAGGTGTCAGCCGGTTCTGGATGAAATCCTCGAAGCTGTCGGCCACGAAGCCCACGTTGTCGTAGCCAGGCGTCTGGCCATCGCTGGCTTCGTGGTCCTTGATCCACAGCAGCACCTTGCCGGCGTGCGGGCCGCCAAGGGCCAGCAGCAGCTGGTTGCCGCCGGCATCGCTGGCGATGGCCAAGGTGCCGGGCGGCAGGCGACCGGCGAAGTCGACGCGATTGATCTTCAGCAGGTCGCCGACGTCATCGTCCGTGATCGCATGGAACCAGGACATCGACGTGCGCCGCCAGTCCTCGCCGCACACCTGCCCAGGGGCCCACTGGATATCGAAGCCATCGGGCTCCGGGTAGCCGCCGTTCAGGCTCAGCAGGTAACCGCGGTAATCGGCAGGGAACTTGACCCCCAGCGCCTGCTCGGCAGCCTGCACGTCGGCCTCGGCCAGCGGCCCCTTGCCCTCGTGGATCGTCGCCGCCATCGGTGTCAGGGCTTGTCGGTCAGCCGGTTCTGGATGAAGTCCGCGAAGCTGTCCGCCACGAACCCAACGTTGTCGTAGCCGGGCGTCTCGCCGTCGCTGGCTTCGTGGTCCTTGATCCACAGCAGCACCTTACCGGCGTAAGGTCCATCAAATGCAAGCAGCAATTGGTTGCCAAAGGCATCCGGACCGATAGTCAGCGTCCCGCGCGGTAAACGCCCCTCAAAAGTCACTCGGTTGGATCGCACAAGATTCCCGATGCGTTCCTCCGTGATGCAGTAAAACCAAGACATCGCCGTCGTGCGCCAGTCCTCACCGCAGGCTTGCCCCGGCGCCCATTCGATCTTGAAGCCTTCTGGCTGCGGCCTGCCGCCATTCAGGGAAAGCAGGAACGCGCGGTAGTCAGGAGGGAAACGCACACCAAGGATCTGTTCGGCAGCTTGAACACCTGCCTCAGCAACAGGGCCGGCACCGCCATGAATTACTGCTGGCATCTCATCTCCCAATGGTCAATATGAAGGGTCTTTGGCGACGGATACACCGCCGCTATGAGGCACGTTGGTATGGAGGGCAGAGGGCACCAATTCCATCGTCGTGCCGTCCTCCTTGTGGTGCCAGGTCCAGCCTGGAGGCTCCGCAAACGAGTCTTTGCCCAGACGCTCCGCCATCGCACGATTTGCCTCCATGGCATCTTTCGCACGATTGCCGGTTGAGTCCAGCTTGATCTCGACCGACGCATCCACCATCTTGCCGTCGGCGCCGGGGGTCTTCATCGTGTAGTCGGAGAAGTCGGGGTTGCCGTCCTTCCACTGGATGGGCTTGCCGCCCGTCACGCTTTCGATGTCCTCGACCTTGTCCTTGCTCAGGCCGGACTTCGCCGGGTCCCACTCGCCATGCCCGCGCTCGCCCTTAACCCAGCCCTCCTTGGGGCTCTGCGTACCGAAGCGGTTGCCGCCCACCTTGCAGCCCTGCACGACGCCTTCTTCGATCTTCTCGGCCTTCTGGGCCGCGCGGCGCGCGCGGATGGCGGCGGCGTCCTTCTTCAGCGCATTGGCCACGATCTGGCGGCCGCGCACGACGTTGTCGGCGATGCGCTCCTTGAGCTTGACGATCTTGGCGGCCAGCTTTGCGCCCTTGGCCGTCTTGCCCAGCGCGTCGCCGGCGTAGGGAATCATGGACACCAGCGACATGCCGGCACCGAACCAGTCGCCGCGCGCCGCGCTGAACACCGCGCCGCAGGCATCGCTGATGGGCGTCGGGTCCACCAGGCCGGCGGCGTCGATGGCGGCCTGCGCCATGTCCAGCTTCAGCTCGCGGGCGGCGGCGTCGGTGTCGGCCTTGAGGCCGTCGAGCTTCTTGGCGACCTCGGGGTCGCGCAGGCTGGCACCCATGGTCAGCCCTCCTGCACCACGGCGTCGCGCCGCTCGGGGTACCAGGTCTGGCGGTCCAGCGCAGCCTCGCATTCGGCCCAGACCGAGGCGGGCAGCGAGTTCAGGATGGTGTCCAGCTTCTCCTGCGGCGTCGGGCGGGCGTCCTGCAGCACGGCCTGGATGGCCGCGTGGCGGTGGAACTCCGGCCCCACCTCGAACTGCAGCAGCACGAAGGTGGCCAGCTGCTGGGGTGTCTGCAGCCCGTAGCCGCGCGCGGTCGTCATGCCGCGCCGCACGAGGTCCTGCAGCATGTCGCCAGGCAGGCCGTTGACGACGTAGCCATGCTCCTCGCGCACGAGGTTGGCGATGGCCAGTTCCAGCATGCTGTCGGAGCCGGCGACGAGACGCTGCAGATGTTCGGCGGTGAGCTTGATCATGAGGCAGTCAGTAGCGCCGCTGTGCCGGCTGGCGGCATGTTAGCGGCAGACTTCCGCGCCCTGGTCGAAGACGATCTCCCAGCCGCCGCCGGCCTTGCGCCGCCACACCGACTGGAAGCGCGCCGTGACGACGCCGGCCGGGTTGCTCACCGGCCCGCTGCTCTGCGCCAGGTCGCCGCTGGGCAGCACGACGACGAGGTCGGGCGCCCAGGAGAACGGCGCCGTGGGGCCGTCGAAGAAGCGGGCCCACGCGGCCACGACGGCCTCCGGCCCGTTCAGCGGCTGCCGGCCGTTCAGCCAGATCGTGTCGGCCGCGAGGAAGCGCCGGAACGCCGCCAGATCGCGCTCGGCCATCGTTTTGGCGAATGCCTGCTCGGTGGCCGTGACCTCGGCGACGCGCCGGGCGATCGCTTCGGCGGGCGGCCAGGGCTGGGCGGGAGCCGCGCCGGCCGCGGCGGGCAAGGCCGTGGCGGCCAGCAGGGCATGGCGACGGGTGGTCATGGCGATCTCCTGGAGGGGACGCCGCAGCATGCGCCCCACCCGGCCCGGTGACTCAAGTCATCAGAACGCGGCGATGCCCGTCATCGCCCGGCCCAGGATTAGCGCATGGATGTCATGCGTGCCCTCGTAGGTGTTCACGACCTCCAGGTTGACGAGGTGGCGCGCGATGCCGAACTCGTCGCTGATGCCGTTGCCGCCCAGCATGTCGCGCGCGGTGCGGGCGATGTCCAGGCTCTTGCCGCAGGAGTTGCGCTTCATGATGGACGTGATCTCCACGGCTGCCGTGCCCTCGTCCTTCATGCGGCCCAGCCGCAGGCAGCCCTGCAGGCCCAGCGTGATCTCGGTCTGCATGTCGGCCAGCTTCTTCTGGATGAGCTGGTTGGCGGCCAGCGGCTTACCGAACTGCTGGCGGTCCAGCGTGTACTGGCGCGCGGTGTGCCAGCAGTCCTCTGCGGCGCCCAGGGCGCCCCAGGCGATGCCGTAGCGGGCGCTGTTCAGGCAGGTGAACGGGCCCTTGAGGCCGCGCACGTCGGGGAAGGCGTTCTCCTCGGGGCAGAAGACCTTGTCCATGACGATCTCGCCGGTGATGGACGCGCGCAGCCCCACCTTGCCGTGAATGGCCGGTGCGCTCAGGCCCTGCCAGCCCTTCTCCAGCACGAAGCCCCGGATCTGCCCGCCGTCGTCCTTGGCCCAGACGACGAACACGTCGGCGATGGGGCTGTTGGTGATCCACATCTTGCTGCCGGTCAGCTCGTAGCCGCCGTCCACCTTGCGGGCGCGCGTGACCATGGAGCCAGGGTCGGAGCCGTGGTTGGGCTCGGTCAGGCCGAAGCAGCCAATCCATTCGCCGGTCGCGAGCTTGGGCAGGTACTTGCGTTTCGTCGCCTCGTTGCCGAACTCGTGGATGGGCACCATGACCAGCGACGACTGCACGCTCATCATCGAGCGGTAGCCCGAGTCCACGCGCTCCACCTCGCGGGCGATGAGGCCGTAGCACACGTAGTTCAGCCCGGCGCCGCCGTACTCGGCCGGGATGGTGGGGCCCAGCAGGCCCAGCTCGCCCATCTCGCGGAAGATGCTGGCGTCGGTCTGCTCCTTGCGGAACGCGTCCAGCACGCGTGGGCGCAGCCGGTCGGTGCAGTAGGCGGCGGCGGCGTCGCGCACCATGCGCTCGTCGTCGGTCAGCTGCTCGTTCAGCAGCAGCGGGTCGTCCCAGTGAAAGCTTGCCTTGTGGGCCATGGCGGTCTCCTCGGTGTTCGGTGTGCGCCGGTCCGGCGCCGTCATCGTGAGGCACCCGGCTCGCCGCCGGGCGCGTATGACGCCGAGTATTCCCCCGCCGGCCGATTCGTGTCCAATTCAATCATCGACTCCGACGATTCGCGATGCCTATCGACACCTCCCGTTCCCTTGAGTTTCGCCACCTGCGCTATTTTCTGGCGCTGGCCGAGGAGCTGCACTACGGCCGCGCGGCCCAGCGGCTGGCGATCTCGCAGCCGCCGCTGTCGGTCGCCATCCAGCAGCTGGAGGCCAGCGTCGGCGCCCGGCTGTTCGACCGCGACAGCAAGGGCGTGCGGCTGACGCCGGCGGGCGCCGCGTTCCGCACCGGTGCGCAGGCGCTGCTGGAGCGCGCCGAGGACGCGTGCGCCCTCGCCCGCGACGTGCAGGCCGGCGAGGTGGGCCGGCTGCGGCTGGGCTTCGTCGGGTCGACGCTGTTCAACGGCCTGTCGGCGTGGCTGCAAGCCTTCCAGGCCAGCCATGCGAAGGTGGAGGTGGTGGTCGTCGAGCTGAACTCGCAGGACCAGATCGACGCGCTGCTGGCCGAGGAGCTGGACCTGGGCCTGGTGCATACCGACCGGCTGCCGCCGGCGCTGGCGGCCGCGCCGCTGTACAGCGAGCCCTTCGTCGCCTGCCTGCCCGCGCAGCACCCACTGGCGGCACGGGCGAGCATTCCTCTCGCCGCGCTGAGTGACCAGCCCTTCATCCTGTTCTCGCGCAAGGGCTCGCCGGACTACCACGCCCGCATCGTCGAAATCTGCCGCCGGCACGGTTTCTACCCGCGGCTGCAGCACGAGGGGCGGCACTGGCTGTCGGTCGTGTCGCTGGTGGCGCAGGGGCTGGGCGTGTCCATCGTGCCGGCGGCCTTCCAACGCTCGGGCATTCAGGGCGCCGTGTTCCGGCCGCTGGCGGAGGCCTTCGAGCCGTCCGCCGTGTTCGCCGCCTGGCGACGCGATGCGGCCGGCCCGCTGCGCGAGCGCTTCCTGGCCAGCGCGCCCGCCTGGCCGCCGCCGTTCAGCCCCTGAGCCCGTTCAGCGCCCCGCCCCGCGTGGCGAGCAGCCGCGCGATGACCGCCTCGTACAGCGCGTCGTCGGCCACCACGCCGTGCACGGGCTGGCCCTGCAGCGAGCCGCACAGGTTCACGGCGGCCAGCGGCCCCGGCAGTGCGCGCATGTAGTCGCCCACGCCCTCCGCCTGGCCCGCCGCGATCTCGGCCATGAAGGCCGGGCTCAGCATGCCCACCTCGGTGAGCAACGGGAACGGCAGGATCTGGCGCAGCGGCGACAGGAAGGCGGTGCCGACGTCCAGCTTGCCGATCTGCTCGCGCTGGCGGGCGATGCGCACGCACGCGTCGATGAAGAAGTCCAGGTGCAGGCTGCCGGCGCAGAACACCGCGACCGAGTTGTTGACCCGCTGGCTGACGCGGCGCGCCCCAGCCGCGTCGGCGTACAGCCACAGCTCCAGGCACAGCGCGAAGCCGCTCTGCGCGGTGATCTGCAGTGCGTCGGGGTCGAACACCAGCAGGTCGGCGTCCACCCAGACGGTGCGCTGCCAGCCGTCGGCCAGCAGCTCCTTGGCGACCACCAGCCGCGCCAGGTCCGTCACGGGGCAGATCTGCCCGGCGGCCTTCTGCCGGAACCAGTCCGGCGCGCGGGCCAGGAAGGCGTCGTCGTAGAAGCGGTACTCGAAGCCCTGCGCCTGCGCCCAGGCCTTCACGCTGGCCATGCAGGCGGTGATCCAACCGGGCACGTCCTTGTTACGAAATGATTGATAGACGACGGTTTTCACGGAGCGTTGACGATTGCGCAGCAATTTTGAGGGACAAGGCCCGGCCGGCCCCGCGAGGCGCTACCGTCATGATCTCGGCGCGCCGCGTGCAGCTGGCCGCCCCATCCAACAACGACTTCCCGGAATCCGGCGAGCGCCGCGGTTCCGGCTGGCCCGGAGACAAGCATGACCCCACGATGGCAGTTCACCCGCCGGCTTCTTGCAGCCGCCCTGATGGCCACCGGCCTGAGCGCCGCGCAGGCGCAGATCACCGTCGGCCAGACCGCCGGCCACACCGGCGCCGTGGCGGGCAGCGTCAAGGAGGTCACGCAGGGTGCGCGGCTGTACTTCGACACGGTCAACGCCGATGGCGGCGTCGGCGGACAGAAGATCACGCTGGTGTCGCTGGACGACAAGTTCGACCCCAAGCTCGCGGCGGCCAACGCCAAGACGCTCATCGACCAGGGCGTCATCTCACTGTTCCTGAACCGCGGCACGCCTCACACGCAGGCCATCATGCCGCTGCTGGCCGAGCACAGGATTCCGCTGGTCGCACCGTCCACCGGTGCGATGGCGCTGCACAAGCCGGTGAACCCGTGGCTGTTCAACGTGCGCGCCACCTACCAGCGCGAGGCCGAGCGCGCCATCGAGCACCTCAGCCTCATCGGCATCAACCGCATCGCCCTCGTGCAGGTGAACGACAGCTTTGGCGAGGACGCCGTGCTGGGCGCGCTCGCGGGCCTGGCCAAGACCAACAAGCAGCCGGTCGCTCACGAGAAGTTCGACCGCGCCAAGCCGGAACTGGCCCCCGTGGTGGCCAAGGTGGTGGCCACGCAACCGCAGGCGGTGGTGTTCATCGGCTCGGGCTCGGCGGTCGTGGACGGCATGAAGGCGCTGCGCGCGGCCGGCTCGTTGGCCCAGATGGTGACGCTGTCCAACAACGCGTCGGCCGGTTTCATCAAGGACCTGGGTGATGCCGGCCACGGCGTCATCGTCAGCCAGGTCTTCCCGTACGAACGCTCCATCGCCAAGCCCATCATCAAGGAGGCGCTGGAAGCCGCCCGCAAGGTGAATACCGAGCTGACGCCCAGCATGGTGGAAGGCTTCGTCGCCGCCAAGGTGCTGGTGGAAGGCATCAAGCGCGCCGGCCCCAAGCCCACCCGGGAGACGCTGCGCAAGGCGCTGGAAGGCATGGGCCGCCTGGACCTGGGCGGCATCGAGGTGGGCTACGGCCCCAATGACCACAGCGGCATGGACTACGTGGACCTGGCCATCATCGACCAGTCCGGCAAGTTCCGCCGCTGACGTTGCACTCACAAGAACAAGGAAGACACCATGGCTTTTGCGCCGCACACCGCCCACCGCTGGATCACGATGGCCGCGATGGCCGCAGGGCTGATGGGCTCCGCCCGGGCGGACCTGCTGATCGGGCAGACGGCGGGCATCACCGGGCCCGCGGCGGGCAGCGTGAAGGAGGTGACGCAGGGTGCCCGGCTGTACTTCGACGCCGTCAACGCGTCGGGCGGCGTGCACGGCCACAAGCTCAACCTGCTGTCGCTGGACGACAAGTTCGACCCCAAGCTTGCGGCCGCCAACGCCAAGGCGCTGATCGACAAGGGCACCATCGCCCTCTTCCTGACGCGCGGCACGCCGCATACCCAGGCCGTCATGCCGCTGCTGGCCGAGCACAAGATCCCGCTGGTGGCGCCGTCCACCGGCGCGATGGTGCTGCACAAGCCGGTGAACCCCTGGCTGTTCAACGTGCGCGCCTCCTACCAGCGCGAGGCCGAGCGGGTCATCGAACACCTGGGCTCGCTGGGCGTGACGCGCGTCGCCCTCGTGCAGGTGGACGACTCCTTCGGCGAAGACGCGATGACCGGCGCCCTCGCAGGCCTGAGCAAGGCGAAGCAAAAACCCGTTGCGCATGAGAAGTACGCACGCGACAAGCCCGACCTCGGCCCCGTCGTCAGCCGCGTGCTCGCCGCGGCACCGCAGGCCGTGCTGTTCGTCGGCACGGGCGAAGCCGTGTCGCAGGGCATGAAGGCCATGCGGGCCGGGGGTTCGACGGCGCAGCTGGTGACGCTGTCCAACAACGCGTCGGCGGGTTTCATCCAGTCCTTGGGCAAGGTGGCCCACGGCGTCGTCGTCAGCCAGGTCTTCCCGCCTGAGCGATCCATCGCCAAACCGCTCATCAAGGACGCGCAGGACAGCGCCCGCAAAGCCGGCCTGGAGCTCACGCCCAGCATGATCGAAGGCTACGCCTCGGCCAAGGTGCTGGTGGAGGCGATCAAGCGGGCCGGCCCCAAGGTGAACCGGCAGTCGCTGCGCGACGCGCTGGAGGGCATGAAGCTCTACGACCTCGGCGGCCTGGAGCTGGGCTACAGCCCCGGCGACCACAGCGGGCTGCAGTACGTGGACCTGGCCATCCTCGACGAGACCGGCAAGTTCAGGCGCTGAGCGCCCGCGCGAGTTGGACGGCGGCGGCTGGCAGGTGCAGAGTTGGAATAAACCGACACCACGATCCGCCAGGCAACGCTAAGGTGCCGCCCGCCATGCCAAGCTCCCCTCGCCTGTGGGACATCTCTCCCACCGTCTCGCCCGACGCACCCATCTTCCCGGGCGACGAACCCTACCGCCTGCACTGGACGGCGCAGCTCGCCCCGGGCTGCCCCGTCAACCTCAGCGCCGTCACGATGTCGCCGCACGTGGGCGCGCACGCCGACGCGCCGCTGCACTACGCGAACGACGCGCCCGCCATCGCCGACGTGCCGCTGGACACCTACCTGGGCCGCTGCCGCGTCATCCACGCCATCGGCGCCGCGCCGCTGATCACCGTCGAGCACCTGCGCCACGCCGAACAGGCGCTGCCGCCACGCGTGCTGGTGCGCGTCTGCGAGCGCGCCGACACCACCTGGAACCCGGCCTTCACCGCCTACGCGCCCGAGGCCGTCGACTGGCTCGCCGCGCGCGGCGTGAAGCTCATCGGCATCGACACGCCCAGCGTGGACCCGGCCGACTCCAAGTCGCTGGACAGCCACCAGCAACTGCGCCGGCTGGACCTGCGCGTGCTGGAAAACCTCGTGCTGGACGACGTGCCCGCCGGGGACTATGAATTGATCGCCCTGCCACTCAAACTCCAAGGCGCCTGTGCCAGCCCGGTGCGCGCCATCCTGAGGGAACTGGGGCCTATTGAGGTATGAATCACCCCCACGTGAGGCCCCGCATCGGGCCAAATCTAGGCGCAAGGCGGAGCCGGGTTCAATACCCGGCGAGCACTTGCAACAACGAGTTGGCCCGATGCGGGGCCTCACCCTCCGGGCTGGGAGGCGGCAGGGCGCAGCGCGTTGTTGCAGCCCTGGCCCAGGCGTCCAGCCTGGGCTGCGCGCTGCGCCTAGCTCTGCGCCCTACCGCCTCCCAGCGTGGGGGCGATTCACACCTCAAAAGGCCCCTATGAATCTCGACGATGCGAAGCGGCTCGATGCCGCCGACCCGCTGCGCTCCCTGCGCGACCTGTTCCAGCTGCCCGAGGGCATCACCTACCTGGACGGCAACTCCCTCGGCGCCCTGCCCCGCGCCACGCCGGCCCGCATCCAGCGCGCCGTCGAGCAGGAATGGGGCCAGGGCCTCATCAAGAGCTGGAACACCGCCGGCTGGATCGACCTGCCGCGCCGCCTGGGCGACCGGCTGGCGCCTTGGCTGGGCGCGCGGCCCGGTGAGGTGCTGGTGGCGGACTCGACGTCCGTCAACCTCTACAAGGTGCTGCACGCCGCGCTGCAGCTGCAGCAGGGCCAGCGCCGCGTGATCGTCAGCGAGCGCAGCAACTTTCCCACCGACAACTACATCGCGCAGAGCGTGGCGCGCGCGCACGGCGGCGAGCTGGTGCTGGCCGAGTCGCCCGAGGACATCGCCGGCCTGCTGGACGAGCGCTGCGCCGTGCTGATGCTGACGCACGTGAACTACCGCACCGGCCGCATGCACGACATGGGCCTGCTGACGCGCTGGGCCCACCAGGCCGGCGCGCTGGCCGTGTGGGACCTGGCGCACAGCGCCGGCGCCGTGCCCATCGACCTGCTGGGCTGCGCGGCGGACTTCGCCATCGGCTGCGGCTACAAATATCTCAACGGCGGCCCCGGCGCGCCGGCCTTCGTGTGGATGCACCCGCGCCACGAGGGTCAGGTCTGGCAGCCGCTGACCGGCTGGCTGGGCCATGCCCACCCGTTCGACTTCGACAGCGAGTACCTGCCCGCGCCCGGCATCCAGCAGTACCAGTGCGGCACGCCGCCGGTGCTGGCCATGTCGGGCCTGGACACCGCGCTGGACGTCTTCGATGCCGCGCAGAAGCTGGGCGGCATGAAGGCGCTGCGCGCCAAGTCGCTGGCGCTGACGGAGGCCTTCATCGACAGCGTGGAGGCCCGCGTGCCGGGTGCAGCCATTGTGACCCCGCGCGACTCGGCGCTGCGCGGCTCCCAGGTGTCGTTCTCGCTGGCCCAGGGCGTGGACGGCTACGCCGTCATGCAGGCGCTGATCGCGCAGGGTGTCATCGGCGACTTCCGCGCCGGTGATCCCGAGCTGCTGCGCTTCGGCTTCGCGCCGCTGTACAACGGTTTCGCCGACGTGACGCATGCCGTCGACGTGCTGGCCGGCATCGTCGAGAGCGGCTCGTGGAACGCGCCGCAGTTCACCAGCCGCTCCAAGGTGACCTGACCGTGACACAGACCCTCGAACACCACGGCGCGCAGCTCGACTTCTCGCGCGACATGAGCTACGGCGACTACCTGCAGCTCGACGCCATCCTGACCGCGCAGAAGCCGCTCTCGCCCGACCACAACGAGATGCTCTTCATCGTGCAGCACCAGACCTCGGAGCTGTGGATGAAGCTGATGCTGCACGAGCTGCATGCCGCCGTCGCCCACGTCGCCGCGGACCGGCTGCACGAGGCCTTCAAGATGCTGGCCCGCGTGTCGCGCATCATGGAGCAACTGGTGCACGCCTGGGACGTGCTGGCCACGATGACGCCGCCCGAGTACTCGGCCGTGCGGCCCTACCTCGCCAAGAGCAGCGGCTTCCAGAGCGCGCAGTACCGGCGCATCGAGTTCATGCTGGGCAACAAGAACGCCGCGATGCTCAAGCCCCACGAGCACCGGCCCGACCTGCTGGCGCAGGTGCAGGCGGCGTATGACGCGCCGTCGCTGTACGACGAGGTGCTGAAGTTGCTGGCCCGCCGCGGCATCGCCGTGCCCGCCGCGAACCTGGACCGCGACTGGACCCAGCCGCATGTCGCAGACGAAGGCGTCAAGCAGGCCTGGCTGACCGTCTACCGCGATCCGCAGCAGCACTGGGACCTCTACCAGATGGGCGAGGAGCTGGTGGACCTGGAGGACGCGTTCCGGCTGTGGCGCTTCCGGCATGTGACGACCGTGGAGCGCGTCATCGGCTTCAAGCGCGGCACCGGCGGCACCGGCGGCGTCAGCTATCTGCGCAAGATGCTGGACGTGGTGCTGTTCCCGGAGCTGTGGGCATTACGAACGGAGCTTTGAGCGCCCAAACCTAAAATCCGCCCACCGCTCCAGTTGAAAAGGTCCGCCACCATGGACACCCGCACCTCCGAGACCCGCCTGCGCATTGAGCGCCTGCGTGATGCCCTGACCGCCGCCGGCGCCCATGCCGTACTGGTGCCCTCCGCCGACCCGCATCTCTCCGAGTACCTGCCCGGCCGCTGGCAGGGCCGGGAGTGGCTGTCGGGCTTCACCGGCTCGGTGGGCAGCCTGGTCGTCACGCGCGACCGCGCCGCGCTGTTCGCCGACAGCCGCTACTGGGCCCAGGCCGAGGCGCAGCTGGCGGGCAGCGGCATCCAGCTGGAGAAGATGGCCTCCGGCGCGTCGACGATCTACATCGACTGGATCGCCAACCAGCTGCAGCCCGGCGAAGTGCTGGCCGTGGACGGCCAGGTGTTGGGCCTGGCGCTGGCCAACGCGCTGCGCGCCGCGCTGGCGCGCAAGGGCATCACGCTGCGCACCGACCTGGACCTCGTGCAGGCCGCCTGGGACGACCGCCCCGGCCTGCC
Source organism: Pelomonas lactea (assembly GCF_043555885.1). Lineage (NCBI taxonomy): Bacteria > Pseudomonadati > Pseudomonadota > Betaproteobacteria > Burkholderiales > Sphaerotilaceae > Roseateles > Pelomonas lactea. The sequence continues at coordinate 130,254 of NZ_JBIGHX010000002.1, read as the reverse complement.
CACCGAGCCCGTCTACGAACACCTGCCGCCGCAGGCCGCCGTCAGCCGCGCCGACAAGCTGGCCCGCGTGCGCACCGCGATGGCCGGCATCGGCGCGACACACCACCTCGTGTCCACCGTCGACGACGTGGCCTGGCTGCTGAACCTGCGCGGCAGCGACGTGGAGTGCAACCCCGTCTTCATCGCCCACCTGCTGCTCGATGCGGCCGGCGGCCGCCTCTTCATCGCCGATGGCAAGGTGCCGGCCGATGTGGCCGCACGCCTGGCCGCCGACGGCATTCAGCTCGCGCCCTACGACGCGGCGCGCCCGGCGCTGGCCGCGCTGCCCGCCGGCGCCACGCTGCTGGTGGACCCGCGCCGCGTGACGCTGGGCCTGCGCGAGGCCACCGCGGCGGGCGTCAAGGTCGTCGAGCAAATCAACCCCAGCACGCTGCTGAAGAGCCGCAAGACGCCGGCCGAGGCGGTGTTCATCCGCGACGCCATGGCCGAGGACGGCGCGGCGATGTGCGAGTTCTATGCCGAGTTCGAGGCCTCGCTGGCGCGTGGCGAGCGCTGGAGCGAGCTGGATGTCGACGCGAAGCTGTCGGCCCGACGCCGCCAGCGCAAGGGCTTCGTCGGCCTGAGCTTCAGCACCATCGCCGGCTGGCAGGCCAACGGCGCCCTGCCCCACTACCGCGCGCTGCCCGAGTCGTTCGCGTTCATCGACGGCGACGGCCTGCTGCTGATCGACTCCGGCGGCCAGTACCTTGGCGGCACGACGGACATTACCCGCGTGTGGCCCATCGGCAGCGTCAGCGCCGCGCAGAAGCGCGACTACACGCTGGTGCTGAAGGGCACCATCGCGCTGTCGCGCACCCGCTTCCCGCGTGGCACGCTGAGCCCCATGCTGGATTCGATAGCCCGCGCGCCGCTGTGGGAGCATGGCCTGGACTACGGCCACGGCACCGGCCACGGCGTCGGCTATTTCATGAACGTGCACGAAGGCCCGCAGAGCATCAGCAAGGCCATCGCGGAGCCGGCCATGGCCATGGAGCCCGGCATGATCACGTCCATCGAGCCGGGCCTGTACCGGCCGGGCCAGTGGGGCGTGCGCATCGAGAACCTGGTGCTCAACGTCGCCGTCGAGACGCCGGAGAACAACGCCTTCGGCGAGATGCTCGAATTCGAGACGCTCACGCTGTGCCCCATCGCCACCGACTGCATTGACCGCAGCCTCCTGCGTGCCGACGAGATCGCGTGGCTGAACGGCTACCACGCCACCGTGCGCGAACGCCTGCAGCCGCTGGTGAGCGGCCCGGCGCTGGCCTGGCTGCTGGCCCGGACCGAACCGCTGTGAAGGCGCTGGCCGCGCTGCTGCTCGTGGCGGCCGGCGCGGCCACGGCGCAGGCCGCGCCGGCGCGTTACGACGGCCTGTGCGACGCCTCCGCCGCGGTGGCGCTGGACGAGCGCCATTTCATCGTCGCCGACGACGAGCACAACCGGCTCACCGTCTACCGGCAGGGCCACGCGAAGCGCGTCGGCGAGGTGGACCTGGACAAGTTCCTCGGCGCGAAGAAGGAGTCCGACCTCGAAGGCGCCGCGCAGCGCGGCGACCGCATCTACTGGATCAGCTCGCATGCCCGCAACAGCCGCGGCGAGTTGCGCGAGGACCGGCACCGCTTCTTCGCCACCGACATCCGCGGCGACACGGTGGCACCGGCCGGCAAGCCGTACACCCGGCTGCTGGATGACCTGCTGGCCGCGCCGTCGCTGGCCCCGCTGAAGCTCGCGGACGCCGCCGCGCGGGCCGCCGAGGCGGACGGCGGCTTCAACATCGAGGGCCTGGCCACCGCAGCCGACGGCAGCCTGCTGATCGGGCTGCGCAACCCGATCCCGCAGGGCCGGGCGCTGCTGATCCCGCTGCTGAACCCGGCCGAGCTGGTTGACGGGCGCGGGCCGGCGCGGTTCGGTGCCGTCATCCGGCTGGACCTGGGCGGCCGCGGCGTGCGCTCCATCGAACGCGTCGGCAACGCCTACCTGATTGCCGCCGGCCCGCCGGCCGACGACGGCACGTTCGCACTGTTCCGCTGGAGCGGCCAGGCCGGCGACGCGCCCACGCCCGTGAAGGCCGACCTGGGCTCGCTGCGCCCCGAGGCGCTGTTCGCCTGGCCCGACGGGCGGGTCACGCTGCTCAGCGACGACGGCGGCGTGATGGTCGGCAAGAAGGCCTGCAAGGACGCGGACAAGGGCAAGCGCGCCTTCCGCGCGCTGGACCTCAGGCCTTGACCGGCAGCACGGGGTAGCGCCACACCAGCGCCGCGCTGGCGAGCAGCTGTACCAGCACGCCGCAGAACACCGGTACCGCGCTGTCCGCGTCGCCGAGGAAGGGCGCGACGACCTGCGTGCCCAGCGCGCCGGCCGCCAGCAACGCCAGCACCAGCAGCGCCGTCGCGCGGCCCATCTGCGCGGGCGGCACGGTCAGCGCGTCGACAAACGTGGCCGGCCCGCGGATGGCGAGCGCGCCGCAGAAGCACATCCAGTAGGCCGCCACGACGGCATAGGGCGGCGCCCCGGAAACCCACGCGGTCAGCAGCGCCAGCGCGCAGGCCACCACCTGCACCGTGCTGCCCAGCTTCACCGCGCGCGCATGGCCCAGCCGCTTGGCCACCCGGCCGGACTGCGACGCGCCCAGCATGAACGACCCGACGCCCAGCACCTGCAGCAGCGCAAACGCGTTGCCGCCCAGGCCCAGCGTGTGCTGCAACAGCTGCGGGGCGCTGGCCAGGAAGGTCAGCAGCGCGCCGATGCACAGCGCATGCGACAGCGCCAGCCGCACGTAGTGGCGATTGCGCAGGATGCCCGCGTAGCTGGCGTCATGGGCCAGGTCCAGGCCAGGCAGCTGGCGCGGCGCGATCCGGACGACCCACGGCAGCACCAGCAGCGACAGCGCCGCCAGCACCCAGAAGGTGCCGCGCCAGTCCGTCACCTGCAGCAGCAGCACGCCCAGCACCGGCCCGGCCGCCGGCACGATGGCCTCGACCATGGAGATGGCGGCGATGCCGCGCACGACGTCGGCATCGCCCAGCGTCGCGCGCACGACCGTGGGCGCCACGACAGTGGCCGCCGCCGCGGCCACGCCCTGCAACAGGCGCAATAACAGCAGCATCTCGATGCCCGGCGCCAGCGCGCAGCCCAGGCTGGTGACGGTCAGCAGCGCCAGGCCGATCTGCAGGCTGCGGCGCGGGCCGAGGCGGTTCAGCAGCTCGCCCCACAGCAGCTGCGCGCCGGCCAGGCCGGCGAGGTAGACCGCGACGGTGGCCTGCGCCAGCGACACGCTGATGCCCAGGCCGGTCTGCAGCGCGGGCACGGCGGGCAGGTAGAGGTCCATCGCGGCCATGCTGACGCCGGTGACGAAGGCCAGCGGCAGGATGGTGCGTATGGACGCGGAAGATGACGAAGACACGGACAACCCTTTTCACAAAGGGCGCCCTTGATCCATCGTCCGCGCCGAGCGTGGCGGAGGGCTCACCTCCGTCGCAGCACCCCTCGGCGGGACGGCGCCGAAGCACGGCGCGGTGCGAATTCTAGGAGGCGTCCCGGCGCGGGCCGTTCGTCACAGGAAGCGCACCTTGCAGCGCACGCCGGCCGGGATGTCGCCGCCCGGGTTGGGCAGCTCCAGCCGCACGCCGAACGAGCCGCTGGCGGAGTCCATCACGCGGTCCACCACCTTCACCTGCGCCTGCCAGCTGCCCTTGAGCGGCGCCTCGGGCGTGATCTCGGCCGGGCGGCCGGCCTTGATCTGGCCCAGCACCGACACCGGCAGCACCACCTCCACGCGCAGCGGGTTCGTCTGCGCCATCTTCAGGATGGGCCGCGAGCCCTCGCCGGTGAAGGCCAGCTCGCCAGGGTTCTGCAGCCGGTCGGTGACGACGCCGCTGAACGGCGCCTTCAGCGCGCGCTGCTTCAGCACGGCGTCCAGCCGGCGCGACTCGATGCCGGCCAGGCGGCGGTTGTCCACCGCCAGCGCCAGCTCGGCCTCGGCGACGCGCAGCTCGGCCTGCGCCTCGTCGCGGTCCTGCGCGGTGATGTAGTGCTGCTCGCGCAGGTCCTCGCGGCGGCGGAACTTCTCGCGCGCGTAGTCGGCGCGGGCCCGGGCCACGCGCAGCTCGGCCTCGGACTCGGCACGCTGCTGCGCGCCGGCCAGCGCCTCGCGCTCGACGCTGCCGTCCAGCAGCACCAGCGTATCGCCCGCCTTCACCGCGCTGCCGCGCTCGACGAGGATCCTGTCGATGAGCGCGTTCGTGGGGCTGCGGATCTCGATGCGCTGGTTGGGCTCGATGAGGCAGTCGTAGCCGGCCGGCGCGGCGGGCGCCGCGGGCTTGGTCGATTGCGCCAGCGCGGCGGCGGGCAGCAGCAGGAACGGAAGCAATCTCATATCTGGTTTCCGGCGAATCCGAGCAGATTGTCGAGTTGGCGGTCGGCCTTGAGCGTGCGGCGGCGCATGGCCGCGTGCAGCCGGCCGGCATGGCCTTGCGCGGCGCGGCGCAGCAGCGCCAGCGCCCAGCCGGGCAGTTCGTCGCGGCCGGCAAAGAGGCGGCCCAGCAGCGCCTGCAGCGTGGCGGCATGGGCGGTGAAGATCTCGTCGTCCAGCGCCACGATGGCCAGCGCGACGCCGGGGTCGCCCTGGCGGGCGCCGCGGCCGACGAGCTGGCGGTCGATGCGCGCGGAGTCGTGGAACTCGGTCAGCAGCACGGCGAGGCCGCCTTTCTCGCGCACGCGGTCGTCGAGGTGGATGTCGGTGCCGCGGCCGGCCATGTTGGTGGCCACCGTCACCGCGCCGGGCTCGCCGGCGCTGGCGACGATGTCGGCTTCCTCCTGGTCCTGCCGCGCGTTCAGCACCCGGTGGACCTGACGCGGCCCCAGTTCGTCCGAGAGCGCGACGGAGGCCTTCACCGAGCGCGTGCCGACCAACACTGGCCGGCCGGCCGCCAGCTGCTGCGCGATGGCCTCGCGCACCGCCGCCCATTTGGCCGCCTGCGTGCGCACGAGGCGCGGTGGGTGCGTGATGCGCTGGTCGGGCTTGTGCGTGGGCAGCCGCACGACATCGAGTCGGTAGACCTGGTTCAGCTCCGGCGCCACCTCGGCGGCCGTGCCGGTCATGCCGGCCAGGCGCAGGTAGCGGCAGAAGAAGCGCTGGAAGGTGATGCGCGCCAGCGTGCGCGCAGGCTCGGTCAGGTCCAGCCCTTCCTTGGCCTCGATCATCTGGTGCAGCCCGCCCTCCCAGCTGCGGCCCTCCAGCACGCGGCCGGTGTACTCGTCGACGATCTGCACGGTGCCGTCGATGACGACGTAATGCTGGTCGCGGTGGAACAGGTGCAGCGCGCGCAGCGCCTGGCCGACGAGATGCTCGCGGCCGCGCGCGACGCCCCAGATGCCGCCGAGGCCTTCCGCTGCCTCGCGCACCGCGGGCAGCCCGGCGGCCTCGAAATGCAGGCTGTGGCGGGCGGCGTCGATGCCGAAGTGCTCGCCGAGCTTCAACGTCGCGGCGATCCTGAGCGCCTGCTGGTAGTCGGTGGCATCCGGCGGCTTGCCCTGCTTCTCGGACAGGATCAGCGGCGTGCGTGCCTCGTCGATGAGGATGGAGTCGGCTTCGTCGACGATGGCGAAGTGCAGGCCGCGCAGCAACAACGGCTGCGGCAGCCGCCCGTGCAGCAGGCGCGCCTGCATCTGCGCCGGGCTGACGCGGCCGCCGGCTGACACGCGGTCGCGCAGGTAGTCGAACACCAGGCTCTGGTTGGTGCAGTAGGTGATGGGCCGCTGGTAGGCCACGCGCTTGGCCTCGTGCTCCAGCGTGGCCCAGACGACGCCGGCCGTCATGCCGAAGAAGCCGAACAGCGGCTGCATCAGCTCGCAGTCGCGGCGGGCGAGGTAGTCGTTGACGGTGACGACATGGGTGGGCAGCCCGGCAGCGCCGGCGATGGCGGCGGCCAGGCCGGCGGTGAGCGTCTTGCCTTCGCCGGTCTGCATTTCGGCCAGGCGCCCTTCGAGCAGCACGGCGGCGCCCATCAGCTGGGTGTCGAAAGGCCGCTTGTTGAGCGCGCGGCGGGCGCCTTCGCGAACGAGGGCCATCACTTCGGCAAGGCCTTGCGCCTTGCCGGCCTGCACGGCGGCAGGCGCGGCCCGGAACAGGCGGCGGCGCAGTTCGTCGTCGGTCTGCTGCTGGATCTCTTGTTCCAGCTCGCCGGCGGCTTGCGCCATCTTGCGAAGCGTGGGTACGGCGGGGATGAGGCGGCGCTTCAGCCGCCAGAGGACACCGCGGGCAAAGCGGTCGTGCACGGGCTCGTCGACGTCGCGGCGCTCGGGGAAGATGCCGTGGGCGAGGGATTCGCCGATGTCCAGAGGGAGGGTGGCGGCTGTGCTCATGCGTGACTGCTCGTTGCCGCGTGAGTACCGTGCCGGGAATTCGCCCCGGCGGGCGACCTACTTTCTTGTGTCGACAAGAAAGTAGGCAAAGAAACGCCCCCCGACCGCACCGCCCTCGCTGCGCTCGGGTGCCCGAGCAACACAAGCCCCGAAGCCCCACGCCGAACTCGCGCCGCTACGCTCTGCTCAAACAATCGTCGTGAGTCAGTTGTCGAGGCGAGCTGCGCTCGCGGGCTTCGGGTCTTGCGTTGCTCGGCGGTGCTCAAGGGGGCAACCCGAGCAGCCGGCGCCAGCCGGCTTGCGGGCCTGGCTGTTGGCTGTCGGGCTGTTGGGGTTCGGCTGTTCATTCACCCCCCTTTTAGCGACGCCGAGGAGCACAGCGGCTTGCAACCGCGCGCGCAGCGCGCATCAAGCACTGACTCCGCGCAGCTGTCTGACCGGAGCGTAGCGAAGGGAGTTCTGCGCGGGGTTGCAAGCCGCGAGCACCGCAGGGCACCCCGAAGCGCAGCGCAGGGGCGTCGCGGTCGGGGGCGACTTTTTGCCTTCTTTTTTGGTCGCTCAAAAAGAAGGTCGCCCGCCGGGGCGACGTCCCGGCTGGGCCTGGGCGACAAGTCAAAGCACCGAGAAGCCAGCCCCGCACTCATAGCTGGAAATGCGACAGGAACAGCCGCCGCAGCCCTTCCCACGCCCTCACCGCCACCGGCTCGGCCGGATGCTTCAGCCGCACCAGCACGCGTGCCCCGATCTGCCGGTAGGGCATGTCCTGCCCCAGCTGCAGCTCGTGCTCGAACAGCGTCTGCAACGCCTGCAAGCCCTTGGGGTCGTGCGGGTCGAGCGGGATGTCGCCGCCCGCCGCCGTGCCCAGCGCGGGGCTGGGCAGCTCGCGCGCCGCGGCCGGCACGCTGCGAACCAGCCTGGCGTCAAAGCTCTGCCCGGGCTGCTGCGGCGCACGCACCTCGATGCCCTGCACCGCCGCGCTTTGCCATTGCGGCAGCACGACGCGCACGCGCGGCGGGCCGGCGGTGTCCAGGTGGCCGAGCACCTCGCCGCGCTTGAAGAAGCGGCCCGCCAGGTCATCCGGCCGCGTCAGCAACAGCACGCCCGCGGCCTCGGCGCGCACGACCAGCCGAGACGCCTCGTCCTCCAGCACCGCCAGCGCTGCCTGCTCGCGCCGTACCTCCTCGGCCAGCAGCGCCGCGCGCGCCGGCGCGATGCCGATGACGCCGAACGCCGCGTCGTGCTTGGCCTGCGCCAGCGCCAGCCGGCCGCGCTGCTCGTCCACGCGTGCATCCAGCGCCGGGTCCACCAGCTCCGCGACGGGCTGTCCCTCCAGCACCACCGCGCCGGGCCGCACCAGCAGCCTGGAAAAGAAGCCGGCGCCCTGCGCGCGCAGCACCGCGTTGTCGCTGGGCCAGACTACGCCCGTCGCCACCGAATGCCGCGGCATCGGGATGACGAACAGCAGCAGCACCAGCGCCGCACCCGACGCCCACAGCACTCGCCGCACGCGGCCGGCCTGCGGCTCCAGCGCGGGGTCGCCGGCCAGCTTCTTGAGGCCGCGGGCCCACGGCAGCAGGCAGCTGGCGACAAGGCCCCAGGCGGCGATCAGCACGCCGATGAAGAAATAGCGGCTCGCGATGAACATCGCGATGCTGACCATGACGAAGAGGCGGTAGGCCAGCGCCAGCGGCGCGTAGACCAGGAACCAGCGGCGCTCGCCGGGCGTGGACAGCGGCGGCTCGGCCTGGTGCTGGCCGAACAGGTGATGGCGCAGCAGCCAGCCCCAGTACTCGGTGGACCGCTGGCCCAGGTTGGGGCTCTCGATGGCGTCCGCAAAGATGTAGTAGCCGTCGTAGCGCAGCAGCGGGTTGGCGTTGAACATCAGCGTCGTCACGCTGGCCAGCACGATGACGTTGAACGCCAGCGAGCGCACGAAGCCCGGCTCCAGCGCCAGCCACAGGTAGAAGGCCAACGCCGCGATGAACAGCTCGGTCAGCATGCCCGCCGCGCCCACCAGCATGCGCGGCCAGCGGCTGGCGAACGCGGCGGAGCTGGACGCGTCCACATAGGGCACGGGGAAAAACACGAGCAGCATGACGCCCATCTCGTGCACCTCGCCGCCAAAGCGCTTGGCCACCAGGCCGTGGCCGATTTCGTGGGCCGCCTTCAGCAGCGGGAACAGGATGGCCAGCAGCAGCAGGTTGTCGACGGCCAGCAGGCGCTCGTTGATGTTGCCGGTCAGCTCGCGCCAGTGGCTGGGTGCCAGCAGCACGGCCGGCAGCACGACGGCCAGCCACAGCGCGACGCCGGCCCAGCCCTTCAACGGGCCGGCCTTGGCGATGACACGCCCCAGCCACGCGTCGGGGTCCACCAGCGGGAAGCGCAGCGACACCGGGTTCGCGAAGCGCTGCATCAGCTTGGAGCGGCGCTGCTTGCCGCCGCGCTCGAACAGCTCGGCGACGTCGGGCGTCACGTCGCACTGGATCAGGTCGGCCGCGTAGAGCTGGCCGAACAGCTGCACCAGCTCGTCCTGGCTGGGCGTGTGCTCGTCCATCGCGGCAGACAGCCGCTCCCACACCTGCTGCAGCGTGCGCTCGCCGTCCAGCAGGCCGATGACGCGGTAGCTGCCGGGGTTGAAGCGGTGGTACTTGCCGGACACGCGGTCCTCGACGACGTACCAGATCTCGCCGCGGTAGACGTGCCGGTGGATGCGCACATGGCCGCGCAGCCGAGGCTTCAGCGTCGCGACGCGGTACCAGTTCGCTGAAAAGAGCGCGTCGCCCAAAGGACGCTGCGGTGGCGCTACGGCGTCCATTGCCATAGCGCCAGCTTGACCCAGTCGGTGAACCGGTGCGTCCACACCCACAGCAGGCTGCGCTCGCCGACGACGACCTTGGCGACGCCTTCCATGTTGGGCTTGAGCTGGACGCCCTCCTGCCCCACCAGCTCAGCCTCGGCGCGGAAGTAGTTGCGGCCTTCCTCTACGACCGACACCGGCGTGACGGACTTCAGCGTGAAACGCCAGCGCTCGCCCGGCGCGCCGGTCAGCACCAGCTCGCCGCCTTGGCCCGGCTGCACGCGCGCGATGTCGCGCTCGTCGATCTTCAGCATCACGCGCCAGCTCGCCAGCGGCGCCAGCTCGAACAGCGTCTTGCCCATCTCCAGCGGCGCGCCCAGCTGCTGCGACAGGTCGCCCTTGACGACCACCGCATCGAACGGCGCCACCAGCGCCACGCGCGACAGCTTGGACAGCGTCAGGTCCAGCTGCGCGCGGGCCTGGTTGGCCTGCGCCGCGGACAGGCGCTGGTTGACGCGGTCGGACTGCGCCATGGCCTCGCGCTCCTTGCGCTGCGCCATCTCCAGCTCGGTTTCCCAGCGCACCTTCTCCAGCTGCAGCTCGCGGTCGTCCATGCGCGCCAGCACCTGGCCGGCCTTGACGGTGTCGCCCGCCCGCGCCGGCGCGTCGCGCAGGAAGCCGTCGAACGGCGCGACGGCAGCGCGCTGCACGGCGCCCTCGACGATGGCCGGTGCCGACACGCGGTGCTCCACCGGCACGAGCGCCGCGATCAGCAGCCCCAGCGCCAGCACACCCGCGCCGAGCTTGAGGCCGGGGTGGGAGGCGTCGGTCAACCGCGCTGCGGCGTGGCGCAGGCTGCGCCGCGCGTGGCGGGCCAGGCTTTCGTCCCGCGCATGCTTGTGCTCCAGCACCGGCGCCAGCACGCCGGCCAGCAGCGCCATGCCGTTCAGCTCCGCCGGCTGGAACACCGTGTTGCGCTCGAACAGCAGCACCGCGAACGGCGGCGCCGCGCCCAGCGCCAGCGGCTGCGACGCGAGCGCCAAGCTGCCGGAGTCGGCCGCGTACCGGCCGTGGGCCATGCGCAGCGTGTTCAGGTCCGGCGCGTCCTCCGCCTCCGGCCAGACGACCTGGCGGCGCTGGTCGAAGGCCTCGGTCATCGCGGCGCGGGCCAGGCTGGTGAGGTTGGCGCGCTCGTCGAACCACGCGGAGTGCGACACGGCCGCCGTCTCCAGCGCCGGCCCCTCGGCCAGCGCCAGCTGCACCTGGTGGCAGCCGAAGCGCGCGGCCAGCTTGTTGACCAGCGTGAGGCCAGCCTGGCGGAAGTCGGGCTCGGCCAGCGCGGCCAGCGACACCTCGAACAGGAAGGCCGATTCATCGAGCCGCTGGCGCGCCTGCGCCAGCTCGCGCTGCGCGAACAGGTCGGCCATCCAGCCGGCGCCCCAGTGCGTCAGGCGCGCGGCGAGGCGGGCCGCTTCGGGGCTCGCGTCCAGCAGCTCCAGCACGACGGCGCCGTGCAGCGCGTCGCCCGACGCCAGCGGGTAGGCCAGCTGCACCGGGTGGCCGGCATGCTGGCGGCGCACGCCCTGGCGCGTGGCCAGGCATTCACGGGCGATGTCGGCCAGGCGCTGCAGCTCGGTGCCCTCGGGCCAGGCGGCGGCGGGCACGTAGGCCCCGCCAGCGTCCTGCAGCAGCAGCAGGCCCACCTGCGCGTCGGGCACCAGGCTGCACAGCACGGCCAGCCAGGCGCGGCACAGCGCCTCGGCCGAGCCGGCGCCGGCCAGCGACGCCCAGGCGGCGTCGGCGCCAAGCGCCGGGTTGTGGGCGGGAAGATCGTGGCGGGCGTTCATCGCATCGTCAGCAGGGCTTCCAGCTCGCCGCCCAGCCCGCGCGGACGACGGCGAGCAAGGCCTGCGCCATCAGGCGCGGCGGCGGCGGGCCAGCAGGCCCAGGACGCCCAGGCCGGCGGCCAGCATCATCGCCGGGTGCGCCTCGGGCACGGCGGAGACCGTGACGCTGGAGCTGCCCAGCACCGAGAAGTCGGCGCCGCCGGCCGGGTCACCCAGGTCCAGCGAGTAGTTGACGGCATGGGTGCCGGCAGTCAGGCCGGTGAAGGCGATCTTGACGGCAAAGGCGCCCCCAGGCAGCGCGGGTGCTTCGGCGAAGACGGACACACCCAGTTGGTTGGTGCCCGGCGTGATCATCGTGAAGTCGGAGTTGAGGATGCCGCTGCCCGCGAGGGCATCCCAGCTCAGCCCGAATGCCGTGGACTTGCTGGTATCCAACCCCAGGCCGCCGGCCCAGTCCAGGTTGAACGTGATCGAGGTCGGCGTGAACGCTTCCGAGATGTCCAGCGTCAGCGTGACAAACCCGGTGCCGCCAACGGTGGTGGCCCCCGGCGTGGCGCTGCCGGTGACGGTCACGGCCTGCGCCGGCAGCGAGAGTGCCAGCGCAGCCGCGGCGGCCAGCGTGGTGATGACGTGCTTCATGTCCTTGTTCTCCTTCGTGAAACGTTCAGATCGTCAACTTCCAGTCATTGGGCGTCGTCGGCTTGGAACCGGCAACCCAGTCATTCACCCATGTGCTGCTGGGCAACGGGGCGTTGAGACCGAAGTCCAGCGCCGCGCTGATGCGCACCACCGGCCCGGGCGCCGCCACCAGCATGGCCGCAGCCGCACCACCAACAGGCATTGGGCTGCCGGAGCCGGTGGACGCGGTATCCCTTGATTCGGTGGGCAGCGGTGCCACGAGGCTGGCGGCGGCGAGCTGCGTCTGCTGCCCCTGCTGCCGGGACCGCTGGTAGGCCAGGCCCGAATCCGTCGCGGTGATGCGGCCATCGCGGTTCAGGTCGGCGATGAGCACCGGGTCGATCAGCGGCTGGGCGGCAAAACCCGTGTCGCCTCTTGTGGCGACACGCTGTATCAACGTGACGTCAGCCATCTGCACCGCACCGTTGCCGTCGGCGTCACCCGGCACGCCCACCCACTGCAAGCCGAGGTCGGCGCGAGCCGTGGCGCCGTCGACCTGCTGGTCCAGCAGGCGCAGCAGCCGGGCGCTGCCGGCCGCCGCGCCCGCCGGCACGCTGGTCGTCAGCGTGACCAGCGCGCGCAGCGCCGCATCGGGCAGCGCGCTGCCCAGCGTGAGCTGCACGCCCAGGCGGCCGGCGACGCTGGTGTCCAGGCTCATGACGCTGCCGAGCGGCGCGCCGGCGCCGAGGTTCACCGCGTCGATGTGCAGCAGCGCCGGGTCGTAGGCCAGCTGCACGTAGACGCTGCGGGCGCCGGCGGCGTCGCGCAGCTGCAGGTTCAGCGCCTGGCTGGCCGCGCCCGCGGGGGCGACGAGGTTGCCGATGCTGACGACGGCGCCGCTCGCCGCGCCCACCGTGAAGCCGGCGACGAAGTCGTCCCCCGTCGTGCCGTCGGCATTGCCGTCCAGCAGCTGGCCGTCGGCCAGCGCCGTGAAGCCGGCGGCGCCGGACTTCAGCGTCAGGCTGTAGTTGCCGCTGGCCAGCACGCCACTGGTGGTGACGAAGCGCAGGCCTTGGCCGTCGGCATCGAAGAAGACGCTGCCGCCGACGCGGCCGGACGGGCCGTCCAGCCACAGGTCCTGGCCGCCGGTGCCGGCGCCGTAGGCCTGGATCAGCGCCGTGTTGATGGCACGGTCGAAACGCAGGCTGAAGCCGTCGGCCTCCGGCGTGACACGGCTGACGACCGGGCCCACCGGCGGCGCCACGGTGGCCGGAATGGCCGGCACCACCAGGCCCTTGCTGGCATTGAAGACCAGCCCCGAGTCGGTGGCCGTGACGCGACCGTCGCGGTTGACGTCGACGATACGGGTCGGGTCGATCAGCCCGTAGGCCGCGAAGCCGGTGTCGGCGCGTGTGGCGACGCGCTGGATCAGCGTCACGTCGTCGGTCGTCAGCGTGCGGCTGGCGTTGGCGTCGCCCAGGTTGGCCACCACATGCAGGCCATCGTCGGTGCGCAGCGCGCCGGCGTTGCCGCTGACGTTGGACAGGCGCAGCACCTCGGCCGCGCCGTAGCCGGCGGACAGCGGCACCGTGGCATGCACCAGCACGACGTTGCGCAGCGCCGCGTCGGCCACCGCGCTGCCCAGCGTGACCTGCACGCGCAGCAGGCCCGGCTGGACCAGCGTGCTCGTGATGCTGCTGCCGGCGGGCAGGCCGCTGGCCAGCGTCGCGCCGGTGACCTTCAGCAGCGCCGGGTCGAAGCCCAGGTCGAAGCCGAGGGTCTGGAAGCCGGCGCCGCGCTCCAGGCTGATGGCGAAGGCGCCCAGCGCGGGGTCGTAGCTGGCCGCCTGGCCCGGGCCGCGGGCGAACTCCTGCACCGCCAGCACGGCAGCGGTCGACGGGGCGACGGTGAAGCTGCGGGTGTAGGCGTCGCCGGCCGTGCCGTCCGCGTTGCCGTCCAGCCGCAGGCCGCCCAGGCTGACGAAGCCGTCGGCGCCCGCGTTCAGCGACAGCTGGTAGTTGCCGGCTTCCAGCAGGCCGCCGGTCTTGACGAAGCTGAGGCCGCGGCCGTCGGCATCGAACACCACGCTGCCCGCCACGCGGCCTTGCACGCCGCCGGTGGGGCCGGTGAAGACAATGTCGGGCACGAGGTTGCCGGCGCCGTATTGCTGGATCAGCGCCGGGTCGACGGCCTGGTCGAAGCGCAGGCGGAAGCCGGTGTCGGTGGCCTGGAAGCTGCTGACGTGCAGCGCGGGCAAGGCCGGCAACACCTTGATGTCGACCCGCGCCGTCGTGACACCACCCAGGCCGTCGCCGACGCGGTAGCTGAAGCTGGTGTTGCCGCTGAAGCCAGGGGTGGGCGTGAACTGGATGCGGCCGTCCGCGTAGGCCTGCACAACGCCCTGTGTGTCGGTGATGTCAAGGGACAGGATGGCAAGCGCGTCGCCATCGGCGTCGCTGTCATTGGCCAGCAGACCGGGAGCGGGAATGCTGAGGGTCTGGCCGGCGACGACGGTGTAGCTGTCGTTCACCGCGACCGGCGCGGTGTTGGTGACGGCGATACGCACGATGCCCGTGGCCGTGCCACCGAAGCCATCCTTCACGCTGTACGCAAACTGCGTGTTGCCCGAGAAGCCGGCCGTGGGCGTGAACCGGAAGCCGCCGTCGGGCAGCGCCACCACCGTGCCCTGTGTGCCGGTCACGTTGATGGCCGTGACGGTCAGCGCGTCGCCGTCGGCGTCGCTGTCGTTGCCCAGCAGGCCCGGCGCCGCGATGTCCAGCACCTGGCCGGCATGCACCGCGTAGCTGTCGTCCAGCGCCACGGGCGCGGCATTGACGACCTGGATGCGCACGATGCCCGTGGCCGTGCCGCCCACACCGTCCTTCATGCTGTAGCTGAACTGCGTGCTGCCAGTGAAACCGGCGGTGGGCGTGAACCGGAAGCCGCCGTCGGGCAGCGCCACCACCGTGCCCTGCGTGCCGGTCACGTTGATGGCCGTGACGGTCAGCGCGTCGCCGTCGGCGTCGCTGTCGTTGCCCAGCAGCCCCGGCGCCGCGATGTCCAGCACCTGGCCCGGGCGCAGCGTGTAGCTGTCGTCGACCGCCACCGGCGCGGCGTTGGTGACGGCAATGCGCACGATGCCCGTCGCCGTGCCACCGAAGCCATCCTTCACGCTGTACGCAAACTGCGTGTTGCCCGAGAAGCCAGCCGTGGGCGTGAACCGGAAGCCGCCGTCGGGCAGCGCCACCACCGTGCCCTGCGTGCCGGTCACGTTGATGGCCGTGACGGTCAGCGCGTCGCCGTCTGCGTCGCTGTCGTTGCCCAGCATGCCCGGCGCCGCAATGTCCAGCACCTGGCCGGCATGCACCGCGTAGCTGTCGTCCAGCGCCACGGGCGCGGCATTGACGACCTGGATGCGCACGATGCCCGTGGCCGTGCCGCCCACACCGTCCTTCATGCTGTAGCTGAACTGCGTGCTGCCAGTGAAACCGGCGGTGGGCGTGAACCGGAAGCCGCCGTCGGGCAGCGCCACCACCGTGCCCTGCGTGCCGGTCACGTTGATGGCCGTGACGGTCAGCGCGTCGCCGTCGGCGTCGCTGTCGTTGCCCAGCAGGCCTGGTGCCGCGATGTCCAGCACCTGGCCAGGGCGCACCGTGTAGCTGTCGTCAACCGCCGCCGGCGCGGCATTGGTGACGGCAATGCGCGCGATGGCTGTGGCCGTGCCACCCTTGCCATCCGCAATCGTGTAGGTGAACTGCGTGTTGCCGACGAAACCAGCCGTCGGTGTGAACACCAGACTGCCGTTCGCGTTGACGGCCACCGTGCCCTCAAGGCCGGTGGTGTCGATGTGGGTCACTGTCAGCGTGTCGCCGTCGGCGTCGCTGTCGTTGGCCAGCACGCCCGGTGCCGCGATGGTCAGCGTCTGGCCGGCGTGGACCGTGTAGCTGTCGGCCTGGGCGACGGGCGCGCTGTTGTTCTGCTCGACGGTGACGGCCACGGCGGCCGCGTTGAACGTGCCGTCCTCATTGGTGGCCGAGGCCTGGATGCTGAAGCTGCCGGCGGCCGTG
Source organism: Pelomonas lactea (assembly GCF_043555885.1). Taxonomy (NCBI): domain Bacteria; kingdom Pseudomonadati; phylum Pseudomonadota; class Betaproteobacteria; order Burkholderiales; family Sphaerotilaceae; genus Roseateles; species Pelomonas lactea. The sequence goes on along the minus strand of NZ_JBIGHX010000002.1, from coordinate 114,523 downwards.
AACACGTGGGTGGCGCTGGTGGCGCCGCCCGCGACGGTGCTGGTGCTGCCGTCGCCCCAATGGATGGTCCAGCCGCTCAGCGTGTCCTGACCCGGGTCGGTGGCGCCCAGCGTCAGCGTGTAGGTCTGGCCGGCGTCGATGGTGGCGGCGCCGGTGGCGATGAGCGTCGGGGCGACGTCCTTCACGTCGACGTCGAAGCTGGTCGTCGCCAGGCCGCCGGCGCCGTCGTTGGCCTGCACGGTGAAGCTGTAGGTGGCGTTGCCATCGGTGGCCGTCCAGCGGATGAGGCCGGACGCGGCGTCGATGGTGGCGCCGGCCGGCGCGCTGGTGAGCGACCAGCTGAAGGGGCCGGGGCCGTCCACGTCGGTGGCGGTGGCCGTGACGCTCAGCGTCTGTCCTTCGTTCAGCGTCTGCTTGGCGATGGCGGCGACGGCGGGCTTGTCGTTGACCGGGTTGACGACGAGGTTGATCGTCGCCGTGCCGGCCTTGCCGCCGGCGTCGGTGACGCGGAAGACGAAGCTGTCGATGCCGTTGTAGTCGGCATCGGGCGTGTAGGTGACCGCGCCGGTGTTCGGGTTGATGGCGCCCAGCGTGCCGTGGGCCGGGCCGCTGACGAGGCTGAAGGTCAGCGCGCCGCCTTCGGGGTCGGTGCCGGCGAGCGTGATGGGCTTGGCCACGTCCTCGTCGACCTGCACGGTCTGGCCGGTGGCGACCGGCGGGTCGTTGGCCTCCATGTGCAGCACCAGCGTGCTGGCCGGGTGGGCGCCGTCCTCGTTGGTGGGCGTGACGCTGACCGTGTAGTTGCCGTCCACGCCCGCGTAGGTATGGGTCAGGCTGCCGGGGTTGCCGGCGATGGTCTGCGTGCTGCCGTCGCCCCAGTCGACGAACAGCGACGTGATGGTGTCGGTGCCGGGGTCGGTGACGGTGTAGGTGAACGTGTAGGCCTGTCCGGCGACACCGTTGCCGCTGCTGGGCGCCGTGAAGGCCAGCGTGGGCGCGACGTCCTTGACGAGGATCTTGAAGATGGCGTCGGCGCTGCGGGCGGGCGAGCCGCCGTCGCTGACGCGCACGAGGATGTCGACGCTGCCGGGGCCGTCGGCGGGCGTCCAGCGGAACAGGCCGGTCGCGGCGTCCAGCGTGGCGCCGGCGGGGCCGCTGAGCAGCGTCCAGGTCTTGCTCGGGCCGTCGGGGTCGGTGGCGGTGAGCTGCACCTGGATCTGGCTGCCCTCAAAGACCTGCTGGTCGGCCACCGGCGCGATGACCGGCGCGTCGTTGACGTTGAGCACCGTGAGGCTGAACGTGGCGGTGGCCGACGTGGCGGCGTTGCCGGCCGCGCCGTCGGGGTCGCCGCGGTCCTTGGCGCGCCAGGTGAAGCTGTCGGCGCCGATGTAGCCGGCGTCGGGCGTGTAGACCCAGGCGCCGCCGGCGCCTTGCGTCACGGTGCCGTGGGCCGGGCCGGTGACGAGCTCGAACGTGAGGTTGGCGCGGGCGGTCTCGTTGTCGGTGGCGGCCAGCAGCAGGTTGAGGCTGCCGTTCTCGTTGACGCTGGCCGACTGGTTCTGCACCACCGGCGCCGTGTTGGTGGGCGTGACGTTGAGCGTGATGGTGGCCGAGGACACGCCGGTCTTGCCGTCGTCGACCTTGAAGACGAAGCTGTCCGGGCCGTTGTAGTCGGCGTCGGGCGTGTAGGTCAGCTTGTGCGTGACCGGGTCGATGGCGGACAGCGTGCCGTGCAGCGCGCCGGTGGGCAGCGTGTAGGTCAGCGCGTCGCCGTCGGCGTCGGTCGCGGCCAGCGTGATCTCGATGCTGCCGTTCTCGGCCACGCTGACGGTGGCGGGCGTGGCCACCGGCGCGTGGTTGCTGCTGCGGTCGATCGTGAAGGTGCGGACGTAGTCGCCGCCCGGCGTGCCGTTGGCGTCGCCGTCCAGCGGGTTGCCGGCGGTGTCGAAGATGGCCTTGGTGCCACTCAGCGTCAGGCGGTACTTGCCCTCGGCGAGCACGCCGCCGAAGTTCAGCGTCAGGCTGGTCTCGGGGAAGGAGTAGAACGGCGTCAGCTTGACGATGACGTCGTCCCCAGTGTCGAACTGGCCGTCCGCGCCGGCGCGGCGCAGCTCGTAGTTGGCCGGACTGCGGGCGGACACGCCGTTGAGCTTCTCGTCGAAGTCGATCTGCACGGCCGAGAAGGCCAGCGCCGTCGTGCCGCCGTTGGCGGGCAGCTGCGAGATGCCGACGACCTTGGGGCCGGTGGTGTCGCCCGACGCGCCCTGGAACTCGTAGGCGCCGATGTCGTAATAGACAAGGCCGGGCGTGGGTGTCCACAGCAGCGAGCCGGCACTGGCCAGGCTGGCCTGGCCGTCGTAGGCGGACAGCACATAGCTGCTGCCGTTGCCAGCCGACAGGCCCACGGTGGGCGTGAGGCCGGTGTTGCCGGCGCCGTAGTCGAAGCGCACCTTGCCGTCGGCGAACAGCGTCATCGACACATTGACGTCGGTGGTGGTGCCCTCCAGCCGGGCGGCCCAGCGCACGGTGATGCTGCTGGCCGTCTGCGCAACGAAGATGTCCTTGCCGCTGCTGTAGGTCTCGAGGTTGTCCCACAGCGGCGCGATGCGGACGTTGCTCAGCAGCACGTCGGTGGTGTTGGCGTTGCCGTAGTAGTAGTCGGAGTCGCCGGCGGTCTCGAACTGCACGTAGCCGTTCACGTTGACCCACATCTTGGTGTAGGTCTTGCCGTAGAACGTGAAGTTGAAGCCCAGTGCCTGCTCGAAGGCACCGTCACCGGTGCGGAAGTTCTTGGCGGTGCCGGTGGCAGCGAACTGCGAGCCGGCGTCGGAGGCAACGAACAGGTCCCAGCCGGCGCCCTTGTTGGTGACGTCTGGGTCGTTGACGCGGTCACGGCCTTCGATGTCCTTGGGTGGCGCGAGGTAGGCGTTGCCGGCGTCGATGGCCGGCGAGAAGGCGTCGAGCTCGAAGTTGTCGTCGAAGCCGTTGCCGGTGGACACGCCCTGCTCGCCGAGGATGTTGTCGGCGCCGTCGATGTCCAGCAGCAGCGGGTTGCCGGTCTGCGAGTTGGCGTCCTTGCCGGAGGCGGCCTGCCACGCGGCCAGCGTGGCCTGCGTGGCGCCGTTCCACAGGCCGATGTAGGCGTTGGCGGCCGGGCCGCGGTAGAGCAGGTTGTGGTTGCTGACGAGGCCGGTCTGGCTGTTGTTGTCCACGGCGATGCCGTAGCCGGCGTCCACGCGCAGGATGTTGTTGGCCAGCAGCACGTTGCTGGCGCTGGCCGTCAGTCGGATGCCCTCGCCCACCGTCTGCAGGATGGTGTTGTTGTAGAGGCCGTCGCCAGCGTCCGTGTTGTGGCCGCCCTGCACGCGCACACCCTGGTTGGTATTGGCGTAGATGACGTTGTTGAAGATGCGGCTGTAGCCCGTGTCGATGATGCCGACCGAGTTGCTGTAGATGCGGTTGCCCTGCAGCACGCCGTCGTAGATCTGCACGCCGGTGGTGTTGGCGTAGATGGCGTTGCCGCGTATGTCCACGTTGGCCTGGCTGCCGTCGATGCCGATGCCGTTGTGGTGCACCAGGTTGTTCTCGACGATCAGCGAGCCGTAGACGAACTGGATGCCGTAGCTGGCCTGGTTGTAGACCTCGTTGTTGCGGAACACGTTGAGCGTGCCACTCCAGTTGTAGAGGCCATAGCCGCTGTTGTCGTGAACCTTGTTGCCGTCGACGATGTTCGCGCTCCCGCCCGAGAAGTACAGGCCGTTGGCGTTGTTGCGGATGTCGTTGTTCTGGACACGGTTGCCTGTCGCGTTCTCGAAGTAGATGCCGCGGCTGGCGTTGTTGCGCACGACGTTCTCGACAAGCAGGTTGTTGTCGTTGCTGGCGCCGAGCCAGACGCCATCCTGCGTGGCGCTGCTGATGTCGTTGCCGCGCAGCGTGTTGTTGTCGCTGTCGACGTTGGTGTTGAACACCACGCCGTAGGCCGCGCCGGTGATGTTGAGGTGCGAGAGGGTGACGTTGTCGGCGCCCGAGAACTCCACCGTGTAGGCGCCGGTATTGGTGTTGCCGCGGTTGAGGGTGGCCGTGTGGCCCACGCCGGTGGGGCCGCTGACAGTCACGCCGGAGTCGCTCGCCTCGAACAGCGCGTTGGTGTAGATGCGGTAGACGCCGGTGTCGACGTGGACGACGTCGCCCGGGTTCAGATCGTAGGCCCGCAGCAGCGCCGTGAGGCTGGCCATCGGGTGGGCGGCATCCTTGCCGCTGTTGAGGTTGTTGCCGATGGCGGTGCTGGACTCGTCACCCGCCAGGCTGCCGTCGTTGATGAAGAACTCGGTGCCACCGTTGGCGACCAGGAAGGGCTCGTCAGACACGTCCTGCGCGGCCACGCTGCCGTCGCCGTGGCGCAGCACGGCGCGGATGAGCGCGGTGTTGCCGGCGGAGGTCTGGTCGGGCGTCCACGCGTAGTGCCCGTTGCCGAACCGGTCCATGGCCAGGCCCGTGGCCAGCGTCTGCCAGCTGGCGCCGCTGTCCAGGCTGGTCTGCAGGTCCACCGTGGCCTGCAGATCGGCCGCGGGCACGACGCGCAGGATCTCGATGCCGCTGATCTCGGCGCCCCAGCCATTGGTCTTGGTGATGAGGTCGAGGTTGATGCCGTTGCCGCCGCTGGCGACGACGTCGAACTGGCGCACGACCGCCTTGAAGTTCGCGCCGGCCGTGGCACGGATGTCGAAGTTGCTCTGCACGGTGTTGCCGTTGAGCTTGATGTCGAACTGGCGACTGCCGACGTTGGTGTAGAGGTAGCTCTCGGCGAAATGCAGCCGCACGACGTACTGGCCGTCGTCCACCGGCAGTGCCCAGCTCAGGCCCTGACCGACCGTGCCGTTGGCGTACACGTTGGTCTGGTAGACGCTCGCCGGTGCCGGGTCGGTGGCGCCGCTCAGGTCCACCGTCTCGTTGAAGCTGCTGTAGCTGTAGTACTGCGTCTGGAAAGCGTTGCGCTGCCAGTAGCCCAGCACCGGGTCACCCACGGGGCCTGCGTTGCCGGTGTTGATGAGCAGCGCCGGCTCCGTGCGGTTGATGCCGGCGGTGTGCCAGCTGATGTCGGTGGTGGTGCCCACCTCCAGCTTCGCGTAGCCACTGGGCCCGGTGACCTGGATCATCGGCACGACGCTCTGCGTCGCGTTGACCGTGTTGCCGTAGGCGCCCATGTCGATGCGGGCGCCGTTGTTGGCCGGTTCGTGCACGAAATCGAACGACGGGTCGCCGGCGTCGACACCGGCCGAGCCTGCCACCAGGCGGAAGTCATCGTCGCGGCCGGTGTCGCCCTGCACGCGCTGCACACGGATGGCGTCGGCCGTGAACTTGCCGTAGGCGCCCGTGTCGGTGACGCGCACCGTCAGCGTGCTGCCGCTGATCACGACGGTGGCGATCTCGCGCCACTTGGCGCCGTCGGCCGTGAAGTCGTTGGGCAGGCTGTTCTGTGCGGTGCGCTGGAAGCTGACCTGGTTGTCCGGGTCGACGAGGCCGTCGTAGATCTCGTAAGGCGTGTTGCTGGCGTAGCCGCCGCTGGCGGCATGGTTCCAGGTCGCCGCGATCTGGTAGGTGCCCGGAGCCAGGTCGGTGAAGGTGTAGATGGCGACGTTCGCGCCAGTGCCGTAGTAGTTGCCGCCGGCCTCGCGGCGGTCGTTGCCGTAGCCGGGCGTGCCGGTGGTGACGGTGGTGAAGCTGCCGGTGAAGCTGACGCCGATGTCGCCGTCATCCAGGATGACGGCGGCACCGATGGCCTGCTTGGTCCAGCCATAGACACCGTCCGTGCCGTCCACGTCGCGGAACTGAACGGGCGCGACCTGGCTGTGCGTGTCGTTGCCGGTCTCGAAGCGCCAGGTCAGCAGGTTGGAGAAGTCCACGCCCTCCCAGGTCATGCCGACGAAGGCGGTCGGGTCGGTGCCGGCGAAGAGGTTGAAGTCGCTGTCGAAGCCACGCTCGGCGTTGGCCGGCACGACGATGGCCGTCGCGTCGGTCAGGTCGAAGATGTTGTTGCGCAGCCGGACGTTGGTGGCGTTGGCCTCCACCTCGATGGCGCGGCCGCCGGTCTGGCGGATGGTGTTGTTGTGGAAGCCGTTGCGGTCGTCGCCGCTGCGGCTGCCGGCGATGCGCACGGCCGTGACGTTGGCCCAAAGCACGTTGTTGCGCACCATGTCCGAGCCGCTGTCGCGCAGGCCGGTGGTGTTGCTGTAGATACGGTTGTCCCAGATCGTGCTGCTGGAGGCCTCGATGCCCAACGTGTTGGCGTAGACCTGGTTGCCCACCAGCTCGGCACCGCTGGCGGCGATCCCGGTGCCGTTCTGACGCAGCACGTTGTTCTCGGCACGCACGTTGTTCAGCGACAGGCCGGTGCCCGCGCCCCAGACCTCGTTGCCGCGCAGCAGGCCCTCGTAAGACACCGAGAAGCCGGTGTTGACGTCGTGCACGCGGTTGCCGGTGAACAGCGGCCCGTCGTTGGCCTCGTCGCCCGCCGACCAGCTATAGATGCCGGTGGACTGGTTGTAGACCTCGTTGTTCGTGACGACGGCGCGCGTGGCCTGCTGGACCTGGATGCCGGTGGAGTTGCCGTTGTCGTGGACGGTGTTGCCGGTGACCAGCGCGTCATCGACATTGACGCCCACCCAGATGCCGCCGCTGCTGTTGCCGGTGACCTCCAGATTCCTCAACGTCGCGCGGTGTGAGCCGCTGTTGTCGCCCAGCACCAGGCCCCACTGGCCGCCGCTGAGCTTGAGGTTCTCCAGCGTGACGTCGCTGGCGCCGCTCAGCAGCACGGCGTACTGGCCGCTGTTGGTATTGCCGCGGTTGAACTCGGTGATGGCGTGCAGCGCGCCGACGATGCGCACGCCGGAGTCCTTGGCCGTCAGCGTGTAGTTGGTGATGAGGTTGTAGCGGCCGCTGTCGACATAGATGGTGTCGCCCGGGCCCACGTCGTAGGCGCGCAGCAGCGCCGACAGGCTGGCCATGGGGTGCGCCGCGTCCTTGCCGCTGTTGGCGTTGTCGCCCACCGCCGTCGTGTACTCGTCGTTGCCGAGCGAGCCGTCGTTGACGTAGTAGGCCTTGCCGCCGTTGGCGATCAGGAAGGGCTCGTCGGACGTGTCGGTCGCCAGCGTGGCGCCGCTGCCGTTGACGGCAATCGCGCGGATCAGCGCCGTATTGCCGGCCGTCGCGAAATCAGGCGTCCAGCTTGCGCGGCCGTTGCCGAAGCGGTCCAGCGGCAGGTTGCTGGCGATGGTGGTCCACGACAGCCCCATGTCCAGGCTGACCTGCAGGTTGACGCGGGTGCTGGCGTCTCCCGCAGGCACCACGCGCTGGATCTCGATGCCGCTGATCTCGGCACCCCAGTTGGCGGTCTTGGTGATGAGGTCCAGGTTGATGCCGCTGCCGCCGCTGGCCGACACGGTGAACTCACGCACGACGGCCTTGAAGTTGGCGCCGGCCGCGGCGCGGATGTCGAAGTTGCTCTGCACGGTGCTGCCGTTGAGCTTGATGTCGAACTGGCGGCTGCCGACGTTGGTGTACAGGTAGCTCTCGGCGAAGTGCAGGCGCACGACATAGTCGCCGTCACCGACCGGCAGTGCCCAGCTCAGGCCCTGGCCCACGGTGCCATTGGCGTACACGTTGCTCTGATAGACGCTGGCGGGCGCCGGGTTGGCGACAGCCGTCAGGTCCACGGCCTCGCTGAAGCTGCTGTAGCTGTAGGCCTGCGTCTGGTAGCTGTTGCGCAGCCAGTTGCCCAGCGCGCCGCCCGCCACCGGGCCCGCGTTGCCGGCGTTGATGGCGAGCACGGGCTCGGTCGGCAGCAGGCCCGCCGTGTGCCACTCGATGGTGGCCGGCGTTCCGACGGTCAGCTTGGCGTAGCCGTTCGGGCCGGTGACCTGGATCAGCGGCGCGGGGCTCTGGGTAGCGCCCGTCGTGTTGCCGTAGGCGCCTTGGTCGATGCGGGCGCCGTTGTTCAGGGGCTCGGCGCTGTAGGCCAGCGTCGGGTCGCCGCCGTCCACGCCGGCCGAGCCGGCGACGAGATGGAAGTTGTCGTCCGCGCCGCGGTCGCCGCCGATGCGCTGCAGCCGCAGGCCATCGGCAACGATCTTGCCGTAGGCGCCTGCATCGCTGATGCGCACGGTCAGCGTGTCGCCGCTGATGACGACGGTGGCCAGGTCGCGCCAGTTGGCGCCGTTGGCGCTGTAGTCGCCGGGCAGGCTGTTCTGGCCGGTGCGCATGTTGCGCACGAGGTTCGCCGCCGTCGCCGTGCCGTCGTAGAAGCTGTACAGCGTGTTGCCGCTGTTGCCCGACGTGCTGCTCCAGGTGCCGGCGATGACGTAGGTGCCCGCCTGCAGCCCCGTGAAGGTGTAGGTGGCGGTGTTGCTGCCGGTGCCGTACTGGTTGCCGTTGGCCTCGCGGCGGTCATTGCCCAGCCCGGAGGTTGCGGGCGTGCCGGTGGTGACCGTCGCCCAGCTGCCGCTGAACGTGACACCCGCATCGCCGTCGTCGAGGACGACGGCATTGCCGATGGCGGCGCCATCCCAGCCGGAGAGGTTGTCGGCGCCATTGGCGTCGACGTAGCTGGGCGTGGCGACGCGGCTGTGCAGGTCGTAGCCGGTCTCGTAGACCCAGTCCGGGCGGCTGGTGAAGTCACGGCCCTCCCAGCGCGTCAGGACCGTACCCGCCTGTTGGCTGAACAGGTTGTAGTCGCTCTGGTAGCCGTTCTCGCTGTTCGGGTGGACCGAGATGCCGGTGGCGCCCGAACGCAGATCGAGGATGTTGTTGACGATGCGTGCGTTGCTGGCGTTTTCCACCAGCACGGCCATGCCGCCCGTCTGCACGATAGTGTTGTTGACGACGCCATGCAGCTCGGTGCCGCTGTGGCCACCGGTCAGGCGCACGCCGTTGGTGTTGTCCCAGATCAGGTTATTGACCAGCAGCGTATTGCTGCTGGCGTTGACGCCCAGCCCGTTGTCGTACACGCGGTTGCCGCTGGCCACCATGCTGCTGATGTTGAGGCCCGTGGTGCTGGCGTAGACGGTGTTGCTGGTGACCGAGACGCTGTTGGCATCGATGCCGGTCGTGCTGCCCCACACGGTGTTGCCGCTGACGTCGTAGTTGCTGCCGGCCGAGATGCCGGTGCCGGCCGCCCAGACGGTGTTGTTGCGCACCCAGCCGTCGTAGGACTGCGAAATGCCGGTGGACACGTCGTGGACGAGGTTGCCGATGACCATCGGGCCGTCGCTGGCCTCGTCGCCCGACGACCAGGTGTAGATGCCGGTGGACTGGTTGTAGACCTCGTTGCCGCTGATGAGCAGGCGCGTGGACTGCTGGCCCTGAATGCCGGTGCTGCTGCCGTTGTCGTGGACGACGTTGTTGATCACCTTGCCGTCGTCGATGTTGATGCCGACGTAGACGCCGCCCGAGCTGTTGCCGCTGACGTCGCTGTTGCTCAGCGTGAAGCGGTGGGCCGTGGAGTTGTCGTTGACGACAAAGCCCCACTGGCCGCCGGTCAGCGTCACGCGGTCCAGCGTCACGTCGGTGGCGCCGGTGCCCAGCACGAAGGCGTACTGGCCGCTGTTGGTGTTGCCGCGGTTCAGCACCGAGGCGTGGTTGACGGCGCCGCGGATGACGACGCCGCTGTCCTGCGCATCCACCAGCAGGTTGGTGGACGAGTTGTAGACGCCGGTGTCGATGAGGATGAGGTCACCCGGCTTGAAGTCGTAGGCGTTCAGCAGCGCCTGCAGCGAGGCCTTGGGCCTGGCCGCGCTGCGGCCGTCGTTCGCATCGTTGCCGACGGCCGTGGCGTACTCGTCGCCGACCAGCGAGCCGTCGTTGACGTAGAAGATGCTGACGGTACTGGCGAGGTTGAACGTCGCGTCGGATTGGTCCTTGACCGCCGGCTGCGTGGCGGAGCTGACGCGCAGCACGTAGTCGCCACCCGGGAACTGGCCATTGCCCGGCGTCCAGTCGAAAACGCCATCGTTGGCCTCGTTGGCGGCCACGGAGAACCAGGTGTTGCCGTCCAGGCTGATGTCGAGGTTGACGTTGCCGGCGAAACCGTCGGAGCGCCAGCGCACCGTGAAGGTCTCGCCCTCGGCCACGGTCTCGCCGCCGTTGGGCGTCATCACACGGATGTAGACGGCCGGGCTCAGCGACGCGTAGGCGGTGTTGCCGTCCGAGCCGATGTTGACGTAGCCGCCGCGCGGCGTGGGCTCGCGGTCGAAGGGCTGGTCGAGTGCGCCGCGGTCAATGCCGGGGCTGTCGGCGCCGTCGCGCACCAGCGTGCCCGTCAGCAGCGTGGGCAGGCCGCCAGCACCCAGCACTGGCGCCAGCGACGCGCCGTGGAAGCTGCCCTGCGTGCTCTGCAGGTGGAAGTCGTCGTCGCGGCCATCGCTGGCCGGGCCGGCATAGCCGAGGTTGCCGTCGGCGCCGTCGATGTCGACGAACAGCGGGTTGGTGGCCTGGCTGTCCAGGTCCTGGAAGTTCGCCTGGCGCCAGCTCGTCAGCGTGGCGCGCTGCGTGCCCTGCCAGATGCCCACGGCACCCTGGAAGATGTTGAAGTTGGACGTGAAGCCGTTCTGCGAGTTGGCGTCGACGTTCAGCGCCACGCCACCCGCGCCCAGGCCGACGGCCCACAGGATGTTGTCGATGAACTTCGCGTTGCCGGCCGAGCCGTACAGCTGCACCGCGTCGCCGGCGCTCTGGTAGACCGTGTTGCCGATGAACTGCGGGCTGCTGCCGTTGAGTTGAACGCCCACTGACGCGTTGCCGTACACCAGGTTGCTGCGCAGCACGCTGTTGCCCTGGCTGTAGACGCCCACCAGGTTGCCGTACACGGTGTTGCCGGTAGCCGTGGACGTCGTCATCCACAGGCCCGTGCCGTAGCTGTAGCCGGTGGCCGGGTTGTTGTTATAGATGCGGTTGTCGGTGGCCGTGCCGCTGGACAGGTACAGCCCGTTGGCATTGCCCTGGATGACGTTCTGGCGCGCCTCGCCGTAGGTGACGGCCAGGCCGTAGTTGCCGCTGCCCAGGTTGCCGCTGGCGGTGTTGCCCTGCACCAGCGCGTTGCCGCTGATGCCGGCGCCGCCGTTGCCGTTGTTCAGGAAGCGGTTGCCCAGGCCGGTGCCGAGGGCGCCGCCCACCAGCGCCTGGCTGCTGCCGCCGACGTTGTAGGCCAGGCCCGTGCCGGTGTTGCCCTGGAACAGGTTGCCTTGCACGCGCACCGCGCCCGGGTACCAGAGGTTGGCGCCGACGCCGATGTTGTCGGTCAGCGTCGAGTTGGTCAGGAAGCCCAGGCTGCCTTCGGCGTAGAAGCCGCCCTGGCCGCGGTTGCGGCTGGCGGTCAGCTGGTCGATGCCGCCCAGCGTGCCGCTCAGGTACAGGCCGGTCTGGCCGTTGTCATGCACGTTCAGGCCGGTCCAGGTCTGCAGGCCGGCGTTGACCTGGCTGGCGTAGATGCCCTCGTTGACGTGGCCATAGGCCTCGATGCGGCTCAGCTCCACTGCATCGGCGCCGCCAGTGAGCAGGATGCCGCGGTTGGCGTCGCGCAGCACGAGGTTGCTGATCGTGACGAAGTCGGTGTCCGACAGGTCCAGCAGCGCCCAGGTGCGCTCGTTGGGCACGATGGGGAACAGCGTCGCCAGGTGGCCGCCCAGCGTCGGTCCGGTGAGGCGGAAGCCCTCGTCGATGCCGAAGCCGCGCGTGGCGGTGCCCGACAGCGTCAGCGACTCCAGCAGCGCGTAGTCGCCGGTGTCGACGTACAGCGTCGCGCCGGCCTGCAGGTCATAGGCGCGGAACAGGTTGGTGACGTTGGCCTTGGGCGCACCGGCGGACTTGCCGGTGTTGCGGTTGTCGCCAGCGGCCGTGGCGTATTCGTCGCCGGCGGCGCTGCCGTCGTTGACCCAGTAGGTCAGGCCGTCCTCGGGCACCGTGAAGGGCTCCTGGCTGCGATCCAGCACGGCCGCGTTGCCCACCAGGCTGACCTGGATGCGCAGGCCCTTGGTGCCGAAGTCGATGCCGCTGTTGCCCGGGATCCACGTGAACTGGCCGGAGTCCGGCGTCGCGCTGACGACGTTGGCCACCCACTTCGGGCCGTCGGCCGTGTCCTGGTAGACATCGATGCGCACCGGCGAGTCGTCGGTGTTGCCGAAGGTCTCCCAGGTGATGTTCAGCGGCTTGAACTTCTCCCAGTCCAGGTAGAAGTCCGGCGAGCGCAGGTTGATGCGCGGCGCGCCGGCCACGGGCAGGTCCGTCGCCGCATGGCCGTAGGCGCCCAGGTCGCTGGCCTGGTTCTCGCTGACCTTGTAGAGGAAGGCCTGGTCGAAGTAGCCGTCGGCATTGCCGCCGGTGATGCGGTTGGTGCGGAACACGAACTCCACCGAGCGCGTCTGCACCGGCACCTCGGCACGCTGGCCCACCAGCTCCCAGCGGTTGGTGCTGCCGCCGGCCTTGGCCACGGCGGTGGCGAGCACGTCACCCGCCGCGTTGCGGAAGATCAGCTGCACCTCGCCGCTGTCCACCGGGCTCTCCACGCCCATGCGGATGCGGCCGCCGAACAACAGCTCGACGTCCTGGCTGTCGGCCTGCGCCGCGGTGAGGCCCAGCTGCGCCAGCGTGAAGGTCTGGCGCGCGAAGCCGCCGGCCACGCCGCCGGCGAAGAAGAAGTTGCTGCCCTCGTAGGCCAGCGGCGCGGAGCCGCTGGGCGTCACGAAAGCCTGCGAGCCGGCGTTGACTTCCCAGCCGGTCGTGCCGGTCTCGAAGCCCGGGTTGGCGATGAGGTTCTGCTCGGCCGGGTTGCGGCCGTTGTCCACCAGCACATTGCCCATGTCGATGCCGGGCGAGCTGAAGCGCTGCAGCGCCACCGGCTCGCGCAGACGGAAGTCGTCGCCCAGCACGCTGACGAACTCCGGCCGCGCCCACGTCGGGTTGACGACCGTGGCGCCGATGGAGTGCAGGTCGAACCTGGCGATGTCGGCCTGCCAGTCGAGGATGTCGCGGAAGTCCTTGGTCCAGAAGCCGACCTTGCCGGCGCCCGACGTGAACAGGTTGTTGTAGTCGGAGTAGAAGCCGTAGCGGCTGTCGTTGGCTACAAACAGGTCATAGCCCGCCATCGCCCACATCAGGTTGTTCTGCACCTCGACTTCGCTGCTGCCGCCCTCGCTGCGCAGGTTGTCGCCGGTGACGGCGTAGAAGGTGTTGTTGAACACCCGCACGTCGTTCCGGCCGTTGATCTCCACGCCGACCAGCGTGTTGCGGTAGAACAGGTTGTGCAGGATGCGCTGCTCGCTGGTGGCGTTGATCGCGGTCGTGTTGGCCGAGAAGCGGTTGAACTGGATGGTGCCGGTGAACGCGTTGACACCGGTGACGTTGGCGTCGATGAGGTTGGCATGCGCCAGCGTCTCGCCGCCCAGCTGGCCGGCGCCGGTGACACCCACCGTGTTGCCGCGCACGACCTGGCCCTGCATCAGCGCGCCGCCCAGCAGTTGCACGCCGGTGGCGTTGCCCTCGAAGGTGTTCGGGCGGTCGACGGACACGCCCACCCAGCCCAGCGCGGCCGCGCCGGCCAGGCTGCTCTTCAGGCCGACGGTGGCACCGGTGACGGTGTTGCCCGCCAGCTGGTTGCCGGCCGCATAGTTGACGCCCAGCGCGCCGCCCTGGACGCGGTTGTTCTCGATGACGCCGTCGAACGTGGCCAGCAGGTCCAGGCCGGTGCCCGCGCCGGTGGCGATGAAGGTGTTGCCGGCGATGCGGCCGCTGGCCGTGGAACCGGCGGCGATACGCAGCGCCGCGGCCGTGCCGGTGATGCGGTTGTCGCGGATCTGCACGCCGGTGGCGCTGTCCAGCAGCAGGCCCACGCCGCCGGAGATCGTGTTGAAGCGCAGGCTGGCGTTCTGCACGCCCGCGCCGATGCTGACGCCGCCGGTGAACGTGTTGCCGAACAGCCGGGCGCCCTGCCCTGCGGTCAGGCTGACGAGGCCGGTGACGCTGGTGTCGCTGACACCCGCGCCGTTGCCGGCGATCGTCAGCGTGGACTGCAGCTTGAGGTTCTGCAGCGTCACGTTCGCACCGTCGATAGCGACCGCGCCGCTGATGCTGCTGCCCGGCGCGCCCCAGATCATCACGCCGGCATCGCCGGCCGACACCGTGAAGCCGCCCTGGCTGCCGCTGACGACGATGACGTCGCCTGCGCCCAGCGTCTGCGTGTCGAGGATGTTCTGCACCGTGTTCCCGGCCGTGGCCGTGAACACGCGGCCGACCGGTGCCGCATCGGCACGCACGAGGATCTCGGGCGAGCCGGCCGTCGTGTCTGCCCAAGCCAGCAGGGCCTTGCCGGTCGAATCGACGGCCAGCGCCAGTTGCTGCGGCTCGCCGCCGGTCTGGCTGATGCCGCTGCCGGCGCCGATGCCGCTGGCCTGGCCGGGCAGCACCTCCTCGAAGTGCTGCGTCGTCGCGTTCCACTGGCGCTCGTAGAGGCTGGTGGCCGCGTCCAGCAGCGGCGTGTTGGCCCACACCAGGCGCAGCGACGTGCCGCCGGCCGCCAGCTGCGGCAGGCCGGGGCGGCTCTGGTCCTTGATGACGTCGCGCACCGTCACGCCGCCCGCGCCCAACTGGGCGGTGACGACGGTGGCGCCCTGGTCGGCCCAGGCCTGCCAGGCGACGAACAGGCTGCCACCGAAGTAGGCGACGCTGGGTTGCGCATGCCAGGTCGAGTCGAGACCCAGCGCCGTCTTCACGGCGGCGCCACCGGACACCCCGGTGCCGGCGTCCGAACCGGCCAGGCCCGCCCACGTGCCCGCGCCCGGCGTGTCACCTGGCGTGAACTCGGTGATGTAGACCTGGCGCAACGACGTGCCGGCCTGCACGGCCGAGTACGCGATGGCGACCTTGCCACCGCTGGCCGCGACGCTGAAGTCGCGCAGCTCGGTGCCGACCGCAAGGCCGGTGCCCGTGGGTGCCGCCGCGCTGCCCAGCGCGACCCAGGCGCCGCCGGTGTAGAGCCGGGCGTACAGGCGCAGGTTGCCCGCGGCGTCGTCCGTGTAGACGACGACCGGGCCGTTGGCGGTGTTGACCAGCCTGGCCTGCACTGCATGGCCGTTGCTGGTGGCGTTGGGCAGGCTTACCCAGCCCGAGCCGTTCCAGCGCTTGACGACGATGTCGTGGCTGCCGTCAGCCTGCGTCTCCGTCCAGGCGACGATGGGCGCACCGCTGCCGTCGACGGTCAGCGTCGGCTTGGCGGACGCCGCCGCGCTGCTGGCGGACACGCCGCCCTGCGACGCGCTGCCGCCCAGCGCCACCCACTGCGTACCGTCGTGCCGGGCGACGTAGATCTCCAGGTTGCCGTTGCGGCTGTCGCTCCACGCGACATAACGCTCGCCGGCCGGGCCGGTCGCGACGGCCGGGTCCTGCGACAGGCCCAAGTGGCCGCTCAGGCCGCTCAGGCCGCTCAGGCCGCTCAGGCCGCGCAGCGCGTCGGCCGCGCTGCCGTTCAGGTCGGCCCAGCGGCCGCTGCCCACCACGCCGTCGGGCAGCTGGCCCACGGCGCGCGGGCTGGTGTCGTCCACCGGCACGACGGCCGGCGCCGGCGTGGCGGTGACGGTGCCGTTGAAGGACGCGTCGTCGCCACCGCCGCCGAAGTCGATCAGGTTGGTGCTGCCGCCACCGGTCTCGGCGACGGCCATGCCGGCCACGCCCTGGATGAGGTCGTCGCCGCCCTCGCCGTACAGCAGGTCGTTGCCGCCCTGGCCATAGAGCCGGTCGCGGCCCGAGCCGGCCTCGTTGCCGTTGGTGCCGAAGTCGCCGTAGAGGTAGTCCGCCGCGTTGTCATCGCCCGCGCCGGTGGCCGCGTGGCCGTACAGCGTGTCGTTGCCCGCGCCGCCCACCAGCAGGTCGGCACCCGCGCCGCCTTCGAGCAGGTCGTCGCCCTCGCCGCCTTCCAGCGTGTCGGCGCCGGTACCGCCGTCCAGGCTGTCGTTGCCCGCCAGGCCTTGCAGACGGTCCTCGCCGGCGCCGCCGTAGAGGTGGTCGTCGCCGTCGTTGGAGCCGATCAGCAGGTCGTCGCCGTCGCCGCCGTCGATCGTGCCATCCTGGCCATAGCCCTGGTTCAGCTCGTCGTTGCCGGCCTCGCCGTAGAGGCTGTCGCGGCCGAAGCCGCCGTCCAGCACGTCGTCGCCGCCGCCGCCGTACAGCAGGTCGTCGCCCTGCTCGCCGTAGAGCCGGTCGGTCGCGTTGTCGTCGGCGGGCTGCTCGGTCAGCTCGGTCGGCGCGTGGCCGTAGAGCGTGTCGTCGCCGCGGCCGCCGTAGAGCTGGTCCTTGCCCGCGCCGCCGTAGATCGTGTCGTCGCCGGAGCCGCCGTCGACGAAGTCGTCGCCCGCGCCGGCGTCGACGAAGTCGGAGCCGCCCAGCGCCCAGATCTGGTCGTTGCCGTCGCCGCCCAGCAGCGTGTCGCCCTGCGCACCGTCGCCGCCGTCGTCGCTGCCGAAGAGGCGGTCGTTGCCCGCACCGCCGGAGAGCGTGCCGCCGGCGCCCGCACCGGCGTCGATGAAGTCGTCGCCCGCATTGCCGGAGATCGTGTCGACGCCGTCGCCGCCGTAGAGATCGTCGGCACCGCTGCCGCCGCTGATGATGTCGTCACCGCCGCGGCCGTAGACCGTCCAGCCCTGCGACTGGGCAGACACGTCCAGCGTGTCGGCCTGCTCCTCGCCCGTCAGCTCGGGGCGATCGCCCGTGACCGCGCCGCCGATGAAGGCGACGCCGCCTTCCGCGTCGGCGCTGTGGTGGTCCACCGCGAAGAACAGGCGCTCGCCGGCCGTGACGGTGCCATCGATGCGCAGATCGTCGCCCGCGCTGAGCGTGATGCTCTTGCCGGCCTGCACGCTGCGGCCCTCGCCGACGACGATGTGCTCGCCGGTGGCCTGGCTGTCGCGCGACGTCAGCCGCACATGGCCGGCGCTGCTGATGATGGCGCCCGCGTACAGCGCCTGCACCACTTCGGTCAGCTGCACGCCGCTGTTGCCGCTCGCGTTGACGAGACCGCCGGCCGCGCTGAAGCGGCTGTCGATCTCGATGTCGTCGTAGTAGCTGCCGATGCTGCCGCTGACGGTCAGCGTCAGGTTGTTGCCGTCGATGTCGGAGGCCAGGTCGGACAGGTCGTCAACGAGGTCGCCGTTCAGCACGCTCAGCTCGACGTCGGCGGTGCTGGAGCGCACGCGGTCGAGGTTGAGATCGCCGGCGACCTCGATCATGTAGATGGACCCCGCAGCCAGCGCCCAGACGTTGCCGTGGCTGGGCCGCGAGGAATCGATCTCCAGCGCGTTGGCATTGGTGCCGATGCCGGCGGCGCCGGCCGTCAGGCGCAGGGTGATGCCCAGCACGTCGGCCGCGGCGTCGCCGCCGATCTCCTGGATGCCGCCCTGGGCCGCAGAGATCGTGACGTTGTTGTTGGCCGCCTCCACGCGCTCCAGCAGCACGCTGCCGCCGGTGGACGTGAGGCTGATGGCGCCGGCCTGCGCCAGCACCAGGCGCGGCAGCGTGATGTTGCCGCCGGCCAGCATCGTGATGCTGCCGCCCGCGGTGACGAGGTTGCTCGGGTACAGGCCGATGCGCGTGCCGGTCTGGCCGCCGGTCACGTTGGAGATCGTGCCCTGCGTGGCCGTGATGGACACGTCGCTGCCGGCCACCACATGATCCACCTGCACGGAGCCTCCGGTGCTGGTGATGCGCACGTCGGCCGTCTCGGACCAGATCGACGCCGGTGCCAGCACCTGCTGGCCGGCCTGCAGCGTGACGTTGCCGCCGCCCTGCACGATGCGCGGCAGCGTGATGTCGCGGCCCGCGGTCAGCGTGGCGGTACTGCCGGCCGTCAGCAGGTTGTTCGCGTAGAGGTTGACCCAGGTGTGCGCGTAGCTGGCCAGCACGTTGGCGATGTCCAGCGCGGCGGTGACCTCGCCGTCGGCGCCGGCGATCAGATGGTCGGCATAGACGGAATTGTTCAGGCTCTGTACCGACAGGTCGCCGGTGGCCGCCTGCAGCGTGTGCGGCAGCGTGATGTCGCCATTGCTGCGCACGGTGGCGCTGCCGTTGGCGATCCAGTTGGCGCGCTGGAACAGGTCCATGCGCTGCGCGGGCGTCTGCGCGATGACGGACAGGTCGGTGCCGGCGTTCAGCGCGCCGAGCGTGGTGGTCGACGCGATGGCCTCGTTGCCCGTGCCGAAGAAGCCGACCGGGAAGTCGACGATGGCGCCGCCGGCCTGGTCGGGGCGGAAGTGGCGGATCCAGTTCGTCGTGCCGCGGTCGGCACCGGTGCTGGCGTGGTCGATGTGCACCTGCACCTGGTAGGTGGGCGGCACACCGTTGACGGTGACCTGGCGCCGGGCTTCGCGCAGCAGCAGGTTCAGCTCGCCGCCAGCCGACAGGTTACCCAGCGCCAGCGTGAAGCTGCCGGCGCCAGGGTCGCGCTGCAGGCCGCGGATGCCCAGGAAGGTGCTGCCGCCGGAGGTGCTGGCCAGCGCCGCCGGCCTGCCTTCGCTCTGCACCAGTTCCAGCTCCAGCCGCTGGGCCGGCGTGCCGATGGCGCTGCCGGCGTTGAGGCTGGCCGTGTTGGTGCGCACCAGCGCGGCGCCGCTGAACGGCACGATGCTGCCGCCCACGGCAGCAATCAGCGTGGAGCCCAGCGGGTTGTTGATGACGCCGTTGATCTGCACGTCCGCACCGGGGTTGGTGCTGGTGTTGCGGATCAGCTGTTCGGTGGCGCCGTAGCTGTGGCGGATGTTGAAGTGGAACGGCGTCGCGTCGGCGGCCGGGCCGGTCACGTTGTCGACGTCCAGGTTCACCGTCGGCACCGCCGTCGTGTTGACCGGCGCGATGTTGTTGATGCGCAGGTCCTTGGCCGACTCGTTGGTCAGCGTGATGCGGTTGAAGGTGTGGACGAAGGTGAAGGTCGACTGCGTGCCCTCCACCTTGCCGGGCTGGATGTCACCACGCCCCGGGTCGTAGATGCCGTTGGCGCGGAAGTTGGCCGTGCCGACGCTGTTGTTCGTGATGTCGTTGACGATGACGGTGCCGGCCGTGTTGTTGACCGTCACGTTCTGCGCAGTCACGACGTTGCCCGCCGCGTCGACGTGCAGCACCGGGTTGGGGCCGGACGACAGGCGCGCATCGGCATTGAAGCCGATCAGCTGGTTGAAGCCGTGCGGCGCGCCCGCATGGGCGTCGCCACCGTCGTAGCCCCAGGCGCCGTCCTTCTTGGCGCGGGCGCTCCAGCCGTAGCTGCCCAGCTCGGCGCGCACGTCCAGCGCGTGAGTGTCGAACAGCGCGCCGGCGTCGGCGATGACCAGCGACTGCGTGCCCAGCTCCGAGAACGCGTTCACGTCGGTGCTGCCGGTGGCGGAGTCGGCCTCGCCCTCGGCATAGGTCGTGCTGCCCATGCCGGTGTGCAGCGTCTGCAGGTTGATGTTCTCCAGCGCCGTCACGCGGGCGCCGGCGCGCACGTTGACGGTCGCGTCGGAGTAGAAGCGGCTGTAGGCGTCGGCGTCCGGGTCGGCGTGGGCCGCGGCCGAGTAGGCGTCGGCCGTCACGCGGCTCTGCATGTGCGTCATGCGCGCGGCGAGGTTGACGTCGTCGCCGGCCAGCAGCGTGGCATTGCTGCCCACGTCCACGCCGGTCTGCTGGTGCGCGCCGGACGAGCCGACGTTCCAGTACATGCTGCTCGTCGAGGCGGCACCCAGGCCGCCGCTGGACGCCTTGCCGTAGACGTTGCCGTCGAAGGCCGACTCCGACGCCATCGTCACGTTGTGCGCGGCCGTCACGCTGGCGTTGTTGCCCACGCCGGCCGTCGTGCTGTGGTTGAGCTGCACGCCGCCCGACACCTCGGACGAGTTGATGAAGCCGCCGCCCTTGGAGTTGGCGTCCACCGTGCCGTTCTGGCTGCTCTTGGACTGCAGCAGCACCGAGCCGCCGGACGTCAGCTGCGCGCCGACACCGGCCTGCGTCTGCACGGTCTGCGTCGCGTTGACGAACACCTCGGTGTAGCCCACCGCGATGAAGGCGCCGCCGCTGCTGCCGCCGGTGCCCGCGCCGTTGGCGGCGGAGAAGGCGTCCAGCGTGATGTCCCCGCCGGCCGTGACCTTGGCGTTGTCGCCCACCAGCGCCTTGACGCTGGTGACGATGTCCACACGCGACTCCGAGCCCTTGCTGCCGAAGATCAGCGCGCCGACCGAACCGGACGTCGCGCCGCTGGACACGCCGTTGTCGATGGCATCGCTGATCAGCGAGCGCGCACCGCCGGCGCCCAGCAGCTGGTGGCCGTTGCCCGTGCCGCTGCCGGTGATGTCCAGCTCCAGCTGGTGGCGGCCGGTGGTCGACGCGCCGGACAGCTCGATGCCCTCCGTGCCGATCGTGTGCTTGCCGCCGCCCGCGCCGATGTCGATGGCCGCACCGCCCGGCGTGGCCGCCAGCTGGAAGGTGTTGGCGTCGATGAACTTGACGTAGTAGGTGTTGCCGCTGGCCAGGCCGGACAGCGGCGCCGCGCCGACGCGCGCCAGCGTGTGGCCGCTGGCGGCGGACTCGGCCGAGTTGCTGATGTCGATGGCCGTGCCGTTGCCGGCGTTGGTGGCGTTCAGCGCCAGCTTGATGTGGTCGGCGTCGACGCGGATGACGTAGTAGGTCGTGTCCTCCGTCAGCCCGGTGATGGCCGTGGCCGGCAGGTTGGGGCTTTCGATGACGAGGTCGCGGGTGCTGTACTTGACCGCATCGCCGGTGTTGAAGCCGTGGCCGGCCACGGTGATGACGTTGTCGCCGGCCTGTTCGACGGCGGAGCCCTCGAAGCGCTCGTCGCCGCCGGTGCGATAGGTCACCTGCTGGCCGTCGGCGAAGCCGTGGCCGTTCAGCGTGATGCGCTCGGTGGTCGCATTGACACCCGAGCTGTAGAAGGTCTTGGGCGGCACGGTGGCCGCGGCGGCGCTGGTGGCCAGCTTGATGGTCTGCGCGTCGATGACGCGCACGAAGTAGGCCTGGCCATCGACGAGGCCGCTGATGCCGGGGTTGCCGGCCGCGTGATAGACGACGCGCTGGCCGTCGCCGAAGCCGTGCTCGACGTCGAACTTGATCTCGTCCTTGGCGGCGTCGACAACCGACGCGTTGAACACCGAGCCCAGCTTGACGGCCGTCGGGCTCTGCACGATGACCTGGTAGTTGCGGCCCTCGACGAGCCCGCCGACGGCCGTGTTGGCGTCGTCACCCTGGTTGTAGGTGATGGTGTCGCCGGTGACGAGGCCGTGCTCGCCGTTCAGCGTGATGGTGTTGCTGCCCGCGTCGACGCCACCGGCGCCGAACGTCGGGTCGCCGATGCTGACGGACTGGCCCTGGCGGGCCTGCACCGTCACGCTGCCGCCGGCCGCGACCTCGGAGCCGGCGGCCAGTTCGGCCCGCACGCTCGGGTTCACGTTGATGTCGGCCTTGGAGATGCTGACCGCGCCCGCGCCGCCGGCGCGGCCGACCGCGTTGCCGTCGCCCTCGGCATTGCCGCTGGCCTTGACGGCCACGTTGCCGCCGACGTTGACGCGCGCCCCGCCCGCCAGCTCGGCCGTGATCGTCGGGTTCACGTTGACCAGCGGTGCCGCGCCGTTGCCGGTCACGAGGCCGCCGCTGGTGGCCTTGGCGACCGCGTTGCCGCGGCCGCCGCCGGTGGCTTCCACCGTCAGGCTGGCGCCGGTGACCTGCGCGTTGCCCACGCTGGCGCGGCTGGACGAGTTGGCATCGGCCCGCGCATCGGTGGCGCCGAACGCGCCGACGCCGTAGGCCTGGCCGTCGCCGCTGGCGATGGCCTTGTCGGCGATGCCGGCCAGCACCTCGGTGCCGCCGTCGGCGTTGACCGACGCGCCGTTCAGGATGGCCGCGGACACCGTGGCCGCCGACCCGGCGCGCGCATCGGCGCCGTCGATGCCGACAAGGCCGCCCGCCGCCGCCTCGGCACGGGCCGTGGCGCCCTGGGTGCCGTCGTGCGAGGCCTGCAGCGTGATGCGCCCGCCGGCATCGAGCACGCCGCCGGCGTTGGTCGTGATGGTGGGCGTGACCTGCGCGTTGGACGCCGCCTTGCCCACGCCGCCGAGACCGTAGGCATCGGCCCGCGCCGTGGCCGTGGAGCCGCCGCTGGAGCGCGAGCCGACGAGGATGTTGCCGCCCGCCGTGATGCCGCTGCCCAGCGTCTGCGTGCTGAGGTTGCGCGCCAGCACGGCGCTCGCGTCGTTGGACGCCAGGCCGATGAGGCCGCCGGCCGGCGCCGTCGTGTTGGCCGTGGCGCCCTGGTCGGTGATGGACTGGATGCTGACGTTGCCGCCGGCGTTGATGCCGGTGCCGGCGGCGATGGTGGTCGTCTGGTTGTCGTTGCTGTACTGGTTGTTCTGCGCGTTGGTCAACGTGCCGCCGGCGATGGCGTCGGCGCGCGAGTTGCCCTTGCCGAGCAGGCCGCCGATGACCAGCGCGTAGCCGTTGGCCGTCGCGAGATTGCCGGACAGCGTCGTGACGCTGAAGTCGCCCGTGCCGGCCGACAGGTCGGCGCCGCTGCCGCCCAGGCTGGTGGTCATGTCGGCGGAGGACTGGGCCAGGCTGTCCGAGCCCATGCCGGCGAAGCCGAACGAGCCGCCGGACGCGTTGGCGTCGGCCGTCGCATCGTCGCCCGTGGCGCCGGCGCCGTTGTGGTTGTGCCGGGCCGTCACGCTGAAGCTGCGGCCGGCGCTGACGTCGGCGGCGCCCACCAGCGTGTCCATGTCGGGCCGCACGCGGGCCGTCGCGGTGGAGCCGCTGAACGTGGCCGCACCGGCAATGCTGGTGCCCTTGGCGTCGGCGTCGGCGTCGCCCGTGGAGAGGTTGTTGATGACGACGTCGCGGCCGGCGCTGATGCTGCCGCCGGAGCCGATGCCGACGTTCAGCGTCGGCGTGACGACGGCGCTGGCCGTGTTGTTGCCGAACGAGCCCAGCAGGCCGCCCTTGCCCGCCTGCGTGTCGGAGATGGCGCGGTAGTTCGCTGCGCTGTTGATGACGAGATCGCCGCCCACCGTGCCGGAGATGGCGCCGGTCACGGCATTGGTGGTGCCGCCGATGCTGGCGGCCGACTTGGCCACGCCGCCGGCCAGGCCCAGCGCGAGGTTGAGGCTGTCGCCCCTGGCGTCGGCCGTCAGGCCGGCCAGCGTGTCGAAGCGCACGCTGCCCGAGGTGTTGAACGTGACGCCCGAGCCGGTGTTGTTGGTCAGGTTGGACACGGCATTGGCCGTGGCGTTGCTGCCCGACGACGAGATCGTCGAGCCCGAGCTTGCCGAGGACCGCGCGGTGGCCTTGCCGGCGCTGGCGTTGCCGCCGTTCAGCCGCACGGCCATGACGACGTCGCCCTTGTCGCCATGCGTCGTGATGCGGGCGTTGTTGCCGATGTTGGCCGTCATCGTCGGGTTGACGTCGACATCGGCCACCGTGCCGCCCACGGCGGCGATGCCGGCGAACTGCACGCCGTCGGCCGTGCCGGTGCCCTGCGTCGTCGCGTTGGCGCCGACATTGACGGCGCCGTTGACGTCGATGACCGCGCCGGCGCCGATGCCGGCGGTGACCGTGGGCGTGACGGCGCTGGTGGACGTGGCGCCCACGCTGGCGCCGAACACGCCGCCGGCGGCCGCGGTGCTGGTCGCGGTGGAGACCTGGTTGGCGGTCGCGTCGATGACGAGGCCCGCGCCGTTGACCTTGGCCGCGCTGGTGGCCGCCGTGGTGCCGGTGGACGTGGCCGTGGCCGCCATCGCGCCGCGCGCGGCACCGCCCGCGCCTACCGCGCTGCCGTCGGCGTCGACAAGGTTGTTGGCCAGCGCCTGCACGGTGACGACACCGCCATTGCCATTCAGCGTGGACGTGACCGCCGTGTTGACGCTGGTGTTGGCGCCGGCGCGGGCCGTGGCGGTGGAGCCCGCCACGGTGACGAGGCCGCCGATGCCGGCGCTGTCGGCCTTGGCGCGCGCGCTCTGGCCGCCCTGGTTGTGCTGGGCCAGCAGGCTGACGCCCTGCCCGCTCAGCGTCGTCGTGCCCTGCACGAGGTTGGTCACGTTGGGCGCCACCTCGGCGTTGGCCACCATGACGCCCACGGCCAGGCCCAGGCCGGCCGACAGGCCGCGCGACTGCGCATTGGCGTCGGCGTCGGACAGCGCCAGGATGGTGATGGCGCCGGAACTCGTCACGACGCTGGCCACGCTGGCGTTGCCCGCGCCGGCCGTCACGGCGCCGTTGGCCTTGGCCGTGGCGTCGCCGCTGTTGACGCCGCCGGCCAGGCCACCACCCGACGCGTTGGCGCGGGCATCGGCATCGTTGTGGCCCAGCGCGCGCACGTCGACGAAGCTGCTGCCCGCCGAGCCGCCGCCGATCTCGGCCGTCGTGCCGCCGTTGGCGTTGGAGATGGCCACCGACTTGCCGGCCGCCACCAACGCGCTCAGCGCCGCGCCGGAGGTCTCGCTGTCGGCAACGTTGCTGGCATCGGCATGGATCTTCAGCGAGCCGCCCGCCGTCAGCACGCTGCCGGCGCCGCTGCGCGCCGTCGTGCCGGCGTTGGCGTTGGCCGTGGATGCCGCGCCGGTGGCGCCCAGCAGCAGGCCGCCCGACGAACTGCGCGCCACCGCCGACGTGACCTGGCCGGTGGCACCGGCGCCGTCGTGGTTGTGGCTGGCGTGGATGCTGATGTCGCGGCCGACGTCGGCGCGCTGGTTGCCGGTCAGCGCGTTCACGCTGGGGCTCAGCGTGGCGGTCGCGATGGAGCCGCCCATGCTGCCGCCCAGGCTCATGGACGTGCCCTTGGCGAGCGCCGACGAATCGCCGCGCGTCTGCGCGTTGACGATGAGATCGCGGCCCACGTCCAGCGTGCCGCCGCCGCCCAGGTTGGCGGTGACGGTGGGCGTGTAGCTGGCCGTGGCGGCGTTCACCGCGCCGGCGCCCACCAGGCCCAGCGACGCCGCCAGCGCATCCGCGTCGGCGAAGCTGTTGACCTGGGTGTCGACCTTGAAGTCCAGCGCCTGCGTGCCGCTGACGCTGCCCAGCGCCTGGCTGACGGTGCCGCTGACGTTGGCATTGGACGTGGCGGCGCCGAAGCCGCCGCCCAGCGCCAGGCCCTCGGCATCGCCGACCGACTGCGCGAAGCCGCCCGCCTGCGTCGTGAACGACACGCCGCGCGCCGCGTCCAGCGTGACGCCGCTGCCGGTCGTCGTCGTGATGTTGTAGGCCAGCTTGGCGTCCGCGTCGGCGCCGCCGCCGGCCAGGATGCCGCCGCCAGCCGCATGGGCCGTGGCCGAGGCGCCGCCGCCGTTGTGCGTCAGCGAGAACGCGATGTCGCCGGTGTTGGCCGAGTGCGTCGTCGCCTTGACGCCGCTGCCCACGGCCAGCGTCATCTTGGGCGCCAGCGTCACGTCGGCCTTGGACAGGCCCAGCGAGCCGCCGGCCGACACGGCCACGCCGGTGGCGGTGCCGTCGGCGTCCGTCGTCGCGGTGCCGCTGACGGCGATGCCGCCCGCCACGTCGATGATGGCGCCGTCGCCCAGGCCCGCGCGCACGTCGGGGTTGACGGTGGTCGTCACGCCGGCGCCGGTGCCGGCCGCGACGAGGCCGCCGGCCGTGCCCTCGGCCGTCGCCGCGCCGGTCTGCACCGCCGTGGAGCGCACGGTCAGGCCGCTGGCCGTCACGTCGGCGCCGCTGGTGGCCTCGGTGATGCCGCCGGAGCGTGCGGCGGCCGTGACGACGCCGGCCGACACGCCCAGCGAGCCGTTGAAGGACTCGCCGGTGCCGACCGCCAGGTTGCGCGCGTCGGCCTGCACCGTCACGGCATGGCCATTGCCTGCGTCGAAGCTGGCGGCGTTGCCCACCAGCGCCCGCGTGTCGGCCGCGGCCGTCGCGTCGGCGTTGCCGCCGCCCAGCGACGCGCCGCCGCCGGCCGAGGCCGCGTCCGCCACGGCGGTGCTGTTCTCGCTGCCCTGGTTGTGGCGGGCGCGCACGGTGATGCCGGCGCCGGTCACGGCGGTGCTGCCGCGCACCTCGGCCGTGACGGCGGGGCTGACCTGGCTGGTGGCGCTCATGAAGCCCACGGCGCTGCCGAGGCCGAACGAGAACGCCTTGGCCTGCGCATCGGCGTCGGCGCTGGAGATGGCATCCACCAGCACGGCGCCGCCCGTGACGGTGGTGCTGGCGACGCTGCCGTCGCCCAGCCCCGCGGCCACGCCGCTGTTGGAGCGCGCCGTGGCGCTGCCGCCGGCGGCGCCGCCCAGGCCGGCCAGGCCCGACGCGCTGGCCGTGGCCACCGCGTTGTTCTTGCCGTCGGCCACGACGTTGACCAGCGTGGCCCCGCCCACGCCGCCGCGCAGGTCGGCCGTCGTGCCGCCGCCGACGATGGCCGAGCTGGACGACAGGCCCTCGGCAATGAAGCCGCCGCCGCCCAGGCCCGAGCTGTCGGCCGTGGCGATGTTGACGCCGTCGGCCAGCACGCGCACCGAGCCGCCACCCGTCAGCTTCGCGCCGGCGCCGACGCTGGCGTCGACGTTGGCCGATGCGATGGCCGACGCGGACGCGCCCGTGATGCCCACCAGCGCGCCGCCGGCCGAAGCCTTGGCGGTGGCGGTGGTGTCCTGACCGGTGGGCGCCTGGCCGTCGTGGTTGTGACGGGCCTCGACGAGCACGAAGCCGCCCGCCGTCAGCTGCTGGTTGCCGGTGCGGGCGTAGACCGTCGGGCTCATCGTGGCCGACGCCAGCGACGCGCCGATGCTGCCGGCCACGCTCAGCGAGCGGCCCACCGTGTTGGCCGTCGTGTCGGTGGTGGACAGCATCTGCACGGTCGCGTTGCCACCGACGCTGGTGGAGCCGCTGCCCAGGTTGATGCCCATGCTGGGCGTGAAGCTGGCCGTGGCGCTGTTGAACTGGCCGCTGAACAGGCCGGCGCCCGCGGCGCGCGACGTGGCCGTCACCGGCTGGCTGGACACGCCCAGCGCGTTCAGGTGGCGCCCGACGGTGCCGCCGGCACTGGTGAAGTTGCTCTGCGCGCTGCCGTCCACCGTGCTGCTGGCCACCGAGCCGCCGACGGCGACGCCGCCGAAGGTGTCGCTGTTGGCGGTGGACTCGACGTGGTTGCCGAGCTTGAGCTCGACGTTGAGGTCGCGGCCCGCGTTCAGCGTGACGCCGGTGCCCGAGCTCTGCAGGATGTTGTAGGTCGTCTTCGCCGAGGCGCTGGTGCCGCTGAGTGCGGCGGCCAGGCCGCCGGACGGCGCCGTGGCGATGGCCGTCGTGCCACCGGCGTTGCTGGCGCCGTTGTTGACGCGCGTGGCGATGGTCACATCGGACGCCGCGCCGTTGGCGCTGAGGCTGGCGCCGCTGCCGATGCGGTTGGTCATCGTCGGGCTCAGCGTCGCATCGGCGACGGAAATACCCATCGAGAAGCCGCCCGACACGGCCACGCCGTTGGCGGTGCCGTCGGAGTCGGCCGTGGTTTCGGCGATCACGGAGATCGGGCCGGCCACGCTGACCTGCGCGCCGTCGCCGATGCCGGCGTTGACGGTGGGCGTGACGCTGCTGGTGCCGCCCGCGCCGGTGGCACCGGCCACCAGGCCGCCGCCCGCGGCGGTGGCAGTGCCGACGGCGTCCTGGTCGGCATGGGCCAGCACCGCGTAGCTGGCGCCGGTCACGTCGGCGCCGCTGACGGCGCCGGTCGTGCCGCCGGTGCTGGCGTTCGCGACGACGCCGCCCACGCCCAGCACCAGGCCCACGGAGACCGCCGTGCCGGTGGCGTTGGCGATGTTGTCGGACAGGCCCTCGACCGTGACGGCGCCGCTGCCGCCGGCGATGGACGTGTTGTCGCCCACCAGCGCCTGCGCGTTGCCCAGGCTCCGGGCGTTGACGATGGTGCCGTTGACGGCAGCGCCCAGGCCGCCGCCGGCGGCGTCGGCCGTGGCGCGAACGTCTTCGCCGCCCTGGTTGTGATACGCGCCGACGCGTGCGCCGGTGCCCGAGACGAGGTGGGTGTTGCCGGTGACGGTGGCACGCACGTCGGGCGACGCCTCGGCGCTGGCGGCCATGATGCCCACCGCGCTCGAGACGCCCAGCGACAGGCCGTAGGTGTTGGCCGTCGCGTCGTTGCTGGAGCGCGATTCGATGACGATGGCGCCGCTGGCGTTCAGCGTCGCGTCCTGCGCGGCGACGCCGACGACGGTCTGCACATTGCCGTTGGCCCGCGCCGTGCTGCTGGCGCCGTTGTTGGCGTCCAGGCCGCCGCCAGAGGCGTCGGCGTCGGCATTGGCGAGGTTGCGCGCCTGCGAGCGCACGGTCAGGTCGGTGGACGAGCCCACGCCGCCCAGCAGCTCGGCCGTCGTGCCGCCGTTGGCGCGCGCGTTGCCGATGCTGACGCCGACGGTCGCGCCGCCGACGGACAGCGCCAGCGCCTCGGCCTGCGCCTCGTTGTTGTTGTAGGCCAGCACGTCGACACGCCCGCCCGCGCTGATCAGCGAGCCCGAGCCGACGCTGGCCTTCACGCTGCCGTTGGCCTCGGCCGTGGGCACCGCGCCGTTGCCGGTGAAGCCGCCGAAGCCCGGCGCCGTGGACGAGGCCCACGCGCCCTTGTTGGCCAGCGCGCCGCTGCCGTTGTGGTTGTTGCGTGCCTGCACGCGGATCAGCCCGCCGGCATTCAGCACCGACGTGGCGCCGAACAGTGCCTGCACCGTCGGCGAGAACGTCGCGCTGGACAGGCTGACGCCCGTGGCGCCAGCGCCGGCCGTGACGGTCAGCACCTTGGCGTCGGCCTTGCCGGTGGACAGCGTGTCCACCGTCGCTTCGCCGGTCGTCTTGATGAGTGATGCGTCGCCCACCGACGCGCGCAGCAGCGGCTTCACGTCGGCAAAGGCGAAGTTGGCGCTGATGGCCACCGCACCGACCGAGAAGGCCAGCGTGTGCGCCTCGGCGTCGAGGTTGGCCTCGGCCTTCACGTGCAGCGCGCCGACCGTCTGGCCGGCGTCCTGGCCGATGCGGGCACCCGCGCCGACGTCGGCACTGACCTGGCCGTCGCTGGTCAGCCGCGTGAACGACGCGCCGGCCGCCACCGCGCCGGCCGTGCCCTGGCCCGTGGCCAGGTGGATGGCGCGGTTGGACGTGGCCGTCACGTCCACGCTGGACGCGCTCTTCACGCGGGCGCCGTCGCCCAGGCCGGCCTGGTTGTTGCTGTGATCGCTGAGCACGGACACGGCGGCGCCCAGCCCCACGAAGCCGGCGCCGCCGGCGAAGGCCGTCGCGTCGACGGTGCTGTCCAGCCGCGAGCTGACCGAGAACGCGCCGCCGGCCGCGTAGGTGCCGCCGGCGTTGGCGTTCGTGTTGAACGCGGTCGAGAACACGCCGATGCCGGCGCCGATGCCGCCCGCGCCGCCGCCGATGGCGCCGACGAGGAAGTCCACGTCCGCCCACTGGCGGGCATTGACCGTGATCGCATTGCCGGCCGTGACGACCGTGCCGCCGGCAACGGTGGCCTCGGTGCCCTGTGCCGGGTTAGTGGCGTTGATGGCAGCCAGCCATTCGGCCTGCGACGGGCCGGAGCCGCTGACCAGTGTGCCGGCCGCGCCGGCGCGGTCCTTCACGCGCTGCTGGCCGCTGCCGGCGGTGCCGCCGGCAAAGCCGCCCAGCACGCTGCCGACCTGACCCTTGGCCAGCGACGCCTGCTTGGCCGCGTCGCTGTCGCCCGAGCCCTGCGTGTTGTCGGCCTGCGTCTTGGTGAGGCCGTCGGCGGTGGCGCCGTCGCTGTTCTGGTAGCTGCGCTCCAGCGGCGTGCCGACGGACCACACCGTCACCGCGCCCGCCGCGCCGACGAAGCCGCCGGCGCCGGAGATGGTCAGCGAGTCGAGGTCGATGCTTGAGAGGCCGTTAACGGCCACGTCCGCCGCGGCGGCGACGTCGGCATTGCCGAGGATGCGCGCCGCCGTGTCGTTGCGCAGGCTGCCCACCTGCACCGCGCCGCCCACGCCGACGAAGCCGCCCGCCACCGCGCCGGTGAAGTGCGTGCCGCTGGCGCTGTTGGCCGCGGTCACGTAGACGCCCTGGTCGCCGTCCGCGCCGGCGTTGCCGCCGTTGCGGTTGATCCGGGTATTCGCACCGATGATGGCCGTCGTGTCAGAGTCCAGCAGCGTGACGCCCACGCCGCCGCCCACGCCCACGTAGCCGGCGCCGGCTGCAACGTCGAGGTGGAAGAAGTCCTCGCGGCTGTCGGCCTGCACGACGACGCCGTGGCGCTCCGCCGTGCCCAGGCCGGCGGCGCCCACGCTGCCGTCCAGCATGCCGAGCAGGCCGCTGCCGGCGCCCTTGGCGTCGACGGCCGCGCCGGTCAGCACGCCGGCATCGGTGTGCTTGGTGATGCTCATGACACCCACGGACGCACCCACGCCCACGGTGCCCGCGCCGAGCGCGCCGGCGATCATCGTCACGTCGGTCGCGTCCTTGGCCAGCACACCGACGTCGCCGCCGGCCTGCACGCTGGACGCCGCGCCCACCGTGGCCGTCGTGTGGTTGTTGACGACCAGCACGTTGACGGCGCCACCCACGCCCACCGTGCCGGCGGCGATGCCGGCGGACAGCAGCACGAGATGGTCCTCGTTGGTGGCCTGCACGACGACGTCGTCCTTGGCCTTCACGCTGGCGTTGCCGCCGATGCTGGCGTTGGTGTCGTGCGTCAGCACGGTCACGTCCACGCCCGGGGCCACGCCGACGGTGCCGACGCCGAGCGCGCCCGCGAGGGCCACATGCGAGAAGTCGTCACCCGCGCCGACGAGCACGCTCTGGCCCGCGCCGCCGGTGCTGGTATCGGCATTGACGTTGGCACTGGCGCCAATGCCGGCCGTCGTCGTCGTGTTGACGACATTGGTGGCCGAGCCGACGCCGATGCCGGCCGTGCCCGCGCCCAGGGCGACGGCGAAGGTCTCGATGTCGTCGCGGTTGGTGGCCGTGACGGCCAGGCCGGTAAAGCCGCTGCGCACGCTGGGCGTGGCGACGCGGTTCTTCGTGAAGCTCGGGTCGTCGCTGGTCTGGCCGCTGCCGCTGGCGGCGTTGAAGGTCGGCGTGCCGACTTCGAACGCGGCGGCGCTGCCCTTCTGGCCGGCGGCGGCGTTGGGCAGGCCGGAGGTGCTCTGCGGCGTGGCCGCGGCATAGCCGACGCCAATGCCGCCGTCCTGGACGGCCAGGCCGGCACGCAGGCCGTCGGCCGTGACCTTGGCGCCCTCGCCCACCAGCGCGACGGTGTTCTTGTTGGCCGTGACGACGCCCACGGCCGCGCCCACGCCGGCCGAGCCGGACGCGCCGACGGAGCCGGTGATGAGGTCGATCTCGCTGTTCTCGTCCGCCGCGACGACGATGCTGCCCTGGGCATGCGCGTCGCCCGCGCCGGCGCTGGCCTTGGCGTCGGTCGGGTCGTCGCCGAGGATGGCGCGCGTCGTGATGTTCAGCACCTGCACGTTGGCGTCGGCCGCCACGCCCACGCTGGAGCTGGCCGCCACGCCGGCGGCAACGGTGGAGATGTCTTCGTCGGAATGCGACGTGACGAGCAGGTCGCCATCCACCGTGCCGGTGGCGGCCGAGCCCAGCCGGGCCTCGGTGGTCTTGTTGACGGTGTTGACGACCGCCCCCAGGCCCACGCCGACGCTGCTGGACGCGGCGATGGAGCCGGCGACCGAGACGATGTCGGTCTCGTCGCTGGCGCGGACCTTCATGTCGGCCTGCGTCGCGCCCGACGCGGTGCCGACGGTGAACGTGGCGCTGTCATCGATGCGCGCCTTGGTCGTCTCGTTCAGCACGTTGACGACGACCGAGCCGGCCACGGCCGCGCTGCTGGACGCGCCGCCGCCCACGGCGATGGTGACGAGGTTCTCGTGCGACGTGGCGGCCACGTCGACGCCACCGGTCGAGCCGGCTGCCAGCGCCGTGCCGGGGCCGACCAGGGCCTGCACGGTGTCGTTGTGCACGAGCACGGTGCTGGAGATGCCCACGCCGGCCGAGTTGCCATAGGCCAGCGCACCGGCCACCTGGGTGATGTCGAACGGCGCATCAGCCGTCACGGCCAGCGCACCGCCGGCCTGCAGCGCCGAGCCGGCGCCACCGGCCGTCGTGGCCTCGGTGGTGTTGGTGACGACGTAGACGGACACGCTGCCGCCGACACCGGAGCCATCGGTCGCGACGCCCGCGGTCGCGGCGACGCTGGTGATGTCCTGGTCGCTGTTGGCACGCACGGCGATGTCGCGGCCGGCCTTCAGCGCCACGCCCGAGCCGAGCTGGGCCTGGGTGTTCTCGACGAGGACGGTCACGTCCAGGCCGATGCCGACGCCGGCATTGCCGATGGAGATGCCGCCCGCGCCCGCGCCGCCTTCGATGTCGGTACGGCTCCTGGCAGCAACGGTCACATCCTGCGCCGCGCCGGCGGCCACACCCATGGCCGCGTCGTTGACCTTGACGCCGTTGTCCAGCCGCGCGACGGTGTCCAGCGTGTAGATGTTGACGGCGGCCGAGCCGGCGCCGGCGGCGCCGTCGGTGGAGATGCCGCCGGAGATGGCGAGGTTGCTGAGCGGCAGGTCGGGCAGCGGGTCGGGCAGGTCCAGCACGGCCGGGATGACCTGGCCGCTGGCGCTGACGGTGGTGGCGTCGCGCGCGGCGAGCTGGGCGCCCGCACCCACGGTCGCGCTGGTGCGCTCGACGACGATGTTCAACCCCACGGACGCGCCCACGCCCGTGCCGCCGGTGCTGACGGCCGCCGCACCGGCGATGGCCTGCACCTGCGTGCTCTGGTCGGCCACGACGTCCAGCTTGCCGGCGCTGGCGCGGACTTGCGCGCCGGCGCCCACGGTGGCGGCCGTGTCCAGCGTGACGATGTTGATGGCGACGCTGCCGGCCACCGAGGTGTCCTTGCCGCCGGCGGCGGCGATGCCCATGCTGCGGAACTCGTGGTCGCCGCTGTCGCCCGGGCGGTCCGCGCGCACCAGCACCGAGCCGCCGCGCAGGTCCGCGTTCGCGCCGACGCTGGCCACGTTGCTGGCGTCGGTCACGCCCAGGCCCACGGCGGCGCCGACGTTGGTGTCCTTGCTCAGGTCGATGGCGTCACCCATGGCCTGCGTGATGACGTTGTAGTCGGCCTGCGCATCGACGCTCAGCGCGCCGCCGGCCGTCAGCGTCACGCCGTCGGCCACGCTGGCGGTGTTGTCGGTCACCAGCACCTGCACGACGACCGCTGCCGCCACGCCGGTGCCGGACGAACCCTGCCCGCCGGTCTCGCCACTGGTCTGGGTGTTGGCGGAGTCGACCTGGTCGTTGCTCTTGGGCAGCGTGCGGTCGCCGCCGTTGTTGGGGTTGTTGTTGACCTGGTTGTCGGCTTCCTTGTCGGCGCTGCGGCCGCCGCTGCTGTTGCCGGACGCGCTGGCCTTGGCCGTGCCCATGGCCAGCACGGTGTTGCCGGACGACACCTCGGCCGCGCCGCCCGCCGCCACGCTGCGGGCCAGCCGCGCGCTGACATCGCCGTCGATGACCGTGACGACGACGGACGCCCCCACGGCCGTGTCCTTGCCAGCGGCCTCGGCCTTGGCGCTGCCGGTGACCTGGTCGAGCCGGAAGGCGCGCACGGCAGCGTCGCCGCCGACCGTCAGCGTGCCGCTGGCCGTGCCGGCGTAGGCCCGGGTGTCGCTGGTGTCGACCGTGACGGCCGCGGCCACACCGACGCCTGTGTCACCCTTGGCGCCGTTCTCGGTCTCGGTGGTGATCGTGTCCTGCGCCGTCGACGAGACGGTCATGGACGACACGTTGCCGGCGATCTGCGCGCCGTCGGCCAGCGTCGCATCGAGGTTGCGGTCGACCACGTTGACGGCGACGGACGCACCGACGCCCACGTCGCTGCCGCCCGCCTGGCCGCCTTCGTCCTCGGGCACGGCCTTGGCCGTGTCGCTGGCGGTGGAGGCCGTGATGGCCTGCAGTGCGCCGCCGGAGTCGGCGCCGGCCAGCGCGGCACTGCCGCTGAACTGCGCCTTGGTGTCCTCGTTGACGATGTTGATGGCGACCGAGCCGGCCACGCCGATGTCGCCACCGCCGGCGCCGCTCTTGGCGCTGGCCAGCGTCGTGTGGGTGGTGTCGCCGCCGACGTTGGTCATCGTCGCGCCGAGCTGCAGGCCGTCGGCCGTGATGACGACACCGCTGCCCACCAGCGCCTCGTTGGTAGCCGCCGCGTAGTTCACCGCCACGGCGGCGCCCACGCCGGTGCCGCCGTCGCTGGTCGTCGCGCTGCCGTCGGCGATCGTCTGCACGTCGGTGTTGGCGCTGGACTGCACCGACACGTTCTTCGTCGGCGTGCTGATCGTGCCGGCGCTGATCTGCGCGCGGCTGGTGGTGTCGGTGATGTTGACGCCCACGGCGGCCGCGACGCTGACGGTCTCGCTGCTGCCGCTGTCGCCGCTGGTGGTGTCGGTGCTGGCCACACCGGCCGACGGCGTGGCGGCGCTGCTGCTGGAGTTGCGCGCGCCGCCCGCGTTGGCAGCGGAGTTGCCGAGATTGCGGCCGGCGGCGGTCTTCTGGTTGACGCCGTTGTCGTCGGACGGGCTGCTGCTGTCGTCCTGCTCGCCGCCCACGGCGCTGGCCTCGGCCTTGGCGGTGGTGGCGACCTGGCTGGTGCCGGCCACGCTGACGGCGCCGGTGCTCGTCACCGAGCGGGCCAGCTCGGCATTGGCACGGTCCAGCTCCACGTTGACGGCCACGGCCGCGCCGATGGCGGCGTCTTCCTTGCCCTCGGCCTTGCCCTTGGCGGTGGTGTTGTTCGTGGCGCGCAGGTCGGCCGTGATGGCGAGGTCGCCGGTGCTGGTCAGCGTGCCGCCGGTTCCCAGGCGCGCGATGCTGTCCTGGTTGGCCACCGTGACGGCGACGACGGGTGCGACGGCCGTGCCGCCCTTGGCGCCGCCCTCGGCCTGCGTCGTGATCGTGTTCTGCAGCGCGGACGAGATCGTCAGCGCGCCGGCGCTGGCCAGGCCGGCGCCGTTGAGCACCTCGGCGCGGGCGATGTGGTCGGCCACGTTGACGGCGATGGACGCGCCGACGCCGGTGTTCTGCGCATCGACCTGCACGCCGGAGTCCGTGGGCGTGGCCTTGGCCGAGTCGTCGTGGGTCGTCCTGGCGGTGACGCTGCTGGCGCCCGCGCCCGCCTGGGCGTTGCCGGCCAGCTCGGCCGTCGTGCGGTCCACCGCCACGTTGACGGACAGCGCGCCCGCCACGCCGGTCTTGGCGCCGCCGGCGCCGCTCTTGGATTCGGCCGCGGTCGTGTGCGTCGCGCCGTCGCCCGATGCGCCGGCCATGCCGGCCGTGATGTTCAGCCCCTGGCTGTTGATGCTGCTGCCGCCCAGCACGCGCGCCTCGTTGGTGCTGAGGCCGACGTTGACGGCCACGGCGACGCCGACGCCGGTGTCGTTGGGGTTGTCCTCGTCCTTGGCGCGGGTGCTGCCGTCGGCTTGCGCCTTCGCGTCGTTGTCGGCCGTCGCGGCCACGGTGACGGCGCCGCTGGACGCGATGGACGCGCCGGCCACGGTGGCGCTGGCCGTCGCGTCGGCGATGTTGACGGCCACGGCTGCGGCCACGCTGACGGTGCCACCACCGGTGCCCGCGGCCGACGGCGTGGCCGTGCTGGACGAGGAGTTGCGCGCGCCGCCGCTGCCGGCGGCCGAATCGCCCAGGCCGCGCACCGCGGCGTTCTGGTCGTTGACGGCATGGTCGTCGCTGGACGAGCTGCTGTCGTCCTCCTTGCCGCCCACCGCGCTGGCCTTGGCGCTGGCCGTTGTGTCGGTCTCGCTGGCCGCGGTGATGGCGACGCTGGTGGTGCCGGTGAGGTTGCGGTTGACGCTGGCGCGGCTGTGGTCCAGCTCCACGTTGACGGCCACGGCGGCGCCGACGGCGGCGTCCTTGCTGCCTTCGGCCTTGCCCTCGGCCTTGGTCGTGTTGGTGGATTTGAGGCTGCTGGCGACGGTGACGGCGCCGGTCGCGCTGACCGCGCTGGCGCTGGTGCCGATGCGGGCGATGGCGTCCTGGTTGGCCACCGTGACGGCCACGACGGGCGCGACGGCGGTCTCGCCCTTGGCGCCGCCTTCGGCCGTCGTCGTGATGGTGTTCTCCAGCGTGCCGCTGACCGCCAGCGCGCCGCTGCTGCTCACGACGGCGCCGTCGGCGATCTCGCCGCGAACGATGAGGTCCGGCACGTTGACGGCCACAGACGCGCCGACGCCGGTGTTCTTCGCGTCCGCCTGCACGCCAGAGTCGGTGGGCGTGGCGCTGGCGGTGTCGGCATGCTTGGCCGCAGCGCTGACGCTGCTGGCGCCCGCGCCGGCGTTGACGCTGGCGCCGGTGGCGACCTCGGCCGTCGTGCGGTCCACCGCCACGTTGACGGCCAACGCGCCGGCGATGCCGGTCTTGGCGCCGCCCGCGCCGCTCTTGGCCGTGGCGGCGGTCGTGTGCTTGCCGTCGCCGCCGGCGGCCACGCCGGCCGTCACGTTCAGGCCCTGGCTGTTGACGACGCTGGTACCCAGCACGGTGGCCGTGTTGGTGTTGAGGCCCACGTTGACGGCCACGCCGACACCGACGCCGGTGTCGTTGGGGTTGCTCGCGTCC
Source organism: Pelomonas lactea (assembly GCF_043555885.1). Lineage (NCBI taxonomy): Bacteria > Pseudomonadati > Pseudomonadota > Betaproteobacteria > Burkholderiales > Sphaerotilaceae > Roseateles > Pelomonas lactea. The sequence goes on along the minus strand of NZ_JBIGHX010000002.1, from coordinate 77,854 downwards.
TTGGCGCGCGTGCTTCCGTCGGCCGTGGCCTGGGCGTCGGCGTCGCTGCTGCTGCCCACGTTGACGGCGCCCGTGGCCGTGACCGTGCCGCCGCCCAGCGTCGCTGCGGCGGTGCTGGAAGCGATGTTCACGGCCGCCGCCGCGGCGACGCTGACGGTGCCGCCGCCGGTGCCCTGCGCCGACGGCGTGGCCTGCGACGAGGAGCTGTTGCGCGCGCCGCCGGCGGCTGCCGCCGCGTCGCCGGTGCCGCGGGCGGCGTTGTTCTGGTCGTCGACGGCGTGGTCGTCGCTGCTGGAGCTGCTGTCGTCTTCCTTGCCGCCCACGGCGCTGGCCTTGGCGCTGGCCGTGCTGGCCGTCTGGCTGGCGGCCGTGACGCCCACCGTGCCGGTGGTGTTGACGCTGCGGTTCAGGCTGGCGGTGCTGCGGTCCAGCTCCACGTTGACGGCCACGGCCGCGCCGACAGCGGCATCCTTCGCGCCTTCGGCCTTGCCCTCGGCCTTGGTGGTGTTGGTGGACTTGAGACTGCTGCCGACGGCCAGGTTGCCGGACGTCGTCGTGGCCGAGCCGGTTCCGATGCGCGCGACAGCGTCCTGGTTGGCCACCGTGACGGCCACGACGGGCGCCACGGCCGTGCCGCCCTTGGCGCCGCCCTCGGCGGTCGTCGTGATCGCGTTCTCCAGCGTGCCGCTGACCGCCAGCGCGCCGCTGCTGCTCACGACGGCGCCATCGGCGATCTCGCCGCGGGCGATGACGTCGGGCACGTTGACGGCGACGGACGCGCCGACCCCGGTGTTCTTGGCATCGGCCTGCACGCCGGAGTCGGTGGGCGTGGCGCTGGCCGAATCGGCGTGCTGGGTGGCGGCGCTGACGGTGCTGGCGCCCGCGCCGGCATTCACGTTGGCACCGGCGGCGATCTCGGCCGTCGTGCGGTCCACGGCCACGTTGACGGCCAGCGCACCGGCCACGCCGGTTTTGGCGCCGCCGGCGCCGCTCTTGGCCTCGGCGGCGTTGGTGTGCGTGCCTGCGCCGGTCATGCCGGCGCGCACATTGGCGCCCTGGCTGGCGACGACGGCGTCGCCCAGCAGCTTGGCCTCGTTGGTGTTGATGCCCACGTTGATGGCCACGCCGACGCCCACGCCGGTGTCGTTGGGGTTGCCGGCGTCCTTGGCGCGCGTGCTGCCGTCGGCCACGGCCTTGGCGTCGGTGTCGGTCTTGCTGTCGAGGCTGAGAGCGCCACCGGCCGTCAACGTGCCGCCGCCGGCCGTGGCGCGGCTGGTGGCCTGGGCCACGTTCACCGCGACGGCCGCCGCCACGCTGACCGTGCCGCCGCCGGTGCCCTGCGCGCTGGGCGTGGCCTGCGACGTGGACGAGTTGCGCGCGCCGGCCGCGTTGGCGGCCGAGTTGCCGCTGTTGCGGGCGGCGGTGTTCTGCTGGTCGACGGCCGCGTCGTCGCTGGCGGAGCTGCTGTCGTCCTCCTTGCCGCCGACGGCGCTGGCCTTGGACGACGCCGTGCTGGCCGCGCTGCTGGTGGCCGAGATGCCGATGGCGCCCGTGCTCTTGAGGCTGCGCGCCGTGCTGGCCAGGCTCTTGTCGTTCTCGACGTTGACGGCGATGGCCGCGCCGACGGCGGCGTCCTTGGCGCCCTCGGCCTTGCCCTCGGCCTTCGTCGTGTTGGTGCTGGCCAGCGTCGAGTTCACGCCGATGGCGCCGCTGGCGTCGACGAGGCCGCCGGTGCCGATGCGCGCGATGGCGTCCTGGTTGGCCACCGTGACGGCCACGACCGGCGCGACGGCGGTGCCGCCCTTGGCGCCGCCTTCGGCGGTCGTCGTGATGGCCGAGTCGGTCTTGGCGTTCAGGGTCAGCGAGCCGGCCGGCGTCAGCGTGGCGCCGTTCTCGATCTCGGCGCGGCCCAGGTGGTCGGCGACGTTGATGGCGACAGACGCACCGACGCCGGTGTTCTCGGCCACGGCGCCGCCGCCGTCGGGCAGGGCCTTCACGGTGTCGCCGGTTGTCGAGTCGGCGTCCAGCGTGACGGCACCCGCGTGGGCATTGACGACGGCGGTCGGCGCCAGGCTCGCCTCGAACTTGCTGATGCCCACGCCGATGGCCAGCGAACCGGCCACGCCGGTGTTGCCGGTGGCGGCGCCGGAGGTGGCGGTCGTCGTCGCCTCGCTGCGCTGGCCGGTCACGGTCGTGGCGCCCAGCGCCAGGCCGTTGCTGCTGACGCTGCCGCTGCTGACACGCGCACTGCTGCCCACTTCGGCCACATTGATGGCCACGGCGGCGCCGACGTTGGTGCTGCCCTGGCTGGCCACGCCGCTGGCGTCGGCCTGCGCGTCGAGGTCGGTCTCGTTCTTCAGCGACAGCAGGCCAGCGGTCGTGATGTCCGCCGCGCCACCGACGCGGGCCGTGCTCTGGCCGCCCAGGTGATGGATGGCGATGGCGGCGGCCACGGTGACCGGCCCCTCGCCGCTGTTGGCCTGCGGCGTGGTGCCCGACGCACCGCGCGCGCCGTTGTTGCCGGCCGCCGTGTTGCCGGCGCCCTGCGCGGCGCTGCCCTGCTGGCTGGCGTTGTTGCCGTTGTCCTGCGCGCCGCGCGCGGCGGCCTTGGCCTCGCTGCGCGTCAGGCCGGTGTTGCGGCCGGTCATCAGCACGGCGGCGCCGGCCTGCAGCTTGCCGTCCAGCGCCAGCTCGACGAGCGGCGCCACGTGCGTGACGACGACGGACGCGCCGACGGCGGCGTTGGTCTTGCCAGCCGCATCGCCGTGGCCCTTGGCCAGCACGTCGACGGCGCTCCTGGCGTCGCTGGTGAGGCCGTTGACCAGCGTGATGTCGCTGCCGCCCAGGGCGCCGACCTTGGCATCGGTGTTGACGACAGTCACCGCGACGACCGGCGCCACGGCCGTGCCGCCGCTGGCGCCACCCTTGGCTTCGGTGTCGACGTCGCTGGTCGCGTTGACGTTCTGCGCCAGGCTGCTGCCGGTGAACTTCGCGTTGGCATCGACCTGCGCGCGCGTCGTCTCGTCGACGACGTTGATCGCGACGGACGCCCCGACGCCCGTGCTCTCGCCGGTGGCGCCGTTGACCTTGGGCAGTGCGCGCGCCTGGTGGTGGGTGTTGCTGGTGGCGTTGAACGTGACGCCGCCGGTGGACGTGGCGGTGCTGCCGGCTTCCTGCACGGCCTCGGTCGTCAGCACGCCGACGTGCAGCGCCAGCGAGCCGGCCACGGCGACGCCGCTGGTGCTGCCGGCGCCGGACGTGGCGATGGCGCCGAAGTTGGCGTCCGTCGTCGTGCTGGCCGAAAACGTGGCGCTGGGCGCCGTGATGGCGGCGCCATCACCCAGCGACGCGCGCGTCGTGCCATCGATGAAGCTCAAGGCGGCGGCCACGCCCACGCCGGGGCTGCCGGTGGCGGCGCTGCCATCGGCCTCGGTACTGGCGGCGGCGCCGGCCACGGTGGCGGTGGCCGACGTGGCCGACACGGCCAGCGCGCCGGCCGTCGTCACGCCGGAGCCAGCCAGGCGCGCGGTCGTGTCGCCACCGACGTGGGTGACGGCCACCGCGGCGGCGAAGTTCAGCTGGCCGTCGCCGGTCTGCGCGTTGTTGTTGGCGAGCTGCTGCTGGCCCTGCGTGGGCGTGCCGCCGCTGGGCTGCGTGGCACCGCCGGCCGTGGACTTGGCCGACGTGTGGACGGTGCGGTTGGCCGTGGCCGACGCGGTGATGGCGCTGCCGGACAGCGCGGCGTTGTCGGTCACGTTGACGGACGTGTCGCCGCCCAGCTGTGTGACGGCGACCGTGCCACCCTTGGCGCCGCTGGCACTGGCGCCGGCCGTGCCATCGGCAATGGCCTCGACGTTGGCGGTGTTGGTGGCCGTCAGGATCAGCGCACCGCTGGCCGTCAGCGACGCGCCGCCGCCCACGGTCACGCCGGCCGCGCTGCTGGCGATGACGGAGGCGATGGACGCGTCCTTGTCGGCCGCCGTGCTGCCGGCGTCGGGCTGCGTCGTCGCCTTGGCGGTGACGGTGGAGCTGGAGGCCAGCGTCAGCTTGCCCGCGGTGGCGCTCAGGTTCGTGGCGCCGCCCAGCGTGATCTGCGCGTTGGAGCTGGTCTGCACGAAGGCAACCTTGATGAGGTTGCTCGCGTAGCTGGAGTCCGTCGTGTTGACGTTGACGCTCGTCGTGACGATGAGGCCGATGTCGCCGGCGGTCACATTCGCGTTGGTCAGGTTGATGGCGCCGCTGGCATTGCCCAGCAGGTTGAAGCCGTCCAGCAGCGTCACGCCGTCGGTGACGGCCTTGGTGACGCCCAGGTAGATGTCGCTGGCCTGCAGCGTCACGCCGTTGGCGGTAATGGCTTCCTGCGAGTCGACGCTCAAGGTGCCGGTGCTCGTGAAGCCGCTGGCGAAGACGATGTCGTCGGTGCTCTTCAGGAACAGCGCCGTCGGGTTGTAGAAGTCGGGGCCGCTGCTCTGGAAGGTCAGCGTGTCGTCGCTGACCAGCGGGATGTCGGTGCCGCCGTCCAGCTCCACCATGATGGCGAACGGGCTGGTGGCATTGGTGCCCGCGGCGCCGTCGTCGTAGCCCAGGTCCACCAGCACCTTGTCGCTGATGCCGGGCAGGCCGTTGATGCTGATCTTGACGTTCTGCGTCAGCGCCACCTGGCCCAGCGACATGCCGACGGTGTTGTCCCACACGCGGATCTGCGGCGTGCCGCCGCTGTAGACGGTCTCGACCTTGAGGTCGCCCGAGTGGACGTTGATCGTCAGCGTGCCGGCGGGCGCGAAGGTGGCCAGCGGGATGGGCGTGTCGGACAGCAGCAGCCGCGGCTCGAGGTGCTCGAAGACCAGCTTCTCGCGCACCGGGGCGGGCGTGTCGGGCTTGGGCGGCGTCGCCGTGGCGGCCGCGTCCGCGCGCTTGCGCAGGGAGTGCTGAAGCTTCTGCCAGAAATTCTTGCGCTTGCCCATGTGCCGTCTCCGCTCACGTCGGTCATCCAGCCGGGGCGCGCGCACGCGCGCACGCCGCAACCGGGCGGATGCCAGTGCTCAGATCTTCTGCGCGGCGTGAGAAATTCACGCAGGGGGCCCGTCACCCGTCCGGGCGACAGCACCCCTCAGCCGGGGGGCGCCGCGCCTCACGCCGTGGGAGCCGCCGCATCGCTACGCGTAAAAACCCTTGACACCAATCGCCGGCAATTGCCGTTGCCGGTGCGCGGCATGGCCTAGGCTGGCGGCCATGGATCAAGTGGACGTTGCCGTCATCGGCGCCGGTGTGGTGGGGCTGGCCATTGCGCGCGAACTGGCGCAACGGGGCCGGGAGGTCGTCGTCATCGAGGCCGCCGGCGCCATCGGCACCGGCATCTCGTCGCGCAACAGCGAGGTCATCCACGCCGGCCTGTACTACCCGGCCGGCAGCCTGAAGGCCCGGCTGTGCGTACGCGGCAAGGCGCTGCTGTACGACTACTGCGCGGCGCGCGGCATCGCGCACCGGCGCTGCGGCAAGCTGGTGGTGGCAACGCGGCCGCAGGACGTCACGCGGCTGGAAGCCATTGCCGCCAGCGGCGCCGCCAACGGCGTGGACGACCTGCGCCTGCTGGGCCGCTCGGACGCGCTGGCGCTGGAACCGGCGCTGCAGGCGGCCGGCGCGCTGCTGTCGCCGTCCAGCGGCATCGTCGACAGCCACGGGCTGATGACGGCGCTGCTGGCCGATGCCGAGGCCGCCGGTGCGACGCTGGCGCTCGCCAGCCCGGTGACGGGCGGCGAGCGCGACGGCGACGCCTGGCGGCTGCGCGCGGGCGACGACTTCGAGCTGGGCGCACGCCTGGTCATCAACGCGGCCGGCTTGTTCGCGGGCCAGCTGAGCGAGGCGCTGGGAGTTCCAGCGCCGCCGCTGTACTTTGCGCGCGGCCACTATTTCTCTCTGGCCGGGCGGGCGCCGTTCTCACGGCTGATCTACCCGCTGCCGGTGGACGGCGGGCTGGGCGTGCACCTGACGCTGGACCTGGGCGGCCAGGCGCGCTTCGGGCCCGACGTGCAGTGGCTGCCTGACACCGACCCGGCGGCACTCGACTACGCCGTGGACCCGGCCCTCGCGCCCGCCTTCGAAGCCGAGGTGCGCGGCTACTGGCCAGGCCTGCCGGCGGGCGCGCTGCAGCCGGCCTACAGCGGCATCCGGCCCAAGCTGAGCGGCCCGGGCGAGGCAGCGGCGGACTTCCGCATCGACACCGGCACGCCCGGCCTCGTGCAGCTGTTCGGCATCGAGTCGCCGGGGCTGACGTCCTGCCTCGCACTGGCCGAGGAAGTCGCCACGCGGCTGTGAGCCGCGTCAGGCGCTCGTGCTGACCTGGGTCGCGGTGGTCTGCGGCTGCAACCAGTTCTTCGCGATCTGGTCGTACAGCTTCTGCGCCAGTTGGGCGATCTCGGACGTGGCCGAGCCCTGGGCCGGGTCGTCCGAGCCGGCCGCGGCCAGCTCCTTCAGTTGGCCGGCCAGACGCTCGATCTGCGACACGGTGCCGTCCTGGTTGACGTCCAGCGGGTCGTAGGTCGTCGACGTGGCGCTGGTGCTGCCGGCGGCCTGCGGCGGTGGCATGCCGCCCGGCCCACCCTGGGGAGGCGCGGGCCGGCCGGCCTCGAACTCGGCACGCGTCAGCGAGCCGTCGCCGTCGGCATCCAGCTCGGCGAACACGTCCACCTCGTCGTTGGCCGCGCCGCGCGACTGCGCGAAGTCCAGCGTCGATGCCGGCGGCGGCATCAGGTCGCGCATGCCCTGGCCGAGCTCGTCCTGGGACAGGCTGCCGTCGCCGTTGCCGTCCATCTTCTTCAGCAGCGCGGCGCTGTCGCCGGACTGGCCGGTGTGCTCCAGCATGGACGCCAGCTCGGTGGCGTCGACGCCGCCGCTGCCGTCGCTGTCCACCTTAGCGAACAGGCGGGCCTCGTGCTCGGCCTTGCGGTTCTGGGCGCTCTGCGTGGTCTGCCAGGAGCGGTCTGCACCGCCCAGGCCGCTGATCGTCGTCATGGCTACTCCTTGGGGTTGAGGGGTGAAGCCATTCTTGGAAGCCCAGGTAAGCCGTCCGTAGCCGCCGTGTGTCGCGCCGGACATAAAGCGGGGGGCGATGCGACGAACTGGCCGGTCATGCCGGCACAGTTCACTCGATCAGATCGCCAGCGCCGCATCGGCCTGTGCGGGAAGCGCACGCGGCCACAGCGCCAGCCCGCCGGCCAGGCTCCATGCCTGCGCGCGGCCCAGCCGGCGCAGCGCCTGCGCGGCCTGCGCGCTGCGGTTGCCGCTGCGGCAGAAGAAGACGATGGGCGTGTCGGCCGGCAGCGCCAGCCAGCGTGCCAGCGCATCGGGCAGCCCGCTCAGCGCGACGGCCTCGCGGCGCACGGCCGATCCCAGCTCGGGGGCCTGGCCCAGCCGCTGCTCGTAGGGCTCGCGCACGTCCACCAGCAGCAGCGCCGGGTGCCGGCGCAGCAGCCCGCGCAGCGCGTCGACGGCCAGTTCGCTGGACGCCAGCAGGCAGCCGCCGTCCACACGCGCGCCGCAGGCGACGGTCTGGTACTCGGTCAGCGCCAGGCCCTGCTCCAGCCGCGCCTTGGCGGCCGCAAAGCCGGCGGCGTCCAGGCGGCCGGCCAGCACGTCGGCCAGCAGCGGCTGCGCGTCGCACTCGACGGCCAGCGTCGTCGCGAAGCGGTCGTCGTAGTCATGGCCGGGCAGCAGCAGCGTGTGCGGGCCTGCGGCCTGCGCCAGGCGTGCGAGCGACGCGGCGTATTGCTGCGGCGCGCTCTGCGCGAAGTCGCTGCGGCCCAAAGCGCCGGGCATGACGGTGTCACCGACGAACACCTGGCGCAGGCTGGCAGCGTCGTGCAGCAGGTAGGCGGTGGAGTCCTGCGTGTGGCCGGGCACCGGCAGCCGTGTCAGCGTCAGCGCGCCCAGCGCCAGCGCCTCGGCGTCGTGCGGCCAGCCGAGGCTGTCGACATCGCCCGCGTGCTGGCCCGCGGCGGCCCACAGCTCGGGGGCCGAGGACGCGTGGTCGCCATGGCTGTGCGTGTCCAGCACGGCGGCCAGCGCGTAGCCCTGGCAGCGCAGCCACTGGGCGAGGCGCCCGGTCAGCTCGGGCAGCGGGTCGACGACGACGGCGCGGCGGCTGGCCGCGTCGGCCAGCAGGTAGCAGCAGGCCCCGTCGACGACGAAACGCGTCAACCCGTCGGCCGGCAGCGCCTGGCCCGCGGCGCCCGGGCTCAGGCAGCTGTCGCGCAGCGATTCGCCGCAGACACGGATGCGCGCGCAGGCCTCGTCGATGAAGGCGGCGTCAGCGACCGGCCCGAACGACAGCCGCACGGCCGAGGCGCTCTGCCAGGCCGGCAGGCCCATGGCTTCGAGCACATAGCTCGGCGCCGCCTTGGCCGCGCTGCAGGCCGAGCCGCCGCTGACGCGCAGCTCGGCGGCGTCGAACAGGTCCAGCAGCAGCTTGGCGCTGACGCCCGGCACCGCGAAGTTCAGCGTCGTGGGCAGGCACAGGTCCGGCGGCGCGTTGAAAACGAGGCCGGGGAAGGCCTGCTGCAGCGCATCGGCCAGGCGGTCGCGGAAGGCGCCGAGGGTGGCGGCGTCGCGGAAGATGCCGCCGTCTTCCAGCGCCGCCAGCACGGCACCCAAAGCGGCGATGCCGGACATGTTCTCCGTGCCCGCCCGCAGCGCGCCCTCCTGGCCGCCGCCGGCCAGCAGCGGCGTGAACGGCGCGCCGTCGCGCACGTACAGCAGGCCGACTCCCTTGGGCGCGTAGAGCTTGTGGCCGGAGAACGGCGCGTAGTCGATGCGGCGCTCGTCGAGCCTGAGCGGCAGCTTGCCCAGCGCCTGCACGCCGTCCACCAGCCACAGCGCCGGGCTGCCGGCCAGTGCGGCCGCGATGCCGTCCAGGTCGCTGACGACGCCGGTCTCGTTGTTGGCCGCCATCGTGCAGACCAGCCCGGCGCGCGGCGCGTGCTCGCGCAGCCAGGCCAGGTCGTGCCGGCCGTCGCGGCCGACGGGGATGGCCAGCACCGGCAGGTTCAGCCCCAGCAGCGCGTTCCAGTGCCGGATCGCCTCGGGCACGGCCTTGTGCTCGGTGGCGCCGTACAGCAGTTCGGGCCGGCCCGGGCGGTCGCGCAGCGCGCTCAAGCTCGACAGCACGGCCGTCTGGATGCCCTCGGTCGCGCCGCTGACGAACAGCAGCCGGCCGCTGCCCGCCCCCAGCACGCGACGCGCGCGGGCGCGCACACCGTCCATCAGCGCCCTCGCCTTCAGGCCGGTGCTGTGGATGCTGCTGGGGTTGCCGAAGTCCTCCGCCATCGCCGCCAGCGCGGCCTCGCGGGCCTGCGGCAGCACGGGGGTGGTGGCGTTCGCGTCGAGATAGATTTCCATGCGCAGATTCTGCGAAGCCGGCCGGAGCAACGGCTTGCCTTTCATCGCTCGAAACTGGCCGGGACAGGAATTCCATTCCAACTAACATCCAGCCAATGAAACTGGATGCCATCGACGTTCGAATCCTGGACATTCTTCAGCAGGATGCCGAGCAACAGGTCGCGCAGATCGCCGAAGCCGTGGGCCTGTCGACGACGCCCTGCTGGCGGCGCATCCAGCGGCTGAAGGAGGCCGGCGTCATCACGCGCCAGGTGGCGCTGGTGGACCCGCGCAAGGTCAACGTCGGCGTGACGGTGTTCGTGTCGGTGCGCACCAGCGTGCACACGGAAGCCTGGTTCGAGACGTTCAAGGCCACCGTGCAGGCCATCCCCGAGGTGGTCGAGTTCTACCGCATGAGCGGCGACGTGGACTACCTGCTGCGCGTCGTCGTGCCGGACATCGCCGCCTACGACAAGGTCTACAAGCGCCTCATCGCCGGCACGCAGCTGCACGACGTCAGCTCCAGCTTCGCGATGGAAGAGCTCAAGCTGACGACCGCGCTGCCGCTGGGCTACGTCGGCTGACGGCGGCGCGTCCATCCCCCTTTAGGGGGAGACGGTGGGGGATGCGCCCGGCCGCATCCCCCCGCATTCCCCCTTGAGGGCGATACCCCCCGGCGCGGCCACTGCCGAGACTGGTTCCATAGACACAGGAGCCCTCATGCCCACGCAAGCCACGCCCCACCCGCCCGACGCCGCCCTGCGCTGGACCACCGACGAACTGCTGCGCATCACGCTGCTGCAGCTGCGCACCTGGGAAGCAGAGGCCGCGCGGCACCGCGTCTCCCTGCCCCTGCCGGACGAGCTGGCCTGGGAAGGGACCGAGATCGACGTGCGCCGGACGGTGCTGTGAAAAAGCCCAGCCCGGTCGGCTTTGCCGCGCTGCTGGAGCGCATGCCCCGCTCGTTCAGGAAGCAGGCCAAGGCGGTCGAGAAGCGAGCCCGCCAGCGGCGCGAGGCGCAGGCGCAGCGGTTCGAGCAGGCGTTCGCGCCGGCGCCTGCGCCCAAGAGCCAGGAAGCCGACCGCAACACCTGGCAGGACACGGTGGCCAGCTTCAACGGCCGCGAGGCCTGACGCCAGCCGTCCTCGCGGGCCCCGGCACCACCCACTCGTCATTCGACACCTTGTCACGGGAGACACACATGCAAGATTTCAACGCCCACCATCACCCGCTGCCGGTGAGCCGCTGGGCCAGGGACGACGCCCTGGGCCAGATCAGCGCGCGCGATGCGCGTGACCAGGTGCTGATGGCGATCAACGCCGGCCCATCGTTCGCCGCACGGCTGGCTGCGGCCTTCTGGGCCCGGCCCGGTGCAGCGGCGCCCGAGTCGAACACCCCGCGAAACACCCTCCTGCCGCTTCGCAGCTAGCGTGCTCCTGCCCCCACGCCTTCGTCCGCTGGCCCGGACAGCGCGCGCAGGAACGCCACGACCTGCCGCGCCTCCTCGTCATCGAGCCGGACGGCCTGGCGCCCGGCCTGCACGCGGCCGGCCGGTGCCAGCTCGCTGCTGCCGAGCACGGCCGCGGGCGCTTGCCGGTAGTGCGCCAGCACGTCCTCCAGCGTCGCCAGCTGCCCGGCGTGCATGTAGGGCGGCCGCAGCGCGACGTTGCGCAGCCCCGGCGTCTTGAAGGCGCCCAGCAGGCCGGGCGACTGCGCGATGAAGCTCAGCTCGCCGCAGGCGGTCGCGTCGGCGTCGCTGTAGCGGCCCAGGCAGTTGAACTCGTCCGCCTGCACCCGGGCCACGGCGGCGGCACGGCCCGGGTCCGGCCGGCCGGGCGTGCGCGGCGGCACGCCGGTGTTGTGGAAATGCTGGTCGGTCAGCAGCGGCCCGGCGTGGCAGGTCACGCACCGGCCCTTGCCGATGAACAGCCGCAGGCCGCGCACCTCATCGGGCGTCAGGATCTGCCGGGCGGCGGCATCGCCGGTCTCGACCGCGCGCACATAGCGGTCGACGCGTGACGGCGCGGCGCGCAGCGTGCGCTCGTAGGCAGCAATGGCCTTGCCCAGGTTCGCGAACACGCGGTTCACCGCGTCGCGCTGGGCGTCGCTCATGCGCGCCCAGGCCTCGCGCTGCGCCGGCGAGCCCAGCGGGCCCGCATCGGCCGGCAAGCCGGCTAGCGGCGGGAAGGCGCCGAACACCTGCTCGTAGCGCTGGCGGTGATGCGCATGCAGCTGCTGGGCGATGCGGGTGCGGTTGCTGCCATGCTCGGCGTCGTCCTCCAACGGGCCCAGCGCCTGGGACCAGAGGCTGTCCTTGCGGCCGTCCCAGAACAGCCAGGGGCTGCGCGCGGCGTCGGCGAGGGGCATGGTGCGCCGCGCGCCGTCGGCCAGGCCGCGGCCCACCGGCCGGCCGTCCTGGAACTGCCGCGCGGGTTCGTGGCAGCTGGCGCACGCCACCTGGCCATTGCGCGACAGCCGCGTGTCGAAGAACAGCGCCCGCCCCAGCGCAGCGGCCTCCGGGCGCTCGGCCACCGCGTTGCCGAGGTCGGGCGGCAGCGCGCCCAGCCGGTCCAGGTGCATCGAGGCCAGCACGGCCCTCTCCGCGGCCGACCAGGCGTCGTCGCGCTCGCGGCTCCAGCCGAAACCGGCCAGCGCCGGCAGCAGCGCGGCGACGGCCAGCATCGTCCGGCGGCGCCCAGGCATCAGCGCCTTCATTCAGCGCTTCAGGCCGTCGTGGGCCATCACCAGGTTGAACACAGCCTGGTCGCGCAGGCCCGCGGCCTCGATGTCCAGGCGCAGGTCCCACCAGCCGGTCATGCTGAACTTCATGCCCTCGACGAGGTAGGTGCCCGGCGCCAGCTCGCGGGTGACGCGCGGCTGCGTCGGCAGGCCGTGGCCGTGCTGCGGCATGCCGCCGTCGACAGTGATGCGCGCGCGGCTGACCGGCGAGCCGTCGATGCCGGCCACCTTGACCGTCCAGCTGTGCAGCTGGCCGATGGCGGGGCCCTGCGCGGGAGGCTGCAGCTCGACGACGAACCGGCCTTGCACGGCAGGATGCCGGAGCGTGTAGTCGAGGTCGGCGGGCGGCGTGCCGCAGGCGGACAGGCACAGCGCGGCAGCGGCGAGAACGGGGGCGAGGTAGGCGCGGACAGACATGATGTTGACGGGATGAGGAGGTGGAGAGGCCCCGGAGGGCGGCCAGGTGGCGGGGATGCCGAGGCCGGACTCTGGGCAGCCGCCGGCCAGGGCGACAGCGGCGCGCGACCGGTGGCACGAATCCGTCCGGCAGCGGTCTGCCGCGGCGACCGAACGGATCGCGGACAGTCGGCGCCCCTGAGCGGCAGCGTGGGCGCTGCCCGCCACCGCCGGGTCGACGCCGCCGCACGTTCCCGCACCGCGCGGCCCCACTCGTCGCAAACCGCTGCCCGCGGCCCGGCGGCCTGGCGACAGTCCGTCCATCGACGACATCCCGTCGGCGATCCACCCCAGGAGAAACCTCATGAACAGCACCCCGACCACCACCGCCTGCCGCTGCAACCCCTGCCCCGGCGCGGCCTGCCCCTGCGGCTGCCAGACCCCGCCGCCGCAACCGGCCTGCGCCTGCGGCCCGCACTGCGCCTGCGGCCCGGCCTGCACCTGCAACAAGCCCTGACCCCGAACCGCCGGCGGCAGGCTGCCGCCGGCACCTGCCCGGTTGGCGGATCGTGCGGCGGGCCCTAGAGTCGTCCGCCACCCGCCAGACACCCAGCCACGCCCCCAGCCCGCCCCATGACACCCCTGCCCCGAACCGACCCGCTGCGCGGCTTCCTGCAAACCCTGCTGATCGCCGCCTGCCTGTGGGCCGTGGCGGCGGTGCTGCTCTTCTTCGTCGTGCCCGGCATCGAGACCTTTCCCCGCGTGCTGCTGTTCTCGGAGTGCGTCGGGCTGACGATGGTCGCCATCGTCGTGTTCCTGCGCCGCACCCGGCAGTTCGCGCGCTTCTCTCCCACCGCCCGCTGGCTGCTCATCGCGCTGGTGGCCCTGCCCGGTGGCTACTTCATCGGCCACCAGATCGCGTTCATCCTGCTGGGCGAGTCCATGCAGATGGTGGGCCACCGGGCCATCAGCTTCATCCCCATCGTCTTCACGCTGCTCGTCGGCGGCTTCGGCCTGCACTACTACGCCACGCGCGAGCAGCTGGCCGCCGAGGCCGCCCAGCGCGCCGAGGCGCAGCGGCTCGCCGTCGAATCGCAGCTGCGCCTGCTGCGCACGCAGCTGGAGCCGCACATGCTGTTCAACACGCTGGCCAACGTGCGCTCGCTGGTGCGCGAGGACGTCGACCGAGCCGAGACCATGATCGACCAGCTCATCGTCTACCTGCGCAGCGCGCTGGTCGCGTCGCAGACCGAAGCGGTGGCGCTGAGCCGGGAGTTCGCCCAGCTGCGCGCCTACCTGGACATCATGGCCCTGCGCATGGGCCCGCGGCTGAGCTACCGGCTGAGCCTGCCACCCGCGCTCGAAGACACGCTGGTGCCGCCCATGCTGCTGCAGCCACTGGTGGAGAACGCCATCAAGCACGGGCTGGAGCCCAAGGTCGGCGCCGGCCGCATCGACGTGGAGGCGACGCTGCACGACGCCTTCATCGAGCTGCGTGTGTCCGACAGCGGCCTGGGCCTGCCGGCGGACGGCGGACTGGACGCGCAGGGCGCGCCGGCCAGCACCCGCTACGGGTTGCAGCATGTCCGCGACCGGCTGCGCGCCGCCTACGGCGACGCCGCCAGCCTGCGCCTGGAGCGGCGCACGCCCGCGGGTGTCAGCGCCGTCATCCACCTGCCCCGCTGAACACAACTTCTCTGGAGACCGACATGCACGAGCGCACCGGCCCGACCGCCGTCATCGCCGAAGACGAACCCGTCCTTGCGCGCACGCTGCGCCGCCTGCTAGAACAGGCCTGGCCCGAGCTGCAGATCCTCGCGATGGCCGAGGACGGCCTGCAGGCCACAGAGCTGGCGCTGGCCCATGCGCCGGACATCATGTTCCTGGACATCAAGATGCCCGGCCGCAACGGCCTGGAGGTGGCCGAGACCGTTGCGGACGAATGGCCGGAACAGGCGGCGGAGCCACTGTTCGTGTTCGTCACGGCCTACGACGCCTACGCGGTGTCGGCCTTCGAGCGCGCCGCGGTGGACTACATCCTCAAGCCCGCGACGCCGGAGCGGCTCGCGCAGACGGTCGACCGGCTGAAGGCCAGGCTGGGCCAGCGCGCACCCCAGCCGCGCGAGGGGGAGATGGCCCAGGTGATGCAGCGCATGCAGTCCATGGGCGAAGCCCCGCAGCTGCCGCGCGAACGCATCAAGGTCATCCGCGCGGGTGTGGGCAACACGGTGCGCATGATTCCCGTCACCGACGTGATCTGCTTCGAGGCCACCGAGAAATACGTCAACGTGGTCACGGCCGGCGGCGAGGCGCTGGTGCGCATGAGCCTGCGCGAGCTGATGGCCAGCATCGATTCGGCAGACTTCATGCAGGTGCACCGCAGCGTGCTCGTCAACACCCACGCCATCCTGAGCGCGACCCGCGAGGAGAACGGCCAGTACAGCTTGAACCTGCGCGGCCTGGAGAGGCCGCTGAAGGTCAGCCGCGCGTTCAGCCACCTCTTCCGGCCCATGTAGCGACCGGCGCCGGGGCCCCGGCGAATGGACTTGCGCTCACGGCGACCCAAAAGCACAACGGCCCAGCGGATTGATTCGCTGGGCCGTTGATTCAGGCGGAAATTTTGGGGTGGCTGATGGGACTCGAACCCACGACAACAGGAATCACAATCCTGGACTCTACCAACTGAGCTACAACCACCGCTGAGCCAAAAAGTATAACCTAAAAATCAGGGTGCGCTAGCGGCGGACGCAGGAGATGCAACTTTGATGACGGCCTTGTACTGCGACTTCAGCGCGGCCAGGTAGGCCTGGCCTTCGGCGCGGGCCCAGGCGGCAGCGTATTGCTGGCTGGCGCGCTTGTCGTCGATGACGGCGGCGTCGCGCGGCTGCAGCTGGTTGATGCGAGCGACGACGTAGCCGCCATCCTCGGCAGCCACGCCCACCACGGCCGGCAGCTTGGCGGCGTCGGCGCCCAGCACGGCTTCGAGCTGCGCACGGGTCAGCTTCTCGGGCTTGGCGCGCGACACGGTCACGGCCGTATCCAGGCCGGCAACGTCGGCCGGGTTGGCCTTCAGCGCCGCCAGGCGCGCCTCGCCGGCCTTGCGGGCTTCGGCGCTGGCGAGCTTTTGCACGAGCTGTGCGCGGACCTTGTCCTTCACGTCGGACAGCGGCGGCACGCGGGCCGGGTTGTGCTGCACGACGCGGGCAGACACAAGCTGGCTCGGGCCGGTCTCGACGGCCTCGGTGTTGCGCTTGTTGCGCAGCGCGTCGGCGCCGAACACGGCGTCCAGCAGCTTGGCCGAGGCCAGCGGGCCCATCGCGCCGGCCTGCGGCTGGCGCGCGACAGTGGCGGTCTGCACCTGCAGCTTCAGCTTGTCGGCGGCGGGCTGCAGGCTGTCGGACTGTTCGTAGACGAGGTTGCCGAACTGCTCGGCAGCCTCGGCGTAGCGGCGCTGGGCCAGCTGCTTGCGCACTTCGGTCTCGACTTCGCCGCGCACGGCCTCGAACGGCTTCTTCTCGCCGCCGCGCGTGCCAGTCAGCTGGATGATGTGGAAGCCGAAATCGGTCTCGACGAGATTGCTGATCTCGCCGGCCTTCATCGCGTAGACGGCCGCGTCGAACTCCTTGACCATGGCGCCACGGCCGAAGAAGTCGAGGTCGCCGCCGTTGACGGCCGAGCCCTCGTCCTGCGAGTTCTTCTTGGCGACCTCGGCGAACGAGGACGGGTTCTTGCGCACCTGGGCCAGCAGCTCCTCCGCCTTGGCCTTGGCCTTGGCGCGCTCGTCGGCCGGCGCGCTGCGCTCGGCCTTGATGAGGATGTGGCTGGCGCGGCGCTCTTCCGGCACGCCATAGCGCGACGCGTTCTCGTCGTAGTACTTGCGCAGGTCTTCCTCGGTGAAGCTGACGTCCTTCTTCAGCGCCTCGACATCCAGCAGCAGGTACTGGATCTGGGCCGACTCAGGCAGCTGGAACTTGGCCGCGTTGGCCGGCTCCTTGTAGAAGGCTTCCAGGTCGGCATCGCTGGGGTTGAGCTTGGCGGCAAAGGCGGCCACGTCGAAGCGCTGCAGTTGCACCTCGCGCTGCTGCAGCAGCGAGTCGAAGGCGAGCTTGGCGTTGGCATTGCCGGCCACCGCGGAGGTCTCGACCGGTGCCATGACCTGGCGCAGCGCGTAGTCCTGGCGCAGGCGCTCGAGGAAGCCGGACGGCGTCATGCCCTGCGCGGCGAGGATGGCCTTGTTGACGGTGCCGTCGGGGTTGCGCAGGAAGGCCAGCTGCGGGTCGTTCCAGAAGCGGGTTTTGACCGCCTCGGCGCTGGGCGTGAAGTGCTGGTGGTTGGCGGCAGCCTGCAGCGTGCGCTCGGTGACCAGGCCGTCCAGCGCCTGCTTTTTCACCTCGGGGGTGTCCAGCAGCTTGGCATCGACGTTGGGGTTCTGGCGGCGGATGCGCTCACCCTGCTCGCGCAGCGCAACGTCCCATTCGGCCTGCGTGATCTTGCGGCCGTCGACGCTGGCCACACCAGCATTGGCGCCGCCCATCATGCTGGTATAGCCCTGCATGCCGACGAAGGCGAAGGACGGCAGGATCAGGATCAGCAGGATGAACTGGAACAGGCGGTTGTGCTGGCGAACGAAATCAAACATCTCGGAGAGCCTTCAGGGATCAAACGCAACAAAGGCGAACCGAGGTTCGCCTTCGAGGGAGCCGCATTCTAGATGCGGGACGGCGTGAGCCGCCGCGGGTGGGTGGTGGGCGCTGACGGGCTCGAACCGCCGACAATCTCCGTGTAAGGGAGGTGCTCTACCAACTGAGCTAAGCGCCCGGAAAACCGGGGATTCTAGGGACGATCAGCGCCGCGTCAGTTGACCGCGTCCTTGAGCGCCTTGCCGGGCTTGAACTTCGGCACCTTGGCGGACTTGATCTTGATCGCGTCGCCCGTCTTCGGGTTGCGCCCGGCGCGTGCGGCCCGTTTCGTGACACTGAACGTGCCAAACCCGACCAGCGACACGGTGCCGTTCTTCTTCAGCGTCGTCTTGACGCCGCCGATCACGGCCTCGAGCGCACGGCCCGCAGCGGCCTTGGAGATGTCAGCCTGCTTGGCGATGTGCTCGATCAATTCGGACTTGTTCACTCATGCCCCCAGTTGGACGATTCGGCGGTGCAAAGCTGCTAGCGAATGGCGGCCCGCGTACAGCTGGGAGCCGATCAGGGCCGCCACTTCGACGACCCGGGCTCGCGCGGGGAAGCGGATTCTAGACGCGCCCCGCAGGCCCGGCGGGGCGGGAAAAGTCCCGATACAACTCCATGTCCCGCGCACCGGCCAATGGCGTCTTCAGCGCGCCTTGGCGCGGATCTCCGGCAGCGCCTTCTGCAGGTAGTACACCATCGACCAGATGGTCAGCACGACGGCCGCATAGATCAGCCAGGTGCCCCACACGCGGGTCGGGATGACGCCGAACAGCAGGCCGTCGAACAGCAGGAACGGGATGGCCACCATCTGCACGGTGGTCTTGAGCTTGCCCACCATGTGCACGGCCACGCTGCGTGACGCGCCGATCTGCGCCATCCATTCGCGCAGCGCCGAGATGGCGATCTCGCGGCCGACGATGACCAGCGCGACGAAGGCGTTCACGCGGCCCAGTTCCAGCAGGATGAGCAGTGCCGAGCAGACGAGGAACTTGTCGGCCACCGGGTCCAGGAAGGCGCCGAAGGACGAGGTCTGGTTGAGCTTGCGGGCCAGGTAGCCGTCCAGCCAGTCGGTCAGCGCGACGACGATGAACAGGCCCGTCGCGAACAGGTTCTGGTGGGCTGGCGCCAGCTCCAGGTAGAACACCCCGACGATGAGCGGGATGGCCACGATGCGGGCCCAGGTCAGCAGGGTGGGAAGCGTCCAGAACATGTCAGTGCCCGCTCGGTCGTTCGGAGAGCAGCAGTACCCCCGCGGAGGGCAGCGAACGGAGTGAGCGTCGGGACCGTGTCATCAGGCCATTGTGCCCAAGGCTGGGGCGTTGACGCCCAAACCTTGTGGTGGCGACCCGTCAATCCAGGCTGCGCGGCTTGAAGCGGCGGTCCTCGTCGAACAGGAAGCTCTCGGTGAACCGCCAGGGCTCGGGCATGCGGCGCACGTCACCGAACGGCGCGGCGCGGTGCACCGCGTCGATGGCCATCTGCAATGTCTCGGGCCCGAAGCGCGGCGGGCGCAGCACGTTGATCTTTCGCACGCTGCCGTCGGCCTTGAGCTCGACGTCCAGCACGACGACGGTGAGCAGGTGCGATGGCGCCGGCGTCATGAAGCTGCGCTCGGGGTTGGCCATCACGAGGCGTTCGGCGGCCTGGCGGCGCAGTTCTTCGGGCGTACGCACCGCCTTGGGCGCCGGCAGCCCCCGGGGCTTGGTCGTCGCAGCGGAGGGCTGCGGCGCCGCCGGCGTCGCTGCCGCGGCCGCCGGAGCCGCGGTGGGAGCGGCGGGTGGCGCCGGCGCAGGAGCCGGTGCGCGCGGCGCGACGCCGCAGGCGGCCAGCAGTGGCGCGATCAGCCAATGGGCCGTGCGACGCGAGCGTTCGACGATGGACATGGTGTGCTCCTCCAGCAGCGATTTTTGTCGGGTTGCGCTCAGTGCAGCGCGCGGTAGATTTCTTCGGCCAGGTCGCGCGAGATGCCTTTCACGCTGCACAGCTCGTCGACGCTGGCGCCCGCCACGCCGCGCACGCCGCCAAAGCGCTGCAGCAGCTGCGAGCGCTTCTTGGGGCCGACGCCAGGCACGTCCTCCAGCCGCGAGCCGCCGGTGCGCGTGGCGGCGCGCTTGGCGCGCATGCCGGTGATGGCGAAGCGGTGCGCCTCGTCACGGATCTGCGCGATCAGCATCAGCGCGGCCGAGTCGCGGCCGAGGTAGACCTTCTCGCGGCCGTCGGCGAACACCAGCTCTTCCAGGCCGACCTTGCGGCCCTCGCCCTTCTCGACGCCGGCGATGAGGCTCAGGTCCAGCCCCAGCTCCTCGAACACCTCGCGCGCCATGCTGACCTGGCCGCGGCCGCCGTCCACCAGCACGAGGTCCGGCAATCTCGGCACATTCGGGCCGGTGCCGAGCTGCGCGGCCTCGGCCATCTTGGCGTAGCGGCGCGTCAGCACCTGGCGCATGGCGGCATAGTCGTCACCGCCGGTGATGCCTTCGATGTTGTAGCGGCGGTACTGGCTGCTCTGCATCTGGTGGCCCTCGAACACGACGCAGCTGGCCATCGTCGCCTCGCCGGCGGTGTGGCTGATGTCGAAGCACTCGACGCGGAAGCTGTCGATCTCGGTGACGGACAGGTCCAGCGCGTCCACCAGCGCCCGCGTGCGCGCCTGCTGCGATCCCTCCTCGGCCAGCAGCCGCGCCAGCGCCAGCTCGCCGCCCTTGACGCACATCTCCAGCCAGATGCGGCGCTGGCCGCGCG
Organism: Pelomonas lactea; assembly: GCF_043555885.1. Taxonomy (NCBI): domain Bacteria; kingdom Pseudomonadati; phylum Pseudomonadota; class Betaproteobacteria; order Burkholderiales; family Sphaerotilaceae; genus Roseateles; species Pelomonas lactea. The sequence goes on along the minus strand of NZ_JBIGHX010000002.1, from coordinate 57,920 downwards.
GCTGGGCCTGCACGGTGACCCGGCTGCCGGCTTGGCTGCCCAGTACCTCGCCCAGGCCGGCATCGACCGGCTCGCTGACGAGGATGAGGCCCGGCACCGGCGACGCCAGGTAGTGGTGCGCCATGAAGGCCTCCAGCACCTGCCGCTCGGGCGACAGCGGCTCCTCGTCGTCCAGCAGCATGGCCGTCGCATCGTCGACATGCTTGGGGAAGAACGCGCGGTCGCCGAGGTGCCGGCCGCCGCGCACCATCGCCAGGTTCACGCAGGCCTTGCCGCCCTGCACCTTGACGGCCAGGATGTCCACGTCGCGGTCGCGGCCGGTGGCGCTGCTCTCCTCGACGACCTGCTGCTGCAGCACCTTGGACAGCGCCTGGATCTGGTTGCGCACCTCGGCCGCCAGCTCGTACTGGAAGCGCTCGGCGTAGGCCGCCATCTGCGCCTGCAGCGAGGCCATGACCTCGTCGGTCTCGCCGCGCAGGAAGGCCTCGGCGCTCTGCACGTCTCGCGCGTACTCGCCGGTCTGGCCGGACGGCACGCACGGGCCGGAGCAGCGCTTGATCTGGTGCAGCAGGCAGGGCCGGCTGCGGTTGTTGAACACGCTGTCCTCACAGGTGCGCAGCTTGAAGACCTTCTGCATCAGCTGGATGGACTCCTTCACCGCCCAGGCACTCGGGAACGGGCCGAAGTACTGGTGGCGCTTGTCCACCGCGCCGCGGTAGTAGGCCATGCGCGGCCAGGCGTGAGACGTGATCTTCAGGTAGGGGTAGCTCTTGTCGTCCCGGAACAGGATGTTGAAGCGCGGGTTCAACGTCTTGATCAGGTTGTTCTCGAGCAGCAGCGCCTCCGCCTCGGTGCGCACCACCGTGGTTTCCATGCGGGCGATGCGCGCCACCATCATGCCGATGCGCGTGCCGCCATGGTTCTTCTGGAAGTAGCTGCTGACGCGCTTCTTCAGGTCCTTGGCCTTGCCGACGTAGAGCACGTCGCCCTTCGCATCGAAGTAGCGATAGACGCCCGGCAGCGCGGGCAGCGCATTCACCTCGGCCAGCAGCTTCTCGCGCGTCTGGCGGGCGGCGGCCTCCATGTCGATGGCGCGCTGCTGCTCGGCGGCTTCGATGGCGGCGCGTTCGGCCTGGTACTGCTCGACGGGGTCGGTGCTGGGAGGGGGCGTGCTGGACATCGGCCGGATTTTGGCCTGGGACAATGCCGCGATGAGAGAGCCGCTGCTTTGGGACATCTTCTGCCGCGTCATCGACAACCACGGTGACCTGGGCGTGTGCTGGCGGCTGGCGCGGGACATCGTCGCTCGTGGGCATCGCGCCAGGCTGTGGGTCGACGACGCCTCGGCGCTGGCGTGGATGGCGCCGGAGCGGCCGGACCGACGCCATGGCGTCGAGATCCGCGCCTGGCCCGAGGACGACGTCGACGCGCCCCCGGGCGAGGTGGTCATCGAGGCCTTCGGCTGCGAACTGCCGACCTTCTTCGTCGCCCGCATGGCCGGCCGGCAGCCCGCACCGCGCTGGATCAACCTCGAGTACCTCAGCGCGGAGGACTACGTCGAGCGCAGCCATGGCCTGGCCTCGCCGCAGTTTCACGGCCCCGGCGCGGGCCTGACCAAGCATTTCTTCTACCCCGGCTTCACGCCCCGCACCGGCGGGCTGCTGCGCGAGGCCGGCCTGCTGGAGCGCATCGAGACCTTCGACGGGCTGGCCTGGCTGGCGGCGCGCGGCTGGGCGCCGGAGGCCGGCGAGCGCATCGTCAGCCTGTTCGCCTATGCCAACGAGCAGCTGCCTGCGCTGCTGGCGAGCCTGGCCGAACAACCCACGCTGGTGCTGGCCTGCCCCGGGCCGCTGCAGCCCCTGATCGCCGCCCGCCCCGGTCTGCGCAGCATCGCGCTGCCCTACCTGCCGCAGGACGACTACGACCGGCTGCTGTGGGCCTGCGACCTGAACTTCGTCCGCGGGGAGGACTCCTTCGTGCGTGCGCAGTGGGCCGGCAAGCCCTTCGTCTGGCACATCTACCCGCAGCCGGAGGACGACGCCCACCACGCCAAGCTCGAGGCCTTCATGGCTCGTGCGGCGCTGCCGCCAGCCTGGCAGGCGGTGTGGCGCGGCTGGAACGGGCTGGGCGCCCTGCCCGCCTCGTTGCCCGGCCTGCCGCAAGCCACCGAGCACGCAATGCGCTGGCGTGCGCAATTGGCAGCCCAGCCTGACCTGCTGACGCAGCTGCGGGGCTTCTTAGGGGTTTCCAGCTAGAATGACGGGCTTTGCCGCGCCATACCGGATCAAATCCGCTGGAGTTCTGGTGCGCAGCTCCTGACTAATCCCGAGAGACCACCATGAAACTCGCTCAAGAAATCCGCGCCGGCAACGTGATCATGCAGGGCAAGGACCCGATGGTCGTGCTGAAGACCGAATACAGCCGTGGCGGCCGCGGCGCCGCCACCGTGCGCATGAAGATGAAGAACCTGCTCAACGGCGCCGGCGCTGAACTCGTGTTCAAGGCCGACGACAAGATGGAGCAGATCATCCTCGACAAGAAGGAGTGCACGTACACCTACTTCGCCGACCCGATGTATGTGTTCATGGACACAGAGTACAACCAGTACGAAGTCGAAGCCGAGAACATGGGCGACGCCATCTCCTACCTGGAAGACAGCATGCCCGTGGAAGTGACGTTCTACGACGGCAAGGCGATCTCGGTGGAACTGCCCACCAGCGTCGTGCGCGAGATCGAGACCGAGCCGGCCGTCAAGGGCGACACCTCGGGCAAGGTCATGAAGCCCGCCCGCCTGGTCGGCACCGGCTTCGAGATCTCCGTGCCGCTGTTCGTCGAGAACGGCGACAAGATCGAAATCGACACCCGCACGCACGAGTACCGCAAGCGCGTCTGAACGCCGCTCAGGTTCGGCCTGCAAGAAAACGCCCGCATCAGCGGGCGTTTTTGTTTTTACAGCGCATCGTTCGACAGGTCGGGCACGTCGGTCTCGGCATCGATCTCGCTGTCGAAGGCGGCGCTGGCCTTGACGGGAATCCACGGCCGGTCCAGCGGCCGGTAGACGCGGCGCTGCAGCCGGGCCAGACGGTCGGAGCGCTCGATGGCCGTCATCACCTCGGCAGGCGAGATCAGCATCGCGAACGGGTCGGCCAGGTTCGGGGTGGTGGACAGCATGGTGGGCCTCTTCAGGAAGTCGATGGCTTCACTGTAGGCAGCCGCCCCAAAACGCAACAGTCGGTTCAGCGCGCGAGGCGCTGTAAGACTTTCCCTTACACGCCCGCAGCGGCGTGCATTACTTGGCGCCGTCTGCCGCCCGCTGCCGATCGGCCATCGCGGCGCGCAGGTCGGCGGCCATGCGGTCCCGCCCGCCGCGCTTGGCGAAGTCGGCGGCCGTCAGTTCCTGCTCGTTGGCCGCGCGCGGCTCGGCGCCGGCCTTCAGCAGCAGCGGCACCAGGTCGCCGCTGCCGTAGCGGGCGGCCATCATCAACGGCGTGGTGCCGTTGTCGGAGCGCGCGTTCAACTCCGCGCCCTGCGCGATGAGGAACTCGGCCACGCCGTTGTCCGGCCCGCTGCAGGCGTAGTGCAGCGGCGTCCAGCCCTTGCGGTTGATGTCGGCGCCGCGCTTGACCAATGCCTTCACGGCGGGCAGCGAGCCGCGGATGGCAGCCAGCATCAGCGGCGTCTCGCCGTCGGCGTTGACGGCGTTCACGTTCGTCTGCGGCACGGCCAGCAACGCTTCCAGCGCGCGCTGCGAGCCTTCGCGCACGGCCGTGAACAGCGCCGTGCGGCCGCGGTTGTCGGTCAGGTTGGGGTCCACACCCTTGGCCAGCAGGGCCTGCACGACGCGCGGGTCGTTCATCTCGGCGGCGATCACGAGGTCGTCAACGGGCGTCGCATGGGCCAGCGCGGCCGCGGCCAGCGCCAGCGTGGCAATCAGCAGCTTCATGCGGCCTCCGGCAGCTTGAACAGGCGGCGCGTGTTGGCCGTCGCGATGGCAGCCAGCTCGTGCACGGGCAGGCCCACGGCGTCCGCCACGGCCTTGGCCACGTGCGGCACGTACGCCGGCGTGTTGGTCTTGCCGCGGAACGGCACGGGCGCCAGATAGGGGCTGTCGGTCTCGATCAGCACGCGGTCCAGCGGCAGCAGCTTCAGCAGGTCGCGCAGGTCCTGCGCGTTCTTGAAGCTGACGATGCCGGAGAACGAGATGTAGTAGCCGCGCTCCACCGCCGCCAGCGCCACCTCGGCCGTCTCGGTGAAGCAGTGGAATACGCCGCCTGCCTGCTCGCCGCCCTCCTCGTCCAGCACGCGCAGCGTGTCGGCGGCGCTCGCCCGGGTGTGGATGACCAGCGGTTTGCCCGCCCGCTTCGCGGCGCGGATGTGGGTGCGGAAGCGCTCGCGCTGCCACTCCATGTCGGCGATGCTGCGGCCGTTCAGGCGGTAGTAGTCCAGCCCCGTCTCGCCGATGGCGACGACGCGCGGCCGCGCCGCCAGCGCCACCAGCTCGGCCACGTCGGGCTCGCGCATGTCCTCGGTGTCGGGGTGCACGCCGACGGTGGACCACAACACGTCATGCGCCATGGCCAGCGCGTGGACGTCCTCGAACTCCTCCATCTGCGTGCAGATGCAGATGGCCTGCACCACCTGCGCGTTGCGCATGTCGGCCAGGATGTCGGGCAGCCGCTGCTTCAGTTCGGGGAAGCTGAGGTGGCAATGCGAGTCAACAAACATCGATCAGGGAATCAAAGCGTCTGGGTCGGCTTGCTCGACGACACGGCCGTGCCCAGGATTTCCTCGATGCGCACGCGGATCAGCCGCGTCTTCTCGTCGCCGGGGAAGCGCACGCCCACGCCCTGCGTGCGGCCACCGGACGCGTTGGCCGGTGTCAGCCACGCGACCTTGCCGGCCACCGGGTAGCGCTGGTTGTCCTCGGGCAGGGCCAGCAGCAGGTAGATGTCTTCGCCGAGCTTGTAGTCACGCGTGGTCGGCACGAACAGGCCGCCCTCGGTGAAGGCCGGGATGTAGGCCGCGTACAGCGCCGACTTCTCGCGGAATACCAGCTGGATGACGCTGGGCCGCGCGCCGGAACTCGCGCCCTGCCCGCCCACCGTGGGCAACGGCAGGGAACCGCCCAGCTGGCTGGGCTGGAATTGCAGGGAGGCCGGGCCTTGCTTGGATTGGGCGTCGCTCATGCGCGGAGTGTATTCACCGGAGAGACGCCATCATGGCCGCCTGGGCTTGCGCCACCAGCGCCTCGATCCACAGGCTGGCGTTCAGCGGGTGATCGGCATGCCGGGACGCCCGGCGCAGCTCCGCATCCCAGGCCAGCAGCGGTGCCGCCTTCTTCGGCGACGGCAGCGACGCTGCGGCGAAGAACTGCCCCGGCTGGCCATGGCTGCGGCGCAGCAGGTCGTGGCACAGCCGCTGCAGCGCGTCGATGGCGCGCGGCGGCGGCAGCTCTGACAGCGCCTGCACCTCGCCGCGCGCGACGCGCTTCGGCATGGCCTGCCAGGCGGCATCCGTCAGCCCGGCCTGAAACCATGCCAGCGCCTGCTGCGGCCGGCCGCCGGTCGCGTCCAGCAGACCCTCGGCGCCCTGCACACCCTTGGACGCCAGCCAGGCCAGCGCCGCCGAGCGCTCGGGCAGCGCCAGCGGCAGCGGCTGGCAGCGGCTGCGGATGGTGGGCAGCAGGCTGGCGCTGTCATGGCTGGCGAGTGCGAAGCGCAGCAGGCCGGACGGCTCCTCCAGCGTCTTCAGCAGCGCATTGGCCGCCACGCCATTGAGCGCCTCGGCCGGGAAGATGACGACGACCTTGGCCTTGCCACGCGCCGACGTCGCCTGCGCGAACGACAGCAGGCCGCGCACCGCCTCGACCTTGATCTCCTTGCTGGGCTTGGCCTTGCCGGCCTTGACGTCGATTTCCTCGAACGGCAGGCCCAGCGACTCGCGCGCGGTGGCGTCCAGTGCCTCCGGCAGCAGGAGCTGAAAGTCGGGGTGAGTGCCACTCGCGAACAGCTTGCAGCTGGCGCACTGGTTGCAGGCGGGCTGCCCGGGCGCGGCGGCCTCGCAGAGCCAGCTCTGCGCCAGCTTGACGGCCAGCTCCAGCTGCCCGACGCCGGCCGGCCCCTGCACCAGCAGCGCGTGCGAGCGGGCGCGCGTCAGCGCATCGGTCAGCGGCCCTTGCAGCCAGGGGAGATCGGCGTTCAGCATCAGGAATAGCGCGCGGCCAGCGCCGCGATCACGGCGGCGCCCACCTGCTCGACGGTGCCGCTGGCATCGATGCGCACGATGCGCTGCGGCGCCGCGGCCGCGCGGGCCGCGTAGCCGGCGCGCACGCGCTCGAAGAAGTCCAGGTCCAGCTGCTCGATGCGGTCCGCCTCGCGGGCGCTGGCGCGGCGGGCGGCGGCCTGCTCGGCGGGCAGGTCGAACCACAACGTCAGCTCGGGCTCGGTGCCTTCCTGCACCCAATCGGCCAGCGGGTTCAGCACCGTCAGCGGCAGGCCGCGGCCGCCGCCCTGGTAGGCGAAGCTCGCGTCCGTGAAGCGGTCGCACAGCAGCGTCTTGCCGGCTGCCAGCGCGGGCTTGATGACGGTCTCCACATGGTCGCGCCGGCCGGCGAACATCAGCAGCACCTCGGTCAGCGAGCCCATCGGCTGCTTCAGCACGATGTCGCGCAGCGTCTCGGCCAGCGGCGTGCCACCGGGCTCGCGGCTGAGCTGCACGTCGTCGCCGCGGGCGCGGAACCAGTCGGCCACCGCCTGGATGTGGGTGGACTTGCCGGCACCGTCGATGCCTTCGAAGCTGATGAAACGTCCTGAACTCACTTGCCGCCGCGTTGGTATTTGTTGACCGCGCGATTGTGCGCGGCGAGGTCGTCGCTGAATTCGCTGCTGCCGTCGCCGCGCGCCACGAAGTACAGCGACTTCACGGGCGCCGGGTTCAGCGCCGCCGCCAGCGACGCCGCGCCGGGCATCGCGATGGGCGTGGGCGGCAGGCCGCCACGCGTGTAGGTGTTGAACGGCGTGTCGGCCAGCAGGTCGCGCTTGCGCAGGTTGCCGTCGAAGGCCTCGCCCAGGCCGTAGATGACGGTCGGGTCGGTCTGCAGCGGCATGCCCAGGCGCAGCCGGTTCACAAACACGGCGGCGACGCGGCTGCGGTCGGCCGGCGTGCCGGTTTCCTTCTCGACGATGGAGGCGAGGATCAAGGCCTCGTCGGCCGACTTCAGCGGCAGGTTGGCGGCGCGCTTGTCCCAGGCGGCGGCGAGGCGCTTCTTCATCGCGTCGCGGGCGCGCTTGAGCACGGTCAGGTCGCTGACGCCGCGGCTGTACGCATAGGTGTCGGGGAAGAAGCGGCCCTCGGGCGCCACGCCCGGCTCGCCCAAGGCGGCCATCAGCTCGGCGTCGCTCATCCCGGCCGTTTTGGGCTTGAGCGACGGCGCGGCGGCCAGCGCGGCCCGCACCTGGCGCCAGTTCCAGCCTTCGATGAGGCGCAGCTGCTCCAGGATCTGGTCGCCGCGCACCATCTTGTCCAGCAGCTCGCGCGGCGTGACGCCGGCATGCACCTCATAGCTGCCGGCGCGGATCTGCTTGGCCTGCCCGGACCACTTGAACCACTGGTAGAGCCAGCGGGCATCGGTCTGCACGCCGGCGGCCACCCAGGCGCGCGCGACGTCGGCGGGGTTGGTGCCGGGCTCCACCGACAGCTCCACCGACGGCCCGGCCAGCCCCAGAGGGCTGCGCAGCCACTGCCAGGCGGCGCCGGCAGCCAGCGCCACGATCAACAACAACGCGAGCACCGCCCGCAACAGCCACTTCATGCCCTTGCTCAGGCTCCGTTCAAAGGGGGCTGATGATAATTGCCGCCATGTCCCAGACCTCCCGACTCCACCTCCGCGACTGGGGCGTCATCCGCGCCCTCGGCGCCGATGCCGCCAGCTTTCTCCACGGCCAACTGACCCAGGACTTCGCGCTGCTGGACCGCGACCACTCGCGGCTGGCTGGCTTCTGCACCGCCAAGGGCCGCTTGCTGGCGACGATGGTGGGCTGGCGCGGCGACGCCGAGGACGAGATCCTGCTGGCGCTGCCTGCCGAGACGCTGGCCGCCACGCTGAAGCGGCTGTCGATGTTCGTGCTGCGCGCCAAGTGCAAGTTGACGGACGCCAGCGCCGAGTTCGCCGTCTACGGCCTGCTGGGCACGCCGGCCGCCGGCGCGTGGACGCTGGTGCGCGAGGGTGATGCCGTGCAGATCGCACTGCCCGGCTCGGGCCGCGCGCTGCGCTTGCAGCCAGCGGCCGCCGCCGCACCTGCGGGCGCCGAGATCACGCCCGACGCCTGGGCCGGCGCCGAGGCCGCCGCCGGCCTGGCCTGGGTGCGCGGTGCCACCGTGGAGGCCTTCGTGCCGCAGATGATCAACTTCGAGGTGCTGGGCGGCGTGAACTTCAAGAAGGGCTGCTACCCGGGCCAGGAGATCGTCGCGCGCAGCCAGTACCGCGGCACGCTGAAGCGCCGGCTGCAGGTGTTCGAGACCGACGCGCCGGCCACCGTGGGCCAGGAGATCTTCCACAGCGCCGACCCCGAGCAGCCGGCCGGCGTCGTGGCAGGCGCCGGTTCGCGCGACGGCCGCACGGTCGTCGCCGCCGAGATCAAGCTCGCGGCGCTGGAAGGCGGCAGCCTGCACCTGGGGCAGGCCGGCGGTGCGACGCTGACGCCGCGCCCGCTGCCCTACGAGATTCCCCCGCAGGATTGAGTCGTGCAGCTCTACGTCTACTACCGCGTCGCCGCTGACAACGTCGACAGCGCACTCATCGCCTTCCGCAAGGCACGCGTCGAAGCGCCGATCGAGCTGCTGCAGCGCCCGGAGCCGGATGACCAGGGCCGCTGGACGTGGATGGAGATCTACCCCGCCGGCTGGGGCCACCGCGAGCCGCAGGTGGCGACGGCGATGGCGCCGTGGCTGGCGAGCGAGCGCCGCGTCGAGCGCTTCGAGATGCTGGGCTGAGGACTGGCGCCTGCGTGCGCCAGGCTTAGATCGCCCGCACCATTTCGACGTGGCCGATGCCGGCCTCCTCGAACGGCTCGCCGCGGCGCTGGAAGCCGGCGCGCAGGTAGAAGTTCTCGGCCGACAGCTGCGCATGCAGCAGCACCTCGCGGTAGCCCTGCTGCTTCGCCTGGGTCATCAACGCGTCCAGCACCAGCCGGCCGATCTGGCCGCCGCGCATGGAGCGCCGCACGGCCATGCGGCCGATCTTGGCCACACCCGGCACATGCTCCAGCAGCCGGCCCGTGGCCAGCGGCAGCCCGAAGCGGTTGCGCGCCAGCGCGTGCAGGCAGCTCGCGTCGGCGCTGTCCCATTCCATGTCGGCGGGGATGTGCTGCTCCTCGACGAACACCTCGCGGCGGATGGCCGTCGCGGCCTGGCCGTGCTCGGCCCAGCTTCCCAGCGTGATGTCGACGACCGGCTGACCGGCCTCGAAGTCGTGGATGAGCCCGCGCAGCGCGTCCGGCACCGGCTGCGGCGACTGCGTGGCCGGGTCGGCGAAGACGTAGACCATCTCCGCCTGCACCAGCATGTGCTCGCCGTGGAAGACGGCGCCGTCCACCTTCATCGAGCTGTTGCCGAACTCGCGGCAGCGGATGCCGATGTCCAGCCGGTCGTCGTAGCGGGCCGAGCCGCGGTAGTCCAGCGTCGCGCGGCGCACGTAAAGGTCGCCGCCCAGGCTCTTCATCGTTTCGGCGTAGGGCATGGCCAGCGCGCGCCAGTAGCCGCTGACGGCGGTGTCCAGGTAGGTGAGGTAATGCCCGTTGAAGACGATGCCCTGGGCGTCGATCTCGGCCCAGCGCACGCGCAGGGGTTCGAGGTGGCGGAAGTCGGTGCGCTTCATGGTTGGAGGTACTCCCTGATGGCGGTGGCGCAGGCATCCAAGGCGGTGAGCGCCTCGGGGATCTGACGCCCCATTTTGATGAAGTCGTGCGTGACGCCGCGGTACAGCTCCAGCTGCACCGGCACGCCGGCCGCGCGCAGCTTGTCGGCGTAGGCAATGCCCTCGTCCACCAGCGGGTCGCATTCGGCCAGCACGAGGCAGGCGGGCGCGAGGCCGGCATGGTCATCGGCCTCCAGCGGCGCGAAGCGCCAGTCGTGGCGCTGCGCGCGGTCAAGGTAATGACCGAAGAACCACTCGATGCTGGCGGCGTCGAGCAGGAAACCGTTGGAGAACAGTTTGTGCGACGGTGTGCCGGGCTGGCTGGCCGTGCCGGGCGTGATCAGCAACTGCCCCTTCAGCGGCAGGCCGCGGTCGCGGGCGAAGAAGGCGGTGCTGGCGGCCAGCGTGCCGCCGGCACTGTCGCCGCCGACGGCCAGGCGCGCGCCGTCCAGCCCGAGTGACGCCGCGTGCTCGTGCAACCAGGCCAGCGCGGCCCAGGCGTCGTCCACGGCGGCGGGGAAGCGGTGCTCGGGCGCGAGGCGGTAGTCCAACGCCAGCACCGCGGCGCCGCTGCGCAGGGCCAACTGGCGGCACAGGCTGTCGTGCGTCTCCAGGTCGCCGATCGTGAAGCCGCCGCCGTGCAGGTAGAGCAGCACGGGCAGCCGTTCGGCACTCGGGGCATACAGCCGCGCGGGACGGCCGGCGGCTTCGAGGTTGTCGACGCGGGGCAGCGGCGCGCGCGGCAGGTCCAGGATCTCGGCGCCCATGCGGTAGGCCAGCCGCGCGTCGCGGGGCGTGAGGCTGTGGAACGGCGGGCGGTTGGCGCGGTGGATGCGTTCAAGCACGCCGGCCATGCGCGGCGTCAGGAGCTGGGTGGGTGGCTTCATGGAGCGCGCATTCTCGGCGGCACCCACGGGTCGCGCAGCGGCGCCTGGAACACGGCCTCCTCCACCGGCACGACGCTACCCGGCGCCTGCGGCGTGCCGGCACGGTCCACGGCCACCGCGGGCCGGGCCGCCAGCGCGCGCCGCTCGGGCCCGAGGTCGGCCGTCGCGCGCAGCGCCAGCGTGTTGGCGTAGAAGGCCTTCATGTCGGCAAGTTGCGCGATGCGCGTCGCGTCGTCGAGATAGCTCATGTGGCCGCCGGCGTAGTTGCGTATCGCCACGCGGCGGGCGTCCACGCGGGACAGGTCGGTCTCGGTCAGGCGAAAGGGTGTGGCCAGGTCGTGGTAGCCGCTGACGGCCAGCACGCGCAGCCGCGGGTTCTGGGCCAGCGCGGCGGCGAGGTCGGGCACCGTGTCGGGCAGCGGGCGGCCGGCGTGGCTGAAGTCCCAGTCGTTGATGGCATTGCTGAGCACGACGTAGGTGGACGCGTTGCGGTAGCCGAGCTGGTCGCGCAGGTGGGTGGCGATGCCCTGCGCAAAGCTGTCGCCTATCCAGGTGCTGGACGGGTCGCCCTCGGCGGCCAGCGCACTGCCCACCGCGGCCTTCATGCGGCCGTCATAGCGCCCCAGCAGCTGGCCGGCGATCAGCCACTGCCGGTAGCCGCCGGCCGACACGTCGAGCGCCGTCTGCCAGCGGCCGGCCGGCAGCCCGGTCAGGTCGGCCAGCGGCTGCCACAGCGCGGGCGTGGGCTGGCGGTCGGCCAGCCAGGCCTGCAGCGCGGGGCCATAGACCGTGTCGGCATAGGTGCGAGCCTGCGTGGCCCAGGCGTTCACGTCCGTGGGCACGGGCTGCGTCAGGCGGTGGAAGGCGCCGACGGCGGCGAAGCTCGGCAGGTAGCCGGCGCAGCCCTGGCCGGTGGTGATGCCGCAGTTGCTGTTGTAGTCCATGGCCGGGGACTGCAGCACCAACCCGTCCAGCATGACGCCCGCCTCCTGCAGGCGCCGCGCCAGCACGGCCGTGCGCGGGCCGCCATAGCTCTCGCCGAACAGGTACTTGGGCGACGCGGCGCGGTTGTTGGCGGCGAGGTAGCGCAGGATGAAGTCGCGGAACAGCGCCGCGTCGGCATCCACGCCCCAGAAGCTGCGGTTCGTGAACGGCGCGATGGCCTGCGAATAGCCGGTGCCGACGGCGTTGATGAAGACGAGGTCGCTCTCGCCCAGCAGGTGCTCGGCGTTGTCCACCATCGCGAACGGCCGGGGCAGCGCCGTGTCGGGCACGCCGGTCACCAGGCGCTTCGGCCCGAAGCTGCCCAGCTGCAGCCACACCGATGCCGAGCCCGGGCCGCCGTTGTAGAAAAAGGTCACCGGCCGCGTGGCCGCATCGGCGCCCGGCCGCGTGTAGGCGACGTAGAACACCGACGCCTGCGCGGCGCCGGCCGCGTCGCGCGCGATGAGGTGGCCGGCGGTGGCGGTGTAGCTCAGCGTCTGCCCGCCCACGCTCAGCGTCTGCGTGCTGACCGCGGCTGCCTCGACGGCGCCGGGCAGCGACGCGTCGCGCGCCGAGGAATAGACCGTCGTGTCGGTCAGGCCTGGGCGGTCGTCGACGGGCGGCGTTGCGGGAGACGGACTGCCACCGCCGCCCCCGCAGGCGGCCAGCGTGAGCAGCAGGGGCAGGAGCAGAGTCGCGCGCATGACGGCGAGTCTAGACAGGCGGCACTAGGATGAATGAAGACACCCTGAAGAGCACGCCATGGCCCAGATCCTGTACCTGACCCGCGTTGAACTCGAATTCGGCGCCAGCCGGCTGCTGCCTGCGGAATGCGAACGCGCGGGCATGCGCCGGCCGCTGGTGGTCACCGATGCCGGCGTGCGCGCCGCTGGCGTGCTGGACAAGGCGCTGGCCGCGTTCACAGAACCACCCGCGGTGTTCGACCGCACGCCGCCCAACCCCACCGAGGCCGCCGTGCGGCTGGCGGTCGAGCAACTGCGCGAGGCGGGCTGCGACGGGCTCATCGCCATCGGCGGCGGCTCCAGCATCGACCTCGCCAAGGGGGTGGCCATCGCCGCCACGCACGAGGGGCCGCTCAAGCGCTGGGCCACCATCGAGGGCGGCGCCGTCAACATCACGTCCAAGGTGCTGCCCGTCATCGCCGTGCCCACGACGGCCGGCACCGGCAGCGAGGTGGCGCGTGGCGCCATCCTCATCGTCGACGACGGCCGCAAGCTGGGCTTCCACAACTGGGAGCTGCTGCCCAAGGCCGCCATCTGCGACCCCGAGCTGACGCTGGCGCTGCCGCCCCACTTGACGGCGGCCACCGGCATGGACGCCATCGCCCACTGCATCGAGACCTTCCTCGCGCCGGCCTTCAACCCGCCGGCCGACGGCATCGCGCTGGAGGGCCTGCGGCGCGGCTGGCAGAGCATCGAGCGCGCCACGCGCGACGGCCAGGACCGCGACGCGCGGCTGGACATGATGTGTGCCAGCGTGCACGGCGCGATGGCCTTCCAGAAGGGCCTGGGCGCCGTGCATTCGCTGAGCCACGCGCTGGGCGGGCTGAACCCGCGTCTGCACCACGGCACGCTGAACGCGGTGTTCCTGCCGGCGGTCATCCGCTTCAACGCCGAGGCGGACAGCGTGCGGCGCGACGACCGCATCGCGCGTCTGGCTCAGGCAATGAACCTGCCCGGCCGCGACGCCGACGCCGTCGCCGACGCCATCACGGCGCTGAACACCCGGCTGGGCCTGCCCGCGGGCCTGACGGCGATGGGGGTGACACCCGAGTTGGACGATGCCATCGTCGAGCGCGCGCTGCTGGACCACTGCCACAAGACCAACCCGCGCATCGCCAGCCCCGACGACTACCGCGCGCTGCTGGCCGCGTCGCGCTAGAGCCTGTCAACACGGTGGCAGCAGCCCCCCGCTCCGGGTCCAGCACGCAACCACCGATATCGTTTGCAGGCGGCTTGGCGTGACCGAAGTCCCGGATTGACGCCGACGCCACGCCTTCAGCGGCCCTAGCATCACCTGTTGGCCCGCGTCACTGACGACGGGCATGACGACAAGAAGACAAGGGGCAGATTTCATGAGCAAGTTATCCATCGGCAATCGGTTGGCAGCAGGCTTTGCGCTGGTGCTGGCGCTGGCTGCCTGCGTCATCGTGGTGGCCTCGTGGCGGCTGGCGTCCACGGCCGCGGCCACCCAGCAGATGATGGCCGAGCCGCTCGCCAAGGAGCGGCTCATTTCGGACTGGAGCCGCAACATCAACGCCGGCGTGCGCCGCACGATGGCCATTGCGAAGAGCGCCGACCCGTCGCTGGTGGAGCTGTTCAAGGAAGACGCGGCACAGTCCACCAAGTCCTCCGGCGAGATGCAGGAGAAGCTCAAGGCCCTGGTGCGTTCGCCCGAAGAGCAGAAGCTGTTCGACGCCGTCGGCGAGGCGCGCAAGGTCTACCTGGCGTCACGCGACAAGATCACGCAGCTGAAGAAGGACGGGGACGCCGAAGGCGCCGACAAGCTGCTGACCGAGGTGTTCGTGCCGGGCTCCAAGGTCTATCTGCAACGCATGGAAGAGTTCCTGGACCACCAGCGCCGCAGCATCGATCAGACCGCCGCCAGCATCAACGATGCCAACAGCAACAGCCGCCTGCTGCTGATCGGCTTCGGCCTGGCCATGCTGGCACTGGGCATCGCGGCGGCGTGGAGCATCACGCGCAGCATCACGGTGCCGCTGGCCGCCGCCAACGAGCTGGCCGAGCGCGTCGCCAGCGGCGATCTGACACGCTCGGGCAAGGGCATGAAGGCCGGCTCCGACGAGATCGGCCAGCTGCAGATGACGCTGCGCCGGATGCGCGAATCGCTGTCGGCCACCATCGCCGGCATCCGCGACACGGCGGAATCCATCGGCAATGCGTCGTCCGAGATCGCCGTCGGCAACCAGGACCTGAGCGCGCGGACCGAGAAGGCTGCATCCAGCCTGGAGGAAACCGCCAGCGCGATGGAGGAACTGACCGGCACCGTGCAGCAGTCCGCCGCGTCAGCGGGCCAGGCCAATCAGCTGGCCCAGTCCGCCGCGAGCGTGGCGCAGCGTGGCGGCGAGGTGGTGGCGCAGGTGGTGCACACCATGGACGAGATCAACGGCAGCTCGCGCAAGATCGCCGACATCATCGGCGTCATCGACGGCATCGCCTTCCAGACCAACATCCTGGCGCTGAATGCCGCCGTCGAGGCCGCGCGCGCCGGCGAGCAGGGCCGCGGCTTCGCGGTCGTGGCCGGTGAAGTGCGCTCGCTGGCCGGCCGCTCGGCCGACGCCGCCAAGGAGATCAAGAGCCTGATCGGCAGCAGCGTGGAGCGTGTGGAAGCGGGCTCACGGCTGGTGGCCGAGGCCGGCAAGACGATGGACGAGCTGGTGGGGGCCGTTCAGCGCGTCAAGGACATCATGGGCGAGATCACCACCGCCACGGCCGAGCAGTCCGACGGCATCGCGCAGGTCAACATCGCGATCGCCCAGCTGGACCAGGTCACGCAGCAGAACGCCGCGCTGGTGGAGGAGTCCACCGCCGCGGCCGAGAGCCTGCGCGAGCAGGCGCAGACGCTGAACGGCGCGGTCGGGATCTTCCAGGTCGCGCGGCGCTAGCTTCCGCCACCGCCACCGCCGCAGCCGGAGCCGCCACAACTGCAACCGCTGCTGCCATCGGCGCAGCCGCCGTCAACCGCGGCCGCACCGCCACAGCTGCTGCCGCCCGAGGCTGCCTGGCGACGCAGCGAGGCCAGCTCGGCCTCGCTGACCAGCCCCAGCGCCACCAGCCCAGAAGCGGCCACCGCAAGGTGTGCCACCGGGCGACCGGCGGGCTTGCCGAAACCATCGATGCCGCGGTGCACGAGCCGGCCACCCGCGTGCCGGTACGCCCAGCCGGTGGGCAGGCGCAGCAGCGCATCCAGCGCAAACAGCAGCGGCAAGCGCGGGCCCAGCGGGCTCAACCCCTCGCTGCGGCAGGCCCCCACCCACGTGCGGGCCAGACATGCATCCAGCGGCGCGCCCAGTGCGTCGGCCTCGCGATGCTCGACGACGCGGTCGAAGAAACGCCGTTGCCATTCGGCCAGGCCGGCCGGGTCGGCATGCAGCCATGCATGCCAGACCGAGTCGGCCGCCTTGCTCGGCAGCGCGCAGGCGCCCTGCTCCTGCTGCAGGCGGCAGGCCTCGAAGAACTGAGCCAGGCCCAGCGCGCAGCGCAGCCACGCGGCATCGTCGACGGCCAGACCGGGGAACTCTGCGGGAGCGTGCCGCACCCACGCGGCACGAACCGTCGGCGGGATCTGGCCCACCGCCACGGTAGCCGGCGGGCAGCGGCGCTGCAGGGCCTGCACGCGGCCACCCTCACGGCGCCGGGCCCACCAGGCGCCGACGCGCGCGGGGAGGTTCAACCTTGTCTGAGTTGTCGCGTTGTCCATGACGTTGGTCCTTGACGCGAGTGTGCCGCACCGAAGACGAACGAAAAAAGGCCCGCCGAAGCGGGCCAACGTCGGGGAGTTGACTTTCCCTGATCTGATCAACGGTTTCGGTGTGCTCAACCGTGCTTGGCGTCGAAGAACTGTTCGTCTTCGGTCGAGCCCTTCAGAGCCGCGGTGGAGGCCTGGGCTTCGATGGTGGTGGTGACGGCGTCGAAATAGCCCGTGCCGACCTCGCGCTGGTGCTTCACGGCGGTGAAGCCCTTCTCGGCGGCGGCGAACTCCTTCTCCTGCAGCTGGACGAAGGCGCTCATCTGCTGGCGCGCATAGCCGTGGGCCAGCTCGAACATCGAGTAGTTCAGGCTGTGGAAGCCGGCCAGCGTGATGAACTGGAACTTGTAGCCCATGGCGCCCAGTTCGCGCTGGAACTTGGCGATGGTGGCGTCGTCCAGGTTCTTCTTCCAGTTGAACGACGGCGAGCAGTTGTAAGCCAGCAGCTTGCCGGGGAACTTGGCGTGGATGGCGTCGGCGAAAGCCTTGGCGAAGGCCAGGTCGGGCTTGCCGGTCTCGCACCAGATCAGGTCGGCATACGGCGCGTAGGCCAGGCCGCGGCTGATGGCCTGGTCCAGACCGTTCTTCGTGCGGTAGAAGCCTTCCACGGTGCGCTCGCCGGTGCAGAAGGGCTTGTCGTTGTCGTCGATGTCGCTGGTGACGAGGTCACCGGCTTCGGCGTCGGTGCGGGCCACCAGCAGCGTGGGCACGCCCATGGTGTCGGCCGCCAGGCGGGCCGCCACCAGCTTGGCCACGGCTTCACGGGTGGGAACGAGCACCTTGCCGCCCATGTGGCCGCACTTCTTGGCGCTGGCCAGTTGGTCTTCGAAGTGCACGCCCGAAGCGCCGGCTTCGATCATGGCCTTCATCAGCTCGAACGCGTTCAGCACGCCGCCGAAGCCGGCTTCCGCGTCGGCCACGATCGGGGCGAAGAAGTCGATGTCGTCTTTGCCTTCGCTCCACTGGATCTCGTCCGCGCGCTTGAACGTGGCATTGATCTTCTTGACGACCTTGGGCACCGAGTCCACCGAGTACAGCGACTGGTCGGGGTACATCTCGCCGTTGCTGTTGGCGTCACCGGCGACCTGCCAGCCGGACAGGTAGATGGCTTTCAGGCCGGCCTTGACCTGCTGCATGGCCTGGTTGCCGGTCAGCGCGCCCAGCGCGTTGACGAAGGGCTCGGTGTTCACCAGGCCCCACAGCTTCTCGGCACCGCGCTTGGCCAGCGTGTGCTCGATCTCGACGGAGCCGCGCAGGCGCACGACGTCGGCGGCGGTGTAGCCGCGGGTGATGCCCTTCCAGCGGGGGTTCTCGGCCCAGTCTTTTTCGAGGGCGGCGATCTGTTGTTCACGGGTCAGGCGGGTCATGGAAAGCTCCTTGCAAAACATCAAAACCGATGCCTCAAGCGTAGTCCTGCACCGGACCGCCGCATAGCCCCAAGTCTTATATAAGACAAAAAACTTTCTCCAAATAAAACAACAACTTATCAATCATTTTTCAAATCACAAAACGCAATTCACCATAATGAGAAATCTTGCGGCAGCGCAACATGGCGTCTTTTCACCATTTGAAAAGTGACTTTCGAATCGTGAGAGCGCACGGTTCCAGAATCACCGCATGAGCTTGCTGATCACCCCCAGGCTGCGCCTGGAGCCGCTGGATGACCGCCATTTCGACGGTCTGCACGAACTCAACCGCGACCCCGTCGTCATGCGCTACATCACCGGCCGGCCGGACACGCCGGACGACACGCGGCTGATGATCGAGCGCGTGAAGGCGCGCTGGGCCGAGTTCGGCTACTCCTGGTGGGCCTTTGTCCGCCAGGACACCGGCCAGTTGATCGGCAGCGGCTGCATCCAGCACCTCAACCGCGACCCGGCCGGCCCGCTGGAAACCGGCTGGCGGCTGCGCCAGGACGCCTGGGGCCAAGGCTTCGCCAGCGAGGCGGCGCGGCACATGCTGGGCTGGGCGTTCGCCACGCTGCGGCCGGAGCGCGTTTGCGCCGTGTGCCAGCCGGCGAACACGCCCTCTGCCACCGTCATGGAGCGGTTGGGCATGACGTATACCGGCCTGGGCCGCTGGTACGACATGGACTGCAAGCGCTACGACCTCACCACGGCGCAATGGGCCGCCAGCCCTGCCAAGGCGCGCTACGAGGCTGAGGCATAGTCCTGCCTTCTTCTTTTCTCACTCTGCACGGAGGACGCATGGCCAACACCGAACAACGCAGCAACAAGATGACCAAGAAGCCCAAGAAGGACGCACCGCAAGGCAAGTCCGCCGGCAGCGACCGCCCGGTGGCGCCGATGACGTCCGTGATCCCCAAGGGCAAGGAAGCCAAGAAGAACAAGTGATGCCTGATGCGCAGGCCGGCCGGCCCGAACTGGTGCAGATCTGGGCGTTGGGCTGGGCCCTCAACCGGCAGACACCCGCTCCCGTGCCGCATGCCGACGGCCTGCGCATCGACGTCGGGCAGCCGCGGCACACGCGGCGCTTTCTTTTCGCAGGGCTGTCGCCGGCGCTGGCCGAACTGGGCCGCGGCGTTGACGAGCCCTGGATCTTCCTGAAGGCCTGCGCGCCGGCTGAGTCACTGCGTGCGCTGCTGCCGCCGCACTGGCGCCTGGAGGCCGACGGCTTCCTGATGACCTGCGGTGACCAGCCCTTTCCCGCCGCCGGGCCACTGCCGCCGGGCTACGCGCTGGCCGCGACGGACGACGGTGCCGTCGTCCATGTGCAGGTGCATGCGCCGGACGGCAGCCCGGCCGCGGCCGGCTTCGCGGCATTGGGCAAGGGCTGGGCCACCTACGACCGGATCGTCACCGCGCCTGCCCACCAGCGCCGAGGTCTGGGCCGCGCGGTCATGGCCGCACTGCAGGCCCGCGCCCATGCACAGGGCCGCCGCGCCGGCGTGCTGGTGGCCACGCCAGAAGGGCGCAGGCTGTATGAGTCGCTGGGCTGGCGGCTGCGCTCACCGTGGGCCACGGCCGTCATCCCCGGCCCCGACGACGAGGTTCAGAGCCCGCCGACGAAGTAGCGCTTCAGACCAGCCAGCACCATCTCGACGGCGATGGCCGTCAGCACCAGGCCCATCAGCTTCTCAAGCGCCGAGACCACCGAGTCGCCGAGCAGCTTGCGAATGCGGTCGGCCAGCACCAGCACGATGCCCGACACCAGCAGCGCCGCGCTCAGCGCGCCTATCCATTCGTAGATGCGGTCCGGCTGGCGCGACGCCAGCAGCAGCACCGTGGCCATGGCCGACGGCCCTGCCAGCAGCGGCACGGCCAGCGGGAAGATCAGCGGCTCCTTGCCCGGCTCCAGCCCGTAGGCCGACTCCCCGGAGCCGCCGAAGATCATGCGGATCGCGATGATCATCAGGATGACACCGCCGGCCACCTCCAGCGAGCGCTCCGACAGGTGCATGACGCGCAGGAAGCCTTCGCCGAGGAACATGAAGGCGAACAGCACGCAGAACGCGATGCCCACCTCGCGCAGCGCCACGCGCGTGCGGCGCTCCTTGGGCACCGACCGCATGATGGGGATGAAGACGGGCAGGCTGCCGAGCGGGTCCAGCACCAGCAGCAGCAGGATCAGGGCGGAGAGAAAACTGTGGTCCATCCGCCCGGATTGTCCCTGAGTGCGTCAGAAGCGGTAGTGAGCCCGCGCGTAGTACGACGCGCCGTTCAGGCCGAACTGCACGCTGTCGTAGTAGAAGCCGTTGTCGGTCTCGAACGGGTCCTGCTTGGAAGGCTTCACGTTGAACACGTTGTTGCCACCGATGCTGAGCTTGAGCGCCGGCGTGGCCTGCCAAGACGCGCCCAGGTCCATCGAGGTCTTGGGCTTGTACTTCAGCAGCACGCCCTCGGTGAAGCCGCCCTGGGTCTGCTTGCCGAAATGGACGATCTTGGCCTCGCCCGTCCAGGCGCCCTGGGCATATTCGAAACCCAGCGTGCCCTTCATGCGCGGGCCGGCTTCCTCGATGAACAGGCGCTCGCGCGTGGACAGCAGCACGTCCTCGTAGCCCTGCAGCGCCGCCGGCGCATTGCGGCCGGTCACCGTCGTGCGGCTGACGTTCAGCGCCAGGAAGGTGCTGAGTTGACCCGCACCCAGCTTCGTGCGGTTGGACGCGGTCAAGTCCAGGCCACGGGTGCGCGTGTTGACCGAATTGACGAAGAACTGCGCCTGGCCCACGCCCAGCCCCTGCAGGATCGCGCCCAGGGCCGGGTAGTTGTCGGCATCGAAGCGGCCCGACAGCACGATGCGGTCCTTGATGTTGATCTGGTACAGGTCGGCCGTGACGGCGGTGTCGCTGCCGGGCTTGAAGGTGAAGCCCACCGACAGGTTCTTGGCCTTCTCCTGCTTCAGTGCCGGCACGCCTGCGGCGTTGGTGATCTTGCTGCCGTTGGGCGCCAGCACGACGTCCAGCGGCTGGCCGCTGATGAAGTCGGTGAACGTGGACGAGAAATAGAGCTGCTGCAGACTGGGCGCGCGGAAGCCCGTGCTCGCGGCGCCGCGCAGCAGCAACTCCTTGCTGAGCTTGTAGCTGCCGGCCAGCTTGGCCGTCGTCGTGGAACCGAAGTCGCTGTAGTGCTCGGCACGGATGGCCGCATCCACCGTCAGCGCAGGCGTAAGGCTGGCCTCCCAGTCGGCGTAGATCGCCTGGCTGTTGCGGCGCTTGTTGGTGGCATCGCCCGGCTGGAAGCCGGGGAAGCCCTGGCTGCCGGCGTTGCCACCCTGCCCGACGCCGTCGGCGTCGATGTAGGAGCCCGGCTCGCCGGCCACGATGTCGTACTTCTCGCGGCGGTACTCGGCGCCGAACGCGATGTTGCTGCCGCCCAGCAGATCGGGGAAGTAGCGGCTGACGTCGAGGTTGGTCGTCGCCTGGCTGAAGCCGAAGCCGCCGGCATCGAAGCTCGTCGGGCTGATCCCCTTGCCGCCCGCCAGCAGGTCCTTGTTGGCGATGGACGCGTTCAGCGTGTTGCTGATGTTGTAGCGCATCCGGTTGGAGCCATAGGTCTGCGACAGGTCGGTGTCCCAGCCGGCGAGGGTCGACTTCCAGCCGACGATGACGTAGCGGTCCTTCACGTCGCCGTTGATGAAGGGCACGAAGCCGTTGGGGTACATCGCGGCCGAGTTGCGGTCGGGGATGTCGTCGGAGCCCACACCGCCGCGAGCCCAGGCGCCCGATGACGCATCACGGTCCTGCGCGCCGGCCGTCAGGTAGACCTTGCTGTCGCCCGCCAGCGGGAACTCGCCGTTCAGGTAGACGGTCTTGTTCTTGACGGCGGTGTCGCCGATGGTGCGTGGGCCGACGTTCTCGTCGTTGGGGTCGTTGCGGTTGGAACGGCCGCGGTCCTGCCATTCGCCGGTGATGCCCAGCGTGCCGTCGCCCAGCTTCACGCCGCAGTAGGCCGACGCGAGGTAGTTCTTGCCATCGCCGGCCGAGTACTGGCCGTAACCGGCCACGGCCTCGCAGCCGGCCTTCTTCTTCAGCTGGATGTTCAGCACACCGGCGATGGCATCGGAGCCGTACTGCGCCGCGGCGCCGTCGCGCAGCACCTGCACGTTGTCGATGGCCAGCAGCGGCAGCGAGTTCATGTCGGTGCCCGTCGAGCCGCGGTTGCGGGCGCCGAACAGGTTGACCAGCGCCACCGTGTGGCGGCGCTTGCCGTTGACGAGCACCAGCGTCTGGTCCGACCCCAGGCCGCGCAGCGCGGCGGAGTCGATCAGGTCGGCGCCGTCCGCGCCGGTCTGGCGCGTCGAGTTGAACGAGGGCGACAGGTACTGCAGGCTCTGCGCAAGGTCGAACTGGCCGCCGCCTTCGACGATCTTGCCCATCGAGTAGATGTCCACCGGCACGAGCGTGTCGGTGCTGGACGCGGCGGGCAGCGTCTTGCGAGAGCCGACAACGCTGACTCGCTCCAGGCTGGTGGTGTCCTGGGCCACGGCGGCCACAGAGGCAAACAGGCTCAACGCGGCCAGGGCTGTCGGCAGCAGGCGGGGGGCGGGCATGGGGAACTCCATCAAGTAGTCTGTGATGGCGGCGCAGTTTGCTCGCGGCAAGACCGGCGTGGGGCCACCTGTTGCGGCCTGCCGACGGGATTGAAACCAACGAAACGAACGAAGCCGCTGTGCAACCCGCCGAGCGAGAACTATGCCTGGGTAGGGGCGGGAAAAACCCCTGCGGGCTTGCCACCCCCGCCCCGACTCAGCCCCTCGGATGGTGCTGCGCGTGCAGCGCTTTCAGCCGTTCCCGCGCCACATGGGTGTAGATCTGCGTCGTGGACAGGTCGGCATGCCCCAAAAGGAGCTGCACGGCGCGCAGGTCCGCACCATGGTTGAGCAGATGCGTGGCGAAGGCGTGGCGCAAGGTGTGCGGCGACAGCGGCACCGTGATGCCCGCGCTCAGCGCGTGGCGCTTGATCAGCGTCCAGAACATCTGCCGCGTCATGCCGGCGCCGCGGGCGGTGACGAACAGGTCGTCGCTGCTCTGGCCGGCCAGGATCTCCGCCCGCGCCTCGCGCAGATAGCGCGCCATCCAGTCGCGCGCATGCTCGCCGAACGGCACGAGCCGGCTCTTGCTGCCCTTGCCGGTCACGTGCAGCACGGCGTCCTTGAAGGCCACATGCGCGCTCTTCAGCGTGACCAGCTCGGTCACGCGCAGGCCGCTGGCATACATCAGCTCCAGCATCGCGCGGTCGCGCAGGCCCAGTGCGGTGTTCACGTCGGGCGCGGCCAGCAGCGCGCCGACCTGTGCCTCGCTGAGCAGCTTGGGCACGCGCAGCGGCTGCCTGGCGGCGGTGAGCTTCAGCGTCGGGTCGGCCGTGATGCGGCCCTCGCGCAGCGCCCAGCGGAAGTAGCGCTTGAACACCGACAGCCGCCGGTTCGCGCTCGTTGCCTTGCCCGCCGGCTTCTCGACCGCGTATGCGAACAGCTGGGCCTCGGAGCAGGCATCCAGCGGCGCTGGCGCCAGCCATCGGGCCAGCGCCGCAAGATCGCGCCGGTAGGCCGCCTGCGTGTTGGCGCTCAGGCCGTCTTCCAGCCAGAGCGCCTCGATGAAGGACTCGATGGCCGGATCAATCAAGCGTCAACTTCTGCTGCGCGACAACTTTCTTGTAGACCTCGAACTCCGCCGCGATCTGCGCCGCGAACTCGGCCGGCGAGTTCGCCACGATCAGCGAGCCGGTGTCCTCGATGCGCTTTCGCACGTCCGGGATCTCGACCGCCTTCTTGACGGCGGCGCTGATCCTGTCGACGACGTCCTTGGGCAGCCCCTTGGGGCCGTGGATGCCGTAGTAGGCCATGCGGTTGACGGCGTCCAGGCCGACTTCCTTGAATGTCGGCACGTTGGGCAGCGAAGCCACGCGCTGCGGTGCGGCGACAACGATGGGGATGAGTCGCCCGTCCTTGATGAAGGGCAGCGCCGACGGCAGGTTGTCGAAAATCATCGGCACCTGGCCCGCCACCGTGTCGTTCAGCGCCGGGCCGGCGCCACGGTACGGGATGTGCAGCACGAAGGTGCCGGTCAGCGTCTTGTACAGCTCCATCTGCAGGTGGCCGATGCCGCCGGTGCCGGACGTCGCGAAGCTGTGCTTGCCGGGGTTCTTCTTGAGCTCGGCGATGAAGGACTTGTAGTCCTTGGCCGGGAAGCTCGGGTGCACCGCGATGACGTTGGGCGTCGCCGCGATGTTGATGATGGGCGTGAAGTCAGTCAGCGGGTTGTACGCGATCTTCTTGTTGATGGCCGGGTTGGCGGCCGTCGTCGACACCGTGGCCACCCCCAGCGTGTAGCCGTCGGGCGCGGCACGGGCGATCTCGGTGGCCCCGATCGTGCCGCCGCCACCGGCCTTGTTGTCCACCACCATGGTCTGGCCCAGCAGCTGCGGCATGCGCTCGGAGATGATGCGGGCAATGATGTCCGTCGTGCCGCCCGGCGCAAACGGCACGACGAGCCGGACCGGCTTGGCGGGATAGCCCTGGGCCCAGGCCAGTTGGGCCAACGGGCCCATGCCGGTGATTGCGGCAGCTTGAAGGATGGCGCGGCGTTGCATGGTCTCTCCTCGTGGTTGGGTGCGCGGATGCTAGCCCGGCTGGCCCAGCAGTCCGGCGCGCAGCTTGGCATCGCTGTTGTGTTCGCCGATGAACACCTTCAGGAAGGCGTTGTAGAAGTCCTGCCCCTCGATGGGCTTGCCCCAGACCTTGCCGTTGACGGTGAGCACCGTGCCGCCCTGCGCAGGCAGGTAGTCGATGACCAGCAGGTCACCCTTCTTCACGCGGCCAACCTCGCTGATCGCCGCGTTGAACTGCTTCACGCGCTCCTCCACCGCCGCCTTCTCGGCGTCCGTGGAGTTGCGGCTGACGCCCTTGTTGATGGCCTTCACGAACTCCTGCGTGGACACGTCCTTCACGAGCGGAATGACGATGCGCAGCTCCACCCGCTTCGGGCCGCTCTGCGCAAAGACCGCCTCCGGCGTCGTCGCCTTCTGCGGCAGGTACAGCGCGGCCAGATAGGCCGAGTAGCGCATGACGAACACCTTGGCGCCGACGCCGTTCAGGTGCAGCGTGCTGCCGCCCAGTTGCACCGCGTCGGCGAAGTCCTGGCCTTCAAAGCGAACGGCCAGCGCCGGGGAAGACGCAGCCACGGCCAGGGCGAGAACAGCGGCGCGGCGGCGGATGGACAAACTCATGCAGGGGCTCCAACGATAGGCGGTGCGGAAGATAACGCGGTGGACGACGACGGCGCGGACAAGGCCCAGCCGACATGCTCGGCCACCAGCGCATCGGCGCCCTGCACCGCGCGTGCCAGCGCGTCACGCAGCGCGGGGTCGTCGCGCTGACGCAGCGCATTCCCGGCCGCCACGGCCAGGTTGCGCCGCCAGCGCTGGAAGCCGATGCGGCGGATGGCCGAGCCCTCGGTGCGGCGCAGGAACTCGGCCTCGTCCCATGCCAGCAACTCGGCAATCGACGTGCCCGCCAGGCCCGGGCGAACGTCGAAGTCGGCCAGCACGGCGGGCTGCGCGAACTTGTTCCACGGGCAGGCCAGCTGGCAGTCGTCGCAACCGTAGATGCGGTTGCCCAGCGCCGGCCGCAGTTCGACCGGGATGGGGCCGTCGTGCTCGATGGTCAGGTAGGAAATGCAGCGCCGCGCGTCGACGCGGTACGGCGCGGTGATGGCCGCGGTGGGGCAGACGTCCAGGCACGCGCGGCACTCGCCGCAGTGCGCGGTGACGGCGTCGGTCAGCGGCAGCGCCAGGTCGATGAACAGCTCACCGAGGAAGAACATCGAGCCGGCGTCGCGGTGCAGCGTCAACGTGTGCTTGCCGCGCCAGCCCAGGCCCGAGCGCGTGGCCAGCTCCACCTCCAGCACGGGGGCGGAGTCGGTGAACACGCGGTAGCCCAGCGGGCCGACGTCCGCCTCCAGCTTCTCGGCCAGCTTCTGCAGCCGGTTGCGCAGCACCTTGTGATAGTCCCGGCCACGGGCATACAGCGAGATCTGCGCCTGCGCCGGCCGCCCCAGGCCCGCCCATTCGACGGCCTGCCAGCCGGGCGCGGTGCCTCGCGGCAGGTAGTCCATGCGCGCGGTGATGACGCGCAGCGTGCCCGGCACCAGCTCCGCCGGCCGCGCGCGCTTCATGCCGTGCGCGGCCATGTAGTGCATGCCGCCATGGTGGCCCGCGTCCAGCCAGGCCTGCAGGCCTGGCTCGGCACTGCTGAGGTCCACATCGGCCACGGCGATCTGTGAGAATCCCAGCTCACGCGCCCAGCCGCGAAGCTTCACCATGAGAGGCTCCAGCAGCGCGGCAGCATCGACAGTGGACGAGACCTCTTGCATTTGGCTGCGATTCTAGAAACCGAACTGCCCTGGCCCGACGAGGCTGCGGCCCAGTCCTCCGCCGAGAAACTCGCGGCGGCGCTGCTCCCCTCCCCCAACGCGCTCATCGAACTGCACGGGCCGCTGGGCGCCGGCAAGACGACGTTCACGCGGCTGCTGCTGCGCGCGCTGGGTGTGCAGGGCCGCATCAAGAGCCCCAGCTACGCCGTCATGGAGAGCTACGAGCTGCCGAGCGGCGGCGTGGCCAGCCACTTCGACTTCTACCGCTTCGGCGACCCGCGCGAGTGGGAGGATGCCGGCTTCCGGGACGTCTTCGCCGCGCCGGGCCTGAAGGTCTGCGAGTGGCCCGAGAAGGCCGCCGGCCAGTTGCCGCCGCCCGACCTGCAGCTGTTCATCGAGCTGCTGCCCGACGACAGCCGCCGCGTGCGTGCGGTGGGTGTGCCGCGGCTCGTGGAGGCCTTGTCGTGAAGCGCCGCGAATCGCTGGGTTTCCTCGCGCTGCTGCTGCAGGCGCCGCACACGCTGGCGGCAGACAGCCAGGCCAGCATCGTCGCCGTGCGCGTGTGGCCGGCGGCCGACTACACGCGGGTCACCATCGAGTCCGACCGCCCGCTGGCGGCCAAGCACTTCCTCGTCGACTCGCCGCACCGCCTCGTCATCGATGTGGATGGCCTGACGCTGAGCCCCGGCTTGCGCGAGCTGATCGGCAAGGTCAAGGCCGACGACCCCTACATCTCCGGCGTGCGCGTGGGCCAGAACACGCCCACTGTCGTGCGCATCGTGCTGGACCTGAAGCAGCCCGCCGCGCCGCAGGTCTTCACGCTGGCGCCGGTGGCCGCCTACAAGCACCGGCTGGTGCTGGACCTGCGCCCCGCCGTGGAGGCCGACCCGCTGGCCGCGCTCGTGAAGGCGCATGACCAGCCGCCCGCCGCCGCGCGGCGCGCCGAGGCGGCGGCCAGCGCCGTCAACGACGCGCTGGAGGAGCTGATCCAGAAGATCGAGCGCCCGGCCCCGCCGCCGCCCAAGGCCCCGCCGCCACCGGTCGTCGCCGCGGCGTCCAGACCCGCCCCAGCACCGCCCCCCGAGCCCAAGCCGCCGGCCGCCGCCGCGGTGGACAGCCTCATCGTCATCGCGCTGGACCCCGGCCATGGCGGCGAGGACCCCGGCGCGGTCGGCCCGTCCGGACTGAAGGAGAAGGACGTCGTGCTGGCCGTGGGCCTGAAGCTGCGCGAGCGACTCCAGAGCAACCCCAACATCCGCGTGCTGATGACGCGCGACGCCGACTTCTTCGTGCCGCTGCAGGACCGCGTGCGCAAGGCCCGGCGCGTGCAGGCCGACCTGTTCGTCTCCATCCACGCCGATGCCTTCATCACGCCGCAGGCGCGTGGCGCGTCGGTGTTCGTCCTGTCGGACGGCGCCGCCACGAGCGCCGCCGCGCGCTGGATGGCCAACAAGGAGAACGCGGCCGACATGGTGGGCGGCGTCAACGTCGGCGCGGCCACCAAGGACGCCAACGTGCTGCGCGCGCTGCTGGACATGAGCACCACCGCGCAGATCAAGGACAGCCTCAAGCTCGGCGGCGAGGTGCTGGGCCAGATCGGGCGCATCGGCAAGCTGCACAAGCCCCGCGTGGAACAGGCGGGCTTCGCGGTGCTGAAGGCGCCGGACATCCCCAGCATCCTGGTCGAGACGGCCTTCATCTCCAACCCCGAGGAGGAGAAGAAGCTGCGCGACCCCGACTACCAGGACCAGCTCGTGGACGCGCTGGCGTCCGGCATCGCGAAGTACTTTGCGAAGAACCCGCCGATGGCGAGGAAACGCAGCACGACGCTGTGACGCGTCAGACGGCCTGATGCCAGCGCAGCCCCAGCGGCAGCTCGCGCGGCCCGAACAGCAGGTGCAGCACGCGCCGCCGCCCGGTCGGCGCGGTTGCCTTGGACGACGCGTGCAGCACCAGCGGCCGCATCAGCAGCGCATCACCGGCCCGCGCATCAACGGCCACCTCGCCATGCCGCTCGCGCGAGGCCCGGACACCGGCGTCATCCAGCACGCCCGCCCGGTGCGAACCCGGCACGAAGCGCAGCCCACCATCGGCTTCGGTCGCGTCGTCCAGATGCAGCCGCAACGCCACCATCTGCGCCAGCAGCGCGGCCGGTGCCAGCACGAAATGGCGTCCGCCCTTGACGGACCAGCCGCTCAGCGCGGCGTGCTCGACGCGCTCGGCCACCGGCACGGCCAGGTCCTGGTGCGGCGCCACCAGCCAGTTGCGGTCAGGCGACTTCTCGAACAGCGTGCACTGCACGGCCACGCCGCCGGCCGGCAGGAAGGGCTGCAGCGCCGGCAGTGCCTGCAGCCAACGCGCCAATGCCTGGCACCAGGGCTGCGTCAGCAGCTCACGCTGCCCGGCCGCACCGGGCGGCAACGCGGCCAGCTCGGCGATCAGCGCCTGGCGCCGCTCGGGCGTCAGCAGGCCGGGGAGGAGGCGGAAGCCTTCGGGCAGGGCATCGTCGTGCGGGAGCGGCATGACCCGCGCTTGTACCTCACCAGCCGGGCACCTCGTTGACCGCCAGCAGGTCGATGGCCGACGCCAGCCCGCGGGTCGCGCGCGTCCACCACTGCGAGAAGGAGTCGCAGCGGCGCTCCACCGGCGGGAACAGCACCGGCGCGGGCAGGCAGTCGGCCCAGCGGGGGAGCCAGGGCGCCAGGTGCGGCTCCGCCACGCTGCGCACGCTCGCCGCCCCTTGCAGCGCGGCGGTGATGGCCGCCGCGTCGCCATGCCAGACCTCGTCCACCAGCCCGGCCAGCCGCGGGCCGACAAAGCGCCAGCGGCGCTCGCTCCACGGCCAGGCGCGGTGGAAGTCGGCCACATAGAGGCCGATGACGCGCGTGCCGGCCGGCAGCGCGGCTGGCAACTCGCCCAGGTTCCAGGGGTGGACCAGCCAGACCTCGGCGCCTGCCACGCGGGCCGGGTTGGGCGCGATGGCACCCAGGTCGGCCGGCGGCAGGCTGCTCAAGCCGGGCTCGACGGCGGCCGTGACCCGGCCGGCCTCCAAAGCGCCCGGCCGGCGCTCGCGCGCCATGCGGTCCAGCGCCTCGTAGGACGTGTCGATGACGCTGCCCGGGCTGTGCCAGGCCGCGGGCGCATAGCGCGCCACGTTGTCGGCATTGAACAGATAGGGCTTGTGGCTGCCCGTGCCGGCCACCCACTGCCAGCTGAGGTGGTTGCTGGCCAGGTCACCGTCCAGCAGGTGGGCGTAGAGCCAGTCGGCGCCGGCGCGCCAGTGCACCTGGCGCACGTGCACCACGTAGCTGGCCAGCCACATGCGCGCATGGTTGTGCAGCATGCCGGTGGCGTAGAGCGTGCGCACGGCCTCGTCCACCACGGGCACGCCGGTGCAGGCCTGGCGGATGTCGTCGGGCAGCGCGCGGGCGTAGGCGTCCTCGGGCAGCGGGCCGTCGTGCAGCGATTGCAGGATGCCCTCACCCCGGTGAGCCCACACATGGCGGAAGTAGGCCCGCCAGCCCAGCTCGTAGACGAACTTGTGCTGCACGTCCATCGGGTGGCGGGCCGCCACGCCGGCCAGCACCTCGGGCAGCGTGACCAGGCCATGTGTGAGGTACGGCGACAGGCCGGTGACCGCGCCGTCCAGCGCGTTGCGCGTGCGGGCATAGACCGACGGCCGGACGGCGGCGATGCGCGCCCGGGCGGCCTCCAGCGTCGGGGCGAACGCGTCAGCCATGGCCCACCTCGCCGCGGCGGATGGCGCCGGCGCGTTCCAGCACCGCCTGCCGGTCCGCGTCGCTGAGCCGGGCCACGTTTTTCACCTGCAGGGCCATGCGCGGGTTGCGCGCCAGTGCCTGCTCGTGGCGCATCAGGAAGTCCCAGTACAGCGTCGTGAACGGGCAGGCGCGGTCCCCGGTGCGCTGCGCGGGGTCGTAGCGGCAGCCCTGGCAGTGCGGGCTCATGCGCTGGATGTACTTGCCGGTGGCGACATACGGCTTGCTGCCCATCAGCCCGCCGTCGGCGTACTGGCTCATGCCCAGCGTGTTGGGCAGCTCCACCCATTCGACCGCGTCCACGTACACGGCCAGATACCAGGCATGCACCTGCTGCGGTTGCACGCCCAGCATCAGCGCGAACAGGCCCGTCACCATCAGGCGCTGGATGTGGTTGGCGTAGCCATGCGCCAGCGTCTGCGCCAGTGCGTCGCGCAGGCAGGCCATGTCGGTGGCGCCGGTCCAGTACCAGGCGGGCAGGTCCTCGTGCGCGTCCAGCGCGTTGCCGTCGGCGTAGGCCGGCATGCGCGTCCAGTAGATGCCGCGCACGTACTCGCGCCAGCCGAGGATCTGGCGGATGAAGCCTTCCACGCTGGCCAGCGGCGCGTGGCCGGCGCGCCAGGCGGCCTCGGCGGCGGCCACCACCTCGCGCGGGTTCAGCAGCTTGAGGTTGAGCGCGGCGGACAGATGCGAGTGGTACAGCCACGGGTCGCCCGGCCACATCGCGTCCTGGTAGCGGCCGAACAGCGGCAGGCGGTGCGTGATGAAGTCCTGCAGCGACTGCAGCGCCTGCTCGCGCGTGACCGGCCAGGCAAAGGTGTCCAGCCGGCCGGGGTGGCTGGCGAAGCGGCGCTGTACCAGCGCGATGACGTCGCGCGTGACCACATCGGGCTCGAAGCCCGCGCGCGGCGGCAGCAGGCCCGGGCCTGCCGAGCCGAAGGCCTCGCGGTTGTCGGCGTCGAAGTTCCACTGGCCGCCCTCGGGCTGGCCGTCCTGCATCAGCACGCCGTGCCGCTGGCGCTGCTCGCGGTAGAAGTACTCCATGCGCAGCGACTTGCGGCCCTTGGCATGGGCGGCGAACTCGCGCACGGTGACGAAGAAGTGGCGGTCTTCGCGGATGTCCAGCGGCAGGCCCGCCGCCGCGGCCACCGCCTTGATGGCCTGCAGCACGCGCCAGTCGCCGGGCGCTGTCATCACCAGGCCGGCGGGCCGCAGCCGCGCGATGTCCGCCGCCAACTGCGCGGCCAGCGAGCCGGCATTGCCTGCATCCTCCAGCCGCGTGTAGTGCAGCGGCCGGCCCGCCGCCTGCAGCGCCAGCGCGAAATGGCGCATCGCGGCGAGGAACAGCGCCGTGCGCGGCTGGCTGCTCCAGACGTGGGTGGACTCCTCCGCCACCTCGGCCATCCAGACGGCATCCGTCGCGGCGTCGAAGCCGTCGAAGCCCGACGCGTCCAGGTCCAGCTGGTCGCCCAGCACGACCACAAGGTGGCGCAGCTCAGCCACGCGCGTCTCCGCGGCGGCGGCAGGCGTCGGAGCAGTACTTCACCTCGGCCCAGGTCTTGGCCCAGCGGCGCCGCCAGGTCATGGGCAGGCCGCAGGCCACGCAGGGCTTGCTGGGCAGCGCGGCCTTGTTGCCGCGAAAGCCCTGGCGTTCACGCGGGCTCATGCGGCCTCCGCCGCCCGGTGCGCCCAGCCCCGCACCGCCGCCGCCAGCGACTGCGCCGACATCCACGCGCCCTCCACGCCCGCGCCGCCCAGGAAGTCGCCGCAGACGCCCAGGCCTTGCGCACCGTCCCACCAGAAGGCGTCGCCGGCTGCCGTGAGGCGTGGCTGCGGCAGCGCGTAGCGCCAGCGATGCACCGTGCAGTGCAGCCAGTCCACCGGCCGGCCCAGGAGTTCGTCCACCGCGACCTGCAGTTGCTGCAGCACCGAGTCAGGCGGCTGCTCCAGGTGCTGGCGGCTCCAGCCGGCGCGGGCATGGGCCACCCAGTGCGCCTGCCCAGGCACGCGCTGCCGGCCGGGGCGCGCATCGTTGCGCATCACCCAGGCCAGCGGACCGGCGGCGGGTCGCGCCAGCGTCCAGGCCGGCGCGCCATGCTCGGCGGCCACGCCCATCAGCGTCCAGCACGGCTGCATGGGTGCCAGCGCGGCATGCCGCGCCCAGTCGCTGCGGTGCGGGCCCAGCAGCGGCGCGGCCTGGGCGGGCGGCAGCGCCAGCACGACGGCGTCGAAGGGCTCGCCCAGGCGCTCGCCGGCAGCCGCCAGCTGCCAGCCGGGCGACCGCCACTGCAGCTCATCGACGGCGCAAGACCAGGTGGCCGCCACGCCGGCCAGCAGGCGGCGGCACAGCTCGGGGTTGTCCGGCACGGGCACATGGAACACGGCGTCATCGCCCGCCGCCTGGCCGGCCTCTGCCAGCACCGGCCGCCACTCGGCCAGCCAGCCGGCCTGCAGGCCCTGGTCGACAAAGGCGGCGAAGGGCTCGGCATGGGCGGCCAGCCCTGGCGTGCCGTGATCCAGTCGCGTCTCGCAGGGCTGGCCGCCCTCGCCCCGCCAGGCCATGCGCCGCGTGGCCAGCCGCCCGCCCGCCCCGCGAGCCTTGTCAAACACCTGCACCTGGTGCCCGGCCTGCGCCAGCGCCTGCGCGCAGGCTGCACCCGCAATGCCGGCGCCAATGACCGCCACGCGCCTGATTTGATCCTTCAACATGGCCCGATCGTATCGGCGATGAATTCATTTCCATATCAACCGCGAAACGACGACCTGAAATTCACCATAATGCGATTC
Source organism: Pelomonas lactea (assembly GCF_043555885.1). Taxonomy (NCBI): domain Bacteria; kingdom Pseudomonadati; phylum Pseudomonadota; class Betaproteobacteria; order Burkholderiales; family Sphaerotilaceae; genus Roseateles; species Pelomonas lactea. The sequence continues at coordinate 25,235 of NZ_JBIGHX010000002.1, read as the reverse complement.
AAATACGCTTCAATCAGGATTCATGACCCGCTCTTCCCGCCCCGCCACCCAGCACCGCAGCGGCGCCGTGGCGCGCATGTTGGGCATTCCCGTGGCCACGTTGCGCAACTGGGAGCGCCGCTACGCGCTGACGCAGGCGGCCACATCGCCCAGCGGCCAGCGCCTCTATTCGGCGGACGACATGCGCCGGCTCACGCTCGTCAAGCAGCTGAATGACCTGGGCCACGCCATCGGCCAGTTGGCGGCACTGGACATGGCACAGCTGCAACAGGTGGCGTCCACCCACGCCACCACACTGGCCGCCACGCAGCCGGGCGGGCACGCGGTCGCGGCAGCACCGCCACCCCGCCAGGCGCTGTGCCTGGCCGTCATCGGGCCCGATCTGGGCGAACGCCTGCGCCGCCCTGCGCTGCTGCAGCGGCTGGGCGGGGGCCTGACGCTGCTGGGCCCGTTCGATGATGCCGCGCAGGCCGGCGCCGCGCTGGCCAACGCTGCCGTGGACGCCGTGCTCGTGCAGCAGCCCCAACTGCACGCGGGCTGGCTGGCCAGCTTCGACGCCGCGGCGCCGGCGCTGGCAGGCGTGCCCAAGGCCGTGCTGTACCGCTTCGGCGCCGAGGCAAGCTGCGACGCATTGGCAGACGCCGGCACGCGGCTGCTGCGCGAGCCACAACCCGACGCAGCGCTGGCTCAATGGCTGCGCGACCTGGCAACGGCCCGACCGGCCAGCGCGACCGCGGCGTCCGCGCTGCCCGGCGCCGTGTCGCCGCGCCGCTGGAGCGACGCCGCGCTGGCCGACTTCGCCCGCCTGTCACCCACCATTGCCTGCGAATGCCCGCGCCACCTGGCCGAGCTGCTGGTGCAGCTGTCGCACTTCGAGGCCTACAGCGCCGACTGCGAGCACCGCAACGCGGCCGACGCCGCGCTGCACGGCCACCTCGTCCGCGTCACGGCGGCCTGCCGCAGCAGCCTGGAAGCGGCGCTGGAGCATGTGGCAAGGCACGAAGGCCTGTTGCTGCCGCGCTGAGTGGGCGGCGCCGGCCAGTGGTCTTCGGGGAGAGGCGTGTCGTTCGCGCTGCTCGGTCAGCAGCACTTCCCGACACGCGCGCTGTAGCGCGCGGCCTGCCTCTCCCTGAAGAACTCCTCATAACTCATGGGCTCACGCTCCGGGTGCGTGGCCTGGTGGTGGGCCAGGTAGCTGCCGTAGTCCGGCACGCCCACCATCAGGCGCAGGCTCTGCGTGAGATACCGCCCGGCACGGGCGGTATCGCGGGCCAGTTCGCCCAGGTCAAGCACGTTGAGCAGCCAGCAGCGGCACGAAGGCCGTTTCCTGCGCCGTGGCCTTGGCCGTGCCGCGTGCGGCCAGGATGGCCTTCACGCTGTAGATCAGCACGCTGATCACCACGCCCATGAACAGCGCGCACAGCGCCGCATCCAGCCGGTCGTTGAACACCACGCGCGACATCGCATCCAGCGTCTTGGCCGGCGCCAGCACCTTGCCTTCGGCAATCGCCGTGGCGTACTTGTCGGCATGGGCCAGGAAGCCCAGCTTGGGGTCGGCCGAGAAGATCTTCAGCCAGCCGGCCGTCATCGTGCAGACCAGCAGCCAGGCGGCCGGCACGGCCGTCACCCAGGCGTAGCGGTCCTTCTTCATCTTGAACAGCACGACCGTGCCCAGCAGCAGCGCGACGGCGGCCAGCATCTGGTTGGCGATGCCGAACAGCGGCCACAGCGTGTTGATGCCGCCCAGCGGATCGACAACGCCCTGGTACAGGAAGTAGCCCCAGGCCGCCACACACAGGCCGGTGGCCAGCAGGTTGGCCACCCAGCTCTCGGTGCGCTTGAGGGACGGCACGAAGCTGCCCAGCAGGTCTTGCAGCATGAAGCGGCCGGCGCGCGTGCCGGCGTCCACGGCGGTCAGGATGAACAGCGCCTCGAACAGGATGGCGAAGTGGTACCAGAAGGCCATCATGGCCTTGCCGCCGATCACCTGGTGCAGGATCTCGGCCATGCCCACGGCCAGCGTGGGTGCGCCGCCGGCACGGGCCAGGATGGTCTTCTCGCCCACGTCGGCCGCGGCCTGGGTCAGCATCTCGGGCGTGACGACAAAGCCCCAGGTGGACAGCGTCTGCGCCACCGTGGCGGCGTCCTTGCCGACGACCGCCGCCGGGCTGTTCATCGCGAAGTACACGCCCGGCTCGATGCACGAGGCGGCCACCAGGGCCATCACGGCCACGAAGCTCTCGGCCAGCATGCCGCCGTAGCCGATGTAGCGGGCGTGGGTCTCGTTCTCCAGCAGCTTCGGCGTGGTGCCCGAGGAGATCAGCGAGTGGAAGCCCGACACCGCGCCGCAGGCGATGGTGATGAACAGGAACGGGAACAGGTTGCCGGCCCACACCGGGCCGTTGCCGGCGGAGAACTGCGTCAGCGCAGGCATCTTCAGCGGCGGCGCCACGATGATGATGCCGATGGCCAGCGCGACGATGGTGCCGATCTTCAGGAAGGTGCTGAGGTAGTCACGCGGCGCCAGCAGCAGCCACACGGGGATGCAGGCGGCCACGAAGCCGTAGCCGATCAGTGCCCACACCAGCTGCACCGGCGTGAAGGTGAACGCATGCGCCAGCGTTGGATGCTCGCTGACCCACTGGCCGCCGAAGATGGCGGCCATCAGCAGCGCGAAGCCGATGACCGACACCTCACCGATGCGGCCCGGGCGGATGAAGCGCAGGTACACACCCATGAACAGCGCGACCGGAATCGTCGCCGCCACGGTGAACGTGCCCCACGGCGAGTCGGCCAGCGCCTTCACGACGATGAGCGCCAGCACCGCCAGGATGATGATCATGATCATGAACGCGCCGAACAGCGCGATCAGCCCCGGCACCGTACCCATCTCCTGCTTGACGAGGTCGCCCAGCGACCGGCCGTCACGGCGCGTGGAGACGAACAGCACGATGAAGTCCTGCACCGCGCCGGCAAACACCACGCCGGCCAGGATCCACAGCAGCCCGGGCAGATAGCCCATCTGCGCGGCGAGCACTGGACCCACCAGCGGACCGGCGCCGGCGATGGCCGCGAAGTGGTGGCCGTACAGCACGTGCTTGTTGGTGGGCACGTAGTCCAGCCCGTCGTTGTACTTCCAGGCGGGCGTCTGGCGCTTGGCGTCCAAGCCCAGCACGCGGTTCGCAATGAACAGGCTGTAGTAGCGGTAGGCGATGAGGTAGGTGCACAGCGCGGCGGCCACGACCCACAGCGCACTGATCGTCTCGCCGCGGCTCAGGGCCACGGTGGCGAGGGATGCAGCGCCGAGGATGGCAACGCCCGCCCAGGCAAGGTGGCGGCGCAGATTCATAAGGGCTTGTCTCCGTTGCGGCGCGCACGTCGGAATGGGCGGCGCTACCGTGGCGGCAGTTTCGGAAAACGCCGCCACCGGGGCATCGGTCAAGCCACGCGGGCCGGGCACGCGGCATCACCTAGGGGTCAACCCTGGCGCCCGGCCTCACACACGCTTACGCCTGCTCACGCGGCCCGCGTCAACGGCGGCGGACCGACCGCGTTGATCATCCATCGCCAAGCACATCGTCCGAGGAGGTTCGCCATGCTTCGCACCCTGACCGCCGGTCTCGTCACCACTGCAGCCCTGCTGGGCGCCACCGCCGCGCACGCCGGCACCAGCTGGTCCATCGGCATCAACCTGCCGCCCGCGGCGGTGGTGGTCAGCGACGGCCCGCGCTACTACGCCGAACCCGCGCCGGTCTACTACGCGCCGCCGCCGGTGCGCTACGTGCCGGCACCGCGCTACGTGGAACGCGAGGTGGTCTACGTGCCGCCGCCGCGCGTGGTGTACGAACACCGCTGGGATGACCGCCGTTGGGACGATCGTCGTTGGGAAGAGCGCCGCGAGCACTGGCACCACGAGCGGCACGAGCACCGCTGGGACGACCGGCGTGACGACTACGGCCCGCGCCGCGGGCGCTGAGCACCGTCAGGGCGCGTCGCTGCCCCTGGCGTGCTCCACCGCATACCGGATCAACTCCGCCTGCCCGTCCAGCGCCAGCTTGCGCTTGATGCTCTGCCGGTGCGCCTCCACCGTGCGCACGGACAGGTCCAGATCCCGCGCGATCTGCTTGCTGGACGCGCCCTGCCCCAGCTTGGCGAGGATCTCGCTCTCGCGCGGCGTCAGCACCGGCTTCGGGCTCTGGCCGCGGAACAACCGGCCCGACACGGCCGCGCTCAGGAAGGTGCCGCCGGCCGCCACCGCATCGATGGCCGACACGATCTCGGTGGCTGGCGCATCCTTCAGCACATAGCCGCGCGCGCCGGCCTGCAGTGCCCGCTGCACGTACTCCGGGTTGTCGTACATGCTGAACATCAGCAGCTTGATGCTGGGCCGCGCGGCCAGCATCTCGGCGCCCAGCGTGATGCCGTTGGCGTCCTTCAGCCCCACATCCATCAGCACCACATCGGGCGCCGTCGCCGCCAGCTGCGCCAGCGCCTCGTCGCGGGTGCCGGCCTCGCCGACGACGTCGAAACGCGGCACCGCCGCCAGCCGCGCAACCAGCCCTTCGCGCACCATCGGGTGGTCGTCGACAAGCAGGATGCGGATGGGAGGCGGAGTCATGCGGCGGCGCGGGCAAGGTCGGCAGCCGACAGTGTCACCGCAAGCCGCGCACCGATGCCCGGCGAGGTCATCAGGCTGAGCCGCGCGCCCAGCGCATCGGCCCGCTCGCGCATGCTGCGCAGCCCCAGCCCGCGGTCGGCCACCGCCTGCGCGGCGTCGGCGTCGAAGCCCTGGCCGTCGTCCGCCACCTCCAGCGCCAGGCCGCCGTCGCGCTGGAAGCGCAGCGTCACGGTCACCGCCGTCGCGTGCGCATGGCGGGCCGCGTTGTTCAGCGCCTCCTGCGCGATGCGGAACAGCGCGGTCTTCACCGCCTCGGGCGGGTCGACCTCGTCGCCATCGACGACGGCCGAGAAATGCGTGCCGCCCGCCGCATCGAACTCGCCGGCCAGGTGCTGCAGCGCGGCGGCCAGGCCCAGCGTGTCCAGCAGCGCGGGCCGCAGCGCGTGCGACAGGTGGCGCACCTCGGCCAGCGTGCTGTTCAGGCGCTTCAAGGCCAGGTCCTGCAGCCGCGCCGCGGCGGCCGGCTCGTGCTGGGCCGACTCGATGAGCAGCTTGGTGGCCACCAGCGCCTGGCTGACGCCGTCGTGCAGCTCGCGCGCCAGCCTGGCGCGCTCGTCCTCCTGGCTCTGCACCACCTCGCGGGCCAGCGCGCGCAGCTTGGCCTCGGCGCTGCGGTGCTCGCTGAGGTTCAGCGCCAGCGCGCCGGCGCTGATCAGCGCGATGCCGAACACCGCCACCGCGCCCACCCACAGCATGGTGGCCGTGATGTTCTGGCGCGCGCCGCGCTCCAGTTCGGCCATCGTCGCCTCGATGCCGTCCAGGTACAGCCCCGTGCCCAGCATCCAACCCCACTCGGGCACCGCCACCACGTAGCCCAGCTTGGGCGCCAGGAGGCTGCTGGACGGCTTGCGCCACAGGTACTCCACGTAGCCGCCGCCGGCCTTGGCCTGGCCGATGAGCTGCTGGATGGTGGGCCGCCCCTTCTGGTCGCGCAGCTCCCACAGGTTCTGGCCGATCAGCTCGGGCTGGCGCGAGTGCATCAGCACGCGCCCTTGCAGGTCGTAGACGAAGAAGTAGCCGTCGGGCCCGTAGTCCAGCGAGCGCAGGATGGCCAGCGCCCGCTCCTGCCCGCCCGGCTGGCCCAGCAGCGGCTTGACGGTGCTGACGGCCAGGTCCACATAGTGCTTGAGCTCCGTGCGGCGCGCGTCCATGTAGCTGGCGCGCACGAGGGCATGCTCGCGCTCGGCGAGCGAGCGTTCCTGCTGGCGCACGGCAAAAGCGATCAGCGCCAGCGACGCGAGCAGCGGCAGCAGCGCGAGCAGGAACAGGCGCCCCCGCAGGGACAGCGACGCCCAGGCCTTCATCACTTGCCCAGACTTGCCGGTGCCGGCGCGGTCTTGCGCTGGATGGGCTTCCAGGTCTCCAGCCGCTTCATCACGTCCGCGATGGCGGCATCCAGCTGTGTGTCCTCGCCGCGGTTGACGGCGGCGGGGTCCAGCTCGACGTCGATGTCCGGCGCCACGCCCTCGTTCTCGATGCGCCACTCGCCCTCCGGCGTGTAGAAGCGGAAGTACGGCACCGTCACGAAGCCGCCATCGATCAGCGGCGGGTTCGCCGAGATACCGATCAGCCCGCCCCAGGTGCGCTTGCCGATCAGCGGCCCCAGGCCCACGCGCTTGAACGCATAGGGCATGAAGTCGCCGCCCGAGCCGGCATCCTGGTCGATGAGCATGGCCTTGGGGCCGTAGATGGCACCGCCCGGCGTGTCGAAGACCAGCCCGTCACGGTCCTTCCAGCTGCCGAGGTACGGCCGGGCCAGCAGTTCCGTCACGTAGTTGGCCGCCTGGCCACCGCCGTTGCGGCGGTCGTCGACGATGAGCGCCTGCTTGTCCACCTGCGCGAAGAACATGCGGTTGAAGTGCTCGAAGCCCTGGCCCGCCGTGTCGGGCATGTAGACGTAGGCGACCTTGCCGCCGGTCTTCTGCTGCACCTTCTGGCGGTTGCCCTCGATCCACGCCCAGCGACGCAGCAGACCCTCGTTGGCGATGGGCTCGACGGTGATGTCACGGCGCCCCTTGCCAGCGGCGTCCTGCGCGACGCTCAGCACCACCTGCTTGCCGACGGTGTTCTCCAGCAACGCGTACAGGTTGGTCTTGTCATCCAGCTCATGGCCGCCCACGGCGAGGATGAAGTCGCCCTCCTTCACGCCCAGGCCCGGCACGGCCAGCGGCGCGCGCAGGTTGGGATTCAGGCGGTCGCCGGCGTAGATCCTGGCGACACGGTAGCGGCCCTGCTCGACCGTGAAGTCCGCGCCCAGCAGGCCCACGGCCACCGGCGCTTCCTGGTGCAGGTCGCCGCCGCCGGTGCGGTTGTGGCCCACCTGCAGCTCGGCAATCATCTGCACCAGCAGGTCGTTCAGGTCCTCGCGGCGCTGCACGTGCGCCAGCTGCGGCAGGTAGCGGTCGTAGACGGCCTGCCAGTCCAGCCCGTGCATGGCGGGGTCGTAGAAGAACTCCTTCTGCATCCACCAGGTCTCGTCGAAGATCTGCTTCCACTCGGCGCGCAGGTCCACGCGCGTGCGCAGGCCGGACAGGTCCAGCGGCTTGCTCTCCGCCTTGTCGTTCGCGTCGCCCACCTCCAGCTTGCCGCCGGCCACGGTCAGCAGCAGCTTCTTGCGGTCCTCGCTCAGCGAGTACTCGGCGACGCCGCTGCGCAGCATCTTGGGCTTACGCTCCTCGAAGTCGAAGCGCCACAGCTCGGCCGTCGCGCGGCGCTCGGCCTGCGGCGGCTCGTTGCTGGCGCCGGGCTGCGGGCGCTGCAGGTAGTACAGCGCGCCATCGGACGCCACGGCCAGCGCGTCGTAATTGCGCTCGGCCACCGGCAGCGCCACGATGCGGTCGGCCAGGCCGTCGAGGTCGATGCGCACCGGCTTGACCTTCTCGTCCTTCTTGGGCTCATCCTTCTTGGCGTCGGCCTTCTTCTCTTCCTTCTTGTCGTCCTTCTTGTCGTCCTTCTTGTCGTCCTTCTTCTCGTCCTTCTTGCCCTCTTCGTCGCCCGCCTTGGGCGCCAGCGGCGACTTGCCGTCGGCGGCCAGCACGGCGGCATAGAGGCCGGCGCGGCGCGGGCGCTCCTGCGTGGACAGGTCCAGCCCCACCTGGCTGGGCCCGGAGTTGATGGACGCCATGAAGTAGAGGTAGTCGCCCTTGGGCGAGAACGCCGGCGCGCCGGCCTGCGACAGCCCGTCGGTCACCGCATGGTTGCGGCCCGTGGACAGGTCGTGCAGCCAGATGCGGCCAAAGTAGTTGTCGCCCGACGTCGTGTAGGCCAGCCAGCGGCTGTCCGGCGAGAACGCCACGTCGAAGCCGACGCCGCCCAGCCGGCGCACGTCGCTGGCCACCTTGGCGAGCTGGCCGCGCTGCGGGCCATTCGGAACACTCACCAGGCTGAGCTTGTAGAGGTTCAGGTGGTTGTCCTGCAGCACCAGCCACTGGCCGTCGGCCGACCAGTCCATCAGCGTGAAGTACCCCGCCTCGGGCAGCGCGATGCGCTCCTTGGAGCCGAGCCCGGTCTGCGCCTGCAGCACCAGCTCGTGGCGCATGCCGGGCGCGTCGGACAGGTAGGCCACGCGCTGGCCGTCGGGGCTCCACAGCGCATCCTTCTCGCGCACGCCGGAGGTCTCGGTCAGGTTGCGCACCGTGCCGTTCTTGACCGGCACCGTGAACACCTCGCCGCGCGCGCTGACCACCACGCGCTTGCCGGTGCTGGACAGCCGTGCCGACGTCAGCGCCTTGCCGGCGTCCTTCCACTGCGTGCGAGCCTGCGGCGCCACGCTGGCGAGCTGGATGTCCAGCACACGGGGTTCGCCGCCGGCCAGCTCGATCTGCTTGATGCGGCCGCCGGTCTCGTAGACCAGCGTCGTGCCGACGGCGTCCACACTGCGCACGTCCCACTGCGTCTCGCGGGTCAGCTGGCGCAGCGCCTTGGTGGCCGGGTTGAAGGCAAACAGGTTGGCCGTGCCCCGGGTCTCGCCATCGCGGTCGGAGATGAACACCACCTCGCCGCCCGCCCACACCGGCGCGGAGTCCGTCGCGTTGACGTGCGGGATCTGCTCCCAGGTCTGGCTGGCCATGTCCATGATCCAGACCGGCGGCGTCGTGCCGCCGCGGCTCTGGCGCCAGCCGGACTCGGCCACGTAGGCCGCGCGGTAGGGCCGGTAGGCCAGCCGCTTGCCGTCGGCCGACCAGGCGCCCTCGTAGGCCACCGCCTTCATGACCTGCTTCTCGTAGCCGCCCTCCACGCTCACTTCGTAGAGCTGGTTGCTGCGGTTGTTCAGCACCTCGCGCGGCGACGCGAACAGCACGCGCTTGCCGTCGGGGCTCCAGCCGCTGACGACGTCCGGCGTCGGGTGCCAGGTCAGGCGTCTGGGCTGGCCGCCGTCCAGGCCGATGACGTAGATGTCCGTGTTGCCGTCATAGCTGGCCGAGAACGCGATCTGCCGGCCATCCGGCGAGAAGCGCGGCGCGAACTCGCTGGCGGCGTGGCTGGTGAGCCGGCGGGCGTTGGCGCCGCTGCGGTCGGCCAGCCACAGGTCACCGGCGTAGACGAAGGCCAGGTGGTCTTTGGAGACGGCGGGCTGGCGCAGCATCAGCGTCGGCTCGGCCGCCTGGGCCGCCAGGCTGGAGGTCATCCACGCCAGGGCCAGGGCAAGACGGGTCAGGGTCATCGGGGTCTCCGACAGAGTCGCAAAACCGGCGACTCTAGACCGGAAGGCCGCCCCCGCCTGAAAGTCAGCCCGGCTGGCGCTTGAGCTTGCTCTTGATGCCGCCGGCGATGACCACCACGCCGGGGATCAGGATCATGGCCCAGATGATCTTGTCCAGATTCGTCTTCACCCAGGGCACGTTGCCGAAGATGTAGCCGATGACCGTGATGCCGCACACCCACAGCACGCCGCCGGTCACGTCGTAGAACGTGAACTTGCGCCGCGTCATCTGCGCCACGCCGGCCACGAACGGCGCGAAGGTGCGCAGGAACGGCATGAAGCGCGCCGCGATCAGCGTGAAGCCACCGTACTTCTCATAGAAGGCATGCGCCTTCTCGAACGCGTCCTTGTTGAAGAACTTCGAGTTCTCCCACTGGAACACGCGCGGCCCGAAATGCCGCCCGATCGTGTAGTTGCACTGGTTGCCCAGGATGGCCGCCGCCGTCAGCAGGCCCATGGACAGCCACAGGTCCATCAGCCCCACGCCGCACATCGCGCCGACGACGAACAGCAGCGAGTCGCCCGGCAGGAAGGGCATCACGACGACGCCGGTCTCCACGAAGATGATGAGGAACAGCAGCGCATACACCCAGGCGCCATAGCTGGCGACGAAGCTGGCCAGATGCTGGTCCACGTGCAGGATGAAGTCGAGGAGGAAGTGAAGCAGGTCCATGGCGCGGCATTATCAGGACGACTTCGTGACGCCTCGGGGGAAACGATAATCCGGCGGATGGATTTGCCCCTGCCCGACGTTGCACCGCCTCGCGTGATCCGCGAACTGCCCGATGAGCTGATCAGCCAGATCGCCGCCGGCGAGGTCGTCGAGCGGCCCGCGTCGGTGGTGCGCGAGCTGGTCGACAACGCGCTGGACGCCGGCGCGAAGAACGTGCTGGTCAAACTGATGGCCGGCGGCGTGCGGGCCATCGTCGTCGAGGACGACGGCTGCGGCATCCCGGCCGCGCAGCTGCCGCTGGCGCTCAAGCGCCATGCCACCAGCAAGATCGCGTCGCTGCACGAGCTGGAGTCCGTCGCCACCATGGGCTTCCGCGGCGAGGCGCTGGCCGCCATCGCCTCGGTGTCGGAGATGGCCATCGCCAGCCGCACCGCCGAGGCCGCGCACGCCCACCGGCTGGACGCGCGCAGCGGCGAGCTGGCCGCCGCCGCTCGCTCGCGCGGCACCAGCGTGGAAGTGCGCGAGCTGTTCTTCGCCACACCCGCACGCCGCAAGTTCCTCAAGACCGACGCCACCGAGCTGGCGCACTGCGTGGAGGCCGTGCGCCGCCACGCGCTGGCGCGGCCGGACGTGGGCTTCGCGATCTGGCACGAGGGCAAGCTGGTGGACCAGTGGCGCGCCGCGTCGGTGGAGCAGCGCATCGCGGACGTGCTGGGCCAGGATTTCGTCGAAGACAGCCGCGCCTTCGACCACAGCGCCGGGCCGCTGGCATTGACCGGCCGCGCCGGCCTGCCCGAGGCCGCCCGCTCTCGGGCCGACCAGCAGTACGTCTGGGTCAACGGCCGCTACGTGCGCGACAAGCTCATCAGCCACGCCATCCGCTCGGCCTACGAAGACGTGCTGCACGGCCAGCGCCAGCCCAGCTACGTGCTGTTCATCGAGATCGCGCCGGAGCTGGTGGACGTCAACGTGCATCCCACCAAGATCGAGGTGCGCTTCCGCGACGGCCGCGCCATCCACCAGGCCGTGCGCCGTGCCTTCATCGACGCGCTGGCCCAGTCGCGCAGCGCCGAGGCGGCGGCCGAGCCGATCGAGTCGGCCATGGCGCCGCTGGCCTTCGAGGCCACCATGCCGGCCACGCTGTACGTGTCCGAGCCGCGCCAGAGCTACACCGCCCCCGCCTTCTCGCCGCCGGTGCCGCCCACGGCCGAGCAGGTGCGGCTGTCGCTGGTGCAGACCGAGGCGCTGTGGCAGCCGGCCAAGCCGGTCGTCCCCACGTCGCTGCCCGACAGCCGCCCCGCGCCGCTGATCGACCTGCCCGCGCTGTCCAAGAAGGACGACTGGCCGCTGGGCCGCGCCATCGCGCAGATCCAGGGCGTCTACATCCTGGCCGAGAACAAGCAGGGCCTGGTCATCGTCGACATGCACGCGGCGCACGAGCGCGTTGTCTACGAACGGCTCAAGGCCAAGCTGGGCTCCACCACCATCGAGAGCCAGCCGCTGCTGATCCCGGTCAGCTTCGCGGCCACGGCCGAAGAGGTGGCCGCCGCCGAGCAGCATGCCGACACGCTGAGCCAGTTGGGGCTGGACGTGTCGCCGCTGTCCACGCGCACGCTCGCCGTGCGCTCGCGGCCGGCGCTGCTGGCGGCCAGCGACCTCGTCGCGCTGACCCGCGAGCTGCTGGCCGAGATGGCGCAGTTCGACGCCAGCTCGGTGCTGGAGCGCGCCCAGCACGAGATCCTGGCGACGATGGCCTGCCACGGCGCCGTGCGGGCCAACCGGCAGCTGACGCTGGACGAGATGAACGCGCTGCTGCGCGACATGGAAGCCACCGAACGCGCCGACCAGTGCAACCACGGCCGCCCCACCTGGCGCCAGCTCGACATGAAAGAGCTGGACGCCCTTTTCCTCCGCGGACGTTGAACCATGGCCACGCTGACCCTCAAGAACAAGAAACCCGCCGCCAAGACCCCCAAATCTCGAACGGCCGACGGCGAGAAGCGCGGCCCCTTGCGTGGCAAGGGCGTCTCCAAACCCCGCCCGACGCTGGCCAAGGCGCAGGCCGACCGCGCCGAGCGCGAGGAGCAGTTCCAGAAGGCGCAGGCGCAGCGCCACGAGCGCCCCGCGCCGCGGCGCGACGAGCGCCCGGCCCGGCCGAAGCCTGAGGGTTTCCGGCCCGAGCAGCCGCCGCAGCGCGGCGAGCCCTTCCGCCGCGATGACCGCGGTGATCGTGGAGACCGCGGCGACTGGCCGCGCGACGACCGCCCGGGCCGCCCCGGCCCGCGGCCCGGTGGCTTCCACGCCGACGGCCCGCAGCGCGCGCAACGCGGCGAGCCGGTGCGCCGCAACGAGCACCGCGACGAACGCCCCGCAGACCGGCCGCGCGACGACCGGCCGCCGCGCGTCGACCAGCGCCGCGTGGCCCACCGCGGCCCGGGCTTCGAGCCGCCGCAGCCGCGCCGCAACCCCGTGCGGGAGGTCGAGGCCGAGGACGGCGACCGGCTGTCCAAGCGCATGAGCGAGCTGAAGCTCGCGTCGCGCCGCGAGGCGGACGAATGGATTGCCGCCGGCTGGGTGCGCGTGAACGGCAAGGTGGCCGTGCTGGGCCAGCGCGTCGTCGGCGACGTGCAGATCGACATCGACCCCGCCGCCCGCCAGGCGCAGGCCCAACTCGTCACCGTGCTGCTGCACAAGCCCATCGGCTACGTGTCCGGCCAGGCCGAGGACGGCTACGAGCCGGCCGTCGTGCTGTTCCAGCCCGAGAACCGCTGGAAAGACGACCCGTCGGGCATCAAGCCCCACCCCAACCACCACCGCCACCTGGCCCCCGCCGGCCGGCTGGACATCGACTCCACCGGCCTGCTCGTGCTGACGCAGGACGGCCGCATCGCCAAGGCGCTGATCGGCGACGACTCGGACATCGAGAAGGAGTACCTCGTGCGCGTCGAGTTCGTCGCGCATGACGTGCCCGAGGGCACGCTGCCCAACGCAGCGCTGGCGCCGGAGAAGCTCGCGCTGCTGAACCACGGCCTGGAACTGGACGGCGAGGCGCTCAAGCCCGCCAAGGTCAGCTGGCAGAACGAGCAGCAGCTGCGCTTTGTGCTGCGCGAGGGCAAGAAGCGCCAGATCCGCCGCATGTGCGAGCTGGTCGGGCTCAAGGTCGTGGGCCTGAAGCGCGTGCGCATCGGCCGCATCCCGCTGGGGCACCTGCCCGTCGGGCAATGGCGTTACCTGGCGCCTTGGGAGCGCTTCTGACCCCGATTTGTTTGGCCGGCCCCACCGGCTGCGGCAAGACGGCGGCGGCCTTGGCCATCGCCGAGGTGCTGCCGGTCGAGATCATCAGCGTCGACTCGGCGCTGGTGTACCGCGGCATGGACATCGGCACCGCCAAGCCCACGGCCGCCGAGCAGGCCGCGGTGCCGCATCACCTGATCGACATCCTCGACCCGACTGACAGCTACTCCGCCGCCGAGTTCGTGCGCGACGCGAAGCGCCTAGCCGCCGAGATCGCCGCGCGCGGCCGGCTGCCGCTGCTGGTGGGCGGCACCATGCTGTATTTCAAGGCCTTGTTCGACGGCCTGTCGACGCTGCCGCAGGCCGATGCTGAGTTGCGCGCCGCCATCGACGCCGAAGCGGCCGAGCGCGGCTGGCCGGCGATGCATGCCGAGCTGACCAAGCTGGACCCCGAGACCGGCGCACGCCTGGCCCCCAACGACAGCCAGCGCATCCAGCGCGCGCTGGAAGTCATCCGCCTGACCGGCCAGCCGCTGAGTGCGCTGCACGCCGCGTCGCGCGACGACGGCGTGGACTGGCCGCTGTTCTCGCTGGAGCCCGCCGACCGGGCTTGGCTGCACGAGCGGCTGGCGCAGCGGTTCGACCAGATGCTGGCGCATGGGTTGATCGACGAGGTGAAGGCGCTGCGCGCGCGCGGCGACCTGTCGCTGGCGCTGCCGTCCATGCGCTGCGTGGGCTACCGGCAGGTGTGGGAGGCGCTGGACGCCGATGACTTCGATGATTTGCGCGAACGCGGCATCGCGGCGACTCGGCAGCTCGCCAAGCGCCAGGTCACCTGGCTGCGCAGCATGCCCAGGCGGCGCGTCATCGCCTGCGATGGCGCGCAGCCCATCCCCGAGCTGCTGGCTGGATTGCAGAGGTTGATGAACGCATGACGGTGCTTTCCGCCCGCGGGCTCGCGAAGAGCTACGCCGACACGCCGGTGTTCACCGGCATTGACCTGGACCTGGCCGCGGGCGAGATCGTCGCGCTGCTGGGCGAATCGGGCAGCGGCAAGTCAACGCTGCTGAACTGCCTGGCGGGGCTGGACGAGGCCGATGCCGGCTCGATCACGCTGGCCGGGCAGGACCTGCGGCCGCTGGGCGACGAGGCGCGCTCGGCCTTGCGGCGGCAGTCGCTGGGCTTCATCTTCCAGGCCTTCCACCTGCTGCCGCACCTGAGCGTGGCGGACAACGTGGCGCTGCCGTTGCGGCTGCTGGGGCAGCGGGACGATGGGCGGGTGGCGGCGATGCTGGACGCGGTGAACCTCGGTGCGTTGTCTGCGCGGATGCCGCGGCAGTTGTCGGGCGGGCAGTTGCAGCGGGTGGCGATTGCCCGCGCGCTGGTACACCGGCCGCGGCTGGTGCTGGCGGATGAGCCGACGGGCAACCTGGATGCACGGCATGCGGCCGAAGTGCTGGAGCTGCTGCGGCGCTGCACGCAGGAGGCTGGCGCGGCATGCCTGCTGGTGACGCACTCCGAGGTGGCGGCGCAGGCGGCGGATCGTCGACTGCGGTTGGACGCGATGGGGTTGCATCCGGCATGACGGTGAGGGGTGGTTTGACGGGGTTTGGCTTGGCGCCCACTGACGTGCCGGGAGTTCGCCCCGGCGGGCGACCTACTTTCTTGCACGCGCAAGAAAGTAGGCAAAGAAAGCGCCCCTGCAAAACCGCCCCTGCGGGGTTCCCTGCGCTGCTTGAATCCCAAGGCCGCGCCGAACTCGCGTCGCTACGCTCTGCTCGGACAGTCGTCGCGAGTCAGTTCTTGAAGCGTGCTGCGCACGCGCCTTGGGATTCAAGCATCACAGGCGGTTTTGAAGGGGAGGCCCCGAACAGCCCACCCCAACAGCCAACAGCCAGGCCCACAAGCCGGCTGTCGCCGGCTGTTCTTCACTCCCCCTTGGAGCCCGCCGAGCAGCGCAAGGCCTTGAGGGCGCGAGCGAAGCTCGCATCGACAACTGACTCCGCGCAACTGTTTGACCGCAGCGTAGCGGAGGGAGTTTTGCGCGGGCCCGCAAGGCCTGAGCAGCGCAGGGCAGCCCGCTGCGAAGCAAAGGGCCGGGCGGATCGGGGGCGACTTTTTGCCTTCTTTTTGGTCGCTCAAAAAGAAGGTCGCCCGCCGGGGCGACGTCCCGGCTGGGCCTCCCGCGGCAACCCACACCAGCGCGCAGGCCGCACCCCATGACGTCCCTCTGGCGCCACTTCACCTGGCCCGCCTGGCGCGACCACCCCGGCCGCGTGCTGCTGGCCATCGTCGCCGTCATGCTGGGCGTCGCCCTCGCCTTCGGCGTGCACCTGCTCAACGGCGCCGCGCTGGCCGAATTCGCCAGAGCCGCCCGCAGCGTCAACGGCCAGCCCGACCTCGTGCTGCGCGCGGCCAACGGCCCGCTCACCGATGCCGACCTCGCCGACGTGCTCAACCGCCCCGAGGTCGCCGCCGCCAACCCGGTGGTCGAAGGCCAGGCCGTCTGGCCCGGCCAGACCGGCCGTGACGGCCGGCCGCTGCTGATCCGCCTCGTCGGTGCCGACTCGCTGGCGCTGCTCGCATCCGCCAGCGGCGCGCGGCCCCTCGCGCCCGATCTCATCCCGCAGGTCGACGACGGCGGCGGCACCGCCGCCATGCTGGCGGCACGCACGCTGCACCTGAACGCCGCCGCCCGCCGCCACCTCGCCGACGGCCAGACCACGCTGACGCTGCGCATCGCCCGCCCCGGCACCACGACGCCGCTGGACGTCGAGTTCAGCGTCGGCGGCCGCACCACGGCCGGCAACGAGCCGCTGGCGATGCTGGACATTGCCGACGCGCAGCAGGTGCTGGGGCGCCTGGGCGCACTCGACCGCATCGACCTCCAGCTAGTCGACGGCACCGACGCCAAGACCTGGGCCGCCAGCCTGCCACCGCGCTGGCGCGCCACGCCGCCCGACGACGAAGGCGCGCGCCTGTCGGACCTGACCCGCGCCTACCGCATCAACCTCGGCCTGCTGGCGCTGATGGCGCTGTTCACCGGCAGCTTCCTCGTCTACGCGGTGCTGTCGCTGGCCACCGCGCAGCGGCTGCCGCAGTGGGCGCTGGTGGGCGTGCTGGGTGTGTCGGCGCGCATGCGCTGGCGGCTCATCCTGCTGGAAGGCGCCGCCATCGGTGTCGCCGGCACCGTGCTGGGCCTGGCGCTGGGCGTGGGCCTGGCGGCCGGCGCGCTGGCGCGGCTGGGCAGCGACCTGGGCCTGCACGGCGCCAGCCACTCGTCGGGCGACCTGCTGCTGGGCCAGCCGCTGCTGTGGCCCGCGCTGGCCTACGGCGCGCTGGGCCTGGCCGCGGCGCTCGTCGCCGCGCTGGCGCCGGCGCTCACCGTGCGCCGCATCGCGCCAGCGCTGGTGCTCAAGGGCCTGGGCCTGCCCGCCGGGCGCACGCTGCCGGCCTGGGTGGGCGGCGGGCTGCTGGCGCTGGGCGCGGCGCTGGCCCTGCTGCCGCCGCTGTGGGGCGACACGCCCGTGGGCGCGTACGCGGCGATGTTCTGCCTGCTGATCGGCGGCCTGGCGCTGGTGCCGGCGCTGGTGCGCGGCATGACGGCCGCGCTGGCCCGCCTGCCGGCCGGCCCCCTGCTGCTGCTGGCGCGCGAGCGCAGCCGCGACCAGGCCACCGAGGCGCGCCGCTCGCTGGCCGGCGTGCTGGTGGCGCTGGCGCTGGCGGTGGCGATGACGGTGATGATCGGCAGCTTCCGCGAGTCGCTGATGCAGTGGCTGGACCACGCGCTGCCGGCCGACCTGTACGTGCGCTCGTCGCTGCGCGGCGCCGACGGCCTGCCCGCGCCGCTGCCGCCGGCCTACCTGCAGGCCGTGGACCAACTGCCCGCCGTGGCCCGCAGCGCGCCGCAGCGCAGCACCCGCGCACGGCTGGCGCCCGGCGCCGCGCCGGTGGCGCTGACCGCGCGGCGCATGGACGCCGGCAACCTGCCGCTGCTGGCGCGCTGGACGGGCCGGCGCGAGGCCGGCGCGCTGCCGGTGTGGGTCAACGAGGCCGGGCGCGACCAGCTGGGCCTGGTGCCCGGCCGCGTGCTGACGGTGGAGCTGCTGGACGGCGGCCGCACCGTGCCGCTGCAGGTGATGGGCGTGTGGCGCGACTACTCGCGCCAGAACGGCGCGCTGTGGATGGCGCTGGACGACTACCGCCAGGCCAGCGGCGACGAGGCCATCACCGAACTCGCGCTGTGGCTGGCGCCCGGCCAGACGCCGGACGCCGCCCGTGCCGCGGTGCGCGCCGCCGCCGCGCAGCCGGACGACATCGACACCGCCGCCGCCGGCGAGCTGCGCGCGCTGTCGCTGCAGATCTTCGACCGCAGCTTCGCCATCACCGTGTGGCTGAAGGCGGTAGCGCTGGCGGTGGGGCTGTTCGGCGTCATCGCCAGCCAGTCGGCGCAGGCGCTGGCGCGGCGGCGCGAGTTCGGGCTGCTGCGCCACCTGGGGCTGTCGCGCGGCGCGCTGATGAAGCTGCTGCTGCTGGAGGCCAGCCTCACCGGCGGCGCCGGCGCGCTGGCCGGCCTGGGGCTGGGCCTGGGGCTGAGCGCGGTGCTGGTGTTCGTCGTCAACCCGCAGAGTTTTCACTGGAGCATGGAGATGCACCTGCCTGCGGCCCGCCTCGCGGCGCTGGTGGGCCTCGCGTTCGCCGCAGCCGTCGGCGCGTCGCTGCTGGCCGGCCGACGTGCGCTCGGGCAAGACGCCGTGCGCGCCGTGCGGGAGGATTCATGAAGCGACGCACCCTGCTGCTGGCCGCCCTGCCCCTGCCGGCGCGCGCGGCGATGAACTTCCCCGCCGACTTCGGCGCGCACCCGCGCCAGAGCATCGAGTGGTGGTACGTGACCGGCCTGCTGGGCGAGCCCGGCGGGCCGCCGCGCTACGGCTACCAGCTCACCTTCTTCCGCGTGCCCGGCCCGGCACCGAGCGACCACCCCAGCCCGCTGGCCGCCAAGCAGCTGCTGCTGGGCCACGTGGCGCTGTCGGACCTGGGCGCCCGGACGCAGCGCCACACGCAGCGGCTGCTGCGCACGCTGCCCGGCGCCGTGCATGCCCGCGTGGGCGACTGCGACCTCAAGCTGCGCGACTGGACGCTGGCCCGCACGCCCGAGGGCTACCGCGCCGCCTTCACCGGCCCCGGCTTCACGATGGCGCTGCAGCTGGCCACCCCCGCGCCGCCGCTGCTGCAGGGCGATGCCGGCATCTCGCGCAAGGGCTCGGACCCCGAGCAGTTCAGCCACTACTACTCCCGCCCCCAGCTCGCGACGACGGCCGACCTCGTGCTGGACGGCCGCCCGCAGCGCCTGGCCGGCCGCGCCTGGCTGGACCACGAGTGGAGCGACAACTACCTCGGCGACACCGCCGGCTGGGACTGGCTGGGCATCAACCTGCACGACGGCCGCGCGCTCACGCTGTTCCAGCTGCGCCGGCAGGACGGCACGCGCGACTGGGCTGGCGGCAGCCTGCGCGCGCCGGGCCAGCCCGACCGCAGCTTCGCGGCCGGCGACGTCGACATGACGCCCGTGCGGCACTGGACCAGCCCCGCCACCGGCGGCCGCTGGCCGGTGGAATGGCGGCTGAAGAGCCCCGCCGGCGACATGCGGCTGGTGGCCGCGTTCGACGCCCAGGAGGTGGACGCCCGCCGCAGCAGCGCCCTCGTCTACTGGGAAGGCGCCGCGCGGCTGCTGGACGCCGCCGGCCAGGAGATCGGCTGGGGCTACCTGGAGCTGACCGGCTACGTCGGCAAGCCGCCCATGGTCTGACGAGGGTCTGACGAGGGTTTGACAAACGGGCCCTGCGCCAGGTCAAGCCGCGCCGCCGGGCGATCGTCGAGACTCGGGCCATGCCCGCCCTGCTGACCGACCTCGACACCGCCGTCAACACCCTGCTGGCCCGCGTGGACGGCCCCGTCCACCTGGCGCTGCCGCTGGGCATCGGCAAGCCCAACGCGCTGGTCAACGCGCTGTACCACCGCATGGCCACCGACCCGTCGCGGCCGCTGCGCATCCTGACCGCGCTGTCGCTGGAGAAGCCCGCCGGCGCCAGCGAGCTGGAGCGCCACTTCCTCGCGCCGCTGGTGGCCCGCGTGTTCGGCGACTACCCCGACCTCGCCTACGTGAAGGCCGCCCGCGCGCAAGCGCTGCCGGCGCACATCGAGCTGCGCGAGTTCTTCGTCAAGACGGCCGACTACCTCGGCAACGACGCCGCGCAGCAGGGCTTCATCTGCAGCAACTACAGCCTGGCCGTGCGCGACATGCTGGCCCAGGGCGCCAACGTGCTGGCCCAGGCCGTGGCGGTGCGCCGCGAGGCGGGCGGGCGGCGGCGCTATTCCCTCTCGGGCAACCCCGACCTCACGGCCGACTTCGTCGACCAGTGCCGCACGCTGGGCCAGCCGCTGCTGGTGGTGGCCGTGCTGAACGAGCAGCTGCCCTTCATGCCCGGCACCGCCGAGGTGGGCGAGGATTTCTTCGACCTGATCGTGGACGCGCCCGAAGGCCACCACGCGCTGTTCGCGCCACCCAACCCGGCCGTCTCCAAGGCCGACTACGCCATCGGCCTGCACGCCGCCAGCCTGCTGCCCGACGGCGGCACGCTGCAGATCGGCATCGGCTCGCTGGGCGACGCCATCGCGCAGGCGCTGCTGCTGCGCGAGCGCCGCAACGGCGAGTTCCGCGCGCTCATCGACACGCTGGGCCGCGCCGCGCCGCTGGCCGGCCGGCACACGGGCCGCTTCGAGCAAGGCCTGTACGGCTGCTCCGAGATGTTCGCCAACGGCCTGCTGCAGCTGCTGGACGCAGGCCTCATCCGCCGCCGCGTCTACCCCGACCTCGCGCTGCAGCGCCTGGCCAACGCCGGCCGTCTGCCCGCCGCCCCCAGCCTGGCCGCCGTGCAGGCGCTGCTGGCCGACGGCGCGCTGGCGCCCCAGCTCACGCCCGCCGCGCTGGCGCACTGGCAACACCTGGGCCTGCTGCACCCCGCGCTGCGGCTGGACGGCGACCGCCTGCACTGCGAGGGCCTGAGCTGCGCCAACGACGTGAACCTGCTGCCCGCCGGCATGCTGGGCGCCGCCTGGCGCGGCACGGTGGCGATGCACGGCGGCTTCTTCCTCGGCCCGCGCGCCTTCTACCAGCGGCTGCGGGACATGAGCGACGGCGAGCTGGCCGACATCGCGATGACCCGCATCGCCTTTGTCAACGAGCTGTACGACAGCCCCGGCGCGCCCGAGGCGCTCAAGCGCGCCCAGCGCCGCGACGCCCGCTTCATCAACACCACGATGAAGATGACGCTGCTGGGCGCCGCGTCGTCCGACGCGCTGGCCGACGGCCGCGTCGTCTCCGGCGTGGGCGGGCAGTACAACTTCGTCGCCCAGGCGCACGCGCTGGCCGGCGCCCGCTCCGTGCTGGCGCTGCGCGCCACGCACGACAACGCCGCCGGCCTGCAGTCCAACCTCGTGTGGAGCCACGCCAACTGCACCATCCCGCGCCACCTGCGCGACCTCGTCGTCACCGAGTACGGCGTGGCCGACCTGCGCGGCGCCACCGACGCCGAATGCGTGCAGCGCCTGCTGTGCATCGCCGACTCGCGCTTCCAGCAAGGCCTGATGCACGAGGCCCAGGCCCACGGCAAGCTCGCGCCCGACTGGCAGCTGCCCGAGGCGGCGCGCCACAACACGCCCGAGGCGCTGAAGGCGCTGCTGCGCCCGGCCCGCGAGGCCGGCGCGCTGCCCGACTTCCCGTTTGGCACCGACCTGGACGACGACGAGCTGCGCATCGTCCGTGCGCTGAAGAAACTCAAGCACGCCAGCCACCACCCGCTGGAGCTGCTGCAGCTGGCGCTCGCCAGCCTGGGCCCGCAGCGCGCCGTGCCCGCCGCCTACCTGCAGCGGCTGGGGCTGGACGACGCCCGCAGCCTGAAGGACGTGGTGCTGCGCCGGCTGCTGGCCGCCAATCTCTGAGTAACCTGGCCGGGACACACGCTGTCCCTACACTGCCCCGATGCCCGAAACCTCCCAACGCCCGGCCTCGCGCCAGGCCCGTTCGCTGTCCGGACTCGCCCCCTTCCTCAAGCCCTACCGCGGCCGCATCGCGCTGGCGCTGCTGACGCTGGTGCTCGCCGCACTGGCGACGCTGGCCTTCCCCATCGCGCTGCGCGGCCTCATCGACGCCGGCTTCGGCGCCGCCAACGCTGGCGAGCGGCTGATGGCGCTGCGCGAGCACTTCCTGGCGATGTTCGCGGTGGGCGCCGCGTTGGGCATCTTCTCGGCCTCGCGCTTCTACATGGTCACCTGGCTGGGCGAGCGCGTCACGGCCGACCTGCGCAACGCCGTCTACACCCACGTGCTGCGCCAGAGCCCGGAGTTCTTCGAGACCACGCAGACCGGCGAGGTGCTGTCCCGCATCACGACGGACACGACCGTGGTGCAGACCGTCGTGGGTTCCAGCCTGTCCATGGGCCTGCGCAACACGGTGATGGGCATAGGTGCCTTGGTGATGCTGGTCGTCACCAACCCCTACGTGATGGGCCAGGTGCTGGGCATCCTGGTGCTCATCGTGGCGCCGGCGCTGTACTTCGGCCGCCGCGTGCGCAAGCTGTCGCGCGCCAGCCAGGACCGCGTGGCCGACACCTCGGCCATTGCCGCCGAGGTGCTGAACGCCGTCACCGTGGTGCAGAGCTACACGCAGGAAGGCGCTGAAGGCCGGCGCTTCGCCGCCGCCAGCGAGGCCGCGTTCGACGTCGCCCGCAAGCGCACCATCGTGCGCAGCTTCCTCGTCGCCTTCCTCATCACCGCCGTGTTCGGCGCCATGCTGTGGGGGCTGTACCAGGGCACGCAGGCCGTCATCGCCGGCAAGATTTCGGCCGGCCACCTGGGGCAGACGGTGGTGTACGTGACGCTGCTGGTCAGCAGCGTGGCCGTGCTGGCCGAGGTGTGGGGCGATGTGCTGCGCGCCGCCGGCGCCACCGAGCGGCTGGTGGAGCTGATGGAGGCCAAGTCTCCCGTGGCCGACCCGGCCTCACCCCAACCGCTGCCCGCCACGGCCGGCGGCTCGCGCGTGGAGTTCAGCAACGTGCTGTTCCACTACCCCTCCCGCCCGCAGACCGCGGCGCTGGACGGCGTGCAGCTCACCATCCAGCCCGGCGAAACGGTGGCGCTGGTGGGCCCCAGCGGCGCCGGCAAGACGACGCTGTTCCAACTGCTGCTGCGCTTTTACGACCCGCAGGCCGGCGTCATCCGCCTGAACGGCCAGCCCACGCAGACGCTGCGCCTGGCCGACCTGCGCGCCGCCATCGGCCTGGTGCCGCAGGACAGCGTCATCTTCTCCACCACCGCGATGGAGAACATCCGCTACGGCCGGCCCGAGGCCACCGACGAGGAAGTGATGGCCGCCGCCAAGGCCGCCTTCGCCGACGACTTCATCCGCGCACTGCCGGAGGGCTATGCCAGTTTCCTGGGCGAACGCGGCGTGCGCCTGTCCGGCGGCCAGCGCCAGCGCATCAGCATCGCCCGCGCGATGCTGAAGAACCCGCCACTGCTGCTGCTGGACGAGGCGACCAGCGCGCTGGACGCCGAAAGCGAACGCGTCGTGCAGGCCGCGCTGGAAGCGGCCATGCAGCACCGCACGACGCTGGTCATTGCGCACCGGCTGGCGACCATCCAGAAGGCCGACCGCATCGTCGTGCTGGAGGCCGGGCGCATCGTCGACATCGGCCGCCACGACGAACTGGTGGCGCGCGGCGGGCTGTATGCGAAGTTGGCGGCGATGCAGTTTGGGTTGGAGGCGTGATAAACGCCGCGTCCCGGGTTTCTGTGGGTTGAGATACGGCAGCGTCTTAGGCATCTTCCCGTTCGGAGTTCAGGAAGCCACAACAGCCCAATTTATTTCCAAAAATATTTTTCCACCATGTCAACACCTGAAATTCTCGGCTTTCGCGACCAACCAGAGCGTACTGCGAGCAACTCCGTATATACCGGGAGACTTTGCTGCGACGATGTTCAAATCACAGGAGATGGCGCGGACGCCATCGCCACTTTTACAGTTACTGCGCGTCAACTGGTTGATGCGGCCAAGACTGAGATGCTTTGGACGGATCAGGACGTGCAGCGCGGCGTTCGGCCTGAAATCACAAACCGAGTTGAAAAGGAGCTATCACTTTCAAGGGGCTATCCTCCGACGGACATCTACGTTTTCAACGCAGAATCCGCAGATGACATGACCGAGAAGCTCTTGCGAGGACAGCGCCTATTCATAAATCCCCTGGTATGGAATCTTCGACCAAGCTCATTTGACGCGTATTTTGATGCCACGGAAAGAAAAATATATATCTACGATGGAAAAATATATCTTCCAGACTCCCATCATCGACATCAGGCCATCCTAAAGGCGGCGGCAATATACAAAAGCGCACCCAACGAATATCCACACTTTGATCTTAACAAACAATTTAAAGTTGAGCTGTACTTCTTAAAGAAAACAGACGAAGGCAATTACTTTTTTGACAAAAATCAACGCCCCACTCCAACGGCAAAATCCAAAGCCTACGACTTGACATCGCTAGACGATTTGTCCGTTTTGGCAAAAAGGGTTATTGATCTTACTCCGTCATTGACAGGGAACGTCAATCGAGTCACTGATCGACTTACCGCGCAAAATCCAAATGTCGTCACTCTCTCCACTTTGAGAGAAACACTAAAACATGCTTCAGAGTCTGAAGGGCTAGACGAGTCTGAAATTGAGGGCTTTGCGACCGTTGCGTCAAAACTATTCCAGCTTTTGACTGAAGTACGTCCTGAATTAGGAAATCTGCATCTTGCCGAACGCAAGCGCATAAGATCGCTATCGCTCGTAGACGCGCCCATCATGTTCCAGGGGTACAGCGCACTAATAAGCGATTTTAATATTGACGTTGTAAAGCTCGGCCTTTCCAAAGCCACTGAAACATGGCGCAGACGCCTAAGCAAGCTTTCATCAGCAGTGTCATATTCCGAGGATGGCTGGACTGGAGATTTCTTTGAAAAATCAAATCCTTTGTGGACGCGATTGGGAATCGTTAAACCGGGCGTTTCTGGTCGTCCTACAGTGAGCAACAATCGAGCAGCTCGCATTCAAGCAATGAGAGCATTGCGCGGCGTGATAGCTAACAGCACTGGCACAACAGACATACGTCAATTCTTGCCATGAGAAACAATCAGCGCTTTGCTTCACTGCTTGATGGCCGCAACGCAGCCCCACTCACAGAGAAAGAGCAAAAGCGAGCTGCAAATACATTTATTGGCCTAGATAGGAACGTCAACGCTCGATACGAGGAAGGCGCTCGCACACGCTTTGTCACGGCTGAAGATGAAAATGGCGAAGAGTACGGCGAGATAATTTTTTCGTCCGACATATATCCGGGCGCCAACCTTGTCAATCCGAACGCGTCGTTGTCTTTGGATGGCGCCGCCGCGCACGAACTTGCCCACCATTACCGCTGGCTCAATAAATCGGAACTGCCGCATGGTCATCTGACGCACATAGATGAGGCAATGACTAGCCTCGAAGCGGCACTTAGGTTTTCTGGGGCATTGTCGGCCAATGACATACAAGGGCTAATATCTGACGCACTCCACCGCCTGAGAAAATACGTCGAAGAAATGCCCGCGAATTTGGGGGCAGGTCTATAGAATTCGCAATTCGGGGTCAGGTCTTCGGATCGGGGTCGGGTCTCAAATCTGCCTGATTAGGCACCTACGTCCGCTGGCTCACGTGCAAGATTCGCAAGATTCGCGCAAGATTCGGGGTCACCCATTAGCCGTCCCCGTCAAGTGGCAAACAAACGCCCCTGCACCGCAAGAGCGCATCTCGTCGTTGCTTCCAACTGCGGCCGGGCTGCCGAATTCACCGCACGCTTGGTTCTCGATGTTTG
>NZ_JBIGHX010000029.1:0-336 GCF_043555885.1 Pelomonas lactea | reverse complement strand
GGTGATGACGTTGGCCAGCTCGTTGCCGGTGCCGTCCACGATGGCCGTGCCGGTCAGCACCAGGTTCTCGAGGTTGGCGCCCAGCGCGAAGCTGGCCGCGGCGCGCACGGTGTCCGTGCCTTCGCCGGGGTTCTCGACGACCTGGTCGCCGGCATCGTCCACCACATAGACGTCGTCACCGGCGCCGCCGGCCATCAGCTCGGAGCCCGCCCCCCCGTCCACCGTCTCGTTGCCCGCGTCGCCGGTTCTCTCGTTGTCCAGTTCGTTGCCGGTGCCGGTCAGGTTGGCCGACCCGGTGAGGATGAGGTTCTCGACGTTGGCTTCCAGCACGCGGCT
>NZ_JBIGHX010000028.1:0-348 GCF_043555885.1 Pelomonas lactea | reverse complement strand
AAGTTCGCGAACTCCTGTCCAAGTACGACTTCCCCGGCGACGACACCCCCATCGTCAAGGGTTCGGCCAAGCTGGCCCTGGAAGGCGACACGGGCGACCTGGGCGAGCAAGCCATCATGCGCCTGGCTGAAGCCCTGGACACCTACATCCCCCAGCCGGACCGTGCCGTTGACGGCGCCTTCCTGCTGCCGGTGGAAGACGTGTTCTCCATCTCCGGTCGTGGCACCGTGGTGACCGGTCGCGTCGAGCGCGGCATCATCAAGGTCGGCGAAGAAATCGAAATCGTCGGTATCCGCGAAGTCCAGAAGACCACGGTCACGGGCGTCGAAATGTTCCGCAAGCTGCTGG
>NZ_JBIGHX010000027.1:0-421 GCF_043555885.1 Pelomonas lactea | reverse complement strand
CTGAACGCGGGCCGCTACGAGCGCATCCCGGCGCAATTCGCCGCACAGCACCGGCACAGCATGGTGGGCACCCACGCGTTGGGCGGCGAGCGCCGCGACCAGGCGGCCACGGCGCGCGGGTACGGCCGGCTGCAGCGGCTGCTGCCGGGGCTGCGCTTCGATGTCGACGGCGTCTGGGTCAGCGGCTGGCCCGGGCGCACGCGTGCCGTCGTCGCCGGGCGCGACCGCTTCCAGCTGCCCGGCGGCCGTGAGGGCAGCAACCGCGGCATGCACGAGTTCGAGCTGCGCTGGGGCCGCGTCAGCGCGCTGACGGTGCACTGCGACACCGCCCGGCTGGCGGGCGATCTGGCCGAGGTGGCGGCCGCCGGTCAGCCCGAGGCGCTCGCGGAGCCGATCACGGGCTGAGCGGCATCGGCGGCAA
>NZ_JBIGHX010000026.1:0-429 GCF_043555885.1 Pelomonas lactea | reverse complement strand
CGGCCAGCAGTGCCAGCGCGGCGGCCGACGCGTCGGCCACGGCGGAGCTGCCGGCCTGGCGCTGGGTGGCCTGCGCCTGCGTCGCCGTGATGACGAAGGGGTTGACCCCCACCGGCGTGGCCACCGCGGTGCCGGGCAGCACGCGCACGGTGATGCCCTGGCTGACGCTGGCGCTGGCGCCGTTGCTGGTCTCGACGCTGGCGGCCACCACGGTGAGGCTGAATTCGCCCGTGAAGCCGGCCGGTGCCACCAGGCTCAGGCGGGTCACGTCCCAGCCGGCCAGGTCCACCGGCACGCCGCCGGCGGCGCTGCGCACGCCGTCGGTCAGCGTGGCGCCGTCGGGCAGGCCCAGCAGGTTCACGCTCAGGCGTTCGCCGCCCGCCGCGTTGGCCAGCGCCGCCTCGATGCGCGGCAGCGCGATGCTGCCGC
>NZ_JBIGHX010000025.1:0-467 GCF_043555885.1 Pelomonas lactea | reverse complement strand
AGCAGGGAGTCGAGGTGCTCCACCAAGGGTGGCACCACCAGCTCGCAGCCGTAGGTGCGAGCCATATCCAGCAACTCGCGCCGCAGCTCTTCGATGCAGCGAGCCTGAGACGGCAGGACGTCGGCAAAGTGCTCAGGCAAGAGCCAAGCTGAGGACATGGACGAATCCAGGGGGATTAAAAACGGCATTGTACCGGGCAAGCCCGCGCCGTGGCTGCGCGAATTTCTGACAGCACAACGAAAACAAGTGCAGCCAAACTGCACGCGAGGCGGGGAGTTCAGTGCAACCAGACCAGCGCACCGAGCAGCAAACCCACCAGCACGCTGCACAAGCCCACAAAGCGCAACTGCCCATCGCTGAGCGTGAGCATGCGCTCAAACACCTCACGCCAGCCCTTGGGATGGAGCAAAGGCCCAAGCCCTTCGGCCACCAGCAGCAAGGCCAGTGCAGCCCAGATCCAGTCACTC
>NZ_JBIGHX010000024.1:0-467 GCF_043555885.1 Pelomonas lactea | reverse complement strand
CCTTCACGGATGGCGAAGCGCAGACCGGTTTCCATGGCGATCGGAGCGATCAGCTTCACGGTGATGCCGACGTTGTCGCCGGGCATGACCATTTCCTTGTCCTTCGGCAGCTCCACGGCACCGGTCACGTCCGTCGTGCGGAAGTAGAACTGGGGACGGTAGTTGTTGAAGAACGGGGTGTGGCGGCCGCCCTCTTCCTTGCTCAGAACGTAGATCTCAGCGGTGAAGTGGGTGTGCGGCTTGATCGTGCCGGGCTTGGCCAGAACCTGGCCGCGCTCGACGTCTTCACGCTTGGTGCCGCGCAGCAGGATGCCGACGTTGTCGCCCGCTTGACCTTGGTCCAGCAGCTTGCGGAACATTTCGACGCCCGTGACCGTGGTCTTCTGGACTTCGCGGATACCGACGATTTCGATTTCTTCGCCGACCTTGATGATGCCGCGCTCGACGCGACCGGTCACCACGGTGCC
>NZ_JBIGHX010000023.1:0-470 GCF_043555885.1 Pelomonas lactea | reverse complement strand
GTGGAGCGCAGCGTCGACACCATTGCCGGCGCGACCTACACCCTCAGCCTGGACTACGCCGGCGGCATGGGCTTCCTCGCGGCCAACACGCAGATCGGCATCTACGTCGACGGCGTGCGCATCGCCACCCACGCCGGCACCAGCCCGACGTCCTCGCTGAACTGGCAGGCGCTGAGCTTCAGCTTCACCGGCAACGGCGCCAGCCGCACGGTCGCCATCGTGCTGGAAGGCGGCGACACCCTCGCCGCCGGCACCACGGTGCCGCTGCGCAGCGCCATGATCGACGACATCCGCCTCGTCGAAACGCTGCCGGTGGGCGCGGGCGTCGTCTACGGCCTGGCCGGCGGCAGCATCGCGCTGCCGCGCATCGAGGCGGCGCTGGCCAACGCGGCGGGCGGCGAACGCCTGAGCGTGAACCTGCTGGGCCTGCCCGACGGCGCCACGCTGACCGACGGCGTGCGCAGCGCCGC
>NZ_JBIGHX010000022.1:0-507 GCF_043555885.1 Pelomonas lactea | reverse complement strand
CGATGTCCTCGACGCTCAGCGCGGCGTACTCCTTGTGCGACACCGCCGCCACGATGGCATCCGCCCGCGGCAGGTCGTCGAAGGGCATCAGCCGCACGCCGTACTCGTGCATGGCCTCTTCGGCCTCAGCCTGCGCGTCGGTCACGAAGACCTCGACGCCGTAGGTCTTGAGCTCGTTGATGATGTCAATGACCTTGGAGTTGCGCAGATCGCCGCAGTTTTCCTTGAAGGTCAGGCCCAGCACGTTGACGCGCGCGCCCTTGATGTAGCTGCCGCTGGCGATCATCTGCTTGATGGTCTGCTCGGCGATGAACTTGCCCATGCCGTCGTTGATGCGCCGGCCGGCCAGGATGACCTGCGGGTGGTAGCCCAGCATGTCAGCCTTGTGGGTCAGGTAGTACGGGTCCACGCCGATGCAGTGGCCGCCGACGAGACCCGGCTTGAACTTCAGGAAGTTCCACTTCGTGCCCGCGGCTTCCAGCACTTCGGAGGTGTCGATGCCCAGCT
>NZ_JBIGHX010000021.1:0-531 GCF_043555885.1 Pelomonas lactea | reverse complement strand
CGCACGTGAACGTGGGCACGATCGGTCACGTCGACCACGGCAAGACCACGCTGACGGCTGCAATCGCGACCGTGCTGTCCAAGAAGTTCGGTGGCGAGGCCAAGGCCTACGACCAGATCGACGCAGCACCCGAAGAAAAGGCCCGCGGCATCACGATCAACACCGCGCACGTCGAGTACGAGACCGCCAACCGCCACTACGCGCACGTGGACTGCCCCGGCCACGCCGACTACGTCAAGAACATGATCACCGGTGCCGCCCAGATGGACGGCGCCATCCTGGTGTGCTCGGCCGCTGACGGCCCGATGCCCCAGACCCGCGAGCACATCCTGCTGGCTCGCCAGGTCGGCGTGAAGTACATCATCGTCTTCCTGAACAAGTGCGACATGGTCGACGACGCCGAGCTGCTCGAGCTGGTCGAAATGGAAGTTCGCGAACTCCTGTCCAAGTACGACTTCCCCGGCGACGACACCCCCATCGTCAAGGGTTCGGCCAAGCTGGCCCTGGAAGGCGACACGGGCGACCTGGGCG
>NZ_JBIGHX010000020.1:0-592 GCF_043555885.1 Pelomonas lactea | reverse complement strand
GGTCACCCATTAGCCGTCCCCGTCAAGTGGCAAACAAACGCCCCTGCACCGCAAGAGCGCATCTCGTCGTTGCTTCCAACTGCGGCCGGGCTGCCGAATTCACCGCACGCTTGGTTCTCGATGTTTGGTTGCGCCGCAGCGCACCAGTCACCCATCAGGATCAAGGCGCTCGTGCTGAGGCTTGCGGCCTCACGCCCGAGCACCCCTGGCGGCCTGTGCCGCCCCAGAGAACCCTCTGTACCCCAGCGCGTTCAATCTTTGCGAGCCAGTTCGGCTCGCACAGGTCTTATGGCTGCGCACCCGTGGCGACCACGCTTGGCACGCTCCAACCCCATCTGGCTCGCGCTGCGGGCGCTGCGAACTCTTTGCACCCCAGGTGGGATCGACGCGGGCCGGCATTCAGGTCTGATGGTTGCTCCAACCCCGAGTCGGCTTGGCCCGCGTCGTCCCGTCACTCTTGAACTCCTTGTCAGCTGAAGGCCCGCGTCACGTCAAACGGCGTGCCCGTCTTCATCACATGAAAGCAGGCCCGCGCCAGCTTGTGTGCCACGGCCTTGATGGCCACAACCTGCAAGGTCTTGGCGCATTTCTT
>NZ_JBIGHX010000001.1:0-1011119 GCF_043555885.1 Pelomonas lactea | reverse complement strand
GCGACTTGGTCCCACTCCTTCCCATCCCGAACAGGACAGTGAAACGAGTCAGCGCCGATGATAGTGCGGATTCCCGTGTGAAAGTAGGTCATCGTCAGGCTATTATTCAAAGCCAACCCCCATCAGCCCTAAGCTGGTGGGGGTTTTGCTTTTGGCGGATCTGAACCCCGAGCTCAGTCGATAAGCCGATTCCGCGGACTAACGGATTGCGAACGGATGGCCATCCGCCATTGGTTTCGCTCAGTGCGACCTGGCCGCCGCAATATCTGCGCTCAGCGGCCTGCATACTGGTGACCTGCCCCCAGAACCCGTACCAGTCGATTTGAGGAATCCGCTGGTATGAAGGAGATTACTCCTGGGTTTGCTGCGGCGCCGGCACGGCGCCGCCGGTTGTTTGACGATGTTGGGCCGCGAACTTCGCCGGCGGCATCCGCCCGCAGCTGCTGTGCGGCCGCACCTCGTTGTAGTCGGTCCGCCAGCGCGCGATCTCGGCGCGAGCCTGCTTCAGGCTCTGGAACCAGTGTTCGTTGAGGCACTCGTCGCGGAACTTTCCGTTGAAGCTCTCGATGTAGGCGTTCTGCGTGGGCTTGCCCGGCTGGTTCAGGATGTGGCGCACGCCCTTGGCCTGCGCCCAGGCCATGAAGGCGCGGCTGGTGAACTCCGGCCCCTGGTCGGTTCTCACCGCCTGCGGGTAGCCCCGGAACCGCGCTACTTGGTCCAGCACGCGCACGACGTACTCGCCGCCGATGCCGTGATCCACGGCGATGTCCACGCACTCGTGGCTGAAGTCGTCGGTGACGGTCAGGCACTTGATACGCCGCCCGCTGGCCAGGCTGTCGCTGACGAAGTCCATGCTCCACACCTCGTTGATCGTCTGGCACTCGTGCAGCGGCACGCGTTCGAGCTTTAGCCGCTGCTTGCCCCGGCGCTTGCGCACCGACAGGTCGGCCAGCTTGTAGAGCCGGTACACGCGCTTGTCGTTGATCTGGGTGCCTGCCGCGCGCAGCAAATCGCCGATGCGTCGGTAGCCGAAGCGACGCCGTTCGTGCGCCAGCTCGACGATGCGCTGGCTCGTCGCCTGGTCGTGCTGCGCACGCTGGGGCGGGTGCCGCAAGCTGTCGCGGGACAGGCCCACCAACGCGCAGGCGCGCCGTTCACTGATCGAAGTCGCTTCCAACATCTTGCCCACCGCGCGTCGCTTCGCCGGTGGGCTCAGCGCTTTACGCCGAAGGCCACCTTCAGCGCCTCGTTGTCCAGCACGGCCTCGGCCAGCAGCTTCTTGAGACGGTTGTTCTCGGCTTCCAGATCGCGCAGCCGCTTGGCGTCGCTGGCCTCCATGCCGCCGAACTTGGCTCGCCACTTGTAGAAGGTCGCCGAGCTGAACCCCTCTCGGCGGCACAGGTCAGCCACGCTCATGCCGGCGTCGGCCTGCTTGATGAATCCAATGATCTGCTCGTCTGTGTACCTGCTCTTGCGCATCGCGCTTCCTCTCGGCTGCGCGGATTCTTCTCTATTGCCGTGGTACGGATGGCGAGTTGCAGGTCAGGATCGACGGTAGTTGTCGGGCCTTGAATATTGGTGATTGGCCGGTACCCATCAGCGCGGTTGGTCCGGGCGCGATTCAGAACAGGGATTGCTGCTCGGCGACCGGTTGCTCGCGCGGCGGCTGCGGTGGCCAACGTGCGATGACCGCGTAGTGATACGGGCGCCCGCCACCGCGCACGAGCAGGACTTCATCCAGCAGCCAGTCGACCGGCTCGATGGTCAGCATGCGGGGAAGCCGCTCGCCCGCCCAGTAACTGATGGTGATGTGGGGCGTGGGTTTGATGGGTTTCATCCCCGTCTGCGCGGTGATCGCGGCCCCGAGGCCGCGCACCAGCGTTCTGAAGTCTGCCGGCGTGTGGTCGGCGCGGAAGGCCCAGTGGATGCCTTCCGGGCCGGGCCGGCTTTCGATGCGATCCAGGCGCAGCTTCACGGCGCGCGCCGAGAGCGTGTCGCCTGCCGCACGCAGTCGGTCGACGACGCGCGGTTCGTCTTCAAAGCGTGCTGACAGCGACTGGTGCCAGTTCGAGGGCGGGAACAGGTTGGCACCCAAGCGGGTATCCACCCCGTGGCGAACGAGTTCCGCGGTCAACTGCCGGCAGGATGCCGCGGGCGGCATGCCGATGAAGAGACAGCGGGACGGTGTCGCCACCATGGACCGGCAGGCTAGCGCGGTGCCGGCAACAGCAGCGCGTCGCGGACGAAACGCACGAGTGCGCGGGCGGTGTCCGAGCCGGCGGGCAGCGGGAGCGTCAGCGCCTGCACCGTGTCCAGCCCCAACTCCAGTCGCCAGTCGGGCAGCACGTTTCGCAGCAGGGGGGCCTCGTGTGCTTCCGGGGCGGGCGCTGCGGTCGGTGGCCCTGCGGCGAACGGTTCAGCGGCGAAATCCGGTGCCAGGACGATGCCCGCGCCGTGCCGGGCGAGCGCGACCAGCCCGTCCAGGTCGCTGCCCCAGGCGGACGCCTGCAGCGCCACATGCTCCCGCCGCCCGTCCCGGTGCAGCCATTGGCTGGCGAAGGGCTCCTCGCCCTGGCCCAGCAGCAACAAGGGGGTGCTTGCCAGGTCTTGCGGGTTGAGCAGCGGCGGTTGGTTGCCGGCGCCGTAGGCGCGAACCTCGAAGCGCAGCACGGGCTGCGCGACCCAGGCCTCGGGCGGCGTGCTGGTGACGCGGAAGGCGATGTCCACGCCTTCGCGCAGCAGGTCGACGCGGCGGTCGGTGAAGAACAGCTCGTAGCGCACCGCAGGATGCTGGGCCTGGAAGCGGGCCAGCAGCGGCGCCAGTACATGCCGGCCGAAGCTGGCGGTGGCGCTGATGCGCAGCGTGCCATCAAGCTGGTCGCGCGTGTGGCGCAGCGCCAGGCGCGCACTCTCGGCGGCTTCCCGAACGGCGCGGGCCCGGGTGTGCAGCCGGCGGCCGGCCTCCGTCAGCCCGAGGCTGCGTGTGCTGCGCGCAAACAGCGTCAGCCCCACCGCCGCCTCGATGGCGGCGATGCGGCGGCTGATGGCGGCGCGCGTGAGGCCGAGGTCCCGCGCCGCCTGCGCAAAGCTGCCGGCCTGGGCGATGCGGGCGAACAGCTCCAGTGCGTTGGCGTCGAGCGCCTCCTCGGCGGCGGTCTGGCGGCGCCGGCCGATACCGGGTGGCGGGCTGGGTTTTGTTGACATCTGATTGACGATATGGCGATTGCCAGCGATCTACCGTCTGAAAAGTTGCCAATCTAGACTGGCCGCCCAACGCCCGCAAGGGCATTGCCACGAGGTGCCCCATGTCCAGCCTGCCGTTGTCGCCCGCCGATGCCCTGCCGCCCCATCTGTCCGTTGCCGCACGGCTCGACGACATCGAGTCCGGGGCCGATGACATGGGGGCAGCGCGCCAGGCGCCCACGCCGCTGCGTTGCAGCGACGGGCGCCTGCTGGCGGCGCAGTGGTTCGAGCCGCCGGCGGCCGTGGGCGTCAGGGCGGTGGCCGTCATCGGCGCGGCAACGGCGGTGCCGGCCGGCTACTACCGGCACTTCGCCGACTGGCTGGCGCGCCGCGGCTATGCGGTGTTGAGTTTCGACTACCGCGGCATCGCCGCCTCCCGTGAGGCGCTGCAGCCGGGCGAGGACGTGCGGCTGCGCGACTGGGCCCGGCTGGACATGGCTGCCGCGCTGCATGCGGCGGACCGGCGTCGCCGTGGGGAGGCCGACCGCCAGCAGCGCGACGTGGGCCTGTTGTGGGTGGGGCATTCGCTGGGCGGCAACGCCGTCGGGCTGGTACCGGGGTTCGAGGAAAAGGTGGACGCGGTCCTGGGCGTGGCGGCGCAGGTGGCTTACCTGGGGCACTGGTCGGGTTTCGCGCGCGTGCAGGCCTGGGTGTTCTTCCACTGGATGCTGCCGGTGCTGGTGCGGCTGCTGGGCCACGCGCCGGGCCGCGTGCTGGGCCCGCGCGCGCAGGACCTGCCGGCCGGCGCCGCGCTGGAGTGGGCGGGCTGGGGCCGTACGCCGGGCTTCCTGTTCGGTGACGAGACGCTGGCGCGCGAACGCACCTACGACCGCTTCCCCGGCGCCGTGCACCTGTGGAGCATCACGGACGACCATCTCTTCGGCCCGGCCGCGGCGGTGGACGCGCTGGCCGCGCAGTTCAGCGCGGCACGAGTGCAGCGGCATGTGGTGGCGCCGGCCGAGCTGGGCGTGAAGAAGATCGAGCACTTCGGCCCGTTCCGCCGTGACCTGGGCGCGCAGCTGTGGCCCCGGCTGCTGGCGCCCATCGAGGCCGCCACGCCGCGGCTGGCGGCGCGGTTGCCGGCGGGCTGAGCCGCGCACAACACGTTCACGGCGGCGTCATGACCGGCCGGCAGCATGCCAGCCATGCCGACGCCGCAAGACCCTCACGACGCCGCCGACACCGGCACCGACCGGCCCACGCTGTCGGTGCGTACCGTCTGGATCTCGGACCTGCACCTGGGCACACCCGGCTGCCAGGCCAAGGCGCTGCTGGACTTCCTGCGCGACGTGGAGTGCGAGACGCTCTACCTCGTCGGCGACATCATCGATGGCTGGCAACTGCGCCGCAGCTGGTACTGGCCGCAGGCGCACAACGACGTCGTGCAGAAGCTGCTGCGCAAGGCGCGCAAGGGCACGCGGGTGGTCTTCATCCCCGGCAACCACGACGAGTTCGCGCGCAAGTACGTGACGCACAACTTCGGCGGCGTGGACGTGCTGGACGAGGCCATGCACGTGACGGCCGACGGCAAGAGGCTGTGGATCACGCATGGCGACCTGTACGACGGCGTCATCCAGTGCGCGCGCTGGCTGGCCATCGCGGGCGACCTGGCCTACGAGTTCACGCTCAAGGTCAACCGCTGGTTCAACCGCATCCGCGCCAAGTGCGGCCTGCCGTACTGGAGCCTGTCGCGCTACCTCAAGCACAAGGTCAAGCGCGCGGTCAGCTACATCAACGAGTTCGAGAACGCCGTGGCGCGCGAGGCCAAGAAGCGCGGCGCGCACGGTGTGGTCTGCGGGCACATCCACCATGCCGAGATCCGCGAGATCGACGGCGTGCTGTACTGCAACGACGGTGACTGGGTGGAGAGCCTGACGGCGCTGGTGGAGCACTTCGATGGCCGCCTGGAGATCATCGACCGCGGCGACGAGGCGGCGCTGCCGGGCATGCTGCCGGCGGGCAGCAAGGTCAGGCCGGCGGCGCTGCCGGTGCCTGTCCCCGTGCCAGCGGCGGCGGCCGCGGCGGCGGCCGAGCCGGAGTCCATGCTCAGCTGATTTGCAGCAGCGCCTGCCCCGCGCGGATCTGTGCGCCGGTGGCAATGCCCTCGGCCAGCTCGAAGCCCTTGGGCACGAAGACGATGATGGTGGAGCCGTGCTCGAACCAGCCCATCTCCTGGCCCTTCACGTGCGGCGCCGCGCAGGGCATCTCGTGCGCGCCGCGGTGGCCGTGGTGCAGCAGCACGTTCAGCCAGTGCAGCCGGATGCTGGCGACCAGCACGGCAGCCACCGGCACCAGCGCGACGGGCTGACCGCCCGCCAGCCGCATGCGCACCACGGCGCGCTCGTTGCGGCAGAACAGCCGCTCCACGCGCTTGAGCGCCACGGGGTTCACGTTCCAGGTGTCGCCGCTGAGGTAGGTCACGTGCTCCACGGTGCCGTCGGCGGGCGCGTGGAAGCGGTGGTACATCACCGACGTGAGCCGCAGCGTGATGAAGCGGCCGCCCTCGAAGGCGCTGGCGTCCTGCGTCGGGCCGAACAGCTCGGCCGTCGAGTACGGGAAGCCCTTGGCCTGGTAGACCTGGCCCTGCTGCACCGTGCCCATCGCGCCGACGATGGCGTCGCAGGGGCTGGCGAAGACGTCCGGCCGGGCGTCGAACACGCGGGCGCCGTCCTTCAGCTCGCGCGTGAAGCAGTCCTTGATGGACGTGAAGCGCTGCTGCCTGGCCTCGCGCAGGTCCAGCGGTGTGAACAGCTGCCACACCCAGATGGCCAGCCGCGTGAACAGCGGGCTGCGGATGTTGGCGATGCGGCCCATCAGCCGTGTCGCGGCGATGCGCGGGATGCGGTTGGTGAGCAGGAAGTTCAGGTCTTCCTGCGCGCCCAGGCGCGCCAGCCAGCCTCGGCTGTCCTTCACGCCGCCGTCCAGGGCCGGCGCTGCGTCTTGGCTTTTCATCGTCAGAACTTGTGGGAAAGCATCTCGCGCAACACGCCGCGGCGGATGGCCTGGCCCGTCAGCTCGGGCGCCGTCCACCACCAGCCATCCGCGCGCATCTCGTCGCAGGCGGTGACGAAGCGGTCCATGACCTCGGCGAACTCGGCGTCGCCGTAGTTCAGGCTGAAGATCAGCCGGCCCGTGCCCACCCAGCTCAGCGCGAGGCCGTGCTTGCGCAGGTAGAACTGCAGCATCCAGTGGTAGCGGCCCGGCTGGGTGTAGGTCACCGTCCAGATCGTCGACAGGTTGGCCAGGCGCACCGGCGCGCCGGCCGCCTGCAGCCGCGCGTTGAACTGGGCGCAACGTGCGTTCCAGCGATCGTCCAGGCCGTCGTACAGCGCCTTCACCTCGGGGCGCTCGAGGCGCTTCAGGAAGGCCGCCATCGCCGCCACCACGTAGGGGTGGGCGTTGAACGTGCCGCGCGCAAAGCAGATGTCGGCCGGGCGTTCGTCACGGTAGCGCTGCATCAGCGCGCGCGGGCCGCACACCACGCCCACCGGCAGGCCGCCGCCCAGCGTCTTGCCGTAGGTGACGAGGTCGGCCTTCACGCCGAAGTACTGCTGCGCGCCGCCGGGTGCCAGGCGGAAGCCGACAAACACCTCGTCGAAGATCAGCACGATGCCGCGCGCCGTGCACACCTCGCGCAGGCGCTTCAGCCAGGCCGTGTACGCCTCGCGGTCGTAGGCCGCGCGCCGGCTGCCGTCGATGAGGCTGGAGTCGCCCGGCGCGTTGACGTTGGGGTGCAGCGCCTGCAGCGGGTTCACCAGCACGCAGGCGATGTCGCGCCGCGTGGCCAGCACTTTCAGCGAGCGCTCGGCCATGTCCTGCAGCGTGAAGGTCTCGCGCGGCGGCAGCGGGTTGCCGGGGCCGGGCTGCACGTCCTCCCACCAGCCGTGGTACGCGCCGGCGAAGCGCACCAGGCGCTTCTTCCTGGTGTGATAACGCGCCAGCCGCACGGCCTGCATGACGGCCTCGGTGCCGCTCATGTGGAAGCTCACCTCGTCCTGGCCGGAGATGGCCTTCAGCCGTCCCAGCACGTCCAGCACGCAGGGGTGGTAGGCGCCCAGCACGGGGCCCAGCTCGCGTGCGGTGGCCACGGCTTCATCGATGCAGGCCTTGTACGCGTCGTAGCCCAGCACGTTGACGCCGTAGGAGCCGGTCAGGTCCATCAGCCGGTTGCCGTCCAGGTCCTCGACCTGCACGCCGGAGCTGGCCTGCAGGAAGGCGCCCACCTTCAAGTGCTCGCGCAGCACCGGGCTGAACTGGAAGGGCACGCGGTAGCGACCGGTGAACTTGAGGTCGGAGATCGCGTCGCGCGCCTGCTCGGTGGCCGCCAGCGTCTTCGCGAAGCGCGTGTCGAACTCGGCACCCAGCCGCTGCAATGCAGCTTTGCGCTGCGCTGCGACGTCGGCGGGCGCGCCGTCCACGCCGAAGAACTGCGCCTCGTCGTAGGCATAGCCCGGCACCCAGCGCGCCAGCCGCTTGGCCATGCGCGAGTGGCCGGCCAGCGAGCGGTGCTTGGCGCGCGACAGCTCGATGCGCCGCTTGGCGGCCGGCAGCAGCGCCAGCACGCCCAGAGCCAGCGCCGACAGGGTGAGGGCTTCGTCCATCGGTTCAGTGCGCCTGGCTGGAGCCGACGTGTTCCATCGGGTCGATCAGCTGCCCACGCAAAAGATAAAGGGGCGACTTCCAGTACAGCAGCACGTCGTGGAAGGGGTCGGTGATGATCTTGAAGCCCCAGGCCAGGCCCTGCATCAGGTTCTGCGTGATCCACAGCTGCACGACGCGGAACACCAGGCCCGTCACGCCAAGGCAGAACCAGGCCATGCCCACGTCCTCGATGAAGCCGCGCGTGTCGGCCGCCGGCTCGATCAGGCCACCCAGCGACGGGAACACCCACAGCACGGCGGGCAGCGCCACCCACACGGCCAGCAGGATGATCTTGCGGCGGATGTTGTAGCCCACCTTGATCTCTTCCTTGTACTCGTCGGTGGCCTGGTTCACGTGGTCGTAGCCCCGCGGCTCGAAGAAGAAGTGACCCGCCTGGCGCGTCGTCATCGACACGCACCAGGCCAGCAGCGCCGCCCAGGCCGGGTTCACGAACACCAGACCGTACGACACCAGGAAGCTCAGCGCGCTGATCAGGTGCAGGCTCTGGTTGATGCGGCTGTGGTGGTAGTAGCGGTGGTCGTCCCAGCGCTGGGTCTTCAGGGTTTGGAAGAACTCGTTCACGTCGTCCCGTCCTCGTGTTGGGGGTGGAATGCGGGGCGGATGGTGGGGGGCTTGCGTGAAATCGGCGTGACGGCCCGGCTGTCACAGTGTTGTTGCATGACGGCCTGACCATGCGCGGCATGAACACCGCCGACGCCGATGACATCCTGGTCGATGACCTGCCCGCGCCGCGCCACTCGCGGCGGCTGGCGGTGGTCACCGAAACCTATCCGCCCGAAGTCAATGGCGTCGCCATGTCGATGGCGCGCGTCGTTGATGGCCTGAACCGCCGCAACCACGATGTGCAGCTGATCCGGCCGCGCCAGTCCGCCAAGCTGACGACGCCACCCACCGGCAAGCCCGCCGTGGACGAGGTGCTGACCAAGGGTCTGCCCGTGCCGCTGTACCCCAACCTGCGCATGGGCGTGCCGAGCAAGCGCGCACTCGTGAAGCTGTGGTCGCTGAAGCGGCCCGACGTGGTGCACATCGCCACCGAGGGGCCGCTGGGCTGGTCGGCGCTGCAGGCCGCGCAGCACCTGGCGCTGCCGGTCACGTCGGACTACCGCACCAACTTCCACGCCTACGGCAAGCACTACCGGCTGGGCCTTTTGGCCAAGCCCATCCTGGGCTATCTGCGCAAGTTCCATAACCGCTGCGACGCCACCATGGTGCCCACCGAGGCCATGCGCGTGCTGCTGGCCGAGCGCGGCTTCGAGCGCCTGACGGTGGTGGGGCGCGGCGTGGACGCGCAGCGCTTCGACCCGGCGCGCCGCAGCGACGCGATGCGCGCCAGCTGGGGCGCCGGCCCGGACGACCTCGTCATGGGCTACGTGGGCCGGCTCGCACCGGAGAAGAACCTGGGTGTCGTGTTGGCCGCCTACGAGGCCGTGAAGATCGCGCAACCGCGGGCCCGCCTCGTGTTCGTCGGCGACGGCCCCATGCGTGCCGAGCTGGCCGCGCGCGTGCCCGATGCGGTGTTCGCCGGCTCGCGCAGTGGCGA
The DNA here is from genome assembly GCF_043555885.1 of Pelomonas lactea. Taxonomy (NCBI): domain Bacteria; kingdom Pseudomonadati; phylum Pseudomonadota; class Betaproteobacteria; order Burkholderiales; family Sphaerotilaceae; genus Roseateles; species Pelomonas lactea. The sequence goes on along the minus strand of NZ_JBIGHX010000001.1, from coordinate 1,001,674 downwards.
CGACCTGGCCGCGCACTACGCGGGGCTGGACCTGTTCCTGTTCGCCAGCCTGACCGAGACCTTCGGCAACGTGACGACCGAGGCGATGGCCAGCGGCTGCGCCGTCGTCGCGTTCGAGAGTGCAGCGGCGGGCGAGCTCATCCGCAGCGGCGTGAACGGCTGGCTCGCCGGGCCGGGGCGCGAGGCGGAGTTCGTCGCCGCGGTGCGTGTGGCGGCCGGCGACGCCGCGGCGCGCCGCGCAGTGGCCGAGGGCGCGCGGGTGACGGCGCGGCGGCTGGACTGGGGCGACATCACGGCGCGCTTCGAGACCGTGCTGGAAGGCGCCATCGCGCGGGCGGAACCGGGCTTCGGGCTGGCGGGGCTGCAGCCGGCGGCGTGACTGGCCGGGCGCCCGCAATCGCGCAGACACTTAAGTCATGCGCCACCTCAGCTTCGACCTCTCCGACGGTTCCGACGACATCCTCACGCTGGATGCCATGGCCTCCACGCGCGCGCCCGAGCATGCGGCGGTGATGGCCGAGGTGGAGCAGGTGCTGGCCTGGGCGCGGGCCGAGTTCGGCGGGCGGCAGGGTCCGGTGGAAGACGGCAACGCCTGGGACCACGAGCTGCTGGTGCAGCACGAGGACGGCGGCTGGGTCACCGTCACGCTGACGCTCAGCGCATCGCCGGAGTTCGCCGATGCCTTCCGGGCGGTCTTCGTCGCTCCCGAGGACGAGTGAAGCAAGCCGGCGCACACTGCACCCATGCACTTCGACCAGACCACCCCCATCCTGCGCAGCTTCGACGAGGCCAAGGCGCGCGAGTTCTATGTGGACTTCCTGGGCTTCACGGTCGACTGGGAGCACCGCTTCGAGCCCGGCCTGCCGCTGTACATGCAGCTGTCGCGCGGTGACTGCGTGCTGCACCTGAGCGAGCATCACGGCGACTGCTGCCCCGGCGCCGGCATGCGCATCCGCGTCAGCGACATCGACGCCTTCCATGCCGAACTCAGCGCCCGGCACTACGGCCACGCGCGCCCTGGCATCCACGACACGCCCTGGGGCTCGCGCGACGTGTCGGTGACCGACCCGTTCGGCAACCGGCTGACGTTCACGAACGCCGTCAGCACCTGAGCCCCAGCCTCAGTAGAGGTCGCGCGCTGCCAGCCTCACCTCGTGCAGCAGCTGCCGCGCGCCGGGCGACATCAGGTGCCCCTCGCGCGTGATGATGCCGAACGCGTCCATGTGACACGGCAGCTCGATGGGCAGGATGGCCAGCACGTTGAGCGATGCGTAATAACGCGCCACCTCCACGGGCATCACATGCAGCGAGTCGGTCTGCTGCAGCAGCGCCGTGATGAGCAGCAGCGCCGTCGTGTCCACGCAGTTGGTGGGCGGCTCCAGCGCGGCGCGGCGGAACATCAGCTCCCAGCGGTGGCGCAGCACGCTGCCCGGCGGCGGCAGGATCCAGGGCTGGTTGGCCAGGTCGGCCAGCTTCAGGTTGTCGGACTTCAGCAGCGGGTGCCCCACGCGCGCGACGGCGCAGGCCGGCTCCACCGTCAGCTCCTCGTAGTGCAGGCCGGTGGCGCCTTCGTCTTCCAGGATGCGGCCGATCATGAAGTCCAGCGAGCCGCGTTGCAGCATGTCCAGCAGCTGCTTGCTGCTCTCCATGTGCACGCCGATGCGCAGCTTCGGGGCCTGGAGCTTGATGCGCGAGATGGCGCGCGGCAGCAGGCCCATGGCCGGCGTCATGATGACGCCCACCTCCACCTGCCCCGACAGGCCATGCTTCAGCGCAACGATGTCGTCGTGCGCGGCGGACAGGCTGGTCAGCGCCATGCGCGCGTGGCGGATCATGGTCTCGCCGTACAGCGTGGGCTCCATGCCGCGCGGGTGGCGGTCGAAGAGCTTCACGTCCAGCATGTCCTCCAGGTCCTTGAGCTGCTTGGACGCGGCCGGCTGCGTCATGCACAGCACCTCGGCGGCGCGGTGGATGTTGCGCTCGTCGTCCAGCGCAATGAGCAGCAACAGCTGGCGCGTCTTCAGCCGTGCGCGCAGGAACCAGTTCGGGTTGGGGCTGGTGTCGGTCAGGCCGCCGGTGTCATCGTCGTTGTCGCGCGCCATATCAAGCCAAGTTGACCCGGCCATCGTTGGCCAAGACGCTGTTGATGTCGTCGCCCGTCTCGTCCAGCTGCACCAGCGTGGCCTGGCGGGCGCCCAGTGGGTCGCGGGCCTGCAGCGCGGTCAGGATGGCCTTGTGGCGCGGCAGCGAGAGCTCGTGCGTGTTGGGCAGCTGGCTACTCAGGATGATGGACTCGCGCAGCGCCAGCGACAGCATGTTGCCGATGTAGGCCAGCAGGTCGTTGCCGGTGGCCTCGGCGATGCGGCGGTGGAAGGCCAGGTCGGGTTCCAGCAGCTCGGCCGTGGTCTTGGCCGCGGCCATGCCTTCGTAGGCGGTGGCGATGCCGGCCAGCTGCTCGTCGGTCGCGGCCTTGGCGGCCAGCGCGGCGGCGGCGGGTTCGAAGATCTGGCGCACCTCCAGCAGCGTCTGCACGAAGTCGCGCTGGGGCTGGGCCTGGATGAGCCAGTACAGCACGTCGGGGTCCAGCAGATGCCACTCGTTGCGCGGGCGCACGATGGCGCCGGCGCGCTGGCGCGACACCACCAGCCCCTTGGCGACGAGCACGCGCACGGCCTCGCGCAGCACGGGGCGGCTGATCTCGTAGCGTTCCAGCAGCTGGGCCTCGGCCGGCAGCTTGTCGCCGGGCTGCAGCTGGCCGCCGACGATGGCCAGCCCCAGCTCGCTGACGATGCGGCCGTGCTGGCTCTTGCCCTCGTGCTGGGCGCTGTAGGTGGAGTGATCCGCTCTGGTTTTCATCGGCGGCAGGCTACCGAACAAAGCCCGCATTATCGAAAGCGCGCGACGAAGCCGCCTTTGGGTGCCAGCGTCAGCGTCGCGGCGGGGGCGGTGAGCCTGCTTTCGGCGAACTCACGCGGGCCAGTGCCGTCGGTGATGAGCTGGCCTTCGCGGTCACCCAGCCAGGCAAGGTCGAGCTTCACCTCGCGCGGCGTGTCGTCGGCGTTCAGGCCGGCCACGAACCACTGCCTGCCCGCGCGGCGGGCCAGCACGACGTACTTGCCCGGCTCGCCGTCGAGGAAGCGCACCTCGTCCCAGGCGCGCGGCAGCTCGCGCAGGAAGGTCTTCACGTAGGCCGGCACGGTGGCCATGCCCTCGGGCGTCTCGGCGTAGTGCTGGATGCCGGACAGGAACACCACGCTCTCGGCCAGCTCGAAACCGTTGCGCGTGGCGCGCTTGATGTTCGGGATCTCGTGGAACACGACGGGCGTGAAGTCCATCGGGTCGAACAGGTTGCGCGTGAACGGCAGCATGGCCGCGTGGCGAACGACCTTGTCCTGGTCCTCCTGCGTGAAGGTGGCGAACTCGAAGCCCTTCACGGCCTCCGCCGTCATCAGGTTGGGGTAGGTGCGGCTCCAGCCGCGCGGCAGCGTCGCGCCGTGGAAGTTCAGCAGCAGGCCGGCGGCGGCCGTCTCCTTCAGCAGGTCGACGTAGTAGGCCTGCATGGAGACGCCGTCGCCGCCGAAGAAGTCCACCTTCAGGCCCTTCACGCCGATGGCCTTCATGCGGGCGAATTCCTTGGCGCGCGCTTCCTTCGTCAGCAGCGCGCTCTTGGGGCTGTATTCGGTGTCGTTCCAGGCGCCGGAAGAGTTGTACCAAGCCAGCAGCCCCACGCCCTTCGTCTTGGCGTAGTCGGCCAGCTCCTTCATCTTGGCGTCGCCGATCTTGCGGTCCCAGTCGGCGTCCACCAGCGTGTAGGGCCAGTGCATGTCGGCGGCGTGGTCGATGAAGCGCTTCTGCACCTCGAACACGGTGCCGTCGTCCTTCAGGATGGCCCAGCTCCACGACGCGGGGCCGGGTTGGAGCTTGGCCTTGTCAAACCGGACAGCCGGTGCCGCCAGGTCGGTGCCCAGCGTGGACTCCATGACGGTCTTCAGCGGGCCGATGGCCAGCACGCGCCAGGGCGTCGTCAGCGGGCCGTTCACTTCAGCCAGCAGATGGCCGTTCGTGTTGACCTCGCTCGCTTCGGGCAGGCCGATGCGGTAGGTGCCGCCCGTCGAGTCGCTCGCCAGGCGCGACGCGTGAAAGCGGCCGTCCATGCCGGCTTCGGTCAGCGCCACCCAGTTGGTGCCGGCGCGGAACAGTGCCGGGAAGACCCAGCCGGCGTGTGAAGGCGCTGCCGTGCCGACGGGGATGTCGGTCAGATAGTGCTCCTCGTAGGACGGGTTGGTGCGCTTCCAGCCGGTCTTGGCGACGGACATGGGCTGCAGCCAGGCGCGCGCGTCGGCCGGGAAGGCGAAGCTGGTCAGCTCGTCCTTGAACTGCTTGCGACCCGCGCCGTCCACCGTGTAGCGCAGCGCCAGGCCGTCGTTGGCGGCGCGCAGCGTGACGGTCATGCGCTGGCCGGCCGTGTTGGCCACCGTGAAGCGCTGCTCGTTGGCGCGGACGTTGACCCGGCTCTTCTTGCCGATCAGCGCGTACTGCTCGCGGCGGGCCTGCACGGGCGAGGTGGCGACGAGCTTCAGCCCGTTGGCGAAGTCGCCCTGCGCCAGCACCAGGCCCAACCGCGAGGCGCCCAGCACCGGCTGGCCGGCGCGCTGCACGGTGTAGACCAGCTGCTGCTGGTCGTTGACCGACACGTCGACCTGCAGCTGGCCGTCGGGGCTGTTCAGGGCCTGGGCGAGGGCGGGAACAGCGAACGACAGCAAAGCGAGTGTGAGGCGCATGGTCGCGATCTCCGTGAAATCAGAGTGAACAGGGGCCGTCGGCCACGGGCGTGCCGAAGTCGGGGAAGCCGTCCGCGCGCCAGCCGAAGGCCTGCACGCGCGTGTGGCGGTTGGGGTCGTTCAGCGGGTCGCCGACGATGTCGCGGTAGTTGCGGGCGTGATAGACCAGCAGGTCGGTCGCGCCGTCGGGCGTCGTCGTGAAGCTGTTGTGGCCGGGGCCGAACTGGCTGACGGACTCGTCCGTCGTGAACACCGGCGTGGGCGACTTGTGCCAGCTCGCCGGGTCCAGCAGGTCGGCGTGTTCATCGGCCCACAGCAGGCCCATGCAGTAGTTGGCGTCGGTGGCGGCGGCCGAGTAGGCGATGAAGACGCGGCCGTTGCGCTTCAGCACGGCCGGGCCTTCGTTGACGTGAAAGCCGATGCGCTCCCAGGCCAGCTCGGGCCGCGTGATGACGACCGGCTCGGTCGCCAGCGTCCACGGGTTGGCCATCTCGGCGATGTAGAGGTTGCTTTCCGTCGGCGGGCTCTTCTGCGCCCAGCACAGGAAGCGCCGGCCGCCGTGCTCGAAGGGCGTCGCGTCCAGCGAGAAGCCTTCCTCGGGCGTCGCGATCTGGCCGCGCTCGATCCACTCGCCGGTCAGCGGGTTGTCGCCCAGGCACTCCAGCACGTACATGCGCAGCTTCCAGATGTCGCCGCGCTCCGAGGCTGCGAAGTAGACGTACCAGCGGCCGGCTATGCGGTGCAGCTCCGGCGCCCACACATGGAAGCTCATCGGGCCGCTGTCGTGCTTGTGCCAGATGGTCTTGGGCGTGGCGGTCGAGAGGCCGGCGATGCTGTCGGCCGCGCGGATCTCGATGGCATCAAAGCTGGGCACCGACGCGGTGAACCAGTAGCGGCCGTCGACCAGCGTGATCTGCGGGTCGGCGCGCTGTTCGATGAGGGGGTTGTTCCAGGTCGTGCTCATGCGCGTGGGGCTTGGGTGACGATGACGTTCCACGAGGCGGGCTTGAGCGTCACGCGCAGCTGCTCGCCGTCGATGGCCACGCCGTCCAGGGCTTGGGGTGCGACGCGGTCGGGTGCGTCGGCGGTGTTGGTGGCGTTCAGGTCTGCCGATTGCAGTTGCTCGGCGCTGACGAGCTGGCGCTCCATGCCGAGGCCGCGCAGCGTGATGGACAGGTCCATCGTGTCGGTCAGGTGGCGGTTCAGCAGGAAGATGGCCGTCTGGCCCGTGGCGGCGTCGTCCACGACGCTGGCGCACAGGTAGGGCAGCTCGCCGTGCTTGGCGTTCGCGTAGCCGGGCGACTTCACGACCGGCCGCAGCACATCGCCCCGCGCCCAGCGCGCGGCCTGCGCGAAGGGGTGGAAGATGGTTTGCCGCCAGGCCGGGCCGCCGGGCTCGGTCATGATGGGCGCGATGACGTTGCACAGCTGCGCCATGCAGGCCACCTTGAGGCGGTCCGCATGGTTCATGAACATGGTCAACATGCCGCCGATCAGCAGCGCATCCTCGGCCGTGTAGACCTCTTCCAGCAGCCGCGGCGCCTCGGGCCAGCCGGCCTGCTTGAGGTGCTCGCCGTGGCGGGCGCGGTACCAGACGTTCCACTCGTCGAAGCTCAGCATCAGCCGCTTGCTGGACCGCTTGCGCGTGGCGACCGAATCGGCAATCGCCACCGTGTCTTCGATGTAGCGCGCGTTCGTCTCGATCTGCGCGAAGAAGCTCTCGGTGCTCGTGTCCGCCGGCGGCTTCACGAAGTAGCTGTGCAGCGACAGGTAGTCCACGAACTCGAAGCAGTGCTCCAGCACGCGGTCTTCCCAGAAGCCGTAGGTCGGCATGTCGTAGGCCGACGAGCCGCAGGCGGCGAGCTCGATGGTCGGGTCCACCCAGCGCATGAGCTTGGCGGTTTCCTTGGCGATGCGGCCGTACTCGTCCGGCGTTTTCTGGCAGATCTGCCAGGGGCCGTCCATCTCGTTGCCCAGGCACCAGAACTTCACGCCCAGCGGCTCTTCCGCGCCGTGGCTGCGGCGCAGGTCCGACAGCGCTGTGCCGCCGGGGTGGTTGCAGTACTCGAGGTAGTGCCGCGCTTCGTCCGGCCCGCGCGTGCCGAGGTTGACGCCGAACATCGGCTCGATGCCGACCTTGCGGCACCAGGCCATGAACTCATGCGTGCCGACCTGGTTGGTCTCGGTGGAGAACCAGGCGAGGTCGAGGCGCCGCGGGCGCTGGTCCTTCGGGCCGACGCCGTCTTCCCAGTTGTAGCCCGACATGAAGTTGCCGCCGGGGTAGCGCACGATGGTGGCGCCCAGCTCCTGCGTCAGCGCGGCCACGTCGCCGCGAAAGCCGTGCTCGTCGGCGGTCGGGTGGCCCGGCTCGTGGATGCCGTTGTAAACGCAGCGGCCCAGGTGCTCGACGAACACGCCGAACAGGCGGCGGTCCAGCGGGGCGATGTCGAAATCGCGGTCGACGGTGAGGGAGGCTTGGAAGCTCATCGGCGTGCCTTGGAGAGGGCCTTGTTCACACGCTTCTCGACGCTGGCCTGCACCTCGGCCACGGGCTTGCCCGACAGCAGCAGGTTGGCCACGTCCTCGCCGATCAGCAGTTCGATGTTGCGTTGCGTGGGCACGTTGCCCGGCATGGACGCGCCGGTGGTGGTGATCTCGGCCAGCGCCGCCCGCTGCGGCAGCGCGCGGAAGGCCTCGCTCTGCGCCACGGTCTGGCTGACCGGCAGGTGCCCGGTGCGCGACCACTCGGCCGTGCGGTCCCAGACGAACTTCAGGAAGGTCAGCGCGGCCTCATGGCCCTTCGCGTCTTGGGTGCCGCCCTTGAACAGCGCCCACGAGTGGCCGTCGGCGAACACCGCCGGGCGCTCGTACAGCTGTGCGAACGGTCGCACCGCGTAGCCGCCTTGCAGCGGGGAGTCGGGCTTTTGCGATTCGCGCAGGAACTGGTCGATGGTCCAGGTACCCACCACCACCACGCCCGCCTCGCCGTTCAGGAAGGCCTGGTTGGCGGCGGCGTAGTCGAGGTTGGGCCGCACGTGGCCTTCCTGGTAGAGCGTCTGCATCAGCGTCAGCGCGTTCGTGACGGCGGGCTGCTGCATGGTGATGCGCTTGCCATCGGCCGAGAACAGCGGGGCGCCCTGCTGCGCGATTAGCGTCTGGAAGGTGCGGTTGTTGGCGGCGGTCTCGTTGGCCACGGCCCAGGCGAAGTAGGGCTTGCCCGTCTTCTGCTTGAACTGGCGTGCCTGCGCGAGCAGCTCTTCGGGCGATCGCGGCAGCACCGGCTGGCCGTCGGCGCCCAGCAGGCCGGCCTGCTTCATCAGCGTGGTGTTGATGTGCCACAGCCAGGCCCAGGTGTCGAAGGGCAGCGCGTAGGTCTGGCCGTTGAACGTGGTGCCCTTGCGGGCATGTTCGGTGAAGTCGTCCACCGGCACGCCCACGCGGGCGAGGTCAGCATCCAGCGGCAGCACCAGCTTGCGGCGCACGTAGTCGCCCAACGCGGATTCGTGCATGACGGCGACCGTCGGGATGTCCTTGGACACGAGGCGAGCGGTGAGCTGGTCGTAGTACGGGCCCCACTCGCCGATCTGCGTGCGCACCACGATGTCGGGGTGCGTGGCGTTGAACTCGTTGACCAGCGCGGTGACGATGCCGCACTCGCCCACGCCCTCGGAGGCTTTCACCACCTGGCCGAACTGCGACTCGCAGCTGCCGAAGAACCGCATCAGCGTGATCTCGGTCTTGGCCGGGTCTTTCGCGCCCGGGCCGCAGGCGGCCAGCAGCACGACGGACAGGGAAATCAACAGGCGCTTCATGACTTGCCCGTCCCGGCGACCGCCGTCACGAGGTGGCGTTGGAAGAAGAGATACAGCATCAGCGCGGGCACACCGGCGAACACGGCTTGCGCCATCAAGAAGCCCAGCCCCTCGGACTGCGCGAAGTTGGTTTGCGTGGACGCGAGACCGCGGGTCAACGTGTACATGTCGGGCTGCGTGGCGATCACCAGCGGCCACAGGTAGTCGTTCCAGCAGGCCAGGAAGGTGAAGATGCCGAGCGTGGCCTGGGCGGGCAGCGTGAGCGGCAGGATGATGGTGAGGAAGGTCTTGAAGCGCGACGCGTTGTCCAGCATCGCGGCCTCTTCCAGCTCGGCCGGGATGGCCTTGAAGTACTGCGTCATCAGGTACACGCCGAAGGGCGCAGCCAGGCCCGGCAGTGCCAGGCCGGCAATCGTGTTCTGCAGGTTCCACTCCGAGAAAAGGCGATGCAGCGGGATGAACACCGACTGCGCGGGCACGGCCAGGCCGAACATGACGACGGCGAACAGCACGCGGCGGCCCGGGAACTCGCAGCGCGCGAAGCCGTAGCCGGCCAGCGACGACAGCACCAGCACGCCCACCGTCTGCAGCAGCGCGACGAGGGCGCTGTTGCCCAGCCAGCGGAACACCTGCGAGGTCTGCAGGATGTCCAGGTAGTTGGCCAGCGTGTAGGGCGGCGCCAGGAACACGTCGGTGTGGCGCAGCAGGAACTCGTTGGGCTTGAAGGACAGCGCCAGCACCCACAGCAGCGGGGCCATCCAGGCCAGCGCCAGCAGCGTGAGCGCGGCCATGACGATGCGGTCAAACCAACCGCGGCGGAGCAAGGGGTTCATGTCAGTGTTCCATTCCGCATGCGGGCCGAGCGCCGGGCCGCTCCCAAGCCGGCCCGCTCAGGCGATGTGCTCGCGGCTCGAAGCTGCGGGCATCGCCGTCCCCGCGGGGGACCGGCCAACGTACTCGTTGGACGAGGGGCTTCATTTCCGTTCGAGCCAGAGCTGCGCAGAGACGCCCACCAGCATGATGGCCAAGAGGATCTGCGAGGCCGCCGTGGCGTAGCCCAGCGAGAGCTGCATGAAGGCCTGCTCGTAGGTGAACTGCACGATGGACCGCGTGGTGTTGTTGGGCCCGCCGTTGGTCATCAGCATGATTTGCGGGAAGACCTGGAACTGGCGGATGACCTCGATCAGCGCCACCAGCACGATGGCGCGCTTCAGGCTGGGCAGCGTGATGTGGGTGAACACGCGCCAGCGCGGCGTGTTGTCCAGCGCGGCGGCTTCGTAGATGTCGCCCGGGATCTGCTGCAGCGCCGACAGGAACAGGATCATCGGCAGGCCCACGATCCACCACACGGTGACGAGGGCGATGGTGAGCAGCGCGAGGTGGTCGCTGGTGAGCAGCGGCAGCTCCGGAATGCCCATGGCCGTGAACGCTTGCGCGATGAGCCCGCGCTCGGGCATGAGGGCCAGCTTCCAGACCAACGTGATCAGCGTGACCGAGAACACCGACGCGCAGAAGAACGTGGCGCGCAGGAAGGTGGCGAGCTTGCCGGGGCGGTTGAGTGCCAGCGCCAGCATCAGCGACAGGATGACGAAGATGGGCGTGCTGATGGCGACGAAGCGCAGCGTGTTCCAGACGACCTGGCGGAAGACTTCGTCTTGCCAAAGCTCTTTGTAATTCGCCAAGCCGACCCAGAAGCTGTCGTCGGACAGCAGGTCGTGGTCGTGGAAGCTGATCCACACGCCCTTGGCGAGCGGCCACAGCAGCATCAGCGCGTAGAGCGTGACGAAGGGCAGCACGAAGAGGGCGTGGGCGGGGCGGCTGGCGCGGAGGCCGACGGTGGGGGCGCTCATGGGGTTTGCTCCGGCCCGTGCAGCTTGGCGCCAAGGCCCAGCGGGGAGTTCGCCCCCGCGGGCGACCTACTTTCTTGTGTCGACAAGAAAGTAGGCAAAGAAACGACCCCCGACCGCACCGCCCCTTCGGGGTTCCCGAGAAACGCAAGGCCCGAAGCCCCGCGCCGAACTCGCGTCGCTACGCTCTGCTCAAACAAGCGTCGCGAGTCAGTTCTTGAGGCGAGCTGCGCTCGCGGGCTTCGGGCCTTGCGTTTCCCCGCGGTGCTCAAGGGGGGAAGAGGAATACCTCGGTGCGAATGGTCTGTGGGCTTGGCTGTTGGCTGTCGGGGCTGGCTGTTTGGGGCCTCCCCTTCTAAACCGCCTGCGATGCCCGACTCCCAGGGGGCGTGCGCAGCACGCTTCAAGAACTGACTCCGCGATGACTGTTTGAGCGCAGCGTAGCGAAGCGAGTTCAGCGCGGCCCCTGGGATTCGGGCAGCGCAGGGAACCCGCCCTTGGGCGGGCGGTTTTGCAGGGGCGCTCTCTTTGCTTACTTTCTTGCGCGCGCAAGAAAGTGAGTCGGCCGCCGGGACGAAATCCCGGCTGGGCCTTGGCGTCAAGCTGCTCATTGAAGAGCCTCCTGCGCATGGTGCGCACGCCCGTCCGCATCGAACAGGTGCGCCTCCGCAACATCAACGCTGACAGCCACATACGAGCCCAGCTTGGGCGACATGCCGGCCGGCACCGTGACGATCAACGGCGAATCGCCCTCCAGCTTCAGGTGTGCCAGCGTGCGCTCGCCGAGGAACTCCACCAGTTCCACGCGGCCGCGCAGCGGGCCGGCTTCCGCCACCTTCAGGTTCTCGGGCCGCACGCCCAGCACCAGGCCCTGCGCCGGCAGGCCCGCCGCCGGCACACGGGTGGTGACGCTCAAGCCACCCGGCACCGTCACGACCGCACGCCCATCGGCATCCGCGCCGCGCTCCACCGGCACAAAGCCCATGCCCGGCGTGCCGATGAAGCTCGCGACGAACTTGGTCGCCGGCCGGCGATACAGCTCGGCCGGCGTGGCCACCTGCTCGATGGCGCCGCCCTTCATGACGACGATGCGCGTGGCCAGCGTCATCGCCTCGATCTGGTCGTGCGTGACGAACACCATGGTCGCGCCCAGGCGCTGGTGCAGCTGCGCCAGCTCCAGCCGCGTGCGGCCGCGCAAAGCCGCGTCCAGGTTCGACAGCGGCTCGTCGAACAGGAAGATGCCCGGCTCCTTCACCACCGCCCGGCCGATGGCCACGCGCTGGCGCTGGCCGCCGGAGAGCTGGCCGGGCTTGCGGTCCAGCAGCGCGTCCAGCTCCAGCATGCGGGCCGACTCGGTGATGCGCTTGGCGATCTCGTCGGCCGGGATGCCGATGTTCTTCAGGCCGAACGCGAGGTTGTCGCGCACCGTCATGTGCGGGTACAGCGCGTAGTGCTGGAACACCATCGCCAGGTTGCGCTGCCCGGGCGCGGCGGTCGTCACGTCGCGGTCGCCGATGAGGATGCGGCCGCCCGTCACTTCTTCCAGGCCCGCGATCATGCGCAGCAGGCTGGTCTTGCCGCAGCCCGACGGCCCGAGGAAGACGACGAATTCGCCGGGCGCCACGTCCAGCGACAGGTTCTCGATGACCTGCACCGCGCCATAGCGCTTGCAGATGTTCTCCAGCTTCAGGCCTGCCACGGCAGTCTCCGGTTCATTCTTCTTGGATCACGGGCCAGCCGTCTGCGGACCAGCTCAGTTGCGCGATGCGCAGATGCGGCTTGCCGCCGCGTTCGGTGTCGTAGGCGTGGTGCACCATCACGTCACCGACGACGTCCTGGTGCCCCGGGCCCTTCCAGCGCGTGCCGGTGGCGGCCAGCAGCTGGGTGCCGCCGCCGTCCAGCAAGGCCTTGCCGTCGCGGTCGAGGTACGGACCCTCGACGCTGCGCGCGCGGCCCACGCGGACGTTGTAGGTGCTGTCGGCGCCCTTGCAGCACAGGTCGTAGGACGCGAACAGGTAGACCCAGTCGCCGCGCCGCACGATCGTTGGCGCCTCGATGGCCGGGCTGCGCGCGATGAAGCGCGTGCTGCCGATGGGCTTGAGCGTCGCTGCGTCCAGCTGCGTCAGCCGCAGCCCGCCCCAGAAGGAGCCGTAGCTCAGCCAGAGCTTGCTGTCGCGGTCGGCGAAGAGGTCGGGGTCGATCGCGTTGAAGTTGTCGCTGGCCGCGCTCTGCACCACCAGGCCTTCATCGCGCCAGTCGGTGCCGTCCGGCCGGTCGCTGCTGGCCAGGCCGATGGCCGAGCGGTTCTTGCCGAAGTTGGAGATGGAGTACAGCAGCCAGGTGCGGCCCTGGTGCTGGAACACCTTGGGTGCCCAGACGTCCAGCCCCTTGTGCTCGGGCACGGCCTGCGCCCACCAGGCGGGCGCCTGCTCGAACACCGGCGCCAGGCGCTGCCAGGTCTTGCCCTGGTCGCCGGACGCCAGGCGCTGCAGGCCCTTGCCGGTCGTGAAGACGAACCAGCGGTCGGGCTGGATCAGCAGCGTCGGGTCGTGCGCGCCGGGCTCGGCCTGCGGTGGCTCGACGGCATCGACGCGTGCGGCCAGGCACAGCGCCAGCGCTGCGACCAGCGCCCACAGCGCGCGCATTACTTGCCCCAGCGAAGCACGAGGGGGTCGAGGCGCTTGGCCGCATCCAGCAGGCCGGCGCGCGTCTCGGGGCTCATCTCGGGGAAGGGGTGGCGCGGCGCATCGCTCTTGATGATGCCGCCTTCCTTCATCAGCGCCTTGGCGGTCAGGATGCCGCCCTGGCGGTTCTCGTAGTTGATCAGCGGCAGCCAGCGGCCGTACTCGGCCACGGCGGTCTCGCGGTCACCGGCGTGGAAGGCGTCGAAGATCTTGCGGATGCCGTCCGGGAAGCCGCCGCCGGTCATCGCGCCGGTGGCGCCGGCGTCCAGGTCGGCCAGCAGCGTGATGGCTTCCTCGCCGTCCCACGGGCCTTCGATGGCCGCGCCGCCCACGCGGATCAGCTCGCGCATCTTGGCCGCAGCCTGCGGCATCTCCAGCTTGAAGTACTTCACGTTGGCGATGTTCGTCGCCATGCGCGCCAGCAGCGGGACCGACAGCGGCGTGCCGGCCACCGGGGCGTCCTGGATCATGATGGGAATCGAGATCGCGTCGGACAGGCGCTGGTAGAAGCCTTCGATCTGGCCTTCCGACACGCGGAAGGTGGCGCCGTGGTACGGCGGCATCACCATCACCATCGCCGCACCGAGCTGTTGCGCCAGCTGGCTGCGCTCGATGCAGATCTGCGTCGAGTAGTGCGTTGTCGTGACGATGACGGGCACGCGGCCGGCGACGTGTTCCAGGATGGCTCGCGTCAGCGTCTCGCGCTCGGCGTCCGACAGCACGAACTGCTCGGAGAAGTTCGCCAGGATGCACAGGCCGGTGGAGCCGGCGTCGATCATGAAGTCCACGCAGCGCAGCTGGCCGGGGAGGTCCAGCGTGCCGTCGGCGTGGAAGATGGTCGGCACGACCGGGAAGACGCCGCGGTACGGACGGGTGGTGGAGGCGCTCATGGGTGCGGTCCCTTGTCTCTGGGGAAGTTGGATCAAGCGCCGGCGTGGCACGGCGCACGGCCGGCTGTTGTCGCTGGCATGGTCGCCATTAAAGTATGACTATTTGCGCAAGATCATTGGGGTTAACCCGTTGTTTGCTGACTTTGCAAACAAAAAAGTATGACTAATAATCTTGGCATCGCCTGGCCAAAGAAGCCGGGCCGCATCCGACCGGAGACATGTCGATGAGTTCCTACGCCCAGTACCCGAGCCTGCAGGACCGGGGCGTCCTGATCACCGGCGGGGCCACCGGCATTGGCGAAACGCTGGTGGAGGCCTTTGCTGCGCAGGGCGCCCGGGTGGCCTTCATCGACCTGGCTGCCGCCGAGGGCGAGGCGCTGGCGGCTCGCCTTGGCGCCACGTCTCGCCACGCGCCGCAGTTCATCGCCGCGGACCTGTCCAAGGTCGAGTCCCTGCGCCAGGCCATTGCCACGCTGCGCGAGCGCACCGGCCCGTTCGGCGTGCTGCTGAACAACGCGGCCAACGACAAGCGCCATGCGGTCGAAGACACCACGCCCGAGTTCTGGGACGCCAGCACCGCCGTCAACCTCAAGCACCAGTTCTTCACCGCGCAGGCCGTGCTGCCCGACATGAAGGCGCTGGGCGGCGGCAGCATCATCAACTTCGGCAGCATCAGCTGGATGCTCAAGCAGGGCGGCATGCCCGCGTACACGGCCAGCAAGGCGGCCGCGCAGGGCCTGACGCGCTGCCTGGCACGCGACTTCGGCCCGCACAACATCCGCGTCAACACGCTGGTGCCGGGTTGGGTGATGACCGAGAAGCAGCTCAAGCTCTGGGTCACCGAAGAGACCAAGCAGGAGATCGCCAAGGGCCAGTGCATCAACAAGCCCTTGATGCCGCAGCACATCGCGGCGATGGCGCTGTTCCTGGCGGCTGACGACAGCGCCATGTGCACCGCACAGGACTTCATCGTTGACGGAGGTTGGGTTTGATGGAGTGCCGCGACTACGGCCTGCTGCCTGATGGCCGCATGGTCCATGAATACACGCTGGACAACGGCCTCGGCCTGAAGCTCACCGCCATCACGCTGGGCGGCATCGTCACCGGCCTGTGGACGCCCGATGCGCACGGCACCGCAGGCAACGTCGTGCTGGGCTTCGACAACCTGGACGACTACGTCCACCGCAACCCGTCGTTCGGCATCATCGTCGGCCGCTACGGCAACCGCATCGCCCATGCCGGCTTCGAGCTCGACGGCGAGACCCACACGCTGGCCCGCAACGACGGCCCCAACTGCCTGCACGGCGGCACCGAGGGCTTCGGCCACCGGCTCTGGCAGGCCGAACCCGTCGCGCCTGCTGATCTGCTCGCGGGCGAGGCCGCAGCGCTGCGGTTCAGCCTCATCAGCCCGCACGGCGACCAGGGCTTCCCCGGCGAGCTGCGCGTGAGCGTGCGCTACGCGCTGAGTGCGACGGACAACAGCTGGCGCATCGACTACGAGGCCACGACCGACCGCGCCACCGTCGTCAACCTGACGCACCACGACTACTTCAACCTCGCCGGTGCCGGCAGCGTGCTGGGCCACCGGCTCACGCTGGCCGCGTCGCGCTACAGCGAGGTCGACAAGCACCTGATCCCGCTGCGGCACGCGCGCGTCGACGGCACGCCGTTCGACTTCCGCACGGCGACCGTCATCGACGCCCGCATCCGCCAGGCCCACCCGCAGCTGCTGCTGGCCAAGGGCTACGACCACAACTGGCTGCTGGACGGCGCGCCCGACACCGACGGCCTGCGCGCTGCCGCCACGCTGGAAGACCTCGCCAGCGGCCGCCGCATGGACGTGCTGACCAGCGAGCCCGCCATCCAGTTCTACTCCGGCAACTTCCTGGACGGCACGCTGGCGGGCCCGGGCGGGCGCATCTACCGCCAGGGCGACGGCCTGTGCCTGGAGACCCAGCACAACCCCGACTCGCCGCACCACGAAGCCGGCGCGGACTGGCCCAGCACCGTGCTGCGGCCGGGCGAGGTGTTCCGCAGCACCACAATCCACCGCTTCTCGTGAACCGCTGAGACCGCGCATGGACCTGCCCGCCCACCAACTGACGATGACCGTGCTGATGACGCCGGACACCGCCAATTTCTCCGGCAACGTGCACGGCGGCAACATCCTCAAGCTGCTGGACCAGGTGGCCTACGCCTGCGCCAGCCGCTATGCCGGGCGCTACGTCGTTACGCTGTCGGTGGACCGCGTCATCTTCCGCCAGCCCATCCATGTGGGCGAGTTGGTCACCTTCCTGGCCAGCGTCAACCACACCGGCACCTCGTCGATGGAGGTGGGCATCAAGGTGGTGGCCGAGAACATTCGCACCCAGCAAAAGCGCCACGTGAACAGCTGCTACTTCACCATGGTGGCCGTGGGCGACGACAACAAGCCCGTGCCCGTGCCGCCGCTGCGTCCCTTCACGCCCGAGGAGCGCCAGCGCCACGCCTCGGCCATCGCGCGCAAGCAGGCCCGCGCCGCCCTCGAATCCCGCACCGACACCCCGTCCGCATGAGCAAGCACGAACACCCCTTCACCCTCGCCCTGGCCCAGGCCAACAGCCTCGGCGAAGGCCTGCAATGGCACGCCGCCAGCGGCCGCTGGTGGTGGACCGACATCCAGGGCTCGTGCATCCACGCGTGGACGCCCGGCGCCGCCACCACGCTGCAGGTGCGCCTGCCCGAGCGCGTGGGCTGCTTCGTGCATGCCCGCTCCGGTGCGCTCATTCTGGCCATGGCCAAGCGCATCGCGCGGCTGGTGCTGCCCGACCTGCAGGCCGTCGGCGTCATCGACGCCCAGCCCGAGGAGCTCGCGCCGCTGGAGGCGCAGCTGGCCACCACGCGTGCCAACGACGGCCGCTGCGACCGCCACGGCGCGCTGGTGGTGGGCACGCTGGACGAGGCCGAACCGCGCCGCACCATCGGCGGCTTCTACCAGTACAGCCGTGCGCGCGGCCTGCGCCGCCTGCCGCTGGACGGCGTGGCCATCGCCAACAGCATCTGCTTCAGCCCCGACGGCCGGCGCCTGTACTACTGCGACTCGCCGACGCGCCGCATCATGGTGTGCGACTACGACTCGGCCAGCGCCCGCGTCAGCGAGCCGCGGCTGTTCGTGAAGAAGGACGTCGAGGCCGCCGAGCCCGACGGCTCCACCGTCGACGCCCAGGGCTGCCTGTGGAACGCCGAATGGGGCAATGGCGCCGTGGCCCGCTACGCGTCCGACGGCCGCCTGCTGGCCCGCTACAGCGTGCCGGTGCGCGACGTCACCTGCCCCGCCCTCGGCGGCCCGAACGGCGACCACCTCACCGTGACGACCGCCCGCGTGGGCCTGAGCAGCGCCGAGCTGATGGCCATGCCGCAGTCGGGCAGCCTGTTCGGCATGCCCGTCGCCGCGGGGCTGTACCTGGCGGAGACGCTGTTCAACGACGACTGAAGGCGCCGCGGAACACCGCGCCGTCGCCATCCACCCCGCTGGCCGCCGGCAGCCCGATCAGCTGGCGCAGCAGCGGGTAGACCTGGACGTTGTCGAAGTCCGGCAGCACGCGGCCCGTGGCGAAGGCGGGGCCGCTGGCGATGAACAGCGAGTTCATCTCCACCGCCATGTGGTCGTAGCCGTGGTTGCCGCCGGTGGCGGGCTTGCGCGGCGCGCTGGCCTGCACCAGCCAGCCGGGCTCGGCCAGGCACAGGATGGGCGGAATGCGCGGGTTGGAGCCGTAGTGGAAGCGCGCGGGGATGTCGGCCTTGCGCCAGCACTGCATGTGCGCATGCGGCACGAGCAAGGCCTTCTCGACCTGCGCTTCCATGCCGGGCTGCGGCGCGATGCTGGCGAACGTGCCCGTCTCGACGAGGTGGTACAGCTTGGGGTCGACCAGCTGGTCCAGCGCGATCGTGCGCTCGCTGCTGGTGGCCGCCATGCCGTGGTCCGCCACGATGACGAGATTGGCCGGCTGGCCCAGCTCCTTCAGGCCGGCCAGCAGCGCGCGCACCGACGCGTCGACCTCGGCCACGGCCTGCGTCGTCTGCGCGCTGTCCGGCCCGTGGTCGTGGCCGGCGGCGTCGACCCGCTCGAAGTACACCGTCAGGAACCTGGGGCGGATCTCCGCCGGCCGGCGCAGCCAGTCCAGCACCGTGTTCACGCGCTGCACGTCGGTGATGGCCTGGTGGTACTGCATCCAGTCAGACGGCCGCGTGCCCTGCACCTGCTTGCGGCCTTCGGCGTCTTCCATGCTGCCGATGGCGACGTTGGCGCCCGGCCAGAACATGACGGCCGTGCGCAGCCCGGCCTTCTCGGCATCCACCCAGATCGGCGTGGCGCCGTTCCACCACCAGGGGTCGTCCGTGGCCATCGTGAAGGGTGCCTTGCGCTCGGGCGACTCCATGCGGTTGCCGACGATGCCGTGGCGGTCCGGGCGCAGGCCAGTCACCAGCGTCCAGTGGTTGGGAAAGGTCTTGGTCGGAAACGACGGGTGCATGACCGCCGTGACGCCGCCGGCCGCCAGCTGCGACAGCGTGGGGGTCACGCCGCGGCGCAGGTAGTCCTCGCGGAAGCCGTCGATGGACACGAGCAGGGTCACGGGGGCGCGCTGCTCGGCAGCGGCCGGCGTAGCGGCAGCGGCGGCGGTCGTGGCCTGGGTGGCGCAGCCGGCCAGGGCCAGCGCGGCCACAGCCAGCAGGGCTGCAGCGACGGCGGACGCGCCGGGCCAGGGCCGGGCATCACGGAGGGGTGTCGGCATGAAAGGCGCTGAAATGTGAACGACCGTTCACTGTAGCGTCGGTCGCCGGGCACACCCTTCTCCTCGCTGGCGCCCGCCCTGCCGCGCCAACCGATCAAGCGCTTGCGCGCATGGCGTCGGCGATCTCGGCGACAGTGCCCCATGCTCGCCCGCCTGCTGCTGTCCTTGCTGCTGTCCGTCTCAGCCCCGGTCCTGCAGGCCGCCGAGCCTGCCGGCGCGATCGACCGCGCCGCCGTCGTCGCCCGCCATGCGGTGCGCAACACCGGCCTCAACCCCGAGTCCGCACTGACCGTCGGCAACGGCGACTTCGCCGTCACCGTCGACGTGACCGGCCTGCAGACGCTGGAGCGCCTCTACTACGACAACGGCCTGCCGCTGGAGACGCGCAACACGTGGAGCTGGCACAGCTTCCCCAACCCCGACGGCCTGCGCTTCGAGGACACATTGGCGCCGGTGCCCTTCCACGGCCGGCAGATCCTCTACCCCACGCAGCAGAACACGCCCGCCGGCCGCTACTTCCGCGAGAACCCCCAGCCCATGCCGCTGGGCCAGTTCCAGTTCACGCTGTTCGGCGAGGTGCTGCGCAGCGAGGACATCGCCGGCATCCACCAGACGCTGGACCTGTGGACCGGCATCGTCACCAGCCGGCTGCTGGTGCGCGGCCAACCGCTGGAAGTGACGACGGCCGCCCACGGCAGCGCCGCCGTGCTGGCCGTGCGGGCGCGCTCCCCGCTGATCGCCAGCGGAGACCTTCAGGTGCGCGTGCGCTTTCCCTATGCCTACCGCAGTTCAATAGCGCACAAGCCGCCCTTCATCTGGGAGCAGCCCGAACGGCACCGCAGCACGCTGACGCAGGTCGGCCCCGGCCACGCCCGCATCGCCCGCGAGGCCGACGGCACGCGCTACGACACCGAGCTGCGCTGGAGCACGCCGGCCGAGCTGGTGAGCGCGGCCACGCCGCAGCTCGCCGCGCCGCACGACTTCCGCCTGCGTGCGACGGGCGGCGACACGCTCGCCTTCACGGCTGCGTTCGCCGACGCCGAGCATCCGGCGCCCGAGGAGACCGTCGACAGCACGCTGGCGTCGTCGAGGCAGGCCTGGCACGACTACTGGACGAAGGGCGGCATGGTGGACCTCGGCACCGCCGCCGACCCGCGCGCCAGGGAGATCGAGCGCCGCGCCATCCAGTCGCTGTACCTGATGCGGGTCAACTACGCTGGCAGCTTCCCGCCTGCCGAAACCGGGCTGCAGCACCTGAGCTGGTTCGGCAAGCACAACTCCGAGGTCTACGTCTTCCACGCCGCGCAGTTCTACCAATGGGGCCATGTGGACCTGCTGGAGAAGGGCCTGGCCTGGTACCTGGCGCAGTTGCCCAGGGGCATCGCGCAGGCGAAGAGCGAAGGCTTTGACGGCGTGCGCTGGCCCAAGATGTCGGGCCTGGACGGCCGCCCCACGCCGGGCGCCATCAACCCCTACATCATCTGGAACCAGCCCAACCCCATCTACCTGGCCGAGCTGGTCTACCGCGCCAGGCCGATGCAGGCCACGCTGCAGCGCTACGGCGAGCTGGTGGCCGAGTCCGCCAGGTTCCTGGCCTCGTTCGCGCAGCGCGACCCGGCCACCGGCACCTACCACCTCGGGCCGCCGCTGAAGAACGTCAGCGAGAGCACCTCCGTCGAGTTGGTGCGCGACCCGACCTTCGAGCTGGCCTTCTGGCACTACGGCCTGCGTGTGGCCCAGCAGTGGCGCCAGCGCCAGGGCCTGGCGCCCGAGCCGCACTGGGACGACGTCATCAAGCACCTTGCCGCCCCGCCGCAGCAGGACAGCAAATACCTGGAAATCGCCGGCATCCGCGACATCTTCCGGCCCGGCAAGCAGGGTGCGCCATCGTCCATGCTGCTGGCCCTGGGCTACCTGCCGGCCTCGCCGGTCATCGACACCGAGACCGCGCGCCGCACCTTCCATGCCGTGCACGAGCAGCGTGGCGCCGACGGCGGCTGGGTCAGCTGGCAGATGGGGCAGGGCGCGCTGACGGCGGCGCGGCTGGGCGAGCCCGAGCGCGCCGTGGCCATCCTCGCCAACACCGCGCCGTCGGCCCGCTTCATGCCCAGCGGCTACAGCCGCCGCCCGCGCGACCCCGAAGGCGCCGTGGCCTACCTGCCCACCAACGCTGCCTACCTGATGGCGCTGGGCCTGATGGCCGGCGGCTGGGACGGCGCGCCCGCCGGCCCTGCGCCCGGCTTCCCCAAGGACTGGACCGTGCGCGCCGAAGGCCTGCTGCCGCTGCCATGAAACGACTGCTCCTCCTCACCTTGCTGCCCGGCGCTGCGCTCGCCGCCGTCATCGGCCACAACACGCCCGCACCCGAGATGAGCGCCGCCCGCCTGGCCGAACTGCCCGCCGCGCAGCGCCCGGCCTGGCAGGCCTACCTCGACCGCTCCGACCGCCAGATGGCGCTGGACCGCGCCACGCTGGCCCGCGAGCTGAAGGCCGGCGATGCCGTGCCGCCCCCGCCCACCGCCGGCAAGATGAACGCGCCGCTGGACCGCGAACCGGCCTGGTACGCCTCCGACGACGCGGCCCGCATCGCCGCCACCATCCTCAGCTTCCAGACCCCCAGCGGCGGCTGGAGCAAGAACCAGGACCGCCGCGGCCCGCCGCGCCGTCCGGGCCAGCGCTACGCCAACGATGCCGAGACCATGACCGTCGGCACCGGCAGCTTCGACGAGCCGCGCGACCGCTTCTGGACCTTCGTCGGCACGCTGGACAACGACGCCACGCACAGCGAGATCCGCTTCCTCGCCCGCGTGAACGAGCAGCACCCCGGCGACGCCTACCGTGCGGCCATCCTGCGGGGCATCGCCTACCTGCTGATGGCTCAGTACCCCAACGGCGGCTGGCCGCAGAACTACCCGCTGGAAGGCGGCTTCCACGACGGCATCACCTTCAATGACGACGCCGTGGCCGAGGCCGCGCGGCTGCTGCAGGACGTGGCCGACGGCGCGCCCGGCTTCGCCTTCGTGCCCGAGCCGCTGCGCCGCCAGGCGCGCACGGCGGCGGCGCGGTCGGTCGATGTGCTGCTCGCCGCGCAGGTCAGGGTGGACGGCCGCCTGACGCTGTGGCCGCAGCAGGTCGACGCCCTGACGCTGGCGCCCATCTCCGCCCGCAACTACGAGCCGCGCGGCCTGGCCAGCGCCGAGAGCGCCGGCGTGCTGCTGTTCCTGATGCAGCAGCCGCGTCCCGCGCCCGCGATCAGGGCGGCCGTCGAGGCCGGCATCGCCTGGCTGCAGGCCCATGCGCTGCGCGACCACGCCTTCACGATGACGCCCGACGGCCGCCGGCTCGTGCCGCAACCCGGCGCCGGTCCGTTGTGGGCGCGCCTCTACGACATCTCCACCGGCCGCCCCATCTTCGGCGACTGGGGCAAGACCATCCACGACGACGTCAACGAGATCTCCAAGGGTCGCCGCAACGGCTATGCCTGGTGGGGGATCTGGCCGCAGCGGGTGCTGGAGGCCTACCCGCGCTGGAAGGCAGCCAATCCCTGACTACTTGCCGATGCAGAAGCTGCTGAAGATGACCCCCAGCAGTTCGTCCGCCGAGAACGCGCCGGTGATCTCGCCCAGTGCGTCGTGGGCCAGCCGCAGCTCCTCGGCCAGCAGGTCCAGCGCCGCGTCGCGCTGCTCGGCGATGGCGCGGGCCAGTTCAAGGTGCTCCGCCGTGCGCGCGAGTGCCTGCACATGGCGCTCGCGGGCGATGAACAGGCCTTCCGGCACGGCCTGCCAGCCGGCCGTCTTCAGCAGGCGCTGGCGCAGCGCTTCCAGGCCGTCGCCGGTCTTCAGGCTCAGCGCGATCTCGCCGTCGGGTGCCGCCGCGAGGTCGGCCTTGTTGAACACCTGCACGATGCGGCCTGAATCGACCGCCGCCAGCCGCGCGCGGATGCGCTCGTCCTCGGCCTCGTAGTCGGGCTGGGCCACGCGGCCCAGGTCGTGCAGGAACAGCACGACGTCGGCGTCTGCAATGGCATCCCACGAGCGCGACACGCCGATGCGCTCCACCTCGTCGGCGGTGTCGTCGCGCAGGCCGGCCGTGTCGGTGATGTGCAGCGGCACGCCTTCGATCTGGATGGTCTGGCTGACCTTGTCGCGCGTGGTGCCGGGGATGGGCGTGACGATGGCCAGCTCGGCGCCGGCCAGCGCGTTCAGCAGCGAGCTCTTGCCGACGTTGGGCTGGCCGGCGAGCACGACTTTGAGCCCGTCGCGCAGCAGCGCGCCCTGGCGTGTGCGGGCCTGGACGGCGCTCAGTTGCGCCGTCAGGCGGTCCAGGCGGCCGAAGGCGTCGGCCTTCTCCAGGAAGTCGATCTCCTCCTCGGGGAAGTCCAGCGTCGCCTCCACCAGCATGCGCAGCTGGATGAGCTGGTCGCGCAGCACGCCGACCTCGTGGCTCAGCGCGCCGCCCAGCGCACGGCTGGCGCTGCGCGCTGCGGCCTCGGTGCTGGCGTCGATGAGGTCCGCCACCGCCTCGGCCTGGGCCAGGTCCAGCTTGCCGTTCATGAAGGCGCGCTGCGTGAACTCGCCCGGCTCCGCCAGGCGCACGTTCAGCCCGGCCTCGATGACGCGGGCCAGCAGCAGCTGCATGACGACGGCGCCACCGTGGGCCTGCAGCTCCAGCACATGCTCGCCGGTGTAGGAATGCGGCGCCGGGAAGTGCAGCGCCAGCCCCTGGTCAATGGCCTGGCCGGTTGCGTCGCGGAACGGCAGGTAGGTCGCCTCGCGGGCCTTCAGCGTGCGGCCGCAGACGGCCTCGATGAGCGCGGCAAGGTCATGCGGCGACGACACCCGCACGATGCCCACGGCGCCACGCCCCGGGGCGGTGGCAATGGCGGCGATGGGGTCGGCGTGTCGGGCGAGCATGGCGGCGATTGTCGCGGCGCTGAAAAAGAAACAGCCGCTCGGGTGAGCGGCTGTTTCAGGTGTTGGCGCGGGGGAGGCCAGGTTCGAGCACTCTCGTGAGGCTGGTCCGGGCCGGTGTTCTCTGCCCCGCACCGCCATTGAACTGCTTCGCGCCGGCACAAAAAAGCCCCCGGGCGCGGGGGCTGTGCAGATTCACGTGATTCAGTTCACGCCCAATTGCTTGTTGATCATCCACTGCTGCGCGATGGACAGGATGTTGTTCGTCAGCCAGTACAGCACCAGGCCGGCCGGGAAGACGAAGAACATGATGCCGAAGGCGACGGGCATGATCCACATCATCTTCTGCTGCATCGGGTCGGCCGCCGGCGGGTTCAGCCAGACCTGGAACAGGCTGGACAGCATCATCAGCAGCGGCAGGATGAAGTAGGGGTCGCGCACCGACAGGTCGGTGATCCACAGCATCCACGGTGCCTGGCGCATCTCGACGGTGGACAGCAGCACCCAGTACAGCGCCATGAAGATGGGCATCTGCAGGAAGATGGGCAGGCAGCCGCCGATGGGGTTGATCTTCTCCTCGCGGTAGATCTTCATCATCTCCTGCTGCATCTGCTGCGGGTTGTCCTTCAGGCGCTCCTTCATCTCGTTGATGCGCGGCGCGACGGCCTTCATGCGGGCCATGGACTTGTAGGCGCTGGCGTTCAGGCCGTACAGCGCGATCTTCAGCAGCAGCACCAGCGCGACGATGGTCCAGCCCCAGTTGCCGATGACGCCGTGCAGCTTGTCCAGCAGCCAGAACAGCGGCTCAGCCAGGATGGTCAGCATGCCGTAGTCCTTGACGCGCTCCAGGCCGGGGGCGAGCTTGGCGAGGTTGTTCTCCTCCTGCGGGCCGGCGAACAGCGTGGCGTTCTGCGTCGTGCTGGCGCCGGGCGCCAGCGTGGGCAGCGTGAACACCATGCCGGTGGCGTAGGTGTCGGGCGCGACGCCCACGGCGCCCGGGCGCTTCTGGACGAAGAACTCGCGGTTGCCCGGCTCGTTCACCAGCCAGGCGCTGGCGAAGTAGTGCTGCACCATCGAGACCCAGCCGTCGTTGGCATGCTTCTCGATGTCGACCTTGTTCTTGTCGATGTCCTCGAACTTGATCGTCTTGAACTTGGCCTTGTCGTTGTAGACCGCCGGGCCGGTGAAGCTGGGCGTGAACGCCGCGCCGCCGGTGACGGTGGAGCCGTCGCGCACCAGCTGCAGGTAGACCTGCGGCGTGACGGGCGCGCTGCCGGCGTTGATGACCTCGTGCGAGACGCCCACCGTGTAGGCGCCGCGCTTGAACGTGTAGGTCTTGACCAGCTTGACGCCGCCGACTTCGGCCGATTCCAGGCGCAGCTTCACCTCGTCCTTGCCGGCTTCCAGCTCGCGCGGGCCTTGCACGGCCGTCATCGGCGTGTTGTGCGTCGGCAGCGGGCCGCTGCCGCCCACCAGGCCGGTCTGCGCACGGTAGTGCTGCGCGGCGTTGAACAGCACGACCGGCTCGGGCGTGAACTCGGGCTTCTTCTGCAGATGAACCATCTGCAGCAGCTGGTCCGTCACCGTCGGGTCGGGCGAAGTGAGGTACTTGGGCAGCTCGGCGCGGACGATGTCGCCGCCCAGCGTGTCGACCGTGACCGTCAGCACGTCGGTGCGGATCGTGACCTTCTCCGACGGCGCTGCCGCCGGCGTGGCGGCGGCAGCGGCTGCCTGGGCGCCGCCGGCCGTCGACGCGGCCGCAGGCACGCCGCTCGCGGCGGCTCCGGCCGGCGCGGTGGCGACCGCCTTGGGCGCCGGGCTGAACATCGAGGGATGCCCGTTGTGCTTTTGCCAGCCGTCCCACAGCAGGACGAGGGACATGGTGAACACCACCCACAGCACGGTGCGGCGAATATCAGTCATGGGAAGACTCGGACGAGGAAGAGGACGACGCGCAGGCGCGCACCGTGGAGGGGACGAGGCGGGTGAACAGCCGCGGCGGATTGTCGGGCACCGGGTCGTGGCCGCCGGCGCACCACGGTGCGCAGCGCAGGATGCGATGCACCGTGAGGTAGCTGCCGGCGAGCGCGCCATGCTGTTCCAGCGCGGCCAGCGAGTAGCGCGAGCAGGTCGGCTCGAAGCGGCACGCGTTGCCCAGCCACGGGCTCAGCATGAGCCGGTAGCCGCGAACGACGGCCATCAGCGCGCGGGCGGGCCAGCTGGGCGTCATGCCAGCTTCTCCGCCCGGGGCGCGAGCACGCGGTCCAGCAGCTGCGCCAGTTCGGCGCGCGCGGCGGCACGCAGCGCATCGGACGCGGCGCTGGGAAACTTCTGGCGGTCAAACGGAGAACGCAAGCGCACGACCCACAGACCCGGCGGCATGCCGGGGCGCTCGGCAAATGCGGCGCGAATCTGGCGCTTCAAGAGCTGGCGGGTCACCGAGCGCTTGGCATGCCGCTTGGGCACGACCAAGCCCACCCAGCAGCCCTCGACGGCAGAGGAGGGCTCAGCGGGTGGGGCATGCTCCACAGGGCTGTGCGCAGGCTGTGTGTCGCCTGTTGATAACTCGGCCCGGGCTGTGCGCAACTGCGCGGCGTTCCAGGCGCTGGGCGCTGGCGTGGCCGAGAGATGGTGCAACGCAAAATGCGCGCTGCGGGAGCGGCTCGGGCGGGCAAGCACCCGCTCGAAATCCACCGGGCGTTGGATGCGACCGATCATCAGGTGCCCGGCAGCGGGCGGCGCGGCAGCGCCGCCTGGTGCGACAAGACCTTAGACAGCCAGACGCTTGCGGCCCTTGGCGCGGCGCGCGGCGATGACGGCACGGCCGCCACGGGTCTTCATGCGAACGAGGAAGCCGTGGGTGCGGGCGCGACGGGTCTTGGAGGCTTGGTAGGTACGCTTCATGGGGAACCCCTTTTGAGGCTTGGTTGTTCAGGCTGGGCGCAGCGGTTGGCACCCGGCAATGGCGCCGATGCCCCCTGAGAGACCCCGGCCGACGCTCGCACGGCGACGACTCGCCAATGCGCGAAAACCCGTGATTACAGCAGATGCGGCGGCGCCGGTCAATAAGTCGAGAGTCTCAAGCCGGGTTTGCCGGGGATTGACCCCCTTCGAAATTCTGTGGATAACCCCCGGTCTGGCGGGCGCCGACTCCGTACAATCCGGCTGCTCGAAAACAAGTTTTCCACAATGAGCCTAGAAGAACACAACAGGGCGGATGGGATGCAGGTGACAGCGGGCATGAACACGGCGGAATGGGCTTCGGACCTCTGGCGGCGCGGTTGCGAGCGCCTGGCCACCGAACTGCCCGAGCAGCAATTCAACACCTGGATTCGCCCGCTGCCGCCCGCCACCGTAGCCGGCGAGGGCGCCGATGCCGCCAGCGCGCTGGTGGCCACGCTGAAGGTGCCCAACCATTTCAAGCGCGACTGGATCCGTCGCCAGTATGCGGCGCGCATCGAGGCCATCCTGACCGAACTCGCCGGCCGCCCGACGCGGCTGGAACTGGCGTTGGCCGCGCGCGATGCGTCGGCGGCGGCGCTTGCCGTGCCGACCTCCGCGGCGGCCGTGCCGCAGCAGCCGTCCTTGCTGCCGCCCGAGCCCAGCGCGGCGTTGCGCCCGGTTGTTCAGCCGCCGGCCGCGCCGGTTGTGCTGCCCTCGCAGGCGCCGGCCTCGGCCAAGCACCGCATCAATCCGCAGCTCACCTTCGACACCCTCGTGCCTGGCCGCGCCAACCAGATGGCGCGCACCGCGGCCCTGCACGTGGCCGGCGCGCCGGGCATCACCTACAACCCGCTGTTCATCTACGGCGGCGTGGGCCTGGGCAAGACCCACCTGATCCACGCCGTCGGCAACGCGCTGCTGAAGGACCGCCCGGACGCCCGCGTGCTGTACCTGCACGCCGAGCAGTTCATCTCCGACGTCGTCAAGAACTACCAGCGCAAGACCTTCGACGAGCTCAAGGCCAAGTACCACTCGCTGGACCTGCTGCTCATCGACGACGTGCAGTTCTTCGCCGGCAAGGACCGCACGCAGGAAGAGTTCTTCAACGCCTTCGAGGCGCTGCTGGCCAAGAAGGCGCACATCATCATGACGTCGGACACCTACCCCAAGGGGCTGGTGGACATCGACGAGCGGCTGACCTCCCGCTTCGACGCCGGCCTGACGGTGGCCATCGAGCCGCCCGAGCTGGAGATGCGCGTGGCCATCCTGATCAAGAAGGCCGAGGCCGAGGGCACGCCCATGCCCGAGGACGTGGCCTTCTTCGTCGCCAAGAACGTGCGCGCCAACGTGCGGGAGCTGGAAGGCGCGCTGCGCAAGGTGCTGGCCTATGCCAAGTTCTCGCACAAGGAGATCAGCATCAACCTGGCGCGCGAGGCGCTGAAGGACCTGCTGTCCATCCAGAACCGCCAGATCGGTGTGGAGAACATCCAGAAGACGGTGGCCGACTTCTACAAGATCAAGGTCGCCGACATGTACTCCAAGAAGCGCCCGGCCAGCATCGCGCGGCCGCGCCAGATCGCGATGTACCTGGCCAAGGAGCTCACGCAAAAGAGCCTGCCCGAAATCGGCGAGCTGTTCGGCGGCCGTGACCACACGACCGTGCTGCACGCGGTGCGCAAGATCGGCGGCGAGCGGCAGAAGAACACCGAGCTGAACCAGCAGCTGCACGTGTTGGAGCAGACGCTGAAGGGTTAGCCCCTCGCCCGGTCTTGCCTCGCTGAACGCGGGCAAGCCCAGTCGGTCCCCCGAGGGGGCGGCGATGCTTGCCGGATTGGCCGGCAAACATCGCCAGGACGGGCCGGCTTGGGGCGGCACGGCGCCCGGCCCGCGCACTCGGGTTGACCCGTAGCTTCCATCGCGCGCCGCCCGCCCGGCCACGCACCCATTCCGGGCGACAATCGCAGCTTCACGCGCGCGCGCGTTTTTGGGGCTTGTCCCCGGAAAAGTTCTCCCTCAGATCTCCTCCCAAGAGGCCCTCATGATCGTTTTGAAAGCTCCCCAGGACCAGGTGCTCGGCGCGCTGCAGGCGGTGTCCGGCATCGTCGAGCGGCGGCACACGCTGCCCATCCTGGCCAACGTGCTGATCCGCAAGACCGGCAACCAGGTGGAGCTGACGACGAGCGACCTCGAGATCCAGGTCCGCACCACGGTGCAGTTCGACGGCGACGCCGGCAACCTGTCCACCACCGTCGGCGCGCGCAAGCTCATCGACATCCTGCGTGCGCTGCCCAGCGACCAGACCGTCAGCCTGACGAGCAACCAGAACAAGATGACGCTGCAGGGCGGCAAGAGCCGCTTCACGCTGCAGACGCTGCCGGCCGACGACTTCCCGCTGGTGCAGGAAGCCGCCGACTTCGGCCCCGCGTTCAGCGTGCCGCAGAAGGCGCTCAAGGGCCTGATCAACCAGGTGCACTTCGCGATGGCGGTGCACGACATCCGCTACTACCTCAACGGCATCCTGTTCGTCGCCGAGGGCAAGAACCTGACGCTGGTCGCCACCGACGGCCACCGCCTGGCGCTGGCCCAGGCCGAGCTGGAGGTGGACATCCCCAAGCAGGAAGTCATCCTGCCGCGCAAGACGGTGCTGGAGCTGCAGCGCCTGCTGAAGGACGGCAAGGACGACGACGCGATCGAGATGCGCTTCGCCGGCAACCAGGCCAAGTTCAGCTTCAGCGGCATGGAGTTCGTGACCAAGCTGGTCGAGGGCAAGTTCCCCGACTACAACCGCGTCATCCCCAAGAACCACAAGTTCCGCCTGACGCTGGGCCGCGCCCCGCTGCTGGCCAGCCTGCAGCGCGCCGCCATCCTGACCAGCGAGAAGTTCAAGGCCGTGCGCCTGACCTTCGAGCCGGGCCTGTTGTCCATCGCGTCCAGCAATGCCGAGCAGGAAGAGGCCAAGGAAGAGATCGAGATCGACTACGGCGGCGACAAGATCGAGACCGGCTTCAACGTCACCTACCTGATGGACGCCCTGTCCAACATGAGCCAGGACATGGTCTGCATCGATCTCAACGACAGCGCCTCCAGCGCGCTGCTCACCATTCCGGACACCACCGGCTTCAAGTACGTGGTGATGCCGATGCGGATCTGAGCCTGCGGCTCTGATCCGCTGCGCGGTGCATGTTTCGCACCCCCCTGCCCCCCGCCGAGCGGGGGGTTCTAGTTTGAGAGTTGTACCGGCCGCGTTGCGGCCTTGAAAGTCCCCGATGAGCGATAACGCCACCCCCGAGAACGTCCCCGCACCGGCCCCGCAAGCGCCTGCGGCCTACGACGCCAGTTCCATCCAGATCCTGGAAGGCCTGGAGGCGGTGCGCAAGCGCCCGGGCATGTACATCGGTGACACCTCGGACGGCACGGGCCTGCACCACCTCGTGTTCGAAGTGGTCGACAACTCCATCGACGAAGCCCTGGCCGGCCACTGCGACGACATCGTCGTCACCATCCACACCGACAACTCCATCTCCGTCATCGACAACGGCCGCGGCATCCCGACCGGCGTCAAGATGGACGACAAGCACGAGCCCAAGCGCTCGGCGGCCGAGATCGCGCTGACTGAGCTGCACGCCGGCGGCAAGTTCAACCAGAACAGCTACAAGGTCTCGGGCGGCCTGCACGGCGTGGGCGTGTCCTGCGTGAACGGCCTGTCCAAGTTCCTGCGCCTGACGGTGCGCCAGGGCGGCAAGGTGCACTTCCTGGAGTTCGCCAAGGGCATTCCGCAGAACGGCGAGAGCGTCATGGTGGACGGCGTCGAGACCCGCCCCATGAAGGTCATCGGCGAGACCGACAAGCGCGGCACGGAAGTCCACTTCCTGCCCGACACCGAGATCTTCAAGGAGAACAACGACTACCACTACGACATCCTCGCCAAGCGCCTGCGCGAGCTGTCCTTCCTGAACAACGGCGTCAAGATCCGCCTGGTCGACGAGCGCACCAACAAGGAAGACAACTTCGCCTACGCGGGCGGCGTGAAGGGCTTCGTCGAGTTCATCAACAAGGGCAAGACGACCCTGCACCCGAACATCTTCCACGCCGTGGGCGACAAGATCTCCGACCAGGGCACCAACATCGGCGTCGAAGTGGCCATGCAGTGGAACGACGGCTTCAACGAGAACGTCCTCTGCTTCACCAACAACATCCCGCAGCGTGACGGCGGCACCCACCTGACCGGCCTGCGCGCCGCGATGACCCGCGTCATCAACAAGTACATCGAAGACAACGAGCTGGCCAAGAAGGCCAAGGTCGAAGTCGCCGGTGACGACATGCGCGAAGGCCTGGCCTGCGTGGTGTCGGTGAAGGTGCCTGAGCCCAAGTTCAGCTCGCAGACCAAGGACAAGCTCGTCAGTTCGGAAGTGCGCGCGCCGGTGGAAGACATCGTCAGCCGCCTGCTGACCGACTACCTGCTCGAGAACCCGCTGGACGCCAAGACCATCTGCGGCAAGATCCTCGACGCCGCCCGCGCCCGCGAAGCCGCCCGCAAGGCCCGCGAGATGACCCGCCGCAAGGGCGTGCTCGACGGCCTGGGCCTGCCCGGCAAGCTGGCCGACTGCCAGGAAAAAGACCCGGCCCAGTGCGAGATCTACATCGTGGAGGGTGACTCCGCCGGCGGCTCCGCCAAGCAGGGCCGCGACCGCAAGTTCCAGGCCATCCTGCCGCTGCGCGGCAAGATCCTGAACGTGGAGAAGGCGCGTTATGAAAAGCTGCTGACGTCCAACGAAATCATCACGCTGATCACCGCACTGGGCACCGGCATCGGCCGCGGCGCCGGGACGGACGACTTCAACCCCGACAAGCTCCGCTACCACCGCATCATCATCATGACCGACGCGGACGTGGACGGCGCCCACATCCGCACCCTGCTGCTGACCTTCTTCTACCGCCAGATGCCCGAGCTCGTCGAGCGCGGCCACATCTACATCGCGCAGCCGCCGCTGTACAAGGTCAAGGTCGGCAAGCACGAGCAATACCTGAAGGACGGCCACGAGTTCGACGGCTTCCTGCTCAAGGTGGCGCTGCAGGACGCGAGCCTGGACACCGGCGACGGCAACACGCTCAAGGGCGACGCGCTGGACGCGCTGGCCCGCAAATACGTCACCGCGCAGAGCGTCATCGAGCGCCTGTCCAACTGGATGGACATCGAAGCGCTGCACGTGCTGGCCAACGGCCTGGCGCTGAAGGTCGACACCCGTGAAGAAGCTGAGGCCAGCGCGGCCGCGCTGAAGAGCCGGCTGCACAACGCCGAAGTCACCGTCGAGACCGACCCGCGCACCGACAAGCTGTTCCTGAAGATCGCCCGCATCCACCACGGCAACGTGCGCGCTAGCGTCATCAGCGCCGACTTCGTGCACGGCGCCGACTACGAAGTGCTGGCCGACGCAGGCCTGAGCTTCCAGGGCCTGATCAAGCCCGGCGCCCTCGTGCGCAAGGGTGAAGGCGAGAAGGCCAAGGAAG
This sequence comes from Pelomonas lactea, assembly GCF_043555885.1. Lineage (NCBI taxonomy): Bacteria > Pseudomonadati > Pseudomonadota > Betaproteobacteria > Burkholderiales > Sphaerotilaceae > Roseateles > Pelomonas lactea. The sequence continues at coordinate 969,527 of NZ_JBIGHX010000001.1, read as the reverse complement.
CCAAGGTCGACGACTTCCGCGCCGCGATGGCTTGGCTGATGACGCAAGCCGAAAGCAGCGTCGGCCGCCAGCGCTACAAGGGCCTGGGCGAGATGAACCCCGAGCAGCTGTGGGAAACGACGATGGACCCCACCGTCCGCCGCCTGCTGCGCGTGCAGATCGAAGACGCCATCGAGGCGGACAAGGTGTTCACGATGCTCATGGGGGATGAAGTTGAACCCCGTCGCGATTTCATCGAGACCAACGCGCTGCGGGCTGGCAATATCGACGTTTGAGGCCGGCCCCAGCGCGTTACATCGCGCTCGACCAAGTCTCCGACAAGGTCTCCGCTTGCTTCAGCACCAACTCCACCGCTTGGAGCTGCTGGTCTGGCGGGTACTTCCACTTCTGCAGGCAACGCCGCACCAGGATACGTAGCTTGGCTCGAACGCTCTCGCGCACCTGCCAATCCACAGTCGTGCTCGCGCGCAGCTTCTCGGTGATCTCCACGGCAATCTTCTTCAAGATCTCGTCACCCAGCTCACGTACTGCGCTCTCGTTGTTGGCCAAGGCGTCATAGAACGCCACCTCATCGGCGCCGAGTCCGAGAGCGGCCTCTCGTTCCAGCGTGTCCTGGAACTCCTTGGCCATCTGGATCAACTCTTCGATGACCTGGGCCGTTTCGATCGCTCGGTTGTGGTACTTGCGGAGGGTTTCCAGCAGCCGGTCGCCGTACTTCCGCTCTTGCACGACGTTGTTGCGCGCACGCGCCCTGATCTCGTCGCGCAGCAACTTCTCCAGCAGCTCCACGGCCAGGTTGCGGCTCTCCATGCGCCGCACATCCTCCAGAAACTCGTCGGACAGCAGGCCGATGTTCGGCTTGTCCAGCCCCGCCAGCGCGAAGACGTCCGCCACGCCGTCGGCAATGATGGCGTTGTCCAGGATTTGCTTGAGTGCGCTGTTCTTCTCCGCGTCGCTGCGCTTCTTGTCCACGGTCGTGAACTTCGCGATGGCCGCCTTGATTGCGGAGAAGAACGCAATCTCCTTGCGCAGCGCAGCCGCTTCGTCCAGCGTGCCGCATAGCGAGAACGCCTTCGCCACGGCCACCATCGTGTCCAGGAAACGTGTCTTGCCGTCCTTCAAGCCCAGGAGGTGATTCGCTGCCGGAACCAGCAGCGGCAGCGCCTGCGTCTCGAACGCGCCGTAGTCAAAGCCGTGCATCAGGCCGCGCACCACATCGAGCTTTTCAAGCAAGACCGCCAGTGCCTCGGCCGCGCCATGCGTGGGGTCGCCCTTGCCCTTGGCCTCGGTGTAGTCCTTCAACGCCGCTTTCAGCTCGTTGGCAATGCCGATGTAGTCGACCACCAAGCCGCCCGGCTTGTTCTTGAACACCCGGTTCACCCGAGCAATCGCCTGCATCAGGTTGTGCCCCTTCATGGGCTTGTCGATGTACATCGTGTGGCAGCACGGCGCGTCAAAGCCCGTCAGCCACATGTCGCGCACGATCACCAGCTTGAGCGGGTCGCGCGCATCCTTGAAACGCGCTTCCAGCCGCTTCTTCACCTGCTTGCTGTACAGATGCGGCTGCAGCAGTGCCTTGTCAGCGGCTGAGCCCGTCATCACGATCTTGATCGCGCCTTGCTCCGGGTCGGCACTGTGCCAATCGGGGCGCAAGGGCGGGTTGTCCTTGTCGCCAATGCAGATGGCGTTGTAGAGCTGCACGCAGATGTCCCGGCTCATGCAAACGATCATGGCCTTGCCATCCACCACCGAGACCCGCGCCTCGAAGTGCTGGACGAGATCGCGAGCCACCTGCTGCAGGCGCGGCTGCGAACCCACCAGCTTTTCCAGCGCGGCCCATTCGCTCTTGGTCTTCTCGCGGTGGGCGATGTCTTCTTCGTCCTCGACGACCTCGTCCACCTGCGCGTTCAGCACCTCGATCTCGGCCTGGTTCACGTCCAGCCTGGCCAGTCGGCTCTCGTAGAAGATCGGCACCGTCGCGCCATCGTCCACCGCATCCTGGATGTCGTAAATGCTGACGTAGCCGCCGAACACGGCCCGAGTGTCCTTGTCCTCCAGCGCAATCGGCGTGCCGGTGAAGCCGATGAAGGTGGCGTTCTTCAGCGCGTCGCGCAAATGCTTGGCGTAGCCAAACACGTACTTGCCCGTCTTGGTGTCCAGTCGACCCTTGGTGCCGTACTGGCTGCGGTGCGCCTCGTCAGAGATCACAACAATGTTGGTTCGGCTTGAGAGCAGCGGGTGCGCCTCCTCACCCTCCAGCAGCGCGAACTTCTGCACCGTGGTGAAGATGATGCCGCCGGCCTCGCGTGAGGCCAGCATCTCGCGCAGCTCGTCGCGGTCGCCCGCCTGCACCGGCGTCGTCTTGAGCAGGTCACTGGCCGCGCTGAAGGTGGCGAACAGCTGGCCATCCAGGTCGTTGCGGTCCGTCACCACCACCAGCGTGGGGTTCTTCATCTCCGGCTGTTGCAGCAGCTTTCCCGCATAGCAGGCCATGGTGATGCTCTTGCCCGACCCCTGCGTGTGCCACACCACCCCCGCCTTGCGCGAGCCCGGCCTGACCTCCTTGCCGTAGGTGGCCCGCTCCTCGTGCACCTCCAGCAAGCCCTTGTCCGGGGTCTGCGCGGCAATCACCGTGGCACGCACTGCTTCGCGCACGGCATGGAACTGGTGGTAGCCCGCAATCTTCTTGATGAGGGCGTCGCCGTCCTGCTCAAACAGCACGAAGTGCCGCAGATAGTCCAGAAAGAGCTCCGGCTTGAAGAAGCCCCGCACCACCGTTTCCAGCTCCATCTGCAGGCGCGGCCGGTCGTCTTCGTTGGCGATGGTGCGCCAGGGCAGCATGCGCTCGGCATTCGCCGTGAGCGAGCCCACGCGCGCCGTCCAGCCGTCGCTCACCACCAGGGCTGCGTTGCTGTTGAACAGGTCGCTGATCTCGTCCTTGTAGGTCTGCAGCTGGTTGAAGGCGTCCCACACGTCGGTCTGCTCATTGGCGGGGTTCTTCAGCTCCACCACGGCCAGCGGCAGGCCATTCACAAACGCGATCACATCCGGCCGGCGCGGCTGCTTGCTGCCGGTGATGGTGAACTGGTTCACCACCAGGAAGTCGTTGTTGCCGGGCTGCGCGAAGTCGATGAAGTGCACCAAGTCGGTCTTCTTCTCGTCGCCCAGCGCAAAGTCCACCATCACGCCGTTCAGCAGCAGGCGGTGCACGCTGCGGTTGCGCACCACCATCTGCGGCTCGCTCAGCCGTTGCAGCGCATGCGCGGCCTGCTCCAGCGCGGCGGCCGGCAGCTGCGGGTTGATGCGAGCCAGCGCGCCCAGCAGGCGCTCGCGCAGCACCACCTGCCGGTAGTCGGTGCGCTCGGGTGTGCTGCTGTCGGGGGCAACGTCCGGGCCATGCGCCAAGCGCCAGCCCGTCTCCTGGAACCAGCCCAGGCAAAGCGCTTCGAGTTGTTGTTCATTCAGCATGTCGGCCTCCCTTGGCCACGCTGCACCGCCGAGCCACCCAGCCGGTTTGCGATGAAATAAGAAACCCTCGGCAAATCAATGACTTGCCGGCGCCTGGCTCGCCGAGCCGGGTCACCGATGAAATAGCCGCTACGCCCATGCCGGGATGTAGCGCGCATAGCGCCGCGAGTCTGGTGCGTTGGGGTCCATCTTCACCAGCCCCTGCTCCAGCGTGGCCGTGATGATCTGCGACACCGTGTTGCTGCTGCCCTCCGGCAGACCGAAGCGCTCCCGCAGCGACTGGTTGGTCATCTGCCGGCGCAGCACGTACTGCAGCACGCAGTGCTGGTAGCAGGCCCGCACCCGGTCGCCGCCGTTCATGTCGCGGAAAGCCCGCGGCCCGTGGATTACCACGATCGTGCGCCGGTGGCTGGTCAAGAACTCGGGGGCCGGCAACTGCATCAACTCGGCGGCCTCGATCACCCGGTCAATGCCGCTGCTCTTCTCCTCGCAGATGCCAAAGCGCCGCATCAGGTCCGCCAGCCGCTCATTGCGCGACTGGTAGCCGTCGATGAAGCGCTCCACCGGCACGATGGGCTCGCCCGGGTTGGAGATCTCCACGCGGTTGCTGAACACCTCCACCACCGGCGAGGCGCCGCCCATGTCGAAATCCTGGTGGATCAGCGCATTGGCCAGCAGCTCCCGCACCACCACCTCCGGCAGCAGCTTCACCTCCTTGCGGATGGCCCCCTCGATCACCTCGTTCTGCGGCAGCTTGCCCATCACGTACTGCACCAGCCCGGCAAAGCCCACCGCGTAGCCCTTCTCGCCGGTGATGTCAGAGACCGTCTGCATCTTGGACTCGCCCGCATAGACGATCACACGCGCCGCCTTGCGGCTGATGTCCGGGACCTGCCGCATGTTCTTGGCCAGCAGCACCGCACCGATGCGCAGGATGTTGAAGCCCGCCGCGCTGCGCTCGATCAGGCGCTCGTCCAGCAGGCGGGCCAGCACGCCCGCCTGGTCGGTCGGGTAGGGCAGGCGCAGCAGGTCGAAGAATGCCTGCGTGTCCAGCCACTGCACCACGTCTTGCGCGGACACATCTTTCAGCGCCGGGTTCTCCAGCCAGCCCGGCTGCCCTTCGGCAAAGATCTTGCGCAGCTGGTCTTCGCTCATCGGCACCAGCTCTTCGCCCGAGCGCATCAGGTAGGCGCCGTCGTGGTGGTAGGCCGTGCCTTTGGGGCGCGCAGGAATGCTGAACACCAGCACCCGCCCCTCCGGATGGGCCACCGCCTCCACATCCACGCGAAAGCCCAGCCAATGGAACAGCTTCTCGGCAACGTCCTGCGTGTCCGGGAAGGCCTGGCTGCCCACCACGGGGCGCGGCGGCTTGTCGGCAATGCCCAGCACCAGGTGCCCGCCGCCTTCGTTGGCCATGGCCACGCAGTAGCGGCACAGCTTGCGCGTGTCGTACTGGGTGGCGGCCTCCTTGAATTCGAGGTTCTGGGATTCAGAGGCGCTTGCGCGCCAGAGGTCGATCTGCGCGGGCGTGATCGTCATGGGCTGGTGCCTCCCTCAGCAAGTTTGGCCAGCACCAGCACCTGCTCCGCCACCCGCTCGCGCAGCGCCTGGGGGTAACCGTACTTGCGCAGCACCACCCGCACCACGTTGCGCAGCCGGGCCTGCACCGCGTCGCGCGATTCCCAGTCCACCACCTTGTTCTTGGCAATGGACGACGCCAGTTCTTCGGCCATCAGCGCAATGCTCCCAGGCTCCACCTGCTCTGCGCCAGCGGGTTGCTGCAGCAAGGCCTCGATGCTGGTCAGTGTGCCCGGCGCAGCGGCAGGCGTCACCGTCGCATCGGCTTGGTCCATCGCTGCCGCACTCTCGGTGATCGTGAGCTCGATGTGCCTACCGCGTAGGCGGACCGCTTCGGCCATCTCGGCCTCGGTCGTGAGGATGTTGCAGTACTCCGAGGCGCCCAGCAGGTCGGGGAACAAGCTCGCGTGGTGCACGTTCATGCGGCGCAAGTGCCGCAGGCAGGCGTCGCGCTCTTCATTACGGATGTATATCTTGCAGATGTACTTGGCCAGAATGCCAGGCTGCTCGTCTTCAGACGCAGAGCGCAGCTCTTCATCCTCAAAAAGCTGGTCATCGGCCAGCACGCTGGCCAGCTTATTTTCGATGGTGGCGTCGGTGGGCGAGAAGGTGAATAAACCGGCCTGGTTCACCAAGCGGCCGTGGTCATCTTTGCGTGGTTCGCAGACGCGGATGCCGGTTTCGGCCTCATGCTCCGCCAGAAAGCGCTTGTTAAGCACATACACCGCGCGGTAGGGGTTGTCCTTCTGTTCGTCTTTGCTGTCTTCTTTGTGGAAGGCGAAGAACAGCGCCACATACGGCGAGTAGGTCCAGTCGAGCAGTGGCGTCATGAGGCCGTGGTGCTGGCCCACTGACCACAGCTCGTCGTCCTCGTCCACCATGGCGGCATCGCTGAGCCGCCCGCGCACCGCACGCTTGAAGCGATCCAATTGCGCGGTCGCCAACGCCTCCGTGACGATGCCGTTGGTAGTCAGTCGGGCCAGTGTGGGCATCAGGCCCCAGTCGAAGCGCCGATGACCACGAAAAACCAGTTGCGCGTCCGACCGGTTGAAGAAGTCACTCTCGAGCAGAGCGGTGAAGTCGCGCCAGCTCTTAAGCCGTGTTACCGGGATTCGCCCGCTCAGCTCGTCAGCCATGATCTCAAAGCGCTTGGCCGCGCTCTCGTTGGTCCACAGCGGGATCTTCTCGAAGTAGTCGCTGGACTCAGATGAGATCGTTTCGCTCGGCGGCATCTCAGCGTCGGTCATGCGTCAACCTCTGCCACGGCCAGCTCACCGGAAAGGAGTTTGGGGAGGAGGGTGTCGCGCAACTCGGAAACGGACTTGTTTTGCGAATTCAGGCTCTCGATGTGAGCGTAGTTGGGTCTGACCGTTTCCGAAAAGGCAATCATTAGATGTCCGCCTGGGCATGGGAACCTCCAACCCATGATGGCATCTTTGTCTCCGCGAGGCATCTTGGCGCCTTTGGCAGTGCGCGTCATGAACTCAAAGAATGCATCTTGGTACATCAAGTTGTACGCGAACTCAGCCCACAGATAATCGATAGGCTCAAATGCCAGCACGTCCGGTGATCGTCCGCCGTCAAAGCGGGCCGTCCAAATCTTCTTAAAGTACGGGCGAATGTTGGAAACAAGAATGTGCCCTGCTTTGAAACTCGGGACGGTGGCCACAGACGGCAACGAACTGGCGCGGGTGATGCCAGCCCTGTTCTCAAGCATGTTTTCTGTAGAGATGTAGAGGTCTTCGGTCAATGCCGAGACCTCAATCTTGCCGCTTGCGAACTGAGCGATATCAGCCAGGGACTTGAACGCCCACCCCTTTGGAATCTCCCCCAACTCCGACGCTTGCATTTCATCCGGGAACAGCGCGGCTGTAGCGGCGAGTTGTTCGAAGGCTTCGGGCGGCAGCGCATCGAGTTCAGCCTCAGCCTTGCCGCTGATGGCGCTCATCGCGGCGCGCAGTGGGTCGCGGCCTTCGGTCTTGGCAGCGATCTTGGCTTTGACCGGGTCGAAATCGACAAACCACGATTTGAAGATGGCTTGCGCCATGGCTTCGAGCGTTTGGCTGATGCGGCGGTTGAGGTCAATCTTTTCGTCGAGCGACCTCAATACCCTGGCCGCTTCGCGTTGCAAATCAATTGGGGGGAGCGGAATGCGAAGTTCGGCGAGTGCCTTCCCGGTCAAATGCTTGATCGTCGTACCGGTGAAGAACGGCTCCAATTCCCCGGTGCGACCGGCTCGCAGAAACCAGTAGTACAAAAAATAGTTGTCTAGGCCCGCCTTTGTTCTGACGCGATGCAATGCCTTTTGAATCTTCATCGGCGCGTTGCCTCGCCAAATGGCGCAACGTCCAGGTTCCCCGCCTTCACAAACGATCAGATCGCCATCGCGGATGCCATAGCGCTCCTCCTCGTGATCCTCAAAGCGCATGGTCGACAATGCTTCGAGTTCGAATGAGCCCCAGCGCACATTGCTATTTCCCAGATATGGGTGCAATTCGCCTCGATTCTTTTGCGCATCAAGCATCTTCCCCAGGCATGCATCCACATAGTCGCCCAGCCGAACTACGGGGTGATCAGAAGCCATATCCCAACCCCGCCAAGTTCTTCTTGATATCCCCCTCCAGCTCGGCACTCTCCGCAAACTGCTCCGCCAGCTGTGCCGTCAGCCGCGCCATCTTGTCGGCAAAAACTTCGCCGTCTTCCTCTTGCTCCTCGGCGCCCACATAGCGCCCCGGCGTCAGCACGTGCTCGTGCCTTTGGATGTCGGCCAGCGAGGCTGAATAGCAAAAGCCCGGGACGTCTTCATAGCCCTCGCCGTGCTGCCAGGCATGGAAGGTGTCGGCCACCTTCTGGATGTCATCCCCCGTGAAGTCGCGCAGCACGCGGTCCTTCATGTAGCCCAGCTGCCGGGCGTCGATGAACAAAAACTGCCCGCGCCGGTCGCGCTTTTTCTTGTCGAGGTTGAAGCCGTTGGCCTTGTCGCGGGTCAGGAACCAGATGCAGGCCGGGATCTGCGTGTTGGTGAACAGCTGGCCGGGCAGGGCCACCATGCATTCCACGTAATCGCGCTCCACCAGCTGCTTGCGAATCTCGCCTTCGTTGTTGGTGTTGCTGCTCATGGAGCCATTGGCCAGCAGCAGCGCCATGCTGCCGGTGGGGGCCAGGTGGGCCAGCATGTGCTGCAGCCAGGCGAAGTTGGCGTTGCCCTGGGGCGGCGCGCCCACGATCCAGCGCCAGTCGCCCTCCAGCTTGGCGTTCCACCATTCCTTCATGTTGAAGGGCGGGTTGGCCATCACGTAGTCGGCGCGCAGGTCGGGGTGCAGGTCGTTCAGCAGCGTGTCGCCCGGCTGGCCGCCGAAGTTGAAGTCCAACCCGCGGATGGCCATGTTCATGGCTGCCAGCTTCCAGGTGGTGGGGTTGCTCTCCTGGCCGTAGACGCTGATCTGACCGGTCTTGCCGTTGGCGACCTTGCCGCCGTGCTGGGCGATGAACTCCTCGCTCTGCACGAAGAAGCCGCCCGAGCCCATGGCCGGGTCGTACACCCGGCCCTTGAAGGGCTGCAGCATCTCCACGATCAGCGTGACGATGGCCTTGGGCGTGTAGTACTGGCCGCCCTTCTTGCCCTCGGCCAGCGCGAACTGGCCGAGGAAGTACTCGTACACGTGGCCGAGGATGTCTTTGCTCTTGAGGTCCAGCCGCTGGCCGTTGTGCACGGGTTGGCTGAAGTTCGTGTCCGAGAAATGGGCGATCAGGTCGGCCAGCTTGTGGCTGTCGATCTGCGTGCGTGCGAACTCCTTGTTCAGCACGTTCTTGAGCTTGCCGTTCTCGCGCTCCACGGCCTCCATGGCGTTGTCGATCAGCCAGCCGACGGTGCGCATCTTGTCGGGCACCATGACCAGCTCGCCCGCGTCGTTGCGTTCGTAGCGGCCGTCACTGTCGCGCTTGGGCACCTGCCAGGGCAGCTCACTGCCTGGCGGCAGCTGGGCCAGCTCGCGCAGCGTCTGCCAGCGGGCTTCGAACGGCACCCAGAACACGTTCTTCTCGGTGTAGTAGTCGCGCACTTCCAGTTCAGCGGCGAGGTTGGCTTCGTAGTCAGGCGTGCCGGCGCCGCCGTACTCGGCGGGGTCCATGTAGTAGTCGTGCCCGGGGTCCTGGAACTGGGCGCGCAGTTCCTGCTGCCGCTCCTCGAACGCGTCGGAGACGTACTTCAGGAAGATGAGGCCCAGTACCACGTGCTTGTAGACCGACGCGTCCAGTGCGGAGCGGAGCTTGTCGGCAGCGGTCCAGAGCTTGCGTTCGAGGGCGTCAAAAAACTGTTGCTCGGTGGGGTTCATGCGCGGGCTGGGGCGGTTCAATGGTCAGAGGGGCCTGGGCGTCAGGGCAGGGCCGCTGGATGCCGGTGGCAGTATTGCAAGCCGCAGAACGACGCCGCCCGGCTTCAGCAGCCGCCGGCGTTTGGTTTTGTCGTCGGCGAACTTGAACTGCACGCACGCTCCTCCCTGTTGTGGGCCCATTCTCGCGGCTGCGGCGCCGGGTGGAATGGCCCATGGCTGCGTCAACATACCCGCCCCAGCTCGGCCCGGATGCGCTCGATCAGCTCGTCAGCCAACACCAGGCCTGGCAAGCGCCGCCGCTGAGCTTGCCCGTGGCAGGTACGAGCTCACGCCATGGCAAGCAGACAATGTGGCTTTTGACGAATCCTCAGCGTTCCGCGACAGCCCGCCGCCGCCCCCGGCCGGCGCGCCGGACCCGCGGCACGCAGCAGCCCACGCAGAACTCACCACCTCTCTCGGCGATCACGCCACTGATCGCGAGCCACTTACCGGCTTCCCATCAAGCCCCTCCCCATGACCCGCAAACCCCGCATGTCCCCCCTGCTCCCCACCCTCCTCGCCACCGCCTTGCTGGCCGGTTCCTTCACATCCGCCGAAGCCGCCCCGCACGCCAAGCCCAAGGCCGCCGCCGCCCGCAAGGCCAAGCCGGCCGCGCCGGCCGAACAGGCGATGACGACCGACGCCAACGGCCAGTCCATCCCGCTGCTGGAGAACAAGGCCTGGGTGTTGATGAACTTCAACACGGGGCAGGTCCTGGCGTCGTCCAACCCCGACGAGCCGCTGCCGCCCGCGTCTCTGACGAAGATGATGACCAGCTACCTGGTCGAGCAGGCGCTGAAGAGCGGCAAGGTCAAGCCCGACGACAAGGTCACCATGAGCGAGAGCGCCTGGTGCCGCGGCGGCAAGAACGGCGACAGCTGCATGTTCGTGCCGCTGAACGCGCAGGCCTCGCTGATGGAGATGCTGCGCGGCGTGGTCATCGCCAGCGGCAATGACGCGTCCAAGGCGCTGGCCGAGCACCTGGGCGGCTCGGAAGCCGGCTTCGTCACGCAGATGAATGCCGAGGCCGCCAAGCTGGGCATGACGAAGACGCACTTCGAGAACGCCGACGGCCTGCCGGGTGCCAACCACAAGGCCTCGGCGCGCGACATGGCCGTGCTGGCCGCGGCCATCATCCGCAACAGCGCCGAGTACTACCCGCTCTACGCGGAGCGCGAGTTCACCTACAACAACATCAAGCAGGGCAACCGCAACGCGCTGCTCTACACCGACCCGACCGTCGACGGCCTCAAGACCGGGCACACGGAGGAGGCGGGCTACTGCCTGGTGGCTTCATCCAAGCGCAACGGCATGCGGCTGATCTCGGTCATCCTGAACGCGAGCAGCAAGCAGGCCCGGGCCGACCAGACCCGCGTGCTGTTCAACTGGGGCTACGCCAACTTCGAGGAGGCCACGCCGGCCCAGGCCGGCGCGACGCTGACTACGCCCAAGGTGGTCTACGGCGTGGCGCCCGAGGTGGCGGCCGGCGTGGCCAAGCCGTGGACGCTGGTGGTGCCCAAGGGCCAGGCCGCCGCGCTGAAGACCGAGGTGACGCTGAACCCGGGCCTGGAGGCGCCCATCGCCAAGGGCGCGGTCATCGGCAAGGTGGTTGCGTCGGCCAATGGCAAGGTGCTGGGCGAGGCGCCGGTCGTTGCGCTGGCCGATGTCGAGCGGGCCGGCTTCTTCCTGCGCCTCAAGCAGCGCATCGCCGGCTGGTTCTCGAAGTAAGCGTGGAGGCGGCGGGGCGCCAGCGCCTCGCCGCCGCCCATCGAGGTGGACGGGTTCATGGCAAGGCCGCGGCGGTGGCCGGTGGCGGCAGGGGCGCGGCATCGAGGTCCAGGTCGACCCGCTGGCGCACCAGCTCGAACCCGCTGTGCAGTTCCCGCACGTCGTACAGCTTGCCGCGCGCGTTCTTGAACGGGCGGTGCACGACGAGCATCCACGCGCCGGCCAGCGTCTTGAACAGCATGCCGTGGCCGCTGCCCTTGGCCAGCCAGACGGGCCCGTGTTCCCAGGGCCCGAACAGCTCGCCGGAGGGCGAGCGCGACAGGGTCTGGAAGTAGCCGTCGTCGCCCCAGCTGGACCACAGCATGTGCAGGCTGCCGTCGGCGGTGCGGTAGAGCTGTGGGCCGTCCGTGACGATGATGCCCTGGCCCTGCTGCGGTCGTGCGGCGGGCGAGGCGCTGCCGCGGAACAGCTCGCGCGGCCTGCCCGTGGCGCGCAGCTCGTCATCCAGCGGTACGGCGGCAAAGGCGCCCACGCGCAGCTGCAGCCATTCGTGCGCGTAGACCATCCACGGCTTGCCGGCCGCGTCGACGTGCAGCGTGCCGTCCAGCGTCATCAGTGATTTGTCCACCACCGGCTCGCCGCCGCGCACCAGCGTGAACGGTCCGCCCAGCTGGTCGGCCACGGCCAGCACGGTGCTGCGGCGGTAGCTGCGCTGGCCCGGCACCGGGCTGGGTTCGGCAAGCGCCAGGCCCTCGTTGTGGACGGTGACGAACAGGTACCACCGGCCGCGCCAGCGGTGCACCTCGGGCGCCCAGCAGCCGTCGTTGGCCCAGCTGTCGGCGGGCAGCTGGAACACGAGTTCCGGTTTGTTCCAGTGCTGGAGGTCCCGGCTGCGGTAGGCCATCACGCCGAGGGCCGGGCTGCCGCTGACGGTCGGGTTGTTCTTCGTGAACAGCCAGTAGGTCTGGCTGGTGGTGTCGGTCACGATGAAGGGATCGTGCAGGTCCATGCCGGGCAGCGTCATCGTGCCGGCCGCACGCGCCCAGGCGGGCAGCGCGCCGGCCAGCGCCAGCAGGTCGCGGCGCTTCATCGTGCGGCCTCCCTGTTCAGCAGGCCGCGCTGGCGCAGCCAGTCCTCGGCACGGCGCGGCCAGGCGGACGCGTTGCCCAGCCCGTCGCGCATGCCGATGCCGTGGCCGCCCTGCTCGAAGACGTAGAGCTCGGCAGGCACGCCGGCGCGCGTGAGAGCCTGGAAGTACAGCAGGCTGTTGTCTGCCGGCACGGACTTGTCGCCCTGCGTGTGCAGCAGCAGCGTGGGCGGCGTGGCGGCCGTCACCTGCTGCTCCACGGACATCAGCGTCAGCAGCGCCTGCGCGGGCCGCCCGCCCAGCAGCGCGCGGCGCGAGCCGGCGTGGGCGGCGGGGTCGGTCATCGTGATGACGGGATAGACGAGCATGGCGAAGTCGGGCCGGGCGTTGACGGCGTCCAGCACGGCGCCGGTGCGGCCGTCGGCGTGGTCCCACAGCGTGCTGGCGCTGGCCACCAGGTGGCCACCGGCGGAGCTGCCCATGACGCCGATGCGGTTCGGCGCCACGCCCAACTCGGCCGCGCGCGAGCGCACCAGGCGGATGGCACGCAGCACGTCCTGCAGCGGTGCGGGGTGGCCCCATTCCTGCAGCCGGCTCTTCAGGATGAAGGTGGTGATGCCCAGCGTGCTCAGCCACGCGGCGTACTGCTGGCCCTCGCGGGCGTTGGACAGGTAGGCGTAGCCGCCGCCCGGGCACAGGATGACCGCGGTGCCGTTGGGCCGGTCCACGGCGGGCGGCACGACGGTCAGCGTGGGCTGCGACACGTTAGCGATGCGGCCGTCGGCTTCCAGCCGCTCGGGGCCCAGCTCGCCGCGCGCGGCCGGGGCGTCGGCACGCCGCGCGGGCGGCACGCCCTCGGGCCACAGCGAGATCTCAACGGGCGGGGCGGCAAGGGTGAGCATGGGCAGCAGGGCGGTGGACAGCAGCAGGCGGCGCTTCATGGGGGGGCAGTGTGCCGGCGCGGGGCCCGCCGAACGCTCAGCCTCTTGACGACATCGGCGGGTCAGCCGCGGGCGGCCGCTTCGCGCAGCGCGCTCAGGCTGGCTGGGCCAGCCAGCCGCCCAGGGTCTGCATCGCCGCCGGCGTGCGCGCCAGGCTGCGGTGGTTGGTGCCAGCGAACTGCTGCACGGTCACCGTGCAGCCGGCCGCCTGCAGCGCGCCGACGAGGGCGTGCGAATGCGCGTGCGGCACCTGGCGGTCGCGCTCGGCCAACAGCACGAGCACCTCGCAGGCCAGCGCCCGTGCGGCGGCCAGGCTGTCCAGCGGCGAGCGCAGCAGCGGCATCAGCGGCGCGATGAGCGGGTTGCGCCTCAGCACCGCGCGCAGGCTCTTGAGCGGCGTGATCAGCGCAACGCCGGCGACCGGCGTGCCGGCCGCGGCGAGCCGGGCTGCGAGCTGCATGGCCACGCCGGTGCCCAGGCTGCGGCCGGCCAGGTGCAGCGCGGCCGTCGGCAGGCCCAGCCGCGCCAGGCCCCAGCGGGCGATGGCCTCGGCATCGGCCACGCAGGCGGCCTCGCCGGGCCAGCCGCCGCTGCCGCCCAGGCCGCGGTAGTTGAAGGCCAGCAGCGCGCAGTCGTCGGGCAGCCAGCCGGCGAGGTCGGGCGTCCAGGCCACATGCTCGTTGCGGCCGCCGAACCACAGCAGCAGCCGTGCGGGCGGAGGGCCGCCTTCGGGCAGCGTCAGCCAGCCCTGCAGCAGCGTGCCGCCCGGGCGCGCCAGCCACACGGGCATGCGGCGCCGCCTGGCTGCGGCGGGGCCGGGCGCGGCGCGGCGGATGCGCCACGTGCGGCCGAACAGCAGCCGGCCCTGCAGCGCGGCGAGGCTGGCCATCAGCAGGCCCCAGGCGAACAGTGGCCAGGCCCAGTCGGGAGCGTCGGGAAAGGTGGGAACGGTCATGCGGCGCGCCAGCCTAGGCCGGGCGCGTGACAGCGCGGTGAGGGCCTCAGGCCGGTGGGTCGTCGCCGAAGCTGAAGTAGAAGGTGGCGCCCTGGCCCGGGGCGCTGTCGGCCCAGACCGTGCCGCCGTGGCGCTCGCAGATGCGCTTGACGATGGACAGCCCCACGCCGGAGCCCTCGAAGCGGGTGTCGTGCAGGCGGTGGAAGGGCTTGAACAGCTGCTGTGCGTTGTGCGCGTCGAAGCCCACGCCGTTGTCGCGCACGTAGAACAGCGGCCCGCCCTGCACCGCGCTGGCCATGCCCACGCGCACCTGCGGCGGCGTGGCGCGCGCGCTGAACTTGAGCGCGTTGCCGATCAGGTTGGCGAGCACCTGGCGCACCAGCTTGCGGTCGGCATGGATGGCGGCCAGCGGCTCGACGACGACGGGCGGTGGCGCCGCGGCGGGCTGCAGCGTGGCGAGCACCTCGGCGGTGAGCGCGTTCATGTCCACGGGTTCGCGGTGCAATGTGGCGTCGCTCGCGCGCGCCAGCGCCAGCAGCGCCTCCACCAGCTGGCCGGTGGTCTCGGCCTGCGTGGCGATGACCTGCAGGAACTTGATGGCCCGCTCGGGCTCCTGGTTGGCGACGAACTGCTGCGCCATGCGTGCCGCGCCGGCGATGCCACCCAGCGGGCCGCGCAGGTCGTGCGACACGCTGCGGTTGAAGCTTTCCAGCCCGTCGATGACGGCGTGCAGCTCCGCCGTGCGCTGCAGCACGCGCTGCTCCAGCGATTCGTTGGCGACGCTGAGGTCCCGGGCGATGCGCTTGCGCTCGTCCACCTCGGTCTGCAGCAGCTCGGCGGCCTGCTTGATGGCCTGGTAGAGGCTGCCGTTCTCGTAGATGCGACCGGCCTGCGCGGCGTAGATGCATAGCAGGTGCTGGTCGTCGTCGGTGAACGCCGGCGCGCCCAGCTTGTCGGCCAGCAGCACCCAGCCATAGGTGCGCTGCAGCGACATGATGGGCGCGATGAGCCCGTTGGCCGCGGGCGGCAGCTCGGCCGGCAGCCGTGCGGCGTCGGCCTGCACGAAGCGGCGGGCCTGGCCGTCGGCCAGCACCTGGCCGCACAGCCCGGCGTCGACGGCCAGCGGCTGCAGCGCCTGCACCTGCTCCGGCGCCAGCCCCCAGCTGCTGAGGTGGCCGCGGGCGTCGCCGTCGCGGCTGCGCACGGCCAGCACCGCGTAGCGCGCGCCCAGCAGCCCGTGCGCGCCGCGGCACACGTTGTCCAGCAGCACGTGCGGGTCATGCTCGGAGGCGAGCTGCAGGTTCAGCTCGGTCAGCGCCGACAGCCGCTGGTTGGCGGCCTCCAGCTCGCTGACCTTGAACGCGAGCTTGTCGGTCAGCAGCCGCAGGTGCTCGCGGTCGAACTGCTGGGCGTCGGCCACCGGCGCGACGGGCGCGGCGCCGGCCAGCCGCTGCTCGATGACGCGCAGCAGTTCCTCCGGCTCGGTGGGCTTGAGCAGCACGGTGGACACGCCGCAGGACAGCGCCAGCGTGCGCGCCTCGCGCTCCATGAAGGTGGCGGTGTAGAAGACGACGTCGGTGTGCGCGATGTCCGGCTCGGCGCGCAGCTGGCGCACGAACTCGTAGCCGTCCATCGTGGGCATCAGGATGTCGCAGATGACCAGGGCCGGGCGCTGCTCGCGCACCTGCGCCAGCGCGACGTGGCCGTCCGCCGCCTCCAGCGGCTCGTGGCCCGCGTACTTCAGCAGCGTGACGACGAGGTCGCGGTTGGCGGCCTGGTCGTCGACGACGAGTACCTTGGCCATCGCCACCCTCCTCAGGCGTCCGCGCGGGGCGGCGTGCGCAGCCCCGGCGGCAGGAAGGCCTCGATCTGCGCGACGAAGTGCTCGGGCTCGATGGGCTTGGACAGGTAGCCGTCGAAGCCGGCGGTGATGACCTTCTGCCGGTCGTTGGGCATGGAGAACGCCGTCACCGCGACGATGACGACGCCCGCGCAGCCGGGGTCGGCGCGCAGGCGGTCCAGCACCTGGTAGCCGTCCAGCTGCGGCATCTGCAGGTCGCAGACGATGAGGTCGGGCCGCTCGCGCAGCGCCGTCTCCACGCCCTGTGCGCCGTCGCGCGCCTCCAGCACCGCATGGCCGCTGTAGCTCAGCAGGTAGCGCACCAGCTCCAGGTTGGCGGCGTTGTCTTCGATGACGAGGATGCGCGCCGGCATGCTCAGCCGCCTCCCAGCAGCAGCGAGAAGCTGCTGCCCTTGCCGCTCTCGCTGGTGAACACGATCTTGCCGCCCAGCAGCTCGGCCAGCTTCTGGCTCAGGTGCAGGCCCAGGCCGGTGCCGTCCGGCGCATTGGGCCGGGCGGCGTTGACGCGGCTGAAGGCGGCGAAGAGCTTGTCGTGGTCGGCCGGCGGGATGCCGATGCCGGTGTCGTCGACGCGGATTTCGGCGCGCTGCGGGCCGGTGCCGGGCAGCACGCGCAACGTCAGGCTCACGTGGCCCTGCTCGGTGAACTTGATCGCGTTGCCGGCCAGGTTGAAGACGATCTGGCTCAGCGCGCGGCGGTCGGTGTGCAGCACGACGGGGGCGTCGGGCGCGTGCACGTCGAACGCCAGCCCCTTGCCCAGCGCCTGCGGCCGCAGCGCGGCGGCGACCTCGTCGACGACGGCCTGGCAGTCCACCGCCTCGAAGGCCAGCTGCACCTTGCCGGCCTCGATCTTGGACACGTCCAGCAGGTCGTTGATGAGGGCCAGCAGGTGGCGCGCGCTGGACTGCACGGTGCGCAGCTGCTTGTGCTGCTCGTCGTTCAGCGGCCCGGGCAGCTTCATCAGCAGCGTGCCGGTGAAGCCGATGATGGCGTTCAGCGGCGTGCGCAGCTCGTGGCTCATGCCGGCGAGGAAGTTGTCCTTGGCGCGGTTGGCGTTGGCCAGCTCCTGGTTCTTCTCCTGCAGCGCCTTCTCGAAGCGCTTGCGCTCGCTGGCGTCGCGGATGGCGCTCATGACGAACGAGCTCTCCTCGGTGCGCAGCGGGCTCAGGCTGATCTCGATGGGGAACTCGCTGCGGTCCTTGCGCAGGCCGGCCAGGTCCAGCCCGGAGCCCATCGCACGCTTGCGCGGCTGCAGGAAGTAGTTGGAGCGGTGGCCCACGTGGGCGTGCCGGTAGCGCTCGGGCAGCAGCGTCTCCACCGTGCGGCCGCGCAGCTCACCGGCGTCGTAGCCGAACAGCCGCTCGGCCTGGCTGTTCGCGATGACGATGTGACCGGTGGCGTTGGCCATGACGATGCCGTCGGGCATGGACTCCAGCAGGTCGCGAAAGCGCGCCTCCATCAGCTTGGCGTCGCGCAGCACCTTGATGTGCGTGACGTCTTTTTCGGCCGCGAGGATGAGCGCCGCGCCATCGGCCGCGCGCACGCGGCGCGTGGACACGTCGACATACAGCAGCGAGCCGTCCTTGCGCCGGCGCACCGACTCGTAGGTGCCGCCACCGTCGGCCAACGCCTCGGCCAGCCGCTGGGCCTGCTCGTCGACGCGGTCGGCGGGGATGACCAGCTCGCTCAGCGGGCGGCCCTGCGCCTCGCTCAGCTCGTAACCGAAGACGGTGCCGGCACCGCCGCTCCAGTGCACCACGCGGCCCTGCGGCGTCAGCAGGATCAGCGCGTCCGGAGACTCGCGGGCCATCAGCGCGAGGGCTTCGTCTGGCATTCGCACGGTCCTCCCTCGGTCTGCCGGTTAGGACCATTACAGCAGGTGTGGCCGGGCTTGGCTATCCGGCCTGGCGCGCGTCATCTCGCCCGCCGCCGTTGCGGCGGACCCTAGCTGCGGCCGCCCCGAATTGCGGGCGGCCGCAGCTGGCGCGTGGCGGCGCTTGCGCGTGCAATGCCCGGGCGACTGAAGAAGACATCTCAGAGGAGCTTTCCATGACCACGATCCAGGCCACAAGCGCCGCCTCGTTCAACACGACGGCGGCCGCCGACCCGTCCAACCCGACCAACGCCAGCACGCACATGAGCGGCGGCAAGGCGGTGTTCGAGAACGACAACTACCGCATCACCGCGGGCGACGACAACAACGTCAACATCTTCAACAAGAAGACCGGCGAGACCACCAACATCTGGGGCGACCCGCACGTCTCCATTGACGGCAAGCACGCCTTCGACTTCTGGGGCACCACCACCTTCAAGCTGGAGGACGGCACCAAGGTCACCATCGAGACCGTGGACGCCGGCAACAACATGACGCTGGCCAGCAAGGTCAACATCACCAACGGTGACTACGGCGTGCAGATCAGCGGCGTGGACACCCGCACCGTCGGCGACCTGAAGATCAACGAGGCCAAGGGCTACGGCGAGGTGCTGGACTGGACGCACGACGACGGCAACGTGCTGCAGGAGAACCCGGCCGGCGCCGGCTACCTGGGCGTGGACGCCAGCGGCAACATCCACAAGGTCGACCAGGCCTACATCAACAAGACCGACCTGAAGCTGAACCCGGGCGTGGACGCCGCCACGCAGGCCCGCGCCGGCGACTTCGCGCGCGACTTGATCGGCATGTTCAGCAGCCTGCTGTCGGTGTCGTTCAGCGGCGCCTTCCTCGGCGCGCTGGCCTCGGCCGTCAACAACGAGGCCCGCGAGCCACAGACGCGTGACGCGCACCGCTTCTCGCTGACGGTGTTCCGCTTCCAGTTCTGACCCGCCTGCCACGGGGCCGCGGCCGGTGCCACCGCACCGGCTGCCGGCCCCGTGTTCTTCCTGCCCCTGCTGCAAGGAGCTCCCCATGCCCCAAGCCCTGGAGGCCGCCGGTTGGCGGCCCACCCCTCCCGCGCCGTCCACCCCTGACGTCGTCTATGCCCAACGTGGCGACCGCCTGGCCGATGTGGCGCAACGCCACGGGGTTGACGAGGCCGCGCTGCGCGAGGCCAACCCCGATCTCGCGCAGGCCCGCTCGCTGCCGGCCGGCCAGCCGGTCGTGCTGCCGGCCGTCGTCGCGAATGCGCTGACGGGCGTGGCGGGTGCCGCCGGGCGCGAAGGCCTGGTGCAGTCGCTGCAGCAGCGCGCCTACGAGGCCGGCCGCGCGGCGCCGCAGCACGCGTTCGACGCCAACGTGCTGCGTGCGACGAGGACGGACTACGAGGCCGGTGCGCTGAACCACGAGTACGGCGGCCCCGGCCGCAGCAATGCGCGCGGCCAGGGCATGATCTACACAGCGCCCGACGCCGCCGGCCTGCTGCGCGAGAACGCGGTCTACGCCGCGCCGGGTGAGCATCCGCTGAAGAACAAGAGCGTCGTCGAGCTGCGCTACACCGCGACGCCGGATGCGCAGGGCCGCGGCGGCGTGGCCGACATGGCCGAGGGGGCGCGCGCCGCCCGGCTGCCGGCCGCGGCGCTGGTGCAGCCCAAGGGGGGCGACCACCCCAGCTGGCTGCACCAGCTCACCGGCGAGCATCCGTACACGCTGCCGCAGCAGGCCGGCAAGGGCGCGTCGGACAACGGCGCCAGCGGGCTGCGCGCGCCGGCGGCCGTTGGTGGCGAGCAGATCGACATCGTCAGCCGCAACACCCGGCCCGACCAGGTCACGCCGCTGTCGGTCACGCGCCACGGCCCGGACGGCGCGGTGGTGGCCAAGCTGCCGGCCGCCGGCGTCGTCCAGCCCATGCCGGCCGATGCGCGCACCTATCGCGATGGCCTGCTGGACAAGCAGGCGGGCGTGCGCCCGCCCGTCGTGCGCAACACGACCAACGATGCACGCAGCTTCGCGCCCGCGGATGCCCCGGGTCGGCCGCTGTCGGCCGCCAACGAGGGCCTGGAAGGCCGCGGCGACACGCGGCTGGACCGCGCCCGCCAGGCGCTGACGGGCGCCCGCGAGGGCTATCCGCGCGCACCGTCGACGCGCTATGGCGCGGTGGGCGGCGCTGCGGCCACGCTGGTGGACGCCGGCGTGCGCGCGGCCCGCGGCGAGTCGGTGAACGCCGGCCAGGTGGTGCAGGACGCCGGCAAGAGTGCCGTGCTCGGCGGCGCCGCCGCCAAGGGCTTTGACGTGCTGGCCCGCCACACCAGCGTCATCAAGGCGGGCGGCGCGGTGGGTGCCCTCGTGCAGGGCGGCGTCAGCGGCTACACCAACGTGCAGGCCTACCGGGCCGGCCAGATCAGCGGCACGCGCGCCGTGGCCAACACGGTGGTGGACACGGGCACCGCCTTCGCCGCCGGCGCCGCCGGTGCCGGTGTGGGCGCGGCGGTCGGGTCGGTCGTGCCGGTGGCCGGCACCGCGGTGGGCGCGGTGGTGGGCTTCGGCGTGGGCGTGGGCGCGCATTACGCCATCGGCGCCCTCGACAAGGCCACCGGCTTCACCAGCAGCCTCAAGGACGGGCTCACCGCCGGGCTGGATGCCGTTGGCAGCGGCGCGGCCAAGGCCTGGAGCGCCATCAAGCTTTGGTAAGGTTGGTGGCGATGGCCGCCCTCGATCTGCAGACCCTGCCGCCGGAACTCCAGGCCGACCTGGCGCAGGCCTGGCCGGGCTGTCCGGAGGCCCAGCGCCGCGCGCTGCTCGCGCCGCACGCGCTGGGCGGCGCGCCCCTCTGGCCCGGCAACCTGTGGCCGTGGCAGCCCGCCCGGCGCTGGTGGCGGCCGCGGGTGGCGCGGGAGTGCCGCGCCGGCGAGATGCTGTTCTTCACCGCCCCGGTGAGCGATGTGCGCGGCGCGACCTATGCGCCGCGGCTGTTCGACCCCGCGCAGCCGTTCTTCGAGACGCCGTGGACGCAGGCCGAGGTGCTGCTGCGCAGCCCGGTGCCCGAGGCCTTCGGCGACGCGGACTTCTGGGTGCTCACGCAGCGGCTGTGCGGCGGCGACGTGCCGGCCGCCACCCGCCTGGCGCACGAATGGGCCGCCGGCATGCGCGCGGACGCCGCGCTGCACGGCGCGCGCCGCCAGCGCTGGCTGGGCGACGCGCTGTGGCGGCTGGAGGCGTCCGCCAAGGGCGACTTCCTCTGACCTGAAGGCCGGGCTCAGCGCACCACCAACCCCTGCGGCCCGATCTGGATGCGCTCCACCGCCAGGCCCACGCCGGCCTCCAGGTTGGCCTTGGCGGTATTGCGGAAGTTGACTTCCTCGTTGGGGCTGGGCTTCTGGTTCAGGTGCTCGCGGTAGACCACCATGAAGGTGCCCACCATGGCCAGCTGCTCGAACATCGTGCGCTTGGTGGCGGCGCTGGCCTGCGTGAACGCGGCGTTGCGCGCGAGCAGCCCCTGCATCTGCAGCACCAGCGACTTGAAGTGCTCGTCCGGCACCGGCTGCTGCATGAAGGCCGAGTAGTTGCCGGCGATGAAGGCGGCCACGCCGGCGGCCACGTCGTTGGGCGTCAGGCCCAGCTGCGTTTCCAGCTTCTGCCAGAACACGAACGATTCCTCGAACGCCTTGGTCATGGCCGTGCGGTGCGCGGCCGGGAAGCGCTGGGCCAGCTCGGTGGCCGACTGGTGCAGCTGCGCCGGGCCGCTGGCGACGATGGGCGCGTTGAATGCGCCCAGGCCGATGACGCCGGAGGTGATCACCGGCGCGGGCGTGAAGGCGGGCGCGGGGGCAGCAGTCGGGGCGGCACCCGCCGGGGGCTTGCCCAGCATGCCGCGCATCTGCTCGGCCAGGCTGACGGAGGGCGCCACCTGGGCGCTGGCGCCCAGCGCGGCGCAGGCGAGAGTGGTGAGGGCGAGGATCTTGCGGAGGGGCAATTCAAACTCCTAGTGGTCGAGACTCAGGCTGCCGTTGCCGACGTAGACCGTCTTGCGGTCGTCCTGCACGGGAAAACTCAGCAGCCGTTCCTGGTGGCCGTCGTCGTACTGCAGCAGCAGCGTGAAGCCGGAGAGCTGGTAGCGGCCGCGGCGGCTGGCGCCGTCGTCGGCGCGGCGCGCGCTGTAGGCGCCGGCGCTGCCGCCCGGGCCGCCGGCGGGGCCGGTGCCGACGGAGCCACTGCCCACGCTGCTGCTGCCCTGGCCGTCGGCGTACGACGAGCCGGCGATGACGGTGTTGTTCAGCGTGGCGGCCAGCGTGCCGGTGCTGGACATGGCGCTGAACGTGCGCTCGAAGCGGCCGTCGCGCGTGAAGCGCATCGTCTCGGACGACGAGCGCCCGCCCAGCACCAGGCTGCCGGTGAAGCTGGCGCGGCTGAAGCGGCCGTCCAGCCGCGTGTCCTTGGGCCAGGGCTTCACGGCGTGGTGCTGCCGCGGCTGCCAGCCGCCGTCGGGGCGGCCCTCGTCGTCCTGGTCCTGCATTTCGTAGCGCTGGTCGGCGCCGCGCCAGCGGCTCCACTGCTGCGGCTCCAGCCGGCGCGAGGCGGCCACGTCGAGCTGGTCGGGCGGCATCGCGGTGCGGCGGTAGGCGGTGCCGTCCTTCAGCAGGAAGCGCACGTCTTCCTCCCACGTCGTGCCGTTGACATTGTTGGCCTGGCCGTGGATGACGACGGCCACGAGATCCTTGTCCGGCAGGCCCTGGCCGGGCGGGGCGGTCACGCGCTGCAGCAGCACCTCCTTGCGCTCCAGCGCCTCCTGCGGCAGCGGCGACGGCACCAGCCCCGACGGGTCGGTGACCAGCGCCGCCGCGGCGAGGTTGGCATAGGCGTTGTCCAGCGACGAGAACACGCCGCGCAGCACCACGTCGCGGCCCACCCAGGGCTCGGCGCTGACGTCCAGCGAGATCGTGTGCGCCGAGCGCCGCTCGCCCTGGTCCTGCGCGAGCCGGTAGCGATCGCCGTCGCTGCCGTGGCGCTCCACGCGGCCCTTCACGTAGACCAGGCCGAGGTTCTTCATCGCCGCCTCTTCGGAGACGGCCGTCCAGCGGCCGTGCTGCTTGACGAGCGCCGGGATCTGGCTGGGCTGCAGGACCTGGCCCCGCGGCACGCCCGGCGCGATGTCCGGCAGCGTGGGCTTGTAGGCCAGCTTGATCTGCAGCAGCCCCTGCGCCACCGCACGGGCCTGCGGGAACTGCGCGCTGACGTCCATGGCGGCGCCCTGCAGGTCGCCGGCCAGCGCGGCGCAGACCTTGTCGGGCTGGGCTTCGGCCAGCACGCGCCGGCGCATCGGCTCGGTGAGCCGGCTCCACGGCGGCACGCTGCTGCTGTCGCGCTGCTTGAGCGAGATCAGCACCATGCGCAGCGGCGCCACCTGGTGGCGCTCGCGCCAGGCAGTCCAGGCCGCGCGGGCCTGCGCGGCGGACGGCGCGCCGATGTCGCTGCAGGCCTCCACGGAGGCCTCGGTCATCACGTCCAGGCTCACCGCGCTGATGAGCTGCTCCATGGCGGCGCGGTCGGCCACCAGCGGGCCGGCGGCGGGCGTGGCGGCCTGGGCGGCCACTAGCACCAGGCTCGTCAACAGGCGCTTCATCGGTCGCTCCTTGTCAGGCTGCCGCTGCCCACGTAGACGGTCCCGCCATCCGCGTACACGGGAAAGCTGAGCAGGCGCTCCTGGTGGCCATCGTCGTAGTCCAGCGTCAGCACGTAGCCGCCGAGCTGGTAGCGGCCGCGGCGGCTGGCGCCGTCGTCCCGCGTGGTGGTGCCGCTGGTGGCGCCCACGGTGCCGCCGGCGCCGCTCACCGTGCCGCCGGCCGTGCTGCTGTTGCCCTTGCCGTCGCCGCGCGACGACGCCGAGATGACGGCGCCGTTCATGGCCGCCATGCCGCCCGAGGTGCCCAGCGAGCTGTAGCTGCGCTCGAAGCGGCCGTCGCGCGTGAAGCGGATGGCGCGCGTGGACGACACGCCGCCCAGTGCCAGGCTGCCGCTGAAGGTGTCGCGGCTGAAGTAGCCGTCCAGCCGGGTGCCCTGGGGCCAGGGCTTGACGGCATGGTGCTGCTGCGGCTTCCAGTCGCCCGCGGGGCGGCCGTCGACGTCCTGCGCCTGCATGTCGTAGGCCTTGCCGTTGCTGCGCCAGCGCGCCCATTGCTGCGGCTCCAGCTTGCGCGAGGCGGCCACGTCGAGCTGGTCGGGTGGCATCTCGGTGCGGCGGTAGGCAGTGCCGTCCTTCAGCAGGAAGCGCACGTCTTCCTCCCAGCGCGTGCCGTTGCTGAAGTCGGACTGGCCGTGGATGACGACGGCGGCCAGGTCCTTGTCCGCCAGGCCGCTGCCCGGCGGGCGCATCACGCGCTGCAGCAGCACGTCCTTGCGGCCCAGCGGCTGCTGCGCCAGCGGCGACGGCGTGAGGCCCGACGGGTCGGTCACGAGCGCGGCGTTCTCCAGCGTCAGCGCGTAGGAGCGCAGCGACGTGACCAGCCCCCGCACGACGATCTCGCGGCCCACCCAGGACTCGGCGTCGAAGCGCAGGTAGGCCTCGGCCTCGGAGATGCGTTCGCCCTGGTCCAGCACGAGGCTGAAGCGGTCGGGGTCGCGCGACCAGCGTTTCACGCGGCCCTTGACGAACACCCAGCCCAGCTTGCGCTCGGCGGCCTGCTCCGACAGGTCGGACCAGCCGCCGTTGTTCTGCGCCGCCAGCGCCTCGATCTGCGTCGGCAGCAACACCTGGCCCCGCGCCGTGCCGGCGTAGAGCTCGGGCTGGGTGGGCGCGTGCGCCAGCTTCTCCATGACAACGGCCTTTGCCGTTGCACGCGCCTGCGGGAACATCGCGCTGACGTTCAGGCCGGCGGTCTGCCAGTCGCGCGCCAGCGCCGCGCAGGCCTTGTCGGGCGCAGGGTCGCTCAGCACGCGCTCGCGCAGCGGATCGGTGATGTCGCTCCACGGCGCGGACCGGTTGTTGCGCCGCTTCAGGCTCATGACCACCGAGCGCAGCGGCGCCAGCTGGTGCTGCTCGCGCCACGCGACCCAGGCGGTGCGCATGGCCTCGAACGCGGGCGCGCCCACGGCCTCGCAGGCCTCCAGCGAGGCCTCGGACATCACGTCCAGGCTGACGGCGTTGACGAGCTGCGTCAGCGCCTCGGGGTCGCCCGCGAGCGACGTGGGCGCTGCCGGTGCCGCGAGGTGGGCAAACAGGAAGGCCGTGCCGGCCAGGCGATGAAACAGCATGCGGTGAAGAAACTCGTTCGCGCTCAGCGGGCGGGCGCCATGCTCGGGGGGCGGGGTGCTGCGGGCAATCCCCTGCTCGTCAGTGCGTGGGTCATGGCGTCCAGGCCAGCACCTCGCAGCCCAGTTCCTGGCGCTGCCCCTGCCGGTTGTTCACCTGGAACGCCTCGCTGCCCGGCTCGCCCTTGAAGCCGCGCACGCCGCGCAGCGTGGCGGGCGTGTACCACTGGTCGCAGCTGCCGACGCAGTAGCCAGCCGTGCTGCAGAAGTGGCCGCTATCGACCGTGTAGGCCACGAAGCGTCCGTCGGGCGACCACAGTGCCGAGCCGATGGCCTTGGCCTCGGTGAGGCGCTCCAGGCGCGAGCCGTCGATGCTGGCGATCCACAGGTCGGCCTCGCGCGGCACGGCGTTGCGGCGCGGCATCTTCATGATGAGCTCTCGGCCGGTCGGGCTGACGGCGAAGGCGCCCATCTGCCGGTCCGCGGGCGGCGTCAGCTGGCCCACGGCGGCTTCCGGCCCGCCGTCCAGGCTGGCGATGCGCATGCGGCCGGTCTTGATGCTGATCAGCATGAAGCGGCCGTCCGGCATCCACGCGAACCAGTCGTCGTCGGCGATGCGGTAGCGCGTGCGCAGGGTGGCTAGGTCCAGCACCTGATCCTCGAATGGCGCCAGCGGGCTCTCCCCTCGGCGGACCTTGGCCAGCCGCCGGTCCGTCGGTGAGGGTTCGACGTCGCGCACATAGCCGTCCACATCCCCCGACAGCACCGCCTTGCCGTCGGGCGTCATGACGACGAACGACGTGATGCGGCGGTAGATGTCGGGCTTGGTCACGATGAACTGGCGGCCGTCGGGCCAGGCCGACACGTCCATGTCCTTGCTGTTCGTGATTTCCACCGGCTTGCCCCCGGCCAGCGCGGACACCTGCACGCCTCTGTGGTGATCGAGGATGTAGCTGTTGTGCCAGAGCAGGCCGGTGGGCGGCGCGCCGGCGGCACGCGCCGGGCCGGCGAGCAGCGCCGGCAGGGCGGCCAGCAGGGCAAGGGCGGTGCGCCAGGCGCGCGGGGAGGTCGTCGCAGTCATCGGGGCGGCATGCTCGCGGCGCACCCCGGTGCCGGGCAATCCCTTGGTCATCACCTGCGCGCCGTGAGGATTACCGCAGCCACGCGGACACACGGCCACAGGGCAGCGACGCGGGCGCGCTCAGGCCGGCGTCGTACAGCACCTGCCTGAGCGTGGCATGCGGCTGGCCGGGCACGGCGCCCGAGACCTCGCGCGCGTCGCGCGGCGCCAGCCAGTACGAGCACTGGCCCTGCACCGTGCTGCCGATGTGCGACACGTTGTCCCGCCGCAGCAGCAGCAGCGCGCCATCGGGCGACCACATGACGAAGGACAGGAAGCCGTCGCGCGTGATGCGCTGCAGCGCGCCGCTGCGCAGGTCCAGCATCCACAGGTCCGTGCGCCGCGTGCGCGCCTCCACGGTGGACAACAGCAGTTCGTCCCCGCGTGGCGACAGTGCCGCCTCGCCGAACAGCGCGCCCGGCAGCGGCGGCGCGACCTGGCCCGTCGTGCGCCACGCGATGACTTGCTGCGGGCCCTGCAGGCTCACGCGTGCCGTCGACAGCTCGCCGGTGTGGGCGTGCAGGCGCGCCAGCGAGCCGTCGGGCATCCACCAGTGCAGGAACTGGCCCACCGCGCCTTTGCTGCTGGCCAGCACGCGCGCCGGCGGCGCCAGGTCAACGACCGTGAAAACGCCCGCGTCGCTGGCGATGTCGAGCATGACGAACGAGAACACGCCGTCCGCGTGCGGCGCCGGGGCGGCCTCCGACACGCGCGGCAGCTGACGGGCTTCGTAGGCGACCTGCCCTGTGGCGGCCGAGAACACGGTGAACGTGTCCTGCTTGAAGCCCGTGTTGGTGAGCTTGAAGTAGAGACGGTTGTGGCTGT
Source organism: Pelomonas lactea (assembly GCF_043555885.1). Taxonomy (NCBI): domain Bacteria; kingdom Pseudomonadati; phylum Pseudomonadota; class Betaproteobacteria; order Burkholderiales; family Sphaerotilaceae; genus Roseateles; species Pelomonas lactea. Next base: position 942,473 of record NZ_JBIGHX010000001.1, on the reverse strand, counting down.
CGTGGCGCGAGCCCTTGGCGTTGGCGTCGGGGTGGTCCGCCAGCGGGGCGGGGCGGTCCAGCTCGGCGAGCTGGGCCAGCGGCTTGTCGGGCAGGCTGAGGAGCAGCCGCCCCAGGCCAGCCGCCACGGCGGATGGCGCGGCAGCGAGCAGCAGCGATGCGCACATCGCGGTGGCGGCGAGAAACTTCATCGCGTCCAGGCCACCACGGGGCAGCGCAGCGTCGTTGTCGAGCCGTCGGGGCGCTTCAGCGGGAACTCGCGGGCGTCGCCGCTCGTGGCGCGTGCCCGCACGTCGGAGGCGCTCGACGGCGCATGCCAGACGGTGCAACTGCCGTAGCACGTGGCCTCGCTGCACGAATACCCCGTGTCCTTGGCGAAGGCGACCGTGCGGCCGTCGGGTGACCAGACGGCATACGGCACCAGCCCGTTGTTCGTGTAGCGCCGCAGCCGCGTGCTGCGCAAGTCCATCATCCACAGGTCGGAGCTGTCCACGCGGCCGGACTCCCGCAGCTTGACGAGCTGCACCAGCGCCTGTGTGCCATCCGGGCTGACGAAGGCATTGAGCGGCACGCGGGACTCGGGCCAGCTCACGGTGCCCAGCGGCGCCTCCGCGCTGCCGAGTGTGATCCGGCTGATGGCGCCCGAGCGCTGCGCGCGCAGCAGCGTGCCGTCCGGCATCCACGCGATGGCATCCGGCGTGTCGCTGGGCGGCGTGGCGAAGAGCAGCTTCTGTTGGTCGAAGTCCCACACGACCACGGCGCGCTGGCCAACGGTGTTCTGGCTCCAGCGCGCCAGGATGCGGCTGGCGCCGGCGGGCGAGGGCGTGACCGTGCTGAAGTCGCCATCCACGGTCTGGTCCACCAGCACCGACTGGTCGGCGGTCCGCCTCACGGTGAAGCGCGTGTCGCCCGACCTGCCGCTGGAGGTGTAGTCCACGCTGACGTGGCGCGTGCCGTCCGGCCAGGGGATGCCGTGTTGGCGGTCCTGCACGCGCACGGATTCACCCGTGTTCGGGTTCATCGCAAAGGTGCCGGCGGGATTGCCGAGGTCGCTGAACGAGTGCCAGACCTTGCCCGCCAAGCCCTGCGCGGCGGCGGCCGGTACCGCCAGCGCCAGGGCGAGCGCGAGTGGCGGCAGCCGGCGGGGCATCGACGGGCGCCGCACGTCAGCGCAGCCGCAGGCCTTGCGGCGTGAAGCGCACGGTGTCGACAGCATTGCCGAGCAGGACATGCAGGTTCGCGCGTGCGGACTGGCGCAGGTTGGTTGCTGCGATCAACGGCACCGCCAGGCGGGCCAGCTGTCTGCTCATCGTGGATGTCATGGTCACATGGTCAGCGCCGTGTCGTGACGCTTGGCGGGGCGCATGCTGGCGCGCGCGGGCGGTGCTCGCAATCCCATGGTCGTGTCGCGCGAGCGGCGCGCCGCCAGACCGCAGGACGGTCAAGGCAGCCAGGCCAGCAGCTCGCAACCCAGGCCATGCGGGTAGACCTTGCCGGCGGCGTCTTTCAGGCCCCGGAACTCCCTGGCTGCCCGACTGGTGCGGGATACGTTGCGTGCCGAGATGGGGACGTATCGCAACTCGCACGCCGAGACCAGGTCGGACGTGCCGTAGCCGATCCGGAACGCGATGAACTGGCCATCGGGCGAGAAGATGGGATGGGAAGCCCGCCCATCCGCGGCCGTGATCTGCTGCGGGTCGCGGCCGTCCAGCGAGCTGAGCCAGTAGTCATGCCGCAGCACCCGACCTTGGTCGTCGACGTCGGCGATATCGACCAGCAGCGGCTGTCCCCGTGGGCTGACCACCAGATCCAGCGGCCGCTGGTTCGGGCGCAGCGGCAGGTTGCCGAGCACGGTTGTCTGGCGGGTGCCGGTCGTGGTGATGGCCGTCAGCAGGCCCCCACTGGAAAGGCCGAGCAATCGGCCATCGGGCAGCCAGGCGGTGTACTGCGTGCGGCTGCGGTCGTCATCCGCCCAGATCACCCGACGGGCGGCCAGGTCGTAGACGGCGTAGGTGGAATACGAGAGGGCGTTCTCGCCCCAGTTCATCCGGATCAGGTTGGCGTTGACCGGCGAGAACTCGACGTCGGTGATGGCGCCGTCGACGACGAAGCGGTCCATGACGCCGCCGTCGCTGCTGCGGCGTATCCAGATCTCGGTCGTGTCCTCGCTGGCGTCATATCGCTCTTCCAGGTAGCGCGAGCCATCCCGTGTGGGAACGGGAAAGCGGTGGGCACCCAGAGCCCGGTAGGCCCCGGTGCCGATGTCGCTGATGGCACTGCCTTCCCGGCTCACCAGGTTCTTGTCGTGATGCCACAGTTTTCCGCTGGGCATGCTTGCGCCCGATGTCACGGGCTGGGCTGCCGCGGCGGCCGCAAGCAGCAGGCCCACCGCCAGGGACGGGCAGATGCGACGCCTCATCGCGTCGAGGGCATCACCGGTGCGGCTCTGCATCATGCAGCCATCCGGGCGAGCGCGGATGCAGTGCCAGCCGAGTTCGTCAACGCAACGACAGCGTGCCCTGCGACAGCACCACCCGGTCCGCGGACGGGCCCAGCACGCTGGCCAGGTTGGCGCGAGCGTGGTTGCGGAAGTGTTTGGCGGGCTCCGACGCCGGGTTCTTGTCCAGCTCCAGCTTGGCGAGGTAGACAAACATGCCCACCATGGCCAGCTGCTCGAACGTCTCCCGCTTCAACCGGGCCGTCGTTCGCTGGAAGGCCGGTGAGGTGGCCAGCCCGCTGCGCATCTGGGCCACCAGCCGCGGGAAGTCGGCATCGGCCACCAGCGGCTGTGCCTGCGAGGCCGCGTAGTTGGCGGCGACGAAGAAGGCCAGGGCGACCGCCACATCGTTGGCCGGCTGCTGCGCCTTCTGTGCCGCCTTGGCAAAGAGGTCCAGCGACTGTTCCAACACCGACTTCATCGGAGCGGGCTGCTTGGGCGCGTAGGCACGGGCCAACGTGTCGGCCGTGTGCAGTGGCACCGGCGACTCCGGTGCCACCGTGCTCACGCCGGCAGCCGGCGCCTCGGCCGCGGCGCCAGGCTGCGCCTGGTTCAGGACGCTCAGGTTCATGAAGTTCGACGCGGCGAAGCTGAGCTGCGGCGCGGCGTAGAACGGGTAGTCCGTGGCGCCGAAGCCCTGCGCCCAGGTCACCCCAAGGGGGGCTGACAGGAACGCCGCGATGACCGCCCGTTGGGCGCAGGCGCGCAGGGTGCCGCGTGGGTTGGGCCGCAGGGAGCGCCGGTCAGGGTTCATCGTCATGGCTGAGATCCTCGTCTTCAACAGTGATGCCGCGGCGAGCGGCTCAACGGTACGGTGGCGACGGCACGCCTGTGGCCCAGTGCGGCTACGGAATCCAGCGGACGTTCGAGCAGGTCGACACCCACTGACCCGAGTCGCCACTCGACGCCTTCACCTTCAGCGCGATGTCGCGGTTGATGCTGGGCCATGCAATGGCGGTGGGGGCGCTGGCGCTGGCGGGCAGCACGTAGACCGGGTTCGCATCGCAGCCCGTCGTGCCGACGACGCGCGCGCCGCCAAACGGCTCGTCAGGCCAGACGGGCGCGACGACCGCGCCATTCATGTAGAGCACGAAGGCCACCCACTTGCCGTCGGGGGACCAGGTGGGGCTGTCAAAAGAATAGCGCAGCGCGCTGTCGGCATCGGCCACGGCCGTGAGCTGTCGCAGCCCGGTGCCGTCGATGTTGGCAACAAAAACGTGAGTATCGAAATCGTTCTTTCGCTTGAGTTCCCAGGTGAAAGCGATGCGTGTGCCGTCGGGGCTGACGGCCAAGCTGCTGTGACCGGCCACATACCCCCCGCCCTCGAAGACCGAGTTCTCCGGCAAGGGCAGGCGGGCCAGCAGCTGCGAGTCGGCGCTGGTGGGCGAGGACACCCACAGCTCGTTGGCCACGAGGTAGACGTAGCGCCCGTCGGGCAGCCACGCCTGCGGTTCGCCGATGACGGTCGCGTCGTCCAGGCGCGAGCCGCGCTTCTGGATCTCCAGCGTGCTGGCGTCGAAGATGGTCAGCCGGCGTTGCACCTGGAAGTTGTCACCGTATTGCGCCATCAGCCATTTGCCGTCGGGCGACAGGCGCAGGTCGGCGGCGCCCAGCACGCCGGAGATCGACGCGGGCGAGACCTTGGGCGCTAGGTCGGTGGCGCCGAAGACGGCCAGGGGGTAGGCCGATGCGCCGCTGCGGTCGGCCCAGCGGACCAGCAGCGTGCCGTTGGCATTGGCCTGCCAGCGGTCCTCGGCAGCATCGCTGGAGCCGGGCAGGGCCTGCTGTCGGCCGGTGGTCAGGTCCATGAGCCGCGCGTTCGTGCCGTCCGGCGCGTTCACCAGCAGTCGCCCCGGGAGCACGGTGTTGCCATAAGTGGCAATAGCCTGCGTCGGCGGTGTGACGGGTGGCGTAGTCGGCGGCGTGGTGGGCGTGGCTTCTACGCCGCCGCCGCAGCCGGTCACAACGGCCAGAGCCAGGGCCAGGGCCGACAGGGTCAGTGCGGTACTTCGTAGGAATTCGGATCGGTACTTCATGCGCTTCGGTGGTTGAGACAGGGACGGGAAGCCACAACGCAAAAAGCGCAAGAGGCCGATCGGCCTCCTGCGCCCAGGGAGTGGCGAGACTTATTGCTTGCGAGCCACGGAAGACATCGCTTCACCGATCGACTTGATCGCGGTGGAGAAGGCGTTCTGCAACAGGCTGAACTCCTGCGACGTGGCCTGGAACTCGGCGTTCAGCAGTTGCATCTGCTTGGCAGACTCCTGCTGCTTGGCGGGGTCCTTGCTGCCGGTGGTGGTGTTGGCGATGTCGTTGCTCAACTTGACCATCTTGGCGGCGCGGTCGCCCATCGTGGAGCCCATGGCCTTGGCGATGGCCACCAGCCAGCTTTCGGCGCCGGCCTTGCCGTCGCTCTTGCCGTCGGCCTTCATCTGCTTCTTGACTTCGTCGACGATCTGCTTGGCCGAGTCCTGGATGAATTGCTGCATCCAGTCGCCGGCGACTTCCTTGGCTTGGCCCGCGGCTTCCGGGGTCACGCCTTGCTGGCTCTTGGCCAGCAGTTGTTGCACGGCTTCGTCGATCTTGGCCTTGACTTCGTTGGCCAGGAACTTGGGCATGCCATGTTCCTTCTGCAGCGTGTCGACGGCTTGCTTGGTGGCGTCGCCGACGGCTTGCTGCAGCATGCCGCCGATGGCCTGGCCGATCATGGCGCCGATGGGGCCGCCGAAGATGCCGCCGACGATGCCGCCCACGGCGCCGAGGATGCCACCCGAGCCGCCACCGCCCAGAACGCTGCTAACTGCTGATCCCATGTCAATCTCCAAAGATGTGAGGTGAGTTTTCGCGGCGGAGACCGCCGCAGTGATTGATTGCTCTGCGAGGCATCTGAGGTCGGTGGCGACTGAAGAAAAACACCGAGCTCGCTGCGTGTCTTGTCGCGAAGGTTCTCGAATCAAACTCTGCGGCGTTGACGGAACTCATTACACGGGGCCGGGGCCGTGCTGCCTATCTGCGGCTGCTCCTAATTCGCCGCGCGCCGCGCTAGGGTCGGCCGCAGTCGCCATGTCCAGGTGGCGCAGCGCGGCGCCCAGTGCGGGCAGGTCCAGCCCCAGCTGGCCGCGCAGGCTGGTGCGCGCCATCCACGTGGCCGAGGCCTGCTGGGCCTTGCCCTGGCGGCTGGCCTGCACGGTCCATTCGCCCAGCGCCACGGCCAGCACGGCAAAGCGCTCGAAGGCGTCCTGGCGCTCGGCGAGCGGCGCGTCGTCCCAGGGCAGCTCGTCGATGACCCAGGCCTTCAGCCACTGTGTGACGGCCCGCCAGCGCGGCCCGGTCAGCGGCTCGTGGTCCATGGCCTGGCGGCATGCGCCCAGATAGGCGGCCAGCGCGGCGCCCAGGTCGTCCTCCGGGGCACCGCCGGCCAGCTGCTGCCGGTAGTGCTGCAGGCAGTGGGCGATGAGTTCGGCCTGCGCTGCAGCGCCGCCCAGCAGTTCGCCCAGCGCGCCGGCCACCTGGTTGTCGGCGGCAGGTCGGGGCGGCAGGCGCCAGCGGGTTGCGGGCTCGCCAGGGGCGGCATCCGACAGCGGTGCGTGGGCCAGGCGCGACCGGGCCAGCGCCTGCTCGATGCGCTGGCCCAGCGCCGTCTGCCAGGGAGTGGGGGAAGCGGTCGTGTTCATGCAGGCTCGGGGGTGGGTTGCGGGTCGGCATGGCGCTGGCGGCGCAGGCGTTCCCGGTGGCTGAGGTGGCGGACGCGCTGCCAGGTGGCAGCGTCCAGCGCGTGGTGCTCGGAGAGCTGGCCTTCGTACGGCGCGCGGCCGCGCAGCGTGAAGCCCAGTGCGCGCAGGCAGGCGGCGGCGCTGCGGTTGTCGGGGTGGCAGATGCCCCACACGGCGCGCAGCCGCAGCCGCTCGAAGGCGTGGCGCAGCAGGGCTTCGCCGCCGGCCAGGCTCAGGCCGCTGCCCCAGTGCGCGGGCAGCAGCCGGCTGCCCAGCTCGGCGTCGCCGTGCTGCACGCCGAGCGCTGCGGTGCCAGGGCTTGCCTGCAGCGGCATCAGGCTGAACCAGCCGGCGAACTGCGGGCCGCCAGGCGTCGGCACGTCGCAGCGCCAGATGCCCAGGCCCGGGTGGCGGCGGTAGAAGTCGCCCAGGCAGGTGGCGAAGGCCTGCGCCCAGGCCGCGTCGTGCAGCGGCTGGGCATCGGGCAGCAGCGTGCGCACGCGGGCGTCGGCGTGCAGATGCTGGATGTCCGGCGCGTCGCCGGGCCCGAACTCGCGCAGCTGCAGGCGGTCGTCGTGGTGGCTGAAGGCGTTCATGCGTCGCTCCGCGGCGCGCCGGGCAGGGGCCAGCGCGCCAGCAGGCTGATGCCGCCGGCCGTCACGCCCAGCATCCAGCGCTCGCCGGCATGGTCCAGCAGCACGACGCGCTCGCGCGCGCCCAGTGGTAGCGCCCGCACGAAACGCAGCGCGTCGCCGGCACCGTCCGTTGTGCCGGCGCGGTCCTGCAAGCGGCGCCAGCCCTTGATGAGCACCCAGGCCAGCGCCAGCACGAAGGCCAGCGCGAGCACGGTGCTGGCGAGGTTGAGCAACAGGTCTTGCATGGGTCAGGCGGGCGCGGCGCGTGCGTCGAGGTCGGGGTGGGGAGTCAGGTCTTCACCGGGCGCGGGCCGCCGGCGCGGCGGCTCGGGGGGGACCTCGTGGCGGCGGTGCGGGTCGGCGCGCGCGGCCTCCCACTTGAGCTGCTCGCGCACGCCGTCGGCCCACACGATGACCTCGGCCAGCACGTCGAACAGGTCCGGCGGCACCACCTCGCCCTCGTCGCAGCGAGCCAGCAGTTCACGCGCCAGCGGCACGTTGCGCACGATGGGCACGCCGGCTTCCTCGGCCGCCTCGCGCATCGCACGGGCCACGTGATCCTCGCCCTTGGCGCTGATGGTGGGCACCGGGAAGCGGCCGGGCTCGAAGTCGATCGCGATGGCCACGTGCGTGGGGTTCACGACCAGCGCGTTGGCGCCGCGTGCAGCGCTCGCCTGGTTGCGCTGGCTCCACTCGGCGTGGGCCTGCTTGCGCTGCTGCTTCAGCAGCGGGTCGCCCTCGCTCTCCTTCATCTCCTGCTTGATGTCGCGCATGCTCATGCGCAGCTTCTTCGTGAAGCGATGCCGGGTCCACAACGTGTCGAGGAAGGCCACGCCGAGGAACACCGCCACCGTCCACGCCAGCACCTTCACGGTGGCTTCCCACACCAGTGCGCCCAGGTGCTGTGCGGGCCGGTCGCCGCCGCTGGCCAGGCGCATCGCGTCGGGCAGCAACGCGTGGGCCACGGCCCAGCCGATGCCCAGCAGCAGCGCGGTCTTCAGGATGCCTTTGAGCAGCTCCACCAGGTTGTCCAGCGAGAACATGCGCTTCAGACCCGCGGCCGGGTTCAGGTGTTCCATCTTGGGCGTCACCTTCTCGAACGCCAGCACCGGCCCGGCCTGCAGGTACTCCACCAGCGTGCCCAGCGCCGCCACCGGCACGAACAGGAGCGTCACCAGCAACACCACCAGCTCCACGCTCTGCCAGCCCAGCAGCGCCGCCACATGGCCGAAGCCGTCCTCGCGCCAGCCGGTGCCGATGCGGGCCAGCAACGAGTCTGAAAGCGCTGCCAGACGCTCCACGCCAAGACCCAGGCACAGCGCGCCCATCACCAGCCAGGCCAGCAGGCCGACGGTGCTGGTCAGCTCCTTGCCCTTGGCGATGTCGCCCTTCTTGCGGGCGTCCTGCAGGCGCTTGTGCGTGGGCTGTTCGGTCTTGTCGCCGCTGTCGTCGGCCATGGGCGCATAACACCTATTTCTAGGGGGTGCAAACGGGGTTTGTGAAAACTTGTTTGCAGCGGTCTTGGCCAGACCTACTTCTAGGGAGGCTTTTCACCCCACGGAAGGCGGGGAATCAGGCGCTGCGGGGCCGAACGATGCCTGCTGAAGAAGGCCTCAAACGGGTCAGATGTTTCTACGCGTAAACGTGGGGGTAGGCCTCCTACATAAAGGAGCAATTCCTACGGGTTGGTCAGTTACGTCTGCTTGCAATGGTCAGCCGTTCGTGAAGCCTTGCACGCATAGTCCGCCCGGTTTTGGAACAGGGGCAACCAGGTGCTTGGACTTCGACGGATCCGCAAGCTCACGGCGACGATGGCGTTAGGCCTCGTGCCGGTCGGCGCGTGGGCTGGCGCGGGCTGCCCGGCCGCCTCTGCGGAAGATCTGCTGGCTGCAGCGCCTGCCGGCGACGGCTTCGTGCTGGCCCGGCGGCTGTGCGCGACGACGCTGGTGCGCCGCCGCGCGGCCACGGCGCCGCTGCCGGGTGACGAGGCCGACGCGGCGCCGCAGCCGCCACCCGTGGTGGCCACGCCGGTGCCGCCTGCGGCGCCGAAGCCACCCGTGCTGCTGTCCGCAAAAGACCCGGCCGGCCAGGCCCGCGTGCGCGCGCTGGCGCCGCTGATGGCCGACGTCGCGCAGCGCCACGACATCGACCCGCTGCTGCTGCACGCCGTGGCGCACATCGAGTCGCGCCATCAGAGCCAGGCCATTTCTCCGGCCGGCGCGCGCGGGCTGATGCAGGTCATGCCGGCCACCGGCCGCGGCCTGGGCGTGGCCGATGCCGAACGCCAGCTGCTGACGCCGCAGGCCAACCTGGAGGCGTCGGCCCGGTACCTGAAGCAGCTGCAGGCCCGCTTCGGCAACGACCTGGCGCTGGTGCTGGCGGCCTACAACGCCGGCGAGGGCGCCGTGGAGCGCCATGGCCGCCGCGTACCGCCGTTCGCCGAGACGCAGGCCTACGTGCGCAACGTGCTGGCCGTCTACGCCGAGCTGCGCCGCCGGCTGGGGGCCTGGTCATGAGCGCGCTCAAGCGTGACGGCCTGTCCGGCTACTTCGCCGCGGCCGACCTGCCGCGCGAGGGCCTCATCGCGCGCTTCAGCGACCTGTTCCTCGTTGCCGGCATCGTCGCCATCGTGGCGCTGATGGTGCTGCCGCTGCCGCTGTGGCTCATCGACCTGCTGGTGGCCGTCAACATCGCCTCGGGGCTGGTGCTGCTTCTCATCGCCGTCTACGTCGCCGGGCCGCTGGAGTTCTCGGTGTTTCCCAGCGTGCTGCTGATGACGACGCTGTTCCGGCTGGCGCTGTCCATCGCCACCACGCGGCTCATCCTGCTGCATGCCGACGGCGGCCACATCATCGCCACGTTCGGCAAGATGGTCGCAGGCGGCAACCTCGTCGTGGGCCTGGTGGTGTTCCTCATCATCACCGTGGTGCAGTTCATCGTCATCGCCAAGGGCGCCGAGCGCGTGGCGGAGGTGGCGGCGCGCTTCTCGCTGGACGCGATGCCGGGCAAGCAGCTGTCCATCGACTCCGACCTGCGCTCCGGCCTCATCGACAAGGACGAGGCCAAGCGCCGCCGCCGCACGCTGGAGATGGAAAGCAAGCTGCACGGCAGCCTCGACGGCGCGATGAAGTTCGTCAAGGGCGATGCCATCGCCGGCATAGTCATCATCCTCATCAACCTGCTGGGCGGCCTGGCCATCGGCGTGCTGCAGCAGGACCTCAGCATGGCCGACGCGGTGCACCGCTACTCCATCCTCACCATCGGCGAGGGCATGGTGGCGCAGATCCCGGCGCTGCTGGGCGCGATGGCTGCCGGCCTGCTCGTCACGCGCACCAACGACGACGAGCACGACCGCCATCTCGGCGACGCCATCCGCAAGCAGCTGGGCGCCAAGCCGCGCGTGCACCTGATGGCCGCGGCCATCTGCCTGATGCTGGCGCTGGTGCCGGGCTTCCCACCGGTGGTGTTCGGCGTCCTGGCGCTGGTGTTCGGCGTGGCCGGCGTCATGCTCAGCGACTGGGGCCGCGACTGGCTGGCCGAGCGCCTGCCCAAGCGCCAGCACGCGCGCACCGAACCGGCCGCGCTGAAGACGGCGCAGCCGCGGGTACGCCCGTCGGTGCCGCTGCTGCTGGAGCTGCCGCAGCGGCTGCTGGCCGACGGCGGCGTGGCGGCCACGCGCGCTGTCGAGCGCATGCTGGACGAGCTGCAGCTGGACCAGGGCCTGCCGCTGCCACGCGTGGCGCTGCATGGCCGTGTGGGCCGCGACGGCTGGCGGCTGCTGGCCCACGAGGTGCCGCTGGCCGACGGCGCACAGGCCACCGATGCGGTCGCGCTGGCCGAGCAGGTGCGCGACGCGCTGCGCCGCCACGCGGCGCTGTTCATCGGCATCCAGGAGACCAGCGAGCTGCTGACGCGCGCGCAGGCCGACCTCGCCGACGTCGTCAAGGAAGTGCTGCGCGCGCTGCCGGTGCAGAAGGTCACCGAGGTGCTGCGCCGGCTCGCGTCGGAGGCCGTCTCCATCCGCAACCTGCGCGACATCCTCGAAGCGCTGGCTGAGGCCAGCCAGCGCGAGAAGGACGTGCAGGCGCTGACCGAGATGACGCGCATCGCGCTGCGCCGCCAGACGCACCACCGCATCTGCCCCGACGGCGAGCTGCGCGCGCTGCTGCTGACGCCCGAGCTGGAGGCGCTGCTGCGCCAGAACCTGCACGTCAACGGCGGCGTCGCGCAGCTGGCCATCGCGCCCGAGCATGCGCAGCGGCTGACGGCCGCGCTGCGCGAGCGCATCACCGAGCTGCGGCCCCAGGCCGTCGTCTGCGCCATCGACCTGCGCTGGCACCTGCGCAAGCTCATCGAGACGGACTGCTTCGATACGCCGGTGCTGTCCTTCCACGAACTGCTGCCCACGCTGCGGCTCACGCCGCTGCACCACCTGCCCCCGCCGGGGCACACCTCACTGGACGAGCCCCCCCAGGCCGCCCTGCTCGCCGCATGACCGCCCACCTCCGATTCGCGGCAGCCGCCACGCTGCTGCTGGCCCAAGCCGTGCCGTCGCCGGCCGCCCCGCTGCCCGAGGGCCTGCGCCCGCTCAAGCTGGAGGCGCGCGACCAGCCCCTTGAACAGTTCCTGCAGAGCCTGTTCTCCGGCAGCGACATTCCGGTCGTCGCCACCGGCGTGCAAGGCCAGGTCAACGGCCGCTTCGAGGGCTCGCCGGCCAAGCTGCTGCGCGACCTCGGCCGCGCCTACAACCTGCTCAGCTACTACGACGGCGGCGTGCTCTACATCGCGCCCGCCAGCGAGACGCAGACGCGCAGCTGGCTGCTGTCGCCGGCCGCGTCCGCGCAGGTCCAGCGCGCCGCGCAGGCGCTGCAGCTGCCGGACGCGCGCAACACGCTGAAGTTCGGCGACGACGGCGCGCTGCTGGCGGTGGGCGCCCGCCGCTTCGTGCAGCAGGTGGACGAGCTGGTGCGCCAGGTACGCCCGACGACGGCTGCCGTGGCCATGAACAGCTGGGCCCCGGTGCCACAGCAGCAGCCGCTGCCCGACTACCGCATCTTCCACCTGCGCTACGCGTGGGCGCAGGACGTGCCGATGAGCTTCGGCGGCCAGCAGACCACGCTGCCCGGCGTGGCCAGCATCCTGCGCTCGCTGGTGGGCCAGCCGCAGCGCCCGCGCATCACGCAGGCCGCCGACCCCGCCCGCGCGCAGGGCAGCCAGCGCCTGCGCGGCGGGGCGGCCCGCGGCACCACGACGCTGGGCCTCGTGGACGAGGCCGCGCCCGGCGTGCGCGGCACCGAGACGCTGGTGGCCGCGCTCAGCCAGGCCGGCTACGCCGCGCCGGCGCAGCCCGAGGCTGGCGAGCAAGCGCCCAACGACTTCGCCCCCCGCATCGAGGCCGACCCGCGCCTGAACGCCGTCATCGTGCGCGACCTGCCCGAGCGGCTGGAGCGTTATGCCGCGCTCATCAAGTCGCTGGACGTCGAGCCGCAGTCGCTGGAGATCGAGGCCACCATCATCGACATCAACACCGACCGCCTGCGCGAGCTGGGCATCAACTGGCGCTACAACCACGGCCTGTCCAGCCTGATGTTCGGCAACGGCACGGCCAGCGACAACCGCCTCAACGGCCAGCAGGACGTGACGCCCGCTGCCCGTGGCGGCGTCATCTCCGCCGTCATCGGCGACCGCTACCCCTTCGTCGCCCGCATCGCCGCGCTGCAGAGCGACGGCGCGGCCAAGGTCGTCAGCAGCCCGCAGGTCGTCACGCTGTCCAACGTCGAGGCCGTGTTCGACAACAGCTCGACCTACTACGTGCGCGTGGCCGGCCGCGAGGAGGTGGACCTCTTCAACGTCACCGCCGGCACGCGGCTGCGCGTGACGCCGCATGTCTTCAAGGACGACAGGGACGCCGACGGCGTGCCGCGCATCAAGCTGCTGGTGCAGATCGAGGACGGCGGCCTGACCGGCCAGAGCGTGGACCAGCTGCCCATCGTCGAGCGCTCCGGCATCAACACGCAGGCACTGATCTCCGAGGGCGAGAGCCTGCTCATCGGCGGCATGGTGCGCGACAGCTCGTCCGCGGGCGTCGACAAGGTGCCCGTGCTGGGCGACATCCCGCTGCTGGGCAACCTCTTCAAGACGCAGCGCAAGGGCGGCCAGCGCATCGAGCGCATGTTCCTCATCACGCCGCGGCTGGCCAGCAGCAAGGCCGCCGCCGACGTGATGGAGAAGGCCCGCCAGCCGCTGCCCAACCCGGCTGCGCCCGTGGCCGCCGCCCCCGCGCAGGAGTGACCGCCATGCCCCACCCGTCACAGACCATGGCGCTGGAACTGCGCGTGCTGGCCGGCCGCCAGAAGGGCGCCCGCGCGCGGCTGGACCCCGAGCAGGCGCTTGTCGTGTGCGCCTACAGCACCGCCAACCAGGGCGACACCCAGTTCGCCGACATCCTGCTGGCCAGCCAGGTGGACTTCCAGGCGCGCATGGTGCCCGCCGCGCGGGGCCGGGTGGGCCTGCAGCTGGTGTCCGGCGTCGCCGTGCTGGCCGACCGGCCGATCTCGCCCGGCACCGAGGTTCACCCCTGGGCGCCGGGGCAGCCGCTGCAGCTGGGCGACAACCTCGTCGCCTACGGACCGGTCGACGAGGAAGACTGGCCCGAGCCCGTCATGCACGACGGCCCCGCGCTGCTGGCCGGCCCGCGCGAGCCCGCCCGCGCCGCCGCGCCCGTGCGCCACCATCCGGCCCTTGAGGGGGCGCTGGCGGTGCTGGGCGTCACCATGCTGGTGGGTGGCGTCTACGTGGCCACGCAAGGCCTCACGCTGCGCCAGGCCGGCCAGGCCATTGCCAACGCGCTGCCGGCGCCGGCCGCCGTTGCGGCCCCGGCGCCCGACCCGGTGGCCGGCGTCGTCGACCTGTTCCGCCTGCACGGCATCAAGGCCCAGGCCAGCCTGGCGCCCGACGGCGTGCTGGTGCTGCACACCCAGGAGCGCGACCCGGCCCGCGTGCAGGCCGCCGCGGCCGCGGCGCGCCGCGACATCCCGCGCCTGCCCGTGCTGCAGCTGGACAACCAGCCCCCCGCCCCCGTGGCCACCGCTCCCGCGGCCGTGCCGGACGACCCCGCCAAGCGCCTGGTCGCCGTCGTCGACAACGCCGACAGCCCCTACTTCGTCACCGCCGACGGCAGCCGCTACTTCAGCGGCGCGCTGCTGCCCAGCGGCCATCGCGTCGTGCAGATCGTCGAGCGCGCCGTCATCGTCGAGCGCGACGGCCAGCGCACCCGGCTCGTGCTCTGAACCCTCCACCCCTCCACACAAGGAGATTTCCATGTCCAACACCCTTCTCAACGCCCTCGCCACCACGCCCGCCGGCAGCACCGGCGGCAAGACCGGCGGGTCCTGGTTCGAAGCCATGGCCGATGCCTGGGGCCAGGCCCTGGACAAGCAGGCCGGCGACATCGAGACCAAGTCCGCCGCGGTCGGCGCCGGCGGCGACAAGCCGGCCGACATCACCGAGCTGACGGCCATGTCGCTGAAGATGAGCTTCCTGGCCAGCAGCTCGCACACGGCCGTGTCCACGGTCGGCTCCGCGCTCGAAACCATGGCCCGCAAGCAGTGATGACGCCCGGCCTCGCCATCGCAGCCCCGGTGCAGGACGTGCAGCTGGGCGCAGGCGCCTCGCTGTCCGGCCTGCAGCTGCTGGGCGGGCCGCCCGCCGATGCGGCCGGCTTCGAGCGTGCCATGGCCGGCGCGCTGCAGCGCCTGGACGTGCGCGCCAGCGAGGCGTCCACGCAGGCCATGCAGCGCATCGTGCAGCCGCTGGAGCACATCAACGCCGAGGCAGCGTCCCTCGGCCGCGACGCCCGCGTGGCTGCCGCCTCCGGCCAGACGCTGACGCCCGGCGAGCTGGTCAACCTGACCGTGCGCTGCCAGGAGTTCATGTTCCATTGCCAGCTCACGTCCAACATCGCCAACCGGACGTCCGAGGGCCTGCAGCAACTCTTCAGACAGCAATCCTGATGAAACGCAGCCTGCCCGCGCTCGCCCTCGCGCTGCTGCTCAGCGCCTGCGGCGACCAGACCCTCTACGCCAAGCTCGACGAGCGCCAGGCCAACGACATGGTCTCGGCGCTGCGGCTGGCCGGCGTGCCCGCGCAGAAGCGGGCCAAGGAAGATGGCTTCGAGGTGCAGACCTCCGAGGGCGACTTCGCCCGCGCCGTGCAGATCCTGAAGGCGCAGGGCCTGCCGCGCGAAGACTTCGACAGCCTCGGCAAGGTCTTCAAGCGCGAGGGCTTCGTCTCCACGCCCGTGGAGGAGCGAGCGCGGCTGATGCATGCGCTGTCGCAGGAGCTGTCGCACACGCTGACCAGCATCGACGGCGTGCTGCAGGCGCGGGTGACGCTGGTGGTGCCCGAGCGGCACCCGCTGTCCGACAAGGTGCAGCCCTCGTCCGCCTCCGTGATGATCAGGCACCGCGCCGGCCTCAACGTCGATGCGCTGCTGCCCAAGGTGCGCGCGCTGGTCGTCAACAGCGTCGAGGGCCTGCCCTACGAGAGCGTGTCGGTCGTCGCGTTCGCGGCCGAGCCGACGCCGGTGGCCGCGCCGGTGCCCGACGGGCAGCCCACCGCCGTGCTGGCGCTGGCCATCACGCTGGGCGCGGCCAGCCTGGGCACCGCGGGCTGGCTGGCATGGCGCCGCCGCCGCGCGGCAGACCAGCCCGCGGCGCAGCCGGCGCTGCAGGGAGCGGGCGATGACTGACCGGCAGACGCGCGCCCGCGTGGCCCGCAGCCTGCTGGCCGACGCGCCCGTCGAGGCCCGCTCGCTGACCTGGGCGCAGCTGGACGCCGCACCGGCGTGGCTGGCGCTGGAGCGTGCCGAGCTGCTGGTGCTGGCGCTGCGCTGCGGCTCCGTGCTGGCCGCGCCGGCGCTGCGGCTGTGGATTGCCGGGCCGTTGCGCGAACTGGCGCGCTCGACGCTGGGCGCGCCTTGGTGGCGTGCGCTGCGCAGCGCGCCCGACTGGCCCGGCTTGCCCGACGGCCTGCCCGCCAGCCTGGCCGACTGGCCCGAAGTGACGACGCCGCAGGGCCTGGGCCAGCAATTCACCGAGGCCGGTGCCGCCGTGCTGCTGGCCGGCCTGCCGCACGGCTCGCTGCGCCACGCGGCCAGCCGCCGGCTGGGGCCCGTGGCCGCGTGGGTCATGCCGCAGGCCACGGCGCTGGCCGTGCTGCGCGAGACGCTGGCCCTGCGTGAACGGGTGGCTGCATGAACCACAGCTTCCTGCTCTGGCACCGTGACCCGCAGGCGCGCGTCGGCATCGCGTCGGAT
The DNA here is from genome assembly GCF_043555885.1 of Pelomonas lactea. Lineage (NCBI taxonomy): Bacteria > Pseudomonadati > Pseudomonadota > Betaproteobacteria > Burkholderiales > Sphaerotilaceae > Roseateles > Pelomonas lactea. The sequence continues at coordinate 926,313 of NZ_JBIGHX010000001.1, read as the reverse complement.
CGCCGTGTGCTGCGTGCCGCCGAGGTGCCGGCACTGCAGCAGGCGCAGCAGGTGCTGGACGCGCTGCACGCGCTGCTGGCGCAGGAGCAGGCGCGCGTCGAAGCTGCCTGCGCGCAGGCCCGCGCCGAGGGCCTGGCGCAAGGGTTGGCACAGGCCGAGGCGCAGTCCCATGCGCAGCGGGCCGATGAGGTCGCGCGGCTGGCCCGGCTGCAGGAGCAGCAGCGCGAGCGGCTGCAGCAGGACGTGGCCGGCCTCGCGCTGGCCGTGTTCCAGAAGCTGCTGGGCGAGCTGCCTGCGCAGGAGCGCGTGGCGCGGCTGGCGGCGCAGGCCGCCCGCGAGCTGCTGCCCGCGCGCACGTGGCGGCTGCACGTGCACCCCAGCCAGCTCGCCGGCCTGCGCGCCGCGCTGCAGGCCGTGGATGCCGACGACAAGGCCGGCCTGGCCGGCGCCGAACTGCTGGCCGACGCCGACCTGGCCGAGACCGACTGCCGCCTGACCACCGAGTTCGGCAGCGCCGATGCCGGCCTGCAGACGCAGGTCCAGCGGCTGGCGCGCACCTGGAGCATTGCGTGAGCCCCGCGTCCAGGGAGTACCTTGGCCGGTCCCCCGAGGGGACAGCGATGCTTGCCGGATCGCCCGGCAAGCACATCGCCCCAGGCGGGCCGGCCTGGGAGCGGCCCGGCGCTCGGCCCGCAGCTTCGGGCCGTGATGCGGAGAAAGGCCTCGACGACCTGCGCCGCAGCCTGCAGCGCGTGCGCACCGTCGCCACGCTGGGCCGCGTCGTGCAGGCGGGCGGTACGTTGATGCGCGCAACGGGCGTGCAGGCGCGCGTGGGCCAGAGCTGCCGCGTGTTCGACGCGCAGCAGCCGCATGAGCCGGGCCTGCTGGCCGAGGTCATCGGCTTCCAGGGCCACGAGGCCGTGCTGGCGCCGCTCGGTTCGCTGCAGGGCGTGCCGGTGGGTGCCGCGGTGGAGGTGCTGCACGAGATGACCCAGCTGCCCAGCGGGCCGGGGCTGCTGGGCCGCGTCATCGACGCCTTCGGCCAGCCGCTGGATGGTGGCCCGCCGCTGGACGCGCTGCCGCGCGTGCCGCTGTACCGCGACGCGCCGCCGCCGCTGCAGCGCCGCCCCGTGCACGAGCCGCTGGTGTGCGGCGTGCGCGCCATCGATGCGCTGCTGACGGTGGGCGAAGGCCAGCGCGTGGGCATCTTTGCGATGGCCGGCGGCGGCAAGTCGACGCTGCTGGGCATGCTGGCGCGCAGCACGCGCGCCGAGGTCAACGTCATCGGCCTCATCGGCGAGCGCGGCCGCGAGGTGCGCGAATTCCTGGACGACAGCCTTGGCGCCGACGGCCTGGCGCGCTCGGTCGTGGTCGTGTCCACGTCCGACCGGCCGGCGCTGGAGCGGGTGCGCGCGGCGCATGCGGCGACGGCCATCGCCGAGGGCTTCCGCGCGCAGGGCGCGCGCGTCGTGCTGATGATGGATTCGGTCACGCGCTTCGCGCGCGGCCTGCGCGAGCTGGGCCTGGCCGCCCACGAGCCCGCCGTGCGCCGCGGCTACCCGCCGTCGGTGTTCGCCGAGCTGCCGCGGCTGTTCGAGCGCGCCGGCAACGATGCGCACGGCAGCATCACCGCGTTCTACACGGTGCTGGCCGAGGATGAGGAAGGCAGCGACCCCGTGGCCGAGGAGGTGCGCTCCATCCTCGACGGCCATTTCGTGCTGTCGCGCGCGCTGGCGCAGGCGCAGCACTACCCGGCCATCGACGTGCTGGCCAGCGCCAGCCGGGTGTTCACGCGCGTCACGTCGGCCGATCAGCAGCGCGACGCGGCCCAGCTGCGTGCACTGATGGCGCGGTACAAGGAGGTCGAGTTCCTGTTGCGCGTGGGCGAGTACCAGGCCGGCAGCGACCCGCTGGCCGACCAGGCCATCGAGCGCATGCCGCAGATCAAGGCCTTGCTGCAGCAGGGCTCGCACGAGCCCGCCGACTGGGACGGCTGCCTGCAGCACCTGCGGGAGATCGTGTCATGAGCCCCCTGTTGCCCGATGCCGATGCGCGCCAGTGGCTGCGCCTGCGCCAGCTGCGTGTGCAGCGCGCGCGCCAGGCGCTGGCCCGCGCGCTGGATGCCGAGCGCGAGGCGCGCGCGGCCGTCGACGCGCGCGAGCTGCGCATCGCGCAGGGCCGCGCGCGGCTGGACGCGCTGGCGCAGCACTGGGGCCGCGCCGGCAGCGCCGACATGCCGCGCTGGAACGCGCAGCTGCAGGCTCACCGTGACCTGCTGGCGGAGCAGCTCGAGCGCGACGAGTACGCGCTGCTGGACGACCAGGAGGCGCTGCAGCAGGCGCAGACCGGCGTGGCCCGCTGCCGTGGCGAGCTGGCCCGCGCCCAGGCCCGCGAAAGCGCCGTGGACGCCACGGTCAGCGAGCAGCGCCGCCAGCGGCTGCAGACCCGCGAGCAGGCTGCCGAACTGGAGGCCGAAGAGGTCTTCCGCACCTTGCACTGACAACGCCGTGATGCTGTCCCTGTTCTCCTCGTCGCTGGGCGCGCTGCTGCGCCAGGCCCAGCCCGGTGCCGCGTTCGACGAGACGCCGCCCGAAGCCGGCACCACCGAGCAGGATTGGCGCGGCGCCTACCTGCGCACCCAGGCGCAGGAGCCGCAGCCCGAGCCACCGCTGCTGCCCGTGGGCCCGCGTGGTGACGCCCCCCGGTTGCCCGCGCCGCCGCCCGACGTGCCGGCCGCCGCGGCGCTGCCGCCCACGCCCACCGTGCAGCGCGTGCAGGCGCTGCTGGCGCAGACACCGGCCGCGCCGCAGCGGGTGTGGCAGGTCGAGCTGCCGTCGGCCGGCGCTGGCTGGCAGCTGCGCGTGGAGCAGGCTCAGCCGCAGGCGCCGCTGCTGCTGGACCTGCGCGTGCCGGCCGTGCTGCAGCCGCAGGCGCGGCGTCAGCTGGCCGACCTGGACAAGCGCCTGCGCGACACCGGCCACGATGTGCTGTCCTCACGCCTGCAGCCGGCCGTGGCCGGGCGGCTGCGCCGCGTCGACGAGGTGCAGCCATGAGCGGCATCGCGGCCATCCAGGCCATCAATCCCGCCGAGTCCGTGCAGGCGTGGCTGCAGGCCGCTGCCGCCAGCGAGGCCGAGGTGGCGGCGCTGGCGCAGGCGCCGGAGCTGCCGCAGGCGGCGTTGTCGCTGCCCGGCCCGATCGGCGAGGCCAGCGCCGCGCCGCCGTCCACCCTGCTCGCGCAGGCGCCGGACGCTGCGGCCGCGGTGCAGCCGCTGGCACCCGCGCTGCTGACGCCGCTGGCGCTGCAGCAAGGCCCCGAGCTGCGCTGGCGCGTGCAGGACGCCGCCGCGTGGCGCGCGCTGTTTGCCGCGGCAGGTGAGGACGACACGGCGGATGCATCGCCCGCCGAGCCCGACGCGCACGCGCCGGCGCCGGCCGAGGACATTCCCGCCTGGGCCCAGGCGCTGCTGGCCCGGCTGCGCGACGCGGCCGAGGCACCCGCTTCCGCCGCGTCGCTGCGGCCGGCGCTGCAGGCCTGGCGCGCCGGCCTGCCGGTGCTGCTGGCCAGCCCGGTGGGCCTGGCCAGCCTGCAGCCCAGCCGTGACGGCGCCAGCTGGTGCTGGCGGCGCTGGCCCGCGCGCTGGCGCCAGGCGCGCCCGGCCACCGGCGAGCGCTGGTGGGCCGTGCGGCTGGGCCTGGGCGCGCAGGGCCGCCCGCGCACGCTGCGCGAGCTGGCCGGCGCACAGCGGCCGGTGCCGGGCCAGGTGAGCTGCGAGCTGCGGCTGGACGGCACCGCGCCCGGCATCGCGCAGTGGGCCGAGGTGCTGGTGCAGGCCCCGTCCAGCGCCAGCCTGCGCGGGCTGCTGGGTGCGCGGCCGTCGCTGACCTGGCTGTTGTGCAACGACGCGCTGTGGCCGCGGGAGCCTGCATGAACCGCTTTGACACCGACCTGCTGCATGCGCTGGGCGATCTGGACGACGCGCTGGCCGTGCTGGACGGCGAGTTCCTCGTCGCGCTGAACGCGCCCATGCAGGCGCTGCTGCCCGGCGACGCCGGCGGGCTGGCAGCCGACTGGGCGCAGGCGCTGCAGGGCCTGGCCAGCGCGCTGGCCGCGCCGCTGGGCGAGCGCCGCCGCTGCGGCGTCAGCGGCGAGTACCTGGCCCAGCGCGTGGCGCTGGATGCGCGCCACGTGCTGCTGCGCCTGGTGGACGACCGCGAGCGGCTGCACCACCTGCAGCGCCAGCTCGACGACCGCGAAGGCCTGCTGTTCACGTCGCGCTCGCTGACCGTCAGCGAGATGGGCAGCGTGCTGGCCCACGAGCTGAACCAGCCTATCGGCGCCACGGCCAACCTGCTGCGCGGCCTGAAGCTGCGCCTGGCGCGCCGCCACCCCGACAGCACCGACGAACTCGCCGCGCTGGACAAGGCCGTGGCGCAGATTGCGTACGCCAGCCAGATCATCGGCCGCGTGCGCGAGTACACGCAGTCGCGCCAGCCCAAGGCCGAGCGGCTGGACCTGGGCGCGCTGGTGCACCAGAGCCTGGCGCTGCTGGACTGGGACCTGCAGCGCGAGGCCGTGCAGCTGGCGCTGCGCCTGCCCGACGCGCCCGTGCCCGTGCAGGGCGACGCCGTGATGCTGCAGCAGGTGCTCATCAACCTGCTGCGCAACGCGCTCGACGCGCTGCGGCTGGACCGGCCGGACGCACCGCTCATCGACATCGAGCTGCGCGTGGAGGCCGGCCGCGCCGAGCTGCGCGTGGGCGACAACGGCCCCGGCATCACGCCGCAGACCGAAGCCAGGCTGTTCCTGCCGTTCAGCTCCACCAAGCCCAACGGCATGGGGCTGGGCCTGTCCATCTGCCGCTCGCTGATCGAGATGCACCAGGGGCGCCTCTGGTTCACGCGGCGCGACGCGGGCGGCTGCTGCTTCCATTTCGCGTTGCCGGTGCTGGCCGCCGCAACGCCCCCGACCTTGGAGAAGACCGCATGACCCCTCGCCAGATCTACGTGGTGGACGACAACCACGAGTTCCGTGACTCGCTGCGCTTCTGGCTGGAAGGCTTCGGCTGCCAGGTGCGCGACTGGGGCGACCCGCGCGACGCGCTGCAGTCGCTGGCCCGTGTGGCCGTGGGCACCACCTGGCCCGAGTCCACCTGCCTGATGCTGGACGTGCGCATGCCCGAGCTGTCGGGGCTGGACCTGCACGACGCGCTGCGCGAGCGCGGCATCCACCTGCCCGTCATCTACATGAGCGGCCATGCCGACGTGCCGCTGGCCGTGGCCGCGATGCAGAAGCGCGGCGCGGTGTCGCTGCTGGAGAAGCCGCTGGACGACGCGGCGCTCAGCGCGGCGCTGGACCGCGCCTTTGCCCCCACCGACGTGGACCTGGGCGACGACACCGACGTGGAAGGCTCGCGCGAGGAGTTCGAGCGCCGGCTGCAGCTGCTGTCGCCGCGCGAGCGCCAGGTGCTGTCGCTGGTCGTCAAGGGGCTGATGAACAAGCACATCGCCGACGAGATCAAGCTGTCGCTGAAGAGCGTGGAGCTGTACCGCTCGCGCGGCATGCGCAAGATGAAGTGCCGCTCGGTGACGGAGCTGACCCGCATGATGGTCAGCCGCCGGGCATGACTGTGAGCCCCTCGCCCGGTCTTGCCCCGCTGAACGCGGGCCAGCCCAGTCGGTCTTGCAGACCGCGCAGCCGACGAAGCGGCTGCTCGTCGGCAGGCACGGCAAGTCCACGGGACTTGCCGGGTCCGGCCTCAGCCCCCGAGGGGACGGCGATGCGCGCGGCATTGAGCCGCCCGCACATCGCCCGCCGGGCCGGCTTGGGGCGGCACGGCGCTCGGCCCGAATGCGCGGGCATCCCTTGTGAACAGGGAGAACCGAGATGAGCTCGATCCCGCAGGCGTTTGCCCGCGCGACCCACTGGCAATTCACCAGCGGGCCGGCGCACCTGGCCATCCGTGCCGATGACGTCGCGCCGGGCGAGCTGCCGCCCTGCGCGGCCGAGGCGGCCGTGGTGCTGGACCTGGCCGGCGAGCTGCTGGATGCGCTGGCCGCGGCCGGCCTCGTGGTGGACGCGCCGTGGCAGTGGCTGGACGTCGACCGCGTTGAGTCACCCGGGGTCGCCCAGGCCCGCTGGCATGGGCTCGCGGCCGAGGCCCGGCTCGCGCTGCCGTGGCCGGCGTTGCGTGCGCTGCCCACCGCGCCCGACGTGCCCGGCCTGCTGTGGGAGCCCGTGCCGGCCGAATGCGTGCTGGCTCAATGGTCGCTCGGCGATGACGACCTGGCCGCGCTCGAACCCGGCGGCCTGCTGCTGCTGGAAGCCCCCGCGGCACAGCGCCTGCGCGCACGCGCCGAGGTGGCAGGCGCCGACGAGCTGCCGTGGCAGCTGGTGGCGCGCTGGGAGCAACCCCTCGCGCTGGAGACCGTGCTGGGCTGGGGCGCCCCAGCGCCGTTCGCCCCTGTGGCCTGCCAGCTCATCCACACCGCGCAACCCGACGTCGTGCGCGCCCGCGGCCGCCTGCTGCCCTGGGGTACCGGGCACGCCATGCGAATCGACTCCGTCTGATGGATCTCAGCACCTTCACCCCGGCCTCGGCCCTCATCACCGTCGTCCTGCTGGCGCTGGCGCCGTTCGTGGCCGTCATGGTCACGTCGTTCACGAAGCTGGTCGTCGTGCTCAGCCTGCTGCGCAACGCGATGGGCCTGCAGCAGGTGCCGCCCAACGTCGTCATGAACGGCCTGGCGCTGATCCTCAGCGTCTACGTGATGTACCCGGTGGGCGTGCAGATGCAGGAGCGGCTGGCGGACATGCCCGCCACGTCCAAGGCGTCCACCAGCCAGCTCGTCGCCGCGGCCGACACCGCCAAGGAGCCGCTGCGCGACTTCCTCATCAGGCACAGCCGGCCGCTGGAGCGCACGTTCTTCCTGAAGACCGCGCAGCGCAGCCTCAAGCCCGAGCAGGCCCAGGCGCTGACCGAGCGCGACTTCCTCGTCATCGTGCCGGCCTTCACGGTCAGCGAGCTGACGGTGGCGTTCGAGATCGGCTTCCTGATCTTCCTGCCCTTCCTCGTCATCGACCTCGTCATCGCCAACATCCTGATGGCCATGGGCATGCAGATGCTGTCGCCCACCACCGTGTCGCTGCCGTTCAAGCTGCTGCTGTTCGTGCTGATCGACGGCTGGGTCAAGCTCACCCACGGCCTCGTGCTGACCTACCAGACATGAGGCCCCTCGTCCAAGGCTTACCTTGGCCTATCCCCCGAGGGGATGGCGATGCTTGCCGGATTGACCGGCAAGCACATCGCCAGGCGGCCCGGCGCTCGGCCCGAAACACTTCTCGAATGGAACCGACGTGAACAGCGAAGTCATCCAACTCACGCAGCAGGCGCTGTGGCTGGTGCTGCTGCTGTCGGCGCCGCCCATCCTCGTGGCGGCCGTCGTCGGCCTGCTGATCGCCTTCATCCAGGCGGCCACGCAGCTGCAGGAGCAGACGGTGCAGTACGTGGCCAAGTTCTTCGCCATCGTCGTCACGCTCTTCATCACCGCCGCGCTGCTGGGCGGCAGCCTGTACCGGCTGGGGGACAAGGTGTTCAGCGAGTTCCCCGGCCTCGTCAGGATCAACCGCTGATGCTGGAGTTCTGGCTCGGTCACCCCACCGACGCCGCGCTGATGATGGGCCTGTGCACGATGCGGGTGTCGGTGGCGTTGCTGCTGGTGCCGCTGTTCACGCAGGACCTCATCCCCGCGCTGATCCGCAACGCCATGTTCCTGGCGCTGGGGCTGCTGGGCCTGCTGGTGCAGGACATCAAGCCCATGGCGCTGGGCGGCTGGCAGTGGGCCCAGCTGTACGGCCGCGAGGCCCTGCTGGGCGCGGGGCTGGGCTTCCTGTACGCCGGCATGATGTGGTCGTTCGAGATGGCGGGCCAGCTCATCGACAACAAGGTGGGCGCCACGCAGGCGCAGGTGATGGACCCGCTGTCGGGCCACCAGACCTCGCTGACCGGCGCCTTCCTGGCGCGGCTGGCGAGCTGGGTGTTCATGGCCTGCGGCGGCTTCCTGCTGTTCGCCGCTACGCTGCTGGACAGCTTCGCGATGTGGCCGCTGCACGGCAGCTGGCAGCTGCTGCCGGCCGGCCGGCTCGCGTTCGAGGCCGAGCTGGGCCGCATGCTGCGCCTGGCGCTGATGATTGCCGCGCCGTCACTGGTGCTGCTGTACCTGGTGGACGGCGTGCTGGGCCTGGTCAACCGCTTCGCGCAGCAGCTCAACGTGTTCAGCCTGTCGATGTCGCTGAAGGCCGTGGTGGGCCACCTCGTGCTGCTGCTGCAGCTGGGCGGCCTGGTGGCACTGCTGAACGAGGACCTGCTGGCGCGGCCGGGCATCGTGCGCGACGTGCTGCGGCGGCTGTTCGCTTGACCCGCCGACTGCGGCCGACCCTAGCGCCGCCATCAGCCGCAATAGCGGCGCCCGCAATTGCCCCGCGCGCGGCGCTGTCCTGAAATGCAGGCATCCAGCATCACCGCACCGGGGTTCCCATGATCAGCCTGACCCGCGCCTCTTCCTCCGCTCCCGCCGCCGGCCCCGGCGCCCTGGCCGCCGACGGCCCCGGCGTCGTCGTGCAGCGCGGCGACAGCCTGCACCGCATCGCCGCCGAGCATGGCGTGTCGCTGCAGGCGCTGCTTGCGGCCAACCCGCAGCTGCGCAACCCCGATGTGATCTACCCGGGCATGCGGCTGCAGCTGCCCGACACCGGCCGCTACGTCGTGCGCCCCGGCGACACGCTGCACGCCATCGCCCGCGAGCTGGGGGTCTCGCAGCGCGCGCTGCAGGCCGCCAACCCGCAGCTGCGCAACCCCGACGTCATCCACGTGGGCGACTCGCTGAGGCTGCCGGCGCAGCGCGGCGCCAGCGCGCCCGCACCGCAGCCGCCCGCGGCCGGCCCGGGGCTGCTGGCCCGGCTGGCCGAGTTCTGGTCGCTGCTGCCGCTGCCGACGCATCCGCGCGCCCCGGCCACGGCGCCCACCGCGGCGCCGCGCCGCGAGCCCGCCGCCCCGGAGGCTGCCCGGCCGGCTGCCCCCGCCGGTGCCGCCGGCTTCGAGGCCCACAACGCGCGCGACCGCCGCTGGCTGGCGCAGCGCGACACGCTGGTCGACGCGGCCCGCCGCGCCGACGTGGACCCCGGTGTCGTCGCGATGATTGCCAACTTCGAGTCCGGCTTCCGCACCGACGCGCGGCCGGTCGCGCGTGATGCCTCGCGCAACACCGTGCGCCAGTTCGACGGCACGATGGCGCTCAGCACCGCCCACGGCCTGGGCCAGTTCACCGACGGCACCTGGCGCCAGATGCTGCGCACGCACGGCGCCGAGTACGGCATTGCCGACGCCGCCACGCTCACCACGGCCGAGGCCAACGCGCACCGCAACGACGCCGGCCTGCAGGCCGCCATGCTGGCCGAGTTCACGCATGACAACGTCGCCACCGGCCGGCGCCTGGGCGGCGCCGACGACGTCGCCAACGTCTACGCGCTGCACAATCTCGGCGGTGGCGACGGCGCAACCTTCCTGCGCGCGCTGGCCGCCGACCCCACCACCCGCGTCGACGACGTGCTCTCCAACGCCGTCATCCGCAACAACAGCTCTCTTTATGGCGATGGCAGCATCACGGTCCAGGCCGCCTACGAACGCATGGGCGACGCCATGCGCGCCGGCCAGCGTTACGCAGACGATGCGCGGCAGCCGCGCTAACGCCCTGCTGGCACTGGGCCTGCTGCTGGTGGCCGCCGTGCCGGCCCAGGCGCAGTACGCACGGGCGCAGGCCACCTACCGCTCCAGCGAGCTGGAGGTGCGCGTGGTGGTGCTGGACGTGGCGGGTGGTGACGCCGCCGCCAGCGCCACCGTCACGCAGGGCGCCTGTTCCGCCAGCGTCGCGGGGCAGGGGCAGCTGCGCAAGCGCACGCTGGTGCTCACCCCGCACGTGAAGCAGCCCGGCAGCGAGAGCTGCCGCGTGGTGCTGAGCTTCGACGACCGCTGGACCCGCGTCACCGCGCGCAGCGAGGGCGACTGCAGCGGCTACGGCGGCGCCGCCTGCGAATGGGCCGGGCAGGGCGCTGCCCGCACCGCCGACTGACGAATTAGGGGCAGCCGCAGTCGCCAGCGCGGCCCGGTATCCCTAAGCTGAACGCACTTCCACCCACTTCCCGACGGCCATGATCGGCGCGCCCCTGTCACCCACCGCCTCGCTGTTCTCCGCAGCGCCCCTGCGTCCGCTGGGTGCGCCCGCCGCGCCGGCGCGCACCGGCGAACCGGCCTGGCTGGACGGCCTGGGCGCCGCCGGGGGCGCCACGCTGCGTGCCGACGTGGCGCCGGACGCCCAGCGGCTGACCGTGCAGCAGCACGCCGAACGCGTGCTCGCCGCCCTCGTTGCCTGAGCTGCAGGCCCAGCCGCGTTGGGCCGACGCGGCGCAGGCGCTCATCAGCGGCTGCGTCGACCTCGGGCCCCGCCAGGACGGCGCCGTCGCGCTGATGGAAACCGTCTGCCTGGGCCTGGGCGACCAGCTCTACCCGGCCTTCCTGCGCGTGCTGGCCGAGGTGAACCAGCGCGGCGAGTACGCCGCCCGTGCGGCCGTGGCGCAGACGCTGATGCAGGCCCTCAGCCAGGGCCGCCTGCCCAGCGGCTCGCGCGCGGCCTGGGGCGCGCACCAGCCCGGCGCCCAGCGCCGCAGCCTCGGCCCCATCGAATACCTGTGCCTGGCCGCCTGGCCACAACAGCGCGGCCCGGCCGAGCTGCGGGCGGAGCAGTTCCAGACGCTGGCCAGCGCCGTGCTGGAGCTGATGGACTGCGACGCCGACGCGCGCCGGCTCTACGCCGACCACCTCGGCGCCGTGGCCGACGACCCGCTGGACGGCACCATGCCCCGCGAGGTGCGCGCCGCACTGCGCGCGCTGGCGCAACGCTGGCGCAGCCACCCGGACGCCGGCCAGGCCTGCGCGGCCTTCACGGACGCGGTGCTTCGCGCGCGCTGATCAAACGGCCGGGGCGTTCGCGGGCACGGGCTCGGCGCTGCTGTTTGTTGAGGCGCTGTGGCGTGCGACGGGCGGGGGCGGTTGTTTCCGGCCTGGAGTGGGCCGATGACGACGGCCGCTTGCGGGCGACCCTCTATCTGCCGCCCGCCGGCCCGGCGGCGTGCAGGCAATTCAGGGTTAGCGCCAATGCCGGCGCCCCAAGGCAGGGAGCATTTCCCTCGGCCTGGCACGCCATACTCGCGCCAGGCCAGCGCCCATCCTGGGTTCACCATTCCGATAGACCCGCCACTGGCGCACGTCCTGAGGGCTCGGCTCGAAGTGCAAAGACCAAGACACACCACCACCCGAGGACGTCCCGTCAAAAGGCTGGCGAGCATCGCGCGGCAAGGCCGGGAGACCGCTCACCCGCGCACCCTCCTCGCCGGCCATGGCCACTGCCATCCGGCGGGTCGGCGGGGGATGGGCTGCCTTGCTGGGGCGTTTGACCATGCGCCCGAGCTTATGCGGATCGTTAACGATTCGCCTACAACACGTTAAAGCGCATGGAACAACCGACCACGGCACAACTCCTGCAGGCGTGGAAGCAGCTGCCCGAGTCCATCCGCTATCAGCCGGCGACGCAGCCGCAGATTGACGCTTTCGAGAGCCAACACGGCCCTATCCCGCCGACGTATCGCGAGTTCTTGTTGCAGTTCGGCGGCGGAGCGGTGGGGAGCGAGTGGTTGGATGGCGTCGATCAGCTCGCTAATACGCACGCCAAATTCCGGCGCGAGCGGAGCCTGCACGCGTGGCGACTTGACGATGCGTTCGTCATTGGCTGGGATGGCGCGGGAAATCCGTTGGCAATTAGCCGCGAGGGCGCGGTGGTCGTAGAAGACCATAACTTTGGCGGCGTGCATCGGCTGGCCTCATCTCTCATGGCCTATGTGGCGAGAGGGCTCGGCCATGCGCTTTAACCTGCCGTTGGAGCGGACCGCCTACGGCGACCGCTCATCTTCACGTTGAACTGCAACTTGAAGACGCTGATCGTCAGTGCCGAATTTCGTTTGGTCGTTTCGATGAGCGACCTGATGACAGGGTCGTCGGTTTCCGATGAGCCGGAGGCGAATCATCCAAAGCTGCAGGCCGTTTTTGATGCGCTGGGGGCCTGTGTCGACCTTGTGCCGCTCGCCAATGCCTATTTCAGTGACTGCACTCGTGCTGGCCGCGGTGATGTTCATGTATTTGACTGGGCCAACAGCGACGGCAACGCAGTAGCCATCGACACCTACAACGATCCGACGGATCAGCTGGACTTGATCGAGTTGTTCATCAGGTGCTCGGGCAGCAGGATCGGCGAAGTTGCTGGACGCATTTGGTCTTACTTCAATGCCTGTGAGATCCAGGTCGGCGCTTCTCAGCAAGCCGTTTGCGAGCGGCTGCGCAACGCGCTTGATGGCAGTCAGTTTCCGCGCCTGGTCGGCAACAGCGGCTTTTCACAGCGCCAGATTCGGCACACTGTCGTTCAACCGTTTGCTGCAGCTGACGCCGTTGCCGCCCGCTGAGCGCGAACGTCGGGCGACCGCTTCCCGGCAAGCGGCTTGAGGCAGGCGACCGTCGACTCAGGGGCATTCGCCGTCAGCCGTCATCCAGCTCGACCGCCCCCGGATCGCCCACTTCACCAGCCCGGCGATGTCGTTGATGCCCAGCTTCTTCATCAGTCGGCTGCGGTAGGTGTCCACGGACTTCGGCGACAGGGGCGGTGTCTTGCCGACGACCTGCTGGCCCGCGGCTTCGAGCACGAGGCGCGGGGCGTCGCGCAGGATGGCGTGGTGGTCAATCAGGGAGAGGTGGCTCGTCGACCGGCGGCATCCAGGTGAGGGCGACGATGCTGGCCTGGCCCGCGGTGTCGTCCACGTGCAGGCTGGCGCCGATGGCCAGCGCGCGCTCGCGCATGCCCACCGGCCTCGGCGCCTGCGCCGCGGGGGCGCCGCCTTCACCGGTGACCTGCAGCTCCAGCAAGCCATCGTCGCCGTCCAGGTTGACGTGGACGGTGGCGCAGCCCTCGCCGTGCAGCGCGCGCTGCAGCGCCTCACGGACGATCATGAAGGCGGCGTATTCCACGTCGGCCGGCCAGCGCTGCAGCTGTGCGGTGCCCGCCACCCGCAGTGCCACGCGCGGGTCGCCGCTGGCGCCCTGTTGCTGGCGGATCTCGTTGTCCAGCGCGGCGGCCAGGCCCAGCTCGTCCAGCAGCGGCGGGCTCAGCTCGGCGAGCATGGCGCGCACCTGCCGGTTGGCCAGCACGACGAGGTGGGTGATGCGTGCCTCCATGTCGCCCTGCGCCGGCGTGGCGGCCCCGCGGCAGGCCTCCCAGTGCAGGCGCAGCGCGGCCAGCGTCTGGCCCAGCTCGTCGTGCAGCGTGTGGGCCAGGCGGCGGCTGGTCTGGCGCTCCTGTTCGAGCAGGCGGCGGCTGAGCCGGGCCAGCTCGTCGGGCGTGGGGCCGGCCGGCGCGTTCATGCGGCGCGCCGCACTCCGAGGTGGCGGCGCACGCACCCGGGCGCCGGGCGCTGCTGCCGGGGGATGGGACCGTGGTCGCGCATGGCTCGTCTCCTGTCGTGGCCAGGCTCCGACTGTCCACGTTTCCACGCGGCCCTGCCACGCATCCGGTGTAGGGGATTCTTGTCAGTCGCTCGGGTGGCGGCGGCCGGAAGCGCCCGCCCGCCGCGCGCGGCGCTCAGTGCGTCGCGGCGGCGGCGTCGCGTTCGGCGGCGTCCTGGGCGCGGCGCTCGTCCAGCCGCGTGGCCAGCCGCTGCACCTGCTGGATGGACAGCAGGTGGGCGTAGACCCAGCCCAGCCAGCCGCGGGCGGCCAGGTCCTGCAGCGTGGCGCCGTCCAGCGCGCGCAGCTTGGCCTCGTTGACGGTCTTGAAGCCGCGCAGCGTGCTCTTCTGGCCGTCCAGCGTGTACTCGATGACGCCGTCCTGCAGCAGCTCCAGCGCGGCCAGGTGGTTGGCGAACTCGCGGCTGGCCGTCATCTCCTGGCGGAAGCTGAGCAGGAAGCGCTTGATTTCTTCCAGCCACGGCGTCTCGCGGCCTTCGGCGTCGAACAGCGCCTCGCCCCTGTCGGCGTTCAGGCCGGCGCAGGCGCGGTCCAGGCAGACGGTGAAGTTGGCGTCGCCGTCGGCCTCGGCCAGCACGAAGGGGTAGCGGCGGAAGAACGCCGGCAGGTAGGCGCCGCGCGCCCAGCCGCCGTCGGGCTGCACGAACAGGTTCTCGTGGTCGCGCAGGCCCACGAGGGCCGCCAGGCTGTGGCCGTCGGCCGCGGCGACGAACACGCAGGGGAAGTCCAGCGCCGCCAGCGGCAGCTCGCTGCCGGCGATCAGCACCGAGTTGGTGCCGCGCGCGAACGCGAAGGGCTGGGCCGGCGGCGCCAGCTTCAGCGTGCGGTGCTGGTCGCGGTTCAGGGCCACGAGGTCGTCGTAGATGAGCAGGGTCTTCATGGTGCGGCGCGGGGCTGGGGGGAAACGTGATTCTGCTGAAACCGTGCCGCCGCGCGCAGCGGCTGTCCCCCGTTCGTGGGAGCCGCGCGGCGGCTGCGGGGCGGCGGCTGTAGGCCGGCGCCGACGGGTGCCGGCGGGAAGGTCGAACGGCGCGTGTGCTTGTCCGATGGGCATCGCCGCCTCGGGCCGACAACCGGCGCGGCGGCCGCCGCCCATCATCACTTCACCCCTCCCGCCGATGTCCTTGCCGCCATGACACCCCGCCCGCTCATCGCCGCACTCATCTGCCTGGCCTGCGCCGCCGCGGCTCAGGCGCAGCACGTGACCTACACCGGCGCCACGACGAGCGCCGCGCTGGCCGGCCAGGCGGCCACGCTGACGGCGTCTGCCGCGCCCGACCCCGAGCTGAACTGGCGCGACCCGCAGTGGCTGGCGCGCCAGCGCGAGCGCTCCCGCTGGCGCTACCAGGTCGGCCTGGAACAGCAAGTGCGCTCGCCGGTGCAACTGGGCCCCCAGGCTGCGGTGCGGGAAGCGTTGTGGGCCGGCGTGAGCTACAGCTTGACCCAGCGCCTGAGCGGTGGTGTGGAGGCGCCGGTCTGGCAGCGCGACACGGGCTGGGCATCCCGCATGGCGTTCGAGCGCTCCAAGACGGAAGGTGTGGCCGGCCTGCGCGGCGCGTTCAGCTACCAGCTGGGCAGGCAGAGTCGGCTGATGCTCAAGCCCCAGGCGCGCCGCGTGACGCTGACCTACGCCGCCACCTGGTGAGGCCGGGCCGCGGCGTTCACGCGGCGTCCCGGGGCGCGGCCCGCGGGCCATGCCGCAACGTGAGCAGCGTGCCCAGCGTGAGCGCCACGACGGCGAAGCCGGGGCCGCCCAGCGCACCGAGGCGGTCCACCAGCAGCCCGCCGCCGACGGCGCCGCTGGCGATGGCCGCCTGGAAGGCCGCCACCAGCAGGCCGCCGGCGCCCTCGGCCTGGTCGGGTGCGGCGCGCACGATCCAGGTCTGGAAGCCCACCGGCAGCGCGCCAAACGCGAAGCCCCACAGGGCAACGGCGACGGCCGTGACGGGCACCGAGTCGCCGGCCACCAGCAGCAGCCCGGCGAGCAGGGCGATCAGCGCGCCGCCTGCCACGATGGCCTGGCGCTCGCTGCGCCCGGCCAGCCAGCCGCCGGCGACGTTGCCGAAGAAGCCGCCCACGCCGTAGCCCAGCAACACGGCCGAGATGGTGCCGACCGAGAGGTGCGTGACCTGCTCCATCAGCGGCCGGATGTAGGTGAACCCGGCGAAGTGGCCGCTGACGACCAGCAGCACCGCCAGCAGCGCCATGCGCACCTGCGGGCGGCGCAGCAGTTCGCCCAGCACGCGCAGGTCCGGCCTGTCGCGCGGCGGCAGCGCCGGCAGCGTGAGCGCCTGCACGGCCAGCGTGACGAGGCTGACGGTGCCGGCCGCGATGAAGGCGCTGCGCCAGCCCCACAGGTCGCCCATCCACGCGCCCACCGGGGCCGCGCAGACGGTGGCCACCGACACGCCCGCAAGGATGACGGACATCGCCCGCGCGAACTGAGGCCCGGGCACCAGCCGCATCGCCAGCGCCGCCGACATGGACCAGAAACCGCCCAGCGCGACGCCGAGCATCACACGTGCTACGAGCAGCATCGGCAGGCTGCCGGCCGTGGCGGCGATCGCGTTGGACAGCAGCAGCAGCCCCGTGAATGCCAGCATGACGACGCGGCGGTCCAACCGGCGCGTCAGCAGCGGCAGCGTGGGCGCCGCGACGGCGCCCACCAGCGCCGTGGCCGTCACCGCCTGGCCAGCAGCACCGTCGCTGACGCCAAGGTCGGCTGCCATGGCCGTCAGCAGGCTGGCGGGCAGGAACTCGGCCATGACGAGGCCGAACACGCCCATCGTCAGCGACGCCACGGCGGGCCAGCGGGCGGCGGTTGTCGTGGCGGTCTGGGGCGCCGCAGCGGCGGCGGCGCTGGCGCCACCGTCGAGGCCGCGGGAGCAGGAAGAGGAGGACACCGAAGAGACCCTGAGTGGCTGACGGCGTCATGCTAGGGCTAGCATTTGGGCGTTTCCATGCCGAAAGAGCCTGAATGCTTGACGATTTCTCCAGTGTGACCGCGCTGGCCGGCCCCGACACGTTGACTCAGGTGTTGCTGGGCCTGCGACTGGACGGCGTGGAGTACGGCCGCTGCCTGATGCGCGGGCCCTGGGCGTTGGCCTTTCCGGCACAGGCGGCGGCGCGATTTCACTTCCTCGCCAGCGGCGCCGCCTGGCTGCGTACGGCGGGCACGGACTGGGTGAGGCTCAAGCCCGGCGACGCGGTGCTGCTGCCGCACGGCAGCTTTCACATCCTGGCCAGCTCGCCCGACGTGCCGACGGTGGACATCGACTCGCTCGCCCGCGTGGCCGTGGCCGACAACCTCTATCTCGTCGGCGCGCCATCCGGCGGCGGCGCCGAGGGCAGCGTGCCGGCCGATGTGATGTTCTCCGGCACGCTGCGCTTCAACCTCGATCCGCTGCATCCGCTGATCGCAATGATGCCGCCCGTCATGCTGACCGGCGATCTCGCCGCAAGGGACGCCACGGTGCCCGCGCTGCTGGACGCGATGGAACGCGAGGTGGCGCTGGACCGCATCGGCGCCTGCGGCATCCTCGCGCGGCTGGCCGATGCGCTGGCGGCCAGCATCATCCGCGCCTGGGTGGAGTGCGGCTGCAATGACGCCACCGGCTGGGTGGCCGCCGTGCGCTGCCCCAGGATCGGCAAGGTCATCGCCGCCATCCACGCCGACCCCGAGGGCGACTGGAGTGTGGCGCGGATGGCCGGGCTGATGGGCGCGTCGCGATCGCGCTTCGCCGATGCGTTCACGCGCACGCTGGGCGAGAGCCCGGCCCGTTACGTCGCCAAGGTCAAGATGTTCCAGGCGCGGCGCTGGATCGCGCAGGACGGCATGCGCGTGGCGACCGCGGCCGAGCGCCTGGGCTATGAATCCGAGGCCTCGTTCAGTCGCGCATTCAAGCGCGTCATCGGCCATGCGCCGAGCCTGGCCCGGTCCGGGTGAGGCCACCAGCAAAAAGGCCCGGGGCGTGTGCCTCGGGCCTTTGCTGGCTGGACGCGTGCGGCGTGATCAGCGGCGCTGGTTGCGCAGTCGCGAGACGACGAACAGCAGGCCGGCGGCGAACAGCGCGTAGGTTTCGGGTTCCGGCACGGGGGCCAGCAGCTCGGCGCCCACCAGCGTGCGCGTCACGGTCGGGGCCAGGTCGACGACCTCGTTGTGCACGCCATAAAGGCTGGACGACACATACAGATTGAAGCTGCTCAGGTTGACATTGCTGCCCGCGAACACGGCCACTTCGAAGCTCTTGGGCGTGCCGGCGTCCAGGCTCGCCGACGTGTAGGCGCCGCTGGCGAAGCTGCTGGTCAGGGCATCGGTGCTGCTCGACGCGCCCAGCAGCGACCAGGTGGTGCTGCCACCCCAACGCACATAGAACGACGGCAGCGTCGGCACGCTGCTGCCGAACGGCGACGTCTCGGGCGTGTAGGTGCCCACGCTGGACAGCGACAGCTGCGCGTTGATGGCCTGCGTGGCGTTGAGCGTGCCGGCGAACGTCACGAACTCGTTGCCCGGCGTGTTGCCGGTCAGGCTCTGCGACCAGGAGAAGCCGTCCAGCGAGCCGACGGTGTCGGTGCGCTTGGTGTTGACCGTGGTCACCTCGTACACATAGGCCTGGCCTGCGCTGGTGGGCGTCGGTGCGATGACGACGTCCTTCTCGGTCTTGGTCGTGGTCGTCGACGCGTAGGTGCTGTTCGTGACGACGTTGTTCGTCGTGGCCGACGTGGTGGCGGCGCCGGCGGCCGACACGCCGTTGAACGCGGCCGCGCCCGGCGTGACGGTGACAACCGCAGCAGAGGCGGCGGAGGCCCCCAGCAGCGCTGCGGCGGCCAGGGCGGACGTGAGGATGGTGTTGATTCGCATGGGTTCCCCCCTAAACAATCTGTTGATCTTGTGAGCGCGGCAGGATAGGGGAGGTCGCTGCCGATTTCGTCACGCGGCCCCCTGCAGGTCGGGGGTTTCTACTGAGGAAATCCTCCCTTTCGGGGGGCGGCGCGGTTCATGGCCGTTGCGCGCGCATGCGCAGACCCACGAACAGCAGGCCGGCGAGGATGAGCGCATAGGTCTCGGGTTCGGGCACCGGCGCCGGCAGCCTGGCGCCGGCGGGCCTGGGGGCGGGGTTGGCAGTCAGGTTCGCCACACCGGCCGCCGACGCGCCGCCGAACGTGGCCGTGTCCGGCGCCGCCGTCAGCACCGTGGCGGACGCCGCGGCGCTGCCCAGCAGGGCGGCCGCAGCCAGGGCAGCAAGGGTCTTCGCATGCATGGGGTCCTCCTTCCGTGGGGCCTGGATGGGTTTGTGCAGTGCAACAAGCTGCTTCCATGCCAGCCGGCGGGCGGAACCCCGTGAATGGGTGGGCGCCCCGGGGGAGCGCGGGGTGGGCCGGCGGTGCAGGCCGCCGGGACGCCGGCGCGCGGCGCCCCTGTGTGGGGCGCGGGGAGTGCGGATGGTGCGGACCCTGCCACGGCGGGCGGCTGTGCCAGCCGCAGCCGCCCAGCAAAAAGGCCCGCGACGCACAGCGCCGCGGGCCTTTTGTTGACAAACGTCCTGGGGGTACTTTTTAGAACGGGATGTCGTCGTCCATGTCGTCGAAGCCGGTCGACGCCTTGGGCGCCGGAGCCGGGGCGCGCTGGGGCGCCGGGCGGGCCGCAGCCGGGCGGGCTGCCGGGCGGCCGCCGCCGAAGTCGTCGCCGCCGGCATCGCCACCGCGGCTGTAGCCACCGCCGCCGCCGCCAGCGCCACGGCTGTAGCCGCCACCGCCGCCTTCGTCACCGCCACCACCGTCACGGCCGCCGAGCAGCTGCATCTCTTGCGCAATGATCTCGGTCGTGTAGGTGTCACGGCCTTCCTTGTCCTGCCACTTGCGCGTCTTCAGGCGGCCCTCGACGTACAGCGGGCGGCCCTTCTTCACGTACTCGCCGACGATCTCGGCCAGGCGGTCGTTGAAGACGACGCGGTGCCATTCGGTCTCTTCCTGGCGCTCGCCCGTCTCGCGGTTCTTCCAGTTGCGGGTCGTGGCGATGCTCACGGTGCACCAGGCGCCACCGCTGGGGTTGTAGCGGACCTCGGGGTCTTTGCCGACGTTGCCGATGATGATGACTTTGTTGACGCTGGCCATGACGCTCGCCTGAATTTCGATGGGGAAGGGCGCGAATTATGCCGGGCGGGGTTTGCCGCCCCTGTCAGCAACACCCCGCAGACCGCATCCCGCACCCCGGCCCCCGCACTTTGTCTCCCCGCCCTGCGGGCGGGCGCCGGCCGTCCCTAAGATGAAAGCCATGACCACGCCGGCCCCCCGTCACCGCAACCGCCGCCTCTGGGCGTCGTACGCCGGTGCCTGCGTGCTGGCCTGGTGCCTGTTCGTGCTGGCCGGCAGCGAGTTCGACCGCGGCCTGGACCCGTTCTGGCTGGCCGTCTACCAGGCCACCACCATGCTGTGGGCGCCCATGCTGCTGGGCATCGCCGTGTGGCCGGTGGCGCGCCGCCTGCATGCCAGCGACGCGACCGGCTCGGCCAACGCGATGGCCCACATCCTGGCGGCGGTGGCGTTCTCGGCGCTGTGGCAGGCGGGCGAGTTCGGCGTCAACGCCGTGCTGTTCGGCGCCGACCACGCCGGCGCCGTGCTCGTGGCCGGGCTGCTGTGGCGCACGGTGTGGGGGCTGGTGCTGTACGCGGCCATCGCCACCGCCTTCACGGCCGTGCTGCAGGCGCGCGCGGCGCGGGCGGCGGCCGTCGCCACGGCGCAGGCCGAGAGCGCGCTGGCCAAGGCCGAGCTGTCGGCCATCAGCGGCAAGCTGAACCCGCATTTCCTGTTCAACACGCTGAACTCGCTGATCGCGCTGACGCGCAAGGACCCCGCCGGCGCCGAGGCCGCGCTGCTGAAGTTCGCGTCCATGCTGCGCTACGTGCTGGACACCAAGCGCGGCGCCGAGGACCGCGTCATGCTGTCCGACGAGATCGACTTCCTGCGCGACTACCTCGCGCTGGAGGCGCTCCGCCTGGGCCAGCGCCTGCGCGTGGACTGGCAGCTGGAGGAGCGCGTGCTGGCCGACGAGCTGCCGCCGCTCACGCTCCAGCCGCTGGTCGAGAACTCCATCCTGCACGCCGTGGCGCCGCGCAAGGCCGGCGGCACCGTCACCATCACCGCGCGCCGCAATGCGCTCAACCAGGGCCTGGAGCTGGCCGTGGCCGACGACGGCCCCGGCTGCGAGCCCGACGCGCTGGAACCCAGGCCCGGCCAGCGCCGCGGCGTGGGCCTGGCGGCGCTGAGGAAGCGCTTCGCGCTGGACTATGGCGGCCAGGCCCGGTTGCGCATCCATACCGCCCCCGGCGCTGGCTTCCGCGTCGACCTCTTCATCCCACAGACATGACCACCACCGTTCTCATCGCCGAAGACGAACCGCTGGCCGCCGAGGCGCTGGCCGACTGGGTCAAGGCCACACCGGGCCTGCAGCTGGTGGCTGTCTGCGAGGACGGCGAGGACGCGCTGGAGAAGATCCGCGCGCTGCGGCCCGCGCTGGTGCTGACCGACATCCAGATGCCGGGCCTGACCGGCCTGCAGGTGGTGCAGGCGCTGCAGGGCGACGCGCACCAGCCGCGCATCATCTTCACGACCGCCTACGACCAGCACGCGCTGACCGCCTTCGAGCTGCACGCGGTGGACTACCTGCTCAAGCCCTTCTCGCGCGAGCGCTTCGACGAGGCCGTGGCGCACGCGCTGCGCGGCGCCGCGCCCAGCACGGCCGAGGTCGCGCAGGCGCTGGGCGCCCCGCACGACGCGCCGCTGACCCGCCTGCTGGTGCGCGACCAGGGCAAGATCTTCCCGCTGCAGGTGGCCGACATCGAGTGCCTGCGCTCCGACAACAAGTACACCGCCATCACCGCCAGGGGCCGCAGCTTCCTCGTGCGCCTGCCCATCGCCGACTTCGAGACCCGGCTGGACCCGGCGCGCTTCCTGCGCGTGCAGCGCGGCTGCATCGTCAACCTGGACTTCGTCGACAGCCTGACGCCCGACGAGAACTCGCAGCTCGTCGTGCAGCTGCGCGACGGCACGCGCATCACGGCCAACCGCGAGGTGTCCAAGATGCTGCGGGAGCAGTCGCTATGAGGAACGCGCCCCTCGCCCAGTCTTGCCGCGCTGAACGCCGGCCAGCCCGATCGGTCCCCCGAGGGGACGAGGCTGCCCACGGCCTTGAGCCGCAGGCCGCCTCAGGGCGGGCCGCCTGGGCAGCGGCCCGGCGCGTGGTCCGCCATGCGCTGCTGCTGGCGCTTGGCGTCGCGGCGGGCGCCGCGCTCGCGCAGACCCCGCCCGCCCCGCCCGCCGCGCCCGCGCAGCCCGCCCCGGCGGCCGCGCCGCAGCCCCCCGTGCCGCCGCTGCCGCCGGGGCCCGGCAAGGTCTACGCGCCGGGCGAGTTCGACCGCCTGGAGCTGGCCGGCGCCGCCCGCGTCGTGCTGGTGCAGGGCGAGCGCGACCAGGCCTTCGTTGCCGGCGACGCCGAGGCGCAGAAGGGCGTGGAGGTGGAGCTGCTGGACCGCATGCTGGTCATCCGCCCCGGCGGCGGCTGGAAGTTCTGGCACAGCGGCAAACTGTTCGTGCAGGTGGAGGTTCGCCAGCTGCGCCAGTTGTCGGTCTCCGGCGCCAGCGACGTGCACGCGCCCGGCCCGCTGCGCACCGACCAGCTCAAGCTGACCATCAGCGGCGCCGGCGCCGTGCGGCTGGACCAGGTGCAGGCCCGCCAGCTCACCTTTGGCATCAGCGGCGCCGGCGACGGCCAGCTGGGCGGCCGCGTGGACGAGCTGGCGCTGCAGATCTCCGGCAAGGGCAAGGTCGTCGCCGACCGCCTGCAGGCGCAGAAGGCCCGCGTCAACGTCAGCGGCCTGGGCAACGTCGTGCTGTGGGTGACGGACGACCTCGCCGCCCACATCTCCGGCATCGGCACGGTGGACTACTTCGGCAACCCCAGCGTGCAGCGGTCGGTGTCGGGGATGGGGACGATCTCGGGCAAGGGCGAGAAGCGCTGAGCGTTTGGGGGCGCTGGGGGCAGGTTTGAGACGCGGTCCCAAGTTCCGCGGCAATCCAAGAACAGTATTCCGATGAGGTTCTGTGGCTAAAAGCCATGCTGACAGGGCGTACCGTGGCCGGCGTTCCTGGGCGCTGCTTGACGCAGCCGGTCCCGGCCGGCGCGGTACCTTGATGGCGCAGTGAGGAGCGTTCTTGGGCAGAAAAACTGGGGCTGAGGTGGCGAGATCTCAAAAATCAGGGCCGATTCTCGAATCTATACCCTGCCGCGTCATTGCCGGGGGCGAACGCCGGGATGGTTCTGCGCGGCTTGTCGTCAAGTTGGCCACTTCAGGCTTGGATTTTGTCTTTGAGGTTTGACCCCGATCTTGCTGATTTTTGGGAGAGCAGCATGACGCTATTTGCTTCATTCACAGCGAGTGAGGTGGACATTCCGCGCATCGATCTCCATCTCGGGGCCATGTTTTGCACGCCACGAAGCAAGGCATTGCGGCACGCTGTGGAGATATTCAGAAAACTCGCACTCGCTGTACCTCTACTCGGCGTCCTTGCTGGCTGCAGTGCTGGCGTACCTTTTGGGCCGGAAGCCGAGGCCCGCAGAGCCGCACAGGAACGCTACGCCAAAGCCAAGGCGCTGTTCGAGGAGCGGTGCAAAACAGCGGGTGTGGTCATCAGGCGCACGGTCACCGATGTGGAAGGGATCGAGCTGACGAAGATCCGGCAGCCGATTCCCTGGGGCGGAAGAGAATATTTCGATCCGATGTATCCCGAGGCGGCACTTGCGGTTGAGTATCGCGGCAATGACTATATCAATCAGTTCCTGATGACGGAGTCCATTGATTGGCGAGATCCGCAGGAGCGCGGCACCCTCAATACGCCTGATTTCGATGCGGGCTCCAAGTACCCGCTGAAGCGTGGCTATCGCTTTATCGAGTATCTGGATCCGGGAAAAGGGAGCCGATTTCGCGCGCAACTTGATTCATATCCGCCAGGTACAAACCTCTGGGGGAAGTCGCCCAAGCTGATCGCCATAGCTTCCTCTGCGACGCAGTACGCGTTGGACTACGAAGACATCGTGAATCCAGAGGATCGGCAGCTGTGGGTAGCGGGAACCGTATTGAAAGTCGTTGATAAGCAAACAGGTGAGGTGATTGCGCAGCTCACACGTTACATATGGGACTCCGGATTCGGTGCGACTTCGACAAGCCGAAGGCCTTGGGAGCACGCCGGCAGCAGAAGATCGCAGATATGCCCTTCAATCCCGGGGGCCGCGCAAGATACCAGTCGCAAATTCGTTGATGCCGTCCTCATTCCAAAACAGGGAGACTGATTCATGTCCAACAACGCCACGTTGCCTCAGGTTCTAGACGCCTAAGCTACAGGCCCAGTTGTCGGCGTTGAGCGCAAGCCGGGGGGCTGGCGATGCTGGGCTCGTCAACTCGTGCTGTATTGGCCCTGATGGGGCAGTTGGCCGTCAGCGACACAATGCCGCATGGACACCCCCAACGACTTCGAGAAGCGCCTCACGGACCTGGAGATCAAGGCCAGCTTCGCCGAGGACACCGTCGAGCAGCTCAATGCTGTCGTCGTGCGCCAGCAGGCGCAGATCGACCGGTTGATCCGCGAGCTCGTCGAGCTGCGCGACCGGACCTCGGCGGCCGAGCCGGGCGGGGTGCGCAGCCTGCGCGACGAGCTGCCGCCGCACTACTGAACGGCGCTGGCGGCGTGCGGTCCTACAGCGCGGTCGGCCTGCGGTCCTAGGCGGCACCGGCCTGGCGCGGGCCAGACTGCGGGCATCGTCATCCAGAGACCGCGTTGGCCGCGGCACTCGGCGCGGCTGCCGCGCGGAGCTGCCGCCCGGCGTGCCGCCTCGCCCGCCCCCGCTGCCATGATCGTCCTGCCGCTTGAAGTCGACACCACCCCACGGCTCGTGCTGGTGCGCTGGCGTGCCTGGGAAGTGCAGGTGCCGCAGTACGACGCGCCGTCCTGGCACCTCGTCGGCTGCGTGAGCGGCGAGCACAGCGTGAAGGTCTCGTCCGCGTTGGCGCAGGTCCACCCGGCCGGGGGTGGTGCGCAGTCGAAGACGGGCAGCCGGTACACGCTGTCCGGCGCCCCGGGGGACGACGAGCACGCGGCGCGGCTGTGGGCGTCGTGGCAGCGGCAGCATGGCGTCGTGGTGCTGCGCGATGTGTCGGCCGAGCTGCGGACCGGGCGACAGCCGCGCGCGGTGCGTTTGATCCGGCGCACCGCCGCGGTGGAAGACCCCGCCTCGTCGCTGCGCGGCCACCGTCAGTGGGCCAGCGCCTGAGCCGGGCCCGCCGGCGCCGTCAGGGCTCGCCGTCCCAGTAGTCCAGCCCGGCCTCGCGGCGCTGCAGCAGCCGCAGGCCGTCGCTGAACACGCCCACCTTGCCCGAGTCCGGGTACTCGCAGACCTCGGGCCGCACCTGGGTGCTGATGGACAGGTAGTGCAGCGGCGCGTCGGACGTGTTGATGAGCTGGTGCGGGTACTCGGGCCCGGGCGGGATGGTGATGACGTCACCGGCGCGCACGGGCACGCGCTCGCCCGCCACGCGCAGCGTGCCCTCGCCCTGCAGGATGATGAACATCTCCTCCTCGGCGTGGTGCAGGTGGTAGGGGCAGCTCATCTGGCCGGGCGCGACGGTGTCGACGCTGGCGCCCAGCTGGCGGGCGGCGGTGCCTTTCGTGAGGCTGGCGGCCTCGCTGTCGTACAGCGGCGCGCGCTGGAAGCGCTCGCGCGGCACGTCGTTGAAGTTGCGGATCAGCCGCTCGCGCAGCTCTGCAGGGGTGGGCATCGAAAAGCTCCTGGGACAATCGTTGAACCTGCATTCGGCAGTGGGCCGCTTGCTACTCATCGGAATGCTTGTCCAATCAACACTTTCGGCCATGGCCTCGTTCACCACGTCGGTGAACAACGCTGCACGCCCGCTGGTCTGGCGCTTCGCGCCGCTGGCGGCGTTGCTCCTTCTCGTGGGCTGGAGCCCACTTCGTCGTCGCGCCTTGCCATCAGCGCGCCTCGCCAGCCCCTCGGGCGCGCCCCACTGCCGAATCCAGGTTGAATGAACCCGCCCGTGCATCTTCCAAGCCCCACCGACGACCTGCAATCCGCAGCGCACCAGGTCCTGTCAGCAGTCTTCGGCTACACCGCCTTCCGCGGCCAGCAGGCCGAGATCGTCGAGCAGGTGGCCGCCGGCGGCGACGCGCTGGTGCTGATGCCCACCGGCGGCGGCAAGAGCCTGTGCTATCAGGTGCCGGCCATCCTGCGCCACACGCGGGGGCAGGGCGTGGCCATCGTCGTCAGCCCGCTGATCGCGCTGATGCACGACCAGGTCGGCGCGCTGGAGGAGGCCGGCGTGCACGCCGCCTTCCTGAACAGCAGCCTCACTGGCGAGGAGGCCAGCCGCGTCGAGCGCGAGATGATGAGCGGGCGCCTGACGCTGCTGTACGCCGCGCCGGAGCGGCTCACCACCCCGCGCTTCCTGGCGCAGCTGGAGAGCCTGCGCGAGCGCGGCCTGCTGAGCATGTTCGCCATCGACGAGGCGCACTGCGTCAGCCAATGGGGGCACGACTTCCGCTCGGAGTACCTGCAGCTGAGCCTGCTGCACGAGCGCTTCCCCGAGGTGCCGCGCATCGCGCTGACGGCCACGGCCGACGACCTGACGCGGGCCGACATCATCCAGCGGCTGCAGCTGCAGGATGCGCGCGTCTTCATCAGCAGCTTCGACCGGCCCAACATCCGCTACCTCATCGTCGAGAAGAACGGCTCGCCGCGCGAGCAGCTGCTGCGCTTCATCCAGGACGACCACGACGGCGAGGCCGGCGTCATCTACTGCCAGAGCCGCAAGAAGGTGGAAGAAACCGCCGAGTGGCTGAAGAGCGAGGGCATCAATGCGCTGCCCTACCACGCCGGCCTGGACGCCGACGTGCGCCGCCGCCACCAGGACCGCTTCCTGCGCGAGGAGGGCCTCGTCATCGTCGCCACCATCGCGTTCGGCATGGGCATCGACAAGCCCGACGTGCGCTTCGTCGCCCACCTGGACCTGCCCAAGAACATCGAGGCCTACTACCAGGAGACCGGCCGTGCCGGTCGCGACGGCGCGCCGGCCGAGGCGTGGATGACCTACGGCCTGGCCGACGTCGTCAACCAGCGCCGCATGATCGACGAGAGCCCGGCGGACGAGGTGTTCAAGCAGGGCCAGCGCGGCAAGCTCGATGCGCTGCTGGCGCTGTGCGAGGCGACGGACTGCCGGCGCGTGCGGCTGCTGGCGTACTTCGGTGAGCAGAGCAAGCCCTGCGGCAACTGCGACAACTGCCTGAACCCGCCGGCCACGTGGGACGCCACCGAGGCGGCGCGCAAGCTGCTCTCCTGCATCTACCGCTTCCACCAGCGCGGCCAGAGCTTCGGCGCCGGCCACCTCATCGACGTGCTGCGCGGCAAGGTGACGGACAAGACCCGGCAGCATGGCCACGACCAGCTGTCCACCTGGGGCTGCGGCGCCGACCTGTCCGAGCAGCAATGGCGCGCCGTGCTGCGCCAGCTCATCGCGCTGGGCCATGTGGCGGCCGAGGGCGAGTTCCACACGCTGGCGCTGCAGGACAGCGCGCGCGGCGTGCTCAAGGGCGAGGTGGAGATCCGGCTGCGCGAGGCCGAGGAAAAGAAGCCGCGCGGCAAGGGGGCCAAGGCCGGCCGCACGGCCAAGCCCAAGGCCGACCCGGCGCTGGGGCTGGACGCTGATGCCACCGAGCGCTTCGAGGCGCTGAAGGCCTGGCGCTCCGAGGTGGCCAAGGAGCACGGGCTGCCGGCCTACGTGATCTTCCAGAACACCACGCTGGCCGAGATGGCGCGGCAGATGCCGGCCGACCTGGCCGAGCTGGGCGAGATCAGCGGCGTGGGCGCCAAGAAGCTGGAAGCCTACGGCAGCGAGATCCTGCGCGTGCTGGGGCGTTAGCCGCCACGCCGCCGCGCCGCCGGCCTGTCCGGCTGCCGCGCAGTTCGTCCGATCCGGGCTGCAGCCCGTCGGCCGCCGGGCGACCCGCCAGCGATGGCTCCGAAGAATGCCGCGCGTCGCAACGGCATCACGGAGCTTCGCCATGGACACCTTCACCTCCGCCGGCCGGCCCAGCCGCCCGGTCGCGGCCGCTGCCGGCCTCTGGTACCTCGTCGCCGCCACGGGGCTGGCCATCTTTGCGCTGTACATCGGCGTCAGCTACGGGCGCGCCGCGCTGGGCGGGCCGCCGGGCGAATCGCGCTGGGTGGCGGGCGACGGGCTGGGCAACGCGATGCTGAGCCTGCACCTGGTCTTCGCGCTGTTGA
The DNA here is from genome assembly GCF_043555885.1 of Pelomonas lactea. Classification (NCBI taxonomy): domain Bacteria; kingdom Pseudomonadati; phylum Pseudomonadota; class Betaproteobacteria; order Burkholderiales; family Sphaerotilaceae; genus Roseateles; species Pelomonas lactea. The sequence goes on along the minus strand of NZ_JBIGHX010000001.1, from coordinate 898,345 downwards.
TGACCGGCATCGGCGTGCTGCAGCTCATCCCGCCGCTGCGCCGGCGCATGCCGGCCGTGCACCGCACGCTGGGCCGCGTGTTCCTTGCGGGCGCCCTGCTGGGCACCGTCAGCGGCTTCTACCTGATCTGGGTGCGCGGCACCGTGGGCGGCGTGACCATGCAGCTGGCCACCAGCCTGAACGGCGTGTTCATCGTCACCTTCGCGGCGCTGGCCTGGCGGCATGCGCGGGCGCGGCAGTTCGAGGCGCACCGGCGCTGGGCGCTGCGGCTGTTCATCGCGGCCAACGGCGTGTGGTTCTTCCGCGTCGGCTTCATGCTGTGGATGCTGATCTGGCAGGCACCCGTGGGCTTCGATCCCAAGACCTTCACCGGGCCCTTCGTGACGGCGATGAACTTCGCGCAGTTCCTGCTGCCGCTGGCGGTGCTGGAGCTCTACCTGCGCGCGCGCGGCCGGGGGCTGGTGCTGGCGCTCGCGCTGGTGCTGCTCAGCGTGGCCACGGCCGTTGGCATCTTCGGCGCGACGCTGGGCATGTGGTTGCCGCGGCTGGTCTAGCCGCGGCGCTCAGTTCAGCGTGCTGCCGGCACTGGCCAGCTGGGCGCCGTCGGCCGTCGGGTCGCGGCGGCCGGTGACCACCACGCGCGGCAGCTGCTGCACCTCGGCCACCTGGGTGCCGGCGCGCCGGCCTTCGACAACCACGCGCTCCAGCTGCACCACCGGCACGTCGTCGGCCGGCACCGTCAGCGTCATCCACGCGGCGCCGGTCAGCGCCACGAGGGCGACGAGGGCAGCGGCGCTGGCCGCCTGCAGGCGGGTGGCGACGCGGTGGCTGGTGGTGCTGATGCGGTTCATGGTGCTCTCCCGGTTTGGTGAGCGTGACTGTGCTCGCCTAGGGTTTGCCCGTCCTGGGGTTTGCGATAGGTTGTCGGATTCCGCGGATGAATTGCGGCTGGGGGCGACGAGGGCCATCGTCACGCTTGTGGGCGACGCGTGGCCGGCCTGTCACGGCTAACGCGGATACTGCGCGCGCTCATCCAAGGGAGACAGAACATGGCACGCGGCAACGACGTCCAACTGGGCGGCATCACCGACCTCAACCTGCTGGCCGACATCAAGCGCGGCTTCGTCGACGCACTGGAAGTCGTCACCTACGTGGACCGGCTGCGCAAGGTGTTGAAGACGCTCAACGGCCTGCGCCTGGGCTCGCGCGAGAGCAGCGCGCCGGCGTCGCCCTACACCGACATCGTCGCCCGCTGGCGCATCGTCCACTCGTTCCGCTGGAGCATCGTGGAGGGCAAGGACGGCGCGCCCGACCGGCTGCTGCTGTGCGTGAACTTCGATGGCGGCTGGGAGCCCTACATGCGGGTCATCTGGGACCAGCTCGGCTCCACGCTGGACCTGATGCTGTGCCACACCGAGGGCTACACGCTGTCGCGCGACTGCAGCTTCGAGACGTACGCGCGCTGGGTGCGCGAGCACGAGGTGTCGGCGGATTTCCTGTTCATCGAATCGGGCCGCACCGTCAGCGACGCCGAGTACCTGGCCAGGCTGGAGGCCGCACAGCGCGGCCGCGCCAGCGAGCTGGAGTTCAACCGCCTGCGCGCGCCGGCCTCCGGCGAGGTGCAGCCGCTGCCCACCGGGGACAAGGACCGCTTCGCGATGGCCGCGCGCGGCCTGGTGCCGCTGGCGGGGCTGTTCACGCTGCAGCGCTTCTTCGGCGCGCATGCGCCGGACCGCGCCTGCCTGCTGCGCGCCACGCACGACATCCTGTTCGAGCTGAGCGAGCTGAACACCGCCCAGCAGTTCCCCAACGACGGCGGCAAGACGCCCGGCGGCGCGCTGCGCCAGCGGCACTACGAGATGCTGCAGTGGTTCGAGCAGCCGCTGCCCGAGCCGCAGGGGCAGGCGCGCGCGCTGTCGCTGAAGCCCGGCGACCTGCAGGCCTGCATCCTGACCAAGCCGCCCGGCAACCGCGGCGGCCTGGTGCTGCTGCGCGTGGCCAACGCGGCCCAGGCGGTGGCCTGGCTGAGCACGGCGCCGGTCAACCGCGACAACGACGGCACCAGCGCCGACGGCGTCTGGCGCCAGGTGGCGCTGACGCTGGCCGGCCTGAAGGCGCTGGGCGTGCCCGCCGCGCGGCTGGAGCGCTTCCCGCAGGCCTTCAAGGAGGGCATGGCCGCGCGCGCCGGCCTGCTGGGCGACGTGCGCCACAACCACCCCACGCACTGGGCGCTGGCCCGCCACGTCAACGGCGTGGACCGCGTTGCGCCCGACAACACGCATGTGCTGGTGCAGCTGCGCTTCCCGGCCGCCGAGTCGGGCGACGCCTTCACGGCCGCCGACGAGCAGCGCCTGCGCGCGCTGGCCGACGCGCTGACCGTGGGCACCGGCCTGGCGCTGGTGGCGCTGGAGCCCATGCGCAGCAACGCGGCCGACAAGGAGCACTTCGGCTTCAAGGACGGCATCAGCCAACCCCAGCTCGCCGGGGCCGGCACGCCCGGCACCGCCTGGGACGACACCGTCAAGACCGGCGAGATCCTGCAGGGCTTCCCGACCGAGCGTGACAAGGGCTACGCCGTGCCCGAGCAGCCCGACGCGCTGCTGGACCGCGGCAGCTTCCTCGTCGTGCGCAAGCTGCGCCAGTACACCGGCCGCTTCGCCAAGCGCACCTACGAGCAGGCCAGGAAGATCGGTCTGGACCACGACCTCGTGCTCGCCAAGCTGATGGGCCGCTGGCAGGACGGCCGCGCGCTGGCCGCGCCGGCCGTGACCGGCAACGACTTCAACTACGCCAAGGACGCGCAGGGCGCCGCCTGCCCCTTCCACGCCCACATCCGCCGCGCCAACCCGCGCGACCTGGCCGGCACCGCGTTTTCCAAGAGCCGCATGCCGCGCATCCTGCGCCGCGGCATGAGCTACGGCGCGCCGGTGCATGCCGACGCGCCGGACGACGAGGACCGCGGCCTGGTCTTCATGGCCTACAACGCCCACCTGGCCGAGCAGTTCGAGGTGGTGCAGCGCTGGATCGCCGGCGGCAACGCCAGCGGCGGCTACTCGGGCCAGCCGGACCCGCTGCTGGGCGTCGTGGACGGCAGCGCCGGCCCGCGGCTGTTCCCGTTCGAGCATGCCGGCAAGCCCTACGAGGTGGACCTGGGCCCCGAGCCCTTCGTCACGCTGCAGTGGGGCGCCTACTTCTTCGTGCCGTCCATCGCCGCGCTGAAGGGCCTGCCGGGCCTGGTGGAGCTGGCCCTGCCGCTGCCGGCGCCCGTGCCGGTGCCCGAGCGCGTGCCCGACCTGCAGGACAAGGCCGCGATGCAGCTGTGGCTGGAAGACACCAACACCCGCGACCAGGCCTGGGCCTGGGTGCGCGCCCAGCCCGGCGGCGTGGTGGACACCGCCTACGGCGTGCTGGTGGGCGCGGCCGAGCGCGTCTGCGAGGTGCTGAGGAACGCCCCCGACCGCTACTCCAACAGCGGCTACGGCGAGCGCATGCACGACTCCATCGGCGTGGGCTTCCTGGGCCTGGACGACGACACCGGCCACCGCGAGCAGGCGCCGGCCATCAACGCCGCCATCGAGGCCTACAGCGAGGCGCAGTGCTACGCCACGGCCTACAAGATCGCCAAGATGGGCCTGGAGAAGCTGAAGGCCGAGGCGCGCGCGCTGCTGGACGCCTTCCCCGCCAGCCAGAAGCCCAAGGACCTGCCCGCTGACACGCCGCTGGACTTCGAGCGCCTGAGCGAAGGCGTGCTGGCCGCGCTGTGCACGGCCTGGTTCGGCCAGCCCGACGGCAAGCGCATCTGGGGCACGGAGTTCCACGCCGAAGCCTATGCCGGCGCGCCGGGTGTTGGTGCCGTGGCGCCGCGTTGCCCGCGCGACCTGTTCAAGGTGTCGCGCCACGTGTTCGGCCCCTACCCGACCGACGCCGTGAAGGCCGAGGGCCGTGCGGCGGGCCAGCGCTTCCTGGCGGCCACCCAGGCCTGGCTGGATGAGCCGGGCACGCAGCTGCCACCGCTGGCCGCCAAGATCGTCGCTGCCGCCCAGGCCGTGCCTGGCGCCACGCCCGACCTGCCGGCGCGCACGCTGGCCGGCATCATGCTGGGCTTCCCGCCCACCACGCATGCCAACCTGCTGACCGTGCTGGCCGGCTGGGTGCAGACGAGGAAGCTCTGGGAGCTGCAGCCGCTGTGGACCGAGGTGAAGCCCGACGCGGCCACCGGCATGCGGCCGTATGCCGAGGCCGTCGCGCGGCTGCGGCCCACGATGGTGGCCACGCTGAACCAGCGGCCCACGCCGTTCCAGATCTGGCGCAAGGCGCGCGTGGCGCACAAGCTCGGCCAGGTTGACGTCCAGCCGGGCCGCGTGCTGGTGGTGGGCCTGGGCTCGGCCACGCAGCAGGACCCGCTGCGCCACCACGTCGCTTTCGGCGGCGACCGGGCCGACCCCAACGGCGCGCCGCCGCACGCCTGCTCGGGCTACGGCATGGGCATGGGCGTGATGCTGGGCGTCATCGCGGCGGTGCTGGATGCCGGGGTCATGCGCTTCACGGGGGCGCCGACGGTGGTGGCGTTGGCGGTGTGAGGCGGATCCATGGCTTGGCCGCAGTTCTCTTCGCGGCGAATGCAGCGGCGCAGGTGGCGCCTCGCGATGTCCAGAAGCGCGTCGAGGACTGCGCGGAGAGCGGTTTCAGTTGGCTGGCATGCGCTCAGGGCATCGAGCGGCAGGCCTTGCCTTCGCCCGGCATTGCCCGCTCACGGCACGTGTTGTCGATCCAGACGCCCGGCCGGACCCTGAGGCTGGTGGACGAGATCGACAGCACGGGCTATCAGACGGTTGCCTACAGCTATCTCGGGCGTGTCGGTCCGGCGCAGCACCACGTCGTGCTGCGCATGCAGCATGAGAGCAGCGAGCATCTTTTGATCGACAGCCGCTCAGGACGCATGGCGCGAATGCCGGCCTATCCGGTGGTGTCACCCGATGGCCGGCACTTCGTCGCTGCATCGGCGGACCTGACGGCGGGATTCCAGCCAAATGTCATTGAAGTCTGGTCAGCTTTGTCGACGGGGTTTCGTCGCGAAGCCGTCTTCAAGCCGGTCTGGGGGCCCGACTCGGCATCGTGGACGGCGGCGGAGCGTGTCGATGTGGCCAAGATCTGCCTGCTGCCGACCGACGCCGAGCCCAAGCCCTGCGGCCACGCGCAGCTTGTGCGCGAGGGCGGCCGTTGGCGGCTGGTTGATTGAGAAGCTGGTAGGTTGGGTGAGCCACGCGAACACCAGCGCGCGTGAGGCAATCGCTGGCGTTCACTTCGGTCACCCCAACCAGCGCTCGTACCTCATCAAATGGCTCCGCTGAGCCCATCTGCGACCCTCACATCCGCGAACGCATGAAGACTCTCTACGAAGCCGGCAGCGCCATCGAAGCCCACATGCTGGTGGACCTGCTGAAGCAGGAAGGCCTCACGGCGCACATCCATGGTGAATCGCTGCATGGCGCCGTAGGCGAGATCCCGGCCAGCGGGCTGGTGCGGCTGGTGGTGGCCGACGAGGACCATGCCGCGGCCCGCGCGGTCATCGACCGCTGGGAGGCGACGCAGGTGGCGCCGACGCCCCGCGCTGCGCCCGCGCCGGCGCGCAGGTCGCGCGGCTGGGCCGGCCTGGCGCTGGGGCTGGTGATCGGCGTGGGCGCCACCTACGCGATGTACCGCGCGCCGGCGCGGTCTGACGGCGTCGACTACAACCGGGATGGCGAGCTGGACGAGAAGGTGACGTACTCGCCCAACGGCATGCCGCTCCAGCTGGAAGTGGACCGCAACCTGGATCGCAAGATCGACTACATCGCGCGCTACGACGCGCGCGGGCACCTGGAGTCCGCGGAGTCGGACGACAACTTCGACGGCGTCTTCGAGACCCGGCAGTGGCTGAAGAACGGCAACGTCGAGATGACGCTCTCCGACTCGGATGGCGATGGCTACCCCGAGCTGCGCTCGACCTTCACGCACGGCGTGCTGGACACGACGGAGACCATTAACCCGGCGAGCGGCAAGCCGCTGCGGGTGGAGCACTACACGTTGGGCGTGCTCAAGTACGCCGACGTGGACACGGACAAGGACGGCCAGCTGGACACGCGCATCACCTACACGCCGCTGGCCCAGGAGGTGTCGCGGTCCGCGCTGCCGCGCTGAGGTCAGGCGGGCGGCGCGCCTGTTGGCGTGCCGCCCGGGCCTGATGTCATGCCGGGTTGGGGCCTGCGACCCCAACGGCCCTGTTCAGCAGCTGACCTTCGCCAGGTTCTTGCCCGCCCCGGCCGCGCTGGGCAGCTTCTGCTTCACGCAGGACGCCGGCTGCAGCGTGTAGCTGTACGGGATGCCCAGCGGGAAGTTGGCGGTGGTCACCCAGTCGGTCGCGTCGCGCGACGGCGAGGACTCGCTGGGCACCCAGGTGATGCCGTAGGTCGCGAAGTCGGCCGGCGTGCGCACGTTGTTGTCGCGCAGCTGCCAGTAGCCGATGGCCGAGCTGTCGCGCGAGGTGACCGGGTTCTGCGAGTTCTCGAACCAGTTGCCCTCGATCAGCGAGTAGCCGCCCATGCGGATGTTGGCGCCCGAGGTCTTCACGCCGCTGTAGAGGTTGTTGTAGATGTGCGTGTAGCCGCCGCGCTGCAGCGGCACACGCGAGCCGATGTTCTGGTACAGGTTGTGGTGGAAGGTGATGAAGCGGTCGCTCGCGTCGCTGTCGCTGGAGCCGATCAGGCCCACCTTGTGGTGGTCGTGGATGTCGTTGTACGAGTAGGTGATGTGGTGGGCGCCGGCCTTGCTGTCGATGAGGCCGTCGAACTCCAGGTCACCGGCGCCGCTGCATTCCTTCAGGCTGCTGAACAGCGTGTTGTGGTCGATCCAGATGTAGCCGGGGTATTTGCCGCCCTGGCCTTCGATGCCGATGGCGTCGATGGAGCCCGGCAGCAGCCCGATGGTCATGTTGCGGATGATGACGTTCTGCGCACCGCCCTTGATGGCCAGGCCGAAGTTGGCCGCCGAGCCGTTGGCGCCCTCGATGGTGACGTTGCTCTTGTTCTTGACCTCGACGATGGCGCCGGCCGGCTTCTTCCACTGCGTGCAGGCGTCGGGGATGGTGCCGAAGTCGAACGTGCCGGTGTAGCGCAGCACCAGGCCGGAGCTGCCGTCGTAGGCGTTGATGGCGGCCTGCATCTGCTCGGGCGTGCTGACGGTCTGCACCGCGGCGGCGCCGCCGCCGGTCACGGTGCCGGCATAGCCGCCGCTGTGGCCGGCCGGGGCGGGCGCGGGCGTGGGTGCGGGGGACGGAGCCGGCGTGGGGGCCGGGGTGGGTGCAGGTGTTGGCGCAGGGGTGGGGGCCGGCGTCGGCGCCGGCGTGGGCGCGGGTGAGGCCGCCGGGCCCAGCGCGCATTTCTTCGTGATGCCGGGGTTGGGGTCGCTGCCGAAGGTGGCGGTCGTGCAGGCGACGTTGCCACTGAGGTTCTTGATGACCCACTTGTCCTTGATGCCGAACGACACGGCGCGCGTGCTGGTGCCGACCTTGCAGGTGCCGCCTTCGTCGGCGCACTTGGAATAGCCGGATGGCCAGTCCGCGGCGTGGGCGCCGGTGGCGGCGAGCAGCAGCGACACGGCGGCGCCGGCGGTGCGGACGACGGGCAGCGGCGGGGGCGTGATCTTCTTCATGGCGTTTGTCTCCTGTCGGGTGGCGGCGCGGATTCCATCCAGGCACGCGCAGCCTGTCCGCGACGGCGCTGCGGCGCGCGCCGGCACGGGAGCGGTGGATTGGGAAGGAAACCAGTGCCGACGTCAGGTCGCAACCGGTCGACCCGCGCTCACGGCGCGGCGACGTCAGGTCGGCGCAGCCAGGCGGCCGCGCATCGCGCTGCAACTATGAAACAGTGTTCTGAAAATGTGGATGCGCGGTTTTACGTAGCTTGCCGCGGCGACGACGCACACGTAACAGGCATTGCCAGTCGCAGCGGCGTCGGCGCTCAGCCGCCGCGCAGGTGCTGCGCGCGTGCCAGGAAGCCGGCCATGCCCATGCGCTCGAACGCGGCCTGCGCGCGGTCCAGCGCGGCGCGCCAGCCGTCGTCCAGCCGCAGCTCGGCCTCCACCAGTGCGGTGACGGCGGCCTCGTGGTCGGAGTTGCGCTGCTCGCCGGCGCCGCGGGCCAGCGCCAGGTAGTGGCGGGCCTGCGCCGCGTCGCCGGCCTGGGCGGCCAGCCGGGCGGCGGCGCGGTAGGCCATGGCGCCGCCTATCCAGTCGTGCTGGCGGCCGCGCCTGAGCGCCAGCGCGACATGCCGGCGCGCGGCCGCGATGTCGCCCTGGGTGGCCCGCATGTCGGCCAGCCAGCCGTGGTTGAAGCTGCTGTACAGGCCGCCGCCGCGCGGCGCCAGCCAGGCGGTGGCGTCCAGCACGCGCTGCGGCGCGCCGGGGTCGCCGTCCTGCATCCAGGCGCCATAGGCGCCGGCCGCATGGCCCATCGCGCAGGTGAACATGCTGCGCACCTGCGCGCCCACGCGGTGGGCCACGGCCGCGGCGGCCTGCGCGTCGGCCCAGCGGCCCTGCCACAGGAAGACGGCGGCGCGCCAGCCCTGGATGCTGGCCTCCACGGCGTGGCCGCTGCCGTCGAACGGCGCCAGCGCCTCGGCGAAGGTGGCGTGTGCCTCGTCGAAGCGGCCGCGGTCGCCCAGCACGTAGGCGCGGCAGCACAGCGAGAACGACAGACCGATGCGGTTGACGGCGCTCTTGCTGGCACGCAGGCGCTGGCGCTCGATGGCGAGGTCCAGCATGGGCGTGGCCTCGGCGTAGTTGGCGGCGGCGGCCTGCAGCTGGCCCACGGTGCCGGGCAGCTGGGCCAGCAGCGCGTGGTCGCCGCACTGCTGCGCCTTCTCGACGGCGGCACGCGCGTGGCGCAGGCTGTCGCGCGTCTCGCCCAGCGCGTAGCCCACGTAGGCCAGCCAGTACTCGGTGCGGGCGACGAGGCCGGCGTCGCCGTCGGCGGCGGCCAGCACGGCGGCGTGCTTGAGCACGCGCAGGTCGTCCTGCGACGCGTCGAACACGCAGGCCATGCCCAGGCGTTGCGCGATGGTGATCCAGCGGCGCCGGCGGGCGTCGTCGTCGGGCAGGAACTCCAGCGCGGCCAGCGCGGCGCGGAACTGCTTCTTCGCGCGGTCCAGCGCGGACGCGGCCAGCGCCTGGTCGCCCGCGGCCTCGGCATGCAGCGCGGCGGCGGGCCAGTCGTTGGCGGCCGCGGCGTGGTAGGCCAGCTGTTCGTGCAGCTGGCCCTCGGCGCCGCCGCGTGCGGCCAGCTCGGCGCGGATGTGGCGGTGCAGCGCCTGGCGCTCGTGCAGGCCGGTGGCCTCGTAGACGACGTCGCGCGTGATGCCGTGCTTGAAGCGCAGGTGGCCGGGGTGGCTGTCGGGGAAGATGAAGTCCTGCGCGGCCAGCGCCAGCACGGCCGGGTGCTGCTCGCCGCAACCCGACAGCGCCTGCAGCAGCCACACCGGGATGACGTTGCCGATGACGGCGGCCAGCCGCACCAGCCAGGCCTGCTCGGGCGGCAGCCGGCCCACGCGGGACTCCACCAGCGCCGCCAGCCAGGCCGAGCTGCTCTGGCCTTCCACCAGGCTCTCGCCGGCATCGGCCGCGGCGTGGCACAGCTCCTCGATGAACAGCGGGTTGCCGCCGGCGTGGCGCTGCACCTCGGCGGCGATGAAGGGGTCAGCCTGCGGCAGCAGGTGGTGCACCGCGCGGGCGGACTCGCACTCGGTCAGCGGCGGCAGCGTCAGCAGCTGTGCGTCGGCGTCGTGCGCGCCGGGCAGGCCGGCCGTGGTCGGCGGGCGGCTGGCGCTGAGCAGCATCAGCGGCAGGCCCGCGCGCTCGGCGCCGCTGCGCAGCCGGTGCAGCAGGCGCAGCGAGGCGTCGTCGGCCCACTGCAGGTCGTCGATGAACACCAGCTGCGGCGTGCCGCGGGCCAGTGCCAGCAGCAGCGCCAGCAGCGCGTCGGCCCGCTCCGCGGGTGCGCTGTGCTGGGCGGCGAACAGCTCGGGTGGCGCGTCGGCCATGCCGTCCATGGCGCGCAGCATCTGCAGGAAGGGCTGCAGCGGCTCGGCGCTGAGGTAGCTTTCGCAGTAGCCGCGGTGGATGCGGCAGGGCTGGTCGCCGGCGCGGCGCAGGAATTCCTCGGTGAGGCGGGTCTTGCCGACGCCGGCGCCGGCGCGCAGGCCCAGCCACACGGTGCCGCCCGCCAGCGCCCGGGCGAGGCCGGCGTCCAGCGCGGCCAGCTCGGTGCCGCGGCCGACGAACGGCGCGAGGCCGCGCCGCATGCTGGCCTCGAAGCGCCGGCCCACCGGCGCGCGGCCGAACACGCGGTAGGCGGCCAGCGGCGTCGCGCGGCCGCGCAGCTGCAGCGAGAAGCGCGGGCCGGTCTCGAAGAACTGGCTCTGCAGGCCCAGGCTCTCCTCGCTGGCGATGATCTCGTCGGCGCGTGCCGCCTCGCTGAGCCGCGCGGCGATGTTGGGTGCGTTGCCCAGCAGCTCGAAGCGGCCGCGCATCTGGTCGCCCTCATTGACGAGCACGATGCCGGCGTGGATGCCGCTGTGCAGCGTCAGGCCCTTGAAGTCGGCCGGCCGCGGCCCGGGCGGCAGCAGGCCGCGCACGGCGGCGTGAAGCTCCAGCGCGGCCTCGGTGGCACGGCGGCCGTCGTCCTCGCGCACGTCGGGATGGCCGAACACGGCCAGCATGCCGTCGCCCTGGATGCGCGCGATGACGCCGCCGTGGTGCGGAACGATGCGCTCGTACAGGTCGCGCAGCTCGCCCAGCATGGCCGCGTAGTGCTCCGCCTCCATCCACTCGGCCATCGCGGTGGAGCCGCTGAGGTCGACGAACAGCAGCGTCAGCAGCCGGCGCTGGCCCACGCTGGCGGGGGCCGCGGGTGCGGTGAAGGGGACGGGGGACTCGGTCACGGCCCGGTCATCCTAGCGCTGAGGGCCTCGGCAGGCGCCCTAGATTGACCGCGCCCGTCAGGCTTGCAGCGGGCGAAAGTCCGTTTCCGCGACGGTCCGTGGTGCGTCGGGGGGCAGGTCTTCCTCGCGCAGGCCCAGGTAGATGGGTTCGCCGTTGCGGCGATGGATGTTGATCTTGGCGTTGTAGACGCGGTGGATCAGGCCGTGCTTGTCGGCCACGTGGTACTCGCTGATGCCCCACAGACCGTCGGCGTCGCGCCGGCCCGTCAGGTAGCAGGCGATCTCGTCGACCTCGGAGCCGGCCAGCTTCAGGCCGTTCAGGCTGCGCAGCGGCGCGCGCGTGCGCTCGACGAAGTCCAGGCTGTCGATGCGCACGTCGCCGCCGGTGGCCTCGTCGTGCATCAGCGTGTTGAACTTGCCGACCAGGATCTGGCCCGGCTGCGCCTTCTCGATCATGCGCGCCAGCTCGATGGTCACCTGGCCCACCAAATAGCTGAACGAGGTCGGGTTCAGGCCCTCGGACTGATAGAACTCGTAGTGCGAACCGACGTGGAAGCAGGCGCGCAGCCGCGGCACCGACTCGGGGCGCGTGGCGCGTTCCTGCGCGAGCGCGTTGTCGGCCAGGATGAACTGCATCAGCTGGTACAGCTCGACGTTGGCCTCCACGCCGCGCATGCGGTTCCAGATGTAGAAGCCGTCGCCCGTCGTCGTGCGGGCGAAGTTGATGTTGATCTCCTGGTCCAGCAGCTTGGCGTAGGCCGCATTCACCGAGCAGGACAGGCTGTTGAGCTGCACGACCTGCTGCAGCGGCGTCAGCAGCGAGAAGCCGACGGCGTCGAACAGGATGACGGCGCGGTCCTCCACCAGGCGCACGCCGTAGCGCGCGGCGATGGCCGCGATCAGCGGCAGGCCCAGGCCCTGCTCGGGCGCGAACGGCAGCGCGATGAGGCGGGGCGCGACGCCCAGCGCCGCGCTGACGGTGTCGAAGGCCTGCGCCTGCAGGTGTTCCTGGCTGGAGAGCAGGTCGTCCAGCAGTCGCGCGCGCCGCGCCAGCTCGGCCGCCGGCAGGTCGCCGTCGCCCAGGGCGAACTCGGTCAGCATGGGGTGGGGCGCCACCAGCACGCGCAGGCCGCGCGCCTCGGGCGTCCAGCCGAAGATGAGGTTGTGGCCCAGGTTCCACAGTTCGTAGAGGGCCTGGTCCAGCAGGATGATGTTTTCGCGAAGCTGGGTCTCGCTCAGGCCTGCGGGGGCGGGGTAGGCCATGAAGCCATCCAGCCAGGACCGGCGTTTGCGCAACTCTTCTTTCACTAGCGGGCTCCGATGCAGAAGCCCGATTGTCTTTCAGAGCCGTGACTTTCGTCGCAGAACGCAAGCCGACTCGGCGGCACAGACCCGGCCGGCGGCCTGCTGCGCCGGCGACTCGGCTCGGGTGTCGGGGGTGGGGCGCATCGTCAAGCGGACTCAGGCGCGGCGGCCGGTGACGGTCACGCGGGGCAGCTGCTGAAGCTGGGCGACTTCACGCACGGCATAGCCGGTCACGACGACGCGGGGCAGCTGGGCAATCTCCTTGACGGCCTTGCCGGTGACGACGACGCGCGGCAGCTTGTGCACCTCCTGCGGGGCGGCCTGGGCGGTCAGCGCGGTGATGGCAAAGGCGGCGACGGCGGCGGCCTGGATCAGAACGGTGGTCTTCATGGTGCTTCCTTCCGGGTTTTCACAGCGGGATCGCTATGTCGATGGAAGCAGTTTCGGCAGCGGGGCCGCGCGCCGCCACGGCGCTGCGATGAAGCGCAGGCTGCGCGTGCTGGGCTGCAGGCGACGGCGACGAAGCGTCGGCCTATCATGGCCGGTTCGCTTGTGAAAACTGCCATGGCCCTGCCGGATCTGCCCGAAGTCCCCGAATCCCGATTCATCCGCGTGCGCGGGGCGCGCACGCACAACCTGAAGAACATCGACGTCGACCTGCCGCGCCATGCGCTGGTCGTCATCACGGGGTTGTCCGGCTCGGGCAAGTCGTCGCTGGCGTTCGACACGCTGTACGCCGAAGGCCAGCGGCGCTACGTGGAGAGCCTGTCCAGCTACGCGCGGCAGTTCCTGCAGCTGATGGACAAGCCCGACGTGGACGTCATCGAGGGCCTGTCGCCCGCGATCTCCATCGAGCAGAAGGCCACCAGCCACAACCCGCGCTCCACGGTCGGCACCGTCACCGAGATCCACGACTACCTGCGCCTGCTGTACGCCCGCGCCGGCACGCCGTTCTGCCCCGACCACCACCTGCCGCTGGAGGCGCAGTCCGTCAGCCAGATGGTGGACGCGGTGCTGGCCATGCCCGACGAGAGCAAGCTGATGCTGCTGGCGCCGGTCGTGCGCGACCGCAAGGGCGAGTTCGTCGAGCTGTTCCAGGAGCTGCAGGCGCAGGGCTATGTGCGCTTCCGCGTCGACGGGGCGACGGTGGAGGCGCCGGAGATCCCGGCGCTGAAGAAGGCCGAGAAGCACGACATCGACGTCGTCATCGACCGCATCAAGCTGCGCCACGACGGCGCGGACCAGCTGCGCCAGCGCCTGGCCGAGAGCTTCGAGGCCGCGCTGCGGCTGGCCGAGGGCCGCGCGCTGGTCATGGACATGGATTCCAGCGAGACGACGCTGTTCTCCAGCAAGTTCGCCTGCCCGGTGTGCTCCTACTCGCTGCCCGAGCTGGAGCCGCGGCTGTTCTCGTTCAACTCGCCCGTGGGCGCCTGCCCCAGCTGCGAGGGCCTGGGCCAGGTCACCGTGTTCGACCCCGATCGCGTCGTCGCCTTCCCCACGCTGTCACTCGCCAGCGGCGCCGTGAAGGGCTGGGACCGCCGCAACCCCTACACCTTCTCGCTGCTGGAATCGGTGGCGGCGCATTACAAGTTCGACGTCGAGGCGCCGTGGGAGAGCCTGTCGCCCGAGGCCCAGCAGGTGCTGCTGCGCGGCTCCGGCGAGGAGGAGATCAGCTTCACCTACCAGGCCGAGACGGCGTCGGGCAAGAAGCGCTCGGTCAAGCGCAGCCATCCGTTCGAGGGCATCCTGCCCAACCTGCAGCGCCGCTTCAAGGAGACCGACTCGGCCGCCGTGCGCGAGGACCTGGCCCGCTACATGGCCGCCAAGCCCTGCCCGGCCTGCGAGGGCTCGCGCCTGCGCCGCGAGGCCCGCCACGTCGTGCTGCAGCCGGCCGACGCGCCGCCCGGCTTCAAGGGCCGGCCGATCTACGAGGTGGAGCATTCGACGCTGCGCGAGTGCCTGCACTACTTCGAGGGCCTGACGCTCAAGGGCAACAAGGCCGACATCGGCGACAAGGTCATCCGCGAGATCGCGTCGCGGCTGCGCTTCCTGAACGACGTGGGCCTGAACTACCTGAGCCTGGACCGCAGCGCCGACACGCTGTCCGGCGGTGAGGCGCAGCGCATCCGCCTCGCGTCGCAGATCGGCTCGGGCCTGACTGGCGTCATGTACGTGCTGGACGAGCCCAGCATCGGCCTGCATCAGCGCGACAACGACCGGCTGATTGCCACGCTGCGCCGGCTGCGCGACCTGGGCAACTCGGTGCTGGTGGTGGAGCACGACGAGGACGCCATCCGCGCCGCCGACTGGGTGCTGGACCTCGGCCCCGGCGCCGGCGTGCACGGCGGCCGCGTGATGGCTCAGGGCACGCCCGACCAGGTGGCCGCCAACCCGGACTCGCCCACCGGCCGCTACCTCAGCGGCGCCGCGCGCATCGAGGTGCCGGCCACGCGCCATCAGCCGTTCGAGGGCCAGAAGCTGCGCATCGTCAACGCGCGCGGCAACAACCTGAAGGGCGTCACCGTCGAGATCCCCGTCGGCGTGCTGACCTGCGTGACCGGCGTGTCCGGCTCCGGCAAGAGCACGCTGGTCAACGACACGCTGTACGCCGCCGTCGCCAAGAAGCTCTACCAGAGCCATGCCGACCCGGCCGCCTATGACGAGATCGAGGGCCTGGACGCGTTCGACAAGGTCATCAACGTCGACCAGAGCCCCATCGGCCGCACGCCGCGCTCCAACCCGGCGACCTACACGGGCCTGTTCACGCCCATCCGCGAGCTGTTCGCCGAGATGAACACGGCGCGCGAGCGCGGCTATGGCCCGGGGCGCTTCAGCTTCAACGTGGCCGGCGGCCGCTGCGAGGCCTGCCAGGGCGACGGTGTGCTGAAGGTGGAGATGCACTTCCTGCCCGACGTCTACGTGCCCTGCGACGTCTGCAACGGCAAGCGCTACAACCGCGAGACGCTGGAGGTGCTCTACAAGGGCAAGAACATCACCGACGTGCTGAACATGACGGTGGAGGACGCGCACCAGCTCTTCAACGCCGTGCCGGCGCTGGCGCGCAAGCTGCAGACGCTCTTGGACGTGGGCCTGGGCTACGTGAAGCTGGGCCAGAGTGCCACCACCTTGTCCGGCGGCGAGGCGCAGCGCGTCAAGCTGGCGCTGGAGCTCTCCAAGCGCGACACGGGCCGCACGCTCTACATCCTGGACGAGCCGACGACCGGCCTGCACTTCGCCGACATCGCGCTGCTGCTGAAGGTGCTGCACCAGCTGCGTGATGCCGGCAACACCATCGTCGTCATCGAGCACAACCTGGACGTCATCAAGACGGCCGACTGGCTCATCGACATGGGCCCGGAGGGTGGCGCCGGCGGCGGCACGCTGCTGGTGGCCGGCACACCGGAGGACGTGGCTGCCTGCGAGGCCAGCCACACGGGGCGCTACCTGGCGCCGCTGCTCAGAAGGTAATCAGAGGGTGTCAGACCGCGCGGCTCAGCCGCGGCGGCGCGCGCGGTAGCCGACCACCACCAGGCCCGCGGCGATCAGCGCCCAGGTGCCCGGCTCCGGCACGGCCGGCGTGATGCTGGGCACCTCGGCCACGCGCACGGTGCCCGGCGGCAGGCCGGGCATGCCCAGCGTGATGGGAGACGGCGCACCGCCGCCCGCCACCGTCGGGCTGCTGCCTCCGATCAGGCCACCGCCCTGCGGTGCCGGGCCGCTGCCACTGGCCAGCGACGGCGTGCCCGACTGGCCAGCGAAGCTGTCCGGCGCGGTGGCGGCCATCGGGCCGGCCGCGGGGGCCTCGAACTCCAGCGGCGCGACGTTCTCGGCCTCGCGCGTCGACGACGCGACGTTGGCGGCGCCGGACGGCGCCACGGCGGCCGGCCGCGCCTCCAGGCGCTTGATGCGGCTGACGTTGCGGCACACGGTCGGCACCAGGATGCACTGGCCGTCCTCGCAGTAGACGAGGCCGCGCTCCTGCGTCTTGGCGGTCCACTTGGTGCGCGTCACCGTCCTGCAGACGGCGCCCGGACCGAAATGCATGTCGCGGATCTCCGGGGCGTATTCGGCCTTGCCCTGGCCCTTGATGCCATCGCGCTCGATGACGGCGATGTCGTCGTAGCTGCGCGCCTTCATGCGCGTCTTGAGCTTCTCGCGCGTCGCGGCGGGGATGTCCTGGTAGCGGTCGACGGCCGCCACCACATCGCCCATGAACGGGTTGGCGCCCGGACGGTCCCAGCTGCATTCGGGCAGCGCGGAACCGGCGGAAACGGCGAGAGCGATAGTGGCAATCAAAGACATCGGACAACCCGTAACAAGGGGTCACGCTCGAAACAGAACGCGTACCCAAATAGTAGGGAATTCAGGGTTTGTCCGCGTTGAGGCCCCCCGAAGCTAGGGGAGCCTGCCGGGTGCGAAATATCACGCAAACCCGCTGAAACGACGCCTGCCCGGCATCGGCCGAAGCACCAGGGCATTGCTGCTATCGTGCCGACCGCTGTAGCTGCCCCCTTCCACGCCATGCCCGACCGCGCCGCGCCGCAGGTGCTCTACGTCGAAGACGACCGCATCCATCTGATCCTGATGGAGGAGGTGTTCCGCCTGCTGCCGGGCTGGGTGCTGCGCACGGCGGAAACCGGCGCGGAGGCGCTGGACGCGCTGGCCGACGGCCGGCCGGACGTGCTGCTGGTGGACATGCATCTGCCCGACATGACGGGGCTGGAGTTGCGCCGCCGCGTGGCCGCGGATGCCGGTCTGTCGGCCGCGCTGTCGGGCGTGCGCTGGGTGGCGCTGTCGGCCGACGACCCCACCGACGTCGTGCGCGCCGCGCGCGAGGCCGGCTTCGACGACTACTGGCTCAAGCCCATTGACGTGTCGCGACTGCAGGCCGGTCTGCGGGCGTTGTTGAGCGCCTCGCCCGACCTGACGCGCTGAACGCGAGCCACCACCGGCGGCGCCACAAAAAGAAAAGCCCGGCGGGGCCGGGCTGTGTGTTGGCGAAGCCGCGGCGTGCGCGGCGCCGCTTCACTTCAGGTGGCTGTTGATCAGCTTGGTCATCTCGAACATGTCGGCCTTGGCCTTGCCGAAGATTTCCTTCAGCTTGGCGTCGGCGTTGATGACGCGCTTCTGCAGCTCGTCCTGCAGCTTGTTCTTCTTGATGTACTCCCAGACCTTCTTGGTCACGTCGGTGCGCGGCAGGGGGGCGGCGCCGACGATGGCGGCCAGGGCCGCGCTGGGGGTCAGGGCCTTCATGAAGGCGGCGTTGGGCGTGCGCTTCTTGGCGGGCGCGGCGGCCTTCTTGGCGGGGGCGGCCTTCTTCGCCGGCGTCGCGGCGGCCTTCTTGGCCGGCGTTGCCGCGGCCTTCTTTGCCGGCGCTGCCGCCTTCTTCGCCGGGGCGGCCTTCTTCGCCGGTGCTGCCGCCTTCTTCGCGGGCGCGGCCTTCTTCGCAGTTGCCATGTCGATTCACTCCATCAAAAGTTGTTGATGTGCCGGGTCCGGGTGAAGGCCGCGTAAGCCTTCAATACTCTCTAGCACCCTGCGGCGGCGATGGTACTGCGCTTCCCAGGGGGAAGGGAATGCTTTCATAGAGGGGATGACCCGCATTGGCCCATGAAATCGAGGCTTTGCGTCCCTGCCTGTCGCGAGGCCGCATCAGTCCTGGGTTCTGCGGCCGCTGTGCTCAGTCGATGTCGTCGGCTTCGGGGGCGCGCTTGCGTCCGCTGAACATCGCGCCGACGAGGTTCTCGTGGTGCCGCCAGCTGGTCATCGCGACACCGCCGAGGTGACCGATGACGAGCGCGATGAGACCCCAGGCCAGCCACGCGTGCAGCTCGGACAGCCAGTCGTAACCCCACAGCCACTCGGTCGTGTAGAGCCAGCCCGTCAATGCGAGCGCGGCCGCGGTGGACCACAGCGCCAGCACCATCCAGCCGCCCAGCGGGTTGTGGCCGAGGTGGCGCGGCTCGCGGCCGGCGCGCAGCGCGCGCGCGTACGCCAGCACCGCGTGCGGGCCACGCACGAACTGCGCGAGCCGCGCGTAGCGGCTGCCGGTGAAGCCCCAGGCCAGCCGCAGCGCGACGGCGGCGCCGGCCACGTAGCCGGCGGTGTGGTGCCAGTCGTCGAAGTGGCTGGGCGGCCAGTGTCCGCTGATCAGGCAGGTGGCGACGGCAGCGGCCAGCGTCCAGTGCAGCATGCGGACGAGGCCGTCCCAGACGCGCACGCGCACGGCTTACTTCGCGGCGGCGGGTTGCTCGCCTTCGGGGTAGACGCGCTCGAAGGTCTTGGGGTTGAAGAAGGCCTCGGCCTTCTTGCCGCTGCCGTCGAAGCCGTAGACCTCGTAGCAGCCGTTGTAGTCCTTGACCTTGCGGACCTTCCAGCCCTCGCCCTCGAGCTTCTTCTGCAGCGTCATCTGCGGCTGCTTCTCTTCCTTGGGCATGGCGGGGCAGGAGACGTTGCCGTGGGCGAAGGCCGCACCGGCGGTGAGGGTCAGGGCGAGGGTGGCGAGCAGGTTCTTCATGGGGAGGTCCTTGGTCGTGAGGTGCCGGGCCAGATCAGCGCCGGGCCGGCGTCGGCGAGTGTCTTGCAGCCGGAGAGCGCCATCGCGATCTCCAGTTCGTCGCGCAGCAGTCGCAGCGCGTGGGCCACGCCCAGAGCGCCGCTGGCGGCCAGCGCATGGACGTAGGGGCGGCCCAGCAGCACGGCGTTGGCGCCCAGCGCGATGGCCTTGAGCACGTCGGTGCCGCGGCGGATGCCGCCGTCGACGAGCAAGGGCACATCGGGGCCGAGGGCCGCGCGCAGCGGCGGCAGCAGCTCGGCCGTGGCGGGCAGCGTGTCCAGCGTGCGACCGCCGTGGTTGGAGACGATGAGGCCGGCCACGCCGCGGGCCAGCGCCTCGCGGGCGTCGTCGGCATGGGTGACGCCCTTGAGCAGCAGCGGCAGCGGGCTTTCAGCGCGCAGCCAGTCGACCTGCGCCCAGGTGGCGGCGCGCGGCATGAGGCCGTCGAACAGCGCGCTCTGGCCGGGCTGCAGGTCCAGCGGCTTCTTCAGGCCGCCGAGGTTCACGGCGCGGATGTGTTCGGGCAGCTTGAAGCCGGCGCGGCGCTCGCGGTCGCGGGCGCCGTGCACGGGCGCGTCGACGGTGAGCACCAGCGCCTGGTAGCCGGCGGCCTCGACGCGCCGCAGCAGCGCGCGCATGAAGGCCGGGTCGTCGCGCCAGTAGAGCTGGAACCACAGCGGGCCGGCGGCCGGGTCGGCGAGCAGGGGTGCGGCGACGTCCTCCATCGGCACGCTGGCCTGGGCGCTGAGCACGAGGCCGGCGCCCTGCGCCGCGGCGGCGTGGGCGATGGCGAGCTCGCCATCGGCATGGAAGAGGCGCTGGTAGGCGACGGGCGCGAGCAGCACCGGCACCGGCAGCTCGCGGCCCAGCAGCGTCACGCGCGTGTGGCCGCCGGCGAGGTCGCGCAGCACGCGGGGCTGCAGCCTGATGTCGTCCCACGCGGCGCGGTTGGCGCGCAGCGTGATCTCGTCGCCCGCGCCGCCGTTGAGGTAGGCCCAGGCGTTGGCGTCCAGCCTGGCCTGCGCGGGGGCTTCGAAGTCGGCCAGGTTGGCGAGGCCTTCGGGCAGGGACTCGATGCGTGGCGTGCTCATGGCATTGCGGCGGGCCAAGCGCCGGGCCGCTCCCAAGCCGGCCCGCTCAGGCGATGTGCGTGCCGGTCACGCCGGCAAGCATCGCCGTCCCCTCCGGGGACCGGCCAAGGTACTCCTTGGACGAGGGGTCTCATGTATCTGCCCACATGCGCAACAGGTTGTGATACGTGCCGGTCAGCTGAACGAGTTCGGGCGTTTCGCCCAGCTCGGTGCGCAGCGCCATCAGGCTCATGTCCATGTCGTAGAGCAAGCGGCGCTGCTCGTCGCCGCGCACCATGCTCTCGATCCAGAAGAAGGCGGCCAGCCGCGCGCCGCGCGTCACCGGCTCGACGCGGTGCACGCTGGTGCCGGGGTAGACGACCAGGTCGCCGGCCGCCAGCTTCACGCGCTGCTCGCCGAAGCTGGTGTCGATGACGAGCTCGCCGCCGTCGTAGTCGGCCGGGTCGCTGAGGAACAGCGTGCAGGAGATGTCGGTGCGCACCCGCTGCACGCCGCCGGGCAGGTAGCGCACGGCCTGGTCGACATGGCTGCCGTAGGCGTTGGTGGCGCCGGTGTAGCGGTTGAACAGCGGCGGCAGCACGCGCTTGGGAAGCACGGCCGAGAAGAACACCGGGTGCCGCTCCAGCGCCTGCAGCACCAGGGCCTGCAGCTCGCGGTGCGGCTCGCTGCCGGGCACGAGCTGCTCGTTGTTCTTGACCTGCGCGGCCTGGCGGCCGGCGGTGCTGCGGCCGTCCGCCCAGGGGGCGGCGGCCAGCAGGTCACGGGCGCGGGCGACGCCGGCGGCATCGAGGATCTGGGGGATCTTCAGCAGCATGGCGTCGCGCGGTCCGTCGTGGGCGTCAGAACTTGTAAGTGCCGGTCAGCGTCGTCACGCGGCCGGTGCCGGGCACGTAGAAGCTGGTGTAGAGCTGGTCGGCATAGATCTTGTTGGCCACGTTGCTCACGTACAGCTTGAAGCTGAGCTGCTCGGGCACCACGGTGTATTCGGCCATCGCGTCGGCGGTGACGAACTTGGGCGCATAGATGCCCACCGGGTTGCGGTTGGGCGTCTGGCCGCTGCGCGCGTTCAGGCCGGCACCCAGGCGCAGCTGCGGCAGCACCTGGTAGGCCGTCCACAGGCTGCCGGAGTAGCGCGGCGTCAGCGACGGGCGCGAGCCCTGGATCTCGTTGGTGTTGCCGTTGCCCGGGCCGGCACTGGAGATGTCGATCTTGGCCACCGGCATCCACGTGAAGTTGCCGAACACCTCCCACTCGGGCGTGATCTTGCCGGCGATGTCGAAGTCCAGGCCGGCGGCGTGGCGCTTGCCCGACAGCGTGACCAGGTTGGTGATCAGCGGGTCGGTGTTGCGCTCGTGCAGCTTGGTGTTGCGGAAGGCGCTGGCGCGCAGGCTGAGCTTGCCGTCCGCGCTGTCCCACTTGGCGCCCAGCTCGACGTTGACCGACTTCTCCGGCGGAATGTTCTCGTTGGCCGCGCTCAGCGAGTAGGCATCACCGGAGGTGTTGAACGACGTGGCGCCCATCAGGTGGAAGGACCATTGCGCGTTGGGCTGGAACAGCACGGCGGCGCGCTTGCTGACCTCCGAGATGTTCATGTGCCAGGGCGACCCGGGCAGGGCCAGCGTCGTGGCCGTGGCCGGCGTGGGGGGCGTGTCCTGCAGCGGATACACGACGGTGGCGGACGCGGTGTTGTACGAGTGATAGGTGCCCTTCAGGCTGTCGTAGCGCAGGCCGGCCAGCACCTTCCACATCGGCGCGATCTGGATCATGTCCTGCACATAGCCGCCGTAGGCCTTGGACACGTAGTCGTTGTTGGTGCGGTAGCTGCGCAGGCTCTCGTCGATGCTGGCGCCGTCCCACGGCGTGCCGACCGTGGTGTTGGGGCGGACCGGCACGATGCCGCCCAGCGCTGCCGTGATGGGCAAGTAGACCTGCTTCTTCTCGTGCGCGAAGTCCACGCCCGCCTGCAGCGTGTGCTCGAAGCCGGCGGCCTTGAACTTGGTGCTCAGGTCGCTCTGCGCCGTCACGGTCTGCATGTCCTGCTTCTTGGGCTGGAAGCCGCGCGTGATGACGGTGGCGGGGCTCAGGTTGTCCAGCGTGACGGCCAGGCCGCCCGGCTGCAGGTTGGCCGCCGCGAAGTTCCACAGCGTGGCGCGCTGGTCGCGGCTGTAGTTGGCGGCGCGCACCTTGGTCACCAGCTCGGTGTTCTTGTCGAAGCGGTGCGTGTGCGTGAGCATGCCGTAGTAGGCCGTGCCCTTGTTGAAGTCGCTGGCCAGGCCGTAGTAGTTGTCAGGGTCCAGCTTGGTGTTGACGCCGTTCACGTACGGGGACGTGGCGGTCGGGCGGATCCAGCGCACGCCGTAGTTGATGCCGTTGTCGTTCTGCAGGCCGTACAGCGTGATGCCGAACTCGTCGGTCTCGTCGACACCGAGGCGGTAGTTGACACCAATGCCGCGCTTGTCGATGCGGGAGCCGGCGCCGTTGCTGTCGGCGGTGTTGGTCATCACGCTGACGCGCAGGCCCGAGGTCTCGCCGGTGCGGGTGTCGAAGTCGCCAATGGCACGCAGCGCGCCGTGGCTGCCCACGCTGACGTCGATCTGGTTCTGGTTGGCCAGCTGCGCCTGCTTGGTGACCTGGTTGACGGCGCCGCCGGTGGAGCCGCGCCCGAACAGCAGCGAGGCCGAGCCGCGCAGCAGCTCGATCTTGTCGAGGAAGAAGGTGTCGCGGTCGTAGAAGGCCGGGTCGCGCATGCCGTCGATGAAGATGTCGCCGGTGCTCTGCAGCGAGATGCCGTGCACCTTGATGTCTTCCTCGCCGCCTTCGGCCGCCTGGAAGGTGATGCCGGCGGTGTTCTTCAGCACTTCCTTGACGTTGCCGAAGTTGCGGTCATCGATCACCTTCTCGGTGATGACGGTCAGCGATTGCGGGATGTCGCGAATGTCCTGCTTGCCCTTGCCGATGCGGGTCTCGGTGGCCTGGACGCTGTCCTTGCCCTGCGGCTCGGCACTGGCGCGGACGCGCACCGTGGGCAGCACATTGTCGTCCTTGGCGGGGGCCGGCGCCGTCTGGGCCAATGCGGCCGAGGCGAGGCCGAAACCGGCGGCCAGCGCGCCGAGCGGCAGGACGACCCGGGCCTTGGGCGCCTGGGCGGTTGAGGACATCTTCTTCTTGCGGGACATGGAACTCTCCAATGGGTCTTTGGCGGGCATGGCTTTGCCCACGACGGCGCTGGATGCGCCACCCACGGCATGGCTACTCAGAAAAAAACAATGCGCTAACGGTCGATCTCGTAGGACATCGGGGCGATGACTTCCCACTCGATGGGCTGGCCGTTCTCGGTCTGCGGCACGAAGCGCGCGGTGCGGATGTCCTGCAGCGCCTGCTCGTCCAGCCGCGCGAAGCCGGAAGAACGCGCCAGCGAAACCTCGCGCGGCAGGCCGGTCACGTCGACGACGACGCGCACCTGCACGACGCCCGATTCACGCAGCCGCTTGGACATCAGCGGCATCATCATGCGCGGCTCCCTCAGCCAGCGCACGGCGCTGGCCGGGATGCGCTTGATCGCCGGCGGCGCGGGCGGGGTCGTGACCTGCACCGGCGGCGCCGGCGTGGGCTGCACCGCGACGGTGGGCGGGGGTGGCGGCAGCGCGGCGACCACCGGCGACGGCGCAGGCGCCGTGGCGACGGCCACCAACGGCGGCTCCACCAGCGTCAGCGCGGGGGGCTTCATGTCGGGCAGCGCGATGGGCGCCGGCGGCTGCGGCCGCGGTGGCTCGGCAGGCGCCACCAGGCGCACCACCACCGGCGTGGCGCGCGCCACGGCGCGCTTGATGTCCTGCAGGTGGCTCAACCCCCACAAGCCCAGCAGATGCAGGCCCGCAATGCCCACCAGCAGCAGCCGGCGGCTGCGCGGCGCTGGCGCCAGCACGGCGTGCGCGCCCTGCTGCGGCGGCAGCGCACGCGCCACGCTCACGGGCGATGCCGGTGCGGCGAGCGGCGAGGGGGCGACGAAGGCGAGGGCGGGTTTCAAGGCAGCGTGCGCGGTGTCAGTGACAAAATATTAACACGAATGCGAACGATTCCCATTTGAGTGCATCGTCACGGCGCCGGCGGCGCGGCCCGATATGCTCGCGGCATGAAGACACTCACCCGTTGGCTGCTGCTGGCCGGCGCGCTGCTGCTGGTGGCGCACCTCTACCCTGGCGTCGTCGTGACGAGCTTCACCTCGGCGCTCATCGCGGCGCTGGTGCTGGGCCTGCTGAACACCGTCGTGCGGCCCATCCTGGTGCTGCTGACGCTGCCGGTGACGGTGCTGACGCTGGGCCTGTTCCTCTTCATCATCAACGCGCTGATGTTCTGGGCCGCCGCGTCCGTGCTGGACGGCCTGGCCGTGAATGGCTTCTGGGCCGCGCTGATCGGCTCGCTGATCTACAGCCTGTGCGGCATGGTCATCGACGTGCTCATCGAGCGCCTGTTCCCGGGCGACTGAGCAGCATCTCGACGCTGGCAGCCGCAAACGCGGCCAGCGCCTCGCGCGCCTCGCCGGCACGGGCGCGCAGCGCCATCGAATGCAGCACGGCCGAGGCCAGCTGTCCGAGCAGCGCGGCATCAGAGCCGGCGGGCAACTCGCCCTCGTTTTCCGCCCGCAGCAGCCGGGCCTCGAACGCCGCCGTGAAGCCGCGCAGCGCCTCGTCCAGCGCCTGGCGGATGGCCTCGTCGCGCGGCGCCTCCGTGGCGGCCGTGCCGATCAGCAGGCAGCCGCGCGCCGCGGCGTCGGCCGGGTAATAGAGCTGCAGCGCCAGCTCGTACACGCGCAGCAACCCGTCGCGCAGCGGGCGCCCGGCCAGCGCGTGTGCGATCGCCGCATTCGATTGCTCGGTGTAGAGACGCAGCGCCTGCAGGTAGAGCGCGTGCTTGTCGCCGAATGCGCCGTACAGGCTGGGGCGGTTCAGCCCCGTCGCGGCACTGAGGTCGTCCAGCGACGTGGCCGCATAGCCACGCTGCCAGAACGTCAGCGTCGCCTGGGCCAGCGTGGCCTCGGTGTCGAAGCTGCGCGGGCGGCCGCGCGGGCGTGGGGCCGGCCGATGCTCGTCTTCAGATTTTTGTACCACGGCGCATGAAATTTATTGACGACGGTTAATTCTATTCAATACAGTACAAAAACACTGTTGGAGTCCGTGATGGAACTGTTCTTCTCCCCGATGGCCTGCTCGCTGGCCAGCCGCATCGCGCTGTATGAGGCGGATGCCCAGGCGTTGTTCACGCAGGTCGACAAGGCCAAGCGGACCGCTGACGGCCGCGATTACCGGCAGATCAACCCCATGGGCCAGGTGCCGGCGCTGCGCACGCCCGGCGGCTGGCTGCTGACCGAGAACGCGGCGGTGCTGCAGTACCTGGCCGAGTCCTTCCCGGCGGCCGGCCTGCTGCCCGAGGATGCCGACGCGCGCTCCCGCGTGCGGCAATGGCTGGGCTTCATCGCCACCGAACTGCACAAGGCCGTGTTCGTGCCGCTGCTGGACCCGCGCGCACCGGCCGACGTGAAGGCCTACGCGATGGACAAGGCCGCGCTGCGGCTGGACGTGCTGCAGGCCCACCTGCAGACACGCGAGTATCTGGAAGGCGGCTACGGCATTGCCGACATCTACCTGGCCGTCGTGCTGAACTGGGCGCCGTTCGCCGGCGTGGACCTCACGCCCTGGCCGGCGGTGCGCGCGTTCCATCGGCGCCTCCAGGCGCGCGACGCCGTGGCGCGCGCCACGCGCGAGGAATACGCGCTGTTCCAGGAAGAGCAGCGTCTGCGCGCCGCCTGAATCGCGCCGTCGGCGGGTCAGTCCGGCAGGCGCGCGTCCGGCGGGATGTAGCGGCCGGGGAACATCTCGCCCAGCATGGATTGACGCTCGTAGGTCAGCGCGCGCAGGCGGGCCTCGATGACCGAGGCCTCCACCTGGTCGGCATCCGGCCGGCGCGACTGGCGCAGGCCCGAGCTCATGCGGTCGATGGCGCCGTTCAGGTCGCCGGCGGCGGCGTAGACCTCGGCCTGGGCGCGCACGGCGCGCAGCGGCTGGCCCAGCTTCTGCCAGACCAGCGCCAGCTGCGCCCACGCAAACGAGTCGCGCGGCTGCAGGCTCACATGCGTCTGCAGCGCATCGGCCGCGTCCCGCAGCGCGGGCGCGCCGGCATCGGCCACCAGCGCCAGGCCCACGCGTTGCATCAGCATCGGGCGCGACTTCTCGCCGGCCAGTGTGTCCAGCGCCGCGGTGCCCTCCATCGCACGGCCGCGCGCCTGGGCCAGCTCGGCGCGCAGATAGGTCAGCTGCCGGCGTGCGGCGACGGTCTCGCTGGGGCTGGGGTTGATGAGCTGCAGTGTCACCTCGGCGCTGCGCAGCGTGGCCTCGGCGCGGTCGAAGTTGCGCAGCTTGATGGACGCCAGCGCCGCGGCATAGCGCGCGCCCAGCTGCTCGTAGCCGCCGCTCTCGCGGATGTTGCGGGCGCCGGCGTCGTAGTTCTCCAGCACCTTCCACGCGTCCACGCGCGGGTCCATCAGCGCGCGGGCGCGGGCGGCCATCAGCGCATGTTCGGCCAGGCCGCGCGGGCGCGCGAAGGGCTCCAGCGCCAGCCGCGTGCGCGCGTCGCCGATGCGCTCGCTGGTCAGCGGGTGCGAGCGCAGGTAGGGGAAGGCGCCGTTGTCCATCAGGTGGTAGGCCTGCTCCATGCGCTCGAACATGCTGACCATGCCGCTGCCCGCGAAGCCGGCCTCCACCAGCACGTTGAAGCCCACGCGGTCGGCCTCGCGCTCCATGTCGCGCGAGAAGTTCAGCGACATCTGCGTCGCCGCCGCCTGGCCTCCCACGATGCCGGCGTTGGCCAGGTCGATGTTGCCGCGCGTGGCGGCCAGCACGCCCAGCAGCAGGCCGGCGATGGCGATCATGCTGTTCTTGGAGTCGCCCGCGATGCGGCGCGCGATGTGGCGCTGCGTCACGTGCGAGATCTCGTGCGCCAGCACCGAGGCCAGCTCGTCGCGCGACACCGTCATCGCGATCAGGCCGAGGTGGGTGCCGATGTAGCCGCCCGGCAGCGCGAACGCGTTGACGCTCTTGTCCTCGACGAGGAAGCTCTCCCACGCGAAGCGGGTCTGGATGTCCTCGCCGATGTGGCCCAGCTTGCGCGAGCCGGCGATCAGCGGCTCGAAGATGGTGGCCATGTATTCCTGCAGCAGCGGGTCCTGCACGACGGCCGGGTCCAGGCGGATCTGGCGCATGTAGCGCTCGCCCAGCTGGCGCTCCGCGCTGACATCCAGGTCCTGCGATACCGAGTCGCCGAGGGCCGGCAGGTTGACCTGCGCATTCAGCGGCGCGCCGGGCAGGGCCAGCATGGCGGCGGCGATCAGCGTCAGCAGGGGGCGGGTGGCGAACGAGGTGGTCATCTGGCAGGGGCTCCGGCCGCCGGCGGCTCAGGCCCGGGCGGCTGTCTATGATGCCTGCAACCCGCCGCCTCAATGTTTCGTGAAGATGAAGCCCCTCGCATGACTTCCCCGCTGACCCATTTCGACGCGCAGGGCCAGGCCCACATGGTGGACGTGTCCGCCAAGGCCGAGACGCACCGCGTGGCCGTGGCGGCCGGCGAGATCCGCATGCGGCCCGAGACCTTCGCGCTGATCGCCAGCGGCACCGCGAAGAAGGGCGACGTGCTGGGCGTGGCGCGCATCGCGGCCATCCAGGGCGCCAAGCGCTGCAGCGACCTCGTGCCGCTGTGCCACCCGCTGCCCATCACGCGCGTCAAGGTGGACTTCGAACTGGACGAGGCCGGCAGCCGCGTGCTGTGCCGCGCGCAGGTGGAGACGCTGGGCCGCACGGGCGTGGAGATGGAGGCGCTGTGCGCCGTGCAGGTGGGCCTGCTGACCGTCTACGACATGTGCAAGGCCGCCGACCGCGGCATGGTCATCGCCAACGTGCGGGTGCTGGAGAAGCAGGGCGGCAAGTCGGGCGACTGGCACGCCCTGGAGTCAGCGGAGTGACCGCCAGTCGATGATGCCGGATGCCGGCTGGCACTGCACCATGACCGGCCCCGAGGCCGCCTCCGCACAGCTGGCGAACCAGCTGTCGCCCGTCGGGTTGCGGAACTCGCGCAGCCGGTCGGCCAGGTAGCGCGCGCCTTCGACGTCGCCGGTGGCTTCCAACGAGCGCGACCAGTACATCAGCAGCCGCGCGTCGATGAGGCTGAAGCCGGTGCGCCGGGCCGCGGCCAGCGCGGCCGGGCCCGGCGGCTGGCTGGTGGCGGCCGCGTAGTCGGCCTGGTGGGCGAAGAACAGCGAGCGCTGGCCGCTGGCGATGCGCTGGCCCAGCGGCACGGCGTCCTCGCTGGGCGCGTAGATGGCGACGACGCGCTGGTAGTCCACCACGGCGAAGGCGCTGCCGGCGATCAGCAGCACGCCGACCAGGCCCAGCGGCAGCGGCGATGCCGGCCGCGCGGTGTCGGCCTCGCCATCGCCATCCCGGGCCGGCAGCGCCAGCCCCAGCGCGAAGCAGGCGGGCAGCAGGAAGTAGGCGTACCACAGCGGGTACTCCAGCAGGCTGTGCAGGCCGATGGTCAGCACGATCATCAGCGCCGCGCGGCGCAGCCGGGCGTCCTCGCCGCTGCTGCGCGCCGCGCCGCGCCAGGCCCGGACCAGCGCCCAGGCCAGCAGCGCCAGCACCGCGCCCGCCCACGGCAGGCCCAGCTCGACGGCCAGCTGCGAGGCGATGTTGTGCGTGTGGTCGAAGAAAGCGATGGGCCGGTTCGGGAAGGGCGTCAGGCTCCACGCGAAGTTGAACTCCCCCCAGCCCACGCCCAGCCAGGGATGGGCCAGCGTCAGCGCCCACGCGTCGCGCAGGATGGCCAGGCGCGACGGCGAGCCGGCGCCCTCGGCCATGCGCGCCGCGCCACGAAAGGCGTGGCCGCTTTCGGCGGACCAGAGGGCCATCAGCCACCAGCTCACGCCCAGCATGAGCAGCGTGCCGACGAGGTTGAGCCGTGCGGCGCGCGACAGCTGGCGGTCCAGCACGCCCCACAGCGCCAGCATCGCGATGCCGATGTAGCCGGTGCGCGATGCGCTGAGCACGACGGTGAATACGCAGGCGAACAGCAGCGGCGTCAGCAGCCAGCGCCAGCCGCGCCTCTCGGTGACGAACACGGCGGCGACGGCGGCCCACATCATCAGGCTGGCCAGGTGGTTGGGCTGGCGCAGGTTGCTGACCGCGCTGCCGACGACGCCGGAGCGGGCGATGGCGGTGCCGTCGGCCAGGTCCGGTGCGAACACCTGCACCAGGCTGATGGCCACACTGAGCAGCCCGGTGATGAGCAGGCCCCAGCACAGCGCTTCGGCGGCGAGCCGGCGTGCGGCGCCGGACAGGCCCTGGGCCAGCAGCAGCACGGCCAGGCCGGCGCCGATGACGGCCGCCGCGCCCAGGCCCAGCGACAGCGGCAGCGAGCGCCACAGCACGGACGTCAGCGGCGCGATGAACAGCAGCGCGAGCGCCAGCGTCGCGGGGCGGGTCAGCGCGGCGCGCCAGCCCGGCGCGGCACGCGCCCACAGCAGCAGCGCCAGGCCCCAGCCGGCCAGCGCGAGCAGCTGGTTGTAGAGCGTGGCGGCGGGCGTCTGGTTGAAGGCCAGCAGCGGCGGCAGGGCGGCGGCGATGACGATGCCGAACATCGCCGCGTCGGCGGAAGCAGGGGTCTGGGTGGACATGGGCGCGCATGATGGCACGCCCCCGCGGTTCAGGACTTGCCCGCCGTGTCCTCGTGGTAGTCGTCGTCGATGTTGACGGCCCAGATGGCATCGCGCCCGGCGCCGCCGGCCATGATGGCCTGCGCGGCCAGCCGCGCGGACAGCATGGAGTGGTCCTGGTTGTTGTAGCGGTGCATGCCGTTGCGGCCGCACAGGAACAGGTTGTCCAGGCCGTCCAGCCAGCCGCGCAGCTCGTCGAAGCGCTCGAACGCCGCGCCGAAGTAGCCCGGGTAGGCCTTGGGCTGGCGCAGCACGGTGGCGTCCAGCAGCTCGGCCTCGTCGGCCATGCCCAGCAGCTGCATCTCGCGCACGGCCAGCGCCTTGAGCTGGTTGTCATTGAGCGCCCACAACTCGTCGTCGTCGCGGGCGAAGAACTCCAGCCCCAGCCAGACGGTGTCCGGGTCGGCCACCATATAGGGGCTCCAGTTGTTGAACACCTGCACGCGGCCGACCTTGACGCCGGGCTCCTGGATGTAGATCCAGTTGTCCGTCACACAGCGGGCCTTGCCGGCCACCTTGGGCGACATGCGCCGGTACAGCAGGCCCACGGTGATGAAGTCGCGGTACTCCAGGCCGGAGGCGACGGTCAGCGCGGGTGCATCGGGCGCCGGACGCAGGGCCTGGGCCAGCTCGCGGATGGGCATGGTGGACACGACGGCGCTGGCGTCGAAGCTCTGGCGCTGGCCTTGCGCGTCGCGTGCGACGACGCGCTCGACCTTGTTCTCGCGGCGGTGGATCTCGTCCACGGCCAGCCCGCGCAGCAGCCGCCCGCCGCGGCGCTCGAACTCGGCGGCGGCCGTCTCCCACATCTGGCCGGGGCCGTACTTGGGATACAGGAAGCTTTCGATCAGCGAGGTGTGCTGGGTGTCGGTCTGGCCGGTGACGATCTTCTTCAGCGCCTGTTTTGCCGCGCTGCCGATGGACAGGCTCTTGATGCGCTGCGCGCCCCAGTCGGCGCTGATGTCGCGGCAGGGCACGCCCCAGACCTTCTCCGTGTAGCTCTTGAAGAACTGCAGATAGAGCTGGCGGCCGAAGCGGTTGATGAAGAAGTCTTCCAGCGTGCGCTCGGGCGCGATGGGGCGCGCCGCGGCGGCCATGTAGCTGCCGGCGAACTGCAGGCAGCGCAGCGGGCCCATCTTGCGCACCAGGTCCATGCCGGGCTTGAGCGGGTAGTCGAAGAACTGCCCGCCGAAGAAGATGCGCGACTGCCGGCCGCGCACCAGCAGCACGTCGTCGTCGGCCTCGCTGGCAGTGGCTTGGTGCGAGCCCAGCAAGCGCTGCTGGCCCTGGTAGGCGAGCTGGGTGTCGCCGCCGTGCGCGGGCTTGGCGACGGGCAGCACGTCGCGCCACCAGTCCATGACCCAGTCGGACTTGGAGAAGAAGCGGTGACCGCCGATGTCGATGCGGTTGCCCTTGTAGTTGACGGTCTTGGAGATGCCGCCGATGGCGTCGGTGGCTTCCAGGAGGGTGACCTGCGGGTAGCCGGCGCGCAGCAGTTCCAGGCCGGCGGTCAGCCCGGCGGGGCCGGCGCCGATGATGAGGGTGGCGGGCGAGGTCATGCTTGCGGGCGCAGCGCGGCGCGGCGGGCGGTGAACAGCAGGCTCTTGCGCAGCCCGAAGTTGAAGAGGAACACGCCGCAGGCGGTGGTCAGCTTGGCGGCCAGCGGCGCAGCTCCCAGCCGCTGCACCAGCAGCCACAGCAGCGCCTCGGTCAGCAGCAGGCCGGCGACGCCGATGAGCGCGAACAGCGCGAATTCGCCGCGGCGGTCGGCCAGCCGGTGCTGCGCGAACACGTGGCGCGTGCTCAGCGTGTAGACCAGCACCAGCCCCAGGCTGAACCCCAGGCCCGCCGCCACGGCCAGTGGCAGGCCCAGCCGCAGGCCGAGGCTGAAGATGGCCGTGTCCAGCGCCAGTGCGGCGGCGCTGGCGGCGAAATACAGCAGGAACTCGCGCAGGTGCTGGGGCATGTCAGGGGGACTCGGCGGGCCTGAATTGGGTGCAGGCGTAGAGGTGGAAGGTCTGCGGCGGCTCGCGGTGTGCCGCGGGCTGCCAACTGGCCAGTGGTGTCTTGCCGTTCAGCAGGCCGCGCAAAACCAGGAAATCCGGCGCGTCGAAGTCCGCGCATAACGTCATCAGGCGGTCATTGCCGGGCATGTCACAGCGCAGCCAGTTGGCTTGGCTGCGGCCCAGCGTCGCCCCGGTACGGCACCGTTCGCGATCCTCGTTGATCCGCCGGTAGCTGGCCTTGCGCGGACCGAACATCAGCCCGGTATCTCGGTTGAAAAGCACGCCGGCGCCCTGTGGCGCCGCGTAGTGGCTGCTGCGTTCCAGCAGGCCCCAGACGGGCAGCAGCTGGTCGGGCCAGTACACGGTGGCGTCGGCGGGGATGTGGGTCATGAAGGGGTGCCCGGCGGCTGGCGGTGATTCGACGGCGCGTGCCAGGTCCTGCCGCTGGTCCCAGTGCAGGACGGTGGCGCACAGCAGGGCTGCACTCAAGCCGGTGGCAATGCCGGCACCTGCGGTGCCACGACGCGCGATCAGCATCAACATGCTGAGCCCCGCGGCTGCGACGGCCGGGAAAGCTGCCAGCTCGAAGAGGCCCTCGTCCCACAGCGTCAAGGGCGATAGCCAGCTCAGCTGGCGCAACTTTCCGTCGAGCTGCTGGGCCGACAGGCCCAGCGCGCACAACGCGATGCCGCCGCAGGCCAACCGCACGGTGATGCGGGATGCGTTGCGCACGCGCCAGGCCACGAGGGAGGCGAGCGCCCACAGGGACAGTGTTGCAACGCCATGGTCTGTGCCGATGTGGGCGTTCAGCAGCGCCAGTGCCAGCGCGCAGGCACTGACCGGCCACAGGCCGCCGCGCTGCCAGAGGCGGGCGAGCACCCAGGGCACCAGCGCCATGCTCAGCAGGTGCGCCACCCAATGCGCACGCCACAGCTGGAGCTGCGTGAGGAGGACGATGTGCAGGCCATCGACGCACAGTGCCGTCAGGCCGAAGAATGCGACCGTGATCAGCACCACGGCGTAGATCAGCCGGGTGCCGGCATCGGACGGCCGCAGCCGGGTGACGGCGAGCAGCACGGCCAGGTCCAGCACGACGGTGAGATGGTCTTGCAGCGTCCAATTGGCGAGCAGGACCTGGCGGTTGCCCGTCTCCACCAGTGCCCACCAGTACGGGTCGTAGACCTTGAGCAGGCCGGCCCACGGCGGAACACCCGCGAAGCCCGCCAGCAGCGCCACGGGAATGCCGGCCAGCAGCCACCACCAGCGACGGTCGCTCCCAGCGAGGTGGCACCAGCTGACGGCCATGACGGGGAGCGCCATCAGCGGATGGAACAGCGCCGCCAGCAGCTGCAAACCCACCATGGCGCGCCACCGGCCCGCGAGCAAGGCGACGAGGCTCCACAGCAGCGCGGGCTCCGCGAAGTTGCGCGCCGTGACGAAGGCCTCCCCGTAGCTGAACACCCGGGTGCCGCCGTAGGTCGGCGACATCACGGCCAAGGCCAGCAGCCCCCACAACGGCAGCGGCCCGGTCGGCTCGAAGCGGCGCAGAAGCGCCAGCACGGCAGTCAACATCAGCGCCCAGCCGACCAGCAGCACGGCGACATGCGTGCCCATCTGGCCCAGGTGCGCGTAGAGCGGCACCATCAGCGGCGAGTAGGCGGAGTAGCGGTCCTGCGAGCCGCCGGCAAAGAAGATGTCCTGGGCGAGGCCCGGGACGCGCGAGTTCAGCAGCACCTGCCCGAAATAGAGGATGCCGTCATGCCAGATGCCCTGATAGGGGTGGGCCAGCAGCATCCAGGCCGCGATGGCGATCAGCGCGGCGAGGGTCGGGAGGCGATGGTGGACAGACATTCGTGTAGAACGACAGACGAAAAGAAAGGGGCCGAAGCCCCTTTCTTCACCAGTGCCGCCGGGGCGGCACCTTGCAACGTCACGATCAGCTGCTGGCGTTGTTCTTCTTGATCGAATCGATCAGCACCGTGTTGTTGGCCGCGTCGATGGTGGTGTCGGTCTTCCAGATCACGGCGTCGCCGACGACGTCGGCCACCTTGAACGTGATCGTCTTGCCTTCGGTGCCCGTGCCGATGTCGTTCAGCGTCAGCGTGATGTCGCCGTCCGAAACTTCAACCTTTGAGACTTCCTTGGTCTTGACCGTGCCAGGAATGCCCTTGTCGCCGAGGCTGCAACCCGTCTTCGAGCCACCTTGTTCCTGGATGCAAAGCGCAACAGCGCTCTTGTAGGCGTCGCCGACGGTGATCGCGTTGGCGGCCTTGGCGCGAGAGGTGTAGGTGCGGTACTGCGGCAGCGCCACAGCGGCCAGGATGCCGATGATGGCCACGACGATCATCAGTTCGATCAGGGTGAAGCCCTTCTGGGCTTGGGTGCGAGCTTTCAGTTGCATATCGGTTCTCCAGCGGGAGTGGTTGGGAGGTAGGCAGCTCCCATGAATGCAGGGGTCGTGCCAGCTTTTTGTAGCGGGTGATGCGTGCAAAAGCACACGTCCGATGGCGTTGCACGTCCGTTTCTGACAAAAATCGTCACTTCAAGGTGACGCGTTTTGTCGCTCGGTGGCGGTTGGCCAAGAAACGTCAGCCCAACAAAAACGGCGCTTGAGCGCCGTGCTTGTTGCATGGTTGACATCTGGTTACAGGACCATCTCCTGCCCGGCCTGCAGCGCGCTGAGGCGGTGCGGGCTGCTGAGCGCCTGCACGCCGGCCATGACGGCATCCATCTCGCCGGGCTTGATGTGCGTGATGCGCACGTCCACGCTGCCGGCCAGCTGCGCCAGCTCCCGGCCGAGTTCGGTCGGGCACAGGTGCTGGCTGACGTGGGCGAGTTCCATCTCGTCGTCGCTGAAGGCCGTCTCGATGACGAGGTGGGACAGGCGCAGCTGAGCCAGCCGCTGCCACAGCGCGGGGTTGGGCCCGGTGTCGCCGGTGAAGACCCAGTGGGCGTGGCCGCTGGCGGCGCCGCCGTCGACGGCAAAACCCACGGCCGGCACGGTGTGTGCTGCCGACAGTACCTCGATGGCGCGGCCGCCCAGGTCCAGCCGGTCGCCGACCTGGAAGGGGTGCAGGGTCAGCACCGGCGCCTCGCGGCTGGGCAGGCGGGTGAAGTCGGGCCAGATGGCGCCGTTGAAGATGTGCTGCTGCAGCGCCGCCAGCGTCTGCGGCAGCGCGTGCACCTGGATGGGCGGGCGGCCGGCGGCGGCGCGCAGGCGCAGCACGGCGTCGGCCAGCAGCGGAATGCCCAGCACATGGTCCAGGTGGGAGTGCGTCAGCAGGATGTGGTCGATCGCGGCCAGGGCATCCAGCGGCAGGTCGCCCACGCCGGTGCCGGCGTCGATGAGGACATCGTCGTCCAGCAGGAAGGCGGTGGTCTTGTAGCCGGCGGCGATGGCGCCGGAGCAGCCCAGGACGCGGATGTTCATGCGATGCGTTGGCTCGGGATCGGGGGCCTCGCGCCTGGCGAGGTGGAGCCAAGAATGTACGCACCCGCCCCGGGGGGCGACCGGTCGGAATACCGGGTTGGAGGCATCCCGGCCGTGAGGAAATCACACGCCGGCGACTCCCGCCGGCCCGTCTCCGCCGGGCGGCGGCAAGCGCCCCTGTCGAGGGCGCGTCAGCCCTGGATGAACTGCATCTGCGTGCCGGCCAGCTCGATGAGATCGCCGCTGCGCAGTGCAATCGATTCGCCCGTCAGCGGGATGCCGTTGACGCTGGGGCGCTGGGCGCCTTCCACATGGGCGAACACATAGCCGGTGGGGCGCTTGGTGATGGAGGCTACCTGCACGCCGGGCTTGCCCAGCGTCGTGACGACCTTGGTCAGCGCGACCTCGCGGCCGGCGGCGGCGCCCGTCAGCACCTTGATGGACGCGGGGCCGATGGCCGCCACGCTGCCACCCAGGCCGCCGAACGAGGAGCCGAGCCCGCCCGCCATGCCCGGTGGCGTCGCGCCGGGCTTGAGGATCATGGTCTTTTCGTAGTCCCCGCCGTCGTTGAGCAGGAACTTGATCTTGTACTTGCCGATCTCGACGGTGTCGTTGTCGGCCAGCAACTGCTTCTTGATCGCCTTGCCGTTGATGTAGGTGCCGTTGGTGGAGTTGAGGTCTTCGATGAAAACGTCGTTGCCGACCATCTGCAGGACGGCGTGCTCACCCGACACGGCCAGGTTGTCGATGACGATGTCGTTGTAGGGACGGCGACCGAGCGTGGTCTTGTCCTTGGTGATCTGCACCTCCTTGATCACGACGCCGTCGAGCGAAACGACCAGTTTGCCCATGAATGACCTCAAGTTCTGTTGTTCGTGCCGTGACTCTCAGGCGAGGATGTCAGTTGCCGCCACGTCGTCCGAAGGGCCACCAGCCCCGGCCTTCGGTTCGTTGACGGCCCTCTGCGCGGGCCAGGATCAGAGCGATGTTATCGCGGCCGCCGCTGTCATTGGCCGCGTTGATCAGCGCCTGTGCAGCCTCGGGCAACGTGGGATTGCCGTTGAGCAGGTTGGCGATGCTGTCATCGTCGAGCATGTCGGACAGCCCGTCGGAGCAGAGGAGGTAGGTGTCGCCGGGCTGGACCTCATGCAGGTGCAGCTCCATCAGCACGGTGTCTTCGACGCCGACGGCGCGCGTGACGAGGTTCTTGTTGCTGGAGAAGGCGGCCTCCTCCACGGTCAGCAGGCCGGCGTCGATCTGCTCCTGCAGCAGCGAGTGGTCGCGCGTGATCTGTTGCAGGCGGCCCGCCCGCAGGCGGTAGCCGCGCGAGTCGCCGACGTGGCCCAGCAGCAGGCCCTCGGGGCGGAACACGCCGAGCACCAGCGTCGTGCCCATGCCGGCGTACTTGGGGTTGGTGTTGGCGGCGTTGAAGATCGCGCGGTTGGCGTTGTCCACGCAGATGTCCATCGCCCGCTTGACCTCGCCGGCGCGCGCCTCGCGTCCGGCATCCTTGAGCCAGCGGCCCAGCTCGGTGCTGACGAAGCCGGTCAGCATCTGGCTGGCCACCTCGCCGGCGTTGTAGCCACCCATGCCGTCAGCCAGCACGGCCAGGCCGGCGGCCTCGTCGAGCGCGACCGAGTCCTCGTTGTTGTCGCGCGCTCGGCCCACGTCGGTGGCGCTGAAGAACTCCAGGATCATGAGGCTGGTGGGGGCTCGTGGGGCTCGGCTGGGGAGCGGCGATTCTGCCCTGCTTCCTCCGGCGTCAAGCGCAGTGTTTGTGCGAAGGCTTCATCTTGGGACTTGACGGCGTCGGCCTGCGGCGCTGCGGGCTCGGTCTGCAGGTCCATGATGAGCACGGCGTCCAGGTCCCGCGCCATCTGTTCTCCAGAGGGATAGCGCAGCTCGGGGCGCTTTTCCAGCGCGACGGCCAGCACCAGCGCCAGCGATTCGGGCAGCTCGGGACGGTGAATCCTCACGTCGGGCGCCGGCTCGGTGGCGATCTGCTGCATCAGCCGCGCCATGGAGTCGCTCTGGTGTGGTAGCGCACCCGCCAGCAGCTGGTACAGCAGCACGCCCAGCGAGTACAGGTCGCTGCGGCCGTCGACCGTCAGGCCGGCCAACTGCTCGGGCGACATGAAGGACGGCGTGCCCAGCACGAGGCCGGTGCGCGTGCGGCTGCCGTCGCCGACACGGGCGATGCCGAAGTCCATCAGCTTGAGGCTGCCGTTGACGCGGTCCAGCATGACGTTGGCCGGCTTGATGTCGCGATGGATAACGCCGCGGCTGTGCGCATAGTCCAGCGCGCGTGCCAGCCGTGCGCCGAGTTGCACCACCTCGCGCACCGGCAGCAGCTGGCCGGGCTTGGTGAAGAGGCTGAGGTCGCGGCCCAGCACGTATTCCAGCGCGAGCCAGGCGTCGCGGCCGTCCTGGCCGGCGTCGACGACCTGCAGGATGTCGGGGTGCTCCAGCGCGCGCGCGGCGCGGGCCTCGCGCATGAAGCGTTCGCGTACGTCGGCCAGGTCTTCGGCGGAGAACTCGCGAGACAGCGCCAGCCGCTTCACGGCGACTTGGCGGCCCGTGGAGCGCTGGGTGGCCTTGTAGACGATGGCCATCGCGCCACGGCCGATCTCGGCGCCCAGCTCGAAGTCGTGCAGGTCGGGCGGCGGCGCTGCGGCGGCCCTGGCCTGCGCCGGTGAATCGCCCGGCACGGCGGTCTGCTGAGAAAGCGGCAGCGTGGAGAGTTCGCTGGGTGGGGCGTCCGCCCCGCGTCCGACGAGGCGTTGCCAGAAACCGGGTTTGCCGCCGCTTGCCATGCGGCCGATCTTAGGGGGCTTCGGCCTTGCCGCGCCGGGCCAGCCACATGCCGGTGGCCACGACGGCCACGGCGCAGCCGATGCTGACGGTGTAGTCCAGGCCGTGCATGTGGGCCTCGAACCAGTCGTGCACGGCCGCGTCGTTCGTGGCCATCTCGCCGGCCACGAAGCCCAGCAGCGCCGCGCCCAGCGTGATGATGACGGGGAAGCGCTCCATCAGCTTCAGCAGCAGCGTGCTGCCGAAGATGATGAGCGGGATGGACAGGCCCAGGCCGATGACGAGCAGCAGCACGCGGGCGTTCTCGGGCGCGCTGTTGGCCGCGGCTGCGACGGCGATGACGTTGTCCAGGCTCATGACGAGGTCGGCGATCAGGATGGTGCGGATAGCCACCCAGATGCTGCTGCTGGCATGGACGTCGGCGTCGTCGTCCCCGTCGGCCAGCAACTGCACGCCGATCCACAGCAACAGCACGGCGCCGATGAGCTTGAGCCACGGCAGCTGCAGCAACTGCACCGCGAACAGCGTCAGCACGACGCGCAACACGATGGCCGCACCACTGCCGAAGAAGATGGCGCGCTTCTGCTGGTCAGGGGCCAGGTTGCGCGAGGCTAGCGCGATGACAACGGCGTTGTCGCCGGAGAGCAGGATGTTGACCCAGATGATCTTCAGCAGGGCGATCAGGAAGGCGGCGTTGAGCAGGTCCATGGCGTTGTGGTGCAGGGGATGCGGGAGTTTCGGCGCGGGCGGACGTGTTGTCGCTGCGGAAACTACGCAGGCGCGGGCGGAATGAAAAAGGGCCGTTCGATGAACGGCCCTCGTCGATGCTCAAGGCAGGTTTACAGCAGCGCCTTCAGCAGCTTGCCCATCTCGGACGGGTTGCGCGTGATCGTGAAGCCGCACTCTTCCATGATGGCGAGCTTGGCGTCGGCCGTGTCGGCGCCGCCGGAGATCAGCGCGCCGGCGTGGCCCATGCGCTTGCCCGGAGGGGCAGTGACGCCGGCGATGAAGCCCACGATGGGCTTCTTCATGTTGGCCTTGCACCAGCGGGCAGCTTCCGCCTCGTCCGGGCCGCCGATCTCGCCGATCATGATGACGGCGTCGGTGTCCGGGTCGTCATTGAAGGCCTTCATCACGTCGATGTGCTTCAGGCCGTTGATCGGGTCGCCACCAATGCCGACGGCCGACGACTGGCCGATGCCCAGCTCGGTCAGCTGCGCCACGGCTTCATAGGTCAGCGTGCCGGAGCGGGACACGACGCCAATGCGGCCCTTCTTGTGGATGTGGCCCGGCATGATGCCGATCTTGATTTCTTCCGGCGTGATCAGGCCGGGGCAGTTGGGGCCCAGCAGCAGCGTGCGCTTGCCGCCGGCGGCTTCCTTGGCCTTCATCTTGTTGCGCACTTCCAGCATGTCGCGAACCGGAATGCCTTCGGTGATGCAGATCGCCAGGTCCAGGTCGGCCTCGACGGCTTCCCAGATGGCGGCGGCAGCGCCCGCGGGCGGCACATAGATGACCGAGACGGTCGCGCCGGTCTGGCCGGCGGCTTCCTTGACGGTGGCGTAGATGGGGATCTCGGAGAACTTCTCACCGGCCTTCTTGGGGTTCACGCCCGCGACGAAGGCGTTCTTGCCGTTGGCATACGCCTGGCAGCCCAGGGTGTGGAACTGACCGGTCTTGCCGGTGATGCCCTGGGTGATGACCTTGGTGTCTTTGTTGATGTAGATCGACATTTCTCTTACTCCTGGGCTTTAGGCAACGGCCGCAACGATCTTGGTGGCCGCTTCGGCCATCGTGTCGGCGGCAATGATGGGCAGGCCCGATTCGGCCAGCATCTTCTTGCCCAGTTCTTCGTTGGTGCCCTTCATGCGCACGACCAGCGGCACGGACAGGTTCACGGCCTTGCAGGCGGTGATGACGCCTTCGGCGATGGTGTCGCACTTCATGATGCCGCCGAAGATGTTCACGAGGATGCCCTTCACGCTCTTGTTCTTGAGCATGATCTTGAACGCCTCGGTCACCTTCTCGGCCGTGGCGCCGCCGCCGACGTCCAGGAAGTTGGCCGGCTCGCCGCCGAACAGCTTGATGGTGTCCATCGTGGCCATGGCCAGGCCAGCGCCGTTCACCAGGCAGCCGATGTTGCCGTCCAGGCTGATGTAGGCCAGGTCGAACTTCGAGGCTTCCACTTCCGCCGGATCTTCTTCGTCCAGGTCGCGGTAGGCCACGATCTCGGGGTGGCGGAACAGCGCGTTGGCGTCGAAGTTGAACTTCGCGTCCAGGGCCATCAGGTTGCCCTTGGAGTCACGGTTCAGCGGGTTGATTTCCACCAGCGACGCGTCCGTGTCCATGTAGCACTTGTAGAGCTTGGCGAACAGGTCGACGGCCTGGTCGACCGTGTGGCCTTCCATGCCGATGGCGGCGGCGATCTTCTTGGACTGCTCGGTGGTGATGCCGGTCAGCGGATCGATCACTTCGGTGACGATCTTCTCGGGCGTGCTGTGGGCCACCTCTTCGATGTCCATGCCACCTTCGCTGGAGGCGATGAAGGCGACCTTCTGCGTGGCGCGGTCGGTGACCAGCGACACGTAGAACTCCTTGCCGATGTCGGCGCCGTCCTCGATGTAGAGGCGGCGCACCTTCTGGCCTTCGGGGCCCGTCTGGTGCGTCTTGAGCTGCATGCCCAGGATGGCTTCCGACTTTTCCTTCACGTCGTCGATGGTCTTGGCGACCTTCACGCCACCGCCCTTGCCGCGGCCGCCGGCGTGGATCTGGGCCTTCACGACCCAGACCGGGCCGCCCAGCTTCTGGGCGGCTTCAACGGCTTCCTGCACGGTGAAGGCGGGGATGCCGCGGGGCACCGGCACGCCGAACTGGCGCAGGATTTCTTTGCCCTGGTATTCGTGGATTTTCATGGCTGGGTCTCTCGGGTCGGGGAAGTCAGGAAACGTTGGTCGCGGTCTCCGGCGCCTGGTGCCAGCGCGGGTAGAACTTGGCGACGGTCTCGCCGTCGCGCCGGAGGGCGTGGCAGCGGTCGAGCTGGAAAGGCGGATTGCCGTCCGCGTCACCCTCGCGGGTGTCGATGACGGAGCCGGCCATGGCCTGGATGACGGCCGTGGGCAGCACTTGGCAGAGTTCGGTCAGGTGGGTGCAGCCGCGCGTGCCGCCCAATCGTTCCTGGACGGCCTGACGGAAGCCTTTCATGAGGTTCAGACCGATCATGCGGGCGTAGGCGTCGCCATGCTCGCCGCAGGCGCCGACGTACGGCATCCAGCGGGTGTCGGACGCGGCGGCCGTGATGGTCAGCGTCGCGTCGACGGTCAGATGCAGATGCATCTCATGAATGGGGGTGCCCGCCCGGCGCGTCTCGCCGGCCAGCGGCACATCATGCGATTTGGTGTCGATGAGGCTGGCTTCGACGTCGAACAGGCCGTCTTCACGCGCGAACACCTGCACATCAAGGGCGCGGCGGTGCAGCGGGCGGCGCGTGACGGTGGGTTGGACGGGGGGCATGAAACGGAACGGGCAAAACAACCCCGGCCGGTGCCGGGGACAGCGGGTGGAGCGACTCGCAGGGCCGCTTTGCCAAGGAGCTGAGGGCGTGTAACCGGATGAACCGCCCTGCGGGCGGCAGCCGGCAATGTAGCACGGAGGGGAAAAATGCCTCTGCGTGCGCCGTCAAGCAGCCCTTAGGCGCGCAGCAAGCGGCGCACCAGATCAGGGGCAAACCCGCGTGTCAGCAGGAAACGCGTCTGACGCGCCTGCTCCGTTGCTTCGCGCGACGGCTCGGCGCCGAAACGCTTGTGCCAGACCTCGCGGGCGCGTTCCAGTTCGGTTTCACGCAGCGTGGCCTGCTGGTCGGCGTCCAGCTTGAGCCCGTGCCGGGCCAGTTCCTGCTGGATGCGTTGCGCGCCGAAGCGGCCGGCGCGCACGTGCAGCCGGGATTCAATGAAGCGGGTTTCGTCGAGGTAGCCCTCGGCGGCAAGGCTGTCCAGCAGCGCGTCGACGGCCGTCGAGCGGGCCTGGAGGTCGTCGTCAGCGTCGGTGTCGCCGGGCGATGCCACGCCGGCTTCACCCGCCTCGGCATCGCTCGTGGGCGTGTCGGCCTGCCGGGAGCGCTGCTGTTGGTCGATGCGCAACAGCTTGCGCCGCAACTCGGCGCGGCTGTGCTCGCGCTGGGCCAGCAGGCCGATGGCGCGCGCCTTCAACGACAGCGGCCCGTGGCTGGCCATGCTTTGGCGACTCGCGGCGCGGCTTATGCCTCGTCGGCCGCGTCGGCGCCCAGCGGCGCCACGCCGACGGCCGCGCGGATCTTGTTCTCGATTTCGCGGGCGATGTCCGGGTTCTCGCGCAGGAATTCGCGGGAGTTGTCCTTGCCCTGGCCGATCTTCTCGCCGTTGTAGGCATACCAGGCGCCGGACTTGTCGACGATCTTGTGCACCACGCCCATGTCGACGATCTCGCCTTCGCGGCTGATGCCTTCGCCGTAGAGGATGTCGAACTCGGCCGTCTTGAACGGCGGGCTGACCTTGTTCTTGACGACCTTGACCTTGGTCTCGGAGCCGATGACTTCTTCGCCCTTCTTGATGGAGCCGATGCGGCGGATGTCCAGGCGCACGGAGGCGTAGAACTTCAGCGCATTGCCGCCGGTGGTGGTTTCGGGCGAGCCGAACATGACGCCGATCTTCATGCGGATCTGGTTGATGAAGATGACCGTGCAGTTCGTCTTCTTGATCGTGGCGGTCAGCTTGCGCAGCGCCTGGCTCATCAGGCGGGCCTGCAGGCCGGGGAGCTGGTCACCCATCTCGCCTTCGATTTCGGCCTTGGGGGTCAGCGCGGCGACCGAGTCGATGACGATGAGGTCCACGGAGCCGGAGCGCACCAGCGCGTCGACGATTTCCAGCGCTTGTTCGCCAGTGTCGGGCTGGCTGATCAGCAGGTCGGTCAGGTTGACGCCCAGCTTTTGCGCGTACTGGATGTCCAGCGCGTGCTCGGCGTCGATGAAGGCGCAGGTGCCCTGGATCTTCTGCATCTCGGCGATGACCTGCAGCGTCAGCGTCGTCTTGCCGGAGGACTCGGGGCCGTAGATCTCGATGACGCGGCCGCGCGGCAGGCCGCCGACGCCCAGCGCGATGTCCAGGCCCAGGGAGCCGGTGGAGACGACCTGGATGTCCTCCAGCACCTCGCCTTCACCGAGACGCATGATGGAACCCTTGCCGAACTGCTTCTCGATCTGCGAGAGGGCGGCCTGCAGGGCCTTGGCTTTTTCGGTGTTGAGGGCTTTGACGGGGGCGTCCATTCGAATCTCCAGGTGAATGCGTGGATTATGGGTCAATCTGTACGTTTGTACAGTGGTTTTGTCCGGCGTCTTGAGGACAGACGGCCCCCGCGAGGGGACTTGAAAGCGCCGGTATCGGGTCTGTGGATCGGATGCTACGGGCGTGGTGGCTCATGGCGTGAGCCAGTTTGCGGAGTTGCGCCAGCGCAGAGGGCAGCCGGCGTCGGCCCGTAACATCGGGCGCAGGAGACAGACAACCATGCGCATCCTCATTGCGGAAGACGACCAAGTGCTGGCGGACGGCCTGCTGCGCGCGCTGCGCGCGTCGGGTTATGCGGTGGACCGCGTCAGCAGCGGCACCGAGGCCGACACGGCGCTGGCCACGCATGAGTTCGACCTCGTCATCCTGGACCTGGGCCTGCCGCGGCTGCACGGGCTGGAGGTGCTGCGCAAGCTGCGCGCGCGCGGCTCGACGATGCCGGTGCTGATCCTGACGGCGGCCGACAGCGTGGAACAACGCGTCAAGGGCCTGGACCTGGGCGCGGACGACTACATGGCCAAGCCGTTCTCGCTGCAGGAACTGGAGGCGCGCGTGCGCGCGCTGACGCGCCGCGGCCTGGGCACGGCCAGCAGCGTCATCAAGCACGGGCCGCTGACGTTCGACGCGACCGGCCGCGTGG
This sequence comes from Pelomonas lactea, assembly GCF_043555885.1. Taxonomy (NCBI): domain Bacteria; kingdom Pseudomonadati; phylum Pseudomonadota; class Betaproteobacteria; order Burkholderiales; family Sphaerotilaceae; genus Roseateles; species Pelomonas lactea. Next base: position 854,458 of record NZ_JBIGHX010000001.1, on the reverse strand, counting down.
CCTACATCAACGACCAGATGCTGGAGCTGTCGGCGCGCGAGCTGTCGCTGCTGGAGGTGCTGCTGCAGCGCGCCGGGCGGCTGGTCAGCAAGGACCAGCTCGTCGAGCGGCTGTGCGAGTGGGGCGAGGAGGTCTCGAACAATGCGATCGAGGTCTATATCCATCGGCTGCGCAAGAAGATCGAGCAGGGGCCGATCCGCATCGCGACGGTGCGCGGCCTCGGCTACTGCCTCGAAAAGATCAATTCCTGAATGCCTGCCAAGGACGGCGCCAGCCCGCAGCAGGGCTCGCTGTTCGGCGAGATCCTGGACTGGATGCTCGCGCCGCTGCTGCTGATCTGGCCGATCAGCGTGGCGCTGACGTGGCTGGTGGCGCAGGGCATCGCGAGCCGGCCCTACGACCGCGAGCTGGGCGAGATGGCGCGCAGCCTGGGCCAGCAGGTGGCCGCCGCCGACGCGCCGCAGAAAGGGCGCGACCGCTACGCGCTGGCGCCCGAGGCGGCGGCGCTGCTGCGCGTGGACGCGTCGGACACCGTGTTCTATCAAGTGCTGGGTCTGCGCGGCGAGCTGCTCAGTGGCGATGCGACGCTGCCGGTCCCCACCGACGACGCACCCGGCGTGCCTTGGGAGCTGCATTTCCGCGACGACGAGGTGGGCGCGGACGCGGTGCGCGTGGCCTACCTGTGGGTGGCGCCCGAGGGGCAGGCAGGCCCGGGCAAGACCATGCTGGTGCAGGTGGCCGAGACGCTGGGCAAGCGCGCGCGGCTGACGAACGAGATCATCAAGGGCGTCATCCTGCCGCAGTTCGTCATCCTGCCGCTGGCGGTGTTGCTGGTGTGGCTGGCGCTGGCGCGCGGCATCTCGCCGCTCAACGAGCTGCAGCGGCGCATCCGCTCGCGCGAGAGCTCGGACCTGTCGCCCATCGACGAGCAGCGCGTGCCCGACGAGGTGGCGCCGCTGGTGCAGGCCATCAACGACCTGCTGGCGCGGCTGGACTCGTCCATGAGCCGGCAGAAGCATTTCCTGGCCGACGCGGCCCACCAGCTCAAGACGCCGCTGGCGGGCCTGCGCACGCAGGCCGAGCTGATCCAGCGCGAGATCGACGCGGGCCGCTCCAACCCCGATGAGCTGAAGCGCTCGCTGGCGCAGATCGCGCGGGCCAGCGAGCGCGCCGCGCACATGGTCAACCAGCTGCTGTCCATGGCGCGGGCCGAGGATGCCGAGCAGGCCATGAAGCGCGAGCCGGTCAACCTGGCGGAGGTGGCCGTCGACACGGTGCGCGACTTCGTGCCGCGGGCGCTGGAGCGGCGCATCGACCTGGGCTATGACGGCGTGGTGCCGGACGACAGCCGGCTGCGCGTGCACGGCCAGCCGGTGCTGATCGGCGAGCTGATCCGCAACCTCGTCGACAACGCGCTGCTGTACACGCCAGCGGGCGGGCTGGTGACGGTGCGCGTCGTGGAGGATCCGTTCGGCCAGGTCGTCGTGCTGCAGGTGGAGGACACCGGGCCGGGCATCGCGCCGGGCGAGCGTGAGAAGGTGTTCCAGCCGTTCTACCGGTCCCTCGGCAGCGGTGTGGAGGGCTCGGGCCTGGGCCTGGCCATCGTGCAGGAGATCGTGCAGCAGCACGACGCGGAGCTGATGCTGGACGACACCCGCGTGCGCCGCGCAGCCGGTGGCGAGTCGCCGGACGGCCAGGGGCCGGGGGCGCGGTTCACGATCCGGTTCCCGGCAACGCCGGCCGCACCGCCGGCTATGTCTTGACGAGCTTCTTGACGCGCGCGATCGACATCAGCAGGCCAAGGCTCAGCCCCAGCGTCACCATCGCCGTGCCGCCGTAGCTGATGAAGGGCAGCGGCACGCCCACCACCGGCAGGATGCCGCTGACCATGCCCATGTTGACGAACACGTAGGTGAAGAAGGACAGCGTCACGGCGCCGGCCATCAGCCGCGTGAACAGCGTGGGCGCGTCCGACGCGATCATCAACCCGCGCAGGATCAGCGCCGTGAAGCCGGCCAGCAGCGCCAGCGCGCCCATCAGGCCGAACTCCTCGCCGAAGGCCGCGAAGATGAAGTCGGTGGTGCGCTCGGGGATGAACTCCAGGTGGGTCTGCGTGCCCTGCATGAAGCCCTTGCCGGTGGTGCCGCCGGAGCCGATGGCGATCTCGCCCTGGATGATGTGGAAGCCCTTGCCGAGCGGATCCTTGCTCGGGTCCAGCAGCGTGCAGACGCGGTGCTTCTGGTACTCCTTCAACAGCACCCATTTCACGTCGGGCTCGCAGATGTGGTCTTCGCTGGCCACCAGCGTGACGATGCCGGCCGCCGCCAGCACCATCACCGGCAGGATCAGGCGCCAGGGCAGCCCGGCGAAGAAGATCACATACAGCCCCGCCGCCAGCACCAGCAACCCGGTGCCCAGGTCGGGCTGCTTGGCAATCAGCAGGAAGGGCAGCAGCAGCAGGCCGAAGGCGGCGATGAAGTCGGGCCAGCGCAGGATGCCCTCGCGCTTCTGGAACCACCAGGCCAGCATCAGCGGCGTGGCGATCTTCAGCAGCTCCGATGGCTGGATCTGCGTGATGCCGATGTTGAGCCAGCGCGTGGCGCCTTTTTTCGTGACGCCGAACAGCGCCGTCGCCAGCAGCAGCGTGACGCCGAAGACGTACAGCGGGATGGCCACCGCCATCAGCTTCTGCGGCGAGATCTGCGCGACGATGAACATCAGCCCCAGCGCCAGCGCCATGTTGCGCGCGTGGTCGACGAAGCGGGTGCCGTGGTCGTAGCCGGCGGAGTACATGCACAGCAGGCCCCAGCCGCACAGCCACAGGATGGCCAGCAGCAGCGGCAGGTCGAAGCCGCTGAGCCAGGGCTTCAGGCGTTGCCACAGGGGCGGGCGCTCGATGACGGTCATCGTGAGGCTCCTGACGCGGGCGCCGAGGCCGCGGATGCGCCGGCGCCCGGCGCGCCGGGCTGGCCCGGCAGCGGCACGTCGGCCGCGCGGCGCGGCGTGCCGATGGGCGCGAAGGTCTGGCCCAGCTGGGTCTTGGCGATGTCTTCCTCGCTGGGGTAGGTGCCGGTGAGCAGGTAGTCGAACACGCGGCGCGCGATGGGCGCGGCCGAGGCCGAGCCCCAGCCGGCGTTCTCGACGATGACGGCCAGCGCCACGGTGGGCTGCTCCAGCGGCGCGAAGGCGACGTACAGCGAGTGGTCGCGCTTGCGCTCGTCGGCCTTGATGCTGCTGTATTTCTCGCCTTGCTTCAGGCCCACGGCCTGCGCAGTGCCGGTCTTGCCGCCGCTCTGGTAGGCCGCGCCCATGAAGACCTGGCGCGATGTGCCCTCCAGCGTCACGCCGTTCATCGCGTTGCGGATGACGTCCACGTCGGCCGGGCGCAGCGGCAGCGGCTCGCGCGCGTCGCTCGCGATGCGGCGGCGCTCGTGCTTCACGACATCCTCGATCTCCCGCACCAGCCGCGGCTTGTAGCGCTGGCCGCCGGAGGCGACGGTCGCGTAGGCGTTGGCCAGCTGCAGCATCGTGAAGCTGTTGTAGCCCTGGCCGATGCCCAGCGAGATGGTCTCGCCGGGGAACCATTTCTGGTTGGCCGGGCTGCGGCGGAAGTACTCGCGCTTCCAGGCCTGCGACGGCAGCACGCCGCTGACCTCGCCCTGCACGTCGATCTCGGTCTTGGCCCCCAGGCCGAACGGCGCGAGCTGGTCGTGGATCAGGTCCACGCCCATCTCGTTGGCCAGGCTGTAGAAGTAGACGTTGGACGAGCTGACGATGGCCAGCCGCATGTCCTTGGGACCGGGCCGGTCGGTCTCGGGGCTGCCGAAGGTGCGGCCGCCGAAGCTGTAGGTCAGGTTGTCCATGACGACCGTGCCGGGCGCGCGCTTGCCGCTCGTCAGCGCGGCCATGGCCATCAGCGGCTTGAACGTGGAGCCGGGCGGGTAGGTGCCGCGCAGCGCGCGGTTCAGCAGCGGCTTGTCGATGTCCTCGTTGAGCTCGCGCCAGGAGTCGGCGTCGATGCCGTCGACGAACAGGTTGGGGTCGAACGTGGGCTTGGACACGAAGGCCAGCACCTCGCCGTTGCGCGGGTCGATGGCCACCAGCGCGCCGCGGCGCTCGCCGAACAGCTGTTCCACCAGCGCCTGCAGCTTGATGTCGATGGACAGGTTCAGCGTGTTGCCGGGCGTGGGCGGGCGGTGGTCCAGCCGGCGCACGGCGCGGCCGCCGGCACTTGTTTCCACCTGCTCGAAGCCGGTGATGCCGTGCAGCTCGCGCTCGTAGGCCTGCTCCAGCCCGAGCTTGCCGATGTACTCCGTGCCGCGGTAGTTGGAGATGTCCTCCTCTTCCCAGTCGTCCATGGCCTTCTTCTCGGCCTGGTTGATGCGGCCGATGTAGCCGATCAGGTGGGCGCCGACGTCGCCCAGCGGGTAGGAGCGGAACAGCCGCGCCTTGATCTCCACGCCGGGGAAGCGGAAGCGCTGCGCGGTGAAGCGGGCGACTTCCTCGTCGGTCAGCTTGGTGCGGATGGGCAGCGAGTCGGTGTGCTTGGCCTCGTCCAGCAGCCGCTTGAAGCGGCGCTTGTCGCGTGTCTGGATGTCGACGACCTGACCCAGCGCCTCGATGGTGCCGTCCAGGTCGGTCACCTTCTCGGGGTTGATCTCCAGCGTGTAGGCCGAGTAGTTGCTGGCCAGCACGACGCCGTTGCGGTCCTTGATGAGGCCGCGGTTGGGCACGATGGGCACGACGGCGATGCGGTTGGTCTCGGCGCGCTCGGCGAAGCTGTCGTGCTGGATGACCTGCAGCCACACCAGTCGTGCAACGAGCAGCCCGAAGCAGAACAGCACGAACGCGCCCGCGGCCAGCACGCGCAGGCGAAAGCGCGACAGCTCCTGGTGGAGGTTCTTCAGGACGACCATGTCAGTGGCGGAACTTCGGGCCGGGCGCCGGGCGCATCACAACGGCCGGTTGGCGTCGCGATCCGGCGCGCGCTTCTGCGGCGCCAGCAGCAACACGCTGGCCACCGGCCACAGCGCGGCCTCGAACACCGGCGCCAGCAGCACCGTCCAGCCCGGCCACATGCCGCCCACCAGCAGGCGCACGACGACGGCCAGCGCATGTGCCGCGACGAACAGCGGCAGCACCTGGATGGCCTGGGCGCCCAGCGAGAACCAGGGCAGCCGGCGGTGCAGCGTGATCGCGCCGAAGCTCAGGCCGCTGTACGCCAGCGCATGCTGGCCCAGCACGGCGCCGTCGTGCACGTCGATGAGCACGCCAAAGATGAAGGCCCACAGCACGCCCACGCGGCGCGGCTGGTGCACGCCCCAGAACACCAGCACGACGGCCAGTACATCGGGCATCGCCGCAACACGGCCCACCGGCACCATGTCGATCATCAGCGCGACGATCAGCGTGAACGCGATGAACCAGGGGTTGGCGGGAAGCAGCAGCTTCTCGGCGGCGCGCGGCATGATCATGGCGCGCTCCCCATGGGCCGCGCGCCGGGCCGCCCCAACCAAGGCCCGGCCCCCTCGGGGGGGCGTCGCGAAGCGGCGGGGGGCAGACAGGCCAGCATGATCATGGCGCGGCTCCCGATGCCTTGGCAGCGGCTTTCTCCGCGGCCTTCTCGGCGCGTGCCGCCTTCTTCGCCTCGCGGGCCACGGCCTTGGCTTCGGCGGCAGACGCCGCCTCGGCCGCTGCGGCCACCTCGGCCTCCTGCTTGGCGGCGATGTGGCGATCCATGGGCTGCAGCACCAGCACGTGTCGCGCGCTGTCGGGCTGCGCGATGGGCGCCAGCAGCACCTGCGCGAAGCTGGAGTCGCCACGGCGGTCCACCGCCGCGACTCTCGCCACCGGCAGGCCCGGCGGGTAGACACCGTCCAGGCCCGACGTGGTCATCAGGTCGCCCACCTTCACGTCGGCGTTGGCGGCCAGGAAGCGCAGCTCCATGCCGCTGCCGTCGGCCCGGCCCGCGGCGGCGTTGCGCATCTGCGTGCGGGCATTCAGCAGCGGGATGGCGGCGTCCTTGTCGGTCAGCAGCGTGACCTCGGCGGACAGCGGATAGACGCGTGTCACCTGGCCCAGCACGCCGGCCTCGTTGATGACCGGCGAGCCGGCCTGGACGCCCTGCGTCGCGCCGCGGTCGATGACGACGCGGCGCGAGAACGGGTCCGGCGCCTCGAACAGCACCTCGGCCGACAGCGATGGCACGGTGAGCGCTGGGCGCAGGTCCAGCAGCTTGCGCAGCCGCTCGTTCTCGGCCTGCAGCGCCTCGGCGCGTGACAGCCGCTCGGCCTGGGCGGCGAGCTGGCGCTTGGCAAGGTCTTCGGCGGCCATCGCGCGCTTGGTGCCGCGCAGGTAGTCGCCGGCGTTCTCCCACGCGTCCACCGGCGTCAGCAGCAGGCGCTGCACCGGCTGCAGCACCAGCGCCAGCGCGGCGCGAGCCGGCTGCATCAGCTTGAAGCGGGCATCCGCCACCATCAGCACGAGGGCCAGCGCCGAACACAGCGCGAGCTTGGTCAGCGCCGACGGTCCCTGGCGGAAGAAGGCGGGAGGGGTGCGGTCGAGGGTGCCGAGAGGCATGGCGCGCGCGGCGCGTTAAAGGCTTATTCCGAGGTGAAGATGGAACCCAGGCGCTCCATGCGCTCCAGGGCCATGCCGCAGCCGCGCACGACGCAGGTCAGCGGGTCTTCGGCCACCAGCACCGGCAGGCCGGTCTCTTCGCCCAGCAGGCGGTCCAGGTCGCGCAGCAGCGCGCCGCCGCCGGTCAGCATCATGCCGCGCTCGGCGATGTCGGCGCCCAGTTCCGGGGGCGTCTGCTCCAGCGCGTTCTTCACGGCGGAGACGATCTGGTTCAGCGGGTCGGTCAGCGCTTCCAGGATCTCGTTGGACGAGATCGTGAAGCTGCGCGGCACGCCCTCCGACAGGTTGCGGCCCTTGACCTCCATCTCCTTGACCTCGGAGCCCGGGAAGGCGCTGCCGATGTTCTTCTTGATGGCTTCGGCGGTGGGTTCGCCGATCAACATGCCGTAGTTGCGGCGGATGTAGTTGATGATGGCTTCGTCGAACTTGTCGCCGCCGACGCGGACCGAGCCCTTGTAGACCATGCCGCCCAGCGAGATGACGCCGACTTCCGTCGTGCCGCCGCCGATGTCGACGACCATGGAGCCCGAGGCCTCGGCCACCGGCAGGCCGGCGCCGATGGCGGCGGCCATCGGTTCCTCGATCAGGTAGACCTCGGAAGCACCCGCGCCCAGGGCCGATTCACGGATGGCGCGGCGCTCGACCTGGGTGGAGCCGCAGGGCACGCAGATGATGATCCTCGGCGACGGCTTGAACGTCTTCGAGTCGTGGACCATCTTGATGAACTGCTTGAGCATCTGCTCGGTGACGGTGAAGTCGGCGATGACGCCGTCCTTCATCGGGCGGATGGCCTCGATGTTGCCGGGCACCTTGCCCAGCATGGCCTTGGCCTCGCGGCCGACGGCCTGGATGGTCTTCTTGCCGTTGGGGCCGCCTTCGTGGCGGATGGACACCACCGAAGGCTCGTCCAGCACGATGCCCTTGCCGCGCACGTAGATCAGGGTGTTGGCGGTGCCGAGGTCGATGGCCAGGTCGGTGGAGAAGTAGCGGCGCAGGGAGGCGAACATGGTGTGGCGCGGGGAGCCTCGCCGGCAGGGCGCGGCTTGAAATCGGGGGGCTGAATAAACAGCGAGGCCGCCCGGGCCGCGACGGAATTCATCGCGAAGCGGGCAGCCTCGAAGGCTTGCAAGATGGGCGGCGATAATAACCGAACACCCCTGTTTTGAGCCCTAGCACAGTAGGTTTTCGGCTCAATCCTTACACCTGAAAACGCCCTCCATGAGCCTCAGCCACGACGACGTGAGCCGCATTGCCAACCTGGCCCGGTTGGAGCTGCAGCCGGCCGAATCCGCCAGCCTGCTCGGCAACCTGAACGATTTCTTCAAGATCGTCGACCAGATGAGCGCGGTCGACACGGCCGGCATCGAGCCGCTGTACACGCCGCTGTCGGCCATCCAGCAGGTGCAGCTGCGCCTGCGCGACGACGTCGTCACCGAGAGCAACCAGCGCGAGCTCAACCAACAGAGCGCCCCGGCCGTCGAGGACGGTCTCTTCCTCGTTCCCAAGGTCATCGAATGAAGCCCGTTCACGACATGGGCGTGGCCGAGCTGGCCGCCGCCCTGAAATCCCGCGCGCTGTCCAGCCGCGAGGCCACGCAGGCGCTGCTGGCCCGCATCGCCGCGCATGACCAGGCGCTGGGCGCTTTCCTGCATGTCGACGCCGACGGCGCGCTGGCCCGCGCGGCCGCGGCCGACGCGCTGCTGGCCGCCGGCCAGGGCGGCGCGCTGGCGGGCGTGCCCATCGCGCACAAGGACATCTACGTCACGGCAGACATGCCCACCACGGCGGGCTCCAGGATGCTGGCCGGCTACCGCAGCCCATTCGACGCCACCGTCGTGGCCCGCCTGAACGCGGCCGGTACCGTCTCCTTGGGCAAGCTGAACTGCGACGAGTTCGCGATGGGCTCGGCCAACGAGAACAGCGCCTTCTTCCCGGCCAACAACCCGTGGGACCTGGGCCGCGTGCCCGGCGGCTCTTCCGGCGGCTCGGCCGTCGCCGTGGCGGCGCGCCTCGTGCCCGGCGTGACCGGCACCGACACCGGCGGCTCCATCCGCCAGCCGGCCAGCTTCACCGGCATCACCGGCATCAAGCCCACCTATGGCGTGTGCTCGCGCTACGGCATGATCGCCTTCGCCTCCAGCCTGGACCAGGCCGGCCCGATGGCCCGCTCGGCCGAGGACTGCGCGTTGCTGCTGTCCAGCATGAGCGGCTTCGACGAGCGCGATGCCACCAGCGTCAACCAGCCGCCGCAAGACTTCCATGCACAGATGCTGGCCGCCCGTGACGGTGCCACTGCCGCGCAGCCGCTGAAGGGCCTGCGCATCGGCCTGCCGCGCGAATTCTTCCCCGCCGGCCTGTCGGCCGACGTGAACGCCGCGGTGCGCGCCGGCCTGGCCGAGCTGGAGAAGCTGGGCGCGACGCTGGTGGACGTGAGCCTGCCGCGCACCGAGCTGGCCATCCCCGTCTACTACATCATTGCCCCGGCCGAGGCGAGCTCGAACCTCTCCCGCTTCGATGGCGTCAAGTTCGGCCACCGCGCCGCCAAGTACGACGACCTGCTGGACATGTACAAGAAGACCCGCGCCGAAGGCTTCGGCGCCGAGGTCAAGCGCCGGATCATGATCGGCACCTACGTGCTGAGCCACGGCTACTACGACGCCTACTACCTGCAGGCCCAGAAGCTGCGCCGCATGATCGCGGACGACTTCCAGCAGTGCTTCACGCAGTGCGACGTCATCGCCGGCCCGGTGGCGCCCACCGTCGCCTGGAAGCACGGCGAAGGCAAGGACGACCCGACGCAGGCCTACCTGGCCGACATCTTCACGCTGCCCGGTTCGCTGGCTGGCCTGCCCGGCATGAGCGTGCCGGTGGGCGCCGGCGCCGGCGGCATGCCCGTCGGCCTGCAGCTGATCGGCAACTACTTCAAGGAAGGGCAGTTGCTGCACACCGCGCACGCCCTGCAGCAGGCGACCGACTGGCACCTGGCCGCGCCCGCAGGAATCTGATCATGCCCACGACGCCCCAACTCATCCGCGGCTACGAAGTCGTCATCGGCCTCGAAAACCACGTCCAGCTCTCCACGCAGAGCAAGATCTTCAGCGGCTCCTCCACCGCCTTCGGCGCCGAGCCCAACACGCAGGCCTCGCCGGTGGATCTGGCGCTGCCCGGCACGCTGCCGGTGCTGAACCGCGCGGCCGTCGAGCGGGCCATCCGCTTCGGCCTGGCGGTGGGCGCCAAGGTGGCGCCGCTGTCCATCTTCGCGCGCAAGAACTACTTCTACCCCGACCTGCCCAAGGGCTACCAGATCAGCCAGTTCGAGATCCCGGTGGTGCAGGGCGGCAAGGTGGAGTTCTTCGTCGGCGACAAGAAGCACATCGTCAACCTGACCCGCGCCCACCTGGAAGAGGATGCCGGCAAGAGCCTGCACGAGGACTACCACGGACAAAGCGGCATCGACCTGAACCGCGCCGGCACGCCGCTGCTGGAGATCGTCTCCGAGCCCGACATGCGCTCGGCCCAGGAGGCCGCCGAGTACGCCAAGACGCTGCACGCCCTGGTCATGTGGCTGGGCATCTGCGACGGCAACATGCAGGAAGGCTCGTTCCGCTGCGACGTCAACGTGTCCGTCCGCAAGCCCGGCGAGCCCTTCGGCACGCGCCGCGAGATCAAGAACCTCAACAGCTTCCGCTTCCTGGTGGACGCGGTGAACTACGAGGTGAACTGGCAGATCGACGAGATCGAGGACGGCCGCAAGATCCAGCAGGCCACGGTCCTCTACAACCCCGACACCGGCGAGACCCGCGCGATGCGCAGCAAGGAAGACTCGGCCGACTACCGCTATTTCCCCGACCCCGACCTGCCGCCGCTGGTCATCGCGCCGGAATGGGTAGAGCGCGTGAAGGGCGAGATGCCCGAACTGCCGGCCGTGATGGCCGCGCGCTTCATCGAGGTCGACGGCCTGCCCGAGTACGACGCGACGATGATGACGCAGAGCCTGGCGACGGCCCGCTACTACGAGGCCGCCAAGGCCGCGGGGGCAGTGCCGAAGCTGGTGGCGAACTGGGTGATGGGCGAGATCAGCAAGCGGCTGAATGCGAGCGGTGCCGAGATAGCCGCCGCGCCGGTCGGCCCCGAACTGCTGACCAGGCTGATCGCCCGCATCTCGGACGGCACCATCTCCAACAACGCCGCCAAGCAGGTGTTCGAGTCGCTGTGGACGGGTGAAGCCACGGACGTGGACGCCGTCATCGACGCCAAGGGCTTGAAGCAGGTCAGCGACACCGGCGCCATCGAGGCCATCCTCGACGAGGTGCTGGCCGCCAACCAGAAGTCCGTCGACGAGTTCCGCGCCGGCAAGGACAAGGCGTTCAACGCGCTGGTGGGCCAGGCCATGAAGGCCACCAAGGGCAAGGCCAACCCGGCGCTGGTCAACGAGCTGCTGAAGAAAAAGCTCGGCTGATGGTGACCCCGGCGCTCAGTGCGCCGGGAGGCTTCAACGCTTGGGTGCCGACGGCGTGGCCGGCGGCGCCGCCTTGGGCAGCTCGCCCAGCGGCGGCATGGAGCCGGGCGCCGCGCCGGCCCACAGCTTCTTCAGCCGTGCCAGCTCGGCATCGAAGCGCGTGTTGATGCGCACGATCTCGGCCTTCTGGTTCTCGATGAGCACCTGCTGCGCCTCGACGCTGGCGTCGTTGGCGTCCAGCTGCTGCTTGAGCTTGGCGGGCAGCGGCCGGCCCTTGTAGAACTCGGCCTCGTCGAGCAGCGGCTTGCGCTCGGCGCCGAGGTCCTTGATGCGGCGCTCGGAGATGCGCATGGCCTTGTTGGCATCGTCCAGTGCGGCGTTGCGCGCGCGCTGGTGCGCCGCCTCGGTGGGGTAGCGCTGCACCAGCGTGCGGTCGCGGCGGATGGCGTCCAGCTGGGCCAGCCGCTCGGCTGCGGCGCGGCGATCGGCGGCCTCCTTGGCGGCGCGCTCCTCGGGGCTGAGGAAGGGCGGCAGCGTCGCGCGCTGCGAGCCGTCGGCGTTGAGCACGCGCTGCTCGCGCGACGTGCATTCGGGAATGGGCCGGTCGCTGGTCAGCCGCCGGCCGTCGGCCGTCGTGCAGGTGTAGATGCCCTTGCCCACGGCCTCCTGGGCGTGTGCGGCCAGCGCGGCGATCAGCAGGGCGGCAGCGACGATCGGCGTGCGCATCGGCGGGTCAGACCCCGTAACGCTCTCGGTAGGCCTGGACGGCGGGGCGGTGGGCAGCCAGGTCGGGGGCGCCGTCCAGGAAGGTCAGCAGGTCGGCCAGGCCGGCCACCGCGACGACGTCCAGGCCGTAGCGCTGCTGCACCTGCTGGACGGCAGAGTGCGGGCTGTCGACGCCGCCCTCGGCCGCCTTCTCCTGGCGGTCCAGTGCGATGGCGACGCCGCAGGGCGTGGCGCCGGCGGCCTCGATCATCTGGATGGACTCGCGCACGGAGGTGCCGGCGGAGATGACGTCGTCGATGATGAGCACGCGGCCCTTGACCGGCGCGCCGACGAGGGTGCCGCCTTCGCCGTGGTCCTTGGCTTCCTTGCGGTTGTAGGCAAAGGGCACGTTGCGGCCGCGGCGGGCCAGCTCCATGGACACGGCGGCGGCCAGCGTGATGCCCTTGTAGGCAGGGCCGAAGATCATGTCGAAGGCCAGGCCGGAGGCGATCAGGCGCTCGGCGTAGAAGCCGGCCAGCCGGCCCAGCTTGGCGCCGTCGTCGAACAGGCCGGCGTTGAAGAAGTACGGGCTGAGCCGCCCGGCCTTGGTCTTGAACTCGCCGAAGCGCAACACGCCCGCCTCGACGGCAAAGGCAACAAAGGACTGGGCGAGGGAATCGGTGGGCGCGGCGGACATGTCCGCGGGATTCTAGGGGTCAAAAAAACAGGCTCGACCCCTAGAAGAGGCCGAGCCGTGAGCTGGTTTTCACCGAGTCGCGGGCCGGGCCCGCTTGTCGTCAGGCGGCGCTCAGAACGAGGCCTTGAACTGCACGCCGTAGCTGCGCGGTTCGTTGACGATGCCGGTCAGGTTGTTGAAGTCGATGGCGGCGACGACCTGGCGGTGGTTGGTGATGTTGCGGCCGAACGCGGCGACTTCGTACTTGCCATCGGCCCAGCCGTAGCTCACGCGCAGGCCGCCTTCCAGCGCCGACTTGGCGCGGTACTCCACGGCCTCGTACAGGAACATGTTGTACTTGTCCTTGTAGGCCCAGTCGGTCAGCACGGCCAGCTCGCCGTTGCCGAGCTGGGTGCTGTACTTCAGCGTCCAGTTCCAGACGAGCTTGGGCGCGCGCGGCAGCGGGTTGCCGTTGATGCTGACCGTGCCGGCCAGCGGGCCGGCCGGATCCAGCACCGTGCAGGACGCACCGCACGGGGCGGCGAACAGGTTGGCGTCCTTGATCTGGGTGTCGTTGTACGAGAAGCCCAGCGTCGTGCGCCAGTCGCGGGCGATGATGGCCTGGGCGTCGATCTCGAAGCCCTGTCCTTCCGCCTTGGCGGCGTTGATGAGGCGGTTCTGGTTGACGCCGCCGCTGCCCGCGGTCAGCTGCATGTCCTTCACGCGGTACTTGAACACGGTGCCGGTGATGCGGGCCGTGTTGTCCAGCAGGTCGGCCTTGAAGCCGGCTTCGACGGACAACACCTTCTCGGCATTGGCCACCGAGATGGTGTTGCCGAACAGCACGCGGCCCTGAATGCTGGGCGCGCGGTAGCCGGTGGCGATGCGCGTGAACAGGCTGGTGCTGCTGCTCAGCGCGTAGTTGGCGCCGAAGTCCCAGCTCCAGTTGGTGGACTTGGGATTGGCGGTCAGCGGGCCGACGTTGGCGCCACCGAACGGCGTCTGCGTGCGCGCGGCGTCGAAATCCTTCTTGTCGTCGGTGTAGCGCAGGCCGGCCGTGAGCTTCAGTTCCGGCGTGACGGTGTACTTCACGTTGCCGAACGCCGCCCAGGACTTGGCGTTCTGGTGCTGCACGGCATAGCCGTTCTGCGTGTCGCCGGCGTTGAAGCTGTCGAAGTTGAAGCTGTCCACCTGCAGCTTCTCATTGAAGTAGTACAGGCCCAGGATCCACTGCAGCGCATCCGCGGTGGTCGATTGCAGGCGGAACTCCTGCGTGGTCTGGCGCAGGTAGGGGATGCCGTCGGCGGTCTGGGCGTCGAACGGGATGTTGGCCTTCTGGCTGCCGTAGTCGGGGCCGGACGGCGGTGCGTAGGGTGCGCCGAAGCCACCGTCCACGTCGCCGCGGCTGTAGAACTTCGCTCGGGCGTGCGATGTGATCGAGTAGAGCGACATGCCGGTGAAGTCCCAGCGCAGCCGGGCGCTGACCTCGCTGGACTTCAGCGTCTGCGAGTTGTAGCCGTCCGTCGGGTAGTAGGCGTCGTCGTAGCCGTCGACCAGGTCGTTGGTGCCCTTCTTGATGATGTTGGCGCGGAAGGTCGTGGCCGTGCCCTTGAAGTCGCGGGCCTGCACCTTGAAAAGACCCTCGAAGCCGCTGTTCTTGTACAGCGCCTGCACGCGCACGGCCTTGTCGTTGTAGCCCTCGAGGTCGGCGGTGGCGCCCAGGCTGGCGGCCAGCGGGTTGTGCACGCGGTCGTCCTGACGCTGCACCAGGCCGGCCACGCGCAACTGCAGGTCGCTGCTGACCGGCAGGTTGACGGCGGTCTCCAGGTTGACGGCGTTCCAGCGGCCGAAGCCGATGTTGGCGTAGCCCTCGAAGTTCTTGCCGGGCTTGGCGGAGTCGAACTTCATGACGCCGGCCGGCGAGTTGCGGCCGAACAGCGTGCCCTGCGGGCCGCGCAGCAGTTCCACCTGCGCCATGTCGAAGACCGGGAAGCCCTTCAGCGCGATGCTTTCCTGCACGACGTCGTCATAGACCAGGCCCACCGGCTGGGACGCGTTCATGTCGAAATCGGTGTTGCCCAGGCCGCGCACGTAAAAGCGCGGGAAGGTGCGGCCGAAGTCGGACTCGATGTTCAGGCTGGGCACCTTGCCCGACAGCGCGCGGATGTCCTGGCCGCTGGCGTTGTAGGTGTCCAGTTCCTCGGACTTGATCGCCGAGATCGACAGCGGCACGTCCTTCAAGTTCTCGGCCCGGCGGCTGCCGGTGACGATGACGGCCTGCAGCTGGTTCACATCCTTCTTGGCTTCGGGCTCCGGCGCGGCCTGGGCGACGGCGGACTGCAGCGGAAAGGCCGCACCCAACGCCAGCGCGAGCAGGGTCGGGGTGGATAGCATCTTGGGCATGAGAAATCCTCGGAGTTGATGGGCAGACGGACGGGGGAAGAGCGGTGCGGGCATTTGTGATGCCTCTGGATTGCTACGGAATAGTAAAGATCGCGTGACGGTTTCGTGATGACAGCGACCCGTCGCTGTTGTGCATTTGCTGCACTGCGATACTGGGGTTTTGCCGCCCCCACCCGTCCCGATGCGCTTCATCACCGCCAACCTCAACGGCGTCCGTTCCGCCGCCAGCAAGGGCTTTTTCGACTGGCTGGCCCAGCAGCAGGCCGATGCCGTCGGCGTGCAGGAGCTCAAGGCCCAGGCCGACGTCGTGGAGAGCAAGTTCCGCAGCTGCGACAAGCTCAACGGCCATTTCCACTATGCCGAGAAGAAGGGGTACTCGGGCGTGGGGCTGTACACCCGGGAGGAGCCCAGCGACGTGGTCACCGGGCTGGGGATTGCGGAGTTCGACGGCGAAGGGCGCTGGGTGGAAAAGCGCTTCGACAAGCCGGGCCGCAAGCTCAGCCTCATCAGCGTCTATTTCCCCAGCGGCACCAGCGGGGAGGAACGCCAGGCGGTCAAGTACCGCTTCCTGGACGCCATGTTCCCGCACCTGCAGGCGCTCAAGGCCGAGCGGGAATTCATCCTCGTGGCCGACGTCAATATCGCGCACAAGGAGATCGACCTGAAGAACTGGCGCGGCAACCAGAAGAACAGTGGCTTCCTGCCCGAGGAGCGGGCCTGGATGACCAAGCTGCTGGACGAGGGTGGCGTGGTAGACGTGTTCCGCACGCTGAACCAGAAGGCCGAGCAGTACACCTGGTGGAGCAACCGCGGCAACGCGCGCGCCAACAACGTCGGGTGGCGGCTGGACTACCACCTCGCCACGCCCGGCATCGCCGCGCTGGCCAAGGCCGAGTCCATCTACACGGGCCAGCTGTTCAGCGACCACGCACCGCTGACCATCGACTACGACTTCTCGCTCTGAGCGCGATTTAACGCGGGGTAACGAGCCGCTACGGGGTGGCGGCAACTCCTACAGCGCGTCGGGCCGGGTGCCGACCCCGGCGGCAGGGTGACCCTCCTAGAGTGGATTCCAGCCGGTGGAAATCCCGGCCTCGCCAGCCGGCGCTCCATGGCCGGTTCACCGCTTTGAAAGGAGTCCCCATGTCCGCCCTCAAGACCGCCACCTCCGCACTCACCGCCGTCGCCCTCGTGTCCGGCATCAGCTTCGCCTGGGCCCAGTCCGACGAGCAACCCACGCAGCCTGTCGACACCCCCGCGGTCGTCATGCCCAGCGAGGAGACGCCGGCCGACCCGAGCGCGCTGCCGCCCGTCGACAACACGACGGCCAACACCCTGCAGCAGCAACAGCGGGCCGACGATCCGGCACGCACGACGCCGCCGGCCGACACCACCACCACGCCGCTGCCGCAGGACAGCGGCACCCAGCCGGCGCCCATGTCCGCGCCCGCCGACGAGCCGGCCCCCCGCGCTGACCGCAACTGACCGGACGAGTTGGTAAGACACGCCTCCGTCACCAGCCATGCGTTTCGGAGCGCCTCCCGAGCACGTCGCCGCCGCCCGCCGGCGGCGCGACGTGATCGCCGGCTTGGCGCAGGGCGTGCTGTTCGCCGTCCTCGCCCTGGCCGTCCTCTACCTGGTCGCAGGCCAAGGATTCAAGCGCAGCGCGCCCGAGCCGGCGCCCGCCGTCTCGGCGTCACGTGCGCTGCCTGCCGCCGCCGACAGCGCCGCGCTGCCCCGTCAGCTGGACATGGCCGGCATCAACGCGCCCCGCGATGTGACCCAGGTGGCTGCCTGGGCGGTGCGCGAGGGAGACAACGGGCGCCGCCCCTTCGCCATCGTCGACAAGCGCCGCGCGCAGGTCTACGTGTTCGCCCCCGGCGGCCGGCTGCTGGGCACCAGCCCCGTGCTGCTGGGCTACGCGGCGGGTGACCGCAGCGTCGAGGGCATTGGCAACAAGGCGATCGACCAGATCCAGCCTCACGAGCGCACGACGCCTGCCGGGCGCTTCGAGTCGGCCCCCGGGCGCAATGCGCTGCGCGAGGACGTCGTCTGGGTCGACTACGACGCGGCCGTCTCCATGCACCGCGTGCGCGCGACCAATCCGGCCGAGCGTCGGCTCGAACGCCTGGCGACCAAGACCGCCGCGGACAACCGCATCAGCTGGGGCTGCATCAATGTGCCGGTGGCGTTCTTTGACGAAACCGTCTGGCCCCACATCGGCCAGCGGCGTGGCATCGTCTATGTGCTGCCCGAGCGCGAACCGCTGGCGGCCTTCTTCCCTGCCGCGGCCGCGGCGCCGCAGCTGGCCCAGCTGTCTGCCCCAAACAGGTAACACCGCCAAACCGTGAAGTCCTCGGCTGTGCGCCGCGGGCCTGCCTTCCTAGACTGCCCGCCGGGCTGGCGCGCGGTCGCGCCCGCCTTCATGAATGGGGCAGCAGGTGGGCAGCAGGTGGGCAAGCCGGTGGTTCAGGGGCGGTGTCACGGGCATCGTGATCGCGTGGGGCGCCATGTCGGCCGCGCCCGCCACGGCCGAGGTCTCGCCGCGGCCCGTCGCGCATGACGCCGCGGATGCCCGCCCGTTCGCCGTCGTGGACAAGCGCAGGGCAACGCTGGCGGTGTACGCCGCCGACGGTCGCCTCGTCGGCCGCGCCGCCACGCTGCTGGGGCTGACGCCCGGCGACCGCGAGCCGGCCAGCGCGCGCGGCAAGGCGCCCAGTGCCCTGAACACCCGCGAGCGGGTGACGCCGGCCGGTCGCTTCGAGGCCGTGCCGGGCCGTAACCTGAGCGGCGAACGCGTCGTCTGGTTCGACTACGCGGCCAACCTCGCCATTCATCGCCTGCGCCCGGCGCCCGCGAGCGAGCGCCGGCGCGAGCGTCTGGCGTCGGACAACCTGCAGGAACGCCGCATCACGCTGGGCTGCGTGGTCGTCGACCCGGCGTTCTTCGACGCCGTCGTGCTGCCCACGCTGGGCCGCGGCGCCAGCCTGGTCTACATCCTGCCGGAACGCGACGAGGCGGTGGCTGCGGGCGGCGGCAAGTCACGCACCGCGGCGCCTTGAGCGCCTGAACGGGGCGGCGCGGCCCTAGGATGCGCGCCCATGACCCTGATCAGCATCGTCACCAGCTGCCTGAACGAGGCCGACAACGTCGTCGAGCTGCACCAGCGCATCAAGGCGCAGTTCGATGCCGGCGGCCCGGCCGCCGACTTCGAGTTCGAGCACATCTACGTGGACAACGGCTCCACCGACGCGACGGTGGCGCAGGTCAAGGCGCTGGCCGCGGCGGACCCACGCGTCAAGCTGATCGTCAACGCGCGCAACTTCGGGCATGTGCGCTCGCCGCTGCACGGCATGTACCAGGCCAGCGGGCAGGCCGTCATCTGCATGGCGTCTGACCTGCAGGACCCGCCGGAGCTGATCGCGCAGTTCGTGGCCCGCTGGCGCGCCGGCGAACTGATCGTGCTGGGCGTGAAGCCGCATTCGCGCGAGACCTGGGCCATGGCGGCTCTGCGGCGTGCCTACTACCGCGCGCTGCGCCGCATGGCCGACGTGCCGGTGATCGCCAACTTCACCGGCTTCGGGCTGTACGACCGCTCCGTCGTGACGATGATCCGCGAGCTGGGCGACCCGTACCCCTACTTTCGCGGCCTCATCGCCGAGCTGGGCATCCGCTACGCGACCATCGAGTTCGAGCAGCCGGCGCGTGTGCGCGGCATCACGAAGAACAACTTCTACACGCTGTACGACCTGGCGATGCTGGGGCTGACGAGCCACTCCAAGCTGCCGCTGCGGCTGGCCACGCTGGCCGGCTTCACGCTCAGCGCGGCCAGCCTGCTGGTGTCGCTGGGCTACCTGGTGGCCAAGCTGCTGTTCTGGCAGTACTTCACCGTCGGCACGGCGCCCATCATCATCGGCCTGTTCTTCTTCGGTGCGGTGCAGCTTTTCTTCATCGGCATCGTCGGCGAGTACGTGGGAGCCATCCACACGCAGGTCAGCCGGCGGCCGCTGGTCATCGAGAAGGAGCGCGTCAACTTGCCGCCGGGGCCGGCGTTGCCGCGGCATTCGGGCGGGGCCGAGCCGTGAGCCGCATGCCCTCCGGCCGCGGCGTCGGCTGGCTGTTCTGGGGCTATCTGGCCGTTGCGCTGGCGACGATGGCGGTGTCGGCGCGGCTGTGGTGGCAGTCGCCTCTGCAGCTGACGACGTTCGAGTTCGATTACTTCCTCGGCCTGTTCAATGGCAGCGACCCTCGCGTCGCCGCCGAGCGTGTGCTGCAGGGGCGGGCGCTGCATCTGGTGCTGATGCTGGTGCTGGGCCTGCTGTATGCGGCCACGCTGCTGCGGGTGATCCGGCAGCCCGACGCGGTGTCCTTGCCGCGCATCGCGGCAGCGTCGGCGCTCGTCGCCATCGTCTTTGCCCTCGGCATGCCCTGGGTCAGCCCGGACGTGTTCTTCTACATCGGCACCGGCTGGGTGGACGCGCACTACGGGCTCAATCCGTACCGGCAGCCGATGGGACAGATCCCCGGCTTCGCGAACGACCCGATGTTCGCCAACGTCTACCCCGGATTCCTCGAAGGCACGACGGCCTACGGCCCCCTGTTCCAGAAGATCGCCGCGGGGCTGGCTGGCTTGTCCGGTGGCAACGAGAAGCTGGCACTGGCGCTGCACAAGCTGTTCTACCTGGGTCTGCATGCGGCGGCCAGCGCGCTGGTGTATCGGCTGTCACCGCCGGCCTGGCGCAAGGCGGCGCTGTTCGGCTACGCGGCCAACCCGCTCATCCTGTTCAGCGTGGCCACCTGCGCGCACAACGATCACCTGATGAACTTGTGCGTGCTGGGCGCGCTGAGCCTGCTGCGTCGCCAGCACGTGCTGGCCGCCGGCGTGGCGCTGGGCACGGCGTTCAGCCTGAAGTACTTTCCGCTGGTCTTCCTGCCCATCATGGCGGCCGTGGCGCTGCTGCAGCCTGGGCCGCTGCGCCTGCACTGGCGCACGCTGCAAGCGCCCGCGCTGCTGGTCATGGGTTTCGGGCTGGCGGTGCTGGCGTGGGCCAAGCTCTACCCGGCGTCGACGGAGCATGTGTCGCACCTGCTGAGCACGGGCGTACACGTCTATCGCAGCAGCATCTTTCACCTGGTGGATGCGGTGACGCGCCATGCGCTGCCGGCGCTGTTCGGCGCGCCGCCCGCGCTGATCGCGCGCGAAGACCTCGCGGGCGTGCTGCGCCTGGCCTACATGGCCGTGTACGCGCTGATGTGCTGGCGCTACTGGCCGCGGCTCAAGCGCGACCCCTTCCAGGCCGGCATCGAGCTGTGCCTGCTGGCGACGCTGCTGTACTTCCTGCTCGTCAACACGTCCAACCAGGAGTGGTACCTGACGTGGTTGATGGGTTTCGCGTTCGTGCTGCCCGGCGAGGCGGCGCGCACGCTGGCGCTGCGGCTGTCGGTGGCCTACGTGCCGCTGGTCATCTACACGGTGCGCGGCGACCGCGACGTTGTGTTCGCGGCCAACCTGGCGCTGTACCTGTTGCTGCTGGCGTGCGCGTGGGCGTGCATGCGGGCCATGCTGCGTGGACGCATTCCCGGAGCCACCTCATGAACCTGGCATCTCCCGGTCTGCTGACCATCGCCATCCCGACGTTTGACCGCAATGAGCAACTGGCCCGCACGGTGGCGGCGCTGCTGCCGCAGCTGCGGGCGGGTGTGAACCTGGTGATTCGGGACAACGCGTCGCCGGTGCCGGTGGCGGCCACCCTCGAGGCGCTGATCGCCGGCCGTTCCGACGTCTGCGTGGTGCGCAACGTCTGCAACATCGGCGGCGGGGCCAACGTGCTGCGCTGTCTCGAAGTCTGCGAGACCGAGTGGCTGTGGATCCTGGGTGATGACGACACGCCGCTTCCCGGCGCGGTGGCGTGCATCCTGGCAGACATCGAGGCGGCGGACGACGGGCTCGTGGGCGTGAACTACCGCTGCGAGCTCTATGACCGTCGCGAGGTGCGCGAGCTGCGCGGGGCAGACGACTTCCTGGCGCGTGCGGATTCCCTGTCCAACCTGCTCCTGTTGTCCGCGACGGTGGTCCGGGCGCCGCGCCTGAAGCCGCGTTTGCGGCTGGCCTATGCGTACATGTCGAGCTGGATCTCGCATCTCGCCGCGCTGCTGTTCTCGCTGGGTGAGAACGGGCGCGTGCGACTGTCGATGGAGCGCATCGTCCGATGGGAGCCGCCCGACCTGGCGGCGTCCTGGTCGATGATCGGCGCGGCTCTCGCGTTCTCGACGGCGGCGGACCTGCCGTTGACCCAGCGCCAGCGCGACATGCTCATGGCGCGCATGGAAGCCGACATTCAGCCCGAGCTGCTGGGGCTGGCGCGGCAGCTGCTGGCGAGCGCCTGTCAGTCGGGCGATGGCGCCGGCGCGCGCTGGACGTGGCGACAGATCCGCTATCGGCGCTTCGGCGGGCGCCTGCGCTCGGCCCGGGCCTGGCTGGCCTGGGGCCTGGGCTGGCTGTTCGTCGCGCCTCGCCTCACACGCCCGGTGGTCGAGGCTTTCGCCAGGTGGCGCCTGGGCGACCAGGCCGGCCGCAACGTGCTGCAGGACCCGATGAAGCGCATCTAGCGTGTCTCCCGGAAGCGGCGCCGCAGACGCAGCGCCCAGGGCAGTCCCAACCCGCCGTTCAGCAGCAGATGCGCCAGGCACAAGCCGGGCGCGCCCCACCCGCCGGCACCGATGAGCAGGGCGGGCGGCAGCAGCGCCGCCCCCCACAGCGTGGCTGCCAGAAAGGGTTCCCGCCCGCAGGCGCGCAACGCCGTCGCAATGGCCTGGATGGCGGTGCTCGCCAAGCTGGACAGGGCCAGCCAGGCCAACCAGCTGGGTTCGGGCAGGCGCTCGGCCACCTCGGCGAACAGCGCCCCCGCGGCTGCCACGCCCAGAAGCGTCAGCGTGTGGCCGGCCAGCGCCAGGCCCAGGCTGCGTCTCAGGGCCTGGGCAGCCAGGTCGTCGAACAAGCGCCACGCGCGTTGCGCCCCCAGGCGGCCGAGTTCGGGCGCGCGCGACGACACGGGCGCGGTCGCCAGCATCAGTACGCCGTTGGCGAGAAACAGCCCCAGGCCGATCCGTCCCGTCAGCGCCGGCCCCAGCAGCGCATAACTGATGGGCACCATCGTCTGCAGCCCCAGAAAGCCGACCGTCCACGACAACGCCAGCCGGCCTTGCATCGGCGCCATCGTGCATGCCAGCCGTCGGCGGAGCCAGCGCGGGCGGCTTCGCCCGAGCAGGCGCCGTGTCCACGCGAGGCTCCATAGCAGCTGCCCCGCGCCGCGCAGGCTCCAGAGCACCGCGGGCGCCCACAGGCCGTTCCCTGCCAGCAGGCAGGCCACCGCGGCGGTGTAGGCCAGCACATCCAGCAGGGCGCGCATGCGCGCTACGTCGCTGACGCGGCCCGTGCCTTCCAGCACCTGAGGCAGGGCGGCGCCGAGCTGGTAGAGCGCCAGCGCGGCGATGGTGCACACGGTGATCTGGCCGCCCGGGTCGATCTGGACGCCCTCCGGCCTCAGGCGGAGCAGCAGCAGGGCCAGCGGCAGCACCAGGGCCAGCGCCAGTGCGGACGACGCCACCGCCCACGTCAGCGCCAGCCGGGTCAGGTCTCCAAGCCGCGCGACGGCGGCGGCTGAGCCCGCCAGCCGGTCCGGCGCGGCCCAGTGCAGATGTCGCATCGCGCGGGCCACGAAGCTCAGCAGTACGGTAGAACTGCCGGCGTCCAGCAGCGCCTGGGCGCCCAGCAGGCTCAGCAGCATGAAGTAGAAGCCGGCCTCCGCGGGCGGCAGCCACAGCGTCGCGCCGAACGCCATGGCGCCCGCGCCCAGCAGCTGCACCGCCCGGTGCGCCAGGTAGCTGCCGTCGCCGCTGTTGGGGGCGGTCGCGGCGCGCGCCGGGGGCTGCGGCTCGGGCGGGGGCACCGGTGGGGAGAGGGTGGGGGCGGGCATCCGTGTCGGCAGGCTGAGGGGCGTCATCATGCCTGCGCGACGATGCGATAGTGGCGGCGCCCCGGAGCCCTTGCCGAGTATGCGACCGCTGAAGCTGCTGATCCTCTTCGACAACCTGGAGTTGAGCGGTACCCACCGCGTGGCGCTCAACCTGATGGACGCCGCCACCGCCGCGCAGATCGACTGCCGCGCGCTGGTCTGCATGAGCGACAAGACCGGCCTGTCGGACACCGATCCGCGCATCGTCTGGCCCGAGCAGGCGCGCCGGCGCACCGAGTCGCTGTTCGCGAAGCTGCGCAAGACCTGGGTTGCGTTGCGCGAGGCCACAAGGCTGGCGCGCGACAGCGACTGCCTCGTTGGCACCTGCCCACCGTCCAGCCTGGTTGCCTGGTGGGCCGGCTGGCGCAGCGGCAAGCCCGCGGTGGGATGGGTGCATTACGACATCGATGGCCGCCGCCGAGAGCGCGCGGGGGCCACCACCAACTGGCTGCGCGACAGCGTGCAGAACTTGCTTTACTACCGGTTCATCCCGCGGCTGCCGCGCCTCGTCTGCGTCAGCGAGTCGACGTTGGCGAGCATGGTGCGCCAGCGGGGGGCTCGGCCCCCCGGCTGGGCGCACCTGCCCAACCTCTATGTGCGCGGCGCCTTTGCGGCGCAGTCCACCGCGCTGCCGCGCCTGCGGGCCCTGCGGGCCGTCGGCGAGCCGGTGATCCTCGTCCTGGGACGGATCGTGCGACAGAAGCGCTGGGAGGATGCGCTGGCGGCGGCCGTCGAATTGCATGGGCTGGGCCAGCGTGTGCAGTGGGCATTCGTGGGTGACGGCCCCGAGCGCGAACAGTTCGAGGCCGCGTGCCGCGCGTCGCCCGTGCGTGACCGGCTGCACTGGCTGGGCGCCGACCCCAATCCTCGGCCGTTGTTCGCCGAATGCGATGCCCTGGTCATGACCTCGCTCTACGAGGCCTGGCCGACGGTCATCCTGGAGGCCTTCGACCTGGGGCTGCCTGTCGTGGCCTACGACTGCCCGTCCGGCCCGGCGGAGATGCTGGGAGGGGGCGAGCGCGGCTGGGTCACCCGTGAAGAGCCGCGGGCGCTGGCCCAGGCGCTTGCCGAGCGCCTGGGGCCGCAGGGCCGGGACGAAGCGTTGCGGCGCGCGGCCGCCGGGCGGGCCTATCTGGAGGAATTTCTGCCAGCGCGGGCCCTGCCTCTGTGGCGCGCCTATCTGGAGCGCACGATCGCGGCGGCCGCGAGAGACTGACCCAACCCAGGGCAATCCCTGGGTGGATGGCCTCGGGTTTGCCGGCGCCAGACCGGACAATTCCGCCCTTTCCAGCGGGTTACCGCCCGCGCCCCCGGTTTCACTTGGAACGACAGACGTGACCACCACCTCCACCACGGCCGCCGCGGCCGGCCGCGCGGCAACCCCGACGCCGGCCACCACCATCCTCGGCCAGCCCAACCAGCTCTTCGTCCTCTTCTTCACGGAGATGTGGGAGCGCTTCTCCTACTACGGCATGCGGGCGCTGCTCGTGCTGTTCCTGGTCACCGAGGCCAGCAAGGGCGGCTGGGGCTGGAGCCGGGCCGATGCAACCAACCTGTACGGCTGGTACACGATGTTCGTGTACTTCACGCCCATCCTCGGCGGCTATGTTGCCGACCGTCTGCTGGGCACGCGGCGCTCGGTGCTGCTGGGCGGCTTCATCATCGCGGCCGGCCACATCGCGCTGTTCATGGAGACGGTGCCGATGTTCTACACCGGCCTGGGCCTGGTGGTGCTGGGCACGGGCCTGTTCAAGCCCAACATCTCGGCCATCGTCGGCCAGCT
Source organism: Pelomonas lactea (assembly GCF_043555885.1). Lineage (NCBI taxonomy): Bacteria > Pseudomonadati > Pseudomonadota > Betaproteobacteria > Burkholderiales > Sphaerotilaceae > Roseateles > Pelomonas lactea. The sequence continues at coordinate 829,778 of NZ_JBIGHX010000001.1, read as the reverse complement.
CTACGGCAAGGACAACGAGGGCGCCCGTGACGGCGGCTACACGCTGTTCTACATGGGCGTGAACGCCGGTGCCTTCTTCGGCATCTCGCTGTGCGGCTACATCGGCGAGAAGATCTCCTGGAACCTCGGCTTCGGGCTGGCGGGCATCTTCATGATCCTGGGCGCCATCCAGTTCTGGCTCAGCCAGGGCCTGTTCGGCACCATCGGCGACAAGATTGACGCGGCCAAGAAGGTCGTCGAGGAAAAGGTCGACGACACGCCGGCGAACGTCGTCGCCGACCGGCTCAAGGCCATCTTCGTGTTCTCGTTCTTCACGATCTTCTTCTGGTTCGCCTTCGAGCAGGCCGGCGGCTCCATGACCATCTTCGCGGCCGACTACACCGACCGCACGCTGGTCGGCACGGCCGGCATGGCGTTCAAGATCGTCAACACCGCGATGACGCTGGTGCCCGCGGCCATCCTGACCTGGCTGCTGTTCAAGCTCTACCGCTCCACCGGCGGCCAGTACGCGCTGGCCAATGTGTCGCTGGCCGTCGCCTTCGCCATCATCTGGGGCCTGTGCCTGTGGATGCTGGGCCGCGAGTTCGCGATGGAGCAGAGCGAGGTGCCCGCCACCTGGTTCGGCGTGCTGAACAGCTTCTTCATCGTCGTGCTGGCGCCGATGTTCTCCAAGATGTGGGAGAAGCACTGGAACCCGTCCGGCCCGGTCAAGTTCGGCGTCGGCCTGGTGCTGCTGGGCCTGGGCTTCGCCGTGCTGTCCTACGGCTCGGCCGGCATCCCGCAGGGCGCCAAGACCGCGCAGGTCAGCATGATGTTCCTGACGCTGGCCTACCTGTTCCACACCATGGGCGAGCTGTGCCTGTCGCCGGTGGGCCTGTCCTACATCTCCAAGCTGGCGCCGACGCGCCTGCTGGGCCTGATGTTCGGCGTCTGGTTCCTGAACTCGGCCATCGCCAACAAGATCGCCGGCTCCACGGGCTCCTACATCGACCACATCTCGTCGACGTATTCGATGTCCGTGTTCTTCCTGATCTTCACGCTCATCCCCATCGGCGCCGGCGTCGTGCTGATGGCCATGACGCCGCTGATGAAGAAGTGGATGCACGGCGTCCATTGATGCTCCGCGACCGGCCTGGCCGGCCTAACGCAGCCGCCTCAGGGCGGCTTTTTCGTTTTGGTCACAGTTCCTCGCTGTTGACAAGGGGTGTCAGCAGCTTGGTCGGGCTTTAGGTTCTGGGGTTACAGCGCAAGGTGTGATTTGCTTACAGTCGCCGGCTTGCACCCGGAGCCCCCCATGACGAAGCACAGCCTGGCGCTGACCCTCACCCCCCTTCTTGCCGCCGCCCTCCTTGCCGCCTGCGGCCAGAAGCAGGACGGCGCCGGCGCCCACGGCGGCGCCGGCGGCCCGCCGCCCGTGTCGGTGGCGCCCGCCACCCAGCGCGAGGTGCAGGAGTTCGACGAGTTCACGGCCCGCCTGGAGGCGCCGGACACCGTCGAGGTGCGCGCCCGCGTGGCCGGCACCGTGGAGGCGGTGCGCTTCAAGGAAGGCCAACTGGTGAAGAAGGGCGAGCCGCTGTTCACCATCGATGCCCGCGCCTTCAAGGCCGAGGTGGCGCGCGCCGAGGCGCAGATCGCCGCCGCAAAAACGCAGGCCGAGCTGGCCAAGGCGGACCTCGCCCGCGCCGAGAAGCTGGTCAGCGCCAACGCCGTCAGCCAGCAGGAGATCGACCAGCTGCGCGCCGCGCTGCGCAGCGCCGAGGCTAACCAGAAGAGCGCCGAGGCCGCGCTGGTGCAGGCAAGGCTGAATGTGGAGTACGCCAGCGTGACGGCGCCCGTCAGCGGCCGCACGTCGCGCGCCAACGTGACGCCGGGCAACCTCGTCGGCGTGGGCGACCCGGTGCTGACCACCGTCGTCTCCAGCGACAAGGTCTATGCCTACTTCGACGCCAGCGAGGCGACCTATCTCAAGTACATGCGCTCGGCCAAGCCGGTGCAGACGGCGGTGCAGATGGGCCTGTCCAACGAGCAGGGCTTCCCGCACACCGGCAAGCTGGACTTCGTCGACAACCGGCTGAACCCGGCCACCGCGTCCATCCGCGCCCGCGCCGTGTTCGACAACAAGGGCGGCCTGTTCACGCCGGGCCTGTACGCCCGCGTGAAGCTGGGCGGCGGCGGCACCTACCCTGGCGTCGTCGTGCCGGACCGCGCGATCACGACCGACCAGACCCAGAAGCTGGTCCTCATCGTCGGCCCCAACAACATCGTGCAGCCGCGGCCCGTGAAGCCCGGCGCGCTGATCGACGGCATGCGCGTCGTCGAGGGCGTCAAGGCCGGCGAGTTGGTCATCGTCGACGGCCTGCTGCGGGCCTTCCCCGGCGCACCGGTCACGCCGCAGGTGCTGAAGGTGGATGACAAGGGCATGCCCATCCCGGCCGCCCAACCCGGCGCCGCGCCGGCACCGGCGCCCGCCCCGGCCTCCGCCGCCTCGAAGTAATCCCAAGGCGGTAGCCCATGGACATCTCACGCTTCTTCATCGACCGGCCGCGTTTCGCGACCGTGTTGTCCCTCTTCGTCTTCCTGATCGGTGCGCTGGCCATCCCGCTGCTGCCGATCTCGGAATACCCCGAGGTCGCGCCGCCGCAGGTCGTCGTGCGCGCCCAGTACCCCGGCGCCAACCCGCGCGTGATCTCCGAGACGGTGGCCACGCCGCTGGAAGAGCAGATCAACGGCCTGGAGAACGTTCTCTACTTCGAGAGCCAGGCCACCGGTGATGGCGGCATGACGCTGACCGTCACGTTCAAGATCGGCACCCACCCCGAGGCCGCCGAGACGGCGGTGCAGAACCGCATCAACCGCGCGCTGCCCCGCCTGCCCGACATCGTGCGCACCATCGGCGTGACGACCGAGAAGTCCAGCCCCAACCTCACCATGGTGGTGCACCTGGTGAGTCCGGACAACTCGCGCGACGCGCTCTACCTGCGCAACTACGCGACGCTGAACGTGCGCGACGACCTGCTGCGCATCCCCGGCATGGGCTCGGTGCAGAGCTTCGGCGCGGGCGACTACGCCATGCGCATCTGGCTGGACCCGCAGAAGCTCGCCGGCCGCAACCTGACGGCGGGCGACGTCGTCGGCGCCATCCGCGAGCAGAACACGCAGGTGGCTGCCGGCGTCGTCGGCGCGTCGCCGTCGCCGCAGGGCACGGACTTCCAGCTCTCCATCAACGCCCAGGGCCGCCTGGCCAGCGAGGAGGAGTTCGGCAACATCATCGTCCGCACCGACCCGCGCACCGGCGCCTTCGTCCGCGTGAAGGACGTGGGCCGCGTCGAGATCAGCGCCAACACCTACGCGCTGCGCAGCCTGCTGAACAACAAGGAGGCCGCCGCCATCGCCGTGTTCCAGGCGCCAGGCTCCAACGCGCTGGCCATCTCGGACAACGTCCGCAAGACGATGGAGAAGCTCAAGCCCAGCTTCCCCAAGGGCGTTGACTACGCCATCGTCTACGACCCGACGCGCTTCGTGCAGACCTCCATCGAGAAGGTCGTGCACACGCTGTTCGAGGCCGTCGCGCTGGTGGTGCTGGTGGTCATCATCTTCCTGCAGACCTGGCGCGCGTCCATCATCCCGCTGGTCGCCGTGCCGGTGTCCATCGTCGGCACCTTCGCGGTGCTGCTGGCCCTGGGCTTCTCCATCAACACGCTGACGCTGTTCGGCCTCGTGCTGGCCATCGGCATCGTCGTGGACGACGCCATCGTGGTCGTCGAGAACGTCGAGCGCAACATCCAGGACGGCCTCACGCCGCATGCGGCGACCGTGAAGGCGATGCAGGAGGTCTCGGGCCCCATCATCGCCATCGCGCTGGTGCTGTGCGCGGTGTTCATTCCCCTCACGCTGGTGCCGGGCCTCTCCGGCCAGTTCTACAAGCAGTTCGCCGTCACCATCGCCATCTCGACGGTGATCTCGGCGTTCAACTCGCTGACGCTGTCGCCGGCGCTCGCGGCCATCCTGCTGCGCCCGCATGACGCGCCCAAAGACCGCCTGATGGTGGTCATGGACAAGCTGTTCGGCCGCTTCTTCCACTGGTTCAACTGCTTCTTCCAGCGCCGCTCCAGCGACTACGGCCGCGGCGTCACCGGCATCCTCAAGCGCAAGGGCGCCGCGCTGGTGGTCTATGCGCTGCTGCTCGGCGCCACGGCGCTGCTGTTCACGCGCATCCCCAGCGGCTTCGTGCCCGCGCCGGACAAGCAGTACCTGATCGGCGTGGCCCAGCTGCCCGCCGGCTCCAGCCTGGACCGTACCGAGGACGTGATCCGCCAGATGAGCGCCATCGCGCTGAAGGTGCCCGGCATCGTCGACTCGGTGGCCTTCCCCGGCCTGTCGGTGGCCGGCTTCTCGGCCTCGCCCAACGAAGGCATCGTGTTCTTCGGCCTGGACGGCTTCGACAAGCGCACCTCGCGCGAGCTGAGCAAGGAAGCCATCCTCGGCCAGGTCAACGGCGCCATCCAGCAGATCCAGGGTGCGCGCATGTTCGTCGTGCCGCCGCCACCGGTGGACGGCCTGGGCATCGCGGGCGGCTTCAAGATCCAGGTGCAGGACCGCAGCAGCCAGGGCGAGCAGGCGCTGTACGGCGCCACCTGGGGCTCGCTGGGCCAGATCTACGGCAACCCCAACACCAGCATCGGCACGCCGTACTCCAACTACGACATCAACGTGCCGCAGCTGTTCGCCAACGTCGACCGCGTGAAGGCCAAGCAGATGGGCGTGCCGCTGGCCTCCATCTACGACACGCTGCAGATCAACCTCGGCTCGCTGTACGTCAACGACTTCACCAAGTTCGGCAAGACCTACCAGGTCATCGTGCAGGCCGACGCGCCGTTCCGCGCCAAGGCCGAAGACGTCGTGCAGCTCAAGACCCGCAACGAGGGCGGCGACATGGTGCCGCTGGGCTCGCTGATGAGCGTGGAGCCCACCTTCGGCCCCACGCGCGTGACGCGCTACAACGGCTTCCCCGCCGCCGACATCAACGGCGCGCCCAAGCCGGGCTTCTCGTCGGGCCAGGCCGAGGCCGAGATCGAGCGCATCCTGAAGACGCTGCCGCGCGGCTTCAGCTACGAGTTCACCGACCTCAGCTACCAGGACCGCCTGACCCGCGACGTGACGCTGCCCGGCACGACGATCAAGGTGCCCACGCTGGCCGCCGTGCTCGCGTTCTCGGTGCTGCTCGTCATCCTCGTGCTGGCCGCGCAGTACGAGAGCTGGAGCCTGCCGCTGGCCATCATCCTGATCGTGCCGATGTGCATCCTGTCGGCGCTGTTCGGGCTGTGGCTGTCGCACTTCCCGCCGTTCATGCAGCCGGGGGACCTGAACATCTTCACGCAGGTGGCCTTGGTGGTGCTGGTGGGGCTGGCGTGCAAGAACGCCATCCTGATCGTCGAGTTCGCCAAGGAGCTGGAGGAGCACGGCCGCTCGGTGGCCGACGCCGTCATCGAGGCCTGCCGCCTGCGGCTGCGCCCCATCCTGATGACGTCCATCGCGTTCTGCGCCGGCGTCATCCCGCTGATCCTGGGCAGTGGCGCCGGCAGCGAGATGCGCCGCGCGATGGGCATCGCCGTGTTCGCCGGCATGCTGGGCGTGACCTTCTTCGGCATCTTCCTGACGCCGGTGTTCTACGCGCTGCTGCGCAAGGGCACCGAGAAGCGCCGCGCCCGCGCAGCCGCGCTGCGCGCCCAGGTCGAGGCCTCCGCCCATGCCTTCCATCCCGGCATCGATGACGCCGCTCCCACCACGAAGGAGGGCCACTGACATGCTCATCCGTATGACCCCTCTCGCCCTGGCGGCTCTCGTCGCCAGCTGTGCCGCGCCCGGCCCGTCACAAGGACCGGCCGCGCTGGCGCCCGAGAAGTTCTCGCAGCTCCCGCTCACAGCCAATGGCGCCGCGCAGATGACCGCCGCCTTCGCCGACAGCGCGCAGCTGCAGCGCGTCGTCGATGACGTGCTGGCCAACAACCGCGACCTGCGCGCCGCCGCCGCGCGGCTCAAGCAGGCCGAGGCGCTGGCCGACGCCGCCGGCGCGCGCCGCCTGCCGTCGGTGGGTGCGGGCGCCAACGCCAGCCGCCAGCGCGCCGCCAACGACCAGGGCCAGTACAACAACTTCAACAGCTACGGCGTCAACGCGACGGCGGCGTGGGAGATCGACCTGTGGGGCCGCGTGTCGGCCACCGCGCAGGCGGCCGGTTATGACGCCCAGGGCGCCGCGCTGGACCGCGACGCCGCCCAGCTCAGCCTGGCCGGCACCGCGCTGAACCTGCAGGCCCAGCTGATCGGCCTGGGCCACCGGCTCAAGCTCGCGAAGGAAACGCTGGTCGTGCAGAACCAGCTGCTGGACCTCGTGAAGGCCCGTGTCGGCGCCGGCCGCAACACCGCGTTGGACCAGGCCCGCGCCGAAGCGCTCGTCGCGCAGACCTCCGCCAGCGTGCCCGCGCTGCGCAACGCGGCGTGCCTCGTGCGCCTGCAGCTGGACGTGCTGCGCGGCCAGCCGCCGGCCGACTGCGACAAGGCCGACACCGACCCGCTGCCCGCCATGCCCGAGCCGCGCCTCGTCAGCCTGGGCGCGCTGCCCGATCCCGCCGGCCTGCTGGCCGCCCGGCCCGACGTGAAGGCCGCCACCGTGCGCGCCCAGGCCGCCGCCGCGCGGGCCCGGGTCGCCTGGGCCGCGCGCTGGCCGACGCTGGGCCTGACCGGCCAGATCGGCTGGAGCGCCGGCAAGGCGGGCGACCTGTTCAAGAGCGGCACGCAGATCCACAGCCTTGCCGCTGCGCTGAACTGGAACTTCCTGGACTTCGGCGCCCGCAAGGCCGAGGAAACGGCCGCCCGTGCCGGTGTCGACGCCGCCGTGGCCGCCGCCGAGCAGGCGCAGCTCACCGCGCTGCAGGACGCGCAGGGCAGCCTGTCCACGCTGCGCGAGACCGAGTTGCAGGCCGTGGCCCAGGCGCAGGCGGCGGACGCCACCGTGCGCGCGCGGGACCTCGCCTTCAAGCGCTACGACGCCGGCGTGACCGACTTCTACGCACTGCTGAACGCCGAACAGGAACGCCTGGCCGCGGCCGACGCGCTGATCCAGGTGCAGACGGCGCGCGCCACCGCGCTGCTGGACGTGCACAAGGCGTTCGCGGCGAAGCTGACGGCGAACTGAGGCCGCGGTGCTGCCCGGTTCGCCGGGCGGGGCGGGCTCAGTCCAGCGGCTGCGTCTGCGGCGTGCGCTGGAAGGCGGCCTTGTCGAAGCCCAGCTCGGCGGCGCGATCCAGCAGCGCCTGCAGCGTGGCCTCGTCCAGCTGCGGCGTGCGCGACAGCACCCAGGCGTATTTGCGGTCCGGCTCGCCCACCAGCACGTGGCGGTAGTCGGGGTCCAGCGCCAGCACCCAGTAGTCGCCGTAGAAGGGCCAGAAGAACGTCACGCGCAGCTTGGCATTGCCGCTGCCGGCCACCACCTTGGCGTGGCCGCGGATGTCGTCCACGCGGCCGTCCGCCGTGCGGCAGCGGTTCAGCACGCTGACGCGGTCGCCATCCAGCGCGTAGCGGGCCTGGGTGTCGGCCACGCACTGCTTCTGGAAGCGGTTGGGCAGCAGCGCGATCTCGTACCAGGCCCCGGCGTAGCGGGCCAGGTCCACCTGCGCGACAGTGGGCAGCGGGGCCGGCGCGGCAGCCGCGGGCAGGGCGGCGGCGAGCGCGCCGGCAAGCATCAGGCGAAGGGCGGCGGTGGGCAGCATGGCAGGTCCTGGGCAGGGAACCGGCATTCTGGCGCGACGGCCGTCAGCTGCCCGCGACGATGGCCGCGGCCAGCGCGGTGACGCTGCGCCGGTAGGCCTCGGCCAGCGCATCGGCCTGCGCGGCGCAGGGCAGCGCCAGGTCGGCGCTGCCGGGGGCGGGCAGCGGCGTGTCCACCGGGGCCTGCAGCGGCAGCCAGTGCCAGCGCGCCCGCAGCGCCAGCCGCAGGCCGGCGGCGTCCGGCCGGGCCAGCCATTCGTCCACGCGCACCAGCAGCCGCAGCGACTCGCCGGCCGGGGCCTGCGGCTTGCCCAGCGCGACGGGGTAGGGCTGGCGCAGCCGCGCCAGGTCTTCCGCCAGCAGCCGGGGCAGCGCGTCGCGCAGCGGTTCGGCCCAGCGGGCCTCGGGCAAGGGCGCCAGGCCGGCGCTGCCCGAGGCCACGAGGATCTCGTCGCGGTCCAGCAGCTCGGGCAGGGCCACCTGCGGGCCCAGCACCCAGGCGCGGTTGTCGCGGCCGGGGCGGGCGTCGGCGGGCAGCGGCGGCAGCCCGGTCAGGCCGTACAGGCGGCGGGCCGGTGCGCTGCGGTGCGCGCAGCCGGCCAGCGCGGCGGCGGCCAGGCCCAGCAGCAGGCCGCGGCGCGGCAGGGGGGGCGGGGAAGCGGTCATCGTGCGGGCTCCTGGACGCGGTCCTCGGCGCGGTTTTTGGCGGACGCCGGCGTGGTGGCCGGCAGGCCGTCATCCGGCTGGCGGCCCAGCAGCAGCTGCTGCGGCTGGGCGTCCAGCGACCGGGCCAGCTGTCGCAGCGTGCGGGCGGCCTGCGACAGCTCGCGCAGCGTGCGTTCGGTCTGCTGCAGCAGCGGGCCGTCGGTGTCGGCGGCGTCGCGCAGCGCGCTGCTGGCCTGGGCCAGCTCGTTCATGGCGTGCTGCAGGTCGCGCACGACGGCGCCCTTCGGGTCCAGCAGCGCGCCGGCCTTGTCGGCACCGTCGCCCAGCTTGTCGGCGGCGGTGGAGACCTTGCCGCCGGCCCGGTCCACGCTGGCCAGTGCCGACTCGGCGCCGCGCGTCAGCGGCACGGCCCGGCGGTCCAGCTCGGCGGCCAGCCGGCGCGCGTGGGCCGCCGTGGCGGCGAAGTCCTGCATGCCCTGCTTGAGCTCCGGCGCGGCCACCAGCGACTTGGCCGATGCGGCGATCTGGCTGAGGTCGTCCAGGATCTTGCGCAGGTCCACGCTTTCCAGCTGGTTCTTCAGCGCCTGGAAGGCGGTGGCGCTGGTCGGGATCTCCGTGGCGTCGCCCTTGTAGCCGCCGTGCAGCGTGCCGCGCGGCTTGGTGCGGAAGTCCAGGTCCACGTAGAGCTGGCCGGTCACCAGGCTCTGCGTGCCCAGCTGCGCGCTGAGGCCGCGCGCGATCAGCGTGGGCAGCGCATGGGCGATGTCGTCGTTGCCCATGCGGCCGTCCAGGCCGCGCACGGCGTCGGCGTCCAGCTGCGCGACGACGGGGATGGCGAAGCTGTCGCGCGTGCTGTCGTAGTGCACGCTGATGTCGGTCACGTCGCCGATGCGCACGCCGCGGAACACCACCGGCGCGCCCTTCTGCAGCCCGAACACCGAGCCGGAGAAGAACATCACCACGCGCTCGGGGCGCTTGAACCAGTGCAGGCCGGGCAGCGCCATGAGCGCCACGGCCAGGATGGCCAGCGCGGCGACGACGAAGCCGCCGATGACCACAGGGTTGGCGCGATGGCGCTTCATGCCGGGACCTCGCCACGGTTGAGGAACTCGCGGACGGCGTCGGGCCCGTGGTCGCGCAGCTCGGCCGGCGGGCCCAGTGCGGTCGCGGTGCGGGCCTGCACGTCCAGGAACAGCAGCCGGTCGGCCACTGCGAACAGGCTGTCCAGCTCGTGAGTGACAAGCACGATGGCGGTGCCGACGTCGGTCTTCAGCCGCTTGATGAGGTCGTCCAGCCGCGCCGACGTCAGCGGGTCCAGGCCGGCGGAGGGCTCGTCCAGGCACAGCAGCGGCGGGTCCAGCATCAGCGCGCGCGCGATGGCCGCACGCTTCCTCATGCCGCCCGACAGCGACGACGGCTCGGCGTCGAAGGTGGCCGGGTCGGCCAGCCCGGCCAGTGCCAGCTTGAAGCGGGCCTGCTGCTCGCGCTGCGCCTCGTCCAGGTCGGTGTAGAGCTCCAGCGGCAGCATCAGGTTCTCGCCGACGCTCATGCTGCTCCACAGCGCACCGGCCTGGAAGGCCACGCCGATCTCGCGCCGCGGCGGGTCGTCGCCATGCACATCACGCGCCTCGCCGCCGGCCACCCAGGTGACGGTGCCCACCTCGGGCGTCTGCAGCCCGATCATGTGACGCAGCAGCGTGCTCTTGCCGCAGCCGCTGGCGCCGCAGATGGCCAGCACCTCGCCGGCGCGCACGTCGAAGGTCAGGCCGTGCTGCAGCTCGCGGCCGCCGGCGTGCAGGCCGAGGTTGTCCACGCGCATCAGCACCTCGTGTGCCTGCGGGCCGGGTGCCGCGCCGCTCCCAGGCCGGCCCGCGTGCAGCGGCGCTTGATCGGACGCGGGGCTCATAGTCCCAGCCGCTGGAAGATCACGGTGAGCGCCGACGCGGCGACCACCATCCACACGATGGCCTGAACGACGGCCGCGGTCGTCGCCTCGCCCACGGCCTGCGCGCTGCGGCCCGCGTTCAGGCCCTGGCGGCAGCCGGCCAGCGCGACGAGCACCGCGTACACGCTGCCCTTGAGCAGGCCGACGAACAGGTCCCAGCCCGACAGCGCCTCGCGCGTCGTGCTCAGGTAGGCCATCGCGGGCACGTCGTACAGCCCCACGGCCACCGCGCCGCCCACGGCCAGCCCGGCCAGGCCGGCGCACAGCGTCAGCAGCGGGCCCGTGACCAGCAGCGCCAGCATGCGCGGCAGCACCAGGTGTTCCACCGGGTCCACGCCCAGCGTCGTCAGCGCATCGATTTCCTCGCCGGCGCGCATGCTGCCGATCTGCGCCGCGAAGGCCGCGCCGACGCGCCCCGCCAGCACGATGCCCACCACCAGCGCCGCGATCTCGCGCACCACGCCGATGGTGACGAGGTTGGCGATGAAGCTCTGCGCGCCGAAGCGCTGCAGCTGCTCCGCGCCCATGTAGGCCACGATCAGCCCCACCAGCGTGGCCACCAGCAGCACGATGGGCAGGCTGCGCGGCCCGGTCTGCTCGACCTGCCACAGCCAGTCGCTCAGCCGCATCGCGGTGCGGCCGCGGGCCAGCCGGCCCAGCGCGCCCAGCAGGTCGCCGACGAAGGCCAGCGTCTTGCGCCACGCGGGGTCGGGCGGCGGTGCGTCGTCGGCGTCGCGCGCGCGGCTCGACGCCCCGGCGGGCGCGGGCAGGCTCAGCCCCAGCATGGGCTGCAGGCCGCGCGGCAGGCCGGTCAGGTCCAGCTCGACCCCTGCGCGCGCCAGCGGGGCCAGCCGCTGCCACAGCGACGCCACAAAGCCCGGCTGCCAATGCGACAGCCCGCTGCTGTCGAAGCTCACCTGGGTGCCCGGCGCCGCGGCCAGCCCGTCGGGCGCAGGCGGCAGCGGCGCGCCGTGCCCGTCGCCGGCCAGCACCAGCTGCCAGCGCGCGCCGTCGCCGGTCCAATGCGCAGCGCGCTCTGTAGCGGCGTGCGGCGTTGGCGGGGCGGCGAGGGACGGCGTCATGGGCTGCATGCTCGGCGCTGGCCGCGCGCCGCCGGCCCGGACGCCGGCGGCGCGCTTTGTAGGACGGCACGCCGCCCACGCCCGAAGTGGGCCTGCGACTACAGCGGGCCGGCCGCGCGGCGGCCACAGTGGCGTCATGCAACCCCGTGAGCCCGCCATGAAGTCCAAGACCTCCCCCCGCTCCGAAGAGAAGACGCAGCGCGGCGCCGTGGCGCCGGACGGACCGGCGCTGCCGCACGAGCGTGACCAGCAGACCGATGCCACCCACCCGGCTCCCGACCCGCACATGAAGCGCGCCGCGCATGACCTGAAGCAGGGGCAGGTCGACACCGACCTGCGCGCAACGCCGGGCCTGGACGCCCAGCGCCGCGGCGAGCTGGTCGACGGTGGCGAGCGGGCCGCCTCGCAGCCGCCGCGCGCGCGACGCTAGCGCCGCCTCAGTGCGGGGCCGGGCCGCGCGCCACGACGCGATTGCGCCCCAGCGCCTTGGCGTCGTACAGGCCGGCATCGGCCCGGTTGATCAGCGCCTCCAGCGAGTCCTGCGGCTGCGCGGCGGCCACACCGATGCTGACCGCGCAGCGCGGCAGCGCCGGGTCGGCGCAAGTGCTGGCGCGGATGCGCTCGGACACCGCCAGCGCCTGCGCCGTGTCGGTGTCCGGCAGCAGCGCGACGAACTCCTCGCCACCGTAGCGGCCCAGCACGGCCGGGCGGCGCAGCACCGCATGCGCGCGGGCGACGAAGTCCACCAGCACCCGGTCTCCCACGCGGTGGCCGTGCTCGTCGTTGATCTGCTTGAAGTGATCCAGGTCCAGCATCAGCACCGCCATCGGGCGCCCCTGGCGCCGCGCGCGCGCCAGCTCCGCCTCGCCGCTCGCGAACAGCGCGCGGCGCGTCAGCGCACCCGTCAGGCTGTCGTGCGTGATGAGGCGCTCCAGCTCGCGGCGCAGGTGCTCCGACGCCATCAGCACCGTGCCGATGCTGGTCAGCAGCGTGCCGAAGGCCAGGCCCAGCAGGTACACCACCTGCATGGGCGCCGGCGTGAACAGGCCCTCCTGCGGCGGAGCGAACGGCGCGCTCACGGCGCGGGCCAGGATGATGGCGCTCATCAGCGCCAGCACGGTGCCGGTGAAGCGTGTCGCGAAGCTGTGCTGCGGCTGGCGCCAGACGACGGCGGCATGCCAGGCGACGACGCCGCCCAGCAGCAGGCCCATGAACAGCACGCGCCAGCCGTAGCCGCCATTGAACAGGCTCATGAACAGCAGCGTCGCCGCGCCCGTCAGCCACAGCAGCGACGTGGCCCGCGCGGACAGCGGCTGCCCGAAGAAGCGGCAGCTGCCGGCTAGGAAGGTCGCGGCCGCCGCGAACATCAGCGCGTTGGCCAGCCCGGCCGACAGCAGCGCCGGCAGCACGCCGCGCAGCGTGAACAGCAGGGCCGACGCGAATGCCAGCAGGGGCGCCGCCGTCCAGTGGCCCAGGCCGTGGATGGACGGCGGGTAGCTGCGGCGCTGGAACGCCATCACGAGCGCCATCAGGCAGCCCATCACCCCGGTGACGCCGCTGATGGTGCGCAGCTCCAGCATGTCCAGCACGTCGTGTCTCCCATGCGCCGAACCGCCAGTCTAGGCGCCTCGGCCGGGCTGGCGCAGTGGCGCCTGGTGCGCAATAAGGATTGATGCGTCACCCGGATGAGGGGCTGGCCGGTGGCAGGGCGGCACGCGCAAACTGCGCGCCCATTTCGGAGCCGCCCCGTCTTGATCTGCACCGACGTGTCCCCGTCCGAGCCCGGCGTCGCGCAGTGGCGCCAGCAGTTCCTGCGTGAGCTCGCGCAGCCGCTGGCGTGGGTGGAGGCCCTGTTCGACCGCCAGCCGGACATGGTCTTCTCCATCAAGGACCGCAGCGGCCGCTATGTGTCGATCTCGCAGGCCTGCGCCGAGCGTTGCGGCCTGGTGCACGAGGGCGACGCCATCGGGCGCACCGCGCGCCAGCTGTTCCCGGCCCACATGGCCGAGCGCTACATGGCCCAGGACGAGCAGCTGTTCCGCACCGGCGCGCCGGTGCTCGACAACCTCGACCTGACGTTGTTTGCCAACCGCCAGCCCGGCTGGTGCCTGAGCACCAAGCTGCCGCTGCACGACCGGGCGGGCCGTGTCATCGGCCTGGCCTGCTTGTCGCGCGATCTGGAGGAGCCCAGCCGATCCGGCATGGTCGACGCGCGCATGGCCGCCGTCGTCGACCTGATGCTCGCGCGGCATGCCGAGCCGCTCGGCGTCGAGATGCTGGCCGACCATGCCGGCCTCAACGTCGCGCAGTTCGAGCGCCGCATGAAGAAGATCTTCCGCCTCAGCCCCAGCCAGTATCTGACCAAGCTGCGCATCGATGCCGCGGCGCGGCTGCTGCAGGCCAGCGACCGCCGCATCAGCGACATCGCGCTGGATTGCGGCTTCTGCGACCAGAGCGCGCTGACCAAGCAGTTCCGCGCGCTGACCGGCCTCACGCCGCTGGCCTTCCGCCGCTGGGTGCGCGACATCCGCCCCGACAACGCGTGACACCCTGTATCCGCGCCCGCCGCGGCGCGACCGGGTGCAACCCGGGCCGGGACAACCCGTAGCGCGCCCCGTGAAGGCGGCGCCGAAGCCGCGCTGACCGGGGGCGTCAGTCCTCGCCGATCGCAGCGAATCCGCACAAGACGGGCCGACGCGGCCTGCGTACGGTGCGCCGCTGCCGCATCGCCTCATCAGTGGCGGCGGCATTCACAACCGGAGACACCCATGAGGACTTTGCACCGCCTGGCGACGAGCCTGGCCACGAGCCTGGCACTAGGCACGCTGGCCACGCTGGCCCTGGCACACGACCACCCGACCCAGCAGGCGCCGCGCCCCAGCCAGCGCAGCGTGCTGCCGCCCTCGCCCGAGCAGGCGCAGTACCAGCTGCTGACGCCGCCGCGAAACGCCAGGCTCGACACCGGCCGCGTGACGGCGCTGGCTGCCACCGCGCGGCCCTGCGAAGACATGAGCGTGCTGGCCGGCCTGCAGGGCAGCGCCCTGGCCGACTACATCGCCAACCTGCCGGCCTTCGACTGCCACTACGGCCTGTTCTCGCTCAGCGGTACGCGTGCAGCCAGCGTGTTCAGCGCCGCCAACGCCACCGCCGTGGCGCAGCGCTTTGCGCAGGAGGCCGCCAGCTACGACGCCACCAACATCCGCCTCGTCAACCTGACCCTCTATCTGCGCGCCGCCTACTACGTGGCCAGCGGCGGCAGCGGCCCCACGCCGCCCGCCGCGGTGCGTGATGTCACGCGCAGCGCCATCGGCGGCCTCATCGACGGCAACCGGCTGATGCGGGCCAACACGCCCGGCTACACGACGGCGGGCGAGGTGATGACGCTGCTCACCAATCAGAGCGACGAGCTCTACTACATGCCGCGCATGCGCAGCCTCGTCACGCGCTTCACCAACACGCAGGCCAGCCCCAATGCCGTGCAGGCGCTGAGCGAGCGCACCGTGGCCGCCGGCTTCACCGGCGTGCTGACGGTCATGTACTACGTGCACTGGCGCGACGGCGCGGCGGCCGCGCTGCAGAACGATCCGAGCTACACACAGGCCCTGTACGGCTTCGTGCGCGGCAACCGCGCCGCACTGCTCGGCACGCCCAACGACTACCAGCTCAATGACGCTCTGCGCGAGGCGCTGCGCTACGGCCAGTACCCGGCGCTGCTGCCCACGGTCAGCCAGGAGATCCGCGACACGCTGGCCACCAGCCGGCCAAGCGACAACAGCGTCTCGCTGTGGGCCGTCGCGGCCGAAGCGGTCAGCTACTACGACAACGCCAACTGCGCCAGCTACGGCACCTGCAACTACAAGACCACGCTAGCCAACGCGGTCCTGAAGTTCTCGCAGAGCTGCAGCAGCACGCTGCGCGTGCGCGCCCAGGCCCTCACCGCCGCGCAGTTCAGCGACACCTGCACCCAGCTCGCCGCGGAGGAGAGCTATGCGCACACCATGCTGAAAACCCAACGCAAGCCGGTTCCCAACGACAACAACGGCGCGCTGGAAGTGGTGGTGTTCGACGACTACGCCAACTACCAGAAGTACGCCTCGTTGATCTACGGCATCAGCACCGACAACGGCGGCATGTATCTCGAAGGCAACCCGGCCGACACCGCCAACCAGGCGCGCTTTGTCGCCTACAAGGCCACCTGGCTGCCCGACTTCCAGATCTGGAACCTCAAGCACGAATACATCCACTACCTCGACGGCCGCTTCGACATGGCCGGCGATTTCGCGCTGAGCACCTCCAAGCCCACCGTCTGGTGGATAGAAGGCATTGCTGAATACCTCTCGCTGGGCAACAACAACCAGGCCGCCATCGACGCGGCGCGTACGGCCCAGTACAAGCTCAGCGACATCTTCGGCAACACCTACCAGATGGCCGACTACGTCAACCGCGCCTACCGTTGGGGCTATATGGCCACGCGCTTCATGGTCGAGCGCCACCGCAGCGACGTCGATGCCAACCTCGCGCTGTTCCGCCTCGGCGACTATGCCGGCTACCAAGCGCGCATGCAGGCCATCGGCACGCGCTACGACGCCGAGTTCGCGAGCTGGGTGGCCAGCGCGACGACGGCCGGCCAGCCGCCGCTGCCGACCGATGCAACACTGCCCGCCTGCGCCGACAAGTCCACGCTCTACCTCGGCCGCAACTGCTCCGTCTTCCTGCCGGCCGCCACCGTCAACTATCTCTACCTGCGCCTGCCGGTCGGAGCGAGCAATGTGCGCATCTTCAGCAGCGGCGGCACGGGCGACCTGAGCCTGTCGGTGGACTACGGCCGCTGGCCCACGGCAGCCCAGTACCTGGCGCGCTCCGCGCAGCCTGGCACGGCTCAGAGCGTCAACATCGGCCAGCCGTCCGCGTCGGACTGGTACTACGTCGTGCTCGGTTCCAAGGACCCGCGCGCCAGCTACAGCGGCGTCAGCATCGCCGCCACCTACGACGTCCCCAAGCCCTGACGCGATGGGGCGAGGCGCCCTGCTGACGGGGCGGATGGCAGCGGCGCGGCGGCAAAGCCCGCTACGCTGCCGCCATGTCCCTGCTGCCGCGCCGCTGGCGCCTTCCGTATTTCGCGCTGCTGGCCGTCATTGGCCTGCTGCTCAGCGTCTCCGCACTGCAGACCTATCGCCTGTCCGGTGGCGCGCATCCCTGGGAGCCCTTCCTGTGGGAGTTCAGTTCCGTCGTCGTCATCGGCGGCCTGGCCCTGGGCGTGCATGCGTTGATGGGACGCCTGCGCGGACGGCCGTGGGGGCGCCAGCTGGCCACCCATGCGGTGGCGATGCCACTGTTCAGCCTGCTGCACGTCGGCGGCATGTTCGGCCTGCGCTTCGCGGTCTACGCCCTCGCCGGCGTCGACTACCACCCCGACGATCTGCGGACGGTGCTGATCTACGAGGGCGGCAAGGACGCGGTCAGCTATCTGAGCTTCTGCCTGATCTCGCGCGGCGTCTGGATGGCCCAGGCCGCCAGCCTGCGCGCCCAGGAGCTGGACCGTGCCCGCCGCGAGCTGGCCGAGGTGCGCCTGGCGCGCCTGGCCGACCAGGTGCAGCCGCACTTCCTGTTCAACACGCTGAACCTGATCTCCTCGGTCATGTACGAGGACGTGCCCCGCGCCGACCGCCTGCTGTGCCAGCTGGCCGACCTGCTGCGCCAGACGCTGGCCGCGCAGCAGCGCGCCGAGCACACGCTGGGCGAGGAGCTGGCGTTGGTGCAGCCCTTCCTCGCGCTCATGCAGGCGCGCTTCGGCCCCGAGCGGCTGGTGGTGCGCATCGAGGCCGACGACGCTGCGCTGGCCTGCCGGCTGCCGGCGCTGCTGCTGCTGGCGCCGGTGGAGAATGCCATCAAGCACGACGTGGCGCGGCACCGCGGCCGTGTCGAGGTCGTCGTGGCGGCGGCGCGCGAAGGCGAGCGCCTGACGCTGCGCGTCAGCAACCACGGCGACACGCCCGTGCCCGCGTCGCCGCCCGACCCCGACGGCGGCCTGGGCCTGCGCAACCTGCGCGAGCGGCTGGCGGCGCGCTATGGCAGCGCGGCCAGCGTGGCCTTCGCGCCGGACGGTGCGGGCATGACGCTGACCGTGGGCCTGCCATGCGCATCCTGATCGTCGACGACGAGCCCGCCGCGCGCGCCCGGCTGCGCCGGCTGCTGGCTGCCGAGCCCGACGTCGCCGAACTGCTGGAAGCCCCCGACGCGCCGGCCGCGCTGGCCCTGGTGCAGACGCTCGCCGCGCCGCCCGACCTCGCGCTGCTGGACATCGAGATGCCCGGCGGCAACGGTGTGCAGCTGGCCGCCGCGCTGCGCGAGCGGGGCGTGCGCAGCGTCATCTTCTCGACCGCGCATGCCGAACATGCGCTGCAGGCCTTCGAGCTCGCGGCGCTGGACTACCTGCTCAAGCCCTACACGCCCGAGCGCCTGGCCGCCGCGCTGGCCCGCGTGCGCGAGCGCCTGGCACAGCCGCCCGCGCCGGTGGGCGAATGGTGGGTGGGCGGCGAGCGCGTGCGGCTGGCCGACGTGCCGTGGATCTCGGCGGCCGACAACTACATCGAGCTGCACCTGCCGCCGCGCAGCCTGCTGGAGCGCGCCACGCTGGCCGACGCGCTGGCCCGCCCCGGCTGGGCCGCGCGCTTCCTGCGCGTGCACCGCAGCCATGCCGTCAACCCGGCGCATGTGCAGCGCATCGAACGCCTGGCCAGTGGCGAGGCGCTGCTGACGCTCGCCTGCGGCGAGGTGCTGCGCGTGTCGCGCGGCTACCGCGACGTGCTGGACACATTCACCCCATAGCGCCCGCCATTCGCCCCGCCGCCGTCGCGCCGCGCGGCCGGGCCGGCGACGCTGCGGGCCATGAACACACCCCGCCTGCCCTTTCTCGACGGCCTGCGCGTCGCCGCCTTCGCGCTGCTGATCCCGTACCACGTCGGCATGTACTACGTGACCTGGGACTGGCACGTGAAAAGCCCCGCCGCCAGTGACGCGCTGGAGCCCTTCATGCAGCTCAGCTCGCCGTGGCGGCTGTCGCTGCTGTTCCTCATCGCCGGCGCAGCCTGCCAGGGCCTGTTCGCGAAGCGCGGCGCGCTCGGCACGCTGAAGGACCGCTCGCGGCGCCTGCTGCTGCCGCTGCTGTTCGGCATGGTCATCATCGTCACGCCGCAGGCCTACTTCGAGGTGCGGACACAGGCGCCCGAACTGCTGCCGGGCGACGGCGGCTATCTGGACTTCTGGGCGCGCTACCTGAAGGGCGGTGCGCTGTGCCGCGGCGACGACTGCTTGGACGTGCCGACCTGGAACCACCTGTGGTTCCTGCCCTACCTGTGGGTCTACGCAGTGGCGGGGGCGGCGCTCGCGTCGTTGAAGCTGAAGCCGCGGGCCGTCGAGCTGCCCGCCTGGGCCTGGCTGCTGGCGCCCGCGGTGCCGCTGGCTCTGCTGCGCGTGACCGTCATGCCGCACTGGCCGTCGACACACGACCTCGTGCACGACCTCTACAACCACCTGCAGTACGGCTTCGTGTTCGCCGTCGGCTGGGCCAGCCGCACGCCGCTGGCGCAAGGCCTGTGGCCGGCGGCGCTGCGGCTGCGCTGGGCGGCGCTGGCCGTGTCACTGGCGACCTGGGCCGCGCTGCTGGCGTTCAATGCCCGCTATGCGGACGCGGTGCCGCCTGACGCGGGGCTGGTCGCGGCCCGCACGCTGCGCGGCGCGCTGACCTGGTGGGCCATCGTCGCCTGCTGTGGCTGGGCGCAGCGCGCTTTCCAGCGCGAGACGCCGGCGCTGCGCGAGGCCGCCGCGGCGGTGTTCTGCCTCTACATCCTGCACCAGAGCGTCATCGTGCTGCTGACGCAGGCGCTGAAGCCGCTGGTACTGCCCTGGGGCCTGGAGGCGGGGCTGCTGATCGTGCTGACCTTTGCGATCTGCGCACTGGCCTACCTGGGCGCGCGCCGCGTGCCGGGGCTGGCGCTGCTGCTGGGCATCCAGCGCCGGCCGCGCAAGGCCGAGCCGGCCGTCAGTTCGGCAGCAGCGGCGTGAACAGCGGCGCGGCCATGCGCACCGGCGTCACGTCCAGCCGCACCTTCAGCACCGTGTAGTCGTCGCCGCCCAGCGCGTTGCTGAACCAGCCGACCGTGCCCGGCCCCTTGTAGAGCCGGAACTCGAAGCCCAGCTCCGGCGCCAGGTCGCCCGGCCGCGGCCGCACGCGGTAGGCCAGGCCGCGCACCTCGGGCTGCCGGCTGTCCAGCAGTTGCGACATGGCCGTCACGATCATGTTGTCGGCCAGGATGTCGAGGAAGTAGTGGTCGAACTGCAGGTAGGGGCGGTAGTCCGCCGCGGCGGGGTCGAGCTTCTGGTCGCGCAGCTTGTGGGCGGCAGGCGTGGTGAGGCCGGTCTTGAGGTCGTGCCGGTCGCCGCGGTCCAGGTAGCTGATGACGGCGCCGCGCACGTTGAAGGCCGGCAGCTTCGCGTCTGACGAGGCTTCGGACAGGTCCACCAGCATCGCGCCGCGCGCGCCGACGATCTCCACCTCGTGGCCCTTGACGACGGCGGCCGTGTTCTCCTCCACGCCCAGGCCCAGCGTGTAGCCCAGCGCCTGCATCGCCGGCAGCAAGCGGCCGATGCGCCCGCGCTTGAGGAAATGCTGATCCACGAACAGGCCCGGCATGACGAAGCCCAGGCCCTGGTCGTACTCGCGCTTGTCGCGCCACTGGCCCTTGAGGATCTGCAGGTTGTCCGGCGCGTCGCGGAACATGAGGCGGCTCATGATGGCCGCGCCCGCGCTGGTGCCGGCCACGACGCCGCCGTCGTCGAACACCTGACGGATGGCCTTCAGCATCGCCGTCGCTTTGCCGCCGGGCTGCAGCGTGTCGACGATGTACTCCTGTGCGCCGCCCGAGAAGAACACCGCCTTGGACGCGGCGACCTTGGCGATCAGCGCCGGGTCGTTCAGGTTGGCCTGCCAGTCCACATCCTTCTGCCGCGGCGCGACGGGGATGGCCTCGGCGTTGGCGCCGCGCCGGTTCAGCGACGCGACGATGAGGCCGGCGCTGCGCTCGGGGTTGGCGGCGGCGGTCGCGAACACGGCGATGCGCGCGCCCGGGCCGCCGGCCTCGTCGACGATGCGCTGCCAGACGGCGTCGTTGTCGCTCTTGGTGGCGCCGCCGATGACGATGGCGGTGCCCGCGTGGGCGGCGAGATGAAGGAGAAGGACCGCCGCGGCGGTCAGTCGGCACAGGAGGGCAGGCATGCCCCCGAGCTTAAGCGGCAGTTCAGGCGGCCACTTGCGCGGCGATGCCCTCGCTCAAGTAGATGCAATCGCCCTGCTCGAACACGCGCACCTCGCCCGGCTGGAAGGGCTGCCAGGCCTCGTCGTGCGTCAGCGGCTCGGTGGCCACCAGCGTCATGCGGTCACGCGGGCCGTTCAGCAGGGACAGGTCCACGCTGAGGTCACCGTCGCGCAGCCGCACGTGGCCAAAGGGCGCCTGGCGGCGCAGCCAGTGCAGCTTGGTGGAGGCGTGCGCCAGCATCGCGCGGCCGTCGGTCAGCAGCAGGTTGAAGCGGCCGTGCTCGGCGATCTCGTGCAGCCATGGCGTCAGCGTGGCGGCCAGCTCGGGCCAGGCCGGCGCGGCGTCGCCGAAACGCTGCTGCAGCCGCTGCATCAGCCAGCAGAAGGCGCGCTCGCTGTCGGTCTGGCCGGCGGGCGTGAAGCTACCGTCCAGGTCGGGGTGGAAGTCCTTCAGGTCGCCGTTGTGGGCGAACACCCAGCTGCGGCCCGCCCAGTCGCGGCGGAAGGGGTGGCAGTTCTCCACCGCGCGCACGCCCTGCGTGGCCTTGCGGATGTGGGCAATGATGTTGCGCGCCTGCACCGGGTGGCGGCCGTAGTGGGAGGCCAGGTCCGACTCGGCGGCGGGGCGGTCCTCGACGACCACCTCGCAGCGCTCGCCGGCGTGGAAGGCCACGCCCCAACCGTCAACGTGGTCTGCCGTGCGGCCGCCGCGGGCGGCAAAGCCGCTCAGCGAGAAATTCGCGGCGGCGGCCAGG
This sequence comes from Pelomonas lactea, assembly GCF_043555885.1. Taxonomy (NCBI): domain Bacteria; kingdom Pseudomonadati; phylum Pseudomonadota; class Betaproteobacteria; order Burkholderiales; family Sphaerotilaceae; genus Roseateles; species Pelomonas lactea. The sequence goes on along the minus strand of NZ_JBIGHX010000001.1, from coordinate 808,253 downwards.
CGGCTGTTGAGGGCGAAAAGCTCACACATCGGACGGTCAGGCAGTGGCGGGTGCAATGGACAACGGCGCCAGTCTGATGCGCGATGACAGAAACGCCAACGATTGTTCCGTCATGAGCTCATGCCATCGTGCGTTGTTCACAGCCGGCGCCCAGCGTCTTGCAATCCCTAGTCTGGAAATGCGTTTGGCCGAAATGACGCGCCCCTGTAATTCGTTCACAAACACATCCAGCAACATTTACGCCCGGGTCCAAACATGCTCTCCTACGCTTTGAGGATGGCTCGCAGCGGGTGGGCCGAGGAGTGCTGCCATGTGGATGAATGAGTTTGTTCAGCCGGGTCAGGCGCCCGGCCGCCCCCAGGAGCGCCGCCAGGCGGCGTCGCTGTCCAGCCAGTGGATGGGGCTGGTGCTGGAGGAGCTCGACCATGGCGTCGTGCTGCTCAATGGCGCCGGCCGCATGCTGCACGCCAACCTGGCAGCGCGCGCCACGCTGGACGACAACCACCCGCTGGAGGTCGTGGGCCCGCACCTGCGCGCGCGGCTGCTGACCGACGCGGTCCCGTTCGCCGAAGCGCTGGAAGGCGCCGAGGCGAGCGGCCGGCGCTGCCTGCTGCGCCTGGGCGACGAACGTGCCGAATGCGGCCGTGCCAACGTCGTCGTCGTGCCGCTGAACCGCGACGTCAGCCAGGCCGCCGTGCTGCTGATCCTGGAGCGCCGCCAACTGTGCGGCGACCTGGCCGCGCAGTGGTTCGCGCTGCGCTACCAGCTCACGCCGGCCGAGACCGAGGTGCTGAAAGCGCTGTCCAACGGCGTCAAGCCCACCGAGGTGGCGCAGCGGCAAGGCGTGGCCATCTCGACGGTGCGCAGCCAGATCCAGAGCATCCGCGCCAAGAGCGGCGCCGACAGCATCGGCGAGCTGATGCGCCAGCTGGCGCTGCTGCCGCCGCTGGTGTCGTCGCTGCGGCCGGCCAAGCTGGTGAACTGACGCGCGTGCCGCCCGCGGCGGCTCATTTCACGCGGTGAACTAACATCCCCGGCGCGCCGGGCGGCCCGATGCCCGCGGCGCCTTCCGGATGCCTGACGATTCCACCGACGCTGAACTCCTTGCCCTGCCCACCTCGCTGCGCCTGCTTGCGGCGCGCGGCATTTCACGCAGCCACCGCAAGGGCGTGGTGCTGATCGAGGAGGGGTCAGTCGGCGACAACCTCTACGTGGTGCTGTCCGGCTCGCTGCGGGCCTACAGCAGCGACGCACGCGGCCGCGAAATCACCTACGGCGTCTACGGCCCCGGCGAGTATGTCGGCGAGATGAGCCTGGACGGCGGGCCACGCTCGGCCAGCGTCATCACGGAGGAGGCCAGCCGGCTGGTCATGGTCACGCGCGCCAGCCTGCTGACGCACATCAGCGAGCACCCCGAGTTCGCGTTCGAGCTGCTGACCAAGGTCATCCGCCGCGCGCGCGCGGCGACGCTGTCGACCAAGCAGCTGGCGCTGAACGACGTCTACGGGCGGCTGAAGAACCTTGTCGACGAGCTGACGCAGGACGGCCGCCACCTCGCGCTGACGCACCAGGGCATGGCGCAGCGACTGGGCTGCTCACGCGAGATGGTGTCCAAGCTGGTCAAGGACCTGGAGCTGGGCGGCTACCTGCGCCGCGTCGCGGCCGGCGAATACCAGCGCCTCAAGAACCTCCCGGCGCGCTGGTGATGGCGCCCCTCGGCCGGCGGGTACGCCGGCCGATCCCCCGAGGGGATCGCGGGCCGGCTTGGGAGCGGCCCGGCGCTCGGCCCGCCCCTGCGGCTACTGCGGGCTGACGTTGCGTGGCGGCGCGACCGGGAAGCGCTGGTCAGGCTTGGCCGCGCGGGCGTACAGCCCTTCCACCTTGGGCAGGTTGGCCTGGATGTCGCGGATGCGCGTGCCGCTGGCCGGGTGGGTGGACAGCCATTGCGGCGGCGCGCCCTTGTTGGCGGCCATCATCTTTTCCCACAGCCGCACGGCGGCCGACGGGTCGTAGCCGGCGCGGGCAGACAGCTCGATGCCCACCAGGTCGGCCTCGGTCTCGTCGTCGCGGCTGAAGCGCAGGCTCAGCAGCTGGCCGCCCATGCCGGCCAGGCCGCGGCCCAGGTTGCCCAGGCCCAGCAGCGCCGAGCCCAGCTCGATGACGCCGTTGGTGACGGCCGACTTGCCGACCCGCTCGCGCGCATGCTCGCGCAGCGCGTGCGCCACCTCGTGGCCCATGATGGCGGCGACCTCGTCGTCCTCCAGCTTGAGCTTCTCCAGGATGCCGTAATAGAAAGCGATCTTGCCGCCCGGCATGCAGAAGGCATTCAGCTGCGCGTCGCCCAGCAGGTTGACCTCCCACTTCCAGCGCTGCGCGCGGTCGTTCCACTCATAGCTGTACGGAATGATGCGCTGCGCGATGTAGCGCAGGCGCTGCAGCTGCGGATGCTGCAGCGATGCCAGGGCGCGCTGCTGGTTGGCCTGGGCCATCATCTGCGCGTACTGCTGGCCGCCGGCCTGCTCCAGCTGGTCGGCCGACACGAAACCGGTGAACTTGCTCTTGGGGCCCACGTCCACGCCCTCGCGGGCCCAGGCGGGCAGCGCGGCGGCCACGCCGGTGGCGGCCAGCAGGCCCGTGAAGAGGCGGCGCCCACGTCTGGGCGGCGCGCAGCGGCCGGCGGCGCAGTCGGCACAGGCGCCGAACATCCGCTGCGGCAGGTGGCTGAGTTGCAGGTCGTCGTGGACCAGGAAGTCGTCGGCATGCATGGCGACATTGTGCGATGGCCGCATGTCGCCTGTCGTAGGACTGGCGACAATCGGGCGCATGACATTGCCCCCCCGCCCGCGCCGCCCGTTGCCCTCCCAGGGGGCGCATCCCTGCCTTCGGGCGGCCGGGCGGCATTGATATGGACTCTCAGCAATTCCGCGCCGCCCTCGGCATGTTCGCCACCGGCGTGACCGTCATCACCGTGCGCTCGGCGGACGGCGGCCTCGTGGGCCTGACGGCCAACTCGTTCAATTCCGTGTCGCTGGACCCGCCGCTGGTGCTGTGGAGCCTGGCGCGCCGCGCCGGCTCGCTGCCGACCTTCACGCACGGCTCGCACTACGCGATCAACATCCTCGCGGCCGACCAGAAGGAGCTGGCGCAGCGCTTCGCGACGCGCGACATCGACCGCTTCGCCGGCGTGGCCTGGCGCGAGGGTGCCGGTGGCGCGCCGGTGCTGGACGGCGCCGTGGCCGTGTTCGAGTGCGCCAACCGCAGCCGCTACGAGGAGGGTGATCACGTCATCTTCGTCGGCGAGGTGGAGCGCTGCACGTCGCGGCCCGGCGCGCAGCCGCTGATCTTCCACGGCGGGCGCTACTTCACCGAGCTGCCGATCTGACGGGGTGTCGATCGGGCGCCGTCTGGATCGTCGAGACTGCAGAGGGTCGTCCTCTCGCCCCCATCAGGAACCGTCATGCCCAACACCGTCACCTTCCACCGCGTCCTGCGCTGCCCGCCGGACCGCGTCTACCGCGCCTTCACGACGCCCGCCGCCATGGCCAAGTGGCTGCCGCCGTTCGGCTTCACCTGCACCGTGCACGCGATGGACGCGCAGGTCGGCGGCAGCTACCGCATGGCGTTCACGAACCACACGACCGGCGGCAGCCATGGCTTCGGCGGGCGCTACCTGGCGCTGGTGCCGGGCGAGCGGGTGCAGTACACCGCCACCTTCGACGACGCCAACCTGCCCGGCGAGATGCAGACGACGGTCGAGCTGAGGGCCGTGTCCTGCGGCACCGAGGTGCGCATCCGGCAGGAAGGCATCCCCGATGTCATCCCGGCGGAGGGCTGCTACCTGGGGTGGCAGGAGTCGCTGCTGCAGTTGGCCCAGCTGGTGGAGCCGGAGATCCGCGCGTGATCAGCTGAGCCTGCCGGTGGGCAGCGCGGCCGGCGCCCGGCTGAGCGTGCGCCAGCGCCAGGCCAGCACCGCCGCCGACAGCGCCGGCACCGCAGCGGCCAGCAGCGCCATCGGCACGCCCAGCCGCGACAGTCCGTACAGCAGCCCCGCCAGCGCGAGGAATGCCAGCACGGGCCACACCGTCGTCATCACCTGCGGCGCGCGCATGGCGGCGGGTGGTCGGGTGAGGTTGACTGCATTCACCGGCAGCGCCGCCAGCGGCAGGCACAGCAGCCAGTCGTTGTGGGCCGCCAGCCCCAGCGCCAGCAGCACGAGGCTGGTGCCCAGCCAGGCGATGCCGGCGTTGCGCAGGTGGCCGGCCGCCACGGCGCGGCTCAGCATCGCGCCGCGCGGCATGCCCGGCAGCAGGCACAGCAGGGCCTGCTCGCGCCGGCTCTGCCACAGCGCCGTGGGCAGGGCGAAACCGGGGTTGAAGCCCACGCTCGCGATGGCCACGCCCATGCCGAAGGCGCCAGGCAGGAAGGTGGCCAGCGGCACGTGTATCACACAGGACACCGCCACGAACGCGACGAGCACGATGACGGCCAGCACGGTGATGCCCATCAGCTGGTACATCCAGTGCTGCGCGCCGTGCAGCACGAGGGTGGCCCGGGCCATCACATTGCGCGGGCTGCCGTTGTCGGCGCGCGCCAGCAGCCGGCGCTGCCAGGCGTCCAGCATCAGGCCGAACGGGCGCGTCAGCCACTCGACGGGTCGACCCCAGGCCGCCGCGTTGACCTGGCGCCCGTCCAGCTGCAGGCGCATCGCGTTGCGCATCAGGCTCTGGCGTGCATAGCGGGCTGCGTGGCGGGCGCCGCCCGTGCCGAAAGCCAACACCACCAGTGCGGCCTGAGCCAGCAGGCCGGCCAGCAGCATCACGCCGGTGTGCTCGACCCACAGCGTGGCCAGCGCCCTCCCGAGTGGCGCCAGCGTCGCACTGAAGGCGCCCAGCAAGGGCGACAGCAGCGTGAGCAGCAGCCACAGCCACACCATGCGCGATGCCCACAGCAGGAACACGGCGATGAAGCCGCAGCTCAGCAACTGCAAGGGCCAGGCTCCAGGGATCGGGAAGATGGCCCACAGCAGCAGCGTCGTGAGGCCGGTGCTCAGCGCCCAGCCCAGCAGCGCGGCGCGCCTGATCGTGCGCAGGTGGCCTGGCACGGTGCGGGCGGCGGTCGGGTGGTTCTGCTCCTGCAGGCTGCCGCACACGGCCAGCCACACGCCCAGCGTCACCAGCAATGCCACGCCGGCCACCAACCGCCAGCCGGCCTCGGGCGGCAGCGCGATCAACCCGGCCATGCACACCAGCACGATCAAGGTCATGACGAGCCAGCGCCCCAGCGGCGCTTGCAGGTCGCGCGTCCGCCAGAAGGCCAGCAGCACCTGCGAATAGCGGGCGGCGGCGCTCATCAGGTCAGCTCCGTGAACAGGTCGTCCAGGTTCAGGCGCTCGGCCGCGACGCCGCCGGGCAGCGCGCCGCCGGCCGGCAGCCGCGCCAGCACGCGCTCGCGGCCGGCCTCCAGCGGCGTGCGCTTGAGCGGCTGCAGGCCCAGGCGCCCCATCAACGCGGCCATTTCGGTGACGCTGCCGGTGAAGGCTCGCACCTGATCTAGCAACTCGTCCAGCGGCGCCTGCAGCGCGATGCGGCCCTGCGCCAGGAAGGCAATGTTGAACGCCACGCGCTCCAGGTCCGACAGGATGTGGGTGGAGAACACCACCGTCGCACCGCGGTCCAGCACCTCGCCGACGAGCTCGCGCAGGAAGTCGCGCCGGCCGGCCGGGTCCAGGCTGGCGACGGGCTCGTCCAGCACCAGCAGGTCGGGCTCGTGGGCCAGCGCGCGGATGATGGACAGGCGCTGCTTCTGGCCGCCGGAGAGCTTGCGGATGGGCTGGTCGGCGCGAATGTCCCAGCGCGACATCAGGCCCTCCACCTTGGCGTCGTTCCAGCGCGGGTAGAAGCTCTTGAAATAGGCCAGCAGCTGTGCCGGCGTGAAGCCCTCGAACAGGTCGCTGTGCTGCGGCACGTAGCCGATGCGGGCGCGGGCGGTGTCGTCCAGCGCCGCCACGTCCTGGCCGAACAGCTGCACGCGCCCGGCGTCGGGCTCGCGCAGGCCCAGCAGCGTCTCCAGCAGCGTCGTCTTGCCGGCGCCGTTGCGGCCCAGCAGGCCCACCACCTGGCCGGGCAGCAGCTGCCAGTCCAGGCCGGTCAGCACGGCGGGGCCCTTGGGATAGGCCAGGCTCACGCCGCTGAGTTCGGCGCTGGCGGATTCGGTGTGCGGAAAGTGCGGGGTCATGGGGCCTCTTCCAGGATGGTTTTGAACAGCTGCAGGGCCTGGGCCGGGGACAGCTCCAGCTGCCGCGCTTCGGCGGCGGCCTTCTCCAGCGTCGGTCGCAGCAGCTCGACGCGGTCAGCGGTGGGCTGGGCCTGCTGGTGCTGGGCCGCCACCACCATGGACAGCCCGCGGCGGCGCTCCAGCACGCCGTCCATCTCCAGCAGGGAATAGGCCTTGGAGATGGTCATGGGGTGCACGGCCAGCGCCTGCGCCAGCTCGCGCACCGACGGGATCTCGTCGCCCGCTTTCAGCTGCCCGGCCGCCACGCGGCGCTTCACCTGCTCGATGAGCTGGCGGTAGATGGGCTCGGGCGAGCCGGTGTTGATGTGGACGAAGTGGGCGGGGTCCATGGGTGCTGGCTATGTGTACTAGTACGATAGTACACATGGACAGGTGAGGTCAAGCCCCGCGGTCGCACAATGGCGGCCTCACCGTTGTAGCCCCCCCTGCCATGCGTCGTCTGCTGCTTGTTCCCGCCCTGTTGCTGTCCCTGGCCGCCCAGGCCCAGAGCCCCGCCGTGAAGGTGGACGACCCCTGGGTGCGCGCCACCGTCGCGCCGCAGAAGGCCACCGGCGCCTTCATGCAGCTGACGTCGGCTCAGGCGGCCAAGGTGGTGGCCGCCAGCTCGCCGGTGGCGGGCATGGTGGAGATCCACGAGATGAAGATGGACGACGGCGTCATGAAGATGCGCGCCGTGGACGCGCTGCCGCTGCCGGCCGGCCAGGCCGTGGCGCTGAAGCCGGGCAGCTACCACGTCATGCTGATGGGCCTTCAACGCCCGATCAAGGCCGGCGAGGTCGTGCCGCTGACGCTGACCGTCGAGGCGGCGGACGGCAAGCGCACGGACGTCGAGGTCAAGGCGAAGGCGCGCTGACGCGGCCGAGCAGAAAAAACTGCTCAAGTTCGCCGCGTGGCGGCCGATGACCCCATGACACAGCTTTCACTGCCTGCCGTGCTGCCTCCCGTCAACGCCACCGCCAGCGCTTCCCCGTCCGGGGTGGCTGCGGCGCCCGTGCCGGCGCGGCGCGCGGCGCCAGAGGTCGCGTCGGCCGTGGTGACGGTGTCCGCCGCCGGCGCGCGGGCGGCAGCCTCGCAGGACACGGCCAAGGTGGCCACCGGCATCGTCCACGTGACGGCCGACGTCAACCGCGATGGCACGGTGTCGGACCAGGAGCAGCAGACCGAGACCGCGCAGCTGGCGCTGAAGCGGGCGCTGATGGAAGGCGGCCCCAACCTGGATCAGGCGCTGGAGGCGTACCAGTCGGTCGCTTCTCTGGCGGACGTGCAGCGCTGACGCTCAGGCGCGCGCCGCATTGGCGGCGATGTCGGCGGCCAGCCGCGGCCACAGCGGCTCGGGCAGGTCGTGGCCCCAGCCGGGGATGATCTCCAGCCTTGCATCCGGGATGCGCCGCGCCAGGTCGCGCGCCGCGGCGACGGGGATCAGCGCATCGTGCTCGCCATGCAGCACCAGCGTGGGTGCGGCGATGCGCGACACGCGCTCGGCCCGGTGGGCGTCGGCCGCGATGGCCACCAGCTGGCGCGCCACCGCCTGCGGCCGGAACGCGCGCTGCACGCCCTGCGCGATGCGCTCGCGCAGCACCGCGGGGTCGGCCGGGTAGCCGGGGCTGCCGATGATGCCGTACAGGCCCACGAAGTGGTCCAGCACGTTCTGCAGCTTCTGCTCGGGCGTGCTGCCCGGCCGGGGCCGGGACAGCAGCGCGCGGCGCACCTTGAGGCTCTCCTTGGGCAGGCTGCGGTCGCCGCTGGTGGTCATCATCAGCGTCAGGCTCTTCACGCGCTGCGCATGGGCGAAGCCCAGGTGCTGGGCGATCATGCCGCCCATGGAGGCGCCGCAGACATGCGCCGCCGGGATGCCCAGCGCGTCCAGCACGCCGACGGCGTCGCGCGCCAGGTCGGCCAGCTGGTAGGGCGCCTTGATGGGCAGGTGGAACAGGTGCAGCAGCGCGGCCAGCGGCACGTTGGGCGGGCCCAGCTCGTCGAAGGGCTGGGACAGGCCCACGTCGCGGTTGTCGAAGCGGATGACGCGAAAGCCGCGGGCCACCAGCTCGTCCACCAGGCCGTCGGGCCAGGCGATGAGCTGCATCCCCAGGCCCATGATCATCAGCAGCGGCTCGCCGTCCGCCGGGCCGCGGATGTCGACCTCGATGCGGACGCCGTTGGCGCTGAGCTGCATGCGGGCGGGCGCGGGGTCAGCCGAGGTCGACCTGGCGCTCGATGACGCGCGACACCAGGCCGTAGGCGATGGCCTCGTCGGTGCCCATCCAGAAGTCGCGCTCGATGTCCACGCGCACGCGTTCCAGCGGCTGGCCGGTCTCGCGGGCGATGACGGCGGCGATGCGCTCGCGGGTGCGGATGATTTCCTTGGCCTGGATGGCGATGTCGCTGGCCTGGCCGCCGGCGCCGCCGGCCGGCTGGTGGATCATGAAGCGCGTGTTGGGCAGCGCGACGCGGCGCTCCTTGGGCACGGCCAGGTAGATGTGCGTGCCGGCGCTGGCCACCCAGCCCGTGCCCACCACGGTGACCGGGGCGCGCACGAAGCGGATCATGTCGTGGATGGCGTCGCCGCTCTCGACGTGGCCGCCGGGGCTGGAGATCAGCAGCGTGATCGGGGCGTCCGATTCCTGGCTCAGCGCCAGCAGGCGGCGGCAGGTGGCGTGGGCCATCTTGTCGTCGATCTCGCCGAAGATCATTACGTAGCGGCCCTTGAAGAGCAGCTGCTCCTCCTGCTTCTCGGGGGCTTCTTTCTTGGCGGCCTTGTCGTCGGCGGCGGCGAGGGTGTGGTGTTGCATGGGCATGGGTCCGGTTGAGGGCGATACCTTACCGCGAGAAGCGCGGCGGTGTGGAAGCGGGGTCAGGCATCGCCGTGGCGGCGCCACCAGGCCGCGCTGGCGATGGCAAGCAGCGCCGCGAAGCAGCTGGTGCTCCAGACGACGCTGCGCACGAGGCGGTGCGACCCGTAGGCGGGCAGCGTCGCCGGCGTCAGCGCCCAGGCGCTGGCAGCCCCGATGGCCAGCGCCACGGCCGCGCAGGCCAGCAGCAGGCGGCGGCGCTGCATGTCCAGCGGCGCGGGCACGGCCGGCGGCAGGCGGCGCAGCGCGCGCCGGTACACGACGGCCAGTGCCGCCACGCCCACGGCGGTGCTCAGGTGCTGCAGCAGGTGCGTGAGCTGGAACTGCCGGTCCAGCCCGTCCAGCAGCGGCTCTTCCAGCTCGGGCAGCAGCTCGGCGCCCCAGCGGCCCTCGTGCGTGAACGAGTCCCACACCAGGTGCGTGGCCGCGCCGATCAGCACCGACAGCACGGCCACCACGAGCGCCCGCCACGCCGGGTGCGGCGGCGGCTGCAACTGCGCGCGCACCAGGCCGCGGTGCGGCTCGGCCAGCAGCACGGTCAGCGGCTTCGCAAAGCGCAGCAGCAGCGCCAGCAGCAGCAGGCATACCGGCAGGCAGGCGGTGAGGATGCCCTCGGGCGTGTGGCAGAACGAGCGCCACTTGCCGTGCATGCCGATGTAGTAGCTCATGTCGGGCGCCATGGCGCCGAGGGTCAGGGCTGGCAGCGAGAGCCAGCGGGGGCACAGCCGCCGCAGCGGCAGGATGGCCGCCGGGTGGGCAAAGGTCCAGGGCATGGGGTGGTCTTCAAACGAAAGGGCAGGGCGGGTGCAGCAAGTCCTGCGCCATGGGCAGCGGGCCCGGTGGCGGGGTCAGGTCTTGTAGAACCAGCGCCGCGCACCCTTGGGCTCGAAAGGCTGCCACTGCCCCTCGGGCTGCGCCAGCCGGTCGGCCAGCGCGTACAGCGCGATGGGGTTGACGCCCAGGCCGATGTGGCTGGCCTGGACCTCGATGTTCTCCGCCAGCGGTGACGGCTCGTTGACGCTGCAGCGCCAGGCGACGACGCCGTCGGTCTTGGAGTAGATGGACGTGGTGGGCACCGGCGGCGCCTGGCGGATCTGCGCCAGCAGGTCGTGGTCGTCGGCCACGGTCTGGCCGCTGACCATCTCGAAGAAGCGCCATGCGTTGGTGGCGCGCGGGTGGCCGGTGAACGGCGTGCCCAGCGTGACGACGCAGCGCGTCAGTTCGGGGCACTCCTTGGCCAGCTCGCGGGCATAGATGCCGCCCAGGCTCCAGCCGATGAGGCTGACCTTGCGGTGGTGGCGACGGTGCAGGTCTTCGAGGTGGGCGCGGCACTGCTCCAGCACGCCGGCGCGCGGGCCGAAGTTGAAGCCCTGCTGCCAGGGCTGCGTGGCGTAGCCCAGCGAATCGAGCAGCGCGCGCAGCGGCGCGGTGGTCAGGTCGTTGGCGCCCAGGCCGGGGAACACCAGCACCGGGTGGCCGTCGCCCTGGGGCAGCTTCTTCATCCACGGCAGCGTGGCCAGCAGCGCGGCGTACTCCCACGGCGCGCGGCCTTCCAGCATCAGCAGCCAGGCATTGGGGGCGCGCAGGTCGTGCGCGGCAGCGGGGGCGTGGTCAGTCGGCGTGGGCCGGCGCGGGAGGCGCGGCGAGCGGGAGGCGGGCATGCAGGCGGGAAAGGGACTCAAGCCCCGCGATTGTCCGCCGGCCGGCGCGGGGCGGTGCAGCGTGCTTGCCCGGGGCGCCGGTGTCGCGTGGGCGACGTCGGTGGCCTCGCCGGGGGCTCAGAGGTGCAGGGCGGTCGGCGGCGGCTCGCCGATGGGGCACCGGGCGTCGGCGCTCACGGGATTGCGGTTGAAGGTCTGGCGCAGGTCGGCCGCCAGGTAGCCGATGACGCCGACCAGCACGGGAAACAGCACCAGACCCACCATGCCGCGCAGCACGGCTCGCCAGCCGGCCACGGCGATGGTGTCCTGCGTTGGCACGCTGTCCAGCGGCGGCGCGTACCCGCCGCGAAGGACACGCACGGACTGCAGGAGCAGCGGGGACAGCGCCAGCAGCATCAGGAACGGCAGGCCGGGATAGATCAGCAGCCACAGCAGCTGCGCGGTCTGCGCTGCACCGAAGCGTTCGCACAGCAGTGCCAGCGTGCCGGGTGTCTGGAGCTTGGGCATGCCGAGCGCGATCGCCACCATCACGAAAATTTGCAGCGCCAACTTCCAGCCCGCAGGCTGCTTGCCCCGCAGGATGACGGCGCGGGCGCTGGCGGGGTAGGCGGCCAGCCGCTTCTGCAGGATCGACTCGGCATCGCCCCGGTCGGCCTTGAAAACGGCCACGATGAGCGCGATGACGCCCAGCAGCACGCAGGCCCAGAAGACCAGGTCGCCTGGAAAGTCATCCATCGCGGTCAGGCAGCCTTGGCCACGCGGCGCCTGGCCGGCGCCTTCTTGGCGGCCACCGGCTTGGCCGCTGCCTTCTTCGCCGGGGCGCGCTTCTTCACTGCCGGAGCCGGCTCAGCGGCAACCTCGGCCACCGGCAGCGCCTGCAGCTCCATGAAGGCCGCCTCGACATAAGCCGCCAGTTCGGCGGTCTCGGGCAGTGCCTCGCCGCAGGCCATCAGGCCGATGTCCAGCGACTGGTGGTAGGTCTGCACCGTCACGTTCAGCGCCAGGCCGTGCACGGCGATGGACGTGGGGTAGTTGGTCAGCATCAGCGCACCGGCCAGGTACAGCGGCACCTGCGGGCCGGGCACGTTGGAGATGACGACGTTGGCGATGACCGGCAGCTTCTCGGCCACCTTGGCGCGGCCGTACAGCATGGCGCCGGCCTGCATCAGCCAGGGGATGCCCAGCGATGGGAAGTCCGTGGGCATCAGGCTCTTGAGCTGGGCCATCTGCGCCTTCATCGCGTGGCTGGACGCCATCACGTGGGCCAGTCGGTCGGCCGGGTTGGCGAGGTGGGTGCCCAGGCTCATGAAGCTCATCGTGGCCTGGTTGTTGGACGTGGTGTCGCCGGCCGCGCGCGTGGACACGGGCACGGCGGCGATGAGGCTCTTGCGCGGCTGCGGGCCGTGCTTGGCGAAGTAGCGCCGCAGCGCGCCGCCGATGACGAACAGCACCGCGTCGTTGACGCTGGCGCCGTGGCGGCGGCGCGCGCGGTTCAGCTCGGCCAGCGGCAGCGTGACGCCGGCGAACGAGCGCGTGTCGGACAGGCTCACGTTGAAGCGCGTGCGCGGCGCCGGGCCCAGGCTGGAGACGGCCGTCTTGCCGCGCACGACGGCGGTCGTCTGCGCCGCCGCGTCGGACACGGCGGCCAGCAGTGCGCGCAGCTTGTCGACGGCGCTGCCGGCGGCGACGCCGCCGACGTAGCCCGCGGCCATGTTGCCGAGGATGCCGGCCGCGCCGGGCAGCGCGCGGGCCAGCTTGACGGTCTGCTGCCACTGCTGCGACACGGCCGCGCGCAGCAGGCCCACGGTGCCCAGCTGGCCGCGCTTCCTGCCGCGCGCGGGCAGCGACTCTGTGGCGCGCGGCTCGGGGCTGAGGTCGAGGATGACCTGCGCCAGCGCCACGGCGGCCTGGCCGTCCACCGCAGCGTGGTGAAGCTGCGTGTAGAGGGCCACGCGCACCTGGCCATCGGGGCCGGGCTCCAGGCCGGTGAAGACGTGGAACTTCCACAGCGGACGAGCCCGGTCCAGCAGCACGGGGTGCAGGGCGCCCACCTGCGCCTCCAGCTCGGCCATGCCGCTGCCCTCGGGCAGCGGGATCTCGACGATGTGTTCCTCCAGATCGGGCTCGGCGTCCACCCACCCGGGGTTGGACAGGCCCAGCGGCATCGTCAGCAGCTTGCGCCGCAGCGCCGGCAGCAGCGGCAGGCGGGCGCGCATGTGCTCGCGCAGGTCCGCGACATAGTCGCCGTCGTAGCCGGCCGGCAGCTCCAGCAGGTGCAGCGCGCCGACATGCATCGGCATCTGCGGCGTCTCCAGGTACAGGAAGCTGGCGTCGAGGCCTGGGAGCTGTTTCATCGGCGGTCTCCGGCGTTGTCGAGCCAGCATACCGATGAAACCGGTGGAGGCCCTCCGGGCCGACCCCTCCAGCAGCCGCCGCGGAACCGGCTTTGCCGGGCCGCCAGTGGCGCCCCCTTGAGGGGGAGGCGCGTCAGCGCCTCGGGGGTGGGCTTACTCCTCCGGGACGAAGATCCAGAGAAGGATGTAGAGGAGTATGCCGCTGCCGAAGGCCAGGAACAGCACCGTGAAGATGAGGCGCCAGACCCAGGAGTCCAGCCCCGTCGCGCGGGCGATGCCGCCGCAGACGCCGCCCAGCCAGCGGTCCAGGCGGGCCCGGCGCAGGCCGTTGACGGCGCCGACGTTGGGGCCGGCTGCCGGGCCGTGGCCGGCGGTGGCGTGGCCGCCCAGCACCCGGGCCTTGGCCTGCGCGAACTCCGCGTCGCTGAGCACGCCGCGGGCGTGCAGGTCGGCCAGCTTGTTGAGTTCTTCCGCGTCGTTCATCTCGAGCTCCTGTCGGTGTTGATGGGCTGAAGCCTACCGGCAGGCGGCGTGCCTGCCAGCGGCTTGCGACAGGCCGTCGAAACGGTGGGATGCATCCGCGGAAATCCGCGGACGGAGCGCCTACTGGCGCGCCCGTGATCTTCCTGCGTCGATGTCGATGTACTGCCAGAAGTCGTTCCAGAACAGCGGCCGGCGGAAGCCGCTCATCCACGGCTGCTCGATGTCGGTCAGCATGCGGTGCACATGCACCTTGTAGGGCATGTAGGTCACCGCGTAGCGCTTGGCCTCCTTGAACAGCGCGTCGCGCTCGGGGCCGTCGGGCAGGCCCTGCATGCGGTCGTACAGCGCGTCGAAGCGCGCGTCGCGGAAGCGCGGCAGGTTCTGCGTGCCGGCGCCGGGGCCGTAGTAGCGCAGCAGGGCTTCCTGGCCGTCGGGCGACGAGGCGGTCGAGCCGACCTGCCACGTCTGGTAGTTGCCGGCCTGCACGGCCTTCAGGTTCTCGGGCCACTGCTGGATCTTGATCTGCAGCCGGATGCCGACGGCCCGCATCGCCTTCTCCCACAGCTCGTCGATGGCGCGGCTCAGCGAGTTGGGTTCGGTGTTGCGCGTGATGACCAGCGGGCTGCCGTCGGGCAGGTCGCGCCAGCCGTCGCCGTCGCGGTCGATGTAGCCGTACATGTCCAGCAGCGCCTTGGCGCGCGGCGGGTCGTAGTCGCTCATCTCGCTCTTGAAGGCCGGGTCGTAGCCGCTGGTGTTGGGCACGATGGGCGACTGCGCCGGCACGCCCTGGCCGCGGCGCGCGATCGTGATCTCCTTGCGCACGTCGTAGGCCAGCGAGATGGCCCGGCGCAGCGCGACCTTGTCCGGCGTGACGCCGCCGATGACGGGGTCGTCGAGGTTGAAGGACGTCACCGTCATGTCCGGCGCCAGCGTGAACACCGCCTGCATGCCGCGCTTGGCCAGGCTGGGCGCGATCCGGCCGCCCGGCGCGGCCTGGGTGATGAATTCCTCGGGCACGCGCTCCATGAAGTCGTGCTCGTTGTTCAGGAAGGCCAGCCAGCGCGGCTGGTTCTCCACGATGACGTCCACGACGACGCGGTCCACCATCGGGAGGCGCCGGCCCTTGAACTTCGCGTAGATGGCCTCGGCCTCGTGGTCGCCCGGCGCGGGCTGCGCCTCGTAGTGGCGCTCGCGGTAGGTCGGGTTGCGCTCGAACACCATCTGCGAGCTGCGCCGCCATTCCTTCAGCACGAAGGGGCCGGTGCCGACCGGGTGCTCCATGATCTTGTCGCCGTAGAACTCGACGACCTCGCGCGCGACGACGCCGTAGATGTCGTTGCCGCTGAAGATGGACTCGACGAGACGCGGCCGCGGGGCGCGCGTCTTCACCTGCAGCGTGTAGCGGTCCAGCGCCTTCAGGCCCTCGACCTCTGCGTCGTAGGGGAAGGGCTTCTTCGACTTCAGCACCTGTTCGCGCAGCTCGTTCAGGCCGGCGATCGCGTTCTCCTCGTAGGCCACCCAGGCCTGGGCGTTGGTGGCGGGGTCGGCGAAGCGCTTGATGCTGTAGACGAAGTCGGCCGCGGTGACCTCGCGCCTGCGGCCCTGGAAGGCCGGGTCGTCGGCGAAGTAGATGCCGGGGCGCACCTTGATCGTGAAGGTCTTGTAGTCCGCGCTGACCTCGGGTTCGCCGGCCGCCAGCAGCGGCACCAGGCGCGGCGGGCGCGCCAGCGGGTCGAAGGCGTACAGCGTCTCGAAGATGTGGGCCGTGACGGTGCGCGAGTAGATGTCGGAGATGCGCGCCGGGTCGAAGCCGGTCTCGGCGATGCGGAAGGCGTAGCGCAGCGTCTTGGTGGGCTTGGCGGGCTCGGCCGCACGGGCCGGTGCGGCCAGCGCGAGGCAGGCCGCCAGCGCGGCGAGCAGGGGCTTCATCAGGGCTCCTTGGGCAGTGCGGCGAGGTCGATGTCCACGTACTTCCAGAAGTCGCGCACGAAGATGTTGCGGCTGTAGCCGCGCACCCAGGGCTGGGCCATGTCGGTCCAGATCTTGTGCACGTGGAACTTGTAGGGCGCGTAGGCCACCAGCAGGCGCTGCAGCTCGGCCAGCATGGCGGCGCGCTCGGGGCCGTCGGGCAGCGCCTTCTGCTGCTGGTAGATCGCCTCGAAGGCCGGCAGGTCGAAGCGCGGCTTGTTGGCCTTGCCCTTGGAGGCGCTGGAGCCCATCGCGACGAAGGTGTCGCCGTCGGGCGTGGTGCCCACCCAGCCGGCCTGCCACATCTGCAGCTTGCCGGCGTTGGCGGCCTTGAGCTGCTCGGGGAACTTGCCGATCTTGAACTTGAAGCGCACGCCCAGCTGCGCCATGTTCTTCTGCCACAGCTCGGCCAGCTGGCGGCGCTCACCGTCGGCCAGCGTGGCGTACTCGATGAGCAGCGGCTGGCCATCGGGCTGCTCGCGCCAGCCGTCGCCATCGCGGTCCTTGTAGCCGTACATGTCCAGCAGCGCGCGCGCCTTGGCGAGGTTGAACTCGGACATCTCGGACTTGAACGCCGGGTCGTGCCCGAAGGCGACGGCCGGGATGGGCCCCTGGCTCTTCACCGCCTGGCCGCGGCGCACGAGGTTGACCTCCTTGTCCAGGTCCACCGCGAGGTTGATCGCGCGGCGCAGCGCGATGCGCGCCGGCGTGTAGCCGCCGATGACCGGGTCCTCCATGTTGTAGTAGCTGAAGTTCACGTCGGCGCGCGGGTAGCGCGTCATCGTGAGGCCCTGCTTGGCGAGATTGGGCGCGAGCTTGTTGCCGGGCATGGCCACGCCGGCAAAGTCGATGGGCACCTCCTCGATGACATCGGCCTCGCCGCGCAGGAAGGACAGCCAGCGCGGCTGGTTCTCCTCGACGATGTCGATGACGACGCGGTCCACCAGCGGCAGCCGGCGGCCCTGCAGCGCGGCCACCTCGGCCTTGAGCCTGTCGGGGGCGTCGGGCGGCGCCACCTCGGCGTAGCGCACGTCGCGGTAGTTGGGGTTCTTCTCCAGCACGATGCGCGAGTTGCGCCGCCACTCGGCCAGCCGGAAGGCGTTGGTGCCCACCGGGTGCTCCATGATCTTCTCGCCGTAGTGCTCGACGACCTCGCGCGCGACGGCGCCCAGGAAGCCGGCATCGGCGAACTGGTAGACGAAGCGCGGGTCGGGCACGCCCAGCCGGATCTGGAAGGTGTAGCGGTCCAGCACCTTGAGGCCTTCCACCTCGCGGTCGTAGTCGAACGGCTTCTTGGCCGCCATCAGTTCGCGGCGCAGCTCCGACAGGCCCAGGATCCTGGGGTTCTCCAGCAGGTAGAGGTTGGCGCTGTTCCAGCGCGGGTCGTAGTGGCGCTTGACGCTGTAGACGTAGTCGGCCGCGGTCAATTCGCGCTTGCGGCCCTTGAACGCCGGGTCGTCGGCGAAGTGGATGCCGGGCCGGACCCGCATCGTGATGGTCTTGAAGTCGGCGCTGATCTCGGGCATCGCCGCCAGCGTGTTGGGCCGCAGCTTGAACGGGCGGGTGCCGAAGTCGTATTCCAGCGGCGCATCAAAGATGCCCGCGGCGACCGCCTTGGAGTAGCTGTCGCTGATCTGTGCCGGGTCGAACCCGGTCTCGGCCACCTTGAAGGCATAGCGCAGCACCTTGTCCTGGGCCTGTGCAAGGGTCAGCGTGCAGGCCAGCAGCAGGCCGGTCAGCAGATGGGTGGGCTTCATCGCGGGAGGTGCGCTTGGAAAAGCGCGGAGTCTAGTGAAACCGTCAGGGTGGGCGGGCGGCGCGCTCGCATAGACTCCGCCCCGTTCTCTGGTGTAACCCCGCGCCTGCCGCGGGGTTTGTGGTTTCTGGGAGCCCCGATGGCGGCCTATCTGATTCGACGCCTGTGGCAGATGATCCCCACCTTGCTGGGCGTCGTGCTGCTGGTGTTCTTCCTGTTCAAGTACTTCGGCAGCGACCCCGCCATCATCCTGGGCGGCATGAACGCCAGCCCCGAGCAGATCGAGGTCATCCGCGACCAGCTGGGCCTGAACAAGCCGGTCTGGGAGCAGCTGCTGATCTTCCTGAAGCAGATCGTGACCTTCGACTGGGGCCGCAGCTGGGCCACCAAGGAGGCCGTGGCGAACCTGTTCGCGACGCGGCTGCCGGCCACGCTGACGGTGACCGTGCCCATCCTGGTGCTGGAGGTGCTGCTGGCCATCCCGTTCGCGCTGGCCGTGGCCACCGTGCGCGGCAGCCTGACGGACCGCGCCGTGATGGTCTGCACGACGGTGGCGGTGTCCATCTCGCTGCTGGTCTACGTCATCCTGTCGCAGTACTTCTTCGCGTTCCGGCTGGGCTGGTTCCCGGTGCAGGGCTGGACGGGCAACCACTGGACCAACCTGACCACCTACGCGCCGCTGCCCATCCTCGTTGCGGTGGCCGTGTCGCTGGCGCCGCAGATCCGGCTGTACCGTAGCTTCTTCCTCGACGAGCTGGGCCACGACTACGTGCGCACCGCGCGCGCCAAGGGCATGACCGAGGGCACCGTGCTGCTCAAGCACGTGCTGCGCAACGCGATGATCCCCATCCTGACCAATGTGTCGGTGCTGCTGCCGGGCGTGCTGGTGGGCAGCTTCCTCATCGAGGTGTTCTTCTCCATCCCCGGCCTGGGCCGCGAGCTGTACCTGGCCGTGAACCGCGGCGACTACCCCGTCATCCAGGCCTTCGCCATCTACCTGGCGGCGCTGACGATGACGGTCAACCTCGTCGTCGACATCCTCTACAAGCTCGTCGATCCCCGCGTTGTCCTGAAATGAGCGCCGTGCTGACCTCCTCTTCCGGCGGCGTCTGGGCCGCCGCCTGGCGGCGCCTGAAGACCGACCGCGTCGGCGTCGTGTCCATGGGCATCGTCGGCGTGTTCCTCGTGCTGGTGCTGCTGGCGGCCACCGACCTCGTCGCCGCCGGCTGGCAGCGGGAGATCGGCGTGCCCAACGCGCCGCCCACGCTGCTGGGCCCGCAGCCCGCCGAGGACACCGGCACCATCGCCGCGCCCACCGGCCCCAACGTCGACCTGTCCGACATCGACCCGCTGGCGCCCCGCTACGCCGAGTGGGCCGAGCGCGCCAAGGCGTTCAAGACCGACGAGATCGTGCGCGCCGAGACGCTGCCGCTGGGCGGCGACCGGCTGGGCCGCGACGTGCTGGCCAAGGTCGTCAAGGGTGCCGAGGTGAGCATCTTCGTGGGCCTGGCCGCGGCCGTCGTGGCCACGCTGATCGGCACCGTGCTGGGCGCCGTCTCGGGCTTCTTCGGCGGCAAGGTGGGCGACTTCCTGGAGTGGGTCTACAACGTCTTCACGGCCATCCCCAGCATCCTGCTGATCTTCGCGTTCGCGGCCATCTTCCACCGCGGCATGGGCTCGGTCGTCGCCATCCTGGCGCTGACCGGCTGGACCGGCATCTACCGCCTCATCCGCGCGGAGTTCATGAAGCACCGCGTGCGCGAGTACGTGCGCTCGGCCGAGGCCATCGGCGCGTCGCAGGCGTCGCGCATGTTCCGGCACATCCTGCCCAACGTGTCGCACGTGGCGCTGGTGCAGCTGTCGCTGCATGTCGTCAGCTTCATCAAGAGCGAGGTCATCCTCAGCTACCTGGGCCTGGGCGTCAGCGTGGACCAGGTCTCCTGGGGCACCATGCTCGCCGAGGCGCAGAACGAACTCATCCTCGGCTACTGGTGGCAGCTGGCCGCCGTGGCCGCCTTCATGGCCGTCTTCGTCACCGCATTCGCGCTGTTCACCGACGCGCTGCGGGATGCGCTCGATCCGAAACTCAGGGGGCTGGAGTGACCACGCTGCTCAGCATCCAGGACCTGCAGGTCGCCTTCCGCATGGGCAAGGCGGGCGGCGTCACGCAGCGCCAGCTGGCCGTCAAGGGCATCAGCTTCGACGTGCCGCGGAACAGCACCGTGGCGCTGGTGGGCGAGTCGGGCTCGGGCAAGAGCGTCACGGCCATGTCCATCCTGAACCTGCTGCCCAGCAACGCGGAGCGCTCGGGCGCCATCCTGTTCCAGGGGCGCGACCTGCTGCAGGCCTCCACCCGCGAGCTGCAGGCCATCCGCGGCAAGGACATCGCCTGCGTGTTCCAGGACCCGATGAGCTCGCTGAACCCGGTGTTCGACGTCGCCACGCAGATCTGCGAGCCGCTGGTCAAGCACATGGGCCTGACGCGTCGCCAGGCGCGGGTGCGCGCCGAGGAGCTGCTGCACGAGGTGGGCATCCCCGAGCCCAAGCGGCGCCTCGCGGCCTATCCGCACGAGATGTCGGGCGGCCAGCAGCAGCGCGTCATGATCGCCGTGGCGCTGGCCTGCAGCCCGAAGCTGCTGATCGCCGACGAGCCCACCACCGCACTGGACGTGACCATCCAGCGCCAGGTCATGGAACTGCTGGCGCGGCTCAAGGACAGCCACAAGATGAGCCTGCTGTTCATCTCGCACGACCTCGGCGTGGTGGGCGAGATCTCCGACCATGTCGTCGTCATGCGCCACGGCCAGGTGCGCGAGACGGCATCGGTCGCGCAGATCTTCAGCGACCCGCAGGACGCCTACACCAAGGCGCTGCTGGCCTGCCGGCCATCGCTGACGGAGAACCCGGCGCGGCTGATGGTCATCGACGATCACATCGCCGGCCGCGCCGCGTCCACCGACGTGAAGCCCAAGGATCCCGACGCCCCCGTCGTGCTGGAGGTCACCGGCCTGAAGAAGAGCTTCTGGCTCAAGGACGGCCTGTTCGGCAAGCGCGAGTTCAAGGCCGTCAAGGGGGTGAGCTTCAAGCTGCGCAAGGGCCACACGCTGGGCGTCGTTGGCGAATCGGGCTCCGGCAAGACGACCATGGGCCTGGCGCTGCTGCGCCTGCACGAGCAGAGCAACGGCACGATGGGCGGCCAGGTGCTGTTCGACGGCCGCGACCTGCTGAAGATGAGCGGCGCCGACTGGCAGCAGATGCGCCGCCGCATCCAGGTCGTGTTCCAGAACCCCTACGCGTCGCTGAACCCGCGCTTCACGATCGCGCAGACGCTGCGCGAGCCGATGGAGATCCACGGCATCGGCAGCGGTACGGCCGACCGCGAGGCTCGCGCCATCGCGCTGCTGCGCCGCGTGGGCCTGGACGAGAGCGCCATGGCCAAGTACCCGCACGAGTTCTCCGGCGGCCAGCGCCAGCGCATCGCCATCGCGCGCTGCCTGACGCTGCAGCCCGAGGTGCTCGTGCTGGACGAGGCCGTGTCGGCGCTGGACGTGTCGGTGCAGGCCCAGGTGCTGAACCTTTTGCGCGACCTGCAGGACGAGTTCGGCCTCAGCTACATCTTCATCAGCCACGACCTGGCCGTCGTCAAGTTCATCTCCGACGAGGTGCTGGTCATGCAGAACGGCGACGTCGTCGAGCAGGCGCCCACGCAGGCCCTGATCGCCGCGCCGCGTGAGGATTACACGCGCCGCCTGCTGGGCGCCGTGCCACGTGGCTACCAGGGCTTGCGAGCCTGAGCACGATGCGGCGTGGCCCGTGGAATCTGTACGCTCTGACGTGCGTGCCGTGCGATGCGGTCCCGCAACCGCGCTGAAATGGGCGGTGCGGGACCACAAGCCCCCGTTTCGCTGCCGTGATGCATCCAATCCAGGCCCAGCTCAAGACGCAGTGCGCGGCATTCGCCGCGCTGCTGCTGCTGGCCGCCTGTTCGCCGGGGGGCTCGTCGGGCACGCCGCCGGCCTCGTCGGCGGCGGCATCGGCCGTGGCGGCCGACGACAGCCTGTCGCGTGAGCTGGACCGCCTCGAGCGCGCCGCGCATGCCAAGCCGGCGCAGTACGAGCTGGAGCTGCGCCAGCGCGCCGCCGCGCAGCCGGGCGGCGAGGCGCGGCTGGACGTCGTCGCGCTGCGCGGCCTGCTCGCGTCGCTGGCCCGTGACCGCGTGCTCAGCGACCGCCTGGCGCAGCGGCTGAGGGACTGGCCCGTTGCCGAGCAGCGCGCCGACGCCCGCGTCGCCGCGGCCATCATCGGCGCCGAGTACCAGCGCTCGCAGGGCGACCTGCGCGAGGCGCGCAAGCTGCTGACCGGCGTGGACGCCGCGCAGCTGGCGGCCGCCGGCCCGCTGTCCCGCTGGCGCTACCACCGCATGTTCGCCGGCGTCAGCGGCGACGCCGGCGAGCTGGACTCCGCGCTCACCGAGGGCCACCAGGCGCTGCGGCTGGCGCAGCAGATCGGCCAGCCCTGGCGCGTGGCGCTGTCGCTGGCCGACCTGTCCTTCACGACGCTGCGTGCCGACACGCCGGCCCGCGCCCGCCAGCTCGCCGCGCAGGCGCTGGCCGAGGCGCAGAAGGACCCCGACCCCATGACGCTGAACGCCGTGTACACGACACGCGGCATCGTGCATGCCGACGACGCCGACACCAGCATCACGCTGCAGGCCAACGCCGACGCGCTGGAGCAGGCCGCCGCGGCCGGCGCCGACTCGGTGCGCGCGCTGGGCCTGGCGAACTTCGCCGACTACCACCTGCGCCAGGGCCGCTATGCGCGGGCGCTGGAGCTGGCCGAGCAGGCGCTGCCGCTGGCGCACGCGACGCGCAACGTCAGCGCCGAGAGCGTGGCCCGCTCCAACATCGGCCTGGCCAAGATCGCGCTGGGCCGCCTCGCCGAGGGCCGCGCCGAGGCGCGTGCAGCCATCGCGCTGGATGAACAGCAGGGCGCCGTCTCTTATGCGTCCGATGGCTGGAAGGAACTGGCCGGCTACCTGGAGCGCGCCGGCGATCTGGCGGGCGCCGTGGCCGCCTGGCGCGAGCATCGCCGGCTGGTGGACCGCGTGCTGCGCGACGAAACCCGCAAGCTGCTGCTGGAGGCGCAGGAGCGCCAGGACGCCGAGCAGCGTGCCCGCGACATCGAGCTGCTGAACCGCGATAACGCGCTCAAGGCCGAGCAGGTGCACCAGCGCAACCTCGGGTTGATGCTGTGGGCCGCTCTGGGCGGGTGCGTGGCGGTGTCGCTGGGGCTGCTGTGGCAGGCGTTCCGGCGCGTGCGCCGCGCCAACGAGCAGCTGGCCCACAGCAACGCGTCGCTGCAGCGCCAGAGCGAGACCGACCCGCTGACCGGGCTGGCCAACCGCCGCCATTTCCAGGCCGCCATCAAGACGCTGAGCGGGCCCGAGGGGCTGGCCGCCGGCGTCTTCCTCATCGACGTGGACCACTTCAAGCGCATCAACGATGGCTTCGGCCATGCTGCCGGCGACGCCGTGCTGACCGAGCTGGCGCGCCGGCTGCGCGAGGCCGTGCGCGACGGAGACCTCGTCGTGCGCTGGGGGGGCGAGGAGTTCCTCATCGTCGCCCGCACCCGCGAGGGCCTGTTTGCGCCGCAGCTCGCGCAGCGCCTGCTCGACCTGATCGGCGGCCAGCCGGTGGAGCACGAGGGGCGGCGCATCCCTGTCACGGCGTCCATCGGCTTCGTCAGCCTGCCTGTGCCGCCGCAAGGCCTGCGCCTGCCGTGGGAGCGTGCGATCGACCTCGTCGACACCGTCATGTACCTCGCCAAGGCGCACGGCCGCAACAAGGCCTACGGCGTCGAGCGCATCGATGCCGCCGACGCGGCTGCCGCCGCGCAGCTGACGGCGCGGCTGGAGGCCGCCTGGAGCGAAGGCCGCGTGGGCCTGACGGTGCTGCACGGCCCCACCCCTCACGACGGCGCCCGGCCGGCTTCCGCATGAAGGCCTGGCTGCTCCCGCTGACGCTGGCCACCGCCATGGCGCAGGCCGCGCCCGACCTGGCGGCCGAGCGCGCCCAGCTGGCCGACCTCACGCGGCGCGCATACGACGCCCCCGCCGCCATGCTGGCCGAACTGGACAGGCGCTGGCCCGCGGACGTCGACCCTGCCCGCGAAGCCGCCTGGCTGTTCGCGCGCGGCCGCGTGCTGCTGGCCGCGGGCCAGGCCGAGGCGGCCGATGCCGTCGCGGTGCAGCTGGCGGCGCGCGAGCACGGGGCCGACCGCAGCTGGCTGCTGCGTGCCCTCATCCAGGAGCGCGCCGGCCGGCCCGCGGGAGCGCTGGCGGCGCGCGCACTCAGCGGGCTGGAGAAGCGCTGCCCCACCGGCGCTGCGGGCCGCGCGCAACGCGATGCCGAATGCGACGTCGCCGCCACCTGGGAGGCGCTGCGGCTGCAGCTGCGCGAGCAGGCCGGGCAGGGGGCGTTCGTCGACGCCGAGAACGGCGCGCGGCGTGCGCTGGCGCTGGCGCGGCTGGGTGGCGACCGCCACCTGGCCGCCCTCAGCCTGGGCCTGCTGGCCAGCGTGCTGCAGCAGCAGGACCAGCTCGACGCGGCGCGCGCCGAGATCCGCGCCGCGCATGCCGAGGCGCAGGGCGACCTGGTGGCCGGCGCGCGCGTGCGCAATTACGAGGCCGTCGTGGAGCGCCGCTCGCGCGACGTGCCGGCCGCCCGCGCCGCGCTGGAGGCCGGGCTGGAGCTGGCCGAGCAGGCCGAGGCGCCACATCTGGCGGCGCAGCTGCGCTCCAACCTGGTCGACACCTACATGCACCTGGGCCAGCTGAAGGAGGCTCTGGCCACGGCCCAGCGCGCGCTGCCGGTGCTGCAGCGCTTCCACGACAAGCTGCTGGAGCGCAACCTGCACCACAACCTGGCCGTCACGCACATCAAGCTGCGCCAGTTCGAGGCGGCGCGTCACGAGCTCGCCAAGGTGGCGGAGTTCGCGACCGACCCTGCCGACCTCGTGCCGCGCGCCCGCGAGCTGCGCGAGCTGGGCGACACCTGGGCCGAGGCCGGCCAGCACAAGGAAGCGCTGGCCGCCTACCACGCCGAGCGCGAGCTGACCGCGCGCACCAACGAGCGCAACCGCGCCAGCGCGCTGGAGGAGCTGCGCCGCAAGTACGACACCGCCGCCAAGCAGCGCGACCTGGAGCTGCTGGCCCGCGACGGCCAGTTGAAGGACCAGCAGCTGGCCAATGGCCGTCTGGTGCAGCAGCTGGGGCTGGCCATCGGCGCGCTGCTGCTGCTGTCCATGGCGCTGGTGGGCGTGACACTGCTGCGCATGCGCCGCGCGCAGGCGCGCCTGAGAGCCAACCAGCATCTGCTGCGTGCGCAGAGCGAGCGCGACCCGCTGACCGACCTGTCCAACCGCCGCCACTTCCTGGCCGTCATGGACGCCCGCGCCCGAGACGGCGGCGCCGCGGGCTTCCGTGGCGTGCTGATGATGATCGACATCGACCACTTCAAGAACGTCAACGACCAGCATGGCCACGCGGCCGGCGATGCCGTCATCGTCGAAGTTGGCCGGCGCATCCGCGCCGCGGTGCGCGATACCGACCTCGTCGTGCGCTGGGGTGGCGAGGAGTTCCTCGTCTACGCGCCCGAGCTCGCGGCCGACGATCTGGCGCAGATGGCCGCGCGCATCCTGCACGGCATCGGCGGCCCGCCCATCGCGACGCCCGATGGCATGCTGCGCATCACGGCCAGCATCGGCTTCGCCAGCTTCCCGCTGGGCGGCACCGCTGGCGCCGCACTGCGCCTGCACTGGGAACAGGCCGTCAACTGGGCCGACATGGTGCTCTACAAGGCCAAGGCCGAGGGCCGCAACCGTGGCGTCGGCATCGCCGCCGTCGAGGCACCCGACGCGGACACGCTGGCCGCCATCCTGCAGGACTTCGACGCCGCCTGCCAGCAGGGGCAGGTGCGGCTCAACGTGCTGGTGGGCCCGGCATGAAGAAGCCCCGCGTGCATGGCGTGCCCTGGCCGGCCTTGCGGGCCGCGCTGCGGCTTGAGCCGCCGCCCTTCGGCAGTCGCCGAGCGGACGGCGATGTTTGTGGCATCGAGCCGCAAGCACATCGCCAGCGCGGGCCGGTGTGGGGGGGGCGGGCGCTCGGCCCGCAGTGGCAACGGCGCGCGTTGCTGCTTTGCCTCGCCAGCCCCGGTGCGTGGGCCCAGCCAGCCTGGCCGTCCCGGCCGCTGCGCATCGTCGTGCCGCACCCGGTCGGCGGCGCGGCGGACCAGGCCACGCGGCTGATGGCGCCCGATCTCCAGAAGAGCCTGGGCCAGCCCGTCGCCGTCGACAACCGCCCCGGTGCCGACGGCAACATCGGCGCCGCGGCGGTGGCGGCCGCCGGTGACAGCCACACGCTGTTGATGGGCAGCCTGGGCACGCATGTGCTGAACCCGCTGCTGTCGCGCCGTCTGCCGTACGACGCGGTGAAGGACTTCGCGCCCGTGTGCCTGGTCGCGACGGTGCCGCTGGTGCTGGTGATGAACCCGGCGGTCGCGCAGTCGCTGGGCGTGCGGCGGCTGACCGACCTGGTGCACGCCGCCACGTCGCAGCCGGGGCGGCTGCACTTCGCGTCCAGCGGCAACGGCAACCCCACGCACCTGGCCGGCGAGCTGTTCAAGCGGCTGACGCAGACCTACATGCTGCACTTCCCCTACCGCAGCGCCGCGTCGGCGCAGCAGGACGTCATCGCCGGCAACATGGACCTGATGTTCGACGTGCTGCCGTCGGCGCTGCCGCAGATCCGCGCCGGCCGGCTGCTGCCGCTGGCCGTCACCAGCGCGCGCCGCAGCCCCAGCCTGCCGGACCTGCCCACCATCGACGAGGCCGGTGGCCTGGCGCTGAAGGGTTACGAGGCCAGCGCCTGGATCGGCCTGTTCGCGCCCGGCAGCCTCGCCGCCGAACCGCTGGCGCGGCTGCAGCGCGACTGCGTGGCCGCGCTGGCCGCGCCCGCGCTGCGCGAGCGGCTGACGGCGCGCGGCATGCTGGTGCATGGCAGCGGCGGCGCGGAGTTCGCGGCGCTGATCTCGGCGGAGACCACCAAGTGGGCGCGCGTCATCCAGGTCTCCGGCGTCAAGGTCGACCGATGAAGATGCCCCTCGCCCAACCTCGCGTCGCTGAACGCGAGCGAGTCTGGTCGGCCCCCCGAGGGGGCGGCGATGCCCGCGGCATCGAGCCGCGAGCACATCGCCAGCGCGGGCCGGCTTGGGAGCGGCCCGGCGCTCGGCCCGCAGGAAATGCTTGACATGAGAGCGACCTGGCGCGCCGACCTGATCGCCGGAGCCGTTGTCGCCGTGCTGCTGATTCCGCAGAGCCTGGCCTACGCGATGCTGGCCGGCCTGCCGCCGCAGACCGGGCTGTACGCCAGCCTGCTGCCGCTGCTGGCCTACGCCGCTTTAGGCTCCAGCCCGGTGCTGGGCCTGGGGCCGGTGGCCGTGCTGGCGCTGATGATCGCGCAGGCGCTGGCCGGGCTGCCGGCCGGCGTCAGCGCCGAAGCCGGCGCGCTGGTGCTGGCCGCCGAGGTAGGCGGGCTGCTGGCGCTGGCGGCGCTGCTGCGGCTGGACGCGCTGTCCAGCCTGCTGTCGGTGCCGGCGCTGCGCGGCTTCGAGAACGGCGCCACGCTGATGATCGCGGCCAGCCAGGTGCCGGTGCTGCTGGGCAGCGCGGCCACCGGCGCCACGCTGCCGGGTCTGGCGCTGGCCACCGCGCAGGCGGGCGTGAAGCCGCTGAGCCTGGCCTGGGGCGTGGCCGCCATCGGTCTGCTGCTGCTGTCGCGCCGCGCCGGCTCGCGCACGCTGGCGCGCCTGGCGCCGCTGCTGCTGCTGGTGGCGGCGATGGGGCTGTCGGCCCTGACGCCGGCGGCCGACGGCGTGGCCCAGGTGGGCGCGCTGCCGCAGCTGGCATTGCCGCTGGCGCTGCCGTCACTGGACGCGGCGCTGTGGCTGCAGTTGCTGCCATCCGCCGCGCTGGTCGCGTTGATGGCCTTCGTGTCCAGCCTGGCGGTGTCCGAGTCGCTGGCACAGCGGCGCGGCGAGAAGGTGCTGCCGGCCGCGGAGCTGCGCGGGCTGGCGGCGGCCAACGTCGTCGCGTCGCTGACCGGCGGCATGCCGGTGGCGGGCAGCTTCTCGCGCAGCATCCTGCTGCACGAGGCCGGCTCGCAGAGCCGCTGGGCGCTGGTGTTCGTCGCCGGCTTCATGGGCCTGGCCATGCTGATGCTGGCCGGGCCGCTGGCGCATCTGCCCAAGCCGGTGCTGGCGGCCACCATCGTCGTCGCCGTGCTGGGCGGCTTCACGGCGCGCCACTACCGCGAGGCCTGGCGCTATGCACGGGCCGAGGGGTTGCTGATGGCGGCCGTCACGGCGGCCGTGCTGCTGTGGAGCGTGGGCGCGGCGCTGGCCATCGGCGTGGTGGGCTCCATCGCGCTGCTGATCCAGCGCACCGCGCAGCCGCATGTGGCGCGCATCGGCCGCGTGCCGGGCACCCAGCATTACCGCAACCTCGAGCGCCATGCCGTCGAGTGCCAGCCCGAGGTGGTGGGTCTGCGTATCGACGAGAGCCTGGTGTTCACGAATGCCCGCGGGCTGGCCGACGTGGTGCTGGCCCACGTGCGCGCGCACCGCGCCAGCGTCGGCGAGCCCCGGCGCGTGCTGATGCTGATGGCGCCGGTCAACCACATCGACGTGTCGGGGCTGACCGCGCTGCAGGAGCTGCACGCGGCGCTGCAGGCCGAGGGGCTGCGGCTGGAGTTCTCCGAGGTCAAGGGGCCCGTGCTGGACCGGCTGAAGGCCGTCGGCTGGCTGGAGCGCTACGACGTGTCGCTCTACCTCAGCCACCACGAGGGCATCCAGGCCGGCCAACATGACCTGAGGCCCAGTCTGGCCGACCACGACGCCCCCGGGCAGCTGTAGCGCTGTTCTGCTACCGTCTTGGGCCAATTAGCGCTCGAGACGCCATGAACGACAAAGAGACCTTGCTCGGCATCCGCCGTGGCATCGAGAAAGAGAGCCTGCGCGCCCTGCCCGGGGGCGGCCTGGCGCTGACGCCGCACCCCGCCGCACTGGGTTCGGCGCTGACGCACCCGCACATCACGACGGACTACAGCGAGTCGCAGCTGGAACTCATCACCGGCGTTCACGCCGGTGTGGAGAACTGCCTGCAGGAACTCACCGAGATCCACCAGGCCGTCTACCGGGCCCTCGCCGACGAGCGGCTGTGGGTCAGCTCCATGCCCTGCGGGCTGCCGGCCGACGAGACCATCCCCATCGGCCGCTACGGCAGCAGCAATGTGGGCCGCGCCAAGAGCGTGTACCGCATGGGCCTGGGTCAGCGCTACGGCCGGCGCATGCAGACCATCTCGGGCATCCACTACAACTGGTCGCTGCCGGGCGTGTCCACCGAGGGCTATTTCGGCGCCATCCGCAACTTCCGCCGCGAGGGTTGGCTGCTGCTGTACCTGTTCGGCGCCAGCCCGGCGCTGTGCGACAGCTTCGTGCATGGCCGCGACCACGGCCTGCAGCGCCTGGCCGACCACACGCTGTACCTGCCGCACGCCACGTCGCTGCGCATGGGGCGGCTGGGCTACCAGAGCGATGCGCAGTCCAGCATCTCGGTCAGCTACAACTGCCTGGAGAGCTATGCCCGCTCGCTGCAGGACGCGCTGTCGCGCCCCTACCCGGCCTACGAGGCCATCGGCGTGCAGACGCCGGGCGGCGACTACAACCAGCTGTCCACCAGCCTGCTGCAGATCGAGAACGAGTTCTACAGCACCATCCGCGCCAAGCGCGTGATCCGCTCCGGCGAGCGGCCGCTGCACGCGCTGCGCGAGCGCGGCGTCGAGTACATCGAGGTGCGGCTGATGGACCTGGACCCGTTCGAGCCCGTGGGCATCGGCGCCGACGCGATCCGCGTGCTCGACGCCTTCCTGCTGCACTGCCTGCACAGCGACAGCCCCGACGACACGCCGGACGAGATCGCCGCCAACGCGCGCAACCAGCATGCGGTGGCCGCGCGTGGCCGCGAGCCGGGCCTGGTGCTGGAGCACTGGCAGGGCGGCGAGCGCGCGTTGGCCGACTGGGCGGCGCAGATCCTGGCCGGTTGCGCGACCCAGGCCGTGGCGCTGGACGCGGCACACGGCGGCAGCGCCTACCGTGACGCGCTGGCCCGCGTGGCCGAGCGGCTGCGCCGGCCTGAGCTGTGCCCGTCGGCGCGCGTGCTGGCCGTCATGGCGCAGGACTTCGACGACAGCCACGTCGGCTTCATCCGCCGCCAGAGCGACGCCACCCGCGCCGCGCTGCTGGCATTGCCGTTCCCGGACGCCCTGCAGCGGCGCTTCGAGGCGATGGCCGCCGAGTCGCTGGCCGAGCAGGCGCGCATCGAGCGGGCCGACACACTGGACTTCGAGACCTTCCGGCGCTTCTACGTTGCGCCGGAGCGCATGACCATCTGATCGTCAAAGACGGAGTCGCTGAAGTCCTGCCGGGCATCGGGCTGCTGCGAGCGCAGCGCCCACTGCGCCAGCTCCTGGGCCGGCATGGGCCGCGCGAACAGGAAGCCCTGCAGCTTGTCGCAGCGCTTGGCGCGCAGCACGGCGGCCTGGCCTTCCGTCTCCACGCCCTCGGCCACCACCTCCAGGCTCAGGGCATGGGCCAGCTCGATGACGGCCTTGACGATGGCGCGTGCGTCGGCGCTGGTCTCCAGGTCCTGGATGAAGCTGCGGTCGATCTTCAGCTGCGACACCGGCAGACGGCGCAGATAGGCCAGGCTGGAGTAGCCGGTGCCGAAGTCGTCGATGGACAGGCTCACGCCCAGCGCGCCCAGCCGCTGCAGCACGCGCTCGGTGGCGGCGGCGTCCGCCATCGCGACAGACTCGGTGATCTCGCAGCTCAGCTGCGCCGCGGTCAGCTGGTGGCGCGCCAGCGCCTGCTGCAACCGCTGCAGCAGCGCCTCGGGCTGGCGCAGCTGCTGCACCGACAGGTTGATCGCGACGCGCAGCTTGAGGCCCTGGCCGCGCCAGTCGGCGATCTGGCGGCAGGCCTCGTCGATGACCCAGTCGCCCAGCGCGATGATGAGCCCGAAGCGCTCCGCCACCGGGATGAAGGCGCCGGGGCTGACCGGACCGCGCCGTGGGTGCTGCCAGCGCAGCAGCGCCTCCACGCCCAGCACGCGGGCCGTGTCGCCGGCCACCTTGGGCTGGTAGTGCAGCGCCAGGCCCGCCCCGCCGGCCTCCAGCGCTGCGCGCAGGTCGCGGGCCAGCTCCAGCTGGTCGCGCACGCCGTCCTGCATGTGCGCCTCGAAGAACGCGAAGCCGTTGCCGCCGCTGCGCTTGACCGACTGCGCGGCCGAGTCGGCCTGGCCGATGAGGATGCGGCTGGCGATGTCGCTGCCGCTGTGCACCGCGATGCCGATGGAGGCCGACAGCCGCAGCGGCTGGCTGGCCTCGCCGGTGCCGGTGGCCATGGGCTCGGCCAGCGCGTCCAGCAGCCGCTGTGCGATCTGCGCCAGCGTCGCCTCGCCGGCCTCGCCCTCCAGCAGCACGACGAATTCATCGGCACCCAGCCGGGCCAGCGTGTCGTGGCCGCGCGCCTGCGCCTGCAGCCGCGCCGCCACCTCGCGCAGCACGGCGTCGCCCGCGGCGTGGCCGAAGGAATCGTTGACGGGCTTGAAGCCGTCCAGGTTCAGCATCAGCACCGCCACGCCGGTGCCGTCGCGCCGGCCGCGCGCAATCGCGTGGCTGATGCGGTCGTCCAGCAGCTGGCGGTTGGACAGGCCGGTCAGCGGGTCGCGCAACGCCTGTTCGGCCAGCTCCGTTGTCGCCTCGTGCAGGGACTGCTGCAGGCCCGCGGCGCGGCGCCGCAGCCGGGTGTCCAGCAGTGACGTGAACAGCGTCAGCAGCAGCAGCGCCAGCGTGGCGCTGGCCACCAGCGCGGCCAGGTTGTCGCCGCGCAGCCCGTTGGTGCTGAGGCACACGCTGCCCTCGGCGATGCCGGCAGCGGCCATGCCGGTGTAGTGCATGCCCGCCACGGCCGCGCCCATGACCAGCGCCGCGGCCAGCTGGCCCTGCCGGGCCTGCGCGGCGGACAGCCGGCGCAGCCAGAAGAAGATGATCAGCGCCGCCGCCGCCGCGCCGGTGGCCACGCCGGCGGAGGCGGCCACCAGACCCCAGTGCCAGCGGATGCCCGGGGCCAGCACCAGTGCCGCCATGCCGGTGTAGTGCATGCCGCAGATGCCGGCGCCCATGCTGACGGCGCCCAGCGTGAGCCGCTTCACCGTCAGCCGGTCCAGCGCCGCCACGCGCAGTGCGATGGCCGACACGGCCACCGCCGCCAGCCAGCTCAGCGCCGTGATGGCCTTGTCGTAGCCGGTCGCGAACGGCAGCTTCAGCGCCAGCATGCCGATGAAGTGCATCGCCCAGATGCCGCTGCCCATGGACAGCGAGCCGGCGAACCACCAGACCTTGGCGGTCTGCGCGTCCGGCGTGCGCACCCGCTGCGCCAGGTCCAGTGCCACGTAGGAGGCGAAGGCGGCGGTCAGGTAGGACAGCACCACGACCCCGGGGTCGAAGCGCAGCGCGAGGTCGGCAACGGGCATCGGACCAGTATGCAAGGTATGCGCAAGCCTGGCGCGCCGTGGCCCGGGCGCCGGTGCGGCAGCCTTCACGGCCACCCCGATTCAGGCGCAAAAAAAGACCCGGTCAGCTGTGCTGCCGGGTCTGCAAGCCCTCGAGGGGAGGGCGTCGTTGGGAAGGTCCACTGTAGGCGCCGCCCCGCCGTGCGGGCGGGCACTATTCACGGCGAGCTGTCGATAATCCGACGATGAAACCCGCCGCCGAATCCCTCTCCGAAACCGACCTGGAGCACCTGCAGGCGCTGCTGGACGCGCTGCCCGCGCCGCTGGAGCCGCTGGACGTCAGCATGGTGGACGGTTATCTGTGCGGCGTGCTGCTGCAGCCCGAGGCCGTGCCCTTGTCGGCCTGGCTGCCGCCCATCCTCGACAGCGAGGGCCGGCCCACGCCAGCCCGTGTGAACGACGAGTTGCTGGCCCTGCTGCGCCGTCGCCACAAGGAGCTGAACGTGGCGATTGCCGGCCGGCAGTGGTTCGACCCGTGGATCTTCGAGCTCGACGAGAGCGACGACCCCAGCGAAACCGTGCTGCCCTGGGTGGCCGGCTTTGCGCATGCGCTGGATGCGCATCCCGCGCTGATGCAGTTGCCCGAGGAGCCGCTGCTGGAGCCGCTGGCGGCGATCTACCTGCACCTGGACCCGGACGATCTGGAAGACGCTGACGCGCTGCTGGAGGAGATCGAGTCGCTGGAGCCGCCGGCGGATCTTGAGGAGGCCGTCGAAGGCCTCGTCAGCGCGGTGCTGATGCTGGCGGATGTGTCGCGGCCCCTGAAGCCCACGGCCCGGCCCGGGGCGCGTCCCGCGCCGCACCCGGCGCAACGGCGCCGGACCGCGCCGCCCCGCCGCTGAGGCGCCGGGGCTGCCTGGGCCGACGCGAGGTGCCCGCGTTCAGCGGGGCGCCTTGGGGTCGGCCGTCTGCCGCTTCATCCAGGTGCTCATCTCCCACAGCGTGTGGCCGATGGACTCGCGCGCCGAGTAGCCGTGCGACTCGTGCGGCAGCACCACGTAGCGCACCTGGCCGCCGGTGCCGGCCAGCGCCTGGTAGAAGCGCGCCGACTGGATGGGGAAGGTGCCGGGGTTGTCGTCACTCTCGCCGTGGATCAGCAGCAGCGGCTCCTTGAGCTTGTCGGCGTAGTTGAACGGCGACAGCTTCAGGTAGACGTCCTGCGCCTCCCAGTAGGTGCGGCGCTCGCTCTGGAAGCCGAACGGCGTCAGCGTGCGGTTGTAGGCGCCGCTGCGCGCGATGCCGGCCTTGAACAGGTCGGTGTGGGCCAGCAGGTTGGCCGTCATGAAGGCGCCGTAGCTGTGGCCGCCCACCACCATCTGCTGCGGGTCGCTGACGCCCAGCTCGGCCGCCTTGTCGATGATGGCCTTGGCGTTGGCGGTGATCTGCTCGACGAAGCTGTCGTTGACGGTCTTGGGGTCGCCGACGACGGGCATCGTCGCGTCCATCAGCACCACGTAGCCGTCCAGCGCCATCATGACCGGGCTGGTGCCGGCCAGCTGCACGAAGCGGCTGCCGGAGCCGCTGACCTGGCCCGCCGTGGACGCGTCGGTGAACTCCAGCGGGTAGGCCCACACCAGCGTCGGGCGGCGCTGGCCGGGCTGGTGGTCGGGCGGCAGGTACATCCAGAACGACAGCTCCACGCCGTCGGCGCGCTTGAACTTCACCAGCTCGCGCTTGAGGGCGCGCAGCTGCGGCGTGGGGTCGGTGTTGCGCGTGACGGGCTGCATCTGCGCGAAGCCGTCGCCGCTGCGCAGCACGAGGTTGGGCGGCTCGGTGGCGCTCTCGCGGCTGGTCAGCAGGCGGCCGTCGGCCAGCAGCGTGATCGGGCGCTCGTAGTGCGTGGTGCCCGAGCGGAACAGCCGCGTGGGCTTGCCTTCCTTGAGGCTGACGCTGTCGATGAACGGCAGGTCGCCGTCCTTGCTGGCGCCGGCGCCGGCGAACAGCAGGCGGTCGCCGCCGTCCACGCGGGCGACGTTGCGGCCGTTGGGCAGCAGGCGCAGCAGCGGCTGGCCGGGGTCGTTGTAGCGGTCGCGCCAGGAGCGGTCCTGCAGGCGCTGCGGGGTGGCGGCGCCGTCCAGCGCGAGCAGGTCGGTCGTCACCCACAGGCGGTCGCGGTCGAAGTCGGTCACCAGCGCGCGCGCGCTGCCTTCGACGAACAGCAGGCTGCTCAGCCGGCCGGCCGTGCGGTGCACCTCGCGGGCCTCGCCCTGGTAGGGCGGGTCCAGGCGCATGAGCCGGTCGCGCTGGGGCACCTTGTTGCGCTGGTCGCCACCGTCCAGCGCTTCCACCCAGTAGACGGCGCCGTCGGCCTGCGGCGAGCTGCTGAAGTTGCGCGGGCCGGTGATGACGCCTTCCACCGGCACGCCTTCCTTGAGCTTGACGGTGCCCAGGTCGCGCAGCAGCTGGCCCTTGGCATCACGCAGCTCGACCTGGCGGGCGAAGTCCTGCCAGGTGACCTGGTAGCTGAACGGCGGCACCAGGCGTTCGGTCAGCAGCGTGCCGTGCTGGCCGACGACCTCGAGGTCGGCGTAGAGCCCCGGCGTGCCGATCTCGCGCGACGCGCCGGTGGCCAGCTGGATGCGGCGCAGCGCGGACGTCGCGTGGTGCACGAACAGCGCCTCGTCCTGGGCGTTCTTCAGCAGGTCCTGCAGCGTGCGCTCGGGCGACGTGCGGCCCATGGATTCCTGGATGGCAGGCCCGCTGGGCGCGTCGAACACCGGCGCGGGGCCGCGGCGCTCGGGCACGGTCAGCGCGACGATCTCGTCAGCGCCGATCCAGGCGACCGACGTGCCGAGGACGGTGTTGAGCTTCACGCCCTTGACGGGGCGCACCTGGCCGGTGGCGGCGTCGCCCACCCACAGCTCGGTGGCGCTGGCGGTGCGGCGGTTCAGCAGGAAGCGCCGGCTGTCGGGCGACCAGCGCAGCGCCGAGAAGCTGCCGCCGGCCGGCAGCTTGACGATGCGCTCCGGCGCGCCGGGGTTGGCCAGCTCGCGCAGCGTGATGGACTCGATGTGACCGGTCAGCTGCGGGCTGCTGGCGGCCGCGTCGATGCGCAGGCCGGCCAGGCGCAGCACCGGTCGCGCCAGCTCGGCCACGCCGCGGTAGCGCCGCACGCCGACGCTGGCGAGGGTGCGCTGGTCGGGCGACAGCGCGTGGCCGGGCAGTGGCGGGGCGTCCAGCACGGCGCGGATCTCGGCCGAGGGCTGCTGGTAGGTGGCGGGTTCGGCCGCGTGGGCCGCGGTGGCGGCCAGGGCGGCGGCGGCCCAGGTGAGGGCTTTCAACATGAGGTGCGCGTTCGGGTGAGGCGAAGCCGCGCAGCCTACCAGCGCCGGTGCGCGGCGCTCAGGCGCTGCCGAACAGCCGCTGTGCGTGCAGCCCCAGCCCCGTCGCCACCGACGCGAAGCGGTCGCCCGTGACGCGCGCCGCGCCGGGGAAGCCCGCCGCCATGCCGTCAACCAGCAGGCGCAGGCCGGTGGAGCCGCCGGTGAAGTACAGCGCGTCGACCTGCTCGGGCTTCAGGCCCGCCAGCGCCACGGTCTCGTGGGCCGTGGCGATGATGCGGTCCAGGTCGGCGCGCAGCGCGTCCACGGCGGTCTTCTCGCTGAGCGGCAGCACCAGGCCGGTCTCGACGTGGGAGAGGTCCACCGTCGTGTCGGCGCCGCCGGAGACGGCGATCTTGGCGCCCTCGGCGCGCGCGGCCAGCTCGTGGCCCAGGCGCTCCTCCAGCACCGTCATCAGCCGCGCGTGCTGGCGCACGTCGTTGAACCAGCTCTTCATGTTGCGCCACTCGGCCACGCGCAGCGGCGAGTAGCAGGTGTTGATGAGGTGCCAGGTGGCGAGGTCGAAGTAAATGCCGCTGGGTATCTCCCGCCCGCTGGGGCCGGTGGCGCGGTAGCCGAACTCGGGCAGCAGGCCGGCCAGCTCGATGTGGCGGTCGAAGTCCGTGCCGGCGATGTGTACGCCGTGGCTGGCCAGGATGTCGTCGCGCCGTGCCAGCCGCTGCACGCGCTCGGGGCCCACGCGCACGAGGGAAAAGTCGCTGGTGCCGCCGCCGATGTCGGCCACCAGCACGATCTGCTCGCCGCGGCCTTCGCGGATGGCCTGCTGCTCGAAGTCGAACGCGGCGGCGATGGGCTCGTACTGGAAGTGCACGTCCGTGAAGCCCACGGCGCGCGCGCAGGCCTCCAGCTGCGCCTGCGCGGTCGCGTCGCGCTCGGGCTCGCCGTCGACGAAAAACACCGGCCGCCCCAGCACCACCCGCGTGGGCTCGCCGGCCAGGCGGCGCAGGCGCTTCAGGTAGCCCGACACGATGTCGGCGTACTTGGCGCCGCGGCCGCCGCCAACGTCGGTGGTCTGGTCGATGAGCGCCGAGCCGAGGATGCTCTTCATCGAGCGCATCAGCCGGCCGTCGTGGCCTTCCACGTAGGCGGCCACGGCGGCGCGGCCGAAGGCGCGCGGCGGGCCGTCGGCGTCGTGCCGGCCCTCGGCAAAGTAGAAGACGGCCGTGGGCATGGTGCGCTGGCCGGGCTCCAGCTCGATGAGCCGCATGGCGCCATCGGCGCCGGGGATGGCGACGGCGGAATTGGACGTGCCGAAGTCGATGGCGCAGAAGGGAGGCGCGGCAGACATGGTGAATTACCGGCCCTGGGGCCAGTCCTGACAAGGGGCGCGGATTCTAGGAACACAATCGCGCGCCTGTTCACGGAGACATGATGAAGACGCGCCATTTCGCCCTGATCCTGCTGACCGCCGCCCTGGCCGGCTGCAGCCAACGCTCGGAGCAGGAGCTGCTCGCTGCTGCCCAGAAGCGCATCGAGCAGAAGGATGCGGCCGGTGCCGTCATCGAGCTGAAGAACCTGCTCCAGAAGAACCCCGAGAACGCCACCGGCCGCCACCTGCTGGGCAAGTCGCTGCTGGAAGCGGGTGACATGGCCGGCGCCGAGATCGAGCTGCGCCGCGCCTGGGACCTCGGCGCGCCGCGCGACGAGCTGGCGCCGCTGCTGGCGCAGACGCTGCTGCAGTCGGGCCAGGCGCGCAAGCTCATCAGCGAGTTCGGCGAGCAGAGCCTGGCCGACCCCAAGGCCATGTCCACGCTGCTGCAGCAGCTGTCGATGGCCTACCTGACGCAGGGCAACCTGACCGAGGCCAAGGCCGCCGCCGTGAAGGCGCTGCAGCTGGCGCCGCAGGACGAGGGCGCCGTCATCGTCAGCGCGCGTACCAAGCTGGCGGGTGGCTTCGCCGACGAAGCCGTCGCGCAGCTGGACGAGCTGCTGTTCCGTTCGCCCAAGGTCGTCAAGGCCGTGCAGCTCAAGGCCGAGGTGCTGCTGGCCCGCGGCAAGCCGGACGAGGCCGAGCCGCTGCTCAAGCGCGTGCTGGACCTGGACCCCGGCAACTACGACGCCCGCTCCCTGCTGGTGCGGCTGGCGTTCGGCCGCCAGCAGCTGGACGAGGCCGCCAAGCTCATTGAAGGCATGCCGCCCGCGCTGGCCAAGAAGCCGCAGGGCCGCTTCCTGCAGGCGCAGCTGGCGCTGGCAAAGAACGATGCCGCCAAGGCCCGCGAGCTGGCGCTGCCGCTGCTCAAGCTGATGCCCAACTACCTGCCGCTGCTGCGCCTGGCCGCCGGCGCGCACCAGCAGCTGGGTCAACTGGCCGACGCCGAGAACCTGCTCAACCAGGCGCTCAAGCTGGCGCCCGAGGACGG
Organism: Pelomonas lactea; assembly: GCF_043555885.1. Classification (NCBI taxonomy): domain Bacteria; kingdom Pseudomonadati; phylum Pseudomonadota; class Betaproteobacteria; order Burkholderiales; family Sphaerotilaceae; genus Roseateles; species Pelomonas lactea. The sequence goes on along the minus strand of NZ_JBIGHX010000001.1, from coordinate 770,502 downwards.
CGGCCTGCGCCGCCAGTACGCCGGCCTGCAGCTGCAGGGCCGCTCGCCCGCCAAGACGCTGGAGACGCTGCGCCCGGTGCTGGACAGCGGCAAGGCCGATGCCGAGACGCTGCTGCTGGCCGGCAAGGCGCAGCTGATGCAGGGCAATTTCGAGGGCGCCGACCGTGCCTTCGCCGCCGCCGCCAAGCTGCGCCCCGACGACGCCAAGACCCAGGCCGCACTGGCGCTGACCGCCATTGCCCGCGATGCCGTCTCGCCCGGTGGCGGCGGACGCGCCAAGGCCGACGCGGCGCTCAACCAGCTGCGCGAGCTGGCCGCCAAGGACAGCGGCAGCAACTACGACCTGATGCTGGTCAATTCGCTGATGCGCCGCCAGGACTTCCCGGCCGCGCTGGCCGCGCTCGACAAGCTGGCGCCCAAGATGAAGGACAGCCCCGTGCCGCCGGCGCTGCGTGGCCGCATCCTGCTGGTGCGCAAGGACGTGGCCGGCGCGCAGGCGGCCTTCGAGGCCGCGCTGAAGGCCGACGCCGGCTACCTGCCGGCCGCGCTGGGCCTGGTGGCCATCGACCTGCAGGCCAGCCGCACGGAAGCGGCCGTCAAGCGGCTGGAGGCCTTCGTCGCCAACCAGCAGCATTCGGCGCAGGCCCGCCTGGCGCTGGCCGAGCTGCTGCTGCAGACGCATGCGCCCGCCGAGCGCGTGACGGAGGTGCTGAACACGGCGGTGCGCGAGGAGCCCAACGAAGCCGCGCTGCGCCTGGCGCTGATCGACCACCAGCTGCGCCTGGGCAACGTCCCTGCCGCCGCGCAGGCCGCGCAGGAAGCCACGGCCGCGCAGCCGCTGAACCCCGACCTGCTGGAGCGCCTGGCGCGCACGCAGCTGGCCTCGGGCGACAAGGCCCAGGCCGCCAAGACCTATTCGCGCCTGACCGCGCTGGCGCCCGCGCGCGCGCACGGCTACCTGGGCCTGGCGCAGCTGCGCTTCGTCGACAAGGACTACGCCGCCGCCGAGCGCGAGGTCAAGCGCGCGCTGGAGGCCGAGCCGGGTTCCGTCACGGCGCAGCGCCTGCTGATCCAGCTCGCGATGCGCCAGGGCCGGCTGGACGAGGCCCAGGCCGCGCTGCGCGAGCGCCAGAAGAAGTACCCGCAGGAGGCGTACTCGCTGGTCGTCGAATCCGACCTGGAGCTGCACCGCCAGCATCCCGACGTCGCGCTGGCGCTGCTGCGCAAGGCCGTCGCGCTGCCCGAGCCGGGCGACGCCGCGCCGCGCCTGTTCGCGCTGCTGCTGGCCAGCAAGAAGCGCGACGAGGCGCTGGCCTTCGAGACGCAGTGGCTGGCCACCCACCCGCAGGACACCTCGTTCGCGACCGCAGTGGCCGACGTGACGCTGGCCCGTGGCGACTTCGACGGCGCGCTGGCCCGCTACGAGGCGCTGCTCAAGCGCTACCCGGACGCCGTGCCGCTGATCAACAACGTCGCCTGGCTGCGCAGCAAGGTCGGCAAGCCTGGCGCTCGTGAGCTGGCCGAGCGCGGCCTCAAGCTGCGCCCCGATGACGCCGCGCTGCGCGACACCTACGCCACCGTGCTGGCGGGTGACAAGCAGTTCGACAAGGCCGTCAGCCTGCAGCGCCAGCTCATCGCCGACCAGCCCGATGAGCTGTCGTTCCGGCTCAACCTGGCGCAGATCCTGATCCAGTCCGGCAACAAGCCGGCCGCCAAGGCGGAGCTGGAGAGCCTGGCGAAGCTGGGCAAGAAGTTCCCGCAGCAGTCCCAGGTCGAGGCGCTGCTGAAGACGCTCTGATCAGGCGTTGTAGAAGCCGAACTGCATGTCGGGCTTGCGTCCGGCGATGAGTTCGGCCATCGCCCGGCCCGAGCCGGCGCCGTGCGTCCAGCCCAGCGTGCCGTGGCCGGCGTTCAGCCACAGGTTGCGCGCGCGGCGGCTGCGGCCGATGTAGGGAATGTTGGTGGGCGTGCTGGGCCGCAGACCGGTCCAGTAGTTGGGCTCGGAGGTGTCCGCCACGCCGGGGAACAGCTCCTCGTAGCGCTTCACCAGCGCCGCGCAGCGCACGCGGGCCGTCGGCGAGTCCAGGTTCAGGTCGAACCCCGACAGCTCGGCCGTGCCGGCGATGCGGATGTGGTCGCCCAGCCGCGAGATCGCGATCTTGCGGCTGTCGTCCAGCAGGCTGACGACGCTGGCGGCTTCAGGCCTCTTCAGCCGCAGCGTCGCCGAGTAGCCCTTGGCCGGGTAGATGTTCAGGTGCTCGCCCAGCGGCCGCACCAGCTCGGGCGTGTACGAACCCATCGCCGCGACGAAGGCATCGGCCTTCACGGTCTTGCGCTCGCCGCTGCGCACGTCGGCGATCTGCACGGCCTCGATGTCGTCACCGGCGCGCTGCAGCGCCAGGATGTCGTGCTCGTACAGGAACTGCGCGCCGCGCGCCGCGCACAGCGCCGCCAGCTTCTGCGTGAAGACCTTGGCGTCGCCGCTCTCGTCGCTGGGCGTGAACGTGCCGCCGGCCACGCGCGAGCCGAATGCGGCCAGCGCCGGCTCCACCTTGAGCACCTCGTCGCGGTTCAGCACGCGGCGGTCCACGCCGTGGCGGCGCATGATCTCGGCGCCCGCCGCGCCGGCGTCGAAGTCTTCCTGGGTGGAGAAGAAGTGCAGGATGCCGCGCTCCAGCCGGTCGTACTCGATGCCGGTGCTGGCCACCAGGGCCTTCAGCGACTCGTGCGAGTAGCGGCCCAGCTGCACCAGCTCCTCCACGTTGCGCTCGAACGCCGCGGTGGTGCACTGCGCCAGGAAGGCCAGGCCCCAGCGCCACTGGTTGGGGTCCAGCCGCGGGCGGAACAGCAGCGGCGAGTCGTCGCGCAGCAGCCACTTGGCCACCTTGAACGGCGCACCGGCGTTGGCCCAGGGCTCGCAGAAGCTCACCGAGATCTGCGCGCCGTTGGCGAAGCTGGTTTCCAGCGCGGCGTCGCGCTGGCGGTCGATGACGATGACGTCGTGACCTTCGTCGAGCAGATACCAGGCGGTGGCGATGCCGATGATGCCGGCGCCGAGGACAACGATCTTCATGAGCGGCCTAGAGCGGTTGCAGGAGGAGTTGTAAACCCAGGCCGGCCATCAGCAAAGCGACCAGCCCGTCGAGGACCCGCCAGGTGTGGGCGTTCTGCAGCTTCGGCGCTGCGGCGGCCGCACCAAAACCCAGCAGGCCAAACCACATCGCCGACGCGACGCAGGCACCGGCCGCGAACGCGGCGCGCAGCTCCGGCGGCTGGCGCGCGCCCAGCCCGCCCAGCAGCACGACGGTGTCCAGGTAGACGTGCGGGTTCAGATAGGTGAAGGCGAAGGCTGCCGACAGCGTGGCGCCCAGGCTGGTGGCCTGGCCGGCCGCCGACAGGCCTTGAGACGGACGCCAGGCGCGCTGGGCGGCCAGCACGGCATAGCCCAGCAAGAAGGCCGCGCCGCCGAAGCGGAAGGCCTCCAGCAGCAGCGGGCTGCCCTGGATCAGCGCGCCCAGGCCGAACACGCCCAGCGCGATCAGCAGCCAGTCCGACAGCGTGCACACGGCGACGACGGCGCCCACATGCTCGCGTTTCAGCCCTTGTCGCAGCACCAGCGCGTTCTGCGCGCCGATGGCCAGGATGAGCCCGGCGCCCATGGCCCAGCCCTGCGCGAAGACGGCAGGCGCGGTGGCGGTGGCGAGCGAGGCGGGCATCCGCGTCATTCTGCGGAGCGGCCACGAATTCAAGAAGCTGGATTCATATTATTCGATCTACATTAGATGAACTTATGAGCGATTTCGATCCTGCCGCGTTGGACTGCCTGGCCGCGCTGGCCGACGAGCAGGGCTTCGAGCGCGCCGCGCAGCGCCTGTCCATCACGCAGAGCGCCGTGTCGCAGCGGCTACGCACGCTGGAGGCGCAGGTGGGCCAGCCGCTGGTCGTGCGTTCCCGGCCGCTGCGTCTGACCGAGGCCGGCAAGGTGCTGCTGCGCTTCGCCCGCCAGTTGCAGGCGCTGCGCGTGGACGTGGCCCGGGAACTGGGCGAGCGCGTCGCGCCGCAGTCGCGGCTGGCCATCGCCGTCAACGCCGACAGCCTGGCCACGTGGGTGTTGCCGGCCCTGGATGCGCTGGTGCAGCAGGGGCTGCGCGAGGGCTACGGGCTGGAAATCGTCGTCGACGACCAGGACTTCACCCACGACAGCCTGCGCCAGGGCGCGGTGCTGGGCTGCGTGTCCACGGTGGCCGAGGCGCTGCAGGGCTGCCGCGTGCAGCCGCTGGGCGTGATGCGCTACGTGGCGGTGGCCAGCCCGGGCTTTCTGGCGGCGCAACTGCCGGAGGGGCTGCACGCCGGCAACTTCGCCGACACGCCCTTCCTCGTCTTCAACCGCAAGGACGACAGTCAGGTGCAGTGGGTGGCCCAGGCCTTTGGCGTGCGCGCGCCGCGGCTGCGCGAGCGCTTCGTGCCGTCCAGCGAGGCCTATGTGAGTGCCGCCGTCATGGGCTGGGGCGTAGGCGTGGCGCCCGAGATCCAGGTGCGCCCGCTGGTGGCATCAGGTCGCCTGGTGGTGCTCAAGCCGGACATCGGCGTCGACGTGGCGCTCTACTGGCACCAGTGGCAGTTGCAGGGGCGTGGCGCCCTGCTGGATCAGATTGGCCAGGCGCTGGCGGAAGGTGCCCGCCGGGCACTCGCGTGATCAGCGGCGCTGCGGCGCCGAAGCACCGTCGGCCGGTGCGGCCACGGCCTGGGACACAAGCAGTGCATCGGGCGTGATGGCGCCGGGTTGTACGGCATGCGCGACCCACAGCGTGCCGGCGACGACGAAGCCGATCAAGCCGTTGGCGATCCATCTCAGTGCGGTAAACGTCATGCGGGAAAGCCCGAACTTCCAAAAGACCGCGCAGCTTACGCGTATCCGCACCGGTTTGGATCGATACAGTTGGGGAGGCGCGCTTCATTTGCAATCACGCAACGCTCAGCCGGTGATGCGAATCAGCCACAAACCCCGATGGCCATTGGGCCTGGACCCACCCTGAACGTGTGGTATTTGGAGCTGGGGCAATATTTACTGACACCTGCGCCGATCGGTTGTCACACGAATCCCTCACACTGGCTGCACTGAGTCGATGTGGTTGTCGGCTCACCACGCAAAGAGGCCTGTCATGCGATTCGTACCAGCGCTGCGTTTTTTCCGCCGTGACGCTGCCGTTCGCAGCGAGCCGGACCCGGCCGACCTGGGTACCGCCTTCGGCCTGGATGCCTGCCTCGATGGCGGTGGCATCAGCGAATACCGCAGCCAGCCGCAAACCGACTTCCTGGAATCGCAGTCCGGCCGTGCCGCCGTTGCGCAGGATTCGCCGCTGAGCTGGCTGTCCCGGCGCACCGCCTGACGCCGTCGGTCTGCACCGGCTGGCGCTGAGCAATGGCTCGGACGCGCCTGCTAGGGGCGGCCTTCTAGCGCCTCGGTTCTAGGTGGCCGCAGCGCCTTGTGCAGCAGGTGGTAGGCCAGCAGCGGCAACGGCATCCGCAGGCTGTGCGCCCGGATGTAGAGCGCGCGATTGCACCAGGCGGTCCACGCGTTGGCCGTGCTGGCATGCTGGGGGCGCAGCGTGCGCTCGTAGATGAAGTCCAGCAGGCGGGCGCGCCACGTCGGCGTCAGCGCTGCGCCGCTGGACACCAGCACGTCGGCCGGGATCGGCGTCAGCAGCACGCGATTGCAATGGCGCAGCGCCAGGCGCAGCGGCTGCTCCAGCCCGTGCGCGTGGGCGCGGGCCAGCAGCTGCGGCCAGAAACCCGCCGCAGTGGAGAAGTGCCGCATCAGCAGGTCGAGGTCGCTGAGGTCGCGCAACAGGTTGTCGGGCTCGCCTTCGTGGAAGAGATGGGCGGCGCTGTGCAGCACCATGTCCACCGGGCACAGCACGCGCACGCCCGGCACCTCTGGCAGTTCGACGCTGTCGCGCAGCAGCGCGGCCGTGTCGACGTGGCTGCGGCTGGTGGGCGGCAGCAGCGTGTGGTGCACGTCCAGCGCGCTGCCGCGGAACAGGTGGACCAACGGCGGCAGCTCGTGCATCCAGCGGCGGTAGTAGCGCTGGTCGTAGGCGTCGAGCTTGTCGCCGGTCCAGCCGTTCAGCGTCAGCAGGGACTCGGCCTCGTCCAGCACCTGGCGTGGCAGCAGGATGTCCACGTCGGAGAACACGCGACCGCTGGCCGCAGGCAAACCGGCCATCACATAGGCCGCGCCCTTGAGCAGGATCAGCGGTTCCCGCAGGGGGCGCAGCACGCGCTGCAGTTGGGCCACCTCGTAGCGCACCGACAGGTGTTGTCGGGCCGCCATCGTCGCAGCCGACTGCAGGTGCCGGGCGGGCCGCTCGGGCACGCAGACGCCGTGGCCGGCGAGGTGGTGGTGCAGGCGTCCGAGCAGATTCGCGTGCCGTGCCTGGCGGACCAGCAAATCCCAGTCGGGCAGGGTCAGTTCGTCCGCTGCGCGGCCATCGCGCAGCACCCGGGTCAGCAGCGGCAGCGTCATGGGTGACTGCGCGCCAGCTCGTCGAAGACCCGCATGGCGTCGTCCAACTGCCCATAGCGGAAGCTGAAATGGTCGCAACGCGCCGTCAGTTCGCCGACCGCCTCGAAGCCCTGGCGGCCGAGGACGGCATAGTTCATCGCGTTGTCGGCGATCTGCAGGAAGGCATGTCCGCGAGGCATGGGCTCGAGTGTCGCCGCGGCGCCGGCCTGGTATTTCGGCAGCACCATCCAGCAGGGGACGGCCGGGCGCGTGCCGGCGTGCACGCTGGCCGCGGGCGGCGCCATCAGGGCCACAGTGCCCTTGGTCGTGTCGTGCACCGGCCGCGTCATGAAGGCTTGCGGCGCGAATCGGCGGATGACGTCGATGGACGCGTTCTTCAGGTTGACCGGGCGCGCCAACCCCCAGACGCGGCTGCCGTCGAAATCCACCAGCGTCAGCTCGTCGCTGAGCAGTTGCCAGCCGCGGTTGACCAGCGCCGCGCACAGGGTGCTCTTGCCCGAGCCAGGCGGCGCCGGCAGGATGACGGCCCGGCCGTCGCGCGCCACGCAGGCGGCATGCAACACGAGCAGGTGATGGCTGTAGGCTGTCACGCACCAGTTCAGCCCCCACTCCAGCATGGGCAGCGCCTGGGCGCGCGGCAGCGGCGTGAACGGCGTGACGCCGTCGGCGAGAAACCGCGCCTGTGGGCGCAGCCAGCGGCGCAGGCCGGGGGCGGACGACACCTCCACATGGAAATCGATCATGTCGCCTTCTGGCGCCAGTGCGTGTTCGCCGTACAGCGTCAGCAGTTCACCGGTGATGCCGCTGACGTCAGTCCGCAACGAGCAGTTGAAAGGCCCCGTCACCAGGCGCAGGCCCGGGCCGGTCAGCCGGGCCCGGCTCTCGGCGGGATGGAGATCCTTCAGGCGCTTCAAGCGGCCTCGCCGGGATGCGCCAGGCCGGCCTGGGCCAGCTCGGCCAGCGCCGCATCGACGGCGTCGGCCGCGACCAGCGGATCGGCGCCGGACTCGTCGACCGACAGCACATGGCTGACCAGCCGCGTCTTCGCCACCGCCCGGGGGCTGGCGTCGACCAGGCACTCCAGCAGAAAGCGCGTCAGCGGCGCCAGCAGGCGGGTCTCGGTGGTGTCCGGGTCAAAGCACACCGCGCCGTCCGGGAACTCCCGGAACAGCAGGTTCAGTGCAGAGGTGCTGGCAATCCAGCCGGCTTCGGCTCTCGCGGCGTCGCCCGCGGACATGGGGCTCAGAGGGGCTGCAGGCCGCTCAGGAACCTCAAGTAGCCGATGACCTGCGCCTTGTTCCACTTCTTGGACTGATTGGGCACCACGTACCCCGTGCCGTCGATGACGGCCGCGTTCCACATGTCGCGCAGTGTTTCCTTGAGCGGGAAATTGGAACCGTTGGCATGCGCCCAGGCGGTCACGTAGCAGGCCATGAACAGGCCGGTGTCGCTGTCGTCGGCCGCGGCCATCCAGTCGCTGACGACCGTGCCGCCGTAGCTGCCGGTCTTCACGCCGAGCGTTGCCGCCAGCGCCGTGCCCTTGTGGATGGTCAGGACGGTGCTGTTCTTGGTCCGGTAGCGGTATTCGTAGACGGGGTTGCCGTAGCTGTCCTTGCCGATCTGCACCGCTGTGACGCGCGGCCGCCAGATGGAAGCGGTTTCCGACGGGTCGGCGCAGGTCTTGGGGCCGCGGCTGAGGTTGCCTGACACCGAGAAGCCGGACGGCAGCTTGCAGGAGCAGGCCACCACCGAGGCGGGCTTCAGCGTCACCAGCGCCGGGGCACCGATGGCGCCGGCACGCAGCAGGTTGCGGCGAGTCTGGGAAACACCACGCACGGCCACAGCCGCCGGTTGCTCGGGCGTGTGCTGCGGGTCGTGGGGATGGTGTTCACTCATGACAAGGGCCTCGTGGAACCGATTTGCTCTCTGGGGATGGCGGGCGACGACCGGGAGGACGCGGCACTCAGCAGTTTGGGTGGAAGTGTTTCACACAAAGCCGGTGGGACGATGTCGGTCGCCCCCTTGATTGGGTGGGCGATTTTCGGGGTTATTTGGGGGTTCAGAGCGCGGCTGACGAAAAGGTGTCACAGGCCCGCAGTTCGCCGGCATCCAGGCCGCGGCGGAACCAGCGCACGCGCTGGGCGCTGCTGCCGTGGGTGAAGCTCTCGGGCACGACCGTGCCCTGGCTGCGCTTTTGCAGCGTGTCGTCGCCGATCTGGGTGGCCGCGTTCAGCGCCTCCTCGACGTCGCCGGGCTCCAGCCGCCAGCCCTGGGTCTGCTGGGACAGGCGCGCCCAGACGCCGGCATAGCAGTCGGCCTGCAGTTCCAGCCGCACGCTCATCGCGTTCATCTCGCGTTCGGACACCCGGCCCCGGGCGCGGTCCAGCTTCTCGCTGGTGCCCATCAGGTTCTGCAGGTGGTGGCCCACCTCGTGCGCGATGACGTAGGCCTGGGCGAAGTCGCCCGGGGCGCCGAGGCGGTCGCGCAGCGTGTCGTAGAAGCCGAGGTCGATGTAGACCTTGCGGTCGGCCGGGCAGTAGAACGGCCCCATGGCGGCCTCGCCGCGGCCGCAGGCGGTGGGTTCGCTGCCGCGGAAGACGCGCAGCTTCGGTGCGGCGTATTGCTGGCCGCTGCGCTGGAAGTAGGCGCCCCAGACGTCCTCGGTGCTGCCCAGCACGCGCTTGACGAAGACGTAGCCGGGGTCGTTGGCCCCCGAGTCCCCGGCCGGCGCCTGCACCGGCGCACCGCCCCCGCCGCCGCTGAGCAGCCCCAGCACCGTCAGCGGGTTGACGCCCAGCACCCACGACGCCAGCAGCGCGATGACGATGCCGCCCAGCCCCAGGCCGCGGCCACCGATGGGAAGCCCACCTCTTCCGCTGCCGCCCCGGGCGTCTTCCACGTTCTCGCTCTCGCGCTGGCCTTCCCACTTCATGCGGTTCTCCTGGCAATCGGCCCATCCTACGGCCCATTCCCGCGGCGCTGCAGTTCGTCGCGCGGTGCGGGCGGCGCAGGCGCGGGCTGGCCACACTGCCGCCGCATCGCAGAACACGGAGTCCCGAGATGAAGAAGCTTGCCCTGCTGATCCTGAGCGCCACGCTGGCCTGCGGCACCGCGCTGGCCGGCGACAACGACTGGCACCTGCACATCAAGAAGGAGGCCGACGGCTGGACGGCCCGCCTCAGCGGCCCCATCGAGTACGGCAGCGGCAAGCACCGCATCCGGGGTTCGGGCGTCAAGGTCGAGAAGCCGCGGGCGCTGGCGGCGTTCACCAGCCTACGCATCGACGGTCCCTTCGATGTGCGCCTGACCCAGGCGGGCAGCGACCAGGCCACCGTCGTCGCCGACGACAACATCGAGCCGCTGGTGGAGACGGTTGTGGAGGGTGACACGCTGGTCGTGCGCCTGAAGCGCGACGCGGGGTTCACGACGCGGTTGTCGCCGACGGTGCGCGTCGATGCCCGTGCGTTGCAGGCGGTGACGATCAACGGTTCCGGCGATCTGTCCGCGGAGCGTTTCAAGGCCGACCGGCTGGCGCTGCGCGTCGACGGCTCGGGCGACGTGGCGCTGGGGCTGGTGGAGCTGAAGGAGCTGAATGTCGACATCCACGGCTCCGGCGACGTGCGCGTGGCCGGCCGGGCCGAGCAGCAGCAGTGGAAGATCCACGGGTCGGGCGATGTGGACGCCACGGCGCTGTCCGGCCGCGCGGCGCGGGTCGAGCTGCATGGCTCGGGCGACGTGTCGCTGGGCGTCACCGAGCAGCTGGATGCGCGGTTGAGCGGATCGGGCGACCTCAGCTACGCCGGCCGGCCGCAGTTGCGCCAAAGCGTCACGGGCTCGGGCGAAATCCACCGCCGCTGACGGCGGGCTGGGTTCCAATGCCCGGGTGACTTCAAGCGATTTCTGGTGGCAGGCGCTGGCCGACGGCCCGGTGCTGTTGGCGCGGTTCGATGCCGAGGGCCGGCTGTGCCAGGCCAACGCGGCCTACCGCGCCGCATGGGCGTTGGGTGAGCAGGACGCGCCGACGCGCGAGGCGATGGCCACCGCTGCGCTGGCTGCGGGCGTCGGGCCGGTGGACCCGCCGGGGCGCCGGGTGCGGGCGGCGCGCTCGGGCTATGAGCAGGCCTGGCGCGATGGCCGCCGGCTCTGGTGGGTGGAGCAGGCGACGCCGGACGGCGGCCGCGTCTGCACGGGCGTGGACATCAGCGCGCTGGCGCGGCCGCGGCCGGCGGCCGGGCAGGTGCTGGACGCGGTGGCCGGCCTGGCGCTGCTGCAGTCGCTGCTGAGCGATTCGCGCGCCTGGCCGCTGTGCGTGGCGACGACGGCGCCCGGCGTGCCAGACCAGGCCTTGCTGTCACTGATCCGTGGCGACGACGGCTGCGCGCGGCTGGCGGACGGGCGGCTGCTGCTGATGCTCCCGTCCACCGGGCCGGCGCAGGCGGCGGCGCTGTGCGGGCGCCTCGGCGGCCTGCGCCTCACCGAGGCGCAGTGGGGCGAGTCGGCTAGCGAGCTGCTGGCGCGAGCCTGAGGTCGCGGCCCTGGGCCTGCGCGGGTGCGGGCAGGCCGGCGACGCCGGCCAGCGTGGGCGCTAGGTCGGCGATCTCCACGCGGGCCTTCTCTTCACCCTGCCCGACGTAGGTCGGGCCCCAGAACAGCAGCGGCACATGCGTGTCGTAGCGGTGCGGGCTGCCGTGGCTGCTGCCGCCGGGGCGGTAGCTGTGGATCCAGTTGGGCTTGAGCACGATCTGCAGCTGGGCGGCGCGTGTCGGGTCGAAGGACTTGCGCATCTGCGCCAGGTAGGGCGTGGTCGTGTCGCTGCCCAGCAGCTGTTCGCGCGTGAAGACGGCCTCCACGCCGGGCAGCTTCAGCAGCTCGTCGCGGGCGGCGGCCTGCACGTCGGCGAACTTCAGGCCGCGTTCGGCCGCCAGTGGCTCGTTCAGCAGCAGGCCGGCGGCGGAGAAGTCGCGGGCCAGCTTGTCGACGCCGAATTTGGCGGACAGCGCGGCGTTGACCAGCGCCAGCGACGGCGCCGACGCGAAGCGGCCGGCGTCGCGGCCTTGGGTGGCGGCCCACTCGGGTGTGTCGGTGAAGCCGTGGTCGGCCGTCAGCGCCAGCACGTAGTTGCCGGCGCCCACCTCCTTGTCGAGGAACTGGAAGAAGGCCTGCAGGTGGCGGTCCAGGTGCAGCGTGTGGTCGTGCGACAGGCGCGACTCGGGGCCGAAGGCGTGGTTGACGTAGTCATGGCTGGACAGGCTGACCGACAGGATGTCCTGCACGCCGCGCTGTCCCAGCTGCTCGTTCGTGACGGCGGCGCGCGCGAAGGCCAGCGTCAGCTCGTCGCCGAAGGGCGAAGCCAGCAGGTTGCCATAGAAGCGTGGGCCGGGGGCGTCCATCTTGTCGCCCATGACGGCCGGCAGGCGGTTGCCGTTGCCGCTGGCGACCTGCCAGGTCTGGCCGTCCGGCACGGAGCGGGCGTAGGCCGATTCCGGCAGCAGCGGCGCCCAGGTCTTCTTGAAGAACGCGTCGGCCGGCTTGCCGGCATTGAAGTCCTTCACCCAGGCCGGCAGCGCCGTCATGTAGTAGGTGCTGGACGAGAACTGGCCCGTCTCGCCCATGTACATGTAGGCCGTGCCTTTGTGGCCGGCCGGCAGGATGGCGCCGCGGTCCTTGCCGGAGATGCCGATGACCTTGGACTCGGGCGAGCGCGTGCGCAGCACGTCGCCCAGCGTCTCGACCTTGAGGCTGCGCGGGCTGGTGCCGGACAGCGGCGCCGTCGGGTTGTCGAGGTAGGTGTAGGCCGCGTCGCCGGTGTTGTAGACCGGGGCGCCGGTGGCCGGGTCGCGCCATTCGTTGCTGATGATGCCGCTGCGCTGCGGGTAGGCGCCGCTCAGCATCACCGAGTGGCCGGCCGCCGTCACCGTGTGGCCGTGGCCGTAGTGGGCGTCCGAGAACCAGCGGCCGCGTTCCAGGAAGCGCGCGAAGCCGTCGGGCGCGAGCTGGTCGCGGTAGCCGGTGACCTGGCGCATGGGCAGGCCGTCGATGACCACCAGCACCAGCAGCTTGGGTGACGGTGCCGCTGGCGCGGTGGGTGTCGTCGTGCAGGCGGCAAGGGTGGCGGAGGCCAGGGCCAGCCCCAGCAGGCGGCGGCGGGTGTGCATCGACATGGCGGGTTCACAACAGGGGATCGGGGATGGGAGCTTACGTCGTCACAATGCCCGCCAGCATCGCCATGGCCAAGACCGACGATTTCGACCCCGCCCGCGTCCTGGACGGCTGGCGCGCGCCCGCGCCGCCGCCGCTGGATGAACTGGACCTGGGCCGGCTGCTGGATGCCGGCCGCGCCAGCATCGACGCCACCAAGCGCGCGCGGCTGCAGGCGCGGGGCTATGCGATGCAGGATGTCGAGGACATCGAGCTGCCACACGTGGCCCCACCGCCGCCCGTCAACGACATCCCGCGCATCAGCCTGCCCGTGCCGCGCGCCGACCGCCCGGCGCAACTGCTGACGGCCTGGGAGCCGCGGGCCTGGACGGCGGTGGTGCGCCGCGTGCGCGGCGCGACCTCCGAACTCGTGACGGGCCATGCCGGGCGGCCCGTCGTCGAGAACCACGCGCCACAGTGGTTGTGCGCGCTGTGGCCGCCGCAGCGCCTGGACGCGCCGGTGCTGGGGCGCTGGCCGGAGCTGGCCACGCTGACGGCGGCCGAGACGGCCTTTGGCGCGCTGCACCAGCTGCTCGCACAACTGCCGCCTGAGGCCAGGGTCTGGCCGGCCGAACTGGAGGCGGACTGGGTGCTGATCGCCGAGCTGGTGCTGCATCAGGACACCCGGCTGCGCCCCAGCCAGGCCCAGGCGCTGCGCGAGCTGGCCGAGGCCGAGCGCAGCGCGACGTTCGCGCGGCTGAACGACGGCTACGCGTTGCGCAACCGCGTCGCGAGGCGGCGCGCGTGAGCCCGCTGCTGACGGTGGAGGGCGGCGTCGCCCGCATCATGCTGCGCCGCCCGCGGCAGGCCAACCGGCTCAGCGTGGACGACCTCGCCACGTTGCGCGGCTTCATCGAAGCGATCAATGCGAACGCCGCCGTGCGTGTGCTGGTGCTGGCAGGTGAGGGCCGGCATTTCTGCAGCGGCTTTGACCTGGGCGCGCTGGGCAGCGTGGACGCCGGCGCGCGCTTTGGCGAGCTGGCCGACGCGCTGGAGGCCGCGCGGCCCATCACCGTCGCGCGGCTGCATGGCGGCGTCTACGGCGGCGCGGCGGACCTCGCGCTGGCCTGCGACTTCCGCCTCGGCGCACCGGCCGTGGAGATGTTCGTGCCGGCGGCGCGCATCGGCCTGCACTTCTACGCGGGCGGGCTGAAGCGCTTCGTCAGCCGGCTGGGCCTGGCCACGGCCAAGCAGGTGCTGCTGGCCGGCCGCACGCTGGACGCGCCCGCGCTGCTGGCCTGCGGCTACCTGGACCAGCTGCTGCCCGACGTCGACACGCTGGATGCGGCACTCGCCGCGCTGACGGCCGAACTGCTGGCCATGGCGCCGCTGGCGCTGCTGCCGATGAAGCAGCATCTCAACGCCATCGCGGGCGGCAGGCTCGATGAACAGCGGCTTGCGGCCGACATCCTGACGGCCCGCGACTCGCGCGATCTGGCCGAAGGGCAGGCTGCCTGGGCCGAAAAAAGAACGGCCAAATTCAAGGGGTGTTGAAAGCCCTAGGCCGGGGTCTGCCGACATGGTGGAAAATACAGGGCCCCAGCGCCTGCCCGGCGTTCCCCACTTACAACTCTTCGACAGGACCAGCGTGGCCAAAGAAACCACCAAGACCACCATCGAAGCGGATGGTCTGCGCTACCGCTCCAAAGCCCCGGGCTCGCCCTTCGCGGCGACCTCCTCCTTCGGCGCAGCGACGATGTCCTGCTTCCTCTGCGGCAAGCACCGCCCGCGCGCGATGCTGAAGTCCAAGAAGCTGCTGGGCAAGTCCCAGCCGGTGTGCTCGCCGTCCTGCAAGGAGCTGGACGCGCAGATCGCAGCGAAGTAGGCCCCTCGCCTGGACTCGCGCCGCTGAACGCGGGCGAGCCCAGTCGGTCCCCCGAGGGGACGGCGATGCGTGCGGCATTGAGCCGCCCGCACATCGCCCAGCGGGCCGGCTTGGGAGCGGCCCGGCGCTCGGCCCGGAAATCCGCCGTTACCCACGTGCCTCGTTTTTTTGTTGATACCCCCATTGCTCAACCCGGCGAGCTTGTCTTGCCGGCGGGTGCTGCACGCCATGTGCAGGTGCTGCGGCTGCAGCCGGGGGATGCGCTGACGCTGTTCGACGGCAGCGGCCCGGAATGGCGGGCCGAGGTGACGGCGATGGGGCGCAGCGAGGTGCGCGTGAATCTCATCGACGCCGAGCGGCCTCAGCGCGAGCTGGGGCGTGCGGTGACGCTGGCCGTCGTCATGCCGGCCAACGACCGCATGGACTTCCTCGTCGAGAAGGCCACCGAGCTGGGCGCCGTGGCGCTGCAGCCGCTGGTGGGCGAGCGCTCGGTGTTGCGCCTGGCCGGCGAGCGCGCCGACAAGAAGCGCGCGCACTGGCAGGGCGTGGCCATCGCGGCGGCCGAGCAGAGCGGGCGCACGGTGCCGCTGCGCGTTGAACCCGTGCAGCCGCTGACCGCCTGGCTGGCCGCGCTGCCGGCGCCCGGCGATGACGAGTGGCGCGGCCTGCTGAGCCCGCGGGCGGCGGCGCCGCTGGGGGCGTTGCCTCAGCCGCGTGCGCTGTTCCTGAGTGGCCCCGAGGGCGGCCTGAGCGACGCGGAGGAAGACGCCGCGCGTGCCCGCGGCTTCGCGGCCGTGACACTGGGCCCGCGCATCCTGCGGGCCGACACGGCGCCGCTGGCGGTGCTGTCCTGGCTGGCCTTGTCTTGAACAAGCGCCTGGCCCTGCTGGTGCTGGCCCAGGGCCTGTTCCTCACCAACAACATCTGCTTCATGGCCATCAACGGCCTCGTCGGCCTGGCGTTGGCCCCGCGGCCGTGGATGGCCACGCTGCCCATCTGCGCCTACGTGGCCGGCGGCGCGCTGACGGCGCGCCTCGTGGGGCGGCACCAGCTGCGCTTCGGGCGCCGGCGTGCCTTCCAGATCGGGCTGGGCGTGGCGCTGTTCAGCTGCACGATGGCCTTCGTCAGCGTGCTGCACCAGCAGTTCTGGGGCGTGGTGCTGGCGACGTTGATCGCCGGTTACTACACGGCCAACGCGGCGCTGTACCGCTTCGCCGCCACCGAGCTGGTGGCGCCGGAGAGCCGCGAGGCCGCCATCTCGTGGGTGCTGGGCGGTGGCTGCCTGGGCGCGGTCATCGGGCCGCTGCTGGCGCGCGAGAGCCAGTACCTGCTGACGGTGCCGTTCGCCGGCGCCTACCTGCTGCTGATCGGCGTGGCGCTGGCCGGGCTGGCGCTGATCTCGCTGATCGACTTTCCGCCGCTGGCGCGGCCGGCGCCTGGCGCGGGCGGGCGGCCGGGCGCGGAGCTGGTGCGCCAGCCGGTGTTCCTCGTCGCGCTGGCGGCGAGTGCGCTGGGTTACGGCGTCATGAACCTGCTGATGGCGGCCACGCCCATCGCGATGGGGCAGTGCGGGCTGCCGTTCGGCGACGCCGGGCTGGTGCTGCAATGGCATGTGCTGGGCATGTTCGTGCCCAGCTTCTTCACCGGGCCGCTGATCAAGCGCATCGGCGTGCAGCCGGTCATGTGGATGGGCGTGCTGCTGAACGCGGGCTGCGTGGCGTTCGCGCTCAGCGGGCAGGACCTGCCGCATTTCCTCGGCGCGCTGCTGCTGCTGGGCGTGGGCTGGAACTTCCTCTACATCGGCGGCACGACGCTGTTCACGCAGGCCTACCGGCCCGAGGAGAAGACGCGCGCGCAGGGGCTGATGGACACGGGCGTCTACGCGACCATGACCGTCACGTCGTTCTCGTCCGGCGCGCTGGTGACGACCGGCGGCTGGCAGTGGATGAACCTGGCCAGCCTGGTGCCCATCTTCCTGTGCGCGGCGGCGCTGGCGTGGCTGGGCTGGCGTCAGCGTCGGTCGTGCTGAAGGTACTCGGCCGCCATCTGCGCGGCCAGCAGCTCGGGCTTGATGCGTTGCACGGCCGCGGGTGCCAGGTCGCGCTGCGTGACGAACAGCGGCGCGCCTATGCGCAGGCCCACGATGGCGGCGCCGTCGCCCAACTGCGGCAGCAGCGGGTAGGCACGCAGCCGCAGCACCAGCGTGCCGGCGTCGTCGAAGACGGTGGTTTCCACCAGCGTGCGGCAGCCCAGCCTGTCGGCCTCGGCCAGCAGTGCGCGGCCGGCGGCCTGCGGGTTGATCTGGCGGGTGGAGGCGTCCAGCGCGTGGGCGCTGCGGCCGTCGGCCTGCAGCGTGTCGGCGACGGCGGCGTTGAAGCGCTGGTTCAGGTCGTCCCAGTCCGGGCCGCCGGGCTGCGTCGCGTTGCGGCCCTGGCCGAACACCAGCGTGCAGCCGTCGGCCCGGGCCGTGCCGGCGCACAGCAGCGCCAGCGCGGCGGCGATCAGCTCACGCCGCACCGTCTTCCGCGGCTGGCTTGCGCGCCGAGCCCTTGACGAGGTCGAAGCGGAACAGCCGGCATTCGATGGGGCCGTTCCACATCGGCACGCGGCGGCTTTCCTTCAGGCGCATCTTGCTGGGCAGCTTCATGTCGGGCGTCAGCATCCAGGCGGTCCAGCCAGCGGGGTTGCCGGTGTACTGGCGCTTCCAGTGCGCGGCCAGGCGCGGGAAGAAGTCGTCGCCGGCATCCAGCTCCTCGGAGCCGCGCGCGTCCCGCGTCATCGCCGCCTTGCCGCGCACCTCGATGCGCTCGCCGTAGGGCGGGTTCATGACGATGGCGCCGGGCATGCCGTCGGGCAGCTGCGGCGCCGGGCGCTCCAGCGCATCGCCGCCGTTGAACTGGATGTACTGCGCCACGCCGGCGCGCTCGGCGTTGCGGCGCGCGAAGTCGACCATGCGGAAGGCCACGTCGCTGGCGTAGATGGGCACGGCCGGCGCGTGGATGCGGGCGCGGGCGGCCTGCGCCATCTCGCCCCAGGCCTGCTTCATGGCGCCGGTGGAGAAGGGCAACTGGTGCTCGAACGCGAAGCGGCGCTGCAGGCCGGGCGCCGAATCGCAGGCGATCAGCGCGGCCTCGATGGGGATGGTGCCGGAGCCGCAGCAGGGGTCGTGCAGCGCGCCGCCTTCCTCGGGCGTGCCACGCCAGCCGGCGGCGGCCAGCATCGCGGCGGCCAGCGTCTCCTTCAGCGGGGCGTCGCCCTTGTCGATGCGCCAGCCGCGCTTGAACAGCGGCTCGCCGGAGGTGTCGACGTAGATCGCCGCGCGCTCGGGGCCCACGTGCAGCACGACGGGCAGGTCGGGTCGCTGCGTGTCGACACTGGGGCGCTCGCCGGTGTGCTCGCGGAGCTGGTCGCAGATGGCGTCCTTGATGCGCAGCGCGGCGAAGTTCAGGCTCTTCAGCGGCGAGCGTTGCGCGGTGGTGTCGATGCGCAGCGTGTGCTTGGGCGTCAGCCAGTCGCGCCAGTCGACGCGGCGGGCCAGCGAGTAGAGGTCGTCCTCGTGGCGGTAGGGGCCCTCGACGATCTCGACGAGCACGCGCTGCGCCAGCCGGCTTTCGAGGTTGATGCGCATGACGTCCTCGGCCGTGCCGAGCACGCCGCAGCCGCCGCGCAGCGCCTCCACCTTGCTGCGCACGCCGGGCGGCAGGAAGCGTTTCAGCTCGGCCTCCAGCAGCGGTTCGACGCCACCGGGGCAGGACACGAAAAGGGATAACTTGTTGGGCAGGCTCACCGCGCAATTGTCGCTGTCAGGCCGCGTCAACCGCCATGCCGTCCGGCCAGCTTGTCGCACTCGGTCCAGAATTCATCGAACGGCTCGCCTGATTCGCCCTGCCACGAGCGGCGTGCGACCCGCCATTCCAGCAGCGGGCCCAGCGACCGGTACAGCGCGATCTCGGTGCGCTCGTCCTGGACGGACACGGTGGCGTCGCCATAGCTCCAGCCGCGGCAGATGGCGTCGCCCAGATACCCCTCGTAGTCCGGCCGGCCCAGCGTGCCGCCCAGCAGGAGGCCGAGCAAGGCCACCGCGGCGCCGACGAGCGCTGCCAGCCCGAGGCCGGCCTGAAGGATCCAGCGCAGCCACCGCTGTGCAATGCCGCGCGCGATCCACCGGATCAGCGCCGCAACGGAGATCGCCGCACCGATCAAGACCGCCGCGGCGTTGGCGACCGGGGAGGTGAAGGACAGGCCGATGAGGTGTGCCAGCAGCAGGAACAGGCTCGGGCCCAGGGTGAGTTTCCACATATGGCGCGGCATTGTCGTCACCCTAAACTGACAACGCTGCCATCAACGTCCACCGACCGTCTACGCCATGAAGCGATTCGTCCTGTCCCTGGCCTTCCTGTTCGGTGCGCTGCAGGCGCAGGCCGCCGACCCGGCGCCGGTCTACCCCGCGCACACGATCCCGAACACCCAGCTGCGTGCGCTGCCGAAGAACGCCGACGGGCGGACCTACCAGCTGCACATCCACCTGCCGGGCTCGTTCGCCAAGGAGCCCCGGCGGCGCTACCCGGTGCTGTACGTGACCGACGGCTACTGGGACTTCGCCACCGTCGTCGCGTCATACAACAACCTGGCCTACGACAAGGTCGTGCCCGAGTTCATCACTGTGGGCCTGGGCTACGCGGGCGACAACCTGGACTACGGCGAGCTGCGCGGCTGGGAGCTGTCGCCGGTGAAGCTGGGGCCGCTGGCGTTCGGCACCGGCAATGCCGACAAGTTCATCGCGTCGCTGGAGAAAGACATCTTCCCGCTGCTGGAGCGCGAGTACCGCGCCGACCCGGCGCAGCGCTACCTCGCCGGCAGCTCGCTGGGCGGGCTGTTCACGCTGCATGCGATGTACGCCAAGCCGGCGCTGTTCAAGGGCTACATCGCGGCCAGCCCGGCGGTGGTGGTGGGCGGCGACTGGATCATCGGCCAGGCCAAGGCCTACGCCGCGACGGGCAAGCCCATCGCGGCGCGGCTGTACGTGACCGGTGCGGAGAACGAGTGGCCCGGCTTCCTGGCCGGCATCCAGCGCTACCAGGCGCTGCTGCCGACGCTGAAGCACCCCGAGCTGGTGTACGAGAACCGCACCATCGATGGCGAGCGCCACGCCGGCACCAAGGCCGAGAGCTACACGCGCGGCATGCGCTTCGTGTTCGCACCGCTGGCGCCGGAGCGCGGCCCCTCCAAGGACTGAACGCCGCCCGGCGTCGGGCCGGGCGGCGCCTGCGGGCTTACTGGCTGACGAAGTCCAGCAGATCCTGGTTCAGGCGGTCCTTGTGCGTGTCGGTGATGCCGTGCGGGCCGCCGGCGTACTCGATGAGGCGTGCGCCCTTGACCAGCTTGGCCGTCGCGCGGCCGGTCGTCTCGATGGGCACGATCTGGTCGTCGGCGCCGTGGATGACCAGCGCCGGCACGTTCACCTTCTTCAAGTCTTCGCGGAAGTCGGAGTGGAAGAAGGCCTCGATGCTGTCGTAGGTGGCCTTGGCGCCGGCCTGCATGCCCTGCACGTAGAAGCTGTCGGCCTGGCCGGCCGAGACCTTGGCGCCCTGGCGGTTGAAGCCGAAGAACGGGCCGTTGGCAATGTCCTTGTAGAGCTGGGCGCGGTTGTCGAGGGAGGCCTTGCGCAGGCTGTCGAACACGGCCTCGGGTACGCCCTCGGGGTGGGTGGCGCTGGCGCCCATGATGGGCGTCACGGCGCCCACCAGCACGACCTTGGCGACGCGCGCCGTGCCGTGGCGGCCGATGTAGCGGGCCACCTCGCCGCCGCCGGTGGAGAAGCCCACCAGCGTCGCGCGCTTCACGCCCTTGGCGCGCAGCACGGCGTCGAGGTCGTCGGCGTACTGGTCCATCGTGTTGCCGGCCCAGGGCTGGCCGGAGCGGCCGTGGCCACGGCGGTCATGGGCGATGACGCGAAAGCCGCGCTCGGCCAGGAACTGCATCTGCGACTCCCAGCTGTCCGAGCTCAGCGGCCAGCCGTGACTGAAGACGACGACCGGGCCGTTCTTCGGGCCCCAGTCCTTGACGTACAGCGGCGTGCCGTCGGCGGCGGCCACGTACTGGCTGGCGACCGCGGTGGCGGCGGTGGGCGTGGCGGCGGCAGCCTGGGTCTGGACGGCAAAGCCACCGACGGCGATGGTGGCGGCGAGGGCGAGGCGGGTGAAGGCGGACATGGCGGGCTTTCCTTGGGGGTGAGAGTTCTGCGGGGAGGGCGATCAGGCCTTGCTGGCCGGGCGGACGGGCTCGCCGCGGCGGGCGGCGTACTCGGCCACGAGGGCGGCATAGCGCTCACCGTGGCGCAGCACGCCGTAGCGCTGGCGGGCGGCCTGCAGCGCGGGGCTGTTCCACGCGCCGGTCTCGCTGGCCACGCGCTCGGCGGCGGCCAGGCCCGACTCCTGGTAGACCTTCAGCTCGGCCAGCACCTCGGCGCGCGACACGGTGGACTGCACGCTGACGCTGTAGCCCGACTCGGGGTCGGACACGAAGGATTGCGCCTGGGCGGACGCGCCGGCCGTGACGGCAGCGGCGGCGAACAGCAGTTGGAGGACGGCGCGGTTGAAGCGGGGTTGGCGGGTCATGGCAGGCTCCTGGAAGGTGTCGGTGGGGGGCGGTGGATCTGTCTTGCGACAGGGATGAACTGTGCCGACGACGGGCGTACCTGAGATGCCATAAAGTACGTTTAACTTTGCATCTGGTACCGATCATGGCCGACCGACTTGCCGCCCTGTTCACGCACTTCGCCGTGCGCGCCGAGACCTTCCAGACCGGCGCGCTGTGCGGCGTCAACAGCCTGGTGCCACAGGCCGGGCGCGGCCAGCTGCACCTGATCCGGTCGGGCGACGTGGCCGTCCACCATGACGGCGTGCCCGAGCCGCTGCGCATCACCGAGCCCAGCCTGCTGCTCTACCCGCGCCCGCTGGCCCACCGCTTCGTGACGGACCCGGCCTGCGGTGCCGAGTTCCTGTGCGCCCACATGGCCTTCGACGGCGGTGCCGGCCATCCCATCGCCGCGGCGCTGCCGGCCTGGGTGTGCCTGCCGCTGGCGTCGGTGCCCGGCTGCGCGCCGGTGCTGGCGCAGCTGTTCGCCGAGGCCGAGGCGACGTATTGCGGCCGCCAGCTGATGCTGGACCGGCTGTTCGAGGTGCTGCTGATCTGGGTGCTGCGCGAGCTGATGGCGCAGGGCCGGGTCGAGTCCGGCATGCTGGCCGGGCTGTCGCACCCCAAGCTGCGCGGCGCGCTGGTGGCCCTGCACGAGGCGCCGCAGCGCGACTGGCCGCTGGAGGAGCTGGCGGCGGCGGCGGGCATGTCGCGCACCGTGTTCGCCAACAGCTTCCGCGACGTCGTCGGCTGCACGCCGGGCGTCTACCTGCAGCGCTGGCGCATCGGCCTGGCGCAGAAAGGGCTGCGCGAGGGCCGCTCGCTCAAGCACATCGCGATGGACGTGGGCTACGGCGGCGAGGCGGCGCTGTCACGCGCGTTCCGCGCACACACGGGGCAGTCGCCGAGGGAGTGGCGCAAGGCGGAACAACTGCCGGGCTGAGGCTACTTGGCGGGACAACCGGCCCGCAGTCGAACAGGGCTGAGGTTCACCTCGCCCTTGCTGGTGGTGGGCAAAGCCTCCTGCGCCACGATCAGTCTTGCATCCCGCAAGCTGAACAGGAACGAGATCCCGAGCGGGTGCGGCAGGTCCTGCGGCTGCGCCGGCGTGTTGAACTGGACGCTGACGTACGGAGGCAGGGTCTCGCTGTCGTGATACCAGGAGCCCGACAGCGACATCTGGCGCCATGAACCGGCGGGCAGCCGTTCAAGCAGGCAGCGCTCGATGATGGTTTGCTTGCCGGCGGAGATGAACGTCATCTTCGTGGGCCTGCCGGACGCCTGGTTTGCGAACTCGATCTTGAGGCTCGCCGATGCATATCGAGGCGGAAGCCCGCGGATATGACCGTCGGAAGACAGCTGGAGGATCGTGTCCGAATGCGCCATCGCGTGGCCGGCCAGGGAGTGCAGCGCCAGCGCGACAACAGTCCGCCTGATTCGCATGCAGGCTCCTACAACGCCTTGCGCAGATTCGCCGGCGCGATCTTCATGCCTTCGCGGTACTTGGCCACCGTGCGGCGGGCGCACTGGATGCCCTGTTCCTCCAGCATCGCCGCGAGCGCGCTGTCGGACAGCGGCTTCTTGATGTCCTCGGCGGCGACGAACTGCTTGATCAGCGCGCGCACCGCGGTGCTGGACGCCTCGCCGCCGGCCTCGGTGCTCAGCCCCGAGCCGAAGAAGTACTTCAGCTCGAAGGTGCCCCAGCTCGTCGCCATGTACTTGGCCGTCGTCACGCGCGAGATGGTGGACTCGTGCAGGCCCAGCTCGTCGGCGATCTCGCGCAGCACCAGCGGCTTCATGGCCAGCTCGCCGTGCGTGAAGAAGCCGCGCTGGCGCTCCACGATGGCCTGGCTGACGCGCAGGATGGTGTCGAAGCGCTGCTGGATGTTCTTGATGAACCAGCGCGCCTCCTGCAGCTGCCCGCCCAGCGGCGAGTTGCTGATGCCGCCGCGCGTGGCGCGCAGCGCGTTGGCGTAGAGCTCGTTGATGCGCAGCTTGGGCGCCACCTCGGGGTTGAGCATGACGCGGAACTCGCGGCCCACCTTGCGCACGATGACGTCGGGCACGATGGCCGCAGCCGCGCTCTGCGCGAAGCGGCGGCCCGGCTTGGGCTCCAGCCGCGTGATGAGGGCCTGCGCCTCGCGCAGCAAGGCCTCGTCGGCGCCGGTCTCGGCCATCAGCCGGCGCATGTCGCGGCGCGCCAGCAGCTCCAGATGACTCTTGCAGATCAGCAGCGCGATGGCCTGCGCCGGGCTCTTGGGCCGGGCGCGCAGCTGCAGCACCAGGCATTCGGACAGGTCGCGCGCGCCGATGCCGGCCGGGTCCAGGCTCTGCAGCAGGCGCAGCGCGATGCGCAGGTGGTCCAGCAGCTCCTCGCGGCCCTCTTCGTCGTCGCCGGCCAGCGCGGCGGCGATGTCCTCCAGCGGGTCCTCAAGGTAGCCGTCCTCGTTCAGCGACTCGATGACGACGTGCAGCGCCGCGCGGTCGGCGGCCGACAGGCTCAGGCCGGCCAGCTGCTGTGCCAGATGCTCGGCCAGCGTCGTCTCGGCGGACTCCTGGCTCTCGCGTTCGCCGTCGTCGTCGCCGCTGGACGGGCTGCTGCTGGGCAGCTCGCGGATGCCGTCGAAGTCGTCGCGCTCGGTGCCGTTCTCCCAGTCCTCGCGCTCGGTGCCGCCGAAGTCCTCGCCGCTGAGCTCGGCGGCCTCGCCACCCTCGGACTCCCCCGCCGACGCCTCCGTGCCGGTCTCGGCCGGCGCATTGGTGGCCAGCTCCGGCGCGCTGACGGTGAACTCTTCCTCGGCCTCCAGCAGCGGGTTGGCGGCCAGCATCTGCTCGACCTCCTGGTGCAGCTCCAGCGTCGACAGCTGTAGCAGCCGGATGGATTGCTGCAGCTGGGGCGTCAGCGCCAAGTGCTGACTGAGGCGGACCTGGAGGGTCTGTTTCATGGTGTGACCCGCGGACCGGCGCCGGGCCGCTCCCAAGCCGGCCCGCAGGCGATGTGCGAGCGGCTCAATGCCGTGAGCATCGCCGTCCCCTCGGGGGACCGACCGGAGTCGCGCGCGTTCAGCGCCGCGAGGATGGGCGAGCGGCTCACCATCCCTACATCCGGAAATTTTCGCCGAGGTACACCTTGCGCACATCGGCGTTGGCCACGATCTCGTCCGGCGTGCCTTCTGCCAGCACGGCGCCCTCGCTGATGATGTAGGCGCGGTCGCAGATGCCCAGCGTCTCGCGGACGTTGTGGTCCGTGATCAGCACGCCGATGCCTCGGGCCTTCAGGAAGCCGATGATGCGCTGGATCTCCAGCACGGCGATGGGGTCCACGCCGGCGAACGGCTCGTCCAGCAGGATGAAGCGCGGCTGCGTTGCCAGCGCCCGGGCGATCTCGACGCGGCGGCGCTCGCCGCCCGACAGCGCCGGCGCCGGGCTGTCGCGCAGGCCGTCGATGGACAGGTCGTGCAGCAGGCCGTTCAGCAGCTCATCGATGCGTGCGCGGGACAGCGGCTTGCCGCGCTCGTCCTGCTGCAGCTCCAGCACCGCGCGGATGTTCTGCTCCACGGTCAGCTTGCGGAAGATGGATGCTTCCTGCGGCAGGTAGGACAGGCCCAGCCGCGCGCGGGCATGGATGGGCTGGCGCTGCACCTCGGCGCCGTCGATGCGGATGACGCCGGCGTCGGAGCGCACCAGGCCCACGATCATGTAGAAGCTGGTCGTCTTGCCGGCGCCGTTGGGGCCCAGCAGGCCGACGACTTCGCCGCAGTCGACGCGCACATGCACGTTCTTGACGACCTTGCGGACGCCGTAGCTCTTGGCCAGGCCCTCGGCTTCGAGCCGGCTCGTGCAGGCCTGCGCCATCACGAGGCCTTGCCCGGCGTCAGCGTCGTGGACGGCTTCAGCGGCAGGCCGGAGGCCGGCGCCGACGCCGGGTCGTCCGGCTGGGCGGGCGGCATGATGACGATGCGGGTGCGGCCGCTGGGGTTGGGCGACGTGTTGCCGGCTTCCAGCGTGAACACCTCGCTGCGGCTGTCGTACAGGATGACGGCGCCAGACACTTCGTTGGTGACCGTGCTGCCGCGCATGCGGCGCATCGTGGCGCTGCCGATGAAGCGGATGGTCTCGGTGCGGGTGTCGTATTCCAGCTGGTCGGCCACGCCCTCGATGGACTCGCCGGGCTTGTCCTGCCCCTGGCGGAACGTGACCGGCTTGCCGGTGGCGCCATTGGCGTAGGCCTGGATGTAGCCGTCGCGGGTCTCGCGCACGTCCACCTTCTCGGCGCGCAGCACCAGGCTGCCCTGGGTGATGACGACGTTGCCCTGCAGTTCGGTGCGCTGGTTCACGCCGTCGACCGAGCCGCGCTGGTCGGACGTGAAGATCATGGGCTTGGTGCGGTCGCCCTTCTCCGCGTGGGCGGCGCAGGCAGCGAGTGCGAGGAGCAGCAGGGGTAGGCGGGACAGCATGGCGGCACGGAAGTTGCAGGCCATTCTATGGGCCTGAAACCGGCCTCAGCCTTTCCCTCGCGACAACCTGATCAGGAAATCTGCCACAGCCAGCGCCTGCTGGCCTTGGGCCGCCTCGCTCTGGCCTGGCGAGCCGACCATGCTGGGCGCGGTGCGGAAGCGTCCGCCGACGACCAGCGCCGGCACGCCGTCCACGCCTGCCAGCTCGGCCAGCTTCTGGCCCTGGGCCAGTTTGCCGTTCACGCCGAAGGAAGAGAACGCGGCCTTGAACTTGGGCGTGTCCACGCCCAGCTTGCCGACCAGCGCGACGACGGCCGCCTCGTCATTGGCGTCCATGCCTGCGCGGTGGAAGGCGTTGAAGATGCCGGCATGCACCTGCGGCGTCAGTGCGCCCATGGCTTCCAGCGCGTAATACATGCGCGCGTGCAGCTTCAGCATCGCCTGCTGGCCCACCGGCACGCGGCGGAATGCCACGTCCGCCGGCAACTGGTGCAGCCAGGCCTCCAGCAGCGGGTCGAACGCGAAGCAGTGCGGGCACTTGTAGAAGAAGAACTCGATGACCTCCACCTTGCCCGGCGTGCCGGGCAGGGCCTGGCCCAGGCGCACGTACTGGCGGCCCTCCACCGGCCCGCCCTGGGCAAAGGCGGCAGGCACCGTGGCAGCCAGGCCGGTGGCGGCCAGCGCGAAGGTAACGTCACGTCGTTTCATGTCTTGTTGCGCACGCGCTGGAGGAGGAACTCGGTGTACTGCAGTGCGCGCTGGCCGGACTCTTGCTCGGGCAGGCGCTGGCCGGCGCCGGCCAGGGCCGGCGAGGTCAGGAAGCGGCCGCCGATGCCCAGGCTGGGCACGCCGTCGATGCGGTAGGCATCGGACAGCTTGTCGGCCTGCGTGCACTTGTTCTGCACGCCGAAGGAGTTGTAGGCGTCCTGGTACTTGGCCGGGTCCACGCCCAGGTTGCTCAGGAACTTGGCCTGGCTCTTGGGATCGTCCAGCATCTGGCCTTGCTGGTGGATGGCCGCGAAGATGGCCGGCCGGGCCTGCACTTCCTTGCCCAGCGCCTCCAGCGCGTAGAACATGCGCTGGTGCGGCTTCAGGTTGGCGCGGAAGGCCACGTGGGCCTTGCGGAAGCTGACGTCGGCCGGCAGCTGGCGGCTCCAGTTCTCCACCAGCGGCTCGAACGCGTAGCAGTGCGGGCAGCCGTACCAGAAGAACTCGATGAGTTCGATCTTGCCCGGCGGCGTCGGCAGGGCCGGCGATACCACCGTGTAGTGGCGGCCCTCCACAGGGCCGCCCTGGGCGAGCGCGGTGCCGGCGGCGCCGGCGAGCGGCGTGGTGGCGAGCAGGGCGGAGAAGTCGCGGCGCTTCATGGCGTCAAAGTCCTCGGGGCAGGGATTCAGCGTTGTACACGAACGAGGTTGGCCTCGAAGCCAGCCCCCTCAATCTTGCGTTGCAGGTCTTCGGCGGCCTCGCGCGTGTCGTTGGGCCCCAGGCGTACGCGGTAGACGGTGCGGCCGTTCTGCTCGCGCTCCATGACCTTGGCGGTGAAGCCCTGGATGGCCAGCTTGGCCTTCTGGGCCTCGGCCTCTTCCGGGCGCGTGAACGCGCCGGCCTGCACGAAGTAGACATAGGCATCGGCGCCCGCGGCGGCGGCGGGCGCCGGCGCGGAGGCAGGCGCGTCGGCCTTGGGGGCCACCGGCTTGGGCTGGGCCGTCGTGACCGGCGGCAGCGCGGCGGCGGCGCTGGCCGCAGCCACGGCGGCGCTGGCGCTGGTGGTGGCCGGCGGCGGCGCGGTCACCGCGGGCGGCGCGGCCACCACGCCGCTGGCGCTGCGGGCGCCCTTGCCGGCCAGCGGCGCGTTGGGGTCCCAGTTCCTGTTGCGCTCGGCCTCGGCGGCGTCCTGCTCGGCGGTGCGCTGCGGCACCTTGTTGACGAACGGGATGGGCACCTTGGTGATGTACAGCGCTACGCCCAGCGCGACGGCCAGGCCGACGAGCAGGCCGACGATGAGGCCCAGGACGAAGCCGCCCTTCTGGTTCTTCTGGCCAGCGGGCTTGGATGCAGAACTCATTCGGTCTCCGGGGTGGTTTCAGCGATGTCGCGGCTCATCTGCTCGGGCGCGCTGACGCCCAGCATGCCCAAGGCGTTGGCCAGCACCTGGCGGGTGGCTGCCAGCAGCGCCACGCGGGCGCGGGTCAGTTCGGGGGCCTGGTCCAGCACGCGCTCGGCGGCGTAGTAGGCGTGGTAGGCGCCGGCCAGGTCGCGGGCGTAGAACGCGATGTCGTGCGGCGCCAGGCCGGCGGCGGCGGCGCTGAGCATGTCGGGGTAGGCGGCGAGCTTGAGCATCAGCGCCTCTTCCGTCGGCGCGGTCAGCAGGCTCAGGTCGGCCGGCGTGGACAGGTCGCCGCCCCACTTGCGGATGACCGAGCAGATGCGCGCATGCGCGTACTGCACGTAGAACACCGGGTTCTCGTCGTTCTGCTTCAGGGCCAGGTCGATGTCGAACACGAACTCGGTGTCGGCCTTGCGGCTGATGAGGAAGAAGCGCACCGCGTCGCGGCTGGTCCAGTCGATCAGGTCGCGCAGCGTCACGTAGGAGCCGGCGCGCTTGGAGATCTTGACCTCCTCGCCGCCCTTCATGACCGTGACCATCTTGTGCAGCACGTAGTCCGGGAAGCCTTGCGGGATGCCCAGGTCCACGGCCTGCAGGCCGGCGCGCACGCGGGCGATGGTGCCGTGGTGGTCCGTGCCCTGGATGTTGATGCACTGCGTGTAGCCGCGCTCGAACTTGTTGATGTGGTAGGCCACGTCGGGCACGAAGTAGGTGAAGCCACCTTCCTTCTTGCGCATGACGCGGTCCTTGTCGTCGCCGTAGTCGGTGGTGCGCAGCCACAGCGCGCCACCTTCCTCGTAGGTCTTGCCGCTGGCCACCAGCCGCTCGACGGTCTTCTCCAGCTGGCCGCCGGCGTAGACGCTGCTCTCCAGGAAGTAGCTGTCGAACTTCAGGCCGAAGGCCTGCAGGTCCAGGTCCTGCTCATGGCGCAGGTAGGCCACGGCGAACTGGCGGATGCCATCGAGGTCCTTCACGTCGCCCGAGGCGGTGAACTCGCGGTCATCGGCCTTGACGGTTTCCTTCTTGAGGAAGGCGTCGGCGATGTCCTGGATGTAATCGCCGTTGTAGGCGGCCTCGGGCCACTCGGCGTCACCCGGCTTGAAGCCCTTCAGCCGCATCTGCGTGGAGTTGGCCAGCGTCGCGATCTGCACGCCGGCGTCGTTGTAATAGAACTCGCGGGTCACGTCGTGGCCCTGGCTCTCGAACACCGAGCACAGCGAGTCGCCTAGAGCGGCCTGGCGGGCATGGCCCACGTGCAGCGGGCCGGTCGGGTTGGCCGAGACGAATTCCACCATCACATGCTTGCCCGTGGCGGCGCGATGGCCGAACTTGTCGGCGGCGGCCAGCACCTCGGCGACGACGGCCTGCTTGGCGGCGGGCTTCAGGCGGATGTTGATGAAGCCGGGGCCGGCGATCTCCAGCGACTGCACCCATTGCTGGAAGGCCGGCTTGGCTTCGAGCGCGGCGATCAGGCGCGTGGCCAGCTCGCGCGGGTTGGCCTTCAGCGGCTTGGCCAGCTGCATGGCGGCCGTGCAGGCGAAGTCGCCGTGGGCGGCCTGCTTGGGGGATTCGAAGGCCGCCGGCGCGTTCGAGCCGGGGGCGATTTCCTGGAGGGAGTCGGCGAGTGCGGCGAGCAGCGCCTGCTTGGCTTGGATCATGGCGGCGATTTTAGGAGGCACGCCCTGAACGCACGGGCCGCCCGGCGCGCCGACTCATCCGGCCGTCGCTTCGTGACACGCGACGCACAGCTTGTTGCCGTCCGGGTCGCGGAAATAGGCGCCGTAATAGTGCGCGTGGTACTGCGGCCGCAGCCCGGGCGGGCCTTCGCAGGTGCCGCCACAGGCCAGCGCGGTGGCGTGCGCCTGGTCCACCAGCGCGCGACTGGCAGCCAGCAGCGCCACCATCTGGCCGTTGCCGGGCGCGTGCGGGCCGCCGTCGAACGGCCGGCCCAGCACCAGCAGCGGGCGCGGGCCGGGGGTGCTCTGCCAGCCGGCCCAGGGCCTGGACGGGTCGCAGAAGCGTTCGGCCACACCCAGCAGCGCCATCAGCGGGCGGTAGAACGCCAGGGCGCGCTCGAAGTCGTTTGTGGCGACAAAGACATGGGAGAACAAGGGGCTGCACCTCCAGGGGCGGCCCGTATCATGCCCTGCGTGAGCGCTTCCGCAGACGACCTGCCTTCCCACATCGGCCGCTACCAGGTGCTCCGCCGCCTGGGCGAGGGCGCGACCAGCGATGTCTTCCTGGCCCGTGACCCGTTCCAGAACCAGGAGGTCGCCGTCAAGCGCATGCGCAGCTGGGCCCCGGTGCCCGACGCGCCCAGCAGCGACTTCAGCAACCGCTTCTTCAGCGCCGAGGCCGCGCTGGCCGGGCGGCTGCACCATCCCAACGTCGTCGCCATCCTGGACGCCGTGGCCGAGGACGCGTCGCCGTACCTCGTCATGGAGTACGTGCCCGGCGTCACGCTGAAGCATTTCTGCCGCAGCGACCGGCTGCTGCCGCTGGACCAGATCGTCGAAGTGGCCTTCAAGTGCGCCATGGCGCTGGGCTATGTGTTCCGCCAGGGGCTGATCCACCGCGACGTGAAGCCGGCCAACCTGCTGGCCGTGCTGGACGGCTCGGGCCAGGTCGTCGACGTGAAGGTCAGCGACTTCGGCTCGGCGCTGAACCTGCATGCCGACTCCACGCAGATCCACCGCGTCGGCTCGCTGGCCTACATGCCGCCCGAGCAGATCGAGGGCGGCGACGTGGACTGCCGCGCCGACATCTACGCGCTGGGCGCCGTGCTTTACCACCTCATCGGCGGCCGCCCGCCGTTCGACGCGCCGCACCAGATGGCGCTGATGCACCAGATCTACCATCAGGCGCCGCTGCCACTCATGGGCCAGCGCGAGGGCGTCAGCGAGGCGCTGGACGCCGTCGTGCAGCGCGCGCTGGCCAAGGCGCCGCACGAGCGCTTCCCCGACTGGGACAGCTTCGCGCAGGCGCTCTCCAGCCTGGTGTCCAGCCAGCAGATCCCGATGAACCGGCTGGGCGAGGTGCGCGACTCGGAGCGCTTCAACATGCTGCGGGCGCTGGAGTTCTTCGCCGAGTTCGGCGACGTGCAGCTGTGGGAGGTGGTGCGGCGCGCGCGCTGGCGGCGCTATCCCGTAGGCCATGCGCTGTTCCGGCGCGGCCAGGAGGGCAGCAGCTTCCACATCATTGCGCGCGGCGAGGTCAACGTGCACCGCGAGAACCGGCTCGTCGCCACGCTGGGGCAGGGCACGTCGGTGGGCGAGATGGCCTACCTGGCGCCCAACCCCGACCTGCGCAAGCACAGCACCGACATCAAGGTCACGCAGGAGTGCACGACCATCTGCTTCGAGCCCGAGACGCTGGGCCAGCTCAGCCCCGAGTGCCAGCACCGCTTCGACCGCGCCTTCATCCGCGTGCTGGTGCGCCGGCTGCATGCCGCGCACGAGGCGTTGGCGCATCCGCGACGCATCCTGTGAGGGCCCGGCCCGCTTGGCAGCGTCACGGTGCCGTGCTTGAATGACCCGGCACCCTCAATTTCCCCCAGGAAGGAGTTCCCCGATGAAACGCTTCACCCTCGCCATCGCGCTCGGTTTCGCCGCCTTGGGCGTGCAGGCCGCCGACAAGGCGCCCACCGCGCAGCAATCCAAGATGGCGACCTGCAACAAGGACGCCGGTGACAAGAAGGGCGACGAGCGCAAGGCCTTCATGAAGGAGTGCCTGTCCGCCAAGGGCGCCGCCGACGCCGCGCCGGCCAATGCCGCCTGCGAGAAGTCCGCTGCCGACAAGAAGCTGCACGGCGCGGCCGCCAAGGCCCACATCAAGAAGTGCACGGCCGACGCCGCCTCGGCGCCCAAGTGAGCCGGCGCTGACCCACCGGAGCAGCCACCCGCGGGTGGCTTTTTTTCCGAGCGTGGGCCGGGATTTCGTCCGACACGGGCGTGCGCCGGCGGCCGGCCCCGGGCGGGTTGCGCGGCGCTCACAGTGGCGTCATGGCAAGTCCATCACCAGGAGCCCGACCATGAACGCCCCCCTCACTTCCCAATCCGGCGCCGTCTACTGGCGCGTCACCGTCGTTTCGCTGGCCGCGGCCGCCACGCTGGCGCTGACCGCCTGCGCCGGCATGTCGCCACGTGAAACCAGCACCGTCGTCGGCGCCACGGCTGGTGCCGTCATCGGCGGCGCGGTGAC
The DNA here is from genome assembly GCF_043555885.1 of Pelomonas lactea. Taxonomy (NCBI): domain Bacteria; kingdom Pseudomonadati; phylum Pseudomonadota; class Betaproteobacteria; order Burkholderiales; family Sphaerotilaceae; genus Roseateles; species Pelomonas lactea. Next base: position 738,550 of record NZ_JBIGHX010000001.1, on the reverse strand, counting down.
CGGCACGACCGCGGGCGCGGCCATTGGCGCCGCAGCCGGCGGCGTCGTCGGCAACGAAGTCTCGAAGAAGCGCGGCCACTGAGGCCGCGGCCCGGCCGTACTCAGACCACGTGGCAGGCCACGCGCCGGCCGTCGACGTCGCGCAGCTGCGGGGTGTCCTGCGCGCAGCGCGGCAGCGCCAGCGGGCAGCGCTTGTGGAAGGCGCAGCCCGTCGGCGGGTTCAGCGGGCTGGGCAGCTCGCCGTGGATGACGATGCGCTCGCGCCGGTCGGCCTTTCGCAGCGCCGGCGTCGCGCTCATCAGCGCCCGCGTGTAGGGGTGCAGCGGTGACGCGAACAGCGTGCGCTTGTCGCCGACTTCGACGGCCGCGCCGAGGTACATCACCATCACCTCGTCCGCCACATGCTCCACGACCGACAGGTTGTGCGAGATGAACACGTAGCCGGTGCCGAACTCGTCCTGCAGGTCCATGAACAGGTTCAGGATCTGCGCCTGGATGGAGACGTCCAGCGCCGAGACCGGCTCGTCGGCGACGACGATGCCCGGGTTCAGGATCATGGCCCGCGCGATCGCGATGCGCTGGCGCTGGCCGCCCGAGAACATGTGCGGGTAGCGGCGCAGGTGCTCGGGCCGCAGGCCCACCTTGGTGGCCAGCGCCTCGACGCGCTCCTGCCGCTCGGCGGCGGACAGCGGCGTGTTGATGAGCAGCGGCTCTGCCAGCGTCGTCGCGATGGTCTTGCGCGGGTTCAGCGACGCGAACGGGTTCTGGAACACCATCTGCACGTCGCGGCGCAGCGCTTTCACGTCGGCGCCCGCGGTGTCGACGCCGCGGATCTTCAGCGTGCCGCGCGTGGGCGGCTCGATCAGCGTCAGCTGCCGGGCCAGCGTGCTCTTGCCGCAGCCGGACTCGCCAACGACGGCGAGTGTTTTTCTCGGGGCGAGCGTGAAGCTGACGCCGTTCAGCGCCTTCACCGTCGCCTTCGGCTTGAACAGGCCGCGGCTGACGCTGTAGTGGCGGGTCAGGTCCTGCGCCTGGAGGAGGAGCTCAGACATGCGCGACCTCCTCGACCGGGTAGAAGCAGCGCACGCCGGCCTCCAGCGCGGGCCGCTCAGCCACGCAGCGCGGCTGCACGCGCGGGCAGCGCGGCGACAGCAGGCAGCCGGCGGGCCGGTCCAGCGCGCCCGGGACGATGCCGGCCAGCGCGGACAGCCGCTTGGCGCCGCGGTTGTGCTCGGGAATCGCGGCCAGCAGCGCGTTCGTGTACGGGTGGCGCGGCGCGTCGAACAGGTCGGGCACCGGGCCGGTCTCGACGATCTGGCCGGCGTACATGACGGCGACGCGCTGGGCCATCTCGGCCACCACCGCGAGGTCGTGCGTGATCATGATGAGCCCCATGCCCTGCTCGCGCTGCAGCCTCAGCAGCAGCGCCATGATCTGGGCCTGGATGGTCACGTCCAGCGCCGTCGTTGGCTCGTCGGCGATCAGCAGCTTGGGCGAGCAGGCGATGGCCATCGCGATCATCACGCGCTGGTTCATGCCGCCGGAGAGCTGGTGCGGGTAGGCGTCGGCGCGGTTGGCGGCGTCGGGGATCTCGACCTGCTCCAGCAGTTCGATGACCCGTTGCCTGGCCGCCTTGCCGCTCAGGCCCAGGTGGGTCTTCAGCACCTCGGCGATCTGCGCGCCGACGGTGTAGCTGGGGTTGAGGCTGGTCAGCGCGTCCTGGAACACCATGGCGACGTCGCGGCCGATGAGTTGGCGTCGCTCTTTCGGCGAGAGCTTGAGCAGGTCGCGGCCCTGGAACTCGATGGCGTCGGCCGTCACCTTGCCGGGGGCGTCGATGAGGCCCATCAGCGCGAGCATGCCGACGGACTTGCCGGAGCCGGATTCGCCGACGATGCCCAGCAGTTCGCCTGGGTCAAGTTGCAGGTCGACGCCGTCGACGGCGGGGAATTGGCCGAAGCTGACGCGGAGATTCTTGATGTGGAGGAGGCTCATCGCTGCTTTGTGTTGATGGCCAGGCCCAGCGGGGAGTTCGCCCCCGCGGGCGAGTCACTTTCTTGTGTCGACAAGAAAGTAACCAAAGAAACGACCCCCGACCGCACCGCCCCTTCGGGGTTCCCGGCAAACGCAAGGCCCGAAGCCCCGCGCCGAACTCGCGCCGCTACGCTCTGCTCAGACAGTCGTCGCGAGTCAGTCCTTGAGGCGAGCTGCGCTCGCGGGCTTCGGGCCTTGCGTTTCCCGGCGGTGCTCAAGGGGGGAAGAGGAATACCTCGTGGCGAACGGCTTGCGGGCCTGGCAGTCATTCAAGCCACCTTCTTCAACTTCGGGTCCAGCGCATCGCGCAACCCGTCGCCCATCAGGTTGATGGCCAGCACGGTGACGAGGATCGTCAGCCCCGGCAGCGTGACCACCCACGACGCGCGCGTGATGTAGTCCCGCGCGGCCGACAGCATCGTGCCCCACTCCGGCGTGGGCGCCTGCACGCCCAGGCCCAGGAAGCCCAGGCCCGCCGTCTCCAGGATCGCCGATGAAAAGCTCAAAGTCGCGTTGACGATCAGCGGCGCCATGCAGTTGGGCAGCACGGTGATGAACATCAGCCGCCACACGCCGGCGCCGGCCACGCGGCTGGCGGTCACGTAGTCGCGGCCGATCTCGGCCAGCGCCGCGGCGCGCGTCAGCCGCACATAGCCCGGCAGCGCGCCGATGGCGATGGCGATGACCGTGTTGACGAGGCCGGGGCCCAGGATGGTGATGACGCAGATGGCCAGCAGCAGCGCCGGCAGCGCCAGCACGATGTCCATCACGCGCATGATGGCCGGCGACAGCCAGCGCTGGAAGAACGCCGCCAGCAGCCCCAGCAGCACGCCCGGCAGCAGCGACAGCGCCACTGCCGCGAGGCCGATGCCCAGCGACACGCGGCCGCCGTAGAGCAGCCGGCTCAGCATGTCGCGGCCCAGTTCGTCGGTGCCCAGCAGGAAGCGCGTGCTGCCGCCCTCGGCCCAGACGGGCGGCGTCAGCATGAAGTCGCGGTACTGCTCGATGGGATCGTGCGGCGCGAACAGCGGCGCGAACAGCGACGCCAGGGCGATCAGCGCGAAGACGACCAGCGCGACAAACGCACCGCGGTTGGCGGTGAAGCCCTGCCAGAACTCGCGCAGCGGGCCGGGCGGTTGTTGTTCGATCAGCACGGCGCTCATCAGTGACCGCCTCCGCGGATGCGCGGATTCACCACGCCATACAACACATCCACGACGAGGTTCACGCCGATGAAGGTCAGCGCCGAGATCAGGATGCCGGCCTGCACGACGGGATAGTCGCGCCGCGCGATGGAGTCGATCAGCCACTTGCCGATGCCGGGCCAGCTGAAGATCGTCTCGGTCAGCACCGCGCCCGCCAGCAGGCTGCCGGTCTGCAGGCCTACCACCGTCAGCACCGGGATCAGCGCGTTGCGCAGCGCATGCACCACCACCACGCGCGTGGGCGACAGGCCCTTGGCGCGGGCCGTGCGCACGTAGTCCTCGCGCAGCACCTCCAGCATCGACGAGCGCGTCATGCGCGCCACCACCGCCAGCGTGCTGGTGCCCAGCACCAGCGCCGGCAGTACGAGGTGCATCAACGCCGACTTGAACGCGCCTTCCTCGTCGCTCAGCGCCGCGTCGATGAGCATGAAGCCGGTCACGCGCACCGGGTCGTACTCGATGCCGATGCGGCCGCTGACCGGCGTCCAGCCCAGCTGCACGCTGAAGAACATGATGAGGATCAGCCCCCACCAGAACACCGGCATGGAGTAGCCCACGGTCGCCAGCCCCATGACGCCCTGGTCCAGCAGCGAGCCACGCTTCAGGCCGGCGCTGACGCCCAGCAGCAGCCCGAAGCCCACCGCGAAGACCAGCGCCGCGGTGGCCAGCTCGACGGTGGCGGGGAACAGCGCGACGAACTCACGGCTGACCGGCTCGCGGCTCACCAGGCTCTCGCCCAGGTCGCCCTTGAGCAGCTTGCCGACGTAGTCCGCGTACTGCACGGGCAGCGGCTGGTCCAGCCCCATGCGCTTGACGAGCGCGGCGTGCGTCTCGGCGTCCAGCTGGCGTTCGCCCATCATCACTTCGATGGGGTCGCCGGGCACCAGGCGGATCAGGCTGAACGCGACCAGCGTGATGCCGATCAACGTCGGCACCAGCGTGGCCAGGCGCTTGAGCAGGAAGCCCAGCATCACCAGCGCGAGGTGTAGGGACGCGTTTCGCCCTCGGCGGCGCCGGCCACCCGCATCAGCGCGGGCGTGGACGCCACGTCGATGAGCGCGGCCGTCTCGGCGTCCACGGTGCCGGAGATGTCGCGTGGCCGGTACTTCATCTGGAAGGTGGCGACGACTTCCTTGGTCAGCGTGTCCAGCTGGCCGGAGCGCGACACGTTGTAGCCGATACGCGCGAGGCGGTCCTGCAGCCAGGCCACGTCGCGCGGTGCCACCTCGTGCTCCAGCTGCTTGACGGCCACCGACGGGCCGTCGGGCCACGGGATGAGCCCGGCGTTGGCCAGCTGCTTCCACGGGAACATGGGGCCGGGGTCCTGCTTGCGGCCGGGCGCGATGTCGGCGTGGCCGATGATGCGTTCGGGCCGCACGTTGTGGCGCTGCTGGATGTCGCGCACCAGCGCGATGACTTCCTCCACCTGCGCCGGCGGGAACGGCGCGTAGACGCGGCCGGCCGGCGTGTCGGTGTAGCCGGCGTTGACGATCTCGATGCCGATGGACGCCGAGTTCAGGTTGGTGTTGCCGGCCCAGAAGCTGGCGCCGGCATGCCAGGCGCGGCGGTTCTCGTCCACCAGCGCGTAGCTGGCCACCGGGTTGTCGCGCACCAGGTAGTGGGCCGACACCTGGCCGCCGGTCGTCAGCACCTTCAGCGACTTCTCCCAGTCGATGACGGTGTAGTGCAGCACGATGTAGAGCGCGCGGCTGTCCTGGTTCTGCGACGTGTAGCTGCGGTCGATGCGCGGCGCGCGCACGGTGATGCCCGGCGGCGCGGCCACCGGGGACGTGGCGGCAGGCGCGGGCGTGGCGGGCTGGGGCGGCTGCTGCGGCGGTGCGACGCTGGCGCAGGCGCTGAGCAGCAGGGCCAGGGCGGCGGTGAGGGCGGAGGTGAACTTCATGCGGGGGCGGGCGTGGCCAGGCCCGGATTGTTGCAGCGCCCCCGCGCCCGCCGACCGAGGGTCAAGCCGCAGCAGCCATGTCGAAGCGCCATGCAGGTATGACCGCAGGCCATGGCCTGCGCGCTGGCCAGAATGGGGCATGACCTACACGATGCTGCACGCCACGCCCTCGGCCGACACCTACCGCCACCTGCGCGTGGCCTCGGGCCTGAGCCCCAAGTCCGCCGAGGCCGCCGCGCGCGGCCTGCCCAACACGCTGTTCGCGGTGCAGCTGCTGCACGACGGCGAGCCCGTCGGCATGGGCCGCGTCATCGGCGATGGCGGCACGGCCTTCCAGGTCGTCGACATCGCCGTGCTGCCCGCGCACCAGGGCCAGGGGCTGGGCAAGCGGCTGATGGCCGAGATCGCCGCGTGGCTGCGCGAGCACGTGCCCGAGGGCGGCTACGTGAGCCTGCTGGCCGACGTGCCGGCCGATGCGCTGTACGCGCAGTTTGGCTTCGTGCCGACGGCGCCGGCCACGCTGGGCATGGCCTGGAAGCGGCCCGCCGCCTGACGCGTCAGCCGCGCAGCCGGGGCGGGCGCTGCAGTTCCTGGCGTGCGGCCGGCTGCGTGGCATAGCGCCGCAGCGCGGCCAGCAGCACCGGCGCGTCGATGCCGTAGGCCGTCGTCATGATGGCAAAGTCGGCGCCGAACTGGCCGTGCGTGCGGCCCATCTGCTTCATCAGCCGCGGGCCGTGGGTGGCGGGCAGGGCCTGGACGGCGCCCGCGTCGACGCTCACGAGGACGAGCGGGTGGGTGTGCAGGTCGGTGCGCGCGATGCCGGTGATCGCGTCCCACGGCACGTGGGCCCGACCGTGCCGGTCGCCCAGGCTCAGGCCGTCGGGGTCGAACTGCAGGTAGCCGGTATACAGCCGGCCCGACAGCAGCCCCAGCAGCATGACGCCGCCGACGGCCAGCAGCAGCCAGCCGATGCCGATCTGCACCGGGTGGGTCGTGAAGGCGGCATGCGTGGCGCCGATGGCCAGCAGCGCGCCGGCCAGCAGCAGCATGCGCGCGCGCGATTGCCGCAGCGGCACGCCGCCGGTGACCGACGCCGTGACCGCCCCGGCCTGCTGGCGCTGCAGCCGGCGCTTGCGCACGATGACGCCGACGGCGTGCACGAAGCACAGCCCGAACAGCGCCAGCGTGACGATGCCGGTGTTGAAGTCGTTGCGGAGGATGAGCAGGCCGGCCAGCGTGAACAGCCCGCCGATGATGGCGAGCGCCCAGTCCTGCGGGGTGATGCGGTCGGGTGCCGTGCCGGCGCCCTTGCCGCGCATGGCGCGGCGCGGACGTGCGATGTCATCGGGGGGCGGGACGGTGCTCATGCGGACATCGGCGGTTGCGCAGCCGCGCAGTGTGGCGGGCGCCGCCGCGGCGCGACATCCCGCGGATGCAGCGCGTCAGCGCAGCTCGCCCAGCAGCCGCTCGCGCTCCGCCGGCCACAGCCCCGGCGCGCGGGCCAGCAGCGGACCCACCTGGGCCGGGTCGATGTCGTGCAGGCTTTGCGCCAGCGCCTGCCAGGCCTGCCAGCGGCGCTCGGGCGACGTGATGCGGGCGACCAGGTCCATGGCCTCGAACGGCGCCTGGCGTGCCAGTTCGTCGGCGCTGGCGTGGCGGGCGATGGCTTCGTCCAGCTCGGGCTGCGGGCCCTGCGAGCGCAGCCAGTCGCGCGCGGCGGCGCCGTCCTGCGCGGTCCAGCGCGACAGGCTCTCATCCAGCAGCGCGCGGCGCGACTCGCCCGGCGGCAGCATGCTGGCAAACACGGTGGCCGAGCGCGCATCCTGTTGCAGCCAGCGGTCGTGCAGCGGTGCCAGCAGCACGGTCTGGCCGGGCGTGGCGAGGGCCCAGCGCGCGGCCTGGTCGGGGGCGGTTTCGGCCCACTGGGCCAGCAGGGGCTGCAGCAGCCGCTCGCGCGTGTCGGCGTCCAGTGGCGCGCCGGCCAGCGCCAGCACGGCCTGGGCGTGCAGGCGTTGCCCGGCCCAGCGGGCCAGCAGTTGCTCGTACAGCGGCAGCGCCAGGTCGGGCCGGCGCCGCGCCAGCGCTTCCAGCGGGAGCAGTGCGGCCTGCGGGTCGCGCGCCAGCAGCTCGCGCACGCGGGCCTGCAAGTCGACGTCGCGCTCGATGGCGGGTGCCGCCGTCGCCGCTGCGGCGGGCCTGAACACGTGCAGCCGCGCCGGGGCCGGCAGCGCTGCAGCCGCCGCCGGCTCGGCGGGTGGCGACTCGGCGGCCGGGCCCAGCGCCAGCGCGCCCAGCCCGGCCGCTGCCGTCGCCATCAGCCAGGCCAGCGGGCGGGCGGTCATCACTTGAACACGCAGGCGCGCGCGATGTTGCTGGCGTTGGTGTCTTTCACCGGCTCGTTGCCCGAGCCCGTGCCCACGAAGCCTTCGCACTTGGTCTTGGAGCCGCCGTAGACGAGGTCGGTGATGGTGGCCACGTCGTACTGGCCGGCGATGCCGGACTTGCTGTCGTAGCTGCTGTTCACGCCGATGCCGGCCGCGTTGACCGTGCCCAGGCGAACACCCGTCACGGTCACCTTGCGTGCGTACTGCGTGGAGCAGTTGCCGCAGGAGCGGTAGAGCTTGCCGATGTTGTCGGCGTAGAAGTCGGTGATGACCAGCGTGCCGTCGCCGTTGTGCTGGAACAGCTTGTCGGCCGCCTTGAAGGCCGCACCGCCGCTGATGGTCAGCTTGCTGGTCACACCGCTGAGCTTCTTCACGGTGGCGCCGTCCTCGCCGACGTCGGCCCAGTAGACGTTGGTGATGTTGCAGACGCCGTAGCAGTGCACGCCGTCGGCGCCACCGGCGGCCAGGTTGGTGCCGCTGCCGAGCGAGCCGTCGCCGATGACGACGTTTTTCACCGTCGCGCCGTTGTTCAGCTTGAACATCGGGATCTGGCTCTCGCTTTGCGTGCCCTTCATGTTGGACGCCGTGCCCACCAGGCACACCCATTTGCCGTACTTGGCCACGCCGTCCCAGGTCGTGCCGGCGGGCACGTCGATGGTGGTGCTGACGTTGACCTTGGTGCAGGCCGGCACGGTGCGAACACCGGGTGCCGCGGCGGCACCGCCGGCGGCGGCCACGAGGGCCAGGGCCACAAGACCGCGCCACAGGCGCGCCATCACAGAACCGTTCATTCCTTGTCTCCAGTCTTTGCTGTTGATGCGCAGCCGGGGCCCGGCTGCGGGGCGTCAGCGCAACGGCAAAGCGTCCTGGAGGAATCCAACAGGCAAGGGCAGGGCGGGGGAGTTCAACTGCGGCTCCGGCCCGTCAGTCATTGACGGTCGTGAAGTCCAAAACGGTGTATTGCACCAAACGGAACGGACTTTCATTCTTTTGGAACATCGTTCCAATAAGTGATTTCCTGAGGCTGCTTCCGGTGGCGGGCGCCGCTGGGCGGAGTCAGCGCTTGCGCGGCGCGGCCTTCCTGGCGGGCGGTCTGGCGGGTTTGGGTGACTTGGGCGTCTTGTCGACCTCGGCGGCCGCGGCCAGCGGCGCCAGTGCGGCCAGCGTGTCCAACTGCGTCAGCAGGCGCTGCAGGTAGTCGGGTGCCAGGCCCTGCAACTGCTGCAGCGCACGCGCCACCAGCACCTGGCTGTTCAGCGGGCCCAGGTGCTCGGGCACCGGCGCGCTGACCTCGGCCAGCCGCCGCTGCACACGCAGCGCGCCCCAGGTGCGGCGGTGCACGGCCACGTTGCGCAGCTCGGGGCCGGCGGCCTGCAGTCCGGCCACCAGCGTGGCCAGCGGGCTGGCCGGGGGGGCTGCGGGCCGGGCCGGCAGCGGCACCGGGGCGGCGCCGGCGCGCTGCACCAGCCGGGCCACCAGCCGCTCGCGCAGCGCGCCCGTCTGCGCGGCCGCGCGCCGTGCCAGGCCTTGCAGCACGCGCAGCCGCACCGGGTCGGCCTCGGCGCGGGCCTGCAGCCAGGCGAGCGGGTCCAGCAGCGCGTCGTCCATCGTCAGGGGGCGGAGGCCGCCGCGCGCTTGGGGCGCGGCGTGGGGGCGATCTCGACGCGCCGGTTCAGCGCGCGGCCCGACGCGTCGTCGTTGGACGCCACCGGCTGCTGCGGCCCGAAGGCGGCGGCGAACACGGCGTCGGGCGGCAGCCCCTCGGCCATCAGCGCGCGCGTGACCGTCAGCGCGCGGTGGGCCGACAGCTCCCAGTTGTCGGTGAACTTGGCCGTCGTGACGCCGCGGTCATCGGTGAAGCCGCTGACCATCAGGATCTCGTCGCGTTGCGTCAGGTAGGTGCGCAGCGGCACGGCCAGGCTCTTGATGAGGGCGCGGCCGTCGGCATGCAGCTGGTCCGAGCCGATGGCGAACAGCACCGCGCCGCTGATGCCGATGCGGCCTTCGATCAGCGTGATGCGCCCGTCCGCCAGCGGGCCGGCCAGCGCGCGCTCCAGCGCCTCGCGGCGCGCCTGCTCGGCCTGGCGCTGCTCCACCTCGGCCTTGAGCTGGTTGGCCAGGTCCAGCTGGCCCACCAGCGCGGCGGCCAGCACCAGCACGAAGGCGCCCAGCACGCCGGCCATCAGGTCGCCGAAGGCCGCCCATGCGGGCGTGCCGACGCCTTCCTGCTCGATCTCCAGCGGCTCATCCATGCGCGGCCGCCGTGTTCTGCAGCGCGTCCAGCACGGCCTTCTGCGAACCCAGGCACAGGTCGATGACCTCGCGCGCCTGGGCGACGTAGTAGCCCAGCTGCTCGTCGCTGCGCGTCATCGCGCTGCCCAAGCGCTCCTCCAGTGCGGCCAGGTGCTGCACCAGCTGCGCGTTGGCGCCCTGGTACTGCTCGACAGCGGCGCCGAAGCCCTCGCCCAGGCTGCCCATCTCGGCGGCGCTGGCGGCGATGGTGGTGGCAGCCTCTGCCAGCGTCTGACCCGTCGCGCCGGCCTGCTCCGTGAAGCGCTCGCCCAGCGAGGCCAGCTGCGTGGCCGAGCCATCCATCAGCGTGCTCACCTGCGTGGCCGTGCCGGCCAGCAGCGTCTGCACCTGCGTGGCGGTGCCGCCCAGCAGCGTGCCGACCTGCGCGGACGCGCCCTGCAGCAGCTCGTCCACCTTGGCCGACGCGCCACCCAGCAGCGCCTCCATCTGCGCCGATGTGCCGACGATCAGCGCATCCACACGCCCCGACGCGCCTTGCAGCAGCGCGTCCAGCGCGGCGCGCTGCTCGCCCGCGGCCTGCTGCAGCGAGGCCAGCAGCGTCGACACCGTCTGCATCAGCTCGGCGCGCTCGGCCAGCGCGGCGCGGTCCTGCGCCTGGCTCTGCGCCAGCTGCTCGCGCAGCGCGGCGACCACCTCGACGGCGGCGCGCGGCGCCTCGCCGGCGGCCTGCAGCAGCGCGCCGGCCTCGCTGAGCGTCGTCTTCGCCTGGGCCTCGGTCTGGGCCACCAGCTCGCGCGTGTGCCGCAGCAGGCCGTCGGCCAGCTGCTGCTGCTGTGCCAGCTGCGTGCTGCCGGCCGCCTGCAACTCGGCGCGCCAGGCGGCCAGCCGTTCGGCGTCGTTGGCCGCGTGGGCAGACTGCAGCTGCGTGTGCGCCTCGGCCAGCGCCGTCACGGCGGCCTGCGTCTGTGCGGCGAAGCCGGCGGTCAGCTCGGTCAGCGCGTCCTGCGCGCGCTGGCCGCTGGCGGCCAGCAGCTGCTGCGCGGCCTCGCGCTGGGCGAGCAGCAGCTGCTCGTTGGCGGCGCGTTGTGCGCTGAGCGCCTCGGCGTCGGCGCGGGCCTCGGCGCGGCGCTGCGCATCCAGCTCGGCATGCAGCGCGGCGTGGCGGGTCTGCGTGTCGGCGATGCGGTCCAGCAAATCCTGGGTCTGCGCCGCGAAGCCGGTGGTCAGCGCGGTCAGCGCGTTCTGCGCGCGCTCACCGCTGTCGGCCAGCAGCTGTTGCGCGGCCTCGCGCTGGGCGGCCAGCAGCTGCTCGTTGGCGGCGCGCTGTGTGTTGAGCGCGTCGGCCTCCGCGCGGGCTTCGTCGCGGCGTTGCGCGTCAAGTTGTGCCTGCTGCGCGGCGTGGCGGGCCTGGGCGTCGGCCACGCGGTCCAGCAGTTGCTGGGTCTGTGCCGCGAAGCGCTCGGCCGTGTCGGCCATGGCCTGCTGCGCGGCGGCGCGCTGCGCAGCCAGCGCCTGGACCTGCGCGTCCAGCGCGTCGGCGCGGGCGGTGTCGGCCTGGGCCTGCGCGGCCAGCAGCGCCTGCGCCTCGGCGGCCCAGCGCTCGGCCAGGCGGTCCACCGCCTGTTGCGTCGTGGCGCTGGTGTCGGCCAGCAGCTGCAGCGCGGCCTCGCGCTGGCGGGCCAGGCCCGCGGCCTGCGCCTGTGCGGCGGCTTCGCCGTGCTGCGCGATCTGCGCGACGCCCGCCTCGAAGCGCGCGCCCAGCGCCGCCAGCTGCTCGCCCACCTGCGTGCCGACGCGCTCGTGCAGCGCCGCGGCCTCGCGGGCGATGCCGGCCATCGCGGCTTCGGCCGCGGGCTGGATGGCGGCGCCGGCCAGGCGGGCGGCCTCGGTCAGGCTGGTGCGCAGCGTCGTGTCCACGCTGGCGGCCAGCTTCTCGTAGGACTGGCTGGTCTCGGCGTGGAAGCGGTCGTTCTGCGCGACGAGGCGGTCGGCCATCGCTTCCGCGAACTGCTGCAGCTGGGCGACGAGTTCGCGCTGGTTCCTCTTGGCGTCTTCAGCGGCGGCAGCTTCGGCGGCGGCCTGCTCCAGCGCGCGGCGGTGCGCGGCCGTCAGCGGGCGCAGCTTGCCCAGCAGCGCCGTGTCCAGCCGCGCGACGACGGCCGCGCGCTCGCGCCGCGCCAGCGCCACCATCAGGCCCAGCATGGCCGAGCCGGTCACGCCGGCCACGCTGGCGCTGAAGGCCAGGCCCAGGCCCTGCACGGGCGCGCCCAGGGCGGTGCGCAGCGCGGCCAGGTCGGCCGACGCGCCTAAAGCGCTGGCCGTGCTGCCCAGCGTGATGACCAGGCCGATGAACGTGCCCAGCATGCCCAGCAGCACCAGCAGGCCCGCCAGCGCCGGCGCCAGCGACAGCCCCGGCAACGCCACGCGCAGGCCGTCCAGCCGCTGCTGCACGGCCGCGCGCAGCGACTCGGGCAGTGCGGCCAGGAAGTCGTCGCCGTCCAGCGCGGCGCCCAGTGCGCGGCTGGCGCGGCGCCAGGCGGTCAGCTCCCACACGCCGACGGCGAAGAAGGCCGCGATCAGCAGCGTCATCGCCAGCGCCACCGGGTGGTGGCGGGCGGCCGCCAGCGCGGCGCCGGCAATGCCGGCCAGGCCGGCGGCCAGCGCGAGGGGGTAGAGGGCGTGCAGGAAGCGGTTCATCGGGAGTCGGCTGCGTGCAGGGCCTCGATGAGCCCGTGCACCGGTTGAAGTCGGAGGTCCAGCTCGGCCCGCAGCGCGCGCTGCAGGTCGGCCCAGAAGCGTTGGCGCCAGCGGCGCGGGTCGGCGGTGTGGTGGAGTTCGGCGCGGCGCGTCAGCAGCGCGGGCAGGCCGGCCAGCGCCTGCTTCTCCTGCGCGGCGACGGTGTGGTCGAACACGGCGTCCAGCTGCGCCAGCCGCGCCAGCGCGCCGGATGCCTCGGCCAGCCGGCCGCGCAGCCGCTCGCGCAGCGTGGCGACGCGGGCGGCCATGGCGCGTTGCTGCTGCGCGTGGTGCAGGCGGAACGGCGCGAGCAGGTCCGGCAGCGGCACACCCTCGGGTGCCGGCTCGGCGGCATCCAGCGCCAGCAGCGCGTCGTCGAATGCGTTGGCCAGGTCGGCCTGCAGGCGGTCCAGCGCGGCGGCGGCCCAGTCCTGCGCCTCGCGCCAGGCCGCCGCGTTGACGCCGCTGGCTGGCGCGGTGGCCAGCACCTGCGACAGCCCGATGGCGTCCGCCCAGCCCAGCGAGCCGCCCAGCCGCTCGGCGACAGGCGGCGCCACCACCGGCGCGACGCCCCATTGCAGCAGCAGCCGGGCCAGGGGCTCGGGGGCGAGGGGCTGCGTCTGGAGGGCGTGCATGACGGGCGTGTCGCTCACGCGGGCGCGCGAGCAAAAAGGGCGAGATTTTAGTGAAGCCCCGTGGCAGCGCCCCGGGGCCGTCACGCGCGGGGCGCAGAATGCCGCGGTTCCAGCAGGCCGCAACCCCAAGATGCACACCCACGACCTCGCCGCCTGGCGGCACGACCATGTCTTCGACACCGGCAACGCGGCCGGCGAGCGCGGCACGCGGCGCGTGCTGTGGATCACCGCCGCGATGATGGTCGTCGAGATCGCCGCGGGCTGGTTCTACAACTCCATGGCGCTGCTGGCCGACGGCTTCCACATGAGCAGCCACGCCATCGCCATTGGCCTGAGCGTGGCCGCCTACGCCGCCGCGCGCCGCCACGCCAGCGACTCGCGCTACGCCTTCGGCACCTGGAAGATCGAGATCCTGGGCGGCTTCGCCAGCGCCATCGTGCTGCTGGGCGTCGTCGCGCTGATGCTGTGGGGCTCGGTGGAGCGGCTGCTCAAGCCCGAGGCCATCCACTACCCGGAGGCCATGACGGTGGCCGTTCTCGGCCTGGTCGTGAACCTCGTCTGCGCCTTCATCCTGGGCGACGCCCACCACCACGGGCACGATCATGGCCACGGTCATGAGCACGACCATGGCGACCACCACCACCACCACCATCACCACGACCTCAACCTGAAGTCCGCCTACCTGCACGTCGTCGCCGACGCGGCCACGTCGGTGGCCGCCATCGCGGCGCTGGCGGGCGGCTGGTGGCTGGGCTGGAGCTGGCTGGACCCGGTCATGGGCATCGTGGGCGCCCTCATCGTCGCGCTGTGGGCCAAGGGGCTGGTCCGCGACACCGCCGTCGTGCTGCTGGACCGCGAGATGGACCATCCCGTCGTCGACGAGATCCGCGAGGTCATCGCCGAGCGCGGCGCGGCCGGCGAGGCGGCCATCGCCGACCTGCACGTGTGGCGCGTCGGCCGGGGCGCCTATGCCTGCGCGCTGACGCTGGTCACGCACGACGAGCAGCTCACGCCCACGCAGGTGCGAGAGTGGCTGGCCGTGCACGAGGAGATCGCGCACGCCACCATCGAGATCCACCGCTGCTGACTCCACCGCTGCTGACCGCCATGCCCGCCACCACCTCGCCCGACGCCGACATCGAGCTGCGCAACCGCTGCACCCGCTGGCTGAGCGGCCACCGGCCGCTGCGGTCCATGCGCGAGGCGCTGCTCGCGCTGGCCGACGTGCCCGAGGCGGCATTGCCGCTGGACGTCTACGGCCAGGGCGAGGCCGTGCAGGCGCTGGAGGCGCAGGTGGCCGCGCTGCTGGGCAAGCCGGCGGCGCGTTACTTCCACAAGGGCGTGGCGGCGCAGCTGGCGGCGCTGCGCGTGCACTGCGGCGGCGGGGACGGGCCGGTGGCGCTGCATCCGCAGAGCCACATCGCCATCGATGAGGCCGAGGCGTTCGAGCAGCTGATGGGGCTGCGCGGGCTGCGCATCGGCCACCCGGACCATCCGTCCGACATCGAGGACCTGATGGCCGAGCCGGAGCATCCGGCCGTCTTCTGCGTCGAACTGCCGCTGCGCCGCGGCGGCTACCGGCTGCCGACCTGGGAGGGCCTGGTCAACATCAGCCACGCCTGCCGGGCCGCGCGCATCCCGCTGCACTTCGACGGCGCCCGGCTGTGGGAGGCGGCGGCCCACTATGGCCGCCCGCTGGCCGACATCGCCGCGCTGGCGGACTCGGTCTACGTGTCGTTCTACAAGGGCCTGGGCGGCCTGGCCGGCTGCGTGCTGGCGGGCAGCGCGGAGTTCATCGCCGCCACGGCGCCGTGGCAGACGCGGCTGGCCGGCAACGTCTACACGCAGGCGCCGTTCGTGCTGGGCGCGCTGCAGGGCCTGCGCACGCAGCTGCCGCGCATGCCGGCCTACCGCGCGCGGGCACAGGCGCTGGCGGCGCTGCTGGCCGCCGAGCCCGGCTGGCGCGTCGCGCCGGACGTGCCGCAGGTCAACGCCTTCCAGCTGCACCTGCCCGCCGCGCCTGACGCGCTGCGCGAAGGCCTGCTGGCCATCGCCGCGCGGGACGGCTTCTGGCTGGGCGCGCGGGCGGTCGCGTCGCACCTGCTGGCGGGTGGCGCGATGGTGGAGGTCGTCATCGGCGACGCGGCCGACGGCTGGGCCGATGCCGATGCGCTGCAGGCGCTGCGCGCGGCCATGAGTTGAGCCGAAAAGACAAACGGCCGCCCGGCCCCGGCATGGGGCGAGGCGGCCGCTGCAGTTCAGCCGCTGGCGATCAACGCGTCGGCGCGGGGCCGCGGTTGGCCAGGTGGCGGAACGTGATGCGACCCTTGCTCAGGTCGTAGGGCGACATCTCCAGCGACACGTTGTCGCCGGCCAGGATGCGGATGTGGTGCTTGCGCATCTTGCCGCCGGTGTAGGCGATGACCTTGTGGCCGTTCGTCAGCGTCACGCGAAAGCGCGAGTCCGGCAGGATTTCGTCAACGACGCCGTGCATTTCGATCAGTTCTTCCTTGGCCAAGTGTGAGCTCCTAGTGCGATAGGTTGTACGAATCGGCGCGGCCAGGGGCCGCGCACGGGTGTCAATGGCAATGCGCCCAGGCCATTCCTTGCGTCCTGGCGTAGCGCAGCGCGGCCTGACGGCTGCTGAAACAGGGCGTGAACTGCATGACGCGGTCCACGCTGGACATGCCCTGGCCGGAGCGGATGGACACGAGGGCGTCGAAGCCGCCGCCGTTCCGGGCCTGGGTCATGGGAGAGACGACGTAGCGTCCCACTTCGATGTTCTTGTTGTTGTTCATTTTCTTCTTCTGGTGTTGACCGCGGGGCCTTTGTGGGGCCGCGCGGGTGGAGGCGCGCTGTGGCGCCTCAGAGCGAACGGATGTTCGACGCCTGCAGGCCCTTGGGGCCCTGCTTGGTCTCGAACTCCACCTTGGCGCCTTCGGCCAGCGAGCGGAAGCCGCCGCCGTTCTTGATTTCGCTGTGGTGGGCGAACAGGTCCTTGCCGCCGCCGTCAGGCGTGATGAAGCCAAAGCCCTTGCCGTCGTCGAACCACTTCACGGTGCCGGTTTCGATGTTCATGGTGTTTCCTTTAATTTTTGGAATGGAAGACAACTCCGCCGGCGACATTGCCGTGCGGAGACAGAGACACTCAAGAACACTCACCGGGAGTTGTTGAAGCGAGCCGCTCGCGAGAACGGGCCAGAGGGTGGCCAGCGGGGCTGCAAGAAGACCTTGAGAAAACGGTCTTGCGCGAATCTATGGCCCGTATTGTACCGCCCGCCGCGTAAATGCCGCATGCGGCCAGGGGCATCGTTCCGGGATTGCCGCACGCAGGCGGCCGCCGCGGCGCGTCAGGCGCGCTCGACGCGGCACTGGAAGCAGTTGAACTTCGAGCGGATGTGCACGTAGGCCACGTCTTCGCGGGCCAGGATGTCGCGGCAGGCCTGGGCCAGTTCGGCACCCGGCACGACGCGGCCGGTCTCGTAGACGATCCAGTCGCGCGCGTCGTAGCCGCGCACCAGCGCCGGCGTCAGGTGGGCGAACCAGGCGGGCAGCGCGTTGGCCTCGTAGCGCTCGCAGCCGGCCTGGTGCAGGAAGATGGGGCCGGTCTCGGCATAGGGCTGGGCGGCATCGAACGGCCGGTAGGCCAGCACCAGCTTGGTGTCGCCCTCGGCGATCAGCTGCAGGCAGTGCCGGCACGGGTTGCCCAGGCCGCTGGACGGCTGGGCCAGCGGTGCCTGGCCGTGGGCGTCGGGGCCGCCCTGGCGCAGCGCGTGCGCGTGGGCGGTGGGAATGCCTCGGACGAGGAGGGTCGGTGCGGTCTGCATGGGGCGGGCTCCTTGGGGAGGGCTTGGGGAATGGCCCGCATTGCAGCAGCGCCGCGCCCGGCGCGCTGGCCGGGAACGGACATGGAAATCAGTGCCGCGCCGGGCCGCCGTGCGGCTGGCCGTTGTCGGGCTTGCGCGGGAAGGGCGCGAACATCGCGCCCAGCACCGACGGGATGGCCGCCACCATGACGATGATGAAGTAGGTCTTGTAGCCGAAGTGGTCGGCCAGCGGCCCCGACACCATCTGCGTGGGCACCAGCGTCAGGTTCATGATGGAGTTCGCGAACGCGTAGTGCGTCATGTGGAACTTGCCCGGCGAGATCTGCTGCATCATGTACAGCATGTTGGCGACGAAGCCGAAGCTGTAGCCGAACTTCTCCAGCGTGACGAGGCTGGCCACCGTCCAGAAGCTCAGCGAGTGCCCCGGCCCGGCCAGCTGCGACAGCACGACGAAGCAGACGTGCGGGATGTTCAGGCACAGCGCCATGAACACCAGCGTGCGGCGGTTCAGGCCGTACTTGGCCATGAAGGCGCCGCCCAGCAGGCCCGCGCCCAGGCTGACGACGGTGGCGATGGTGCCGTCGATGAGGCCCTTGTCCTTCAGCGACAGGCCCACGCCGCCGGCGTCGGGCGAGGCCTGCAGGAACAGCGGGCCCTCGATCAGCAGCAGCCCCTCGGAGCTGCGGTACAGGAAGACGAACAGCAGCATGCCCCAGATGCTGTCCTTCTTGAAGAAGTCGACGACGGCCTCGCCGAAGGTGCGGAAAGCCGCCTTGACGCTCTCGGGCCGCTCGCCCAGGCTGCCGGTGGGCAGGAAGAACCAGTGGTAGGCGGCCAGCAGCGCCAGCGTCGCGCCGGACATGCCCAGCGCCCAGCTCCACGCGGCCGTCGTGCTGAGGTGGTGGTCCTCCTTCAGCGAGCCGGCCAGCCACACCACCAGCGCCGTGCCGAACAGCCGGCCGACGTTCCAGAACACGCCCTGCACGCCGATGTACTTCGCCAGGCCTTTCTCGTCCAGCGACGTGATGTAGATGCCGTCCACGCAGATGTCCTGCGTGGCCGACGCGAACGCCATCACCCACAGCACGGCGATGGTGATCTGGAAGTAGTTGGGCAGCGGCAGTGCCACGGCAATGCCGCACAGCAGCAGCGCCATCAGCGCCTCCATCCACAGCACGAAGAACTTCTTCGTCTTGAACATGTCCAGGAACGCGGCCCACAGCGGCTTGAGCGACCAGGCGATGCCGATGCTGGCCGTGGCCAGCGTGATCTCGCCGTCGCTGTGGCCCAGGTCCTTGAACATCGTGCCGGCCACCCAGATGACCATCGCGAATGGGATGCCCTCCGCGAGGTAGGACGACGGGACCCAGGCCCAGGGGTTGCGGATGCGCGGTGATGGGGTGCTCATGCGGATGAAACTGGCTGAAATAGTTCTGGGCCCCGGGTGGACGGCGCGGCGTTGTCTCCAAGCGGATGGACAGCGTTGTCATCCTGGACCGCGACAGCGCCCGGGGAGTCGCTTCACCCCGCCGCCCGGAGGCGGGCGCGGCGAGCGTGGCGACATGCTAGGCGCGTAACCGCCCGTGGCTCATCCAGGGTTACGCGGGGAGGGCCCGGGTTGGCGGCTGCGGCGCGGCGTCAGTCGCCCAGCGCCTGCCAGATGGCTGCGGCGACCGGCGGCAGCTGCGGGTCGGCGCCGATGTCGATGTTGGTCATCAACAGCCGGCCGACGCGGGTGACGGGGTCCAGGAACAGGAAGACGGTCACGCCGTCGTCGCTGCCCGTGTGGCCCACGCTGCCGTCCTTGCGGATGGCGAAGAACAGGCCCTGGTTGGGCTCGCGCGTGTTCAGCCCGGCGGGGGCCTGGCCGGGCGGGAACTGCGGCACCATCGCCGCGCGCAGCGCCGTGGCCGTCAGCGGCGCGGGGGCCTGGCCGTCCAGCGCCGCCGCCCAGCCTTGCAGCAGCCGGGTGAGGTCACCGCAGGTGCTGCGCAGGCCGCCGTCCGGATAGGTCGCGAGCAGAAAAGGCGGCACCGCGCGGCGCTCGGCGTCGTACAGCGTCGCCGCCTGCGCCAGGCGGCTGGCGGGCATGAACCAGGCGCTGTCCCGCAGGCCCAGAGGCTGCAGCACCTGCTCGGTGGACAGGCGCTCGAACGACTGCCCGCTGGCGCGCGCCAGCACGTGGGCCGCCAGCGCCGAACCGACGTTGCTGTACTGGAACCGCGTGCCCGGCGGCGCATCGGAGAAATGCGCGCGCTGGTAGAGCCGGCCACCGGGGCGCAGGTAGGCGGCCAGGTAGTCGCCCAGCGCCTGCCGCGGGCGCTGCGGGTCGGCGCGGCGGCGCTCGTAGGCGGCCTGCTGGTAGCCGGCGTCACTGTCCACCACGCCGGCCGTGTGCCGGGCGAGCTGGCGCAGCGTGATGGCGGCGCCCGGTGCGGCCGGGTGCTTCAGCGGCCAGCCCAGCCAGCGCGACACCGGCGCGTCCAGGTCCACCAGGCCGCGCTCGGCCGCCTGGGCCAGCGTCAGCCCGATGACGGTCTTGCTGACCGAGCCCACCGGCTGCCAGGTGTCCACCGTGTAGGGCCGCTGCGCGACGACATCGGCGTGGCCGAAGGCGTGCTGCAGCTCCACCGTGCTGCCGCGGGTGCGCGCCACGCAGCCGCCGGGCAGCGGTGCGCTTGCCAGCAGCGGGCGCAGCCGGTCCAGCCGTGATGTTGTGGCTTCGTTGCCCGCGGGCTGGGCGTGCGCCGCCGTGAGACCCGCCAGCAGCAGCGCGGCCAGGCCGGGGCGCCGTCGCCAGCGCGGCGTCACCGTTCGCCGGGCTGCGGCCCGTCGTAGCCCTCGACGATGACGACGTCCGCCTCGGCGGCCGACTGGCGCAGCGCGATCTGTGCCGCGTACTCGGGCGAGCGGTAGCAGGCCAGCGCCACCTCGTAGCTGGGGAACTCGATGACCACGTTGCGGCTGCGGCTTGTGCCTTCGAGGCTCTCGAACTGCCCGGCGCGCACCAGGAAGCGGCCGCCGAAACGGGCAAAGATGGCGTCGTTGCGCTGGACGTAGAGCTTGTAGGTCTCGGCGTCGGCAACGTCGACGCGGGCAATCCAGTAGGCCTTGGGCATGTCTTGGGGCGGCAGTGGCGAAACCCAGGTTGTAGCGCATGGCGTGGCATCCGACCGCGATCGGTGCCAGGTCTTGCGGCACACTGCCCCCCGGCACACCGCAACCGGGCCCGACGAGGCCTGGGGTGGCCGTGAAGGAGGGGGGAATGAGCCAACACGACGAAGCCCAGCGGGCCGTCGCACCGCCGGCTGCGCTGCTGGCGCACAGCCACGAACTCTGGTGGCAGGAAGACGAGGCCGGCGTGCTGCGCCAGGTCTCGGCCACGGCCGCCGAGCTGACCGGCTGGGCGCCCGACGCGCTGCTGGGCCAGCCTGTGAGCCGCCTGCTGGACGCCGAGGCCCGCCAGGCGCTGGCGCAGGCGTTGGCCGACGGGCGGCCGGGCTGCCAGACGCTGCTGCAGCGCCAGGGCCGGCCGCCGCGCCACGTGGTGCTGGCCGCCCAGCCGCTGCCCGGGGCCGGCGGGCGCTGGGTGCTGGCCCGCGACGTCTCCGAGCAGCAGCTGCTGCAGGAGCGGCTGCAGCACAGCGAGCGCCGCTACCTGGAGCTGGGCGAGACCGCCAGCGAAGGCGTGGCCGTGGTGCAGGACGGCCGCTTCTGCTTCGTCAACCGCCATCTGTGCGAGTTCGTCGGCTTCCCCGAGGAGCAGTTGCTGGGGCGGCCCTTCCTCGACTTCATCTTCGAGGACGACCACGAGCTCGTGATGAGCAACCACCGCAAGCGCCTGGCCGGCGTGCCGCTGCCCACGCGCTACGAGTACCGCGTGAAGACGCGCACCCGCGGCGTGCGCTGGCTGGAGATGGGTGGCTCGCTGATCGACTGGCAGGGGCGCCCCGCCACCATCAACACCATCAACGACGTGACGCTGCGCAAGGAGCTGGAGGAGCAGGTGCGGCAGCTGGCCTTCGTGGACGCGCTCACCGGCCTGCCCAACCGCCGGCTGCTGGACGACCGCCTGCGCATGGCGGTGAACCAGGGCCCGCGCACAGGCCTGCACGGCGCCGTGCTGTTCATCGACCTGGACCGCTTCAAGCCGCTGAACGACACCCACGGCCACGCGGCCGGCGACGCGCTGCTGCTGGCCGTGGCGCAGCGGCTGCAGGCCGCGGTGCGGGCGTCCGACTCGGTGATGCGGCTGGGCGGCGACGAGTTCGTCGTCATGCTGACGCCGCTGCCGGCCGACCCCGGCGACGCCGCCCACCAGGCCGAGCGCGTCGCGGGCAAGCTGCGCGAGTGCCTGTCCCTGCCCTACGAGCTGCGGCTGCCCGGCCCGGACGGTGGCGAGCAGCGCGTGCTGCACGACGGCTCGGCCAGCATCGGCGTGGCCGTGTTCGGGCCGCAGGACGACCAGCCCGACGCCGTGCTGGCGCGCGCCGACCAGGCCATGTACCGCGCCAAGGCCGCGCGCTGACCGCGGCCGGTCGTCAGGCCCAGGGCGGGCCGCCGCGCAACGGTGGGGCGCGGGCACGCCGGGCGTGGTTGGCGGTCAGAGCTGGGTGCGCAGCAGGCGGGCGGCGGCCTCCCACAGCCGCTCGGTGCGCGGGCGGTCGCGCCATTGCTGCAGCGTGACGGGCCGGGCGCGGGCCCAGTCCGCCTCGAACACCGCCTGCTGCTCGCGGCCGAACGCGGTGCTCATCACGTTCAGGTTGGCCTCGTCGTTCAGGCGGAAGGAGCGGTTGTCGAAGTTCGTGGAGCCGACCGACGCGAACAGCCCGTCCACCACCAGCCCCTTCACATGGAACATCGTCGGCTGGTACTCGGCGAACTCGATGCCGGCCTCCAGCATCGGGCCCCAGCTGCTGCGCGAGGCCTTGCGCACCGTCTCGGAGTCGATGTGGCCGCTGGGCGTCAGGATGCGCACCTTCACGCCGCGCCGCGCGGCGTCCACCAGCGTGCGGATGGTCAGGTCGTCCGGCACGAAGTAGGAGTTGGCCAGGTCGATGCGCTGGCGCGCCGCGGTGATGGCCAGCAGGTACATCAGGTGCATGCTCTCGCTGCCGCCGCTGGGCGAGCTGCTGAACATCTGCGCCATGTGCGGGCCCGCCGGCGCCAGCGCCGGGAAATAGGCCTCGCCGTGCAGCACCTCGCCGGTGGCGCGCATCCAGTTGTCGAGGAACACCGACTGCATCTGCGCCACCACGGGGCCGGTCACGCGGTAGTGCGTGTCGCGCCATTCGCCCGGGTGGCGCGCCTGGCCGCGCCAGTGGTCGGCAATGCCCACGCCGCCGGTGAAGCCGGTGCGCCCGTCCACCACCAGCAGTTTGCGGTGCGTGCGGTTGTTCAGGCGGCCCCAGTGGGCGAAGCGCGGCTCGTGGAAACGCTCGCAGGCCACGCCGGCGGCCTTCATCTCGTCCAGCAGCGCGGTGTCCATCTTCATGCTGCCCACCCAGTCCAGCAGCACGTTCACCTTCACGCCGGCGCGTGCGCGCTCGGTCAGCGCGTCCACGAACTCGCGCCCGATGCTGCCCGACCAGTAGATGTAGGTCTCGAAGTTGACCGTCTTGTGCGCCGAGCGGATGGCGGCCAGCATGGCCGGGAAGATCTGGTCGCCGTTCAGCAGCGTCTCCACCTGGTTGCCCTCCACCAGCGGCGGCCCCAGCAGCGCGCTGAGCGAGCGGCGGAACTCGGCGTCGTCCGTCTCGTACAGGCGCGGCAGCTTCTCGTCGATCTTCTTCTCGGCCGACGACAGGTTCTGGAACAGCAGCACCGCCAGCAGCGTGACCGCCGCCGTGGCCAGCACCAGCAGCCCGCTAGCCATCTTGCGGCGCGCCATGGGGGCCCGCGCGCGTCAACGCGCCGTCAGCCGCTTCACCAGCAGCGCCGCCACGTCCTCGCTGGAGCGCGGGTTCTGCCCGGTGATGAGGTTGCCGTCCTCCTCCACATGGCTGAGCAGCGGCAGCAGCGCGGAATGGAAGTCGGCGCCGCGCGCCTTCATCTCGTCCTCCAGCAGGAAGGGCACCACGTCCTTCAGCCGCGCCAGGAACTCCTCCGCGTTGGTGAAGCCCGTCACGCGCCGGCCCTGCAGGAAGGGCTGGCCGTCGGCGCGCCGCGCGTGGATCAGCCCCGCGGGGCCGTGGCACACCGCGGCGATGAGCTTGCCGGCCGCGTCGTGGCGGGCGATCAGCGCGTGCAGCGTGGCGTCATGCGCCAGGTCCACCATCGGGCCGTGGCCGCCGGGCAGGAACAGCGCGTCGAAGGTCTGCGCCGCCACGTCGGCCAGCGGCACGCTGTGCTGCAGCGCCTGCAGCGCGGGCTGCCAGCGCTGGCGCTGCTCGTCGTCCGGCGCGGTCTTCGGGTCCAGCGGCACGGCGCCGCCGCGGGGCGACGCCACGGTGACCGCGATGCCGGCCGCCGTCACGGCCATGTAGGGCACGGCGAACTCCTCCAGCCACAGGCCGGTCGGATGGTCGGGCGCCAGCTGGCTGGCACTGGTGGTGACGAACAGGGCATGCATGGTGAGATCCTCGGCGGGTGAATCGGCTGCTGGCACTCTAGGCAGGCGCCGGCGCCCTGGCTGTCAGCGGGGGCGCCGTGGCAGCGTGCGGCGGCGCTGGTTGCGCGGGCCGGGAACCCCCGTCGCCGTGAATCAGTCCACTCGACGGGGCGCGTCCAGCCCACGCCCGTTTGGCAGCCTCACCGTGAAGCAGCTCCCCCCGCCCTCTGCCGGGGCCACGCTGATGCTGCCGCCGTGCACGTCCACGATGCTGCGCACCAGGGCCAGGCCCAGGCCGGAGCCTTCGTAACGGCGCCGGGTGTGCAGGCGCTGAAAGGGCTTGAACAGGCGGGCGGCGCCTTCGGCGCTGATGCCGATGCCGTGGTCGCGCACCTGCAGCACGCGGTCAGGGCCGTCGTCGAAAGCGCTGAACGCCACGTCGGGGGCCTTGCCGGCTTCGACGAACTTGAGCGCGTTGCTCAGCAGGTTCTGCAGCAGCAACTGCAGCATGGCCGGGTGGCCGGTCACGCCGCCCAGCGGCGCGGTGGTGATGCGCGCCCCGCTTTTCTCGATCTGCTGTGCCAGGGCGTCCCGTGCGGCCTGCAGCGCCCGGTCGAGGTCGACGCGCGTCATCGTCGGGGCCTCGTGCTGCCGCAGCTGCGCGTAGGCCAGCATGTCGTCCAGCAGCGTGCGCATGCGCTCGGTGCCGCGCAGCATCAGCGCCAGGTGCTGGCGGGCGGTGGGGTCCAGCGCCGTGGCTTCGTCGCTCAGCAGGCCGCCGAAGCCGGCGATGGTGTTGAGCGGCTCGCGCAGGTCATGGGCCGAGAAGCGCACGAACTGCTCCAGCCCGTCGTTGGCGCGCTTCAGCGCCTCGGTGTGCTGGGCCAGGCGCTGCTGGCTGCGCCGCAGCGCCTGCAGCGTGGCGGCCAGCAGCTGGCCGGGCAGCAGTGCCGCGGCGATGGCGATGTAGATGAACACCTGCTGCCAGGCCGCGCTGAGCGGCGGTGCGGGCAGCAGGCCGCTGCCGAGCGCGGCCACCAGCGTGACGGAGACGGCCAGCGTCAGCACATAGGCGCCGGCCAGCGGCAGCATCACGGCGGCGGCAATCAGCGGCAGCGTGGCGTACACCATGGGATACGGCAACCAACCGGCCGCCAGCAGCGTGATGCCGATGGCCGCGCACAGCAGCGCCCAGGCCAGCACTTGACCCGCGAGCTGCCGCAGCGGCGCCGGCCCCTCGCCCGCCAGCAGCAGCGCGAGCGGCAGTGTGGAAAGCGCGCCGATGGAGGCACCCTCCAGCCACTGCAGCCCCAGCGCGCCGAGGCTCTGGCCCATGAGCGGCCCCACGGTCAGCATCGCCACGGCGGCGCCGGCCAGCGGGGCGGCCAGCGCCGCCAGCAGCAAGGCCTTGCCCAGCGTGGGGGCGGAGTCGATGCCCGTGCGCTGCAGCCCCGCGTGGCGCAGGGCCGCGGCCGCGACGCTGATCTCGGCCAGGTTGGCCGGCGTGAAGGCCAGCGCCGGCAGCAGCGGGTCGCCCCACAGCGCATTGGCGGCCGTGATGGCCAGCGTCGTCGCGGCCAGCAAGGACGGCCAGTCCCTGTGGGGGCGGTGGGCCAGCGCGGCCACGGCCAGCGCGTTGGCGTACCAGACGGAGGCCACGCTGCCGGGCTGGCGGGACAGTTGCAGCGACAGCACGGCCGCCAGCGCGTAGGCCAGCGCCAGGCCCACGGCCAGCGGCGTGAGCGGCAGACGCGCCAGCCAGGCCTCGGGGGTGCGCGTGCCGGGCGTGGGTGGCGCGGGCGGGTGGGTGGCCGTCATGTCAGCGTGGGCGGATCGGCTTCGCGGGCGGCCCGCCGCCGGCGCCGGTGCCACAGCACGCCCAGCAGCAACGCGGCGGCGGCGAGCCACGCGGCGGCCCAGCCGGCCATGCGGTGCCAGGGCGGCTGCATCAGCGCGCTGCCGCTCAGCGGCCCCATCCAGCGCTGCTGGATCTCGCTGCGCTCCTGCAGTGGCAGCGCGACGATGGCGTCGTCCAGCCGCTGCACCAGATCAGCCCGCGCCTTGGGCACGGCCAGGCTGAGCGCGTAGTCGAAGCCGACCGGGCCTGCCGAGCTCAGCGTGCCCATGCGGTGGCGCTGGGTGATGAAGGCGGCGCTGGCGGCGTCCACCACGGCGGCGTGAAAGCGTCCGTCCCGCACGCCCTGCAGCGCCTGCACGTCGTCGGGCACGGGCGCCCAGGCCACCTGCGGAAAGCGCTCACGCGCGAACCCTTCCACGGCATAGCCCGCACCGACCGCCACGGCCCTGCCCGCCAGCTGCTGCAGCGCCGCCCGGCCGTCGGCACGCTGGGGAACACCGGCGTCGGTGCCGCGCACCACCAGGATGGCGGGCACGTTCACGTAGGGGCGGGTGAACGCCAGGTACTCGGCCCGCTCGGGCGTGGGCCGCAGTGAAGACACCAGGTCGGCCCCGCCGGCGCGCAACAGCGCCAGCTGCTGGGCCAGGGGGGCGGGCGGCAGCGTCTGCAGCTGCAACCCGGCCGCGGGCGCGAGGCGGGCGAGCAGGTCCACCGACAGGCCCTTCACCTGGCCCTGGTCGTCGGCGAACACGAAGGGGCCGTAGTCGCGCTCCGGCGCGAAGCGCACGATCTCCGGGGGCGCCGCCTGGGCGGGTGGCAGCGCGCCCAGCGCCAGTGCGGCGAGCAGCAGGCGCCGGCGCCCGGCCGTCATGCCGAGGCGAGCCCCTGGCGTTGCCCCAGGCGCTGCGCCTGGGCCTGCGTCAACGGCTTGACGAGATAGTCCTTCACCACCGCATGCGCCAGCGCCTGGCGACGCTCGCTGTCCAGCGGCGAGCTGCTGAGCACGACGATCTCGGTGGCACCGCGGACGTCCGCGGGCAGGCGCTCGAACGCCGCGATGAACTCGAAACCGTTCATCCCCGGCATGTTGACGTCCAGCAGGATGAGCCCCACGCGGCCGGGCGCCTGCGCAATGACGTCCAGCGCCTCGGGCCCCGACTCGCATTCCTGCACCGCCCACGGCAGCCCCGTGCGGTCCAGCATGATGCCGGTGTAGGTGCGATCGAACTCGCTGTCATCGACGAGCAGCACGGGAATGGTCATCGCCAGTCGGTCCGGGAGTGCTTACGCGGCAATTGAGTGTAGCCAGCAGGGCGTTGCGTGGGTGCGCTTGACGGATGCGTCAGCGGCTCAAGCGGCGCGCCGGTGCAGGGGGCGTGAGTGAGGCTGCCGACCGGCAGCGCGGGTGCAGGCGCGCCGGCCTGCCGTTCAGCGCCGCCGCACCCGCGCGCTCTTGCGCGTGGCGACGAAGAAGTCGTCGGGCTTGGTGCGCACCCAGTCCACGAACGCGCGGAGCGGCGGGTGCGCCAGCAGCGCCTCCACCGTCGCGTACTGCCGCGCCAGCTCCGCCTCGGTCAGCAGCGCATGGATCTGCCGGTGGCACACCCGGTGCAGGTACGCCGTCTGCCGCCCGCCGCAGCTCTTGGGCACGAGGTGATGCGCGTCCCGCTGCGCGGGCGGGATGGGGCGCTCGCACAGCGGGCAGATGACGGAGATGACGGGCTCGGGCGGGGCCATGCGGTGCGCGCCAGGCTGCCTCAATCGCCCGCGCCGGCGGCCGAGCCTTGCGACTGCGCCGCCTGGTCGATCATCAGCCGCGCCATCAGCAGGGCCACCAGCGTCTCCACGGCGGGGTCGTCGCTCAGCAGCTCCACGAGGTGGCGGTTGCGCAGCGTCAGCCACTTGCCCTGCGCCGTGGCCAGCAGCTGGCCGCGGTGCTCCACGCGGAACGACATGTCGATGAAGTTGCCGGTGAACGTGGCGCCGTCAAACGGCCCGCCTTCCACCACCAGCGTGCGCCGCAGCGTGAACACGCGCTGACACAGCGTGAAGGCCCCGAGCGGCGAGCTGATGTCCCACCGCGGCACCCAGCTCAGGATGCGCCGCCGCATCACCGTCTCGGCCCCGCCCGCGGCCGTCAGCACCCACACCTCGCGGAACCACGCAAAGCGCCAGGTGCAGTCATACAACTCCCGCGGCTCGCTGCCGTCGCCGCGCTCCTCGCGGATCTTGAAGCGCTCTTTCAGGGACAGAAGTTGGGTGGCGACGCTGAGGTGGCGAGGCATGGGGGCAGGAGGACGCAGGAGTCGTGGCAATTCAGTAAGTTGGGTCGAGTCCGCGACTCCAACGAGCAGCGCATCGGGGGTTAGAAGCGCCGGTGGCGGTCATGGGTGATTCTGAGTCGCTTGCTCGCCGAGGGTTTATATCTGAGAATTAACCCGGATCCGTTTGCCTACTCTTCAAGTGATTTTTCTGCGTTTTTCTTGATTTCGTTCAGCGCTTTCCACAACGCATCCGGTTGGAATTGATTCTGAATTGCTCTGAGGTATCTTTTGTGCGTTCCGGGAACCCCGGTGGAAAGCAGCATGGCTGTTGTGGTTGTGCACTGTGACCGGTCTTTCTTGCCGACAGTGCTGTCTGCCAATTGATAATAAGGCATGGGGCCTTCGACAATGCCTTCCGCATCCCCTGTTGCAAGCATTCGCCCCTTGGCGAATTCCTGCATGAGAATATTTATGAAAAATGCCGGAAGTTCCATTGTTCCAGTGCACGAACCGAAATGCTCTAGGTCTGCTTCCAATGTCCGGTGTCTGTCGCTTCCAAAGCGTTGAACGACAACATTTACACCTTTGAGGCCTGGAATGTCGTTGCGCCGACTCAGTGTAATGGCGGTTGAAGTCTTGTCTGGAAAATGAGATACATAAGCGCCATTGGCAAGTTTGACTGCCATATGTCCTAGCCCTTTTCCACCCGCAGATCCACTCGCCCAATAGAACACTGTGGCCACGGTCTTCATCATTGCTGACATGGATGTCTCCGCTAAGGACTGAAGTTAGCAGTCTAGTGGTTTGTTACCGCTCGGTCATGCGCTGGAAGCACGTGTAGCCACACGTATTAGGGACAGATGGGCCTTGCCCATCGTCGCTAAGGATTGTGTTGTCGCAGCGACCGCTTTTCATGCAGCGGGTTGTCATTGCGCAAGTCTGGCTTCATGGTTAGATCAATTGCGATCAGGGATAGGTTGCGTAAAACTGATGTTTGATGTCCTTCCCGGATCGCCGCATCCGTCGGTACAGCGTATTCCTACTGACACCCAGCCGCCTCGCCGCCTCCGACACATTGCCGCCAACGGCGGACAGCGTTTCGCTGATGCGCATGTCGGCGAGTTGGCGCAGGTCGCCGCCGCCTGAAGCAGCGTCGGTGGGCGCTGGCGTCGGTAGGGCAGAGCGCTCCAGCGTCGTGCGCAGTTCATCTCCGAGGTGGCTCGGCGTCAGCATGTCCTCGCCGTCCTCCAGCAGCGCGACACCCGTCCGCACCACATTCGCCAGCTGCCGCACATTACCCGGCCAGCGGTAGCGGCTGAACAAGGCCATCACGGCGTCGTCCACCCGCAGCGCCCGCGCCGGCGCCTCGGCCTGCAGCAGCTTGGCCACCAGCGCCGCCAGGTCGCTGCGCTCGCGCAGCGGCGGCAGCGTCAGCGTCAGGCCGGCGAGGCGGTAGTACAGGTCTTCGCGGAAGCGGCCCGCCGCCACTTCGTCGGCCAGCCGGCGGTGGCTGGCGCAGATCAGCCGGAAGTCCACCGGCACGGCGGTGCCGCCGCCCAGTGGCGTGACGGTGCGTTCTTCCAGCACGCGCAGCAGCCGGGCCTGCATGGCCAGCGGCATGTCGCCGATCTCGTCCAGCAGCAGCGTGCCGCCGTGCGCCTCGCGCAGGCGGCCGGGCGCGCCCTGGCGGCTGGCGCCGGTGAAGGCGCCGGGGCGGTAGCCGAAGAGTTCGGCCTCGATCAGCGTCTCGGGCAGCGCGGCGCAGTTCACGGCGACGAAGGGCTGGGCGCGGCGGGCGCTGCTGGCGTGCAGCGCGCGGGCGAGCACGTCTTTCCCCGTGCCGGTTTCGCCGTGCAGCAGCAGCGGGATGGCGGGCTTGTCGAGCACGCGGCGGGCGCGGTCCAGCGCGGTGCGCAGCGCGGCGTCGCCGGTGTCGAGCGCCGCGAGGGCGTCGGCCGGGGCGCCGGCGGGTGGGGGGCGCAGCGCGGGCGCGGCGGCCGGTGAAGCGGGGGCCGGGGCGCGGGCCGGGGCGACCGCGGGCGTGGACAGCGCCACGCCGTGGCGCAGCGTCTGGCCGCGTTCCACGCGCAGCCACAGCGGCGCGCTGCCGCCGCCGCGCGGCAGCAGGCGCGGCGTGGCGCCCAGGGCCAGCAGCGCGCGCACGTCCAGCCCCAGCGCACGCTCCACGGTGGCGGCGCCGATGTCGTGGCGGGCCAGGCCCAGCAGGTCCAGCGCGGCGGTGTTGGCGCCGGTCACCCAGCCGTCCTCGCTGACGGCCAGCAGGCCTTCGGTGACGGTGCCCAGGCCCTCGGCCTGGGTGTGCAGCCGCAGGTGCAGGCCGGCGGCGTGGCGGGCGGTGAAGAGCTGGTGCTCGATCATGCGGGCGCCGCTGCGGGCCAGCGCCAGCGTGTGGCGGTGGTAGCCGCGGCGGTCGCCGGAGATGTCCAGCACGCCCAGCAGCTGGCCGGCGGGGTCGGCGATGGGCGCGGCGGCGCAGGTCAGGAAGCCGTTGCGCGACAGGTAGTGCTCGCCGGCGTGCACGACGAGCGGCTGGCCCTCGGCCAGCGCGGTGCCGATGGCGTTGGTGCCCCGCCATTGCTCGCTCCACAGCGCGCCGGGGCGCAGCGCGACGCGGGCGGCGCGGTCGGCAAACGGGGCGTCGCCGCTGGCGTGCAGCAGCAGGCCGTGGGCGTCGGCCAGCAGCACGAGGCTGTCGCTGCCCTGCACCTGGTCGTGCAGGAAGGCCATCACGGGCTGGGCGTGGGCCATCAGCGTGTGGCGGTGCTCCAGCGCGCGCGCCAGCTGGGCGGCGCTGGCGTGCGGCGCGCCCTGGGGGCGGCCTTCGGGGGCGAGGCCGAAGTGGTCGCGGCAGCGCGCCCAGCTGGCCTGCAGCGGGCCATTGAGCAGGCCACCGGCGACGGTGCCGGTGTCCAGCCACTGGCGGCGGGCCTGGCGGATGCGGTCGGGCGGCGTGGGGGCCTGGGATGCGGGCATGGCGTTGTCTCCGGTGCGGCCCGTATGGGGGCCGGGTGGCGCCTTGGGGCGCTCTGCGGTGCCGGGCCAGCATGCCCGGCCTGCCGGACGCTAGCCTGACGCCGCCGCGCGTCAAGCGGTTGTGCCGGTTTGGCACGGTGTGCCGGCGCGGGTGTGCCATTTCGTGACAGTCCGGCCGGCGCCGGGGCCGGTTTTGCGCCGGCGGGCGGCGCGGCCGGCGCAAGCGGCGCTGGCATGCGCTTTGCGCTGAGCGGGGCGACCCGGCCTGTCCGAGCCGGGCCCACCTTTCACCGGAGACAAGCCCCATGACCGTTTACGCCGCCCCCGGCGCCGCTGGCGCCAAGATCGCCTACAAGCCCCGCTACGACAACTTCATAGCCGGCAAGTTCCAGCCGCCGGTGGAGGGCCAGTACTTCGACGTGATCTCGCCGATCAACGGCAAGGTCTACACCCAGGCCGCCCGCTCGGGCGCCGCCGACGTGGAGCGGGCGCTGGACGCCGCCCACGCGGCGGCCGCCGGCTGGGCCGCCACGCCGCCGGCCGAGCGGGCCAACGTGCTGCTGAAGATCGCCGACCGCATCGAGCAGAACCTGGAGCTGCTGGCCTACGCCGAGACGGTGGACAACGGCAAGCCCATCCGCGAGACGCTGAATGCCGACATCCCGCTGGCGGTGGACCACTTCCGCTACTTCGCCGGCTGCGTGCGCGCGCAGGAGGGCGCGCTCAGCGAGATCGACGGGCACACCATCGCGTACCACTTCCACGAGCCGCTGGGCGTCGTGGGCCAGATCATTCCGTGGAACTTCCCGCTGCTGATGGCGGCCTGGAAGCTGGCGCCGGCGCTGGGGGCGGGCAACTGCGTGGTGCTCAAGCCCGCGGAGAGCACGCCCATCGGCATCCTGCTGTTCGCCGAGCTGATCGCCGACCTGCTGCCGCCGGGCGTGCTGAACATCGTCAACGGCTTCGGCCGCGAGGCCGGCACGCCGCTGGCGACGAGCAAGCGCATCGCCAAGATCGCGTTCACGGGCAGCACGGCCACCGGCAAGGTCATCGCGCAGGCGGCGGCGGCCAACCTGATCCCGGCCACGCTGGAGCTGGGCGGCAAGAGCCCCAACCTGTTCTTCGACGACGTGATGGCCGAGGACGACGCCTTCCTCGACAAGGCCATCGAGGGCCTGGTGCTGTTCGCGTTCAACCAGGGCGAGGTGTGCACCTGCCCCAGCCGCGCGCTGATCCAGGAAAACATCTTCGACAGGTTCATGGAGCGTGCGCTCAAGCGCGTGGCGGCCATCAAGCAGGGCAACCCGCTGGACACCGACACCATGATGGGCGCGCAGGCCTCGGCCATGCAGATGGACAAGATCGAGACCTACCTGGCGCTGGGCAAGGAAGAGGGCGCCAAGGTGCTGGCCGGCGGCAGCCGCGCGCAGCTGGGCGGCGACCTGGCCGGCGGCTACTACATCCAGCCCACGCTGTTCCAGGGCCACAACAACATGCGCATCTTCCGCGAGGAGATCTTCGGCCCCGTGCTGGCGGTGACGACGTTCAAGACCGAGGCCGAGGCGCTGCAGATCGCCAACGACACGCCCTACGGCCTGGGCGCCGGTGTGTGGACGCGCGACGGCAGCCGCGCCTACCGGCTGGGCCGCGCCATCCAGGCCGGCCGCGTGTGGACCAACTGCTACCACGCCTACCCGGCGCACGCAGCCTTCGGCGGCTACAAGGAATCGGGCATCGGCCGCGAGACGCACAAGGACATGCTGGACCACTACCAGCAGACCAAGAACCTGCTCGTGAGCTACTCGCCCAACGCGCTGGGTTTCTTCTGACCGGCCTTTGCGCTGGCTGACAGGGGCCGCCGCGGCGGCCCCTTGTCATCACAGCACCCGTTGCGCCACTGCGGTGTAGGCCGGGATGCCCACCAGGATGTTCAGCGGGAAGGTCAGCCCCAGCGACATGCCGAAGTACAGCGCCGGCCGCGCCTCGGGGATGGCGATGCGCACCACCGCCGGCACGGCGATGTAGGACGCGCTGGCCGCCAGCACCATCAGCAGCGCGCCGTTGCCCACCGACAGCCTGCAGGCCCAGGCCAGTGCCAGCGCCAGGCCGGCGTGGGCCGGCGGTGCCAGCAGCGCGTAGGCCAGCAGCCGTGGCGACTCGCCGCGCAGCGAGCCCAGGTTGCGCGCGGCCAGCAGGCCCATGTCCAGCAGGAAGAAGGCCAGCATCCCCTTGAACAGGTCGCCGGCGAAGGGCTTCATCACGGCCTCCCCCGAGGCGCCGGTGATCAGGCCCACGGCCATCGCGCCGATGAGCAGCAGCTGCGCGCCGTCGGTGAGGGACTCGTGCAGCACCGCCTTCAGGCTGTGCGAATGCGCCGTGCTGCCCTCCCGCTTGCGGGCCAGGTTGGCCAGCACCACGGCCATCACGATGGCGGGTGACTCCATCAGCGCCATGGCCGCGGCCATGTGGCCGCCGAACTCGACGCCCTGGTTGCCCAGGTACTGCGTGGCGGTGATGAAGGTGACCGCGCTGACCGAGCCATAGGTGGCCGCGATGGCCGCCGCGTCGAAGCGCGACACCATGCGCCGCAGCAGCAGGTAGCCCAGCGCCGGCACCACGACGGCCAGCAGCAGCGCGCAGGCCAGGCTCACCGCCACCTCGGCGGTGAGGCCCGACTTCGCCAGCGCGAAGCCGCCTTTCAGGCCCAGCGCCATCAGCAGGTACAGCGACAGGAAGCGCGCGATGGGCGCCGGGATCTCCAGGTTGGACTTGAGGGCCCCGGCCAGCAGGCCGAAGACGAAGAAGAGGATGGCGGGATCGAGGAAGTTCTGCATGACGGGGCGCGATGGTGCGCAGGCCAGTTGATATGCACAATTGATTTATGTCGATGCCATTGATCGGATTCGCCAATGCGTGATGCGCCGCCACCGGGGCTGGACAAGGCGTGGCGGGCCAGCTGGCCGCAGCTGCGCAGCCTGGAAGCCACCGTGCGCCTGGGCGGCGTGGGTCGTGCTGCGCGAGCGCTGCACCTGGCGCAGCCGACCGTGTCCACGCAGCTCAAGGAGCTGGCGGCCAGCCTGGGCCTGGTGCTGTTCGAGCCGCAGGGCCGCGGCCTGGTGCCCACCGCGGTGGCGGAGCAGCTGGCCACCACCGTGCGCGACATGGCCGAGCGCTGGCAGCAGTTCGAAGAAGACGCCGCCGCGCTGCAGGGCTTGCGCCAGGGGCGGCTGCGCATCGCCGCGGTGACGACGACCGAGTACTTCCTGCCCGACCTGCTGGGCCCGTTCGCGCGGCAGTACCCGGGCATCCGCATCGAGCTGGCGGTGGAGAACCGCGACGCCGTCGTCGCAAGGCTGGAGCGTGGCGACGACGAGCTGGCCGCGATGATGCGGCCACCCACCCACCTGCCGCTGGCGCGCTGGCCGTTCCTGGAGAACCCGCTGGTGTTCATCGCCGCGCTGGACCACCCGCTCGCCGCGCGGCGGCGCCTGCGGCTGCAGGACCTGGTGGACCAGCCGCTGCTGGTGCGCGAGACCGGCTCGGGCACGCGGGCCGTGCTGGAGGAGGCGCTGGCCGAGCGCGGCATCAACTGGGCGCCACGCATGGCGCTGGGCAGCAACGAGGCCGTCAAGCACGCGGTGCGCGCGGGGCTGGGGCTGGCGCTGCTGTCCCGCCACACGCTGGCGGCCGAGCCGGCGGGCGAGGGGCTGGCGGTGCTGCCGGTGGCGGGCTTCCCGCTGCGGCGGCAGTGGGTGCTGGTGTGGCGGCAGGACCGCGCGCTGTCGCTGCCCGCGCGCACGCTGCTGGACGACCTGCGCGCCCGGCTGCGCGTGCGCGCCGTGCCGCGCTGAAACAAACGAAACGCAACCGCGGCCGCGCTGAAGCGGCGCTGCAACGCGGGCTGCCGAGCATGAAGGCTCTTTCGACACGGAGCCCTTCATGACCTCGACCCGCCACACCCTGACCCTGATCGCCACCGCCGCGCTGCTGAGCGCCAGCACGCTGGCACAGGCCCAGCTGATCCAGCCTGCGCCGCAGGCGCGCCGCGCCCCGGCCGAGCCGTTGGCCGCCGGCCTCATCATCAAGTTCAAGGACGGCAGCCGCACGCCGGTGGCCGCCAAGGCCGCCGTGCAGGGCTTCCGCGCGATGACCGAGGCGCGCGGCCAGCGCGTGGCCTTCGACCGCGAGAGCGCCTTCGGCCGCCGCGTCATCCGCCTGGACCGCCGCGTGCCGGCGCGCGATCTGGTGCAGCTGGCGCGCGACATCCAGCTGTCCGACCCCAGCATCGAGTCGGTGCAGATCGACCATGTGGCGCGGGCCAGCTTCACGCCCAACGACGGCCGCTGGGACCTGCAGTGGGATTTCGTCAGCGGCACGGGCGGCATCAACATCCAGAAGGCCTGGGACCTGAGCCAGGGCTTCGGCGAACGCGTGGCCGTGCTGGACACCGGCGTGCGCCCGCATGCCGACCTCGTCGGCAACCTGCTGCCCGGCTACGACCTCATCAGCGACAGCACCCGCGCCGGCGACGGCGGCGGCCGCGACAGCGACGCCAGCGACCCCGGCGACAACGTGGCCGCCGGCGACTGCGGCCTATTCGAGCCCGCCGAGGCCAGCAGCTGGCACGGCACCCACGTGGCCGGCACCATCGCGGCCGTGGGCAACAACGGCATGTGGGTCAGCGGCGTGGCGCCCAAGGCCAAGATCGTGCCGGTGCGCGTGCTGGGCAAGTGTGGCGGCGCCGAGTCCGACGTGGCCGATGGCATCGTCTGGGCCGTCGGCGGCAGCGTCGGCAACCTGCCCAAGAACCCCAACCCGGCGCTCATCCTGAACCTGTCGCTGGGTGGCCAGCACAGCTGCGGCAGCACCTACCAGTCGGCCATCGACTACGCCCGCAAGCAGGGCGCCCTCATCGTGGTGGCCGCGGGCAACGACGAGGAGGACGTGTCCAACCACGCGCCCGCCAACTGCAAGGGCGTGATGGCCGTGGCCGCCACCACCCGTGCCGGCGCCCGCGCCAGCTACTCCAACTTCGGCAGCGGCGTGGACATCGCCGCGCCCGGCGGTGACAAGGACAACCTGGTCTGGTCGCTGTCCAACATGGGCACGGCCGGGCCCGGCGCCGACGCGCTGGCCGGCATGATGGGCACGTCCATGGCCGCGCCGCACGTGGCCGGCGTGGCGGCGCTGATGACGGCCAGCAACAGCCTGATCATGCCGTCCGACACGGCCTACCTGATGAAGGCCACGGCACGCAGCTTCCCCGGCAGCTGCAGCGGCTGCGGCACGGGCATCGTCGACGCCGAGGCCGCCGTCATCGCCGCGCGCGGCTTCCGCGCCGAGCGCGAGCCCAACGACACCGCCGCCACCGCGCAGTACCTGAACGTGTTCCCGGCTCGCGTCATCGGCACGCTGCAGGCGGCCTACCCGGAGCAGGTGGACGTGTACTCGCTGAACCTGCCGGCCGGCCAGGGCCTGTCCACCAACATCGTGGTGCTGGCGATGGACTTCAACTTCAGCGCGTCGCTGGAGCTGCTGGACGCCACCGGCAAGGTGCTGGCCAAGTCCACGCTCATCAACAACAAGCCCGAGATCAACTACTACAACAAGTCGGGCAAGACGCAGGCGCTGTACGTGCGTGTGAAGGGCAAGACGACGCTGATGCTGGGCTCCGGCGACAAGGCCTACGAGCTGAAGCTGACCCGCAATCCCTTCTGACGACTCCGCGTCAGCGCGCTGCGTACGGCCCCGTGCGCAGCGCGTCCGCAATGCCCTTGCGGTTCTGCGCCAGCGCGACGAGGCTGAAGTGGATGTGGCCGCTGCCCGGCGCCAGCCGGCGGATGCTGTCGATCTGGCCCAGGACCTCGTCGGGCTGCCAGCTCTGCGGCGTGCTGTCGATGCGGCTGGTGAACAGCCCCGGGTGCAGCGGCCGGTCCAGCGGGTTCAGCGCCTGCCACGACTGCAGCAGCACGTCGAAGGCCTGCGCCGCTTGCGCCCGCGGCCAATAGAGCTGCGGCGCGAGGTAGTCCAGCCAGCCCTCGCGCAGCCACAGCTCCACGTCGGCGTACAGCTTGTCGTACTGGCTGAAGCCGGTGATGCCGGCGGGCCGCAGGTCCGGCCGCGGCAGGCCGAAGGGGCTGATGCCCACGCGGGTGCCGGGCCGCGTTTCGTGGGCCACCGCGTACAGCCGCTGCACGAGGCGGTTCACGCTGTAGCGGCGCCAGTCGGCGCGCGCCAGGCTGCCGCCGCCGGCGAGGTACTTCTGCCAGCTGGGCTCGTCGGGGAAGTCGACGTCGTTCTTCGCCGCGTCCTGCACCGGGTAGGGGTAGAAGTAGTCGTCGATGTGGATGCCGTCCACCGCGTAGCGGCTCAGCAGGTCGCGCACGACGGCCAGCGTGTGCTCGGCGGCGGCGGGCTCGCCGGGGTCTATCCACAGCTGGTCGCCATAACGCTTCACCCAGTCGGGCTGCGTGCGGCTCAGGTGCGTGGCCGCCGGTGCGGACTTGGCCGTGCTGTGCCGCGCGCGGTAGGGGTTGAGCCAGGCATGCAGCTCCAGCCCGCGCAGCCGCGCCTCGGCCAGCCAGACGGCCAGCGGGTCATAGCCCGGGTGCCGGCCCTGCGTGCCGGTGAGGTACTCGCTCCACGGCTCCAGGTTCGATTCGTAGATCGCATCGGCACCGGGGCGCACCTGCAGGATCAGCGCGTTCAGGCCGATGCGCTGCGCCGTGTCGCACAGCGCGCGGATCTCGGCCTGCTGGGCCTCGGCGCTGAGGCCCTTTTTGCTGGGCCAGTCGATGTTGGCGACGGTGGCCACCCAGGCGGCGCGCCACTCGCGCGGCGGCACGGCGGGTGGGGCAGCCACGGCGCTGGCCGCGGGTAAGGGATCTGCCGGTGTGTCGCCCGGCGGGGCGGGCGGCGGCGCGGGCGGCGTGGCGCAGGCGCCCAGCAGCGGCAGGCTGGCGAGGCTGAGGAGGTCGCGGCGCTTCATAGCTTGATGAACCAGTGTTGGCGGTGCATGAACCACGCCACGGCATACATGACGAGCACGAAGGCGATCGCATGCAGCAGCGACGCGTTGACGGGCGCGAGGCCCGTGTCGAGCAGGGGTTGGTACAGGTGCCGGCCCAGGCTGCGGCCGTCGGCCAGCGTGACCGTGTGGAGCAGCTTGGCGACGAGCCCCGACAGCACGAACAGGAACAGCGCGTTCATGCCGAACACCACCAGCGGGTGCAGCCAGCGTGCCCAGCGCGCGCGGGCCAGCGGCTGGGGCATCGCGTCCAGCAGCCAGTAGAAGACGGCGAACACCAGGCAGGCCCAGCCGGCCATCGTGAACACGAACGACGGCGTCCACAGCGACTTGTTGATGGGCATCAGCCACGCGTGCAGCACCTGGCCCAGCCACAGCGAGGCCAGGCCGGCGATGACCCAGGTCATGGCCTTCTCGGCGGGTTGCCGGCGAGACGCGAGCACATAGCCCGCCAGCACACCCAGCAGCTGCGACGCGACGGCCGGCAGCGTGGAGAGCAGGCCCTCGGGGTCCCAGGTCTTCGCCTGCTTCCACAGGTGGCCGTCCATCAGCAGCCGGTCCAGCCACGCGCCGGCATCCTTGCCGGGTTCCAGCAGGCCCACGTGGACGACGCCGTCGGCATCCGGCACCGGCAGGCCCAGCTGGATGACCGAGTAGACGGCCATCAGCCCCAGCGCCCACAGCGCCACGCCGCGCGCGCCGCACCACAGCACGATGGGTGCGGCCAGCAGCGTGCACAGGCCCAGGCGCTGC
This sequence comes from Pelomonas lactea, assembly GCF_043555885.1. Classification (NCBI taxonomy): domain Bacteria; kingdom Pseudomonadati; phylum Pseudomonadota; class Betaproteobacteria; order Burkholderiales; family Sphaerotilaceae; genus Roseateles; species Pelomonas lactea. Next base: position 700,127 of record NZ_JBIGHX010000001.1, on the reverse strand, counting down.
AGCACGCCGGGGAGGCGCAGCGTGGCGAGGTCGAAGCTGGGGATGAAGTTCAGCAGCAGGCCGATGCCGATGATGAGCGCGGCGCGGCGCGATGTGGCGAGCAGCAGCGCGGTCTTGTCGGCGCCGGCCTGCGCGCGGCGGGCGAGGCTGATCGTCATCGCCATGCCGCTGATGAAGACGAAGAACGGGAACACCCAGTCCGTGAACGTCCAGCCGTGCCATGGGGCGTGCAGCAGCGGCGCGTAGACATGGCCCCAGTCGCCCGGGTTGTTGACGAGCAGCATCGCCCCCATGGCGAAGCCGCGGAACGCATCCAGGCTGAGGACGCGGCCGTTCACTCGACCTTCTTCCCGAAGCCGTCGGGGATCTTGATGAGCGCCGCCATCACGACGCTGGGCACCGTGGCCACCAGCACCCACGCGAAGAACGGCACGTAGCCGAGGTGGTCCTGCAGCCAGCCGCTCCACATGCCGGGGATCATCATGCCCAGCGCCATGAAGCCGGTGCAGATCGCGTAATGAGCTGTCTTCTGCGGGCCATCGGCCACGTGGATCATGTACATCAGATAGGCCGTGAACCCCAGGCCATAGCCGAACTGCTCGACGGCCAGCGCCGCGCTTATGACGGCCAGGCTGGTCGGGTGCGTCAGCGCCAGCACGAGGAAGGCGACGTTGGGCACATGCATGGCGGCCACCAGCGGCCACAGCGCCTTCTTCAGGCCCACCTTGGAGATGACCCAGCCGCCACACAGCCCGCCCAGCGTCAGTGCCGTCAGGCCCACGGTGCCGTAGGCAATGCCGACGGCCTTGGTCGACAGGCCCAGGCCGCCGTCGCTGACGGGGTCCAGCAGGAAGGGCGTGGCCAGCTTCAGCAGCTGCGCCTCGGGGAAGCGGTACAGCAGCAGAAAGCCCAGCGTGACGAGGATGCCGGGCTTGCTGAAGTAGCTCGCGAACACGGCGAAGAACTCCGCCACCAGCCCGCGCGCCGCGGAGCTGCCCACGCCGCGCACGTCCGCCGCGGGCCGGGGCAGCGCGAACGCATGCCACAGCGCCAGCGCGACGAACAGCCCGCCCAGCAGCCAGAACACCCAGGCCCAGGCCTGCACGACGCTGCCGGTGCGCTCGGTCAGCTCACCGGCCAGGTACACCAGCCCACCCTGGCCGCCGATGTTGGCGAGGCGGTAGAACGTGGAGCGCACGCCGACGAAGGCGGCCTGGCTGTGCTGCGGCAGCGCCAGCATGTAGAAGCCGTCGGCCGCGATGTCGTGCGACGCCGACGCGAACGCCATCAGCCAGAACACCGCCAGCGTCATCTGGAACGCACGCTCGCCGGGCAGCGTCAGCGCCACGCCGGCCAGCGCCGCGCCGATGAAGAACTGCAGCACCGTGACCCACGCGCGCTTGGTGCCGAACAGCTCGGCCAGCGGCGACCACAGCGGCTTGATGACCCAGGGCAGGTACAGCCAGCTGGTGTAGAGCGCGATGTCGGTGTTGGAGATGCCGAGGTTCTTGTACATGACGACCGACAAGGTCATCACGACGACGTAGGGGATGCCTTGCCCGAAGTACAGCGTGGGTATCCACGCCCACGGGGATGTCTGCCCCTCGCCCGCCGGGTACGGCGGTCGATCCCCCGAGGGGATAGGGCCTTGCTTGGGACGGCCCGGCGCTGCGGCCCCTTCGGTCATACGGCCAGTGCCCGGCTCACGCTGCCGTCCGCCGCGTCCAGCAGCGCCCGTGCCTCGTCAGCGCCCACACCGCGCTTCAACATCACCAGCGCCGTCTTCACATGGTGGTCGCACTGCGCCAGCGCGGCCTCGGCGTCTGCCTCGGTCGCGCCCGACGCGCGCACCGTCAGCGCCAGCGCCCGCTTCACGAGCTTGGCGTTGGTGGCCTTCAGGTCCACCATCAGGTTGCCGTACACCTTGTTCAGCTTGACCATCAGCGCCGACGAGAACGTGTTGAGCGCGATCTTCTGCGCAGTGCCGGCCTTCAGCCGCGTGCTGCCGGAGATGACCTCGGCGCCGGTGTCCAGGATGACGCCGATCTCGGCCTGCTGCGCGACCGGCGCGCCGGGGTTGTTGGCGATGCCGATGGTCAGCGCGCCGGCGTCCCGCGCGGCCTGGATGGCGCCCAGCACGTAGGGCGTGCCGCCCGATGCGGCCAGCAGCAGCGCCACGTCATTGGGGCCGGGCTTCAGCGCGGCGAGGTCGGCGGCGCCCTGCAGGCGGTCGTCCTCGGCGCCTTCGACGGCGACGAACATCGCGCCCTGGCCGCCGGCGATGACGGCCACCGCCCGTTCGCGCGGCCACGAGAAGGTGGGGTACAGCTCCACGCTGTCCAGCACGCCCAGGCGGCCCGAGGTGCCGGCCCCCGCGTACAGCAGCCGGCCGCCGGCGCGGATGCGCGGCAGCGCGGCGTCCACGGCCGCGGCGAGCTGCGGCGCGGCGGCCTTGACGGCGGCGACGGCGGCGGTCTGGTCGTCGATGAAGGCATCCAGCAGCGCCGGTGTGGCGTAGGTGTCCAGGTCGGGATGCCGGGTGCTCGGGGTTTCGGTGTTCAGCATGGGGAATGGGGGCGCTAAGCCTCGGGACTCTAGCGGCTCACCTCCGACCATGACGAATGCCACGCGCCATTGCAGCCATAACGCCGGGTAATCAGAATCTGCGCGTCGGCTGTAAGGAGTAGGGCAGGGCCCCCGACGGACGCTGGCAAGTTGATGCCGGGCCTTCCGGCGCCGACCTGTGGTGAACCCGATCTCAACCACTCTTTCCTTTTTGGAGACTCCCCATGAACGCATCCCTGAAGACCGGCCTGGGCATTGCCGCCGCCGCTGCCGCCCTGTTCGCCACCGCCGTGCCCACCACGGCGCTGGCCGCCGACGGCATGGTCAAGTGTTCCGGTGTGAACAGCTGCAAGGGCACCTCCGAGTGCAAGACCGCCAAGAGCGAGTGCAAGGGCCACAACGGCTGCAAGGGCCAGGGCTGGGTCAGCAAGAAGTCGGCCGACGAGTGCACCAAGGCCGGCGGCAAGGTGGAAAAGTGACCCACCCCCGAGGCGCTTGACGCGCCTCCCCCTCAAGGGGGCTGAGCCCGGACACAAACAGTCCTGAGGACTGTTTGTGCCTGGCGAAGGACAAGGCCGCTGGCCTTGGCAGCACTGAGTGGCCTGGCAAAGCCAGTTCCACGGCTGATGCTGGATGAGGTGCGGGCGCCTGCGGCGCCGCACCGTTTTCCCTTCTGACGATGACCAAGATTCAAGGCTTCGGCCTCGGCCTGCGCACCGAGCATTACGCCGCCTTCGAGGCCGGCATCGATGCCGCCGTGCGGCCCGACTGGCTGGAGATCATTTCCGAGAACTACCTCGTGCCCGGCGGCCCGCCGCTGGCGCATCTGGAGTGCATCCGCGCCGACTACCCGCTGGTCATGCACGGCGTGTCGCTGTCCGTCGCCGGGCCCGAGCCGCTGGACCTGGCCTATCTGCGCGACATCAAGGCGCTGGCCGACCGGCTGCAACCGGGCTGGGTGTCCGACCACCTGTGCTGGAGCGCCGACGCGCACAGCCAGCTGCACGACCTGCTGCCCGTGCCGCTGACGCGCGCGGCGCTGGACCACGTCGGCGGCCGCATCGCGCAGGTGCAAGACCTGCTGGGCCGGCCGCTGGTCATCGAGAACGTGTCCAGCTACGTGCGATTCGCGGCCGACGAGATGACCGAGTGGGACTTCATCGCGCAGCTGCTGGCCGCCACCGGCGCGCGGCTGCTGCTGGACGTCAACAACGTCTACGTGTCCGGCCGCAACCACGGCTTCGACCCGCTGGACTACCTGAACGCCCTCCCCGTCGGGTGCGTCGCGCAGATCCACCTCGCCGGCCACGAGGACCGCGGCGACATCGTCATCGACACGCATGACCACCCCGTGCGGCCCGAGGTCTGGGCGCTGTACGGCCACGCGCTGCAGCGCTTCGGCGCCGTGCCCACGATGATCGAGCGCGACGACCACATCCCGCCGCTGCCCGAGCTGCTGGATGAACTCGCCGTCGCGCGGCGGCTGGCGTCGGCATGAGCGTCTCGCAGCAACAGCGCCAGCTGGCCGCCGCCATCCGCGACGACGGCGACGCCACGGGCCTGCTGGCCGGCGATTTCGCGCTGGGCCTGGAGGTCTACCGCCATGCCTACCGCGCCCGCCTCGTCGCGGCGCTGGCCGACAACTTCACCGTGCTGGCCCGCGCGCTGGGCGACGACGCCTTCGACGCGCTGGGCCGGGCCTACCTCGCCGCCCACCCCAGCCGGCATCCGTCCATCCGCTGGTTCGGCGACGCACTGGCCGACTTCATGGCCCGGGCCGGCGACGACCTCGTGCCGCATGCCAGCCTCGTCGACATCGCCCGCATGGACTGGGCGCTGCGCGGCGCCTTCGATGCGGCCGACGCGCCGCTGCTGGACAGCGCGGCCCTCGCCGCGCTGACACCCGACGACTGGGCTGGCCTCGTGCTGCAGCTGCAGCCCAGCGCGCGGCGCGTGGCGCTGGCGCATGCCGTCGAGCCCGCCTGGCGCGTGCTGCGCGAGTGGGCCCCCGAGTCCGGCGATGATCAACCTGATCTGCCCGAGCCCCTGCCGCACGACCACGTGCTGCTGGCCTGGCGCCAGGCCGGCGAAACGCGCTGGCGCTCGCTGGAGCCGCTGGAGGCCGCGTTGCTGGACGCGGTGGCGCGGGGCGAGCCGTTCGCCGCGCTGTGCGAGGCCGCCGCCGCTCAGCTGGGCGACGCCGACGCCGCGGCGCCAGCGGTCATCGGCCTGCTGCAGCGCTGGCTGGCCGACGGCCTGCTTCAGAGCCGCGCGTCGTAGCTCAGCGGGTGCGAGGCGGTGCGCAGCCCCGTGAGGCTGCCGTGGCCGTTCATCGTCGGCGCGACGCTGCCCGTGGCCTTCGCGGTCCACGTGACGACCAGGTCGCAGCGCGTGACGGCCGGCGTGCGCGCGTCGTTGTTGTTCGCGTTGCGGCTCGCCGCGTTCAGGCTGTCGTCCACCGCCGCCGGCTCCAGCCGGTAGCCGCCGGCCACGCTGGTTTCGGTGCGGGCGCCCAGCGACGTGCCTTTGAGCTCGAAGCTACTGCCGTCGCTGCGGCTGCAGTTGCCGCTGGCCGAGGCACTGGCGGCGCCCACCGTGGCCTGGCTCAGCCGCACCGGCAGCGCGGCACCGGAGCGCGTCAGCAGCGGGCTGCCGGTGGGCTGCAGCACCGTGAAGCCGGCCGGCAGCGTGACCTGGCTGACATGCCGCGTGCCGCCGCGCGTGAACACCACGCGCACCACCGGCTGCTCGCCGGCGGCGGCGATGCGGGCCGCGTAGTTGAGGCGCTTGCCGTCCGGGCTCGCGAGCGTGACCTCGGTGCCGCCATCGACGGACGCGCTCAGCCGCTCGTCGGGCGCGATCAGCACCGTGGTCAGCACGTTGGCGGACTTGCCCAGGTCGCCCTCCACGACGATGTGGCCATCGCCGGCCGCCTGCATCGCCGTGAAGCGCGGGCTGATCTCGTCGACATTCAGCGTCGCGGATTCGGTGCAGTTGCGCAGGCCGCAGATCAGCGCGTCCCCGATGGCGCCGCCAATGTCTGGCGTCGGGCTGCTGCCGCCGCAGCCGGCGAGGGTGAGCAGGGCCAGCAACGGCGGCAGGCCGTGGCGGGGAGAAGTCATGTCGGGCACCTCGGAATTCACCGCCGCGGATACTAGGCGCCCGCCGGTGGCTGCCTTGTGGCAGCCCGATGTGACTGTTCACCTTTTGGAGTCGTTATGTTGACGTCCCCCGCCCGCCTGCTCCTTGCCCTGCCGCTGCTGCTGGGCCTGGCGCTGCCCGCCCACGCCGCGCTGACCGTCGGCGCCCCCGCGCCCGACTTCAGCACCGACGCCGCCGTCGGCGGCCAGCCCTTCAAGTTCAAGCTCGCTGAGGCGCTGAAGCAGGGCCCGGTCGTCGTGTACTTCTACCCCAAGGCCTTCACCAGCGGCTGCACGGTCGAGGCCCACCAGTTCGCCGAGGCGACCGACAAGTTCAAGGCGCTCAACACCACCGTCATCGGCCTGTCCAACGACAACATCGACACGCTGAAGAAGTTCAGCGTCGAGGCCTGCCGCAGCAAGTTCGCCGTCGGCGCCGATGCTGCGGGCAAGGTCATCAAGGCCTATGACGTCGAGCTCAAGATGGTGCCCGGCACCATGGCCGACCGCGTGTCCTACCTGATCTCGCCCGACGGCAAGGTCGCCGCCGTGCACGCCAGCATGAGCCCCGACGGCCACATCGACGCGATGCTGAAGGCCGCCGAGAAGCTGAAGAAGTGATCGCCGCGCTGTCGGTTGCCGAGCTGCTGGCGGCGTACCGCCGCGGCTCGCTGTCGCCGGTGGACGTGGTGCGGGCGGTGCTCGCGCACGCCGATGCGCGCGAAGGCCAACTGCATGCGCTGAGCGCGGTGGACGCCGACGGGGCGCTGGCCGCCGCCCGCGCCAGCGAGGCCCGCTGGCGGGCCGGCACGCCGCGGGCGCTGGACGGCGCGCCCGTCACGCTGAAGGAAAACATCGCCGTGCCCGGCGCCGCCTACCGGCTGGGCACGGCCGCCACGCCCGAGGACGCGGTGGCCGGCTTCGAGGCCCCGCCCGCCGCGCGGCTGCGCGAGGCCGGCGCCATCGCGTGGGCGCGCACCACCATGCCCGACTACGGCATGCTGAGCTCGGGGCTGAGCAGCCTCTACGCCGAGCCGGCGCGCAACCCGTGGGACACCACGCTGACGCCCGGCGGCTCCAGCGCCGGCGCGGCCGCCGCGGCTGCCGCCGGCTACGGTCCGCTGCACCTGGGCACCGACATCGGCGGCTCCATCCGGCTGCCGGCGGGCTGGTGCGGCCTGGTCGGCCTGAAGCCCAGCCACGGCCGCGTGCCCATCAAGCCGGGCTATGCCGGCCGAGTGGCCGGCCCGCTGACGCGCAGCGTGGCCGATGCCGCCGCGATGCTGGCCGTGCTCGCGCAGCCGGACGCACGCGACCCGACGCAGCTGCCGCCCGGCGACGTGGCCCCGCGGCCGCTGAACGTGCGCGGCCTGCGCATCGGCCTGATGCTGGACGCCGGCTGGGGCGACGCCGTGCAGCCCGAGGTGGCCGCCGCCATCACGGCCGCTGCGCGCGCCTTCGAGCAGGCCGGCGCCGTCGTCGAACCGCTGGCCGGCTTCACGACGCGCGACATGGCCGACGGCATCGACCGCTTCTGGCGCATGCGCTCGTGGCTGGACATCTCGGCGCTGCCGGCCGCGCAGCGCGGGCGCGTGCTGCCCTACATCCTCGACTGGGTGGCGCCCGCCGCTGGCTACGACGGCGCGACGGTCTTCCACGGCTACAGCCAGATGCAGGCGCTGCGCGAGGCCGCCAACGCGGCCTGCGAACCGTTCAATTTCGTGCTGTCGCCGGTGTCGCCCATGGCGGCCTACCCGGCTCATCAGGCCAGCCCGCTGCACGACCCGGCCCGGCCGTTCGAGCACATCGCGTTCACGCTGCCGTTCAACATGAGCGAACAACCGGCGCTGGCCATCAACGCCGGCTACACGTCGGCGGGCCCTCAACCCCTGCCCATCGGCCTGCAGATCATCGGTCGCCGCTTCGACGACGCCGGCGTGCTGGCGCTGGGCGCGCTGTGGGAGCAGCTGCGGCCCGCGCAGCGGCCCTGGCCCCTCGACGGCGCCTGAAGAGGCCGGGCGCGGCCGGGAGCCGCTCAAGGCCGCGGGGGCGGTGCCTGTGGTGGCAGGCCGGCGGCCTTCAGATCGGCGTTGACCAGCGCCCAGGCCGCATCGAAGTTGTCGGCGCGGCGCACCGGTCGGCTGGCGCGCCAGATGTCCATCAGCGCCGGGAGGCGCTCGATGCCCGGCAGGCCCGGCGGCACGAGGAAGACCGTGGAGATGGCGACGATGCCGCGCTTGGAGAAGCTCTCGATGCTGGCGCGCAGCTGGGCCAGCGCGTCGGCGTCCATGCGCAGGCTGCCGCGGATCTCCAGCAGGTCGCCGAAGCGCCGGTCCGCCGGCAGCCGCTTGCCGGCCAGCGCGATGGCGCGTTTGGTGGCTGCCATCAACTCGGCGTCGAACGGGCCTTCGGCGATGGACATCATCACGCGGCCCTGCACGCCGACGATGACGCGGCCGAAGCTGGGTCGGGGCGGCGGGCGGCGCAGGGGTGGCAGCGAGGGGGCGGGGCTCATGATGTGCGACGATTTTGCACGCTCGACGAAGGAGTCAGGATCATGTTGACCTTGTTCGGCTGCAAGGGTTCCGGCGCCGCCGCCATCGAGGCCGCGCTGGCCCGCGCGGGCCTGGCCTTCACGGCGGTGGACGCCGCCTCCTGGACGCCCGGCCCCGGCCTGGATGAGCTGCTGCGCGTGAACCCGCTGGGGCAGATCCCGACGCTGGTGCTGGCCGATGGCACCGTGCTGACGGAAAGCGCCGCCATCCTCATCCACCTGGGCCTGACGGTGCCGCCGGGCTTGCTGCTGCCGGCGGACGCGAGCGCACGCGCGCGGGCCGTGCGCGGGCTGGTCTACATCGCCGCCAACTGCTACGCGGCCATCAGCGTCATCGACTATCCGGAGCGCTGGTGCGAGCCCTGCGACGACGCGATGAAGGAGTGCATCCGCGCCGGCACGCGGGCGCGGCTGCACCTGCACTGGCAGACCTTCGCCGACGAGTTCGGCATCGGCTTCGACGCGGGCTCGCCGGGTGCGCTGGAGCTGCTGGCGACGGTGGTGTCCAAGTGGTCCGGCGCGCGGGCGCACCTGCAGGCGCAGCGGCCGGCGTTCCATGCGCAGCTGCTGCGCGTGGAGCAGCACCCGGACGTCGCCGCGGTGTTCCAGCGCCACTGGCCTTGAGCGGCGTTCTCACACTGTCAGTCCAGCGTCTGCCGATAGCGCGCCAGCGCCACGCCGCCGGCCACGGCCAGGAAGGCCAGCATGGGCCACAGCTCCGGCAGCAGCTCGGCGGCGCCCGAGCCCTTCAGCATGACGCCGCGCACGATGCGCAGGAAATGCGTCAGCGGCAGTGCCTCGCCCAGCCACTGCGCCCATGCGGGCATGCCGCGGAACGGGAACATGAAGCCCGACAGCAGCATGCTGGGCAGGAAGAAGAAGAACGTCAGCTGCAGCGCCTGCAGCTGGTTGCGCGCCAGCGTGGAGAACGTGAAGCCCACGCCCAGGTTGGCCAGCATGAAGACGCCGATCATCGCCAGCAGCAGCGGGGCGCTGCCCACCATGGGCACGTCGAACAGCAGGAAGGCCGCGCCTAGGATGACGCCCAGCTGCACATAGCCCAGCACGACGTAGGGCAGGATCTTGCCAACCATGACCTCGATGGGCCGCACCGGCGTGGCCAGCAGGTTCTCCATCGTGCCGCGCTCGCGCTCGCGCGTCATGGCCAGCGCGGTCAGCATCACCATGGTCATCGTCAGGATGGTGCCCACCAGCCCCGGCACGATGTTGTAGCGGCTCAGGCCCTCGGGGTTGTAGCGGCGCTGTACGCGCACCTCGAACGGCGGCGGCGCCGGCGCGTGTGCGGCCAGCACGCCGCGCAGGTCGCGGTTCAGCGCCGTCTGGCCCAGCTGGCTGAGCGCGGCCATCGCGTTGCTGCCGGCGGAGGGGTCGGTGGCGTCGGCGGCGATCAGTACGGCGGGCCGCTCGCCGCGCACGACGCGGGCGCCGAAGCGGTCCGGCACGACGACGAGGAACTGGATGTCGCCGCGCTGCAGCAGCTCGTCGCCGCGCGCTTCGGACAGGCCCGTCTCGACGACGCGGAAGTAGCCGCTGGTCTGCAGCGCCGCGACGAGGCTGCGCGCCATCGGGCTGGTGTCCTGGCTGACGATGGCGGTGGGCAGGCCCCTGGGGTCGGTGTTGATCGCGTAGCCGAACAGGATGAGCTGCAGGATGGGCACGCCCGCCGCCATCGCGAACGTGAGCCGGTCGCGCAGCATCTGCTGCACTTCCTTCAGTGCGATGGCGAAAGTTCGCGCCAGCGCCTGCATCACGCGTGAGCCCCGAAGTTGTCGGTGGCCTGGGCGACGAGCCGCACGAACGCGTCCTCCAGGTCGTGCGCGCCGGCGCCGGCGATGACGGACGCCGCCGTGCCGCGCGCCAGCACGCGGCCGTAGGCGATGTAGACCAGCTCGTCGCAGCGCTGCGCCTCGTCCATGTAGTGCGTGGAGACGAGCACCGTGATGCCCTCCTGTGCCAGCTCGTGCAGCTGGTCCCAGAACTCGCGCCGCGCCTTGGGGTCCACGCCGGCGGTGGGCTCGTCCAGCAGCAGCAGCCTGGGCCGGTGCAGCAGGCAGGCCGCCAGCGCCAGCCGCTGCTTCCAGCCGCCGGACAGCGAGCCGGCCAGCTGCCGCTCGCGCGTCGTCAGGCCCAGGCGCGCCAGCGCGCCGTCCACGGCCTGGCGGCGCTCCGGCATGGAGAACAGCCGCGCGATGAAGTCCATGTTCTCGCGGATCGACAGGTCTTCGTAGAGGCCGAACTTCTGCGTCATGTAGCCCACCTGGCGCTTCACGTCGGCGGCCTGGCGGCGGAAGTCCAGCCCCAGCACGCGGCCCGCGCCGGCGTCCGGCGTCAGCAGCCCGCACAGCATGCGCAGCGACGTGGTCTTGCCGCTGCCGTTGGGGCCCAGGAAGCCGACGATGCGGCCGGTGGCGACCTGCAGGTCGACGTTGTCGACGACCGTGCGGCCGGCGTAGGACTTGCTCAGCCCCTTCACGTCGATGGCGGGCGGCGTCGCGGGTTCATCGTCGGGCCGAGCGCCGGGCCGTCCCAAGCCGGCCCGCGGGGCGATGTGCTTGCCGGTTGATCCGGCAAGCATCGCCGCCCCCTCGGGGGACCGACCAGGCGCGCCCGCGTCCAGCGGGGCGGGGCTGGGCGGGGGGCTTGTCATTTGGACACGTCCAGCGGCTGCCCGGGATGCAGCCGCTCCGCGTCCTCGGCCTTCACCGGCCGCGCCTCGACGAGGAACACCAGCTTGTCGCGCTGCTGGTTGGAGTAGATGACGGGTGGCGTGTACTCCGGCCCCGCCGCGATGAAGCTGATGCGCGCGGGAATGGCGGCGCCGCAGCCGTCGCAGCGCAGCTGCACGGGCGCGTCCAGCTTCAGGCCGCCGACGGCCGACTGCGGCACGTAGAAGCGCGCCTTGCGGTGGGCCGGCGGCAGCAGCGCCAGCACCGGCTGGCCGGCGGCCACCCATTCGCCCGGCCGCAGGAAGACGTCCTGCACGCGGGCCGGCATGGGTGCCGTCTGGCGCTTCTGCTCCACGCGCCAGGCCGTTTGCACGCGGCTGCTCTCGGCCGCTTCGGCCAGCGCGCGCGCGGCGCTGCGGGCGTCGTCGCGGGCCGGCAGCCGGCCCACCTGCAGCGCGGCCTCCAGCTCGGCCACGCGGGCCTGTGCCTGGGCGCGCGCCGCGGCGGCGTCGTCCACGCGGGCCTGGGCCACGAAGCCCTGCGCCATCAGCTGCTGCTGGCGGGCCAGGTCCAGCCCGGCCAGGCGCTCGGCGGCGCGGGCCTGCTCCAGCTGCGCACGGGTGACCGCCAGCTCGGGCGCGCGGCGGCCCTTGTCGGCATCCCGTGCCTGGGCCTGCGCACCGAGGGCGCGGGCGGCGGCCTCGGCATCGGCGGCCAGCTCGGGCGTGGCGTCCAGCTCGAACAGCGGCTGGCCGGCCGCGACCGCCTCGCCGGCCCGGACCGGCAGCGTGGCCAAGCGCCCGGACACGGGCGGCGCGATGTAGACCGGCTCGGCTTCGGCATAACCCGTCCATGCCGTGGGATTCGGCGGGCTGCAGGCGGCCAGGAGCGCGGCCGCAGCCACTGCGAGGGCGAGTCTCATGGGCGTCTCCTTCATACCCCGCTGGCCAGCCCCAGCAGGGCCCAGTCGATACGCCGCTGCACCGCGGCGTCGGACAGCACATCGCCGTCCACCAGCGCCTGCATGGGCGGTGGCACGGCGCCGATGGCCTGCATGCCGCCGGCCAGGATCAGCGGCGCAACGACGGCGCCGACGAGGAAGGTGAAGCGCGTCATCAGCGGCTGCGGCGGCAGCCGGCCCCGGGCTTCGGCCTCCTGCAGCAGAGCCATCAGCACGCCGAGGTGGCGCGGCGTGTTGGCGCGCAGGAAGTCCTGCGCCACGGCCTCGCCCGCCTGGGCGTCGGCCCACACGCGGGCCACCAGCGGCCGGTGCGTGCGCACGAAGCGCGCCACGCCCAGCAGCGCCGCCGCCAGGCGCGCCATCACGTCGGCCTCGCCCTGGCTGTGCAGTTGCAGGGTGCCGAACATGGCTTCGTAGTGCTGCTGCAGCAGCGCGCGCAGGAAGGCGTCCTTGCTGCCGAAGTGGTAGTGAACCATGGCCGGGTTCACGCCCGCCGCTTCGGCGACGCGACGCACCGACAGCCCGGCGCAGCCCAGCTGCGGGTACAGCACGGCACCGGCGGCGAGCAGTGCCTGGTCTTGATCCTGGCTGGGACGTGGCATGGGTTGAATTATTGGTCAGTCGTTCAGTAACCGCAAGCCGTGGCAAAAGCCGCTTGCCATCACCGGGCGCTTCACTAGCATGGCTGCCACACCAATGAGGAGAAAAGCGATGGACCTGGCCACCTGGATGCGCAGCTTCACCATCCGAACCCGCATGCACGGCGCCATCGCGATGGTGCTGGTGATGTTTGCGGCGTTGGGCCTGACGGGCCTGCTGGGCGGGCGGGCGCTGGCGGCGCTGAACGTCGACGTGACGACGCACGGCATGCGCGACCTGCAGCAGCTCAGCGGCATCCGTCAGGCGCTGGCGGAGGTGCGGCTGGAGGAGAAGCAGATGGTCATCGCCTACGAAGACCCCGACCAGGTCAAGCAGTACCGCCAGCGCTGGAACGCGGCGGCCGAGCGGCTGGCCAAGGGCCTGGAGGGGCTGCAGGGGGGCAAGCAGGACGACAACAAGGCGCTGGCCACCGAGGCGCTGAAGTTTCTGCAGGACTACCGGGCCGGCGCGCTGCCGGTGCTCAGCCAGATCGAGTCCGGTGGCTTCGACACGGCCAAGGTGGCCGACCGCATGCTGAACCGGCCCAAGGCAGCGATGGGCGAGATCGAGAAGCGCGTGGAGCGGCTGGCGGTCCTGGTGGACCAGCAGGCCAAGGCCGTGGAGGAAGCGTTCAGTGCCGAGATGGCGCGCATCGGCTGGCGCTCGGCGGCAGTGCTGGCCGTTGTGATGGTGCTGGTGGTGCCGCTGACGCTGATCAACTCAGCCACCATCACCAGCCCCATGCGCTACGCGGGTACGGTGGCCCAGTCCATCGCCAGCGGTGACCTGAACAACAGCATCCGCATCGTCGGGCGCGACGAGGCGTCGGACCTGCTGCGTGCGCTGGACGCGATGCAGGCCAGCCTGCGCGATCTGGTGCGCCAGGTGAAGGAGTCGGCGCAGAGCATCGAGACGGCCAGCAGCGAGGTGGCGTCGGGCAATCAGGACCTGAGCCAGCGCACCGAGCAGGCCGCGTCCAGCCTGCAGCAGACCACCAGCTCCATGGAAGACCTGACCAGCGGCGTGCGCCACGGCGCCGATGCGGCCGGCAAGGCGCGCCAGCTGGCCGAAGGTGCCGCCGAGGTGGCGCGCCGCGGCGGCCAGGAGGTGGCCGAGGTCGTCACCACGATGGACCAGATCAACGACAGCTCGCGCCGCATCGGCGACATCGTGGGCCTCATCGACAGCATCGCGTTCCAGACCAACATCCTGGCGCTGAACGCGGCCGTCGAGGCGGCGCGCGCGGGCGAGCAGGGGCGCGGCTTCGCCGTCGTCGCCAGCGAGGTGCGGGCGCTGGCCCAGCGCTCGGCGGGTGCCGCGCGCGAGATCAAGACGCTGATCTCGACCAGCGTGGAGCGCGCCGAGGCGGGTTCGCGGCTGGTGGAGCACGCGGGCATGACGATGCAGGAGATCGTGCAGAACGTGCAGAAGGTGAGCGACATGATCGGCGAGGTGGCCGAGGGCGCGGCCGACCAGAGCGCACGCATCGGCCAGGTCAACGGCGCCATCACGCAGCTGGATCACATGACGCAGCAGAACGCCGCGCTCGTGGAAGAGTCTGCCGCGGCGGCCGACAGCCTGCGCCAGCAGCTGCAGCTGCTGACGGGGGCGGTGGCGCAGTTCAGGTTCTGAACTCGGCTGGCGTCGTGCGTTCGCGGGCCGAGCGCCGGGCCGCCCCAAGCCGGCCCTCAGGCGATGTGCATGCGGCTCAATGCCGCGTGCATCGCCGTCCCCTCGGGGGCTGAGGCCGGACACAGGGCGTCCAGTGGACGGCCTGTGCCTGCCGAAGCTCTGCGGCCACTGGTCGCAGAGCGGTCCCGACTGGTCATGCGCGCGTTCAGCGCGGCATGACCAGGCGAGGGGCATACAATTCATCAGCGCCGATTTGTTCCGGATTGCGGGCGCTCTACAAATGCCGCTAAACAGGGCGCTCAAGAATCAACCGGCGTCCCGCAAAAGTGGCGCCGGTTTTTTCTTTTCTGGAGTGGGCCATGACGGGCCGTAGCGTCGGCGACGTGTCGCCGCAGACTTTCCATTTCGACGAGCCGCTCAAGCTGCGCAGCGGCGCCAGCTTCGGGCCCTACGACCTCATGGTCGAGACCTATGGCCAGCTCAACGCCGAGCGCAGCAACGCGGTGCTGGTGTGCCATGCGCTGAACGCCAGCCACCACGTCGCCGGCACCTACGCCGGCCAGGCCAAGAGCGAGGGCTGGTGGGACAACCTCATCGGCCCGGGCAAGCCGCTGGACACCGACAAGTTCTTCGTCATCGGCGTCAACAACCTGGGCTCCTGCTTCGGCTCCACGGGGCCCATGCACATCAACCCGGCGACCGGCAAAGCCTGGGGCGCGGACTTCCCCGTCGTCACCGTGCACGACTGGGTGGACGCGCAAGCCCGCGTCGTCGAGCGCTTCGGCATCCTGAAGCTGGCGGCGGTGCTGGGCGGCAGCTTGGGCGGCATGCAGGCGCTGGACTGGGCGTTGCGCTACCCCGACCGGTTGGCGCACTGCATCGCCATTGCGACGGCGCCCAACCTGTCGGCGCAGAACATCGCCTTCAACGAGGTGGCGCGCCGCGCCATCGTGACGGACCCCGATTTCCACGGCGGTCACTTCTACGAGCACGGCGTGGTGCCCAAGCGTGGCCTGCGCGTGGCGCGCATGATCGGCCACATCACCTACCTCAGCGACGACGTCATGGCCGAGAAGTTCGGCCGCGAGCTCAAGACCGGCGAGCTGGGCTACACGACGCAGGACATCGAGTTCCAGATCGAGAGCTACCTGCGCTACCAGGGCGACAAGTTCAGCGACTACTTCGACGCCAACACCTATCTGCTCATCACCCGCGCGCTGGACTACTTCGACCCGGCCGCCGCGCATGGTGGCGACCTGACGCGCGCGTTCGCCGCGGCCAAGGCCAAGTTCCTCGTCGCCAGCTTCACGACCGACTGGCGCTTCTCGCCGCAGCGCTCGCGCGAGATCGTCAAGGCATTGCTGGACAACCGGCTGGACGTGTCCTACGCGGAGATCGATGCGCCGCACGGCCACGACGCCTTCCTGCTGGACGACGCGCGCTACCACGGCGTGCTGCGCGCCTACTTCGAGCGCGTCGCCGGCAACCTGTGCCCGGCGGCGCGGCTGGTGCAGCTGCAGGGGGTGGCCGTATGAGCTTCGATCCGGCGATTGCGGCCCTCGTGCCGCCCGGCTCGCGCGTGCTGGACCTGGGCTGCGGCACGGGCGAGCTGCTGGAGCACCTCATCAAGCACAAGGGCTGCACGGGCTACGGCGTGGAGCTGGACGACGCCAACCTGCTGGCCTGCGTGAAGCGCGGCGTCAACGTCATCCAGCGCAACCTGGAGGAGGGCCTGTCCATCTTCGAGGACCAGAGCTTCGACGTGGTGCTGCAACTGGAGACGTTGCAGCACCTGCGCAATGCCGAGGCCATGCTCAAGGAGACGGCACGTGTCGGCAAGATGGGCATCGTCAGCTTCCCGAACTTCGCCCACTGGCCCAACCGGCTGCAGGTGCTGTTCGGCCGCATGCCGGTGACGCGGGCGCTGCCCTACGAGTGGTATGACACGCCCAACATCCGCGTCGGCACGTTCGCCGACTTCGGCGTGCTGGCGCGCAAGAACCGGCTCAAGATCCTCGACAGCTTCGGCCTGCAGAACGGCGAGGTGCGGCGCACGCTGCCCAACCTGATGGCCAGCGTGGCGGTGTTCAAGTTCGAAAGGGAGTAGTGAGCCCCTCGCTCAGCCTTGCTCCGGCTGAACGCCGGCAAGTCTGATCGGTCCCCCGAGGGGACGGCGATGCAAGCGGCATTGAGCCGCTTGCACATCGCCAGACGGGCCGGCTTGGGAGCGGCCTGGCGCTCGGCCCGCGGCTGCGGGCGGCGCGGGGTCAGCCCTTGCGGTGGGCCTTCTTGCCCGACTTCTTGTGCTTGGCCTTGGCGCCGGCCTTCTTGCCCGTCTTGGCGGCCTTGGCCTTGACGGTGGCGCTGGCGTGGGGCTTGTCCTGATGCTTGGCGACACGGGCCTCGGCCGGGGCGGCCAGGAAGGCGAGGGCAAGGGCGGCGGTGGTGAGCAGGGTCTTCATGGCGGTGTCCTTCACAGATGTGAGCAGTATCCCGGCTGAAGCTTGCGCGCGGTCGTCGGGTTGTTGCGTCGCCGACTTCAGCTGCCCTTGCGGATGATGTGACCGTCGTCGGTGCGCTCGTCGTCCTTGAACACGCCCTCCCAGCGGTCGCCGGTGGGCCAGTGGAAAGTGCCGGCACCATGTTTGAGCCCGCGGGACCAGGCGCCCTCGTAGCGCTCCCCGGTCTTCCAGGCGTACTTGCCCTGGCCGTGCGCCTTGCCGACCTCGAATTCGCCTTCGTAGATGTCGCCGCTGGGGAACACCATGCGGCCCTTGCCGTGCGGCAGGCCGGCGCTGAGCTGGCCCTCGTACTGGTTGCCGTTGGCAAAGCGCATCTTGCCCATGCCCTGCGGCTTGTCGTCCACCCAGTCGCCTTCGTAGCGCTGGCCGCTGACCCAGGCGTAGCTGCCACGGCCGTGCGGCAGGCCTTGCTTGATCTGGCCGGTGTAGACGTCGCCGGACGCGTACGTCATCTTGCCCTCGCCCTCGGGCTGGCCGTCCACCAGCGTGCCTTCGAACTGGTTGCCGTTGGCGAACGCCATCAGGCCGCGGCCGGTGGCGCGGTCGGTCACCCAGTCGCCCTTGTAGCGCTGGCCGTTGGCCCAGCGGATCTCGCCGACGCCGTGGCGCTGGCTGCGCACCAGCGGGCCTTCGTAGACGTCACCGTTCTTCCATTCGACGCGGCCCGTGCCGCTGACGGTGTCGTCGTCGTTGCGCACGAACTGGCCGACGTAGCGTGTGTCGCCGGCCGTGCGGTCGAACAGCTTGGGTTCTGGCGCCGGGGCGGTGGCCGTGGGCGGCGTTGTCAATGGCGCGATGGGCGTGGCCGCCGCCTGGCGCAGCGGGGCCGTCGCGACGGCGGCAGCCGTGGTGGCCGCTGCAGCGGCAGGTGCCGCCGCCGGCCTGGCCGTGGGGGCCGGCGCGTTGCTGGCCGGCTTGGCCGCGGCGGCTGCGGCCGTGGCGGGTGCGGGAGCGGCCTTGGCCACCGGCGGCGCGCCGGGCAGCGGCGTGGACACCCACGGCGTGCCGCGTTCGCGGGCCAGCGCCAGCGCGTTGTTCATGGCCAGTTCCTGCGCGCCGCCCTTGCACTGGGCGGCGGTGTCGCGCCACAGCGTCTCGCCGATCTGGCTCTGCGTCTGGCGCTCGGCCAGCGGCAGCGCGGCGGCGCTGTTGCGCAACTTGCTGGAGAACTCGCGCGCCCGCTCGAAAGGCGGTGCGCAGAACTCGGCGTTGTGGCCGTCGATCTCGCTCTGCTCGCGGCGGCGCTGGGCGACGTCCTGCTGGCTGCCCTTGCACTGCTCCACGGCCAGGTCCCACATGCCCTCGGCCTTGCGGTAGAGGCTGGCGGCATCGCCGAAGCGGCGTTCGCTGAACGCGGTGCGTGCCAGTTCCTGCAGCGCGCCGGCGTCGCGGTGGGCGCTCTCGCACTGGCTGCCGGCCTGCAGCTTCTCGGTCAGCGCGTCGTGGGCTTTCTGGCTGTCGGCCAGGTTGCGCTGCGCGCGCTCGCGGGCGCGGCCGTCGCAGGTGGCGATGGCTGCGCCCCACTGCGCCACGGCCTCGTCGTAGAGCTTGACCTGGGTCTGCAGCGGCTGGTTCTGCGACTGCGCCGTCGCGGCCTTCAGGTCGGCGGACAGCGCGCGGCTGGTCAGCTGCGCGCAGCTGGGCGGCGGCGGTGCCGGCGCGGGTTCGGGCATGGACGCGGCGGGCTCGGGCGCCGAGGCAGCCGCGTCGGGCGCGGAGGCTGCCGAAGCCGCCGGCTCGGGCGGGGTCTGCGCGTGGGCCGGGGTGAGGGCGAGCAGCGCCAGGCAGAGGGTGAGGGCGAACTTCATCATTTCCGGCGTGCACCGGACTCGGCCGGCATCTCCAGCATCGCGTCGACCAGGCCGCGCGAGAAGCGGCCGGCGCCGGGGTCGTCGGGGCTGTCGAACGAGAAGCTGGCCTGCGTGGAGGCCAGCGGCATGGCGCCGATCTCGGCCACCAGCGCGTCGGCGCGGAAGCCGCCCAGGATGGCGGTCACCTCGCGCTCGAAGCCGCGCGCGGCGGCCACCTTGTTCAGCGCGGTGAGGCGGTCGGCGTCGAACAGCATCGCGTTCTGCGCCAGGCTGCGCTCGATGAGCTTCTGGTGCAGCGTGAAACCGGCCAGCGGCGGCGCGCCCAGGGCGGCCATGCGCGTGAAGGCCCAGGCGTCGGCCTTCTCGAACGCGGTGGCCGCGATGCGCGAGATGCCGCCCAGCGACCCGCGGTTGGCGGCGGCGGCCTGCATGACGTTGAGCACCTGCTGGCGCGTCAGCTGCTGGGCGGCGTCCACCAGGCCTTCGCGGATCTTCTGCGCGGCCAGCGCGCGGCCCTGGTCAATGAGCTGCTGCTTCAGGAAGTCGCTGGCGACGTTGGCGGCGGCGCTCTTGGCGGCCGAGATGGCCGCGTCGGCCGCCAGCGCGGCGGCCTTGACGCCCGAGGCCAGCGTGGCCAGGTTGTAGAGCGTGCCGGCGATCTTGACCGCGTAGTGGTAGGTCTTCATGCGCGCGCCGCCTTCTTCCGACAGGCCCTGCGTCCACAGCACCATCCACAACGCCTCGTCGGGCGTGGGCTCGGCGCGCGTCACCTCCAGCGGATGCAGGCTGAGCAGCCAGTGGTAGTCCTGCATCTGCGGCGTGTTGGGCGGCGCGAAGCGCGTGTAGCCGCGGCAGACTTCGAACGGCCGGATCTGCACCGTCTTGCCCGCCGCGGTGCCGACGTTGAACGGCTTGCCGGCGTCGCGCACCTCGGCCAGCCATTCCAGCAGCTTCTCGCCGTCGTCGCTGGCGCGGTCGCCGATGCGGTTGATCCGCGTGCCCATGGGCAGCGGCGAGTCGGCTGTTGCGGCGATGACGGTCAGCCGCTCGTCCACCTGCAGCGAGCGCACCCAGGCGACGCGGTCGTTCTCATCCCAGCCGGCGCTGGTCGCCACCGCGAAGGGCAGCTCCCACTGCTTGTCGCACTCGTTGTCCTTCAGCGCCGCGCTGCGGGCGATGGCCGGGCGGATCAGTCGCTCGCCCGCGCCATAGGCGCGCATGCCGGTCAGCAGGTCCTCGTTGACCTTGCGGCCGTCGTCGACGGTGAACTTGGGGCCGGAGGCGCAGCCGGTCAGCAGCAGCGTGACGAACAACAGCAGGAGTGAACGCATGCGGCGAGCCTACGTGCAGCGTCCGGGCGGTCGGGCCGTCGTTTTCCCCGATCAGGCTTCGCCGTCGCGTGCCGGTGTACTCAATCCGGCGTAGGAGATCGCAGCTCGTCGTGGCTACAGATGCGGTTGCGCCCGGTTGACTTGGCGTGGTAGAGCGCCCGGTCGGCGTTGCGGTACAGCTCGTCCAGCTCGACCGGCTGGCGTGCCTCCACCCATGCCAGCCCGAAGCTGGCGGTGACCCGCAGCGGTGCGCCGTCGGGCAGGGGTACCGGGTGTGCGGCCAGGGCCTGGCGCAGCCGCTCGGCCAGCTGACGGGCCTCGTCGGGCCGGCAGCCCACAGCCAGCAGGATGAACTCCTCACCGCCGTGGCGGGCCAGCAGCTCGCCCTGGCGCACCTGGCCGCGTGCGATCTCCGCGGTGGCGAGCAGCACGGCATCGCCGGCCGGGTGGCCGTGCTCGTCGTTGATGCGCTTGAAGTGGTCCATGTCGAACACGATCAGGGCCACCGGCCAGCCATGGCGGCGGGCCTGGGCGATCAACCGCGCGGCCTGTTCGGTGAACGCGCGGCGGTTGAGCAGGCCGGTCAGGAAGTCGGTGTCGCTGGCCTGGCGCAGCTGGGCGATGAGCTGCTCGCGCTCGGCCTCCAGCGCGCGGCCGTGCTGGGTGGCCTCCTGCAGCGCGCTGACCGCCCGGGCCATGTCGCCGATCTCGTCGGTGCGCAGCAGGGTGGCGGGGTTGGCTGCGGGCTGCACCACCTCGCCGCGCATCACGGCGTTCATGGCCTGCGTGCTGCGCAGCAGCGGCAGCAGCACGCGGTGGCGGATCAACAGGAACACGGTCAGCTCGATGCACAGTACCGCCAGCCCCAGGGCGGCGTTGATGGCCATGCGCTGGCGGGCCTCCGCGACGCGCTGGGTGGCGCTGTCACGCGCGGCAGCGAACAGTGCGTCGCGCAGCGCCACGATGCTCTTCATGGGCGGCACGTAGCGGGCGACGAACTCGGCGGAGTCCAGGCCGTAGGGGCGGCCGGCGATGCCGCGTTCGGCGATCTGCTCGATGAAGGGCAGGCTGACCGCGAAGTACTGCGCCTCCATGTCGGCGATGGCCGCCAGCAGCGGCGCGGGGGTGTGGCCCGCCCGTGCCTGCAGCGCGATGAGCTTGCGCAGCTGCTCGATCCGACCGGTCAGCAGCGGGATCTCGCGCTGTTCCTCGCGGCCCGGCGGCTGCCCGGTGGCCAGCGGCGTCGTGAACTGCGAGCCCAGCCGGCCGGCGTACTCGCGCAGCTCGGCCGCATAGCGTGCGCCGACCAGCGGCATGGACAGCTCGGGGTACACCGTCTCGGCGGCCGCCGATTGCGTGGTGACGCCGGCCAGCACCGTGTCGATGACGGCGAACATCAGGTCGATGGGCGCGCGCGTCAGCCGCTGTCCCGGTGCGCTGCGCTGGGCGTGGGGCAGGGCGGCGACGCGGTCGACCTCCACGCGGGCACGGGCCAGCTCGCGTTGAGCCTTCTGCAGCTGGCCCAGCGTGGACAGCGAGGCGGCATCGCTGGAGTCGGCCAGCGCCGTCAGCGCCTCGTCGAAGGCCGCGTCCGTGGCGCGGCGGAACTCCTGCAGCCGCGCGCGCTTGGCGGGGGCGGCGGGCTCGGTGTCGTTCAGCACCGGGATGGTGGGCCCCCGCTCGGCCGAGGCCTTCTCGGCCACCTTCATGGCCAGGTAGGCCCGCTGCATGGCCGCCAGCCCCAGCTCCGCCGCCGCCACCTGTCGCCCGTCCGTCCAGATGGAGCGCAGCAACAGCGAGGAGACAAGCGCCAGCAGCAGGCCGGTCGTCAGCAGGAACAGGCGGGTCAGGCGCATGGGTCGAGGTGTAACAGCCCATTATGGGAGCGCCTAAACTGGCCTCCGGGCGCCACAAGCGCCGACACAGGAGTTCCGCCATGAATGCACGAGATCCCCAGCTGCCGCTGCAAGCCGATGAGGCCACCGCGCTCGGCACGTTTGCCGCTCAGGTCTGGGACGACGAGATCGTCCCTGCGCTGACCGACTACATCGCCATCCCCGCCAAGAGCCCCATGTTCGACGCCGACTGGGCGGCCAACGGCCACATCGAGCGGGTGCTGACCCAGGCCGCCGCCTGGGTGGAGGCGCAGAAGGTGGCCGGCCTGAAGCTGGAGGTGGTGCGCATCCCCGGCCGCACGCCGGTCATCTTTTTCGAGGTGCCCGGCACCAAGGCGGGCTCGGACGACACCATCGTGCTGTACGGCCACCTGGACAAGCAGCCCGAGTTCAGCGGCTGGCGCAGCGACTTGGGGCCTTGGACGCCCAAGTACGAGAACGGCCTGCTGTACGGCCGCGGCGGTGCGGACGACGGCTACGCGATCTACGCGTCGCTGACGGCCATCATGGCGCTGGACAAGCAGGGCATCCCGCGCCCGCGCTGCGTGGGCCTCATCGAGACCTGCGAGGAATCGGGCTCCTTCGACCTGCCGGCCTACCTGGACGTGCTGCGCCCCCGCCTGGGCAATGTGTCGCTGGTAGTCTGCCTGGACTCGGGCGCCGGCAACTACGAGCAGCTGTGGCTCACCACGTCGCTGCGCGGCATGGTGTCGGGCGTGCTGAAGGTGGAAGTGCTGACGGAAGGCATCCACAGCGGCGACGCGTCGGGCGCCGTGCCGTCGAGCTTCCGCATCCTGCGCCAGGTGCTGGACCGGCTGGAAGACAGCAAGACCGGCCGGCTGCTGCCGGAGAGCTTCCACTGCGAGATCCCCGGCGCGCGGCTGGAGCAGGCGCGTGCGACGGCGGCCATCCTGAAGGACGAGGTCTACAAGCGCATGCCCTGGGCCTGCGGCGCCGATGGCGGCCCGGTGCTGCCCGTGACGACCGACCCGGTGGAGGTGCTGCTGAACCGCACGTGGCGGCCGACGCTGTCGGTCGTCGGCGTCGACGGCTTCCCCGAGTTGAAGAACGCCGGCAACGTGCTGCGCCCGTACACGGCCTTCAAGCTGAGCCTGCGCCTGCCGCCGCTGGTCGACGGCAACGCCGCCGCGCTGGAACTGAAGACGCTGCTGGAAGACAACGCGCCCTACAACGCCAAGGTCAGCTTCGTGCCCGACGGCCGCGCCGGTGCCTACGGCGCGACGGGCTGGAACACGCCGGACCTCTCGCCCTGGCTCAGCCAGGCGCTGAACGATGCCAGCCAGGCCCACTTCGGCGCGCCGGTGGGCTACATCGGGCAGGGCGGCACCATCCCGCTGATGAGCATGCTGCAGAAGGGCTTCCCGGCCGCGCAGATGATGGTCTGCGGCGTGCTGGGCCCCAAGAGCAACGCGCACGGCCCCAACGAGTTCCTGCACGTGCCGTACGGCAAGCGGTTGACGGCGGCGGTCGCGCAGGTGATGGCGGCTCACCCCTGAACTGAACGAATGGACCAGCTGCGCGCCATCAAGGTCTTTGTCCGCGTCATCGACGAGGGCAGCTTCGCCGCCGCGGCGCGGGCGCTGGACCTGGCGCCCGCCGTCGTGACCCGGCTGGTGGCCGAACTGGAGGAGCACCTCGGCACGCGGCTGCTGAACCGCACGACGCGGCGCCTCGCGCTGACGGAGATCGGCGAGGCGTATCTGGAGCGCGCGCGGCGCATCCTGGCCGACGTGGACGAGGCGGCGGCGCTGGCAGCCTCCGCCACGCAGGAGGTGCGCGGCCTGCTGCGCGTGCTGTGCCCGCCAGCCATCGCCGTGCACCAGCTCGCCAAGCACCTGCCGCGCTTCCACCGCGACTACCCGGCCGTGACGCTGGAGATCACGTCGCCCGGCCCGGTGGACACGGTGGACGACAGCTACGACCTGACCATCTTCCTGACCCGCGAAGCGCCCGACGGCGAGTTCATTGCCCGGCGGCTGGCGCGCAGCGAGTTCATCCTCTGTGCGTCGCCCGACTACCTGGACCAGCGCGGCCGGCCGCAGCACCCGCACGAGCTCAAGCAGCACGACGCGCTGGTGCCGCCGACGCCCGCGATGATGCGCGGCCTGACGCTGCAGCGCGGCGACCCCAGCAAAGGGGGCGAGGAGATCACGCTGCCCATGTCACCCCACCGCGCGACGCTGTCGACGACGCACATGGACACCAACTACGCCGCCGCGCTGCACGGCCTGGGCATCGCCGGCCTGCCCAGCTTCATGGTGGAAGACGCGCTGCTGGAGCAGGCGCTGGAGCGTGTCATGCCGCAGTGGCGGCTGTTCGGCACCACGCTGTGGGCCGGCATGCCGACGCGCAAATACGTGCCGGCGCGCACGCGCGCCTTCCTGGACTTCCTGCTGGAGATCTTCGGCGGCGAGGACAAGGACCCGTGGCTGGTGGCGGCCGGGTGCGCGACCTGTCCTTGAGCCCCTCGCCCAGCCTGGCGCCGCTGAACGCGGGCCCGGCTGGTCGGTCTTGCAGACCGCGCAGCCGACGGAACGGCTGCTCTTCGGCAGGCACGGCAAGTCCACAGGACTTGCCGTGCCCGGCCTCAGCCCCCGAGGGGACGGCGATGCTTGCGGCATCGAGCCGCAAGCACATCGCCAGACGGGCCGGCTTGGGGCGGCCCGGCGCCGGCCCGTGCGGCCTCGCGCGGCGCTACCTCAAGCTGAAGCCCAGGTCGAAGAACTCCGGATGGCGCGCCTCCATCGCCCGCTTCAGGAACCCGAGGGCGACATAGCGCGCCGACGTCTTGGCGATGCGGGCCAGCAGCCGGCGTTCCTCCGCATGGCCCTGGCCCAGCAGCACCAGGTGCTGCCGCAGCGCGCTCCACTCCAGCCGCCGCCAGTACTCGCCGAAGTCGGCGGCCAGCTCTTCGTCCAGCTGCTCCGCGGCGCGGCAGGCCTGCCAGTGGCGCACCGCCCAGTCGATCTCCTGCGCCTCGTCCCAGGCCTGCTCCGGCGGGCGCAGCAGCGTGGCGAGGGCGTCGGTGACGCTGCCGGTCGGTGCGTCGGCCACGAGGCGCTGCAGCACCACGTCCAGCCCGGCATCGGCGATGCGGGCCAGGCCCGCGGCCAGCGCGGCCGGTTCGGGGGGCAGCAGGGCGGGCGGCTGCTCGCGCAGTGCGGCGCAGGCGGTGCGCATGGCCTGGTCGGCGTCGTCGGTCGGGGATGTCATGGCAGGCAAGGGGAAGACAGAGGAGGGGAGAGGGGCCCTCGTGGATAATCGATTTTAAGAAGCCGGCCTCGGCAACCCTCTGACTTCGCGCCTCCTTGCCGCCCGTGCCGCGCCCGTCCCGACCTCCCCACCCCGCCCCGCTGCCCACGTTGATTGCCCTGGCCTTGTGCGCCTGGGGGCAGGCCTCTGCCCGGCCTGCCGAAGACGACGCCGTCACGCTGCGCGGCAGCCGCGTGCTGACGGCGCCCGCCAAGTCGCGTGTCAAGCCGGCGCTGGTCATCAGCGCCGCCAAGGTCACGGCCCAGGCCGAGCAGCAGGCGTCGGCCGAGGGCGACGTCGAGCTGCGCTACGGCGAGTTGCTGCTGAATGCCGACACGCTGAACTACCGCGTCGTCGACGACTTCGCCCGCGCCGAGGGCAACGTCCGCATCAACCACAACGGCAACGTCTTCACCGGGCCGCTGCTGCAGATGTACGTCAGCCGCTTCGAAGGCGAGTTCCTGACGCCCAGCTTCTTCCTGAAGGCCACCGGCGGCGCCGGCAAGGCGCAGCTGGTCAAGTTCATCGACAGCGACCACCTCAGCGCCACGCAGGGCAGCTACAGCAGCTGCCCGGTCGTCGACAACCAGGAGCCGGCCTGGCAGATCACCGCCAAGCAGCTGCGCTTGGACCTGGCCGGCAACGAGGGTCAGGCCGAGGGCGCGGTGCTGCGCTTCCTGGGCGTGCCCATCCTGGCCGCGCCGGGCCTGAGCTTCCCGTTGAGCTCGGCCCGCAAGTCCGGCTGGCTGCCGCCCAACATCTTCCTGGACAACCGCTCCGGCCTGGAGCTGGGCGTGCCCTACTACTGGAACATCGCGCCGCAGCGCGATGCGACGGTGACGCCGTTCGTCATGACCAAGCGCGGCGCGGGGGTCGACGGTGAGTTCCGCTACCTGGAGCCGGGCCATGCCGGCCGCGTCAACGTCGACCTGCTGCCCAGCGACCGTGTCTTCGGCCGCTCGCGCTGGAGCCTCAAGCTCAACGGCGACGGCCTGCTGGGCGACTGGCGCTACAAGCTCAAGAGCGAGCGCGTCTCCGACGACGACTACTGGAAGGATCTGTCGCGCCGCGTCGAGAGCCAGACGCCGCGGCTGCTGGCCAGCGACCTGTCGCTGAGCCGCCACCGCGAGCTGTCCTGGGGCGCCATCGACACCTACGCCCGCGTGCAGCGCTGGCAGACGCTGCAGGGCGCCGACGCGCTGGCGCGTTTCGACTCGCCCTACCAGCGCAGTCCGCAGCTGGGCGTGCGCGTGACGACCGCGGCGGACGAGGCCGTGCTGGACAGCTTCCGGCCCTGGGGCCGCAAGGCGCGGCTGGAGGGCGGGCTGGAGCTGGAATACAACCGCTTCGACCTGCCCGGCTCGGCGCTGGCCGGCCAGCTCAGCCAGTTGCCCGGCGGCCAGCGCGTGCATGCGCTGGGCCATGTGGCCGCGCCGCTGGGCGGCGAGGCCTGGTGGTTCATCCCGCGCCTGTCGTTCAACGCCGCCGCGTACGACCTGGACCGGCCACTGGACGACGGCCGCCGCCGCATGAGCCGCGTCATCCCGACGCTGAGCATCGACCACGGCTGGGTTTTCGAGCGCGACACCAAGCTGTTCGGCCGCGCGATGCGCCAGAGCCTGGAGCCGCGCCTGCTGTACGTGAACACGCCATTCCGCGAGCAGGGCAGCCTGCCCAACTTCGACGCCGCGCCCAAGGACTTCAACTTCGACTCCATCTACACCGACAACCCGTTCTCGGGCGTGGACCGGGTGTCGGACCTGCATGCGCTGAGCTTCGGTGCCACCAGCCGCTGGGTCAGCAGTCGCGAAGGCGAGGAGATCCTGCGCGTGGGCGCGGTGCAGCGCGTGCTGTTCCGCGACCAGCGCATCACGCCCGACGGACAGCCCGTCACGCAACGTTTCTCCGACCTGCTGCTGGCCGCCGCCGCCCACCTGGACGAGCGCTGGTGGGCCGAGAGCACGCTGGAGTTCAACCCCGAGACCAACCGCTCGGTGCGCTCGGTCGTGCGCGCCCGCTACTCGCCGGGGCCATTCAAGACCGTCAGCGTCGCCTACCGGCTGGCCCGGGCGCAGAGCGAGCAGGTCGAGCTCGCCTGGCAGTGGCCGCTGTACGGCCAGCCCGTCACGCAGCGCGGCGCCAACAGCCAGAGCTGCGGCGGCGCCTGGTACGGTGCCGGCCGCGTGCAGTACTCGCTGCGCGACAAGCGCCTGACCGACTCGGTCATGGGCTTCGAGTACGACGCCGGCTGCTGGGTGCTGCGCTTCGGCGTCGAGCGGCTGTCCACCGGCCGCGCCGAGACCAACACCCGCATGATGCTGCAGCTGGAGCTCGTGGGCCTCAGCCAGCTGGGGTCCAACGCCCTGAAGGTCTTGAAGGACAATGTGCCCGGTTACCGCCGGCTGAGTTCCGACCGTTCGCCGAGTTCAGACTTCTTCCCATGATCCATCGCCTCGCTCCCACTTTCCTCGCAGTGACGCTGGCCCTGGCCGCTTTCGGCGCCTCGGCCCAGACCGCGCCTGCGCTGCAGCCGGGGGACTACATCGCCGCCGTCGTCAACCAGGACGTCGTCGCCGCCAGCGAGGTCGTCGCGCGCACCGAGCGGCTGCGCCAGGAGGCGCGCCAGAAGGGCGAGGTCATGCCCGAGACGGCCGGTCTGCGCAAGCAGGCGCTGGATGCGCTGATCGAGGACCGTGTGCTCGTCACCTACGCCCGCGAGAACGGCAACAAGGTCGACGAGGCCGAGCTGGACCGCGTCGTCGCCAACGTCGCCGCGCAGAACAAGCTGACCATGGCCCAGCTGCGCGAGCGGCTGAAGGCCGACGGCACCGACTACAAGAGCTTCCGCGAGAACCTGCGCGACCAGATGATGACCGAGCGCGTGCGCGAGCGCGAGGTGCAGGGCCGCATCAAGGTCAGCGACGCCGAGATCGACGCCTACCTCGACAAGAAGCGCCAAGCGCTGGAGCAGGGCGGGCAGATCAACCTGGCCCAGGTGCTGGTGCCGGTGCCCGAAGGCGCGCCCGAGGCGGTGGTCGCCGAAAAGCGCGCCGTGGCCCAGGCCGCGCTGGCCCGCATCCAGGGCGGCGAGGACTTCGCCAAGGTTGCCCGCGAAGTTTCCGAGGACAGCAACAAGGCGCGCGGCGGCGAGATTGGCATGCGTCCGGCCGACCGCCTGCCCGACATCTTCGTCGGTGCCGTCAAGGACCTGAAGAGTGGTCAGGTCGCGCCCGAGCTGCTGCGTAGCGGCGCGGGTTTCCACATCCTCAAGGTCGTCGAGCGCCAGGGCGGTGCGTCCATGACGCAGAGCCTGCAGACGCATGCCCGCCACATCCTGCTGCGCCCATCGGCCCAGTTGACGGCCGAGGTCGCTGCGCGCCGCCTGGCCGAGATGAAGCGCCAGATCGAATCCGGCCAGGCCACCTTCGAGAACCTGGCCAAGGCCAACTCCGAGGACGGCAGTGCCGAGGGTGGTGGCGACCTGGGTTGGATGGGGGCCGGCGGTTTCGTGCCCGAGTTCGAGGAGGCTATGAACGCGCTGCCGTTGAATGGCATCTCCGGCCCCGTCATGTCGCGCTTCGGCGTGCACCTGATCCAGGTGCTGGAGCGCCGCACCGTGGAGGTCGAGCCCAAGGTGCTGCGCGACCAGGCCCGCGGCGCACTGCGTGAGCAGAAGTACGACGAGGTCTACCAGGAGTGGGTCAAGGAGCTGCGCGCGAAGGCGTTTGTCGAAGTGCGGGAATGGCTGGACTGAAGCACATCCCGCGCAAGCGGTTCGGGCAGCATTTCCTGACCGATGCGGTCCTGATCGACGCCATCGTTGACCTGATCGACCCGCAGGCCGGCGAAACGCTGGTCGAGATCGGCCCGGGGCTGGGCGCGATGACCCTGCCGCTGCTGGCGCGCATCCCGGCAGGGTCGGTGCCGCTCACCGTCATCGAGCTGGACCGCGACCTCGCGGCGCGGCTGCGCAAGCGCGGCGATGTCGAAGTCATCGAGAGCGACGTGCTCAAGGTCGACTTCCGGGCGCTGGCGGCCACCAAGGCGGCCAGGCTGCGCGTCGTCGGCAACCTGCCGTACAACATCTCCACGCCCATCCTGTTCCATCTGCTGGACGCGGTGGACGATGTCGTCGACCAGCACTTCATGCTGCAGAAGGAAGTCGTGGACCGCATGGCGGCCGGCCCCGGCAGCAAGGACTACGGGCGCCTGTCCGTGATGCTGCAGTGGCGCTACGACATCGAGTCCGTGCTGGACGTGCCGCCCGAGGCTTTCGACCCGCCACCGCGCGTGGACTCGGCCATCGTCCGCATGCTGCCTTTGAAGACGCCGCCCGCGCTCGACCCGAAGCTGTTGGGCGAACTGGTCGCCAGCGCCTTCTCGCAGCGCCGCAAGCTGCTGCGCCACAGCCTGGGCCACTGGCTGGCCGAGCGCGGCTACGCGGGCCACTTCGACCTGCAGCGCCGAGCCGAGGAGGTGCCGGTGGACGAGTTCGTCGCGCTGGCGCTGGAAGTTGCGCCGCAGAAATGACAAACGGGACCCGAGGGTCCCGTTTCTTCTTCATCAGACGTTCAGCGCATCAGGCCGCCGAACGTGACGCACGCGCGGTCAGGCCGCGCTCAGCCACATCGACGTGTCGAAGGCGCTGCACATCATCGGCATGTTCACGCCGAAGTTGGGGTTGCCAATCGTCGACTTCGCGCTTTTCGGCGCGGGCTTCTCAATCACCGGGGCCACCTCAGCAGCCCGCTCCCATGACCCGTTTTCTTGGGAGCGGGCTACTGAAAAGAATAGAAACACCGGAAGGGGATCTTCCTGTCGGCCCAGTAGTCGGCCGTGTCGCGGAAGACGTCGAGGAGCTGCTCGCGGGCCTCGCGGTCGAAGCGCACGTTGTCGGGCAGCTGCTCCAGCACCACGACGAAGCCCGGCTGGCTGCCGGCCTTGTGGACGAGGTCGGTCATGCAGTCATGCAGGGCGTCCAGGTTCTTGCCGAAGTGAGCAGGGAAGAGGAAGGCCTGCGCGATGCCGTCCAGCACGTCCTGCTTGGACTGCGCCTCCGACAGATTGGCATACAGGAAATGCTGGCCCGCCTCTTGAGCGGCCTGCATCAAGTCCTCGACCCGGTAGGCCCGTATGGCCTGCACGATATTGGGACGGACGGTCTGCAAAAGCATGGTCGCGTTCCTCCTTTCAAGTCACAAAACTGCCAAAACTCGTCTCGGCCGGCCTCACCGTGCCGCTTCGGCGCGGATGCGCTGGAAGCTGGCATAGTGATCGCCGGTGTAGTAACAGACCTCGGGCGACGTGGGGGGCTTGCCGCCACAAACAAGGCGGCGAGCGCCTCGGTTACGTGCGCCAGGAGTCTTGACCGTGTATTCGCGATAGAAGCCGCGGGCCTTGGGAGGCAGCAGGCGCTCACGATTGCCGAACACCACGCCGTCCTTGCTGTAGGGAAACGGGCCGCCGGCCAACACGAGCCGGTGGGTTTCCTGGGCCTGGACGGGCAGCTCGCTCAGCGAAATTTCAGCCAGAGCGGGCGCGGTGGTGGGGGCTGCTTCCTTGGCTTGCACGCCGCCGGACAGGCCGGACAGCAGCAGGGCGGTGGTCACCGCCGAGGCGCCGGAGCGCCCCAGCCACGAGAGCAAAGACACGGGTTAACCCTTGATTCGAAACCGATATGGTACCGAAGCGACCCCAAAAGCTCAAGCCGGACCCAGGCGCCGGGGTCCGGTCAAGGGGCATGTAAGCCTGCGCTCACATGCGTGCAAGTCGTTGATTTTGCTGGGGTAATGACGGTGTCGTGACAGGTTTTCTCGAACGAAAACTTCTGTCAATTGGGGGAGTCCGGGCGCTTTTGCCCGGGACTCCCGGCCGTGGTGCCGCCGCTCAGCTGCGTGCCGCGTTGGCGTCGGCGACGGTCAGCGCCGTCATGTTGACGATGCGCCGGACGGTGGCGGACGGCGTCAGGATGTGCACCGGCTTGGCCGCGCCGAGCAGCACCGGCCCGATGGCGATGCCGCCGCCGGCGGCCGTCTTCAGCAGGTTGTAGGAGATGTTGGCGGCATCGATGTTGGGCAGCACCAGCAGGTTGGCTTCGCCGGTCAGCGGGCTGTGCGGCATCAGCTGCTTGCGGTAGCCGGCGTCCAGCGCGGTGTCGCCATGCATCTCGCCGTCGACCTCCAGCCACGGCGCCAGCTGCTGGATCAGCGCCAGCGTGTCGCGCATCTTGATGGCCGACGGCTTGTCGCTGGTGCCGAAGTTGCTGTGCGACAGCAGTGCCGCCTTCGGCGTCAGGCCGAAGCGGCACATCTCCTGCGCGGCCATGATGGTGATCTCGGCCAGCTGCTCGGCGGTCGGGTCGTAGTTGACGTGGGTGTCGACCAGCATGACCTGGCGGCCCGGCAGGATCAGGCCGTTCATGCAGGCGTAAGTCTTGACGCCCGCGCGCTTGCCGATGACCTGGTCGATGTACTGCAGGTGCGTGGCGGTGGTGCCCCAGGTGCCGCAGAGCATGCCGTCGACCTCGCCCTTGTGCAGCAGCATCGTGCTGATGAGGGTCAGGCGGCGGCGCATCTCGATCTTGGCGAGCTGCTGCGTGACGCCCTTGCGCTCGGTCATGCGCAGATAGGTCTGCCAGTAGTCGCGGTAGCGGTCGTCGTGCTCGACGTTGACGACGTCGTAGTCGCGCCCCTGCTGCAGGCGCAGGCCGAAGCGCTCGCAGCGCTCGGCGATGACGGCCGGGCGCCCCACCAGCGTCGGGCGTGCCAGGCCTTCGTCGACGACGACCTGCGCGGCGCGCAGCACGCGCTCCTCCTCACCCTCGGCGTAGGCGACGCGCTTGTTGGGCGCGCGCTTGGCGGCGGTGAAGATGGGCTTCATCGTGTTGCCCGAGGCGTAGACGAAGCTCTGCAGCTTCTCGCGGTAGGCATCCCAGTCCTGGATGGGCCGCATCGCGACGCCGGAGTCCTCGGCCGCCTTGGCCACGGCGGGCGCGATGCGCATCATCAGCCGCGGGTCGAACGGCTTGGGGATCAGGTACTCGGGGCCGAAGGACAGCGTCGCGCCGACGTAGGCCGCGGCGACGACTTCGCTCTGCTCGGCCTGGGCCAGTTCGGCGATGGCCTGCACCGCCGCGATCTCCATCTCGACGTTGATCGTCGTCGCGCCCGAGTCCAGCGCGCCGCGGAAGATGTACGGGAAGCACAGGACGTTGTTGACCTGGTTCGGGTAGTCGGTGCGGCCCGTGGCCATGATGGCGTCGTCGCGCACCGCCTTGACCTCCTCGGGCAGGATCTCGGGCGTCGGGTTGGCCAGCGCGAAGATCAGCGGCTGGGCGGCCATCGTGGCCACCATGTCGGCCTTCAGCACGCCGCCGGCGGACAGGCCCAGGAACACGTCGGCGCCCTGGATGACCTCGCGCAGCGAGCGCAGGTCGGTCTTCTGCGCGTACTCGGCCTTGTCCGGGTCCATCAGCTCGGTGCGGCCCTCGTAGACGACGCCGGCCAGGTCGGTCACCCAGATGTTTTCCTTGGGCAGGCCCAGCTTGACGAGCAGCGAGATGCAGGCGAGCGCGGCCGCGCCCGCGCCCGACGTGACGAGCTTCACCTGCTTGATGTCCTTGCCGACGACCTTCAGGCCGTTCAGGAAGGCGGCGCCGACGACGATGGCGGTGCCGTGCTGGTCGTCGTGGAAGACCGGGATCTTCATGCGCTCGCGCAGCTTGCGTTCGACGTAGAAGCAGTCCGGCGCCTTGATGTCTTCCAGGTTGATGCCGCCGAAGGTGGGCTCCAGCGCGGCGATGCAATCCACCAGCTTGTCGAGGTCGTTCTCGGCCACTTCGAGGTCGAAGACGTCGATGCCGGCGAACTTCTTGAAGAGGACGCCCTTGCCCTCCATGACGGGCTTGGATGCCAGCGGGCCGATGTTGCCCAGGCCCAGCACGGCCGTGCCGTTGGAGATGACGGCGACGAGGTTGCCGCGCGACGTGTAGCGGAACGCGTTGGCCGGGTCGGCCACGATCTCCTCGCAGGCCGCGGCCACGCCGGGCGAGTAGGCCAGTGCCAGGTCACGCTGGTTCACCAGCGACTTGGTGGCCGCGATGGCGATCTTGCCCGGCGTCGGGAACTCGTGATATTCCAGCGCGGCCTGGCGGAGTTGGGCGCGTTTTTCTTCTGGGTTCTTCATGGACGTGGAACAAGCAAAGGCGCCGGCCGGCGGGGTGGGAATCATGCCACCTCGGCCCGTGCATGGCCGCTGCGGATGTCCACATGGAGACAATCGCGGCCATGGGTGAATTCGATCTGATCCGGCGCTACTTCCAGCGCCCCGCCACGACGGGCGTCGACGTCGGCGTCGGCGACGACTGCGCGGTGCTGGTGCCCACGCCGGGCGCGCGCTGGCTGGTCTCCAGCGACATGCTGGTGGAGGGCCGGCACTTCCTGTCGACGGTGGATCCGGCGCGCCTCGGTCACAAGGCGCTGGCGGTCAACCTCAGCGATCTGGCCGCCTGCGGCGCCACGCCGCGCGGCTTCACGTTGGCGCTGGCGCTGCCGCGTGTTGACGAAGCCTGGCTGGCCGGCTTCTCGCGCGGCCTGCTCGCGCTGGCCGATGCACACGGCTGCCCGCTGGTGGGCGGCGACACCACGCAGGGCCCGCTGAACCTGTGCATCACCGTGTTCGGCGAGGCGCCGGCGGGCCAGGCGCTGCTGCGCAGCGGTGCCCGGGTGGGCGACGAGATCTGGGTGTCCGGCACGCTGGGCGACGCGCGGCTGGCGCTGGAGGTGTTCCGCGGCACGGTGGCGCTGCCGGGCGACGGCTTCGAGGCCGTGCGCGCGGCGATGGAATGCCCGACGCCGCGCGTCTCGCTGGGCCAGGCGCTGCGCGGCGTGGCGACGGCGGCGCTGGACATCTCCGACGGCCTGCTGGGCGACCTGGGCCACATCCTGGCCGCCTCGCACGTCGGCGCGCGGCTGGACGTGGACGCGCTGCCGCGCAGCGCCGTGCTGGCCGCGCAGCCGGCCGCGCTGCAGCGCACCTGCGTGCTGGCGGGCGGCGACGACTACGAGCTGGTGTTCACCGCCCCGCCGGGTGCGCGGCTGCCCTCGTCCAGCGTGCCGCTGACGCGTATCGGTGTCATCGAGGCCGAACCGGGGTTGCGCGTCGTCGATGGCCGCGGCGATGCCGTCGAGCATGGCCTGCGGTCGTTCGACCATTTCGCGTCATGACCGGCGCCCCCATCCGCCCCACGCCCGCCTTCATGCTGCGCCACCCGGCGCGCTGGATCGCGCTGGGCTTCGGCAGCGGCCTGGCGCCGAAGGCGCCCGGCACGGTCGGCACGCTGTGGGCCTGGATCGCCTTCTGGGCGATGGCGCCGTGGCTGAGCGATGTCGGCTGGGCGCTGGTCATCGGCGTCGGCACCGCCGTCGGCTGGTGGGCCTGCACGCGCTGCGCGCAGCACCTGAACACGCCCGACCCGGGCAGCATCGTCTGGGACGAGGTGCTGGCCTTCTGGCTGGTGCTGTGGCTGATCGCGCCCAGCAGCTTCGTCGGCCAGGCCGTCGCGTTCGGGCTGTTCCGCTTCTTCGATGCCGCCAAGCCGGGCCCGGTGGGCTGGGCGGACCGGCTGTTCAAGACCGAGCGCGGCGCGCCCATCGGCTGGGCGCAGGGGCTGGGCATCCTGGTGGACGACTTCGTCGCCGCCGGCTGTACGCTCGTCGTCATCGCGCTGGTCCGCTACTTCATGGGGTGATGCCATGTCCCACGACAACGCCGAACTGATCGACCGCATCGCCGTGGCGCTGATGCGGCGCCGCGAGCGCATCGGCACGGCCGAGAGCTGCACCGGCGGCCTCATCGCGGCGGCCTGCACGGACATCGCCGGCTCCAGCCAGTGGTTCGAGCGCGGCGTCGTCAGCTACAGCAACGAGGCCAAGGCCGAGCTGCTGGGCGTGCCCAAGGGCCTGATCGCGCTGCACGGCGCCGTCAGCGCCGAGGTCGCCGAGCACATGGCGCGCGGGCTGCTGGCGCATGCGCCCATCGACTGGGCGCTGTCGGTCACCGGCATCGCCGGCCCCACGGGCGGCAGCGAGGCCAAGCCGGTGGGCACCG
Source organism: Pelomonas lactea (assembly GCF_043555885.1). NCBI lineage: Bacteria > Pseudomonadati > Pseudomonadota > Betaproteobacteria > Burkholderiales > Sphaerotilaceae > Roseateles > Pelomonas lactea. The sequence goes on along the minus strand of NZ_JBIGHX010000001.1, from coordinate 665,010 downwards.
TGTGGCTGGCGCTGGTGCATGCCGGCCGGCCGGCACGGGTCTGGCGCGAGCACTTCAGCGGCGACCGCCGTGCGGTGCGGGCGCAGACGGTGGTGGCCGGGCTGACGGCGCTGTGCGAGGCGCTGGAGGATGGCGACAACTGACGGTCGCGGCGTTTGAGTTGCGGGCCGAGCGCCGGGCCGCTCCCAAGCCGGCCCGCCTGAGGCGATGTGCGAGCGGCTCATTGCCGCGAGCATCGCCGTCCCCTCGGGGGACCGACCAGGCTTGCCGGCGTTCAGCCGGGCAAGACTGGGCGAGGGGCTAACCCAGCTTGGCCATCACGCTTTCCGCGGTGAGCGTCACGCCTTCGGGCGGCTGCCAGTCCTGTGCCCACGCGATGAACTGCTCCTGCGGCATGGGTTTGCCGATGAAATAGCCCTGGCCCTCATCGCAGCCCAACCGGCTCAGCATGCCCCAGGCCTTGGCCGTCTCCAGGCCCTCGGCCACGACGGTCAGGCCCAGGTTGTGCGCCAGCTCGATGGTGGAGCGCACGATGCGTGCGTCGTCCATGTCGCGCTCCATGGCCATGACAAAGCTTCGGTCGATCTTCAGCTCGTCCACCGGCAGCCGCTTCAGGTAGGCCAGCGACGAATAGCCGGTGCCGAAGTCGTCGATGGACAGCTTGAAGCCCATCGCGTGCAGGTGTTCCAGCGTGGACAGCGCGCGCTGGGGGTCGTCCATGATGGCGCTCTCGGTGATCTCCAGGCAGATGGTGGACGGCGGCACCTGTCGCGGGGTGATCAGCGCCTCGATCTTGGCCGGCAGATCCTGGTCCATCAGGTCGCGGGTGGACAGGTTGACCGACAGCCGCAGCGAGAGCCCCGCATCCTGGGCCTCGCGAGCGAACTTCGCCGCGCCGCTCAGCACCCAGGCACTGAGCATGCGGATGAAGCCGGTCTGCTCGGCGAACGGGATGAACTGCATGGGCGGCACGAGGCCGCGCGTCGGGTGCTGCCAGCGCACCAGCGCCTCGGCGCCGACGACGCTGCCCTTCTGCAGGTCGATCTTGGGCTGCAGGTACAGCCGCAGCTCCTGGTTCTCGACGGCGCGCCTCAGCTCGGACAGCAGCGACAGCGATTCCTGGCTGCCCACGTCCAGCTGCGCGTGGTAGATCAGGCTGCCGCACTGGCGCGCCTTGGCGGCGTACATCGCCAGCTCCGCGCGACCCAGCAGCAGGTTGACGTCCGTGCCGTGCTCGGGGAACAGCGCGATGCCGATGCCGGCGCCCAGGTCGACGGTCTCGTTGTCGATGTGCAGCGGATGCTCGAAGTCCTTCAGGATGGCCAGTGCCGCCTCGCTGGCCGTGCGCGCGTCGGTGTGCGCCAGCAGGATGACGAACTCGTCGCCCGACAGCCTTGCCAGCACCGAGTGCGCCGGCGTGCACAGCGCCTGCAGCCGCTCGGCGACGCTCTGCAGCAGGCGGTCGCCGACATCGTGGCCCAGCACGTCGTTGACATGCTTGAAGCGGTCCAGGTCCAGCATCAGCACCGCGCCGGGCATGTCGCTGTGCAGCAGGTGGTGCTGCAGGAACTCGGCGAAGCGCGCGCGGTTGGGCAGCAGCGTCAGCGGGTCCACGTAGGCGAGGTTGTTGACGAGGGCGTCGCGGCGGCGGATGCCCTCGCGCATGTTCTCCAGCGCCAGCGCCAGCTTGCGCACCTCGTCCAGTTGCGAGGCGGCCGGCACCGGCGTGTCGTAGTCGCCGTCCTCCAGCCGGCGCGCCGAGGCTGACAGCGCCGTGATGGGGTTGCTGATGCCGCGCGCCAGCAGCACGCTGACGGCCGCGAACACGGCCACGCCCAGCAGCGTGATGCCCAGCAGGATGAGCTGCAGCTGCCGGTAGGGCGCCAGCGCCGCGTCCAGCGAGCGCAGCATCAGCACGCCCAGGCGCGGCTCGGCGTCCAGCAGCGGCACGAAGCGCGCGCGCAGCCGCTCGCCGGACAGTTCCATGACGCCGCCGGCCGGCGCCGCGCTGCCCAGCGTCTGCGCCAGCGCGACCGCGGGCTCGGGGGGCAGGTTGTCGACGATGCCCTGCCAGCGGCCGCCGGCGGGCTGCACCAGCACGGCGCTGTCCAGGTCGGACAGCGCCTTCAGGTCGTCCAGCACCTCGCGGTTCAGCTCGAACCCCATCAGCACCCAGCCCACCGGCGCCGGCGTGCGCACCTGCACGGCGACGACCTGGTAGGCACGCCTGCCCTGCACGGCCAGCGCGGTGCCATCGTTGCTGTTGATGCTCTGCTGCAGCGCCGGGCCGAATGACGCCGCGCCGTCGCGCGTGGCCGCGACCAGCTGCAGTTGCGCGTCGAAAAATGCGACGACCGACGCCCCGACGCGCTCGCCCTGGTTGGACAGTGCGTCCTTGATCGTCTCGGCGGTGGCGGCTTCCGCCAGCGACAGGCCGATGGTGGTGCGAAAGCCGTAGTCCTTGGCGAGTAGCTCGGCCGCGTCGTGCAGCTTGCCGGCACGCTGCTCCAGCAGCCGGCGCAGCACGCGCTCGCCGGTCTGCAGCTCGGCGGCCAGCGACTCCTCGGCGTTGTGCGTGATGCCGGCGCGCAGCGCGACGAAGCCCACCAGCTGCACCGCCAGCAGCAGCGCCAGGAACAGGCCGGCGATGCGGCCCTCCAGGCGACGCGGGTTCAGCCAGGCCGGCATCGTTACTCCGCCACGCTCAGCGTGACGGCGCCACCGCCGGGCGGTACCGTGAGCCGCAGGTTCTGCAGCGTGGGCGACTTCTGCTGGTCATGCCAGGCCTTCACGGCGTGCTCGCCGGGCGGCAGGTCGAACGTGGCCTGGCCCTTGTCGTCGGTGCGCGCGAAGGTGGCGGTGTCGACGACGACGACATGGGCGCTCATGCGGTCATGGATGTTGCAGCCCAGCGCAGCGACGCCGGGCTTGTCGAACACGACGGGCTCGGCCGGCGTGCCCGAGTAGAGCTTGATGTCCATCACCTTGATCGGCGAGATCGAGTAGACGTGATGCCGCACGGTGTCGAAGTTCGGGAAGCTGACGGCCGTGCCGGTCTGCACGATGAGCAGCTGCGGCGTGAACTGGCGGTCGCGCTGGCCGATCTCGGCCTTGGCGCTGGTCGTCCTGGCGGGCCGCCCCCGGACCTCCACGGCCACGGCAGCATTGGCCAGCGGCTGCCCCCCCGGGCCGCGCAGCTGCACGGTCACGGGTACGGCCTGGGCCGCAAGCGGGCCCAGCGCAAGCAACAGGATGGCGAGGTGGCGAAGCGTCATGGTGGTGAACTCCCGGGCGCACGATAGCCCAATCGCGCCGCGCGGGTGGCCTGGGGAGGGCCCGCCAAACCCCGGCGGGTGTGCGACAGCACCGACCCGCGCGGGTTTCGCGCCGCGTGCTAGAGGAACCTGGACGGTGCGAAGGCGGTGGGCGGCAGGGCCTGGGTGGTGGCCCAGGCGGTGGCCAGCGCCGCCGTTGCGGCCGCCTGCGTGAGCCCCAGGTGTCCGTGGCCGAAGGCGTAGAACAGGCGGCCGTCGGCGGGGGAGGGGCCGATGACGGGAAGCGAGTCCGGCAGCGACGGCCGGCAGCCCATCCACTGCGTGCCGCCGTCGGTGCGCAGACCGGGCAGGAAGCGGCGCGCCTTGGCCAGCATCGCGTCGGCGCGGGCGTAGTTGGGGGCGGCCCGCAGGCCGGCGAACTCCACCGCACCGCCCACACGCACGCCGCCGGCGATGGGCGTGACCACGAAGCCGTGCCCCGGGAAGCTCAGCTGCCGGCGCAGCGCAAACGCACCGGGCGGCAGCGTCGTGTTGTAGCCGCGCTCGGTCTCCAGCGGGAAGCGTTCGCCGAGGCTGGCGGCCAGCCGGTGCGACCACGGGCCGGCGCAAAGCAGCACGCGCTGCGCCAGCAGCAGCGAGTCGTCGCCCAGCTGCAGCAGCAGTCCCCGGGCCTCGGGCAGCAGGCTGCGAGCGCTCGCGCGCGCCAGGCGGCCGCCGCGCGCGAGGAAGGCCTGGGCCAGGCTGCGGCACAGCAGCAGCGGGTCTTCGACGGTCTGCCAGTGCGGCGTGAACACGGCGTGCTGGATGGCTGGGTTGAGGCCTGGCTGCAGCGCGGCAATCGGGTGACTGCCCTCGATGGCCTGGAAAGCCACGCCGTGAGCGGCGCGTTGCTCCCAGCCGGCCAGTGCCGCCCGCCACTGGGCGGCGTTGTCATAGAGATGCAGGTTGCCACCGTCGCGCAGCTGGGACTCGGCACCGGCCAGGCGCAGCAGCGCAGGCCATTCGGCGGCCGACTGCGCGAGCAGCATTGCCTGGGCCTGGGTGCTGGCGGCCACGCGCGCCGGCCGGCTGGCGCGCCAGAACTTCCACAGCCACGGCAGCATGGCTGGCGTGTAGGCGGGCCTCAGGCTCAACGGCCCCAGCGGGTCCAGCAGCCAGCGCGGTGCCTGGCGCAGGATGCCTGGCGAGGCCAGCGGCAGCACGTCCGCGAAGGCCAGCGCGCCGGCATTGCCGCGGCTGGCGCCCGCGGCCAGGCGCTCGTGTTCGATCAGCAGCACCTGCTGGCCGGCCGACTGCAGCCTCAGCGCGCAGGCCAGGCCCACGATGCCGCCGCCGATGACCAGCGTCTGCACGGCTCGCTTGCCGCCGTGCGGCAGCGGCGGCAGCAGTTCCCACTGCGAGTCGCTCATGCCAGGAGGTAGCCCGTCTTGACCGTCGTGTAGAACTCCGCCGCGGCGGCGCCCTGTTCGCGCGGCCCCAGGCTGCTGGCCTTGCGGCCGCCGAAGGGCACGTGGTAGTCCACGCCGGCGGTGGGCAGGTTGACCATCACCAGGCCGGCCTGGGCGTGGCGGCGGAAGGCTGCCGCGTGCTTGAGCGACCGGGTGCAGACCCCGGCGGCCAGGCCGAACTCGGTGTCGTTGGCCAGCGCCAGGCCGGCCTCGAAATCCGGCACGACCGTCAGGCTGGCCAACGGGCCGAAGGCCTCGACGCGGTCCAGCCGCGTGCCGGGCCGCGCGGGCATCAGCAAGGTCGGGGCAAGGAAATGGCCCTGCGTGGAGCGAACCGGGCGCTCGCCGCCGCAGAGCATTTCGGCGCCGTCGGCCAGCGCGGCCGCGATCTCGCGTTCGACGCCCTCGCGCTGCGCGGCGTCGGCGCAGGGGCCGATCTGCGTCTGGGCGTCGAGCGCGTGACCCACGCGCAAGGCGCGCGTCGCCTCGACGAGGGCCGCGCGAAAGCGCGGCGCGATGCCGGCCGTCACGATGAGGCGGCTGGACGCCGTGCAGCGCTGCCCGGTTGAGTAGAACGCGCCTTGCACGGCGCAGTTCACGGCCTGGTCCAGGTCGGCATCGTCCAGGACCAGCAGCGGGTTCTTGCCGCCCATCTCGAGCTGCAGCTTCTTCAGCCGCAGGCCGCAGTCGGCCGCCAGTCGGCGCCCGACGGCCTGCGAGCCGGTGAAGCTGATGGCTGCGACCTGCGGGCTGTCCACCAGCAGCGGGCCGGCCACGGCGCCGCGCGCCAGCACGAGGTTGAAGACACCCGGCGGCAACCCCGAGCGCTGCACGATCTCCGCCAGGGCCCAGGCGCTGGCGGGTGTGCGCTCGGCCGGCTTGAGCACCACGGCGTTGCCGTAGGCCAGGGCCGGCGCCACCTTCCAGGCGGGGATGGCAAGCGGGAAGTTGAACGGCGTGATGAGGCCCACGACACCCAGCGGTTCGCGGGTGACCTCCACGCGAACGCCTGGCCGCACCGAGTCGAACAGCTGGCCGGACTGGCGCAGTGCCTCGCCGGCGAAGAACTTGAAGATCTGGCCGGCGCGGCCGACCTCGGCGATGGACTCGGGCAAGGTCTTGCCCAGCTCCCGCGCCAGCAGCCGGCCGAGCTCGTCGCGGCGCGCCAGGATCTCCGCGCCGATGCGGTCCAGCGCGTCGGCGCGCTGCTGGGGCCCGCTGAGGCCCCAGGCCGGTGCGGCCGCTGCGGCGGCAGCGATGGCCGCTTGCACGCCGACGGCGTCGGTCTCGTAGGCGGTGCCGACGGGGTCGGCCACGTCGGACGGGTTGTCGTCAGTGACGGGCTCGCCGTGCGGCCACCACTGGCCGCCGATCAGGCTGCGGAACTCCATGCTCAGAGCGCGGGCAGTGTCGGGCGCGTCGCCAGCGCCTGGTGGACGACGGCCTCGACATGGGCGCGGCGCTCGCCGGCCAGCGGCAGGCGCGGTGCGCGCACGCGTTCGTTGGACTGGATGGCCAGGGCTTCCGCGAGCTTGATGTTCTGCACCAGATAGGTCGACACGTCCAGGTCCAGCAGGGGGCGGAACCAGCGGTAGATGCTGAGCGCCTCGGCCAGGCGGCCGGCCTTGACGAGGCGGTAGACGGCCACGGTCTCGGCCGGGAAGGCCACCACCAGGCCGGCCACCCAGCCTTGCACGCCGGCACACAAGGCCTCGAAGGCCAGGTTGTCGACGCCGGTGAAGACGGCGTAGCGCTCGCCCAGCCGGGTCAGGATCTCGGTGGCGCGACGGATGTCGTCGCTGCTTTCCTTGACGGCGACGAAGCGACGGTCGTCGGCCAGCTCCTCCAGCAGGTCGGTCGTCACATCGACGCGGTAGGCGATGCGGTTGGAATAGATCATCACTGGCAGGTCGGCAGCGGCAGCGATGGCGCGCAGGTTGGTGGCGGTCTCGCGCACGTCGGTGTGATAGATGGTGCTGGGCACGACCATCAGGCCGTCGGCGCCGGCCCTGGCCGCTTTCTCGGCCAGCGCACAGGCCTCGCGCGTGCCGGCCTCGGCCACCGTCAGCAGCGCGGGCTTCGTGCCCGCGACCTCCTTGGCCAGCTGGAAGACCTGCAGCCTCTCCTCATGGCTGAGCATGGGGCCTTCGCCGAGCGAGCCGCAGGCGATCAGGCCATCGCAGCCGGCCGCCATCTGCAGCGCAAAGCAGCGCTGCATCTCGGCGGCGTCGAGGCTGCCGTCTTCCTTGAACTTGGTGGTGACTGCGGGAAAGACGCCTTGCCACATGGTGTTGCTGCTCCGGTTCGGGTGAGTGGAATGGCGCGCAGCATATTGCATATTGGATCCAATGTTCAAGTTTTGGATCCAATCTGCAAGACGGCCGAAGCGCCGGGCCACAATGGCGGCATGCCCGCCACGCCCATCACGCTCGCCCGCGCCACGCCCAGCCCCTCGGCGGCCGACCAGGTCTATGAAGCCCTGCACCGCGCCATCATCACGGGCCAGTTGAAGGACGGGGAGCCGCTGCGTCAGGAGGAGCTGGCTCGTCAGCTGCACACCAGCCGCATCCCCGTGCGCGAGGCACTGAACCGCCTGGAGCAGCATGGCCTGGTGCAGATCAAGCGCTTCCACGGCTACACGGTGGCCGGCCACAGCCGTGCCGAGGTCGAGGAGTTGTGCCGCTTGCGCGCGCTGCTGGAGGGTGAGCTGATCCTGAACGCCGTGCCGCGACTGGGCGCCGAAGCGCTGGCCGATGCCAAGAGGCGCTGCCAGGCCTTCTCCAAGGAGGCCGACCCCGTCCGCTGGGGCGAACTGAACCGCGACTTCCATCGCGCCCTGTATGCCGAGGCCGGCATGCCGCACCACCTGCAGGCCGCCGTGGCGGCGCTGGACCGCACCGAGCGCTATCTCGTCGACCAGCTGCAGCTGACCGACGGCCGGGCCCAGGCTCGGGCCGAGCACCTGGCCATTCTCGAAGCCTGTGCGGCCGGCGACGCCAAGGCCGCGGCGCGGCTGACGCGCCAGCACATCCTTGGCGCCTGCGAGCGCTTCTCGGCGTACATGCAAGCGCAGGAAGTGCACGCCATCAAGCCCAAGCGGCGCGCGCACAAGCCCTGACGGTGGCCCTCGGGGACTTCCCGAGGTCCGGCCCGCTTGTGCCGATTTCCGCGCCGCCACGGCGCTGCGCTTCAAGACGTTCTCGCCATGGATTTCTAACGTCCGCCGGGTTCCCACCCAAGACATAGAGGTCCACTTGAAGACACCGCCCAAGACAACACCGCTGCTGGCGCGCAGCACCCTCGCCATCACCCTGGCTCTGCAGACCCTGGCCGCCCAGGCCGCCGATGAAGCCAGGGACAGCAAGCTGCTGGACCGCGTCGTCGTCACCGGCTCCAACATCAAGCGCACCGACGCCGAGACCTCGCAGCCGCTGCTGACGGTCTCGCGCGACGAGATCAAGGCGTCGGGCGCCCTGACCGTCGGCGAGGTTCTGGGCAACCTCACCAACAACGACCGCGGCGCGCTCAGCGACCTGGGCGGTGCCAACTCCTGGGCCAGCGGCGCCTCGGGCATCTCGCTGCGCAACCTCGGCACGGGCGGCACGCTGACCCTGCTGAACGGCCGTCGCCTGGCGAGCTATGGCTTTGCCGACAACCTGCAACTGAACTTCACCAACATCGACGCCATTCCGGCCAACCTCATCGAGCGCGTCGAGATCCTGAAGGACGGTGCCTCGGCCATCTACGGCTCCGACGCGATCGGCGGCGTCATCAACATCATCACGACGAAGGACTTCCGCGGCGTCGGCCTGGCCGTCAGCGCCCAGCAGTCGCTGCGGCGCAGCTGGCTGGCACGCGACCGCTCGGGCTCGGTCACCGCGGGCTTCGGCAGCCTCGACGGCGACGGCTACAACGTCTACGGCCACCTGGAGCTCTACCAGCGAGGCAGCTACAAGGACAGCGACGTGCGCCCGCTGCTGCCGGCGTGGTATGTGGAGCAGAACCCAGCCCGCCTGCAGCGGTCGTCGGGCTCCTTCCCCGGCAACTACACCGGGAGCTACCCCGCGAACTACAAAGACCCGGCGCTCGCCGGCAAGAGCTTCACGACGGCGGCACCGGGCTGCGCGCCGGAGAACCTGGTGGGCGCCGTCTGCATGTACGACTACTGGAAGGACAGCGACGCCCGCCCGGCCACGGACCGCCTGACCGGCATGCTGGGTGGCCGCTACAAGATCAGCAACGACCTGACCGCCTTCACCGAACTGCAGTTCGCCGACATCCAGGCCAAGTACTACACCAACGTCCCGCGCAGCCAGGCGGCCGGCTTCACGTCGAACTGGTACGACTCGCTGAAGGGCGAGCTGCAGAGCTTCAGCCACCCGGCTCTGCCGGTGGGCCATCCGCAGAACCCGTATGAGTTCCCGGTCACGCTGGCCTACCGCTTCGTCGACAACCCCGAGATGTTCAAGAACGTCGGCGCCTCCTTCGATCACCGGCTGGTGATGGGTGTCGAGGGCACGGTGGCCGGCTGGGACATCGACACCGCCATCGGCACCATGGGCTCGCGTGCCACGCAGCGCCAGCACCTCTACCTCGACCGCTACGGGTATGCCGAGGCCGTCACCAGTGGCACATACAAGTTTGGCCAGGTCAACTCGGCGGACGTGCTGAACAAGATGTTCCCGGAGATGGGGTCCACCGGCCACTACCGCCAGCAGTTCGTCGACTTCAAGGGCTCGCGGGAGATCTACCAGCTGCCGGCGGGCCCGCTGATGATGGCTGTGGGTGCGGAGCTGCGCCACGAGGACTTCTTCCACCGCAGCATGGACAACGTGCTGCAGGCGCGCATCGTCGGCTTCTCGGGCGTCAACATCGAGGGCAGGCGCAACACTGCCGCCGTCTTCACCGAATTCGCGGCGCCCATCACCAAGCAGCTGGAGGCGACGCTGGCCCTGCGCGGCGACAAGGTCTTCAACGGCTTTGGCGCCGTGACGCCCAAGCTGCAGCTGGCCTTCCGCCCCGCCAAGGCCCTGCTGCTGCGAGGCACGCTGACGCAGGGCTTCCGCGCGCCCAGCCTGCCCGAAACCGGCAATGGCGGCGCCTCCTGGTTCAACAACGGCCGCAACGACCCCAAGCGCTGCGGCACCGCCCGCGCACTGCGCGATGCGCTGAAGACCGGCAACGCCGCCGACCAGATCGAAGCCAACCTGGCCTTCAACTCGGGCTGCTCGGTCAGCTTCCCGTCGGCCGTCACGCCCAATCCCGACCTCAAGCCGGAGCGCTCCAACAACGCGTCCATCGGGCTGGTCGTGCAGGCCCTGGACAACGTCAGCGTCTCGATTGACTACTACGCCATCAAGCGTCGCGAAGAGATCGGCGTGCCCGACATCGCGCAGATCCTGCAGAACGAGGACAGCAACCCTTCGCTGATGCCTCGCGACGCCGTCAGCGTGCAGGACCAGCTCTGGTCGCAGCGCGCCAAGGAGCTGACCGGCCAGACCATCGCGTTCGGCAGCGGCGCCATCCGCACCATGCGCCTGCAGTACCGCAACTTCTACAAGACCCAGGTCAGCGGCGTCGACATCGACCTGCGCAGCCGCTGGGCGCTGGGCGACTGGGGCAAGCTGGACCTCAACCTGGAGGCCAACATCCAGAACAAGCTGCTGTACTGGGACACCAACGCCAATGCCTACCGTGTGAATCGCGTCGGCTACGACGGCGTGCCGCGCGAGCGCGTGGTGCTCAAGGCCAACTGGAGCCGCGGCGACTGGAAGCTGGGCAGCCGCGTCAACTACGCCAGCTCGACCAAGCTGGCCTCGGACGAGCGGGACGACAGCTACTACCAGCCCGAGGGCTGTGCCGAACGCGACGAGCCGGACAGCAACTGCCGCGTCAGCAGCTGGACCAGCACCGACCTGTGGCTGCAGTACGGCGGCATCAAGCACTGGACGCTGTCGGCAAACCTCCTCAACGCCTTCAACGAGCAGCCCGCCGTCTATCGGCGCCCGGCCGGCCTGCCCAACCTGAATGGCCGCGTGCTCAAGGTCAGCGCCGAGGTGAAGTTCTGATGCGGCTGCTGGCCCTGCTGATGGCGGCCAACCTGGCCGCCGCCGCGACGCCGCCGGCCGACATGGCCGACCCCTACCGCTGGCTGGAGGACGTCGACGGCGAACGCGCAATGGACTGGGTGCGCCGCCAGCAGCCGACGCTCGACCCCGTGCTGACGTCGCCCGGTTTTGCCAGGCTGGAGGCCGAGCTGGCCGCGGTGATGGCCTCGCCGGCGCGACTGGCGCCGGGCGAACAGCGGGGCCGCCATGTCTACAACTTCTGGCGCGATGCGGAACACCCGCGTGGCGTCTGGCGGCGCAGCGCGCCGGAGGACTACCTGAGAGGCCGGCCACGGTGGGAGACCGTGCTGGATCTCGACGAACTCGCCAAAAGCGAGGGAGAGCGCTGGGTCTGGGCCGGGGCGAACTGCCTCGCGCCCGAGGCCCGGCGCTGCCTCCTCAGCCTGAGCCGGGGCGGCGGTGACGCCCATGTGCTGCGCGAGTTCGACACCGTGGACCGCCGCTTCATCGCTGCAGGCGAGGGCGGCTTCACGCTGCCCGAGGCCAAGGGCGGCGCGGGCTGGATCGATGCCGACACCTTGGGCGTCTACACCGACTTCGGCCCCGGCAGCCTGACCCGGTCGGGCTATCCCCGGCAGCTGAAGCTGTGGAGGCGCGGCACGCCGCTGGCGGACGCGACGCTGTTGCTGGAGGGCGGTGTCGACGAGGTCGGCCTGTGGGCCTGGGGCGAGCACCTGGATGGCCGCCAGCAGTTCATGCTGGAGCGCCGCACCAGCTTCTTCGCCGGCAAGCAGTATTTGCTCCGCGACGGCCGTCTCGTCGAGCTGCCCAAGCCCGACGACGCGCAGGCCAGCCTGTTCGGCAAGCAGGCGCTGATCGAGCTGCGCTCGGACTGGGGCGCCTACGCGGCGGGCGCCGTGATCGCCACACCGCTGCAGCCCTGGCTGGAGGGGCGGCCCAGCTTCACGCTGCTGCACGACCCGGCACGCGACGGCGCCCTGCAAAGCCTGGTGCCGCTGCGTGACGCGCTGCTCGTCGTCAGCATGCGCGACGTGCGCCAGCACCTCGCCGAATGGCGGCCTGCCGGTGCGCGCTGGAAGCGCCGCGCGGTCCCTGCCGGCGAGCTGGAGAGTCTGTCGGTCGCCGCGCTGGCAGGCCAGACCTCCAACCGCTATCTGCTGACGCGCAGCAGCTTCCTGGCGCCCGCTCGTCTCCAGGCCGCCGAGGCTGGACGAGCCAGGCGGCAGACGCTGCAGCAGCTGCCGGCCTTCTTCGATACCCAGGGCCTGGAGGCGCGGCAGCTGCACGCCACCTCGGCCGACGGCACCTCGATCCCCTACTTCATCGTCGCGCCGCGCGGCCCCGTGCCCGAGGGTGGGCGGCCCACGCTGCTCTACGGCTACGGCGGTTTCGAGATCTCGATGCGGCCGGCCTACAACGCCATCCTCGGCCGCGCCTGGCTGGCGCGCGGCGGCGTCTATGTGCTGGCCAACCTGCGCGGCGGCGGCGAGTTCGGGCCGCGCTGGCACCAGGCGGCTCAGCGTGAGCACCGCCAGCGCAGCTTCGACGACTTCATCGCCGTTGCCGAGGACCTGCAGCGCCGCGGCATCACGCGGCCTGCCAAGCTGGGCATCATGGGCGGCAGCCTGGGCGGCCTGCTGACCTCGGTGGCCCTGGTGCAGCGGCCCGAGCTGTTTGGTGCCGTCGTCAGCCAGGTGCCGCTGACCGACATGCGCCGCTACCACGAGATGCTGGCCGGCGCGTCGTGGATGGAGGAGTACGGCAACCCCGACATCCCGGCGCAGTGGGACTACATCGGCAGGTACTCGCCGTATCACAACGCGACTGCAAACCGTCGCTACCCGCCGGTGCTCTACACCAGCTCCACGCGCGATGACCGCGTCCATCCCGGCCATGCCCGCAAGATGGTGGCGCGGCTCCAGGAGCAGGGACACGAGGTGCTGTACTGGGAGAACACCGAGGGTGGCCACGCCGGGGCGTCGACGCCGGCGCAGCAGGCGCGGCTCTGGGCGCTGAGCTACGGCTTTCTGCAGCAGCGGCTGATGCCGCCGCCCGCCCCCTAGCGCGGAGCGTGCAGTTGACGGTAGTGGGACGGCGTCAGGCCCACCGTGGCCTTGAACTGGCGGGTGAAGGCGCTCTGGTCCGCATAGCCGCAATCGAGTGCCAGCTCGGCCATGCTGACGGGTGTCGTCGCCGCCAGTCGCGCCCGCGCGGCGTCCACCCGCACCTGCACCAGCATCTCGCGCGGCGTCAGCTGGAAGACGCGGTGGAACATGCGCTCGACACGGTCGGCGCTCAGGCCCGCCTCGCGACCCAGTTCGCCGAGCTGCAGCGGCTCGGCATAGCGCCTGCGGATGCAGTCGGCGATGCGGGCGATGCACTGGTACTGCGGGTGGCTGTGGTCGGGCAGGCCGAGGTCGCGCGACAGACCCGCCACCCCCGCGATGCGGCCGGCCGCGTCGCGGATGGGCAGCTTGTGCGTCAGGCACCAGCCCGCGCGCAGGTCGGGGTAGACATGCAGCTCCAGCTGCCGATGCAGGGCCTGGCCGCTGGCCATGACCTGGCGGTCCTGGTCGAGAAAGGCCTCGCCCATGGTGGCCGGAAAGAGGTCGCGCGCAGTGCGACCGAGCAACTCCTCGCGCCCGCGCAGGCCGCAGCGACGCCACAGGCTGCGGTTGGCGCTGCGGTAGCGGCCCGCGCCGTCCTTCACGAAATACACCACGTCGTCGAGCGGTTCGAACAGGTGCTCGAGCAAGCGCAACGCATCCTGCCCCAGGTAGGCCACTTCATCGAGCGCCGGCACGTCGACGGCATCACTCATCCCACCACTCCACCCACACCATGACTTCGTTCGATGCGGCGCTGAGCGCCTTGCCCGATCTGCGCCCCGGCGTGCAGCCCATTCAGCCCGACGAGTACCGCCAGCGGCTGCGACGCCTGCAGGCACGGCTTCGAGCCGCGGGGCTGCAGGCGCTCTATCTGCACGCAGGCAGCTCGCTGCGCTACTTCATGGGCACGCCCTGGCACCCCAGCGAGCGCCTGCTGGGTGCGCTGGTGCCGGCCGACGGCGAGCCGCTCTACATCGCGCCGGCCTTCGAGCGCGACGCCTTGCAGGACCGCTGGGGTCTGCCGGCGGCGATCCACTGCTGGGACGAGCATGACGACCCCTGGGCGCTGCTGGCACGGCTGATCTCCGGCCTGCCCTGCAGCGGCCAGGGCCTGGCGCTGGATGGCAGCCTTCCGTTCGAGTTCGCCTGGCGCTTGCAGAGGATCGCGCCCGGCTTGCCGCTGGTGGATGGCAGCGAGTCCATCGCTTCGCTGCGCATGCGCAAGTCCGCCGCCGAGATCGCGCTGCTGCAGCGCGCCTTCGACATGACGCTGCGCGTGCAGCAGGCCGCGCGCTCGGTGCTGCGCACGGGCATGGACACACGGGAGGTCGAGGACTTCATCGACCAGGCGCACAAGCGCGTCGGCGGCGGTGGCTCGCGTTTCTGCATCGTGCTGTTCGGCGAGGCGACGAGCTATCCGCACGGCGTCAAGCACGCACAGACGCTCGCCGACAACGACGTGGTGCTGATCGACTGCGGCTGCTCCGTCGAGGGCTATGCCTCTGACCTGACGCGCACCTATGTGCACGGCCGCGCTGGCGACGAGGTGCGGCGCATCTGGGCCATCGAGCACGAGGCCCAGGCGGCGGCCTTTGCGGCAGCACAGCTCGGCACCCCGTGCGAGGCCGTGGACGACGCGGCCCGCGCGGTGCTGGAAAGCCATGGCTTGGGGCCGGGCTATGAACTGCCGGGGCTGCCGCACCGCACCGGCCACGGCGTGGGCCTGGACCTGCACGAGCATCCCTATCTCGTGCGCGGCAACAGCCTGCCGCTGGAGATCGGCATGTGCTGCAGCAACGAACCCATGATCGTCGTGCCGGGGGCCTTCGGCGTGCGCCTGGAGGACCACTTCTACATGACCGGCCAGGGACCGCGCTGGTTCACTCGGCCCAGTCCCAGCGTGGATTTCCCCTTCGGCTGACATGCCAGCCGCGCGTCAGAAGCCCCAGCTCATCGGGTCGGCAGGGTCGAACACCATGCGCGCATCCAGCGTCACATGCGCACGCCCGCTGATGAAGGGGTGGATGGCGCCGCTCTCGCCGATCTCGTAGCGGGCCTCGAAGACCGAGCCGATCACCGACTCCTGGCGCCACACCGCGCCGGGTTCCAGCGCGCCGTCGGCCGCAAGACAGGCCAGCTTGGCGCTGGTGCCGGTGCCGCAGGGCGAGCGGTCATAGGCCGCGCCGGGGCAGAGCACGAAGCTGCGGCCGTGGTTGGCGGCGCTCGCGGGCGGGCCCAGCAACTCGATGTGGTCGATCTCGGCGCCATCGGCGCCGGTGATGCCCGCCTGCTGCAGCGCAGCTCGCAGCTTCAGCGCATAGGCGGTCAGTGGCCGGGTGCGATCCGGGCCGAGAGCCAGGCCATGGTCGCTGCAGAGAAAAAACCAGTTGCCGCCCCAGGCGATGTCACCATGCACGGTCTGGCCGTCGTCCAGCCTGACGGCCACCTGCCGCGCCAGCCGGTACGACGGCACATTGGCCACCGTCACGGCGCCGTCCTCGTGCAGCGTCGCCTGCACCGGCCCGACCGGCGTGGCCAGGCGCAGCAGCCCGGGCGCGATGAGGCCGAGGTGGCGCAGCGTCGCGACGACGCCGATGGTGCCGTGGCCGCACATGCCGAGATAGCCGACGTTGTTGAAGAAGATCACGCCCCAGTCCTCGCCGGGCTCGCGTGGCGCACATAGCCAGGCGCCCACCAACACCCCGGAGCCCCGCGGCTCCAGGATCAGCGCGCGGCGCCAGGCGTCGTGTTCGTCTCGCAGCCGCGCCAGGCGCGCGGCCATGGAGCCAGCGCCCAGGTCGGGCCCGCCGCTGACGAGCACCCGCGTGGGCTCGCCGCCGGTGTGGGAATCGATGATGCGGGCGTTGCTGCCGTCGTCCATGTCAGGCTCATTGGATCCAATAATTGGATCCAATATACAAGCATCGACGTCAATGCTGACCCAGGCCTAGTCCCGGGTGAGGAAAGTGAGGGTTGCGGGGCGGGGGCGGGACGCGGTCAGCGTGCCGACAGGACGGCGCCGCTCTTGCCGCTGGCGGTCTCGGCCAGCATCAGCGCGAAGCGCCGCAGCGCGGCCCAGGGGTCGCCCGGCCAGTCGGGGTGGCGCAGGCCCTTGACGAGGCCGTCGCACACCTGCGCGGCCTGCACCAGCGCGCCGGCTTGAGGCGCCTCCAGCCGTGGCGCGATGCGCTCGATGAGGCGCTCCTTGGCGCCCCACACGCGCGCCTCGCGCATCGCCATCGGCAGCGGCCGGCCGGCGTCCAGCGCCGCGCGCACACGGGCCAGAGCGCGGGCGTCCTCGGCCAGGTTCCAGTGCACCAGCACGGCGGCCTCGCCCTCGGCCTCCAGGCCGCCCAGCATGCGCAGCAGCCGCGGCACGTTGCCGGACAGCACGGCCTCGCTGAGCTTGAACACGTCGAAGCGCGCCACGTCCAGCACGGCGGCCTCGATGTCGGCGAGCGTCAGCTCGCCTTTCGGGTGCAGCAGCGCCAGCTTCTGCAGCTCCTGGTGGGCGGCCAGCAGGTTGCCTTCCACGCGGTCTGCGAAGAAGGCCAGCGCGCGCTGGCCGTCCTCGCCCTCGGGCACCGACTGGCCCTGCGCCTTGAGTCGCTGTGCCAGCCAGGCCGGCAGCAGGCGGCGCTCGACGGGCTCGACGCGGATGGACACGCCGTGGCCGTCCAGCGCCGTGAACCAGGCGCTGCTCAGCTGGGTCTTGTCCAGGCGCGGCAGCGTCACCAGCGTCAGCACATCGTCGGGGGCGGCTTCGGCGTAGCGCTGCAGCGCCTCGGAGCCGTCCTTGCCGGGCTTGCCGTTCGGGATGCGGATCTCGATGAACTGGCGCTCCGCGAACAGGCTCATCGCCTGCGCGGCGGCCAGCACGGGCGCCCAGTCGAAATAGGCGCCCGAGACGATGAAGATCTGCCGCTCGCCGAACCCGTGCGCGCGGGCGGCGGCGCGGATCTGATCGGCCGCCTCCTGCGCCAGCAGCGGTTCGTCGCCGTGCACGGTGTAGATGCGGGCCAGGCCCTTGCTCAGGTGGGGCCCCAGGGCCTCGGCGCGCAGCTGCATCAGTTCTGCACTTTGACGGCAGCGAGGCGGCGCATGACCTGTGCGATCGCATCGGAGTGCATCGCGCCGTACAGGTTGGCGGCCTCCTGCTCCTTGGCCAGCGCCGTCGTCTCGGTGTAGTTCATGTCGCGCGCCAGGCGCAGTTCCACCTTGGGCACCAGCAGCTCGCCGTCGGCGGTGCGAATCAGGTAGTCGAAGTTCAGCCGCAGCTGCCATTCGCGAACCTGGCCCACGCTGGTGGAGGCGACGACGGTACGGTCACGGTGCTCCTGCAGCACCTCCAGCACGACCTGCGCGCGCGCCGGGTCGTCCAGCAGTTGCACCGGCGTGCGCTTGACCTGGCGCCGCAGCCCGGCCGCCAGCGGCGAGTCGGGCTGGAAGCCGGTCAGCGCCAGCGTCTTGAACGGCAGTTCAGGTTCGCGGCGCAGCTCGAAGCCGCAGCCGGCGAGGGCCGTCAGCGCCAGAAGGGCGACTCGTCGCTGCATCAGACCACCACATTGACCAGGCGGCCCGGCACGATGACGACCTTCTTCGGCGCCTTGCCTTCGCTGAACTTGGCGAACTCGGGGTTGGCGAGAGCCGCCGCCTCGATGGCCGCCTTGTCGGCGCCGGCTGGCACCTTCACCGAGCCGCGCAGCTTGCCGTTGACCTGGAGCATCAGCTCGATCTCGTCCTGCACCAGCGCGGCCTCGTCCACCGTCGGCCAGGGCGCGTCCAGCAGGTCGCCCAGTTCGGCGGCGAAGCCGAGGTCTTGCCACAGCGTGTGGCTGAGGTGCGGCGTGGCCGGGTAGAGCACGCGCAGCAGCACCGAGAAGCCGTCGCGCACCGCCGCGGCCTGGCCCTCGGCCTTGAAGCCTTCCAGCGCATTCAGCAGCTTCATCGCGCCGGAGACGACGGTGTTGTACTGCATGCGCTCGTAGTCGTAGCTGACCTGCTTGAGCACGTTGTGCACCTCGCGGCGCAGCGTCTTGCCATCGCCGTTCAGCGCGGCGAAGTCGGTGCCGCCGGTTTGGATGGCCTCGGCGTTGCGCACGCCGAAGTTCCACACGCGCTTCAGGAAGCGGTGGGCGCCTTCCACGGCCGCGTCGTTCCACTCCAGCGTCTGCTCCGGCGGGCTGGCGAACATCACGAACAGGCGGGCCGTGTCGGCACCGTACTGGTCGATCAGCGCCTGCGGGTCCACGCCGTTGTTCTTGGACTTGGACATGGTCGTCATCTCGTACTCGAGACGCGTGCCGTCCTTCTTCAGCGTGGCGCCGGCGATGCCGCCCTTGTCGTCGTGGATGACGTCGACTTCGTGGTCCCAGTAGTAGTCCTTGCCGCCGCCCTCGGGCTTGTGGAAGAACGCGCCCTTGAGCACCATGCCCTGCGTCAGCAGCTTCTCGAACGGCTCGCTGACCGACACCAGCTTCAGGTCGCGCATGACCTTGGTCCAGAAGCGCGCGTACAGCAGGTGCAGGATGGCGTGCTCGATGCCGCCGATGTATTGGTTCATGCCAACCCGGCCAGGGTTGGCCTTGTCAGCCCCCATCCAGTACTCGGTGCCCGCGCCGACCATGGCCTGGTCGTTCGTCGGGTCGCAGTAGCGCATGAAGTACCACGACGAGTCCACGAAGGTGTCCATCGTGTCCGTCTCGCGCTTGGCCGGCTTGCCGCACTTGGGGCAGCCGACGTTCAGGAAGCCGGCGTGCTTGTTCAGCGGGTTGCCGCTGCCGTCGGGGATCAGGTCCTCGGGCAGCGTGACGGGCAGGTCCTTCTCGGGCACCGGCACCACGCCGCAGTCGTCGCAGTGGATGATGGGGATGGGTGTGCCCCAGTAGCGCTGGCGGCTGATGCCCCAGTCGCGCAGGCGCCAGGTGGTCTTCTTCTCGCCCAGGCCTTGTGCTGCCAGCAGTTCGGCGACCTTGTTGACGGCTTCCACGTGCGACAGGCCGTCCAGCACGCCGGAGTTGATGCAGCGGGCCTTGGACTTGTCGCCGTAGGACTCGCGCCAAGTCTTGTCGTTGTAGTCCCCGTCGTCGACGGCGATGACCTGCTTGATCGGCAGGCCGTACTTGTTCGCAAACGCGAAGTCGCGCTCGTCATGCGCCGGCACGCCCATGACGGCGCCGTCGCCGTAGCTCATCAGCACGTAGTTGCCGACCCAGACCTCGACCTGGGCGCCAGTCAGCGGATGCGTGACGAACAGGCCCGTGGGCACGCCCTT
Source organism: Pelomonas lactea (assembly GCF_043555885.1). Classification (NCBI taxonomy): domain Bacteria; kingdom Pseudomonadati; phylum Pseudomonadota; class Betaproteobacteria; order Burkholderiales; family Sphaerotilaceae; genus Roseateles; species Pelomonas lactea. The sequence continues at coordinate 645,816 of NZ_JBIGHX010000001.1, read as the reverse complement.
CTTGTCCTGCGTGGCGAGCTCGGCCTCGGTCGTGCCGCCGGCCTTGCATTCCTCGATGAATGCAGCCACGTCGGGCTTGCTCTTGGCCGCGATGGTGGCCAGCGGATGCTCCGGCGCCACGGCGCAGAAGGTCACGCCCATGATGGTGTCGGCGCGGGTCGTGAACACCCAGAGCCGCCCGCCGCCACCCTCGATGGTGTGCGGGAAGGCGAAGCGCACGCCCTGGCTCTTGCCGATCCAGTTTTCCTGCATCAGCCGCACGCGCTCGGGCCAGCCGCTCAGGTAGTTCGGGTCTTCCGGGTTGGCCACGGCCGAGAGCAACTCCTCGGCGTACTGCGTGATCTTCAGGTAGTAGCCCGGGATCTCGCGCTTCTCGACCAGCGCGCCCGAGCGCCAGCCGCGGCCGTCGATGACCTGCTCGTTGGCCAGCACGGTCTGGTCCACCGGGTCCCAGTTGACGACCTGCGTGCGGCGCTCGGCGATGCCGGCTTCCAGCATCTTCAGGAACAGCCACTGGTTCCACTTGTAGTAGCTGGGCTGGCAGGTCGCGACCTCGCGGCTCCAGTCGATGGCCAGGCCCATGGCCTGCATCTGGCCCTTCATGTGGGCGATGTTGGCGTAGGTCCACTGCGCAGGCGGCACCTTGCCCTTCATCGCGGCGTTCTCGGCCGGCAGGCCGAAGGCGTCCCAGCCCATGGGCATGAGGACGTTGTAGCCCTTCATGCGCAGCTGGCGGGCCAGCATGTCGTTGATCGTGTAGTTGCGCACGTGGCCCATGTGCAGCTTGCCGCTGGGGTAGGGCAGCATGGAGCAGGCGTAGAAGTGAGGCTTGCTCGCGTCTTCCGTGACGCGGTAGGCGTCTCGCTCCGTCCAGTAGGCACGGGCGGCGGCTTCGATCTCGTTCGGGTTGTAGCTGGGCGCTTCGGTCTTGGCGTTCATGCGCCGAATTCTAGGTGGCGCCTCAGGCGCGACCTTTCGCTCAGGGTGCCGACGCGGCGGCCTGCGCGACGAAGGCGATGCGGTTCAGCCCCGCGGCCTGCACCCAGCCGATCAGCTCGGCCACGCGGCCATAGGGCACGGCCTGGTCGGCGCGCAGCTGCACTTCCATCTGCGCATTGGCGCGGCCCAGTTCCGAGATGCGCTGCTGGAAGGCCTTGGCGTCGAGTTCGTCGTCACCCAGGTGCAGTTTGCCGTCGGGGGTGATCGCCACGGCGATGAAGCTGGGTGCGTCACTGGGCGTCGCGGCCTCGCTCTTGGGCAGGTCCAGCCGCAGCGACGCCGTCATCAGCGGCGCGGTGATCATGAAGATGACCAGCAGCACCAGCATGACGTCGATGAGCGGCGTCATGTTGATGTCGCTCATCGGGCGAGCGGTGTCGGGGCGTTCGAGCCGACCAAAGGCCATGATCAGGCGTCGTGGTCCAGGAGCTCGCGCAGGTCGTGCGCAAAGCCTTCCAGGTCGGCCTCGCAGGCCGCCACCATCTTGCCGAAGACGTTGTAGGCCAGCACGGCGGGAATCGCGACCGCGAGGCCCGCGGCCGTCATGATCAGCGCCTCGCCGACCGGGCCTGAGATCTTCTCGATGGTGATGTTGCCGCTGGCCGAGATGCTGACCAGCGCGTGGTAAATGCCCCAGACGGTGCCAAACAGGCCCACGAACGGCGCCGTGGCGCCCACGGAGGCCAGCAGCACCTGGCCGAACTGCAGCTTGGCCAGCACGCCGTGCAGCGCGTCGCGCAGGCGGCGGGTCAGGCGGGATTCACGCTTGGCCGAGGCGTCCAGCGTGGCCGTCCGCGTTTCAGCCGTGGCGGCGTCCAGCAGCGGCAGCAGCAGCTGTTCGGTGTCGAAGCTCTGCAGCGCGCTGCGGCCTTCGGTCACGCCGGCCGCCGACCAGAACGCCGGCACGGCGCGCACCAGGCCCTTGCGGGCGCGGCGCAGCAGCCAGGTCTTCCACAGGATCAGCGCCCAGGCGCTGACCGACATCAGCAGCAGCAGCAGCGCGACGCCGCGGCCGACGAGATCGCTCTGGGCCCAGAAGGTGGTGAACATGTCAGCGGGTGAAACCCAGCACGTCGTTCATGCCGAACAGGCCGGTCGTCTTGCCGCCAGCCAGGAAGCGCGCGCAGCGCAGGCTGCCCTGGGCGTAGATGCTGCGGTTGGTGGCCTTGTGGCTGACCTCGATGCGCTCGCCGATGCCGGCGAACAGCACGGTGTGGTCGCCGATGATGTCGCCGCCGCGCACGGTGGCGAAGCCGATGGTCGACGGGTCGCGCGTGCCGGTCACGCCCTCGCGGCCGTAGACGGCACATTCCTTCAGATCGCGGCCGACGGCGTCGGCGACGACCTGGCCCATCTGCAGCGCCGTGCCGCTGGGCGCGTCCACCTTCATGCGGTGGTGGGCCTCGACGATCTCGATGTCATAGCCCTCGGCCAGCGCGCGGGCGGCCATGTCCAGCAGCTTGAGCACGACGTTGACGCCCACGCTCATGTTGGGCGCGAAGACGACGGCGGTGCGCTCGGCGAACTTCGCGAGCTCGGCCTTCTGCGCCTCGTCGAAGCCGGTGGTGCCGACGACGGCCTTGACGCCCAGGTCGGCGCAGGCGGCCAGGTGGGCCAGCGTCGCCTCGGGGCGGGTGAAGTCGATCATCACGTCGGCGCCAGCCAGCCCGGCGCGCACGTCGTCGCCCTTGTCCAGCGTGGCGTGCAGCGTGCAGTCGTCGGCGGCCTGGACGGCCTCGATCAGCATCTTGCCCATGCGCCCGGAGGCGCCCATCACCGCGACCTTGATCACGAGCCGGCTCCCGGCTTGGCATCCAGCGGCGGGTACACGCGGCCCGGCGCAGGGCCTTCGGCCGCAGCCGTCGGCGCGGCTTCGGCGCTCTTCTTGGGCGGTGGCAGCGCGGCGCGTTCAGCCTCGCTCAGCGCCAGCTTGGGCTGTTTGCCGCTGGGCTTGAAGGTGTTGATGGCGGAAACGAATTCGTTCTCGGTCGGCAGGTCGTCGGGCACCGTCAGCGTCTTGAGCTTGTCGCCGTCGAACTCGGCGACGACCAGGCGCTGCTGCTCCGGCGCGCCCTGGCGGCGGATCGTGAACGGATAGTCCCAGCGCGACTCGTGGAAGACGTCGGTCAGCAGCGGCGAGCCCAGCAGGTCACGCACCTGCGCCTTGGGCATGCCGGGCTTGACGCGGGCCACCATTTCCTTGGTCAGCACATTGCCCTGCACGACCTCGACGCGGTAGGGCGTCACGAAGCCCAGCACCTTCTCGCCGGTGACGGAGGGCAGCGTGGCCCACGAGGGCAGATTGGAGCAGCCGCCAAGCAGCGCGAGCAGCGGGAGAGAGGCAAGCAGGGGACGCATGAGGCGGCTGGCTGGAGGGCGGCAAGGGGACGGAGGTGCCCGCCGAAAGCTCGGCTGGCTATGATCGCGCGGATTCTAGCGGGGCCACTTCAGCGTCCCGGCCCCTGCGCGCCATGCCTTCCTCTCCCAAGACCCAGACCAGCGACATCAAGAACAGCGGCCTCAAGGCGACGCTGCCGCGCATCAAGATCCTCGAGATCTTCCAGCGCTCGGTGCAGCGCCACATGACCGCCGAAGATGTTTACAAGGCTTTGCTTGGCGAAGGCGCCGACATCGGCCTGGCGACGGTCTACCGCGTGCTGCAGCAGTTCGAGCAGGCGGGCCTGCTGAGCCGCAACCATTTCGAGACCGGCAAGGCCGTCTACGAGCTGAACGAGGGCCACCACCACGATCATCTGGTGTGCCTGAACTGCGGCAAGGTCGAGGAGTTCTACGACGCCGGCATCGAGTCCCGCCAGCATGCCATCGCCAGCGAGCGCGGCTTCCAGCTGCAGGAGCATTCGCTGGCGCTGTACGCCACCTGCACGAAGGTCGACTGCCCGAACAAGGACTGAGCGCCTCCGCCGGGCCGCCCCAGGCCGGCCCGCGCTGGCGATGTGCGAGCGGCTGGATGCCGCGAGCATCTCCGCCCCGCGAGGGGCCTCAATCCAGCGACCCGCTGTCGATGGCGCGCTGGTGGCGTTCGACGAATTCCTTGTAGGTGTCGATACCGCGCAGCTGCAGAATGGTGTTGCGCACGGCGGCCTCCACCAGCACGGCCAGGTTGCGGCCGGCGTCCACCGCGATGACGACCTTGCGCACCGGCATGCCCAGCACGTCTTCGTAGAGCGGCTCGTAGGGCAGGCGCTCGAAGTCGCGCTCCATCGTCTCCTTGCGCACCAGGTGCACGATGAGCTTCAGGCGCATCTTGCGGCGCACCGCCGTCTCGCCAAAGATGGCCTTGATGTCCAGCAGGCCGATGCCGCGGACCTCCAGCAGATTCAGCAGCAGTTCGGGGCAGCGGCCCTCGATGGCGGTCTGCGCGATGCGGAAGAAGTCCACCGCATCGTCGGCCACGAGGCCGTGCCCGCGGGAGATCAGCTCCAGCCCCAGCTCGCTCTTGCCCAGGCCCGATTCGCCGGTCAGCAGCACGCCCAGGCCCAGGATGTCCATGAACACGCCATGGCGCGTCGTGCGGTTGGCAAACAGCTGCGACAGGTAGCCGCGCACCAGGTCGATGACGTGGCCGGCGGACTCCGTGGTGCGGAACAGCGGAATCTCGGCACGGTCGCACATGGCCACCAGGCGCGGCGGCGGTGCGGAATCGTCGGCCACGATGATGACCGGCGGCTCCAGCGTGACGATGCGCGAGATGCGGCGATCCTGGACCTCCGTGCTTTCCTGGCTCAGGTAAGCCACCTCGCGCCGGCCGACGATCTGCACCCGGTAGGGGTGGATGTAGTTCAGGTAGCCCACCAGATCGGCGGCGCTTTGCGCGTCCCGCACCGCGGCCTCGTCGAAGCGGCGCTCGGGATGGCCGTGGCCGGCGATCCACTCCCAGCGGAGTGCCTCGCGGTGTTCTTCGAAGAGCCGCTCGGCGCTGATCGAGGTGGGTTTCAAGTCGGACGGTGACGGGCTAAGGGTTTACGCGAAGCGCCGATTGGCGGCTCAAGCGACGGACTTCAGCGGCTCCCAGGCCGCGATGAGCTTGTGCAGCGTGGCCGCCTCGGCCTCGGTCTTGAGCTGCTCGCGCAGTTCGCGGTCCGACAGCATCTCGGCGATCTCGGACAGGATCTCCAGGTGCCGCTGCGTGGCGGCCTCGGGGACCAGCAGGAAGATCAGCAGGCCCACGGGCTCATCGTCCGGCGCATCGAACGCGATGGGTTGCTGCAGGCGCAGCACGGCGGCCAGTGGGTTCTTCAGGCCCTTCACGCGGCCGTGCGGGATGGCCACGCCGTGGCCCAGGCCGGTGGACCCCAGGCGCTCGCGCGCGAAAAGGTTGTCGGTGACCAGCGCGCGGGCCATCTGGTGGTGGTTTTCGAACAGCAGGCCGGCGTGTTCGAAGGCGCGCTTCTTGCTGGACGCATCCACGTTCACCAACACGTTGTCGGCGGGCAGGATGGCGGCGAGACGGTTCATGGGCTGGGGCCGAGCGTCGGGGGCGCCTGGTCGGCGCGGCCGGAGCCGGGCGGGTGGGTCAATCAGAGTCGCAGATTATGGAACTGCGCGCCGTTTTGGGGAGGGCGGGTGGACATGCTGGCGTGGAAAAGGCCCTTGGCGACCCCTGAATGCGGGTTTTTGCGGCACTGCAGCAACAGCCGTTGGGCTGCCGGTTGCGCATCGCGCAAAACAAAAGCGGCCCGCAGGCCGCTGGAGGACGGATCGCCCGGTGTTCAGCGGGCGGGCACCTCAAGGCGCTTGGCCGAGGCGTGGTGGTGGTCTTGCACCTTGTCCTTGTGCCGGCAGACCTGGCGGTCCAGCTTGTCCATCAACTGGTCGATGGCGGCGTACAGGTCTTCATGGGACTGCTCGACAAAGATGTCGCGGCCCTTCACGTGCAGCGTGACTTCAGCGCGCTGGCGGCGTTCCTTCTCCTTTTGCTTCTCTACGGTCAGCAGGACGTTGATATCAACAACCTGGTCGAAGTGGCGAGTCACGCGGTCCAGCTTGGTGAGCACGTATTCGCGCAGCGCCGGGGTGACTTCGAGGTGATGGCCACTGATCGTCAGATTCATAAAGCCTCCTTTCAGAGGAATGGGTCGGAAAAACGGAACCAAAAAACAGGGGAAGGGGGAGGGAGGAGGAGGGGTCTTTCGGGTAGCGGAGGTGGGTGGGAGTGGGGAATCGACGAGCCCAGTCTGCGCGCAAAGTGGCTGCGTGACAAGAGGATGGCGGTGAGCTTTTGTCGTAGCTCAGGCCTCGTTTTTGCGTCTTCTTTCACGGCTTGCGCGGGTGCAATAATCCACGGCTATTTCCCCCACGGAGCCCTTCTTGGACAGCGATCACCCTCGGTGACCGTCCACTCCCGCCGGCGGCCCTGAGCAGGCCGCGCCCGCCCGGAGTGAGACGGTTGACTGACCCCGCCACCCCGGACGGCGCCAGGCGTCGTCCTTTGCCAGCGCTGCTGGAGACGATGCATGCTGAATGTGTTCACGCTGGACAATGGCCGCCTGAAGGGCGGGCTGTTCCAGGAAGAAATCGAAACCGCTGAAGACCTGGCTCTGTCGCGCCCGATCTGGGTCGACCTGGAAAGCCCCAGCGTCGAGGAGAAGGGCTGGATCCGCGACCGCTTCGGGCTGACCATTCCCGAGGACATCGTCGATGAAGACCTGGAGGAATCGGCGCGCTTCTACGAGGAAGACAACGGCGAGTTGCACATCCGCTCCGACTTCCTCATCGAGGGCAGTGACGATGCCGACGGGGCCAAGCCGGCGCGCAATGTGCGCGTGGCCTTCATCCTCTACAACAACGTGCTGTTCTCCGTGCACAACGAGGACTTGCCGGTGTTCCGCCTGCTGCGGCTGCGGGCGCGGCGCATCCCGGCGCTGATCGAGGATGCCAAGGACGTGCTGCTGAAGCTCTACGACGCCGACGCCGAGTATTCGGCCGACGTGCTGGAGGGCATCTACGACAAGCTGGAGGCGGTGAGCGCCCGCGTGCTGAAGAGCGACGTGACCGATGCCGAGGCCGGCGAGGTGCTGGGTTCCATCGCCCGCGAGGAAGACTTGAACGGCCGCATCCGCCGCAACGTGATGGACACGCGCCGCGCGGTGAGCTTCATGATGCGCAGCCGCATGCTGAACGCGGAGCAGTTCGAGGAGTCGCGCCAGATCCTGCGCGACATCGACTCGCTGGACTCGCACACCGCCTTCCTGTTCGACAAGATCAACTTTCTGATGGACGCCACGGTCGGCTTCATCAACATCAACCAGAACAAGATCATCAAGATCTTCTCGGTGGCCAGCGTCGCGCTGCTGCCGCCCACGCTGATCGCGTCCATCTACGGCATGAACTTCAAGAACATGCCGGAGCTGGAGTCGGAGTGGGGCTACCCGTTCGCGCTGGTGCTGATGCTGCTGTCGGTGGCCGCGCCCTTCATTTACTTTCGCCGCAAGGGGTGGCTGAAGTAGCCCGCTGCCGGCCTCAACAGAAAGGCCCGTGTCGCTCGACACGGGCCTTGTTTGTAAAAGCGGCCGCAGAACGCCTCGAAGCCAACGAGGGAGGGAGGGAGGAGGAGGAGAACGGCTCCGAGATTGCTGCTCTGTCCAGAGAGGTTGAGCGGCCTAAATTCCGTGGGTGGGGCTCCTCCGTTTGAGCTTTCCGCTCGGGTTTTCACCATGTGTAGCTGTAGAGCCGCCCACCAGCACGAAGTTACGCGGCGCTGTCCCGCGTTCGGGCGACGATTGTTGCCAGCGTCGTCGGCTGGCGAGGTTCTGCGCCTTTGATGGCGCGCGATTGCAAACAGTCATGAGCAGGCCTGAGCGGCCGCTTCAGGCCCGCGAGCCTGACTGCGCTCACAAACTTTTAGAATCCAGCCTCTAAACGAGGACCGACCATGCTTTACCCCGAACTGTTCAAGCAACTTGAAGCCGTGCGCTGGAACATGGACAGCGACATTCCCTGGGACAAGTTCGACGCCAGCCTGCTCACCGATGAGCAGGCTCAGACGATCAAGATGAATGCCATCACGGAATGGTCGGCGCTGCCGGCCACCGAGATGTTCCTGCGCGACAACCGTGAGGACAGTGATTTCTCGGCCTTCATGTCGGTCTGGTTCTTCGAGGAGCAGAAGCACAGCCTGGTGCTGATGGAGTACCTGAAGCGCTTCCGCCCCGACCTCGTGCCGACGGAGGAAGAGCTGCACGAGGTGCGCTTCGACTTCGACCCGGCCCCCGCGCTGGAAACGCTGATGCTGCACTTCTGCGGCGAGATCCGCCTGAACCACTGGTACCGCCGTGCCGCCGAATGGCACACCGAGCCGGTCATCAAGGCCATCTACGAAACCCTGTCGCGCGACGAAGCCCGCCACGGTGGCGCCTACCTGCGCTACATGAAGCGTGCGATGGCCAAGTTCGGCGACGAGGCGCGTGCTGCGTTCGCCAAGGTGGGCGTGCTGATGGCCAGCGCCCGTCGCACGGCGCAGGCGCTGCACCCCACCAACCTGCACGTGAACGCCAAGCTGTTCCCGCGCGACACCATCCAGAGCCGCCTGCCCGACCCCGAGTGGCTGGAGCGCTGGCTGGACAAGCAGATCCAGTTCGACTCCGTGTGGGAGAACAAGGTCGTCGAGCGCATCCTGCACAACATGAGCCTGCTGATGGACCGCAGCTTCGCGACCGTCCAGGAACTCAACCGCTTCCGCAAGGAAGTGACGGCGCGCGTCGTGCCGCCGGCCGGTACGGCCTCGGCCGCCTGATCAGCGTCCCCCTCAACGAAAAGAGGCCCCTCGGGGCCTCTTTTCGTTGGCAAGCCGGCTGGCGCTCAGCCGCCGCGCGTGCGCTTCATGACGACGAGCGTGAAGGCGCCGGCGGCGATGGCGGCCCAGCCCAGGAACTGCAGCGAGGCCAGGTCGGCCAGCGCATGGCCGAAGTCCTTGAGCGCCCAGTTGACCAGGCTGCCGACGTCCTCTTGCTTCAGCGCCTCTTGCAGGCCCGGTCCGCTGTGGATCAGCGTCTGGTTGATGCGTGCGTTCAGGCCCTGCAGCGCTTCGAGCGGCCAGGTGATGTCATAGACGTTGTAGAGCACGGCGACCGTCACGCCCACGCCCACCAGCACCACCGGTACGCCCAGGCGCTTGAGCCAGCTGGATGCGGCCATCAGCAGCAGGAAGAACGGCGCCAGCCACAGCGTCAACAGGAAGGTGCCTGCCAGGCCGCGCAGCAGCACCGGCCCCGCCGCGGCGATGACCTCGCCCCAGTTCGTGCCCATCGCATGGGCCAGGCCCATCTTGCTGCCCAGCACGCCCACCGCAATGGGCAGGCCCAGCAGCGCGCCGATGAGCGCGCCGCCCAGCGGCGCCAGCCACGCGTGCGCCAGCACGGTTGCCAACACGCTCTCGGCGGGTCGGCCTGGCAGCGACAGCCAGAACTCGATGGAGCGGTCCTGCGTGTCGCGCCGCGCCAGGCCCGGCAGCTGGAACAGCCCCACCAACAGGCAGATCACATAGACCGCAGCGACCGAGATCAGCAGGATGGCGATCGACATCAGCTCGGGGTTCTTCGTTGGCAGACCCTGGAAGTCGCTGAACGGCAGCACGGCCAGGAACAGCAGTGGTGGCGCCAGCGCCGTGATCAGCCAGCCGCGCTTGTGCTGCATCCATTCGCGTTGCAGCAGGGTGGGAATGTGGGTGTGCATGGTGTCGGTCCTCAGGCTTGCTTGCTGTTCAGCGCCGGGTTGCGGGTCAGCGCCATGAAGAGATCCACGAGGCTGGGCCGCACGCGCTGGCCCAGGCTGGTGATGTGCTCGGGCGGGGCGCCGTCGAACAGCGACGTCGTGCGGCCCTGCTCGCGGTAGCGCAGCAGCGGGTGGGCGGCGGCCATCGCGTCGGCGGCGGCCGGGTCGTGGTTCAGCGCGACGAAGCGTCGGTCGATGTCCTCCAGGCTGATGGCCAGCGCCACGCGGCCCTCGTCCAGCATGATCACGTCGCTCAGCAGCGCCTCCACCTCCTCCACCTGGTGCGTCGAGATCAGCACGCTGCGCTCGCCGTCGCACCACTCGTCGATCAGCATCTCGTAGAAGCTCTTGCGCGACACCACGTCCAGCCCCAGCGTCGGCTCGTCCAGGATCATCAGCTTCGCGTCGATGGCGGCGATCAGCGCCAGGTGCGTCTGCGCCACCATGCCCTTGGACAGGCTCTTCACCTTGTCGCTTTCGCTGACGCTGGTGCGCTGGAGCAGCGCGCGGGCACGCTCGGCCGAGAACTTGGGCTGCAGCTTGCTCATCAGCGTGATCAGCTCGTGCACGCGGGCCCAGCGCGGCAGCACCGCCACGTCGGGGATGTAGCTCAGCTGCTCCAGCAGCCTCTGGCGGTCGTGCGTGGGCTTCAGGCCCAGCACCGTCAGCTCGCCCTGCACCGGCAGCAGGCCCACGAGCGCCTTCATCAGCGACGTCTTGCCCGCGCCGTTGTGGCCCAGCAGGCCCACGACGCGGCCCTTCGGCACGGTCACGGACACATCGTTCAGCGCCGTCTTCTTGCCGTAGCTCAGCGAGACGTTCTTCACTTCAATCAGGTTGGTGTTCATGTCGACTCCCAGTTCAGATCCTTGGCGGTCAGCCCCAGCCGCTTGAGCTTGGCGCGCAGCGCCGGCCAGTCCTTCTGCAGGAACTGTTCGCGCTCCTGGCGCAGCAGCCGCTCCCGCGCGCCGGCCGTGACGAACATGCCCAGGCCGCGGCGCGATTCCACCAGGCCGTGGTCGGCCAGCGCCTGCAGCGCCCGCGTGACGGTCAGCGGATTGATGACGTACTGGCTGGCAAGGGCGCGCACCGAGGGCAGGGCCTCGCCTTCCGGGGGGCTGCCGTCCAGCAGCTGCACGGCCAGTCGGTCGGCCAGCTGCTGGTAGATCGGCGCCTGGTCTGTCCAGGTGGGAGTCATGGGAGCTCCGAGGTGTGTTGCTGATGTAGCACACCATATCTCCCGGGTCCGGGCGGCCCCAAGCGGGGGGCGACAGACTGCAGATTTGGCGGGATGGGCCGCATTGTGTGCTTGACTCTGGAGCCACCCCAGGGTTTGGAATGGCGCCATGAACGACACCTCCTCACCTCTTTGCTCCGCCTGTTCCGGTGGCGGCTGCGGCGCCGGCCATGAGGGTGCGCGCGCCGACGCCGCACCGGGCGTTGGCCGGACGTTTCTCATCCCAACAATGGACTGCTCGGCCGAGGAGGCGGAGATCCGCCGCGCGTTGGAGCCCGTCGACGGCATCGCGTCGCTGGGCTTCCAGCTGGGGGCGCGCCGTCTGACCATCGCGGCGCCGGAAGACGCGCTGCTGCGGGCGCTGGACGCGATCCGCCAGGCGGGTTTCACGCCGCAACCGGTCGAGGTGGCTGGCGTGCGGGCGCAGGATGGGCACGAGCACGACCACGACCGCAGCCATTCGCACGGCCTCGGCGCCGGCGTGGCCCGGCTGGGCGTGGCGCTGCTGGTGGCGCTGGCGGCGGAGGGCGTGGAGCTGTGGCTGCCGCACGGCGGCGCCAGCCAGGCGCTGGGCATGGTGGTGGCGGTGGTGGCCATCGCGCTGGCCGGCGTTGACACCTACACCAAGGGTCTCGCGGCGCTGCGCCGCTTCAAGCTCAACATCAATGCGCTGATGACGGTGGCGGTCACCGGCGCCTTCCTGATCGGCCAGTGGCCGGAGGCGGCCATGGTGATGGCCCTCTATGCCATCGCCGAGCTCATCGAGGCGCGCTCGGTGGACCGGGCGCGCAACGCCATCCAGGGCCTGATGGCGATGGCGCCGGAGGCCGCGTTGGTGCAGCAGCCTGGCGGCGCGTGGGTCACGGTGCCGGTCGCCGGGGTTGCCATCGGCAGCCTCGTCCGCCTGCGCCCCGGCGAGCGAGTGCCGCTGGACGGCACCGTCACGCGCGGCAGCAGCGCGGTCAACCAAGCGCCGGTGACCGGCGAGAGCCTCCCGGTCGAGAAGACGGTGGGCGACGCTGTCTTCGCCGGCACCCTCAACGAGACGGGCGAGCTGGAGTTCCGCGTCACCGCCGCTGCGTCCGACACGACGCTGGCCCGCATCATCCGCGCCGTCGAGCAGGCCCAGGGCACGCGCGCGCCGACGCAGCGCTTAGTGGACCGCTTCGCAGCGGTCTACACGCCGGTCGTCTTCGTGCTGGCCGTGGCCGTGGCGGTGCTGCTGCCGGCGTTGACGGGCGCCCCCTGGCTGCAGGGCATCTACAAGGCGCTGGTGCTGCTGGTCATCGCCTGCCCCTGCGCGCTGGTGATCGCCACGCCGGTCAGCGTCGTCAGCGCGCTGGCAGCGGCGGCCCGGCGCGGCATCCTCATCAAGGGCGGCACCTATCTCGAAGACGCCCGCCGGCTGAAGGCGCTGGCGCTGGACAAGACCGGCACCCTCACCGAGGGCCGGCCGCGGCTGGTGGAGCAGGCCGTGCTGCGTGGTGATGCGGCGGCCGCACAGCGCCTGGCTGCCAGCCTGGCGGCGCGGTCGGACCACCCGGTGTCCCGCGCCATTGCGCAGGGGCTGGGCGTGGCGCCGACCCCGGTCGACGCGTTCACCGCGCTGGCCGGCCGCGGCGTGCAGGGGCGCATCGGCGGCCAGGCCCATGTGCTGGGCAACCACAGGCTCATCGAGGAGCGCGGCCAGTGCAGTGCCGAGCTGGAGGCGCGGCTGCAACGGCACGAGGCACTGGGCCGCACCGTCACGCTGCTGGCCGACGAGCAGGGCGTCATCGCGCTGTTCGCCGTGGCCGATACGCTGAAGCCGACGTCGCGGGCGGCGGTGGCCGAGCTGGTGGCACTGGGCGTCACGCCCGTGCTGCTGACGGGCGACAACGACGCGACGGCGCAGAGCATTGCGGCGCAGGTCGGCATCCGCGAGGCGCGCGGCAACCTGCTGCCGCAGCACAAGCTCGACGCGGTGCAGGCGCTGCAGCAGCGCGTCGGGCTCACCGGCATGACGGGCGACGGCATCAACGACGCGCCGGCGCTGGCCCGGGCCGACATCGGCATCGCGATGGGCGCGGCCGGCACGGACACGGCGATGGAGGCGGCCGACGTGGTCATCATGAACGACGACCTGCGCCGCATACCGGCCGTCATCCGGCTGTCGCGCCACACGCACGCGGTGCTGTGGCAGAACATCGTGTTCGCGCTGGGCGTGAAGGCGGTGTTCTTCCTGCTCGCCGTGTTCGGCAGCGCGACGATGTGGATGGCCGTGTTCGCCGACATGGGCGCCAGCCTGCTGGTGGTGGCCAATGGGCTGCGCCTGTTGAAGGCGGACCTGGACCCGCCGCGTTGATGCCGTGCGCGGTTAACGCACCCGCAGCTGCGCGCCGTCGGCCCCGGCGGCGCTGACGCCGCCGATCTCGGCCGCCGCGGCAAAGCCGTGGCGGTGGAACACGGCCAGCACCTCGTCCACGGCCGCCGCGTCGCAGGACACCAGCAGCCCGCCGCTGGTCTGCGGGTCGCTCAGCAGCGCCTGGTCCACCGCCGCAAAGCCGTCGGGCAGCCGCACGCTGTCGCCATAGCCGGCCCAGTTGCGGCCCGACGCGCCGGTCACGAAGCCGCGCCCGGCCAGCTCGCGCACGCCCGGCAGCAGCGGCACGCGCGCCCAGTCGAGGTCGACGCAGGCGCCCGCGCCGCGCGCCAGCTCCAGCGCATGGCCGGCCAGGCCGAAGCCGGTCACGTCGGTCATCGCATGCACGCCGGCCAGCGCGGCGAGGTCGGGGCCCGGCGTGTTGAGCTGAGTCGTTGTCGCCACCATCTGCGCATAGCCGTCGGCGGACAGCGCCTCCTTCTTCAGCGCGGCCGACAGCACGCCCACGCCCAGCGGCTTGCCCAGCACGAGGCGGTCGCCCGGGCGGGCGTCGGCGTTGCGCTTGACGCGCTTGGGGTGCACGACGCCCAGCGCGACGAGGCCGTAGATGGGCTCGACCGAGTCGATGGTGTGGCCGCCCGCGATCGGGATGCCGGCCGCCGCGCAGACCGACTCGCCACCCGCGAGGATGCGGCCGATGACGTCCACCGGCAGCACGTTGATGGGCATGCCCACGAGCGCCAGCGCCAGGATGGGCTTGCCGCCCATCGCGTAGACGTCGCTGATTGCGTTGGTGGCGGCAATGCGGCCGAAGTCGAACGGGTCGTCGACGATGGGCATGAAGAAGTCGGTCGTCGCGATCAGCGCGATGTCGTCGGTGAGCTGGTAGACGGCGGCGTCGTCCGACGTCTCGATGCCCACCAGCAGCTCGGGCGGCACCGGCAGCTGGCGCGTGTTCTTCAGGATCTCGCTGAGCACGCCGGGCGCGATCTTGCAGCCGCAGCCGCCACCGTGGGAGAGCGAGGTCAGGCGCGGGAGGGGAGCAGTGGACATGGGAGGTCAGGTCAGTGAGGCGATGCGGCCGGCCAGGGACAGGATGCCGGCGTCGGACAGATCGTCGCATTCCACGCGCGCGGCGTTCGGCAGGCCGGCCAGGTGGCGGCCCTGGGAGCGGGCGTAGAGCGGGTCGTAGTGGCGGGCCATCAGCGCCTCGAACAGCGGCGGCAGCGCGCCTTCGAGCGCCCAGGCCTGCCACTGCGCCAGCACGTCGCGCGGCAGCAGCTCGCGCAGCGTGCCGAGCTTGTCGGCCAGCCCCTGCGGGTCGTCGCCCAGCCAGGCGTAGTCGCGCAGCAGGTAGGCCAGCCGCGCGGCGGGCGTGGCGGCGATCTCCACGACCGGGCTCTCGCGCAGCCGCTGCAGCAGCGGCTCGGGCACGGTGAGGCGGCCGATGCGCCGGCTCTCGGCCTCCACCCACACGCGGCGCGACGGGTCCAGCGCGGCCAGGCGGTGCATCAGCTGGGTCTCGAAGGCCTTCTGCGACGGTTGCGGCCGGCCCGGCACGGCGCCCAGCACCGAGCCGCGGTGGGCGGCCAGGTCTTCCAGGTCCAGCACCTGCTCGCCGCCGTCGGCCAGCGCCTGCAGCACGCGCGTCTTGGCGCTGCCGGTGGGGCCGCACAGCACGCGCAGGTCCAGCGTGGGGGCGCGCTGTGCGATCTGCTCGATGACGTGGCCGCGCCAGGCCTTGTAGCCGCCCTTGAGCTGCTGCGCGTCCCAGCCCACCAGCCGCAGCCAGTTGACGAAGCTGCCGCTGCGCATGCCGCCGCGCCAGCAGTACACCAGTGGCCGCCAGTCCTTGGGTTTGTCGCGGAACCGCTCGTCCAGGTGGCGGGCGATGTTGCGCGCCGCCATGGCGCCGCCGATCTTGCGCGCCTCGAACGCCGAGGTCTGCACGTAGGTGGTGCCGACGATGCGGCGCTCCTCGTCGTCGAGCACGGGGCAGTTGATGGCGCCGGGGATGTGGTCCAGCGCGTACTCGGCCGGCGAGCGCGCATCGATGAGGACGGTGAACTCGCCCAGGTCGTTCACGGTGGTGGGCTTATGGCTCATGGGCGCCAAGCGTACACGGCGCTGTTGAGCGCGCAGGGGTTGCTGCTGGGCGTACGGGAGGGGCGCCAGCCGCCGTTGCCGCGCGGCCCCTAGGAGCCGCCGGCGCGACTGGGGCATATTGCGGGCATGACTGCACCGCTCACACCCCCTCCTGGCGACGATCTGCCCGCCGTTGTCGACGCGCTGCGCGGCGCGCGCCTGCGCTGGCGCGAGGCGCACCGCCGCGGCGGCGACGGGCGCGAGCTGCCGTCGCGCGAGCTGCTGGCCGGCATGGTGCAGTGCCTGTCCGGCGCGCTGTTCCCGATGCGGCTGGGGCCACCGACGCTGCGGCCCGAGAACGAGGACTTCTACGTCGGCCACACGCTGGGCGCGGCGATGGTGACGCTGCGCCAGCAGATGGCGCTGGAGCTGCGCCACGACGCGCGCCAGCGGGGCGACGCGGCGCCCGCGGCCGATGCCGAGGCGCTGGCCGCGCGCTTCCTGCGCACGCTGCCGGCCGTGCGCGAGCTGCTCGACAGCGACGTGCTGGCCGCCTACCAGGGCGACCCCGCGGCGCGCAGCGTCGACGAGGTGCTGCTGTGCTACCCGGGCCTGCGCGCGCTCATCAGCCACCGCCTCGCGCACGAGCTCTACCGGCTGGGCCTGCCGCTGATCGCGCGCGTCATCGCCGAGCTGGCGCATGCCGACACGGGCATTGACATCCACCCCGGCGCCACCATCGGCGCGGGCTGCTTCATCGACCACGGCACCGGCGTCGTCATCGGCGAGACGGCCGTGCTGGGCCGGCGCGTGCGCATCTACCAGAACGTCACGCTGGGGGCCAAGAGCTTCCCCACCGATGGCGACGGCAACCTGCTGAAGGGCCAGCCGCGCCACCCCATCGTGGAGGACGAGGTGGTGATCTACGCCGGCGCGACGGTGCTGGGCCGCGTCACCATCGGGCGCGGCGCCGTCATCGGCGGCAATGTGTGGCTGACGCGCAGCGTGGCGCCGGGCAGCGTCATCACGCAGGCGGACGCCAGCACGGCGCGCGAGGCCGAGTAGGCGCCGCGCGGCGGCACGCTCCAGCGTCGAGCGCGCGGGTCGGCCTGCGCTGGCCGCCGTCTCAGCCGGCCGTGAGTAGCGTGGAGGCCACGCGGCGGAAGGACTGGCTGGCGTCGTCGAGGTCCCAGCGTTCGACGCGGGCGCCCGGGCCGGCGTGGATCACATTGACCGAGTTGGAGATGCCGCCGCGCAGCCGGTGGCTCAGCGCGGTGCCCGCCTGCACGGCCCACAGCGTGCGCGCCAGGCCGGGCAGGGGCAGCACATAGGGCAGGTGGATGTGCCCGCCGACGACGGCGTCGGCACCGGCCTGCGCCCAGCGCTGCACGGCCAACGGGTGGCCGCGCAACAGGTTCTCGACATCGCCGTCTTCCGTCACGGCCACCGGCTGGTGCACGGCCACGAGGCGCAGCTGGCCGGAGCGGGCGCGCGCCAGCCGCTGCGCGACGCGCTCCACCTGGGCCGGCGACACCTCGCCGTGGCGGTGGCGCCAGCGCCGCGTCGTGTTGACGCTCAGCACCAGCAGGTCGTCGCGCTCGTACTCGCCTTCCAGCGCCGCACCGAACGCGCGTGCGTAGCGGCGGTAGGGGTGCAGCGCGCGCTCGACGAGGTCGAACAGCGGGATGTCGTGGTTGCCGGGCAGCACGAGGCGCTCGGGCACGGCCAGCCGGTCGAGGAAGGCCCGCGCCGCGTCGAACTCGGCCGTGCGGGCGCGCTGTGTGATGTCGCCGGTGACCAGCAGCAGGTCGGGCCGCAACGCGGCGCAGAAGGTCTGCAGCGCGTCCATCGCCAGCCGGCGCTCGGTGCCGAAGTGCGGGTCCGACAGCTGCAGAACGGTCGTCACGCGTCCGGCTCCGCAGCCGCCTGGGCTTGTGCCTGCGCGCGTTCCAGCGCCAGGCCCGGCGGACGGATCAGCGGCAGCGCATGCGGCGCCACGTCGAAGCGCAGCGGCAGCGGCATCCAGAACACCTCGCCGTCGGTCGCCACCTTGATGTGGCGCGCGCCGAAGCTGCGCGCCTGCACGGTCAGGCGGTCGAAGTCGAAGTGCAGCACCTGGTCGGCCGCGCCGAGCTGGCCGAAGGCGCCGCGTGCCAGCAGTGCCAGCATCGTGCCGCGGCCCACGGGCTGGAGCATGACGCCGGCCAGCCGGCCTGCGTCGATGGCCGGCGCCTGCGGCACACCCACCTGCTCCATCTGCAGCGCGTTGTTGCCGACGAACAGCGTCGGCGTGCGCACCTCGCGCCGCTGGCCGCCCAGCTCGATGGCCAGGCGCAGGCTGCGATGGCCGCGCAGCAGCGTCTTGATGCCGGCGGCCAGCGCCACCAGCCGGCTGCGGCCGAATTGCTGCTTCCACGCCTCGCGCTCCTCCAGCAGCTCGGGGTACAGGCCCAGGCTGGCGTTGACGAGGAAGATGCGTTCGTTGAGCCGGCCGACGCGCACGTCCACGGCGTCCTCGGTCAGCAGCACGCGCAGCGCGCCGTCCAGCTCGGCCGGAATGCCGTGCGTGCGCGCGAAATAGTTGAACGTGCCGCGCGGCAGCACGCCGAACCGGCAGCCGCTGCCCAGCACGGCCTGGGCCACGCAGTTGATCGTGCCGTCGCCGCCGGCCGCGACGACGATGCCGCGGGCGGGTTGCGCCTCGCGCACGGCGTCGCGCGCGACGGCGGCGAGCTGCCCGGGCTGCTCGACCGGGAACAGCCGGCAGGCGCGCCCCGCCGCTGCGCAGGCGGCCTCGACGGCGGGGCCCAGCTCGTCGCGGTTGCCGCGGCCCGAGGCACGGTTGAAGACGACGTAGAGCGGGCAAGTCATGGGCGGCGACGATAGCCGCCCGGCCGGGGCGGCCGCTAGCGCGGGACGCACAACGCGCGCTTGTCCGACAGGCCGGCCTTGCGGCGCCGCCGTGGCCTGTCGCACGTCGTGGGCGCCGACACAGGATGAGGCGCCCGCTGACAAGGCGCCGCGGCCGGCCGCTCCAAGATGGGCGTCGAAAGGAGTGCCGCCATGGACACCACCACCCACCACGACCTCGACGACCTGTTCCGCCAGCTGGGCCTGCCGGATGCGCCGGCCGACATCCAGGCCTTCATCCGCCGCCACCGTCCGCTGCCGCAGACGCTGAACCTGTCCGAGGCGCCGTTCTGGAGCGCCGGCCAGGTGGCCTTCCTGCGCGAGCAGTGGCACCAGGACGATGGCGACTGGTGCGTGGCCATCGACCAGCTGAACGCCGCGCTGCGCGAGCACCCCGACCCGACCGAACTGGCGCAGGCCGCCGACGCATGAAGCCACCCTCCTGGGGGGCGCTGCTGAACCGCCAGGCCACGCTGCTGCGGCGCGCCGCGCAGCCGCTGCGCCAACGCCATCAGTCGCCCGCCGGTGCCGGCAGCTGGCTGACGGGGGCGGTGCTGACGACGGGCGGGCCGCGCCGCTATGGGCTGTTCCGCCCGGACGGCGTGCGCTTCGGAGAGAAGCTGCCGCTGCTGGTGATGCTGCACGGCTGCCAGCAGGACGCGAAGCGCTTTGCCGCCAGCACGCGCATGAACCGGCTCGCCGCGCGCGAGCGCTTCCTCGTGCTGTACCCCGAGCAGCCGCGGCTGGCCAATGCGCAGGGCTGCTGGAACTGGTTCGACACGCAGGGCGGCCGCGCCTGGGCCGAGGCGGCGTGGATCATGCGCGCCATCGATCAGGTCAGCGTGCTCTACGCGGCCGACCGCGAGCGCACGGCCGTGGCGGGCCTGTCGGCCGGCGCCAGCATGGCTGCGTTGCTGGCCACGCGCTACCCGCAGCGCTTCAAGGCACTGGCGATGCACTCGGGCGTGCCGCCCGGTGCGGCGAGTTCGGCGCTGGGTGCTGTCGGCGCGATGCAGGGCCGGCGCGAGCCTGGCGTGACACCGACCGACGACTGGCCGCCGCTGATCGTCATCCACGGCGGGCAGGACG
This sequence comes from Pelomonas lactea, assembly GCF_043555885.1. Classification (NCBI taxonomy): domain Bacteria; kingdom Pseudomonadati; phylum Pseudomonadota; class Betaproteobacteria; order Burkholderiales; family Sphaerotilaceae; genus Roseateles; species Pelomonas lactea. The sequence goes on along the minus strand of NZ_JBIGHX010000001.1, from coordinate 626,404 downwards.
GCGTCGTATCGGCCCGCAATGCCGAGGCCGCCGTGCAGATGTGGTCGGACGCGGCTGGTGCGCGCGCCGGCGCTCCGCGCGAGTTGCTGCGCGGCAAGCGCTACCCGATGCAGGTCACGGAGTTCAGGCGTCGCCGCCGTGTGGTGGCCATGCTGGTGCGCGTGGACCGGCTGGGCCACGCGTGGAGCGGCGGCGCGGCCCGCGAGCGCTTCAGCGATGCCAGCGGGCCGGATGCATCGCGCATGGTGTGGCGCTTCGTGGAAAAGCAGTTCAGCGCGTCGCAGTCGCGGGAAAACCAGCCGCCCGACCGGCGCTGCACCGGCACCCGGGCCATCAAGCCTGCTTCATCGCATTGATCTGCTGAATCAACGCGCGATGGCTGGGCAGGTCTGCCAAGGCGCGGTCGGCAAAGCGCTGGATCTTGGCGAACAGCCGATCGGCTTCGGCGGTCTGCGTGAAGTCGGCGCGGCCGGCGCTGAGGTCGGTGCGAAAGCCCATGCCGTACAGGATGTACTGGTAGTTGAAGAACGCGAAGGTCTCGGTGTCCAGCACGAAGTCGAAGCGGCCGGGTGGGCGCAGCTGCCATTGCTCCAGCAGGTCGGCCAGCCGGGCGGGGATGGTGGCCGGGTCGGCGTTGTCGCGCCAGAACGGCTCGTCGCGCTTGCTGAGGCAGTAATGCAGCTTCAGGAAGTTGATGATGTTCTCGAAGCGCAGCGCCATCAGCTCGTTGAAGCGCCGCGCCGGGGCATCGATGGGGCCGCTGTGCGGCAGCATCTCGGCAATCATGCCGACGGCCGCCTCGACAAGCACCAGGCCGGTGGCCTCCAGCGGCTCCAGGAAGCCGGCGGACAGGCCCACCGCGACGCAGTTCTTCACCCACTGCCGCTCGCGGTAGCCGGGCGCGAACGGGATGCTGCGCATCGTCACGTCCTCCGTACCGCAGTGGGCGCGCAGCACCTCGGCGGCGCGCTCGTCGCTCATGTGGCTGCTGGAGTACACGCAGCCGACGCCGCGTGAGCCGTTCAGGCCGATGTCCCACAGCCAGCCGGCCTCGTGCGCCGTGGCGATGGTGCAGCTCTCCATGTCGGGGCCGTCCAGCGGCAGCTTGCAGGCCAGCGCGCGGTCGGCGAACAGCTGGCCGCGGCAGGACTTGAACGGGCTGCCCAGCGGGCCGCCGATGAGCTCGGCGCGAAAGCCCGTGCAGTCGACGTAGAGGTCGGCCTCGAAGCGGCCCAGCGGCGTGTCCAGGTGGGCGATGGCGCCGCGCGCATCCAGCGCGACGTTCGTCACCGTGCCCTGCACGTGCTTCACGCCCAGCTGCCGCGCGTGATTGGCCAGCAGCTGGGCGAGCTTGATGGCGTCGAAGTGGTAGGCGTAGTTCAGCGGCGCGGTGTAGGGCGCCTCGCCGGCGCGCTTGGGCGCTCGCTGCGCCTGGGCCACGCGGGACTGCAGCGTCATCGCCTGCGCGAACGGCGGGCGGGTGGCTTCGTCCTGCAGCAGCCAGTAGGGCACGAGGTTGATGTCTTCGGCGTAGAACGGCGCCTCGAAGGGGTGGAAGAACTGCTGGTGCCGGCCCGCCGCGGGCGTGCGGGCCCAGTCGACGAAGCGGATGCCCTGCTTCATCGTCGCCGACGTCTCGCGGATGAACTCGGCCTCGGGGATGCCCAGGAACTGCAGCGTCGCGCGGATGGTGGGGAAGGTGCCCTCGCCGACGCCCACGGTGCCGATGTCGGGCGACTCCAGCACGGTTACTTCCAGATGTGGCCGCTCGGCCAGGCGCAGCGCCTTGGCCAGGTAGGCGGCCGTCAGCCAGCCGGCGGTGCCGCCGCCGACGATGAGGATGCGTCGCTTGGCAGTCATGCTCTCGTATAAAGATTCTTCAGCCACTGGTGGCCGGTCTGGGCGCCCTGGCTCCAGTCCTCGTCATCCTCGGTGGGCTGGGCAATGTAGCCGGACGGGTTGAGCAGCTTCACGCGGCCGGCGCGGAAGGCCGACACGCGGTGCGTGACGAAGGTCAGCCCGTGCTCCAGCGCCGTGGCGGCCAGCAGGCCGTCGCGTGTGTTGGCGTAGGGCAGCTGTGCGCGGCGCCGCACGACGGCCGCGTCCACCGGCAGCACGCGGCCCTCGAAGGCGGGCGTGACGCGCTGGTCTATCCAGTCGCGCAGCACCAGCCCGGCGGCGCGGTCCTTGCGACCCAGCCGCGCGGCGGCGCTCTCGATCTCCAGCAGGTTCAGCGCCGAGATGAACAGCTTCTGCCGCGGGATGCCGCCGGCCCAGGCCAGCAGCCCGGCGTCGGCCTGCGCGGCCTTGGCCTTGCGCAGCTCCAGCACGATGCCGGTGTCCAGCAGGAACATCAGAGCGGCTCCCGGTGGTCCCAGGCGCCGTCGGAGGCCAGGTCGGCGGCGTCGATGGCCACCACCTCTGGCAGGGCCAGCAGTTCCAGGATGCTGTCGCCCTCGCCCGTCAGCCGCCGGTACTCGCCGATGCTCAGCAGCACATGCGTGGGCTGGCCGCGATCGGTGATGAGCACCGGCTCCACCTGCGCGGCGCGCTTGGCGAGGCTGACATCGCGGTTGAACTCGCGGCTGGACAGGAGCTTCATCGTGGCGGCGGATTGTGCCTACGTACCTTCAAGGGCGCAAACGCGATGTAGGTACGTAGGTCCGTTTCTGTTCGACCCGATGGACACCGGAAAGCCGGCTGGCACAGTGCAACGCAACAAGTCGCCTCGCGGTGGCTTGGCCTGAGACAACGTTGTCGACGGCGGCCCGGCATGCCGAGCCGCCCCGCGGCAACGTACACAAGAGTCCACGAGGAACCCCATGCAATTCGATCTTCTGGCCATGCTCAGCGACGTGTTCGCCAAGCACGGCGGCCCGGCCCCTGCGGTGGCGCAGACCTACTCGCCCACCGACTTCAGCGTCCATTTCTTCCTGCAGCTGGCGCTCATCATCCTGGCCTGCCGCGTGGTGGGCTGGCTGGGCACCAAGCTGCTGGCGCAGCCGCAGGTGGTGGGCGAGATGATCGCGGGCGTCATCCTGGGCCCATCGCTGTTCGGTTTGTTCGCGCCCGACATCCAGGCGGCCATCTTCCCCAAGGAGATGAAGAACGTCCTGTACTGCGGCGCGCAGCTGGGCGTGGGGCTGTACATGTTCCTCGTCGGCACCACGCTGCGGCTGGATCACTTCGCCACCAAGGCCAGGAGCGCCATCGGCGTGTCCATCTCGGGCATCGCGGCGCCGTTCTTCATCGCCTTCCTGATCACGCCCATGCTGCTGCAGGTGCCGGGGCTGTTCGCCGAGGGCATCTCGGTGGCCAACGCGACGCTGTTCATGGGCGCCTGCATCGCGCTGACGGCCTTCCCGATGCTGGCGCGCATCATCAACGAGCGCGGTCTGGCGAACACCTCGCTGGGCACGCTGTCGCTGACGGCTGGCGCCTTCGACGATGCCGTGTCGTGGTGCGTGCTGGCACTGGTGTTGGCCGCCTTTGGTGCCGGCCCGGGCGTGGCGGTGCTGGCCATCGGCGGCGGCGTCATCTGGGCGGCCTTCGTGCTGATGTTCGGCCGCAAGCTGCTGGCGCCGCTGGGCCGCATGGTCGAGCGCGACGGCCACATGAGCAACACGGTGCTGGGCATCACGCTGATCGCCTTCTGCACGTCGGCCTTCGTCATGGACGCCGTCGGCATCCATGCCATCTTCGGCGGCTTCATCCTGGGCGCCGTCATGCCGCGCGGCCTGTTCGCCGCCGAGCTGAAGAAGAAGGTGGAGCCGCTGACGGTCATCCTGCTGCTGCCGATGTTCTTCACCTACTCGGGCCTGAACACGCGGCTGGACATGATCAATTCCGTGCAGCTGCTGCTGATCGCGCTGGGCGTGCTGGCCGCCTCGGTGCTGGCCAAGTTCGGCGCCTGCTACCTGGCCGCCCGCCTGGCCGGCGAGGACAACCGCACGGCTCTCGGCATCGGCGCGCTGATGAACTCCCGCGGCCTGATGGAGCTCATCATCATCAACATCGGCCTGCAGAAGGGCATCATCGGCCCGGCGCTGTTCTCCATGCTGGTGCTGATGGCCGTCATCACCACCATGATGGCCAGCCCCGTGTTCGAACTGGTCTACGGCAAGAAGGCGCGCGAGTCGGGCGAGCTCGGGGCCGTGCCCGGCAGCCACCCGGCCAGCAGCACGGCCTGAAACTTGCAAGGCTGAACCCAGTCTCTTTGCGCCGCCGTCCGGAGGTGTTCGGCGGTGTTCAAGGGGTGCGGCCCGTGGGCTCACCCCTCTTTTCATGTCCCCCGTTGCCGAGGCCTTGCAGCCATGACCGACATCGCGCCAGGCGGCCTGGCCCGCACCGCTGCGAACCGGGCGTCCTGGAGCGCCTACCCGCCACCCGCCGCGCTGGCCCAGGCCGCCATCACGCGCCGCGAGGGGCCGCCGCGCTTCACGCCGGTGGCGGGCGTCTTCGCCTGCCTGGGCGTGTTCACCGTCATCGCCGTGCTGGCCTACAGCTCGTTCAACCTCGGCGTGCTGCTGGCGCTGGGTTCGTTCGGCTCCACGGCGGTGATGATGTTCACCTTCCCCGAGATCCACTTCTCGCAGCCGCGCAGCGTCGTGGGCGGCCACGTCATCTGCACGGCGGTGGGCCTGGCGGCGCTGGCGCTGTGGGGCCCGGCCTGGTGGGCGCTGGCAACGGCGGCGGCGGTGTCGGTCGCGCTGATGATGCTGGCCCGCTGCATGCACCCGCCGGCGGGCTCCAACCCCATCATCGTGTTCCTGGTGGCGCCGAAGTGGAGCTTCCTGTTCTTCCCCACGCTGGCCGGCGCGCTGACCATGGTGGCCGTGGCAGTGCTCTACCACCGCGCCTGCCGGCGCGAGTACCCGGTGTACTGGTACTGAAGCTCAGGCCAGCAGCCCGGGGAACCGCTGGGCCAGCGCATAGACGAAGCTGGTGCCATAGAACGTCCACGACACGGCAAACACCTTGCTGGCCATCAGCGGGCGCAGCCCCGACAGATAGGCCTTCTGCAGTTGCTGAAGCAGCAGGAACTGCCGGGTTCTTTCCTCGGCGCTGGCCGTTTCCTGGTGGATGCGCCGTTCCAGATCGCTGGCGAGCGTCTTGAAGGATCGCCGCTCCGTGTACCGGCTCGCCAGGCGGGAGCCGAACATCATGACCGTCACGAAATAGGCGGTCATCTGGAAGGCGGGTTGAGGCACGCCCCAGCAGCCCACCGTCGACAGGAACAGCCAGACGCCTTCGTCATTCAGCGCTGCCCAGTAGTCGCGCATGTGGGCCTTGAACGCGCGAAGCGCGTCGTCGATGCGGGGCAGCTCCGCCAGGCTCAGCGGCTGGGTGTCGAGGAAGGCCTGCATTTCGCGGCGTCAGGCGGCTTCGTGGCAGACCGCCTCGATGTTGTGGCCGTCCGGGTCGCGCACGAAGGCGCCGTAATAGTTCGGGTGGTAGTGCGGGCGCAGGCCGGGCGCGCCGTTGTCGGTGCCGCCGGCGGCCAGCGCTTCGCGGTGGAACTCGTCGACCTGCATGCGCGACGTCACGCGGAAGGCGACGTGGATGGGCGGCTGGTTGGGCGTGCCGCGGCTGATCCAGAAATCCGGCTTGGGCGGCTCGCCGAAGCCGGCAACGTCCACGCTGCCCGTCACGGCGGCCGGCAGCTCCGTGATCAATGCGTAGCCGATGGGCGCGAGCGCCCGTTCGTAGAACGCCTTGCTCCTGGTGAAGTCACTGACCGTGACGCCTGTGTGGTCGATCATCAAGCACTCCCTGGTGGTTTTGGCGCCGCATGCTGCCACCGGTGGCGGCTCACGCGCCACCCCAAGGATCCGGCCACTGCCTCCACGTCCGAAGCCAACGGCGCCGCCTCAGGGCTGCAGCAGGCCGGCCGTCGTCAGCGCCAGCCCCAGCCCGGCGCACAGCGCCAGCAGCGGCATCACGCCCAGCTTGAAGCGGAACAGCGCGATGCCCGCGCCCACGGCGATCAGTGCCGACACGCCGTCGAACCGCCCGCCGAAGCCCTGCGGCCACAGCACATGCGCGGCGAAGAACAACGCCAGGTTCAGGATGACGCCGACGACCGCCGCCGTGATGGCCGTCAGCGGCGCCGTGAAGCGCAGCTGGCCGTGCGTGGACTCGATGACCGGCCCGCCGGCCAGGATGAACACGAACGACGGCAGGAAGGTGAAGAACGTGACGACGCACGCGGCCGCCGCGCCGGCGAGGAACAGCGCGTCGGGCCCGAACAGCTGCTTCGTCCAGCCGCCGACGAAGCCGACGAAGGCCACCACCATGATCAGCGGCCCCGGCGTCGTTTCGCCCAGCGCCAGGCCGTCGATCATCTGCGCGCCGGTCAGCCACTGGTGCTGCTCCACGGCGCCCTGGTAGACATAGGGCAGCACCGCGTAGGCGCCGCCGAACGTTAGCAGCGCGGCCTTCGTGAAGAACGCGCCCATCTGCGTCAGCGTGCCCTGCACGCCGCTGGTGAGCGCGAGGCCCGCCATCGCCGCGCCCCACAGGCCGATGCCGACGACGAGCACGCGAACCAACCGGCGGCGCGAGAAGCGCGCATGCGGCGGCGTGGGCGTGTCGTCGTCGATCCGCGCCGGCCCGTTGCCGGCCTTTGCCGCGCCATGACCACCGCCGGGCGCAAAGACCTGCGGCGCATACCGCCCGCCGACATGGCCGATGAGTGCGGCGCCCAGCACGATGAGCGGGAAGGGCGCATCCAGCGCGAACAGCGCGACGAAGGCCGCCGCCGCGATGCCCCACAGCCAGCCGTTCTTCAGCGCCCGCGTGCCGATGCGGTGCGCCGCGTGCACCACCAGCGCCGTCACCGCCGGCTTCAGGCCGTAGAACAGCCCGGCCACGGCCGGCACCGTGCCGAACGCGAGATACAGCCACGACAGCCCGATGAGGATGACGAGCGATGGCAGCACGAACAGCGCGCCGGCCACGAGCCCGCCCGCCGTGCGGTGCATCAGCCAGCCGATGTAGGTGGCCAGCTGCTGCGCCTCGGGGCCCGGCAGCAGCATGCAGTAGTTCAGCGCGTGCAGGAAACGCCGCTCGCTGATCCAGCGGCGCCGTTCCACCAGCTCGGTGTGCATGATGGCGATCTGCCCGGCGGGCCCGCCGAAGCTGATGAAGCCCAGCTTGAGCCAGAAGCGCAGCGCCTGTCCGAAGCCCACGGGCGCGGGGGGCGCTGGAAGCAGGGGGGAGCGGTCGGACATGGTGGCGGGGTGGTGGGCGGCGGGCAGGCCGCAATGTAGCCAGGCTCGGCGGCGCTGATGCCCGGCGTTCAGCGCGCCCGAACGCGTGCAGATCTCGCGCTTGCCGGTTGCGCGAGAGGTTCACTCGCGAACTTGATTGCTTGGGCGTGTGGATCGGCGATAACGTCGCGTCTTGTTTGTTTGTCTCCTCCACCCGCACAGGTGGATTCAACCCTTCGAGCCGGCGCTGCCGACCGAAGGGTTTTTTTCTGGCGGCGCGCGAGGCGACAAAAAAGGGCGCCCGCGGCGCCCCTTGTGTCTGGCCAGGCCCGACGATCAGACCGCCACGACGCGAACCATCTCCAGCACCTTGTTCGAGTAGCCCCACTCGTTGTCGTACCAGGACACCAGCTTCACGAAGGTGCCGTCCAGCGCGATACCGGCTTCGGCGTCGAAGATGGAGGTGCGGGCATCGCCGCGGAAGTCGGTCGCGACGACCTTGTCTTCCGTGTAGCCCAGCACGCCCTTCAGCGCGCCCTGGCTCTGGGCCTTGAACTCGGCGCAGATGTCGGCGTAGCTGGCTTCGTTGTTCAGCTCGACGGTCAGGTCGACGACCGACACGTCGCTGGTGGGCACGCGGAAGGCCATGCCGGTCAGCTTCTTGTTCAGCTCGGGGATGACCTTGCCGACGGCCTTGGCGGCGCCGGTGCTGCTGGGGATGATGTTCTCCAGGATGCCGCGGCCGCCGCGCCAGTCCTTGTTGCTCGGGCCGTCCACGGTCTTCTGCGTGGCGGTGGCCGCATGCACGGTGGTCATCAGGCCGCGCTTGATGCCCCACTTGTCGTTCAGCACCTTGGCCAGCGGGGCCAGGCAGTTGGTCGTGCACGACGCGTTGGAGATGATGGCTTCGCCGGCATACTTGGTGTGGTTCACGCCGAAGACGAACATCGGCGTCTCGTCCTTGGACGGTGCCGAGAAGATGACCTTCTTGGCGCCCGCCGCCAGGTGCTTCTCGCCACCGGCCTTGTCCAGGAAGATGCCGGTGGATTCGATGACGATGTCGGCGCCGGCCTCGGCCCACTTCAGCTCGGACGGATCCTTGATGGCCGTCAGGCGGATCGACTTGCCGTTCACGACCAGCGTGTTGCCCTCGACGGCGACATCACCCTCGAACTTGCCGTGCACGCTGTCGTACTTGAGCATGTAGGCCAGGTAGTCGGGTTCCAGCAGGTCGTTGATCGCGACGACCTCGATGTCCTTGAAGTTCGCGACAGCGGCACGGAACACCATGCGTCCGATGCGGCCGAAGCCGTTGATGCCGATCTTGATGGTCATTGGAAAGTCTCCAGAGCAAAAGAAATTGGGTTCGCGCGGGGCCGCTGATTCTCGGCCATCTGCCGGCGAGGGGGTTTCAGGGCGATTTCAGTCCTGATGAAGCCCGGGATCGCGCATCGCGGCGGGCGAGGGCCGACAGTATGCGGCGTGCAAAGGCCGCCAGCAGCGCGGCGGCCAGTGCGCTGGCGCCAGCCCAGCCCGCCAGGCGCCAGCGCCGGTGCTGCCAGGCGTCCTCGAACTCCCGGTAGCCCAGCAGCTCGCCGTCGGCCGAGGCGATGCGCACGACCTGCTTGTCCAGCAACGTCACCGTCCACGCCAGGCCGCCTCGGTTCAGCGAGCGCTGGCGCATGGTGCCCAGCTGCAGGTCGTCATGGATGCGCAGCGCCCAGTGGCCATCGTGCAGCGGCACCCAGGCGGCCGCCAGCGCCGGCGGGGCCGACTCGCTGTACGGCAGCACCAGCGCCTCGCCCTGCGCGACAGGCTCGGTGGCATAGGTGCCGGTGCGTTGTGTGTGCAGCGTGGCGACGCCCAGCGGCACCACCTCGAAGCTCGGCAGTTCGGTCCAGCACGGCGCGCTGCGCGCGGCCTGCACGCCGCAGGCCAGCGCCACCACCGCCAGGATGCCGACGCAGGCCCACAGCGCCGGCGCCCGCGTGCCGGCCAGCGCATCGGGCGCCAGAACCAGTTGGCCGTGGATCTCCATGGACGACCGTCAACCCAGCTTGATCGTGCCGCAGGGCACGTCGATGAACATCGAAGAGCGCAGCAGGTGCTCGAACTGTTCGCGTTTCAGCGATAGCTCCAGGTCTTCCATCCACGCAATAAAGCTGCGCCGGTTCGGATTGGGCGCGCCCACCTCCGTGACGCGATTGCGCAGTGCCGGGCGGCCCAGTTCGAACTTCACCCGGAATGGGCAGGCCATGGTGTCCAGGTCGAAGTCGACGGGCTTGGCTTGCGCGTTTCTGACCATGCGCAGGAACGGCATGAGGCCGACATCCTTGAACGCGAAGCGTGGACTTTCTGCATTCATCATGTGCAGCTGCTGTTCCATGACGAAACGTTCACCGGGCGCCAGGCAAGGCACGCGGTAGTCCTCCATGTAGCCCACGTAGGCAGCGCGGTGCGAGAGATGGATGGAGGAATAGAGCACCTTGACCTCGGGGGGCTTGTCGGGCGCCGTGAAGGTGAGTTCCAGGACGATGTTGCCGTTCGCGGCATCGGACCTCGTACCGCGGCCGATCTCTCCGCCGCTGAGGCGCAACTGCTTCGTCGGCAGTGTCAGGCAGGCCGCATGGCGCTCGTCGGGAGGCCGTGGGAGGTTCATTGGCTGGGTGGTCCTGGCCTGGCCCGCATCAACAGCCGTGAAGGCAACCTCCTGCAGCACCGACACCGTGCGGCCAGCGGGCCGGCAGGGCAGCAGGAACTGCTGCGCGTAGGCCATGACCGTTTCGCGCTGCTCCCGCGTGCCCTGGCTGTGTACGAGCTTGACCTTGGGAACACTCTCGGCATCCTGGAACGTCAACTCGACGCGAAAGAGACCGTCCTGGCGCCATGCCAGTGAGTCAGCCGGGTACTTCGGCGGCTCGGGCCGCACCAGGCAAGTCAGCAGATCCTCGCCGCTGCTGTCCGCAACGGCAGTGCCTTGTGCGTGAGCGCCCAGCGCGCACGCCCCCAGGGCCCAGGCGATGAGCAGATTGCGCACGTCGACGCTCCTCATTTCAGTTCCAGCACCTGGCACGGCACGTTGACCTTCACGGTCTCGTAGAACAGCGCCGCCTCTTCGGCGGGCGGCAGGTCGAGCGTCAGGCGCTCCAGCCAGCTCAGGAAAGCATGGCGATTGGCGTCGCGGGCACCCGACTCGGACGCCTGGTTGTTCCTGGCCGGCTGGTACATCTGGAGGTCGACCTGGAAGGGGCAGTTCATCGTGCGGGTATCGAACCGGATGCGCAGGGTGTGGGCACCCTTGACCCGCCCCAGGAACTCGTCCAGCTCGAACACCTTGGGCTGAGGGCGCACGGCGCCGGGCGGCGCGGCTTCGAAAATCTGTTCGTGCCAGGTGCCCAGCTTCGTCCGGCCATCGGGGCAGGCCTGGTAGCGGCGGACGTAGCGCCGCGCGTCCATCGCGAAGATCGCGGCGCCCGTGCGGTGCTCGATCTCCACCTCGGGAGGCTCGCCGGCCTGCAGGAAGCGGAACTTGAACAGCACCTTGGACGGGGCAGGGGGCTGCTGGCTCACGGGCAGGCCGCCGGCCGGCTTCACATGGCAGAGCGGCTCACCGGGCGCCTGCCGCTTCGTCCCCCACGGCCAGGCCTCGCCGGCCTCCAGCGTGCCCGTGCCGGGCGCCCACCAGAACTCCTGCACGACGGCTTGCCGGGCCGGGCTTTCGAGGCAGGGCATGCGCGATTCGCGCAGCGCCGACGCCAGCAAGTCGGCCGCGGCGTCATCGCCCTTCCACAGCCAGGTGACCGTGGGCGGCGCATCGGCGGCCGTGAAGACCAGCCGGGCCCGCAGCAACCGCGGCTCGCCGTCGGCGGGCGCCGCGGCGTTTAGCGCCGTCGGCAATTGCACCTTCAGGCAGGCCAGGTGTGCCGCCGACTTGTCGACCAAGTCGCGGCCCGGTGCTGCCACCTCAGAGGCATGAGCGGCGCCAGTCCACGCCATTGCCAGACCGGCGCAAGAAGCGGTCAACAACCGCCGGATGCTGATGTGCATCTTGATTCCTCCCGGCGCGCATGATGGCAGGCTCCGGGAGGCTTCAGGCCGCTGATGCAGTGAGTTAGTTACTTCTTCTTCAGCACGGCCTTCACGGTCGCCGCCACGTTCTCCGGCGTGAAGCCGAAGTGCTTGAACAGCACCGGCGCCGGCGCCGATTCCCCGAAGGTGTCGATGCCGACGACGGCGTCCACGCCGTACTTCCACCAGAAGTCGCTGACGCCCATTTCCACGGCCACGCGCGGCAGGCCCTTGGGCAGCACGCTCTTCTTGTAGTCCTTGTCCTGGCGGTCGAACACGTTGGTGGATGGCATCGAGACGACGCGCACCTTCACGCCTTCGTCGGCCAGCAGCTTCTGCGCGGCCAGCGCCAGCTGCACCTCGGAGCCGGTGGCGATGATGACGGCCTTGGCCTTGCCCTTGGCCGGCTCGGCCAGCACGTAGGCGCCCTTGGCGATCTCGTCCACGTTGGTCTTGGGCGAATAGGCCAGGTTCTGGCGGGAGAGCGCCAGCAGGCTGGGGCGCTGCGCGTTGCCCAGCGCCATGGTCCAGGCGACGACGGTTTCGGTCGTGTCGGCCGGGCGCCAGACGTCCAGGCCCGGGATCAGGCGCAGGCTGGCGACGTGCTCGATGGACTGGTGCGTCGGGCCGTCTTCGCCCAGGCCGATGGAGTCGTGCGTCATCACGTGGACGACGCGCGTCTTCATCAGCGCGGCCATGCGGATGGCGTTGCGGCTGTAGTCGCTGAACGTCAGGAAGGTGCCGCCGTAGGGGATGAAGCCGCCGTGCAGCGCGATGCCGTTCATGATCGCGGCCATGCCGAACTCGCGCACGCCGTAGTTGATGTGGCGGCCGTTGTTGGGCGTGCCCTTGTCGTCGAAGCGCAGGTTGGGCGTCGAGCTGGTGTTGGTCAGGTTGGAGCCGGTCAGGTCGGCGCTGCCGCCCAGCATCTCGGGCAGCTTGGCCGTGAAGGCTTCCAGCGCGATCTGGCTGGCCTTGCGGCTGGCCACGGTCTGCGCGTCGGCGTGTGCCTTGACGACGGCGTCGACGGCGATCTGCGCGAAGTCGGCGGGCAGCACGCCGGCCATGCGGCGCTGGAACTCGGCGGCCAGCTCGGGGTGGGCCTCGGCGTAGGCGTCGAAGCGCACGTCCCACTCGCTCTCGGCGCGGTCGCCGGCGGACTTGTGGTCCCACGCGGTGTAGACCTCGGCCGGGATGACGAAGGGCTCATGCGCCCAGCCGATGGCCTCGCGGGTCAGCTTGATCTCTTCGGCGCCCAGCGGCTCGCCGTGGGCCTTGCTGGTGTTGGCGCGGTTGGGCGAGCCCTTGCCGATGTGGGTCTTGGCGATGACCAGCGTGGGCTTGTCGGTGCTCTTCTTGGCCTGGCCGATGGCGTCGTCGACGGCATCCACGTCATGGCCGTCCACCGGGCCGATGACGTTCCAGCCATAGGCCTGGAAGCGCTTGGCGGTGTCGTCGCCGAACCAGGGCGCCACCTGACCGTCGATGGAGATGCCGTTGTCGTCGTAGATGGCGATCAGCTTGTTCAGCTTCCACGCGGCGGCCAGCGCGGCGGCTTCGTGCGAGATGCCTTCCATCAGGCAGCCGTCGCCCAGGAACACGTAGGTGTGGTGGTCGACGATCTGGTGGCCGTCGCGATTGAAGTCGCGGGCCAGCAGCTTCTCGGCCAGCGCCAGGCCCACGGCGTTGGTGATGCCCTGGCCCAGCGGGCCGGTGGTCGTCTCGACGCCGGCGGTGATGCCCACTTCGGGGTGGCCCGGCGTCTTGCTGTGCAGCTGGCGGAAGGCCTTCAGCTCCTCGATGGGCAGCTCGTAGCCCGTCAGGTGCAGCAGCGCGTAGATCAGCATGGAGCCGTGGCCGTTGGACAGCACGAAGCGGTCACGGTCGGCCCAGTGCGGGTTGGCCGGGTTGTGCTTGAGGTGGCGCGCCCACAGCGCGACGCCGATCTCGGCCATGCCCATGGGGGCGCCCGGGTGGCCCGAGTTGGCGGCCTGCACGGCGTCCATCGCCAGCGCGCGGATCGCGTTGGCCATGAGGGTGGGGGAGGCGGTCGATGCGGTCATGGCCGGGGCTTTCTTGGGCTGGTGGAGCAAAACGCGGGATTTTACGGGGGTGGCTTTGCGGGCCTTGATCCAACGCAAGGCCGCCGCGTCGTGGCGGAGCGACGCTTGCGCCATGTTTCCTTCGCCCATGCCCCTGGCCGTGCGCGTCATCCGCGCCGAGCACGACGCCCTCGCGGCCATGCTGCGCACGGTGCCGCTGCTGCTGGAGGCGCAGCGCCACGCCGGCGCCGCGCCGGACTTCGGCGCGCTGCGGGCCATGCTGTTCTACGTCGACGAATTCCCTGAACGTCTGCATCACAAAAAGGAAAGCGAGCTGCTGTTCCCGCGGCTGCGCGCGCTGGCGCCGGCGCTGCGCGACACGCTGGACGACCTGGAGGCCGACCACGCCCAGGGCGAGCGCGCCATCCGCGCGCTACAGCACAGCCTGCTGGCCTGGGAGCAGATGGGCGAGAGCCGGCGCGACAAGTTCACCGAGCAGTTGCGCGTGTACTCGGCGCGCTACCTGCGGCACATGAAGCGCGAGGAAACCGAGATCCTGCCGCGCGCGGCCGAGGTGTTCAGCGCCGACGACTGGGCCGAACTGGACGAGGCCTTCGGCAGCCACCAGGATCCGCTGGCCCCGCGCCCCGGCCAGTCGGTGGATGCCGCCTACGCGCCGCTGCGCGAGCGCATCCTGGCGGCGCTGCCGGCGCCGTTTGGCTGGGGGCCTAGCCTGCGCTCCTGAGCACGCGCAGCCGCTCGCTGGCCAGCCATTCGGCGGGCGGGCGGCTGAGCAGCTCGCGCAGCGCGTCGACGTCCAGCCCGGGGTCGGCGCTGATGACGCCCACCCAGCGGTCACGGCCCGCGCGCTTGGCTTCGTAGAGCGCACCGTCGGCCACGTCGATGAGGGTGCTCCAGTCCAGCGCCTGCGGATGGGCGGCGCTGAGCGGGAAACAGGCGAAGCCGATGGAGCAGCTGCGCGTCAGCGTCTGGCCGTCGGGCAGCTCGAAGGGCCGGCCGCAGACGGCGCGGCGCATGCGCTCGGCCAGGTCGGCCGCGTGCTCGCGCGAGCCGTCGCGCGCCACGACGAGGAACTCCTCGCCGCCCCAGCGCACCACGTGGTCGCTGTCGCGGCAGACCTCGCGCAGCCGTTCGCGCATCTGCACCAGCACCGCGTCGCCGGCCGAGTGGCCGTGGCGGTCGTTGACGAGCTTGAAGTGGTCCACGTCCACCAGCATGAAGACCAGGTCGCCGTTGTCCGACGGCGCGCCGTCGGCGGCATGGCGGCGCAGCGCCACGGCGATGTCGGCGTCGATGTGCTGGGTCAGGTAGCGGCGGTTGTGCAGGCCGGTCAGCGGGTCGCTGAGGCTGGACTCCTTCAGCGCCTCCGACAGCGCCTCCAGCTCGGCCGTGCGCTCCTGCACGCGCCGCTCCAGCTCGGCCTGGCGGCGCTCCAGCGCGCGTGTGCGCCACTGCACCAGGCCGTAGACGCCCAGCACGGCCAGCAGCCCGCCCAGCAGCCGGGCCCACCAGGTCTGCCACCAAGCGGGCTGCACCTCCACGTCGATCAGCAGCGGCCGGTCGGTCCAGTCGCCCAGGCGGTTGCTGCCCTGCACCTGCAGCGTGTAGCGGCCGGGGGAGAGGTTGGCGTAGCTGGCCAGGCGCAGTTCGGCGCCGGTGGTGATCCAGTCGTCGTCGTAGCCCAGCAGCCGGTAGCGGTAGAGGTTCTGGGCCGGCGCGCTGTAGTCCAGCGATGCGAACTCCACCGAGAACGCGCGCTGCTGGGATGTCAGCGTCAGCCCCTCGCGCAGCAGGCCCAGCGGCTGGCGCCGGCTGTCGATGCGCAGTTCCGTCACGACGATGGGCGGCTGGAAATCCCAGCGGCTGAAATGACGCGGCTCCGCCACGAGCAGCCCGGTGCTGCCGCCGAACAGCATGCGCCCGTCGGCCAGTTGGCCGTAGGCGCGGAACCAGCCGGTGCCGATGTCCACGCCGTCGATGCGGCCGAACTCGGTGTAGAGCCCGGCGGCAGGATCGAACATGCCGCGGTGCGTCCAGATGCGGCCCTGGCCGTCGGCCAGCAAGTTGGCGCCGAAGCTGCGGTCCTGCGCGCCGCCGCGGTGCAGGCCCACGCGCTCGAACGCCCCGCCAGGCTGGCGGCGGAACAGGCCGGCGCTGGTGTCCGCCCACAGCGTGCCGTGCCGGTCCATCAGCAGGCCCAGCACACTCTCCTGGGGCAGGCCGGCGCCGGCCGGTTGGAGCGCGCCGTCGGCGAGCCGGAACAGCCCCGCCTCGGCACCTACCCACAGCTGGCCGTCGGCGGTCTCGACCAGCGCGTTGACGTTGCCGTCCAGGCGCCGGCCGCCGGCCAGTGGCAGGCGGTCCAGCTCGGCGGCGCCGGGCGCCAGCCGGTGCAGGCCGTCGGCGGTGCCTACCCACAGCGTGCCGTCGCGGCCGGCGAGCAGCCGGCGCACGCGCGCCTGGGCCGTGGAGCGCACTTCGCGCAGGCGGCGCTGAGCGTCGAAGTGGTACAGCTCGCCGCTCTCGGTGCCGGCCCAGACGCTGCCGTCGCGGGCCTGGGCCAGTGCGGCGACGAGGCCGTTGAAATGCGCGTCGGGCCGGATGGCGGCGGTCAGGCGCAGCTGCGGGTCCAGCACGGCGATGCCGCGCTCCAGCGTGCCCAGCCAGATCTCGCCGTTGCCCAGCTGCAGCACGCTGCGCACGTCGGTGTCGGCCAGCGGGCTGGCGGGATCGTCGTCCTGGCGGCGCACCCACAGCGCCTGGTTCTCGGGGTCGTAGCGCTGCAGGCCGCCGCCGTAGCCGCCCACCCACAACGTGCCGGCGCGGTCGCGCAGCAGCGCGTGGAAGTCGGTGCCGCCCAGCGTCCATGGGCGGCGCTGGTTGCGCTTGAGGAGCTGCAGCAGCCGCCCGTCGGTGGCACGCAGCTCCACGCCGGTGACGCGGCCCACCCACACCTCGCCCTCGCCCACGCTCAGCAGGCTCAGCACCGGCGAGGGCCGCGCGCCGTCGCCGGCCGCCAGCGCCTGCGGTGCGGCGTGGCCGTCGCGGTCCAGCAGCAGCAGCCGGCCGTCGCGCGTGCCGACCCAGATGCGGCCGTCGCTGCCCTGGGCCAGCGCGTTGACGGCCCAGTCGCCCGCCACCGGCTCGAAGCGCTGGGCGCCGGCGCGCAGCCGCGCCAGGCCGTGCCAGGTGCCGGCCCAGAGGTCGCCGTCGCGGTCCACCAGCAGCGCGCCGATGTGGTTGTCCGGCAGGCCGCTGCCGGCGCCGGCGCGGAAATGCTCGAAGCGGCCCGTGGTCGGGTCCAGCCGGTCCAGGCCCGCCAGCAGGCCCACCCAGATGCGGCCGTCGTGCGCGCGTGCCAGCCGCTGAACGCTGCCGGGCGAGATGGAATGCGGCACGGCCGGGTCGTGCTGGAGGTAGGTCCAGCGCTCGGCCTGCGAGTCGAAGCGGGCCAGGCCCTCGCTGGCGCTGCCGGCCCACAGCACGCCGCCGCGGTCGGCCAGCAGCGCGCGCAGGAAGCGGTTGGCGCGGCTGCCGGGCCGCGCGTCGTCGGTCATCGGGTAGGTCTTGGTCTGGTAGCCGTCGTAGCGCACCAGGCCCACGCTGGTGCCCACCCAGATCAGGCCGCCCTCGTCCTGGGCCAGCGCGGTGACGATGCCGTCGACGATGCCCGCGGTGCCGCTGGCTGTCACGAAGCGCGGCTCGGACATGGGGTCGCGCCCGGCGGCCGCCAATGGCAGGGCCAGGCAGCAGATCAGCAGCAGCGGGGCGAGCGGCAGACGCATCGACGCGGTCATCGTTCCAGAGGGGCGGCGAGCGTAGCAGGCCCGCCCGCCTGGACGCCCGGCGTCAGACGGTCTTGAGCCGCTCGGCCACCGACGTCGCCAGCTTGAGCCGCCCCGTCGCGGCCCATTCGTCCAGGCGGCGGCGCGTGTCGTCCAGCAGCTGTGCCGCATTGGCGGCCTCGGCGTCGACCAGGCCCACCCAGGCGTTGCGGCCCACGTCCTTGGCCTCGTAGAGCGCCGCGTCGGCGAGGTCGATGGCGGCGTGCCAGTCCAGCGTCCCCGGCAGCCGCGTGCACAGCGGGAAGGCGCTGAAGCCCACCGAGCAGGTCAGCGCGAGGCGGAAGTCACCGGCCACCTCGAAGGGCTGGGCGGCGATGGCCTGGCGGGCGCGCTCGGCCAGCTCGGCCGCGCGCCCGCGCGGCGTGCCGCGGGCGACGATGAGGAACTCCTCGCCGCCCCAGCGCACCAGGTAGTCGGTCGCGCGGAACACCTGCTCCAGCCGGCCGCGCATCTGCGTCAGCACGGCGTCGCCGGCCATGTGGCCGTGGGCGTCGTTGATGCGCTTGAAGTGGTCGATGTCGACGAGGAAGAACAGCAGGTCCTGCTCGCTGCCGCCGGGGCTGGGGATGTGCGCGATGGGCTCGTAGTGGCGCTGCGCCAGCGCCACGTCGGCGGGCATCTGGCGGTCCAGGAAGCGGCGGTTGCGCAGGCCGGTCAGCGGGTCGGTGAGGCTGGCCTCCTCCAGCTCGATGGACTTGGCGGTCAGCGCGGCGGTGGCGGCCTCCAGCGCCTCGGTGCGTTCGTGCACGCGCGCCTCCAGCACGCGCTGGCGGCGCAGCAGCCAGCGCGTGCGCATGCGCACGATGCCGGCCACGGCGGCGAGCGCGGCCAGCACGGCCAGCGCGCGCGCCCACAGCGTCTGCCACCAGGCGGCGCGCACATGCACCTCCAGCTGCAGTTCCGCGGGGCCCCACACGCCGTCGCGGTTGCTGCCCTGCACGTGCAGCCGGTAGTGGCCGGGCGACAGGTTGGTGTAGGTGGCGATGCGGCCCAGGCTGCCGTCCACCCAGCCGCTGTCCAGCCCCTGCAGCCGGTAGCGGTAGCGGTTGCGGCCGGGCTGGCTGTAGTCCAGCGCGGCGAAGGACAGGCTGAACGCGCGCTCGCCCGGCGCCAGCTCCAGCTTGGCCCCGTCGGCGGGCAGCGGGCGCTCCTCGCCATCCACGCGCAGCTCGGCCGCCACCAGCGGCGGCTTGTAGGCCCAGGGCGAGAAGCGGTCGGGCGCGATGACCAGCAGCCCGCGCGCGCCGCCGAACAGCATGCGGCCGTCATCCAGCTTTTCGTAGGCGCGGAACCAGCCGGTGCCCAGGTCGGCGCCGTCGGCGGCGCCCAGTTCGCGGCGCTCGCCGGTGCGCGGGTCGAACATGTTGCGCTGCGACCAGATGCGGCCCTGCTTGTCGAACAGCAGGTTGGCGCCGAACGCACCGCCGGCGTCGGACGCGGCGACTGCCTCGAAGCGCGCCTGCGCGCCCTTGCTGTCCACCATGCGATGCAGGCCGGTGCCGGTGTCCACCCACAGCCGGCCGGCGAGGTCCACGGCCATGCCCAGCACGGTCTGGCCGGTCAGGCCCTTGGTCTCCACCCATTCGGCGATGGGCTCCTCGTCGC
The DNA here is from genome assembly GCF_043555885.1 of Pelomonas lactea. NCBI lineage: Bacteria > Pseudomonadati > Pseudomonadota > Betaproteobacteria > Burkholderiales > Sphaerotilaceae > Roseateles > Pelomonas lactea. The sequence goes on along the minus strand of NZ_JBIGHX010000001.1, from coordinate 607,612 downwards.
CGGGGCGGGCGATGCGGAACAGCCCCGCCGCGCCGCCGGCCCACAGGCTGCCGTCGGGCAGCCGCGCGAATGCGTTGACCTCGCCGGTGCCGCCCACCAGCCCGGCGGTGGGGATGGGGCGCATCTGCGGCTGGCGCGGCGACCAGCGCAGCAGGCCGTCCAGCGTGGCGATCCACAGCGCGCCGTCGTCGCTGGCGTGGAAGCGCCGCGGCACCGCGTTGCCGCTGCGCAGCGTCTCCTTCCAGCGGCCCTGCTCGTCGAAGCGCAGCAGCTGCGTGTCGATGGCCACCCAGACCGAGCCGTCCTGCGTCTGCGCCATCGCGTTGACGCGCCCGGCCGGCAGGCCCGCGGTGCCCGGGATGATGTGGGCCAGCGGCTGCAGCTCGCGGTCGCGGCGCTCGATGCCACCGGCCAGCGTGCCCAGCCAGATCTCGCCGCTCTTGAGCTGCAGGATGCTGCGCACGTCCAGCGCGGCGGGGCCCATGGCCTCGCGCACCATGGACAGGCCCGGCAGCGACGGCACGTGCCGCATCAGCCCGCCGCCGTAGCTGCCGGCCCAGATGGTGCCGGACGGGTCGCGCAGCAGCGCGCGCACGTCGCTGCGCGGCGCGGTGGCGGGCAGGCGCTCGATGAGGGCGCCGTCGACCGCGCGGCGGCGCGACAGGCCCGACGCGTCGCCGAACCACAGCTCGTCGGGGTCGGGCTGCGCCATCGCCATGACGGGCCAGACGCTGGCGCCGTCGGCCTGCGCGCCGGCGCTGAAGGGCAGCAGCTGGCCGGCGGTGGACAGCGCGCGCAGCCGGCCCTGGGCCGTGCCGGCGATGATGCGGCCGTCCAGCGTCTCGGCCAGCAGCGTGACGAGCTGGTCGGACAGGCCAACGTCCAGCGTCTCGATGGGGCCGTCGGGCGCCTTGCGCGCCAGGCCGCGCCAGGTGCCTATCCACAGCGTGCCCTGACGGTCCACCAGCAGCGTCTGCACGCGCGGGTCGGGCAGGCCGTCCTCCTTGCCGCGGTGGTGGGTGAAGCGCTCGCGCTTGACGTCGAAACGGTCCAGCCCGCCGCTGCCGCCCAGCCACAGCGTGCCGTCCTTCTCCAGCGCCAGCGTGCGCACGGTGTTGGCGGCGGGAGCGGTCTCGTCGGCCGAGCTGCCGTCGCGGGCCCAGCGGGCCCACTGGCCGGTGGCCATGTCCAGGCGCACCAGGCCGCTGTTGCCGGCGGCCACCCACATCCAGCCGCGCGGGTCGGGCAGCATGGCGCGCACGAACTGCTCGGGCAGCAGCGTGCCGTCGGGTGCGGCCAGCGCGTGGTGCTTGAAGGTGTAGCCGTCGAAGCGCAGCAGGCCCTCGGGCGAGCCGGCCCACAGCAGGCCGCGGGCGTCCAGCGCCAGCGCGGAAACGACGTTGTCCCGCACGGCGCCCGACTCGCCAATCGGCTCGAAGCGCGGCACGACGGCCTGGGCCGTCGCCAGCCCCAGCAGCATCAGCAGGCTTGCGGCCCCTCTCTTGATGGACACCCTCATGGCGCGGCATTCTCTGCGACGCCGCTGGCACGCCATGCCGGCACAAGCCCGCAGGGGAAAACTCCCGTCCGTGCCGCGCTGCCGTGAACTAAATCGCGGGCACCGCTTGTTTTATCAAATATGAAGAATCATTTTTATCAAATGAAGGCAGACTAGGGCTCAGCCCGGTGCCCTCCTGAGGTGTCTTCCGGTCCAAGGAGTTCGTCATGGATACCCCGCTCGCCCCCGCCGTACCGACCGCCGCCCCGCCTCCCGTTGCGCAACTGGCCTGCACGCTGCTGTTTGTCGACGACGAGCCGGCCATCCTCAACGCGCTGCGCCGGCTGTTCCGGCCGCTGGGCCACCGCATCCTGCTGGCCGAGAGCGGCGAGGCGGCACTGCAGCTGCTGGCACAGGAGAAGGTTGATCTGGTGCTGTCGGACATGCGCATGCCGGGCATGGACGGCGCGCAGCTGCTGCAGGCGGTGTGCCAGGGCTGGCCCGACGTGGCGCGGCTGCTGCTGACCGGCTATGCCGACATCGGCTCCATCGTCGCCGCCGTCAATCAGGGCGAGATCCAGCGCTACATCGCCAAGCCCTGGGACGACCAGGAGCTGCTGCTGGCGGTGCGCGAGGGCCTGGAGCGCGCGCGGCTGCGCGAGGAGAACCGCCGGCTGCAGGCGCTGACGCAGGCGCACAACGCCGAGCTGGAGCGACGCGTGGCCGCCCGCACGGCCGAGCTGTCGCAGGTGAACGACATGCTGGAGCGTGCGTTCGCCGAGCTGCGCGAGAGCTTCCTGCTGTCCGTCAAGGTGTTCGCCGGCCTGATGGAGCTGCGCGAGGCCGGCCAGGCCGGCCATGCAGAGCGCGTGGGGCAGCTGGCGCGGCGCCTGGCGGCCGAGCTGGGCCTGTCGTCGGCCCAGCAGGACGATTGCTACGCCGCCGGCCTGCTGCACGAGGTGGGCAAGATCGGCCTGCCCGATGCGCTGCTGCGCAAGCCGGTGTCGATGATGCGCGGCGAGGAGCTGGCGCTGTACCGCCGCTACCCGTTGCTGGGCGAGGCGGCCCTGATGCCGCTGACGGGGCTGCGCGGCGCGGCCCGGCTGGTGCGCGCCCACCAGGAGCGCATCGACGGCCTGGGCTTTCCCGATGGCCTGGGGGGCGCCGACTTGCCGGTGGCCGCCCAGGTCGTGGGGCTGGCCGCGGCCTTCGAAGGGCTGCAGGCCGGCCGCCTGTCGGAGCGCCGGCATGACGAGGCCCGCGCCCGCGCCGTCATCCACGGCACGGCCGGCACCCATTTCGCCCCGGCCGTCGTGGCGGCCTTCGAGCGCCTCGCGAGCGTCGCGCCGGCGCCGGCCACCCAGGAGCTGGCGCTGCCGGCCTCCGAGCTCAGGCCCGGCATGGTGATGGCGTCCGACCTGCTGAGCCCGCAGGGCACGCTGCTGCTGGCCGCGGGCTTCGTGTTCGACGCCGGCGTCATCGCCACCCTCCGCGACCTGGTCGCGCGCGAGGGGCTGGGCACGATCTTCCGCATCCGCGACACCCGCGCCGCGGCCGCCCCGACCGTGCGCACCCCCACGTCACTCGAAAGCACGCCATGCCGATCCCTGTGACCCCCTCCGTTCCGTTGCACGTGCTGCTCGTCGACGACGAGCCCGCCATCCTCCAGGCGCTGGTGCGCGCGCTGCGCCGCGGCGCCGCCGACGGCCTGTGGCCGGCGCTGCGCACCGAGGCCTTCACCGATCCGGCCGCCGCACTGGCCCGCGCGCGGGAGCAGAGCTTTGCGCTGGCCATCAGCGACTTCCGCATGCCCGGCATGAACGGCGCGCAGTTCCTGACCGGCCTGCGTGAGTGCCAGCCCGACTGCCGGCGCATCATCCTGTCGGCCCATGCGGACTTCGAGGGGCTGACCGACGCCATCAACTCCGCGCGCATCTCCCTGTTCCTGTCCAAGCCGTGGAACGAGCCCGAACTGCTGGCCGCGGTGCACGAGCAGCTGGAGGACCACCGGCGCCGCCTCGAGACCGAGCTGCTGGCCGAGCGCCAGCGCCTGGCGCAGGGCCAGCTGAGCCCGCAGGAGGCGGAGCGCCGCCGCCTGGAGCGCATGGAGCCCGGCATCACGCAGGTGTGCTGGAGCAGCGACGGCGCCTACGTGCTGGATCCTGTGGACGGCGCCATCGTCTGATGCCATGAGTACCGCCTGCCTGCCCCACGATGTGCCGGTCCTGCCCTGCGGCCTGCGCGCGGCCCTGGAGGCGGTGAGCGCCGCCCTGCTGGCGCACGATGGCGAGCACATCGTCTTTGCCAACGACGCCATGCTGCGACTGCTGGGCTGCACGCCGGCCGAGCTGCCGCAGCTGGCCCCCGAAGCCTGGGCCGCGCCGGGCCAGCAGGCCGCGCTGCGCGACTACGGCCGCCGCTGCCTGGACAGCGAGGGCGCGCTGCCGGCCATGGAGATCGAGGCGGTCAGCGCCAGCGGCACCCGGCGCCACCTGGAGATCGCCGCGCGCCGCCTGGACACCGAAGCCGGGCCGCTGGCACTGCTGACCTGCCAGGACTTGAGCGACATGCGCCACGTGCAGAACAGCCTGCTCGAAGTCGGCCGGGTGATGTACCAGATCGTCGAGAACGGCCCCGTGGCCAGCTATGTCATCGACGGCAGCCACCGCGTCACACACTGGAACGCGGCCTGTGCGCAGCTGACCGGCCGCACGTCGAGCCAGATGCTGGGGGGCAACGAGACCTGGCGCGCCTTCCACGAGCATGTGCGGCCCACCCTCGCGGAGCTCATCGTCGATGGCCGGCTGCAGGCTGACGGGCCGCTGTACTACGGCGATGCGCTGCAACACTCGCCGCTGCTGCCCGACAGCTACAGCTACGAGGGCTTCTTCCCGACGCTCGGTCCGGCCGGCCGCTGGCTGTGCGTGACGGCGGCGCCGCTGCGCGGCATCGACGGCCAGGTCATGGGCGCCATCGAGACGCTGCAGGACGTGACGACGCGCCACCAGGCCGAGGAGCAGCTGCGCCGCCACCAGGTGGAGCTGGAATCCACCGTCGCCCAGCGCACCGCCGAGCTGAGGCTGACGCACCGGGAGCTGGAGGCCTTTCTGGAGAACGCGTCGGTGGGCATCGTCGCCACGCGCGATCTCAAGGTCGCGCGCAGCAACAAGAAGTTCGCCGAGATCCTGGAGCTGCCGGCCGACGTGGCGGCTGCCGAGCTGGCGCCGCGGCGCTTCTTCCTGGACAGCGCCGATTTCCACGACCTCGGTCGCCTGGCGACGAATGCACTGCGTGCCGGCACCTCGCTCGTGCACCAGATGTGGCTGCGGACCTGGACGGGCCGGCGCATCTGGGTGCAGCTGATCGCCTACGCGTCCAACCCCGCCGGCAGCACGCCGGGCATGTGGTGGCTGCTGCAGGACCACACCGAGGTTTTGCGCGCACAGGAAGAGCTGGTCAACAACTTCCGCAACATGCAGCTGACGAACGCGCGGCTGGAGGAAGCGCAGAACCAGCTGCTGCAGTCCGAGAAGATGGCCTCCATCGGCCAGCTTGCCGCCGGCGTGGCCCACGAGATCAACAACCCCATCGGCTTCGTCAACTCCAACCTCGGCACGCTGAGGCGCTACGCCGAGCAGCTGATGGCGCTGACGCAGGCCTACGTCGCCCGCGAGCGCGGGCCGGTGGACGCCGAGCTGGCCGAGCTCAAGCGGGCCGCCGACCTGGACTTCATCATGGAGGACCTGCCCTCGCTGCTGGACGACAGCGAGGACGGCCTGTCGCGTGTGCGCAAGATCGTGCAGGACTTGAAGGACTTCTCGCGCGTGGACCATGCCGACTGGCAGGACGCCGATCTCAACGCGGGCCTGGAGTCCACGCTCAACGTCGTCATGAACGAGGTCAAGTACCGCGCCGACGTGCGGCGCCAGTACGGCCCGCTGCCCCCGGTGCGCTGCCTGGCGGGACAGCTCAACCAGGTGTTCATGAACCTGATCGTGAATGCCGCGCACGCCATGCCGGCCGACCGGCGCGGCGTCATCGCGCTGGCCACCGGCGTGGTGGCCGAGGAGGGCGGCGACTGGGCCTGGATCGAGGTGGTCGACGACGGCTGCGGCATGACGCCGGAGGTGCAGCGCCGCATCTTCGAGCCGTTCTTCACCACCAAGCCGGTGGGGCAGGGCACGGGCCTGGGGCTGTCGCTGTCCTTCTCCATCGTGCAGAAGCACGGCGGGCGCATCGAGATGGAATCCGCCCCCGGCGAGGGCACCCGCTTTCGCGTCTGGGTGCCCGTTGCCGGCCCGGCCGCAGCCTGAGCGGGATCAGCGCGCCAGCGGCGTCGTCGCAGCCTCGATGCGGGCCAGCACCTCCGGCGTGAGCTTGGGCGTGACGGCCAGCGCGCCGAGGTTGTCGCGCAGCTGCTCGATGCGGCTGGCGCCCAGGATGACGGTAGACACGCGCGGGTTGCGGTTGATCCACGCGATGGCCAGTTGCGCGGGCGTGCAGCCCAGCTCGGCCGCGATGTCGACCAGCTGGCCGACCGCGTCGTTGCGCGCCTTGTCCTGCAGCTGCTCGCGCAGCCAGCCCATGCTCTCCAGCGCACCGCGGCTGCCGTCGGGGATGCCGCCGCGGTACTTGCCGGTCAGCAGACCCGAGGCCAGCGGGCTCCAGGTGGTGAGGCCCAGGCCGATGTCCTCGTACAGCCGCGCGTACTCCTGCTCCACGCGCTTGCGGTGGAACAGGTGGTACTGCGGCTGCTCGACGACGGGCTTGTGCAGGTGGTGGCGGTCGGCGATGTCCCAGGCCGCGCGGATGTCGGCCGCCGACCACTCGCTGGTGCCCCAGTACAGCGCCTTGCCCTGGCGGATGATGTCGCTCATGGCCCACACGGTCTCCTCGATGGGCGTGTGCGGGTCGGGGCGGTGGCAGTAGATCAGGTCCAGGTGCTCCAGCTGCAGGCGCTTGAGCGAGCCGTCCACGGCCTGCATCAGGTACTTGCGGTTCAGCGTGTCCTTGCGGTTGGTCGTCGTCACGCCGTCGCGCGACAGGCCCCAGAAGAACTTGCTGGAGACGATGTAGTCCAGCCGGTTCCAGCCCAGCGCCTTGAAGGCCTGGCCCATGACGACCTCGCTCTCGCCCTGGGCGTAGACCTCGGCGTTGTCGAAGAAGTTGATGCCGGCGTCGAACGCCGCGGCCAGCATCTCGGTGGCGGCCTTGGTGTCGACCTGGTTGTGGTACGTGACCCAGGAGCCGAGCGAGAGTTCGGAGACCTGGAGGCCGGCGCGGCCGAGGCGGCGGTATTGCATGGGCAGATCCTGTGGGGGCTGGGGAAAGCGCGGCAGCTTACGCGGGCCGGCCCGGGCCTGTCCCGCGGGCGGGTATCGTTGCGGCCATGAACCTCGCCGTCATCGGCGCGGGCCCTGCCGGCCTCGCGCTCGCCCTGCTGGCCGCCGAGCGCCTGCCGGCCGCCCAGATCCACCTCTTCGACACCCGCCCGCTGGACCGCGACGTCCGCGGCGACGCGCGCACGCTGGCGCTCAACCTCGGCAGCATCCGGCTGCTGCAGCGGCTGCACGCCTGGCAGCCGGCCGCGGCCCAGGCCATCCAGACCGTGCACGTCAGCCAGGCGCCGCCGTCGCCGGTCTCCGGCGAGGTGCGCATCCGCGCCGCCGACCTCGGCGTGCCGCAGCTGGGCGCCGTGCTGCCCTACGGCGCGCTGGTGGCGCCGCTGCAGCAGCGCTGGCTGGACGTCGCCGCCGCCGCGCCGCAGCGGCTGTTCACGCGCTTCGGCACGCCCGTGCACGCGATCCGCTCCGACGCCGACGGCGTGGAGCTGGACAGCGGCGACGGCCCGCTGGTGGAGCGCTTCGACCTGGCCGTCGTCGCCGAGGGCGGCGTGTTCGCCGAGCAGGAACGCAAGCGCCTCAGCAGCGACTACCACCAGAACGCGTGGGTCGGCACCGTGCGGCTGGCGTCGCCCGGCCTGCAGGGGCTGGCGGTGGAGCGGTTCACGCGCAACGGGCCGCTGGCGCTGCTGCCGCTGCCCGACGACGCGCAGGGCCCGCGCGCCGCGCTGGTGTGGTGCCTGCCGCAGGCCGAGGACGACATCGCCGCGCTCAGCGATGCGCAGCGCCTCGTCGTCATCCAGCAGCAGCTGCCCGACGCCGCGGGCCGGCTCACCGGCATCTCGGCGCTGAAGTGCTTCCCGCTGGGCCTGAACGCCGAGACGCGGCTGCTGCAGGGCCGCACGCTGCGCATCGGCAACGCGGCGCAGACGCTGCACCCCGTGGCCGGCCAGGGCCTCAACCTCGGCCTGCGCGACGCGCAGGCGCTGATGGACGCGCTGCGCGATGCGGCGGAGACCGGCCTGGGCCTGGACGCCGCGCTGGCCCGCATCGACCGCCAGCGCGCGCCCGACCGCTGGCCCATGATCGCCGCCACCGACTTCCTCGCCCGCAGCTTCGCGTGGCGGCTGCCCGGCCTGCCGGGCCTGCGCGGCCTGGCGCTGGCCGGGCTGGAGCTGGCGACGCCGCTGAAGACGGCCGTGGCAAGACGAATGATGTTCGGCGGCTGACGCGGCCGCACAGGGAGTTCCATGCAGTTCAACCTCACCCTTGCCGCCGCAGCCCTGCTGCTGGCCCTGGCCCAGCCCGCCGCGGCGCAGACCGCGCCGCTGATCCCGCCCACCAAGCCCGTCGCCGGCGCCTCGCAGGAGGAATGGTCCAAGCGCTGGTGGCGCTGGGCGCTGTCCTTCGACGACGAGGACAGCCCCGTGGCCGACCGCGACGGCCGCCTGTGCGCCGAGGGCCAGAGCGGGCCGGTGTGGTTCCTGGCCGGCACCTACGGCACCGCGCGCACCGTGCGCAGCTGCCGCGTGCCGGCGGGCAAGACGCTGTTCTTCCCGCTCATCAACTACGTCACCTTCGAGCCCGACGACGCCGACGAGTCCTGCGCGTCGCTGAAGAAGCGCGCCGCCGAGCTGACACCCGCGCCCGACGCGCTGGTGCTGGAGGTCAACGGCAAGCGCTTCAGCGGCCTGGCCGCGCACCGCCAGGCCACGCGGCGCTGCTTCCGCATCGCCGACGATGACGACACGCTGGCGGCCGGCAACGGCTTCTACGTGGCGCTGGGGCCTTTGAAGAAGGGCCGCTACACGCTGAACTTCGGCGGCATCCTGCCGGGCATGTCGCAGGCGGTGACGTACACGCTCGACGTGGACTAAGGCTCCCTCGGGCCCTGACGAAGCGCCGCGGGAGCGCCCTTTGGGACAATCCCGTCCATGAGCCTGCCCGCCTACATGGACGACCTCGGCCGCGCCGCCCGCGCCGCCGCCACGACGATGGCCGCCGCCTCCACGGCCGCCAAGAACACCGCGCTGCTGGCGCTGGCCCGCCGCCTGCGCGAGGCCGGCCCGGCGCTGGCCGACGCCAACGCGCGCGACCTGGCCGGCGCCGCCGACCTCAGCGGCCCGCTGCGCGACCGCCTCAAGCTCGACGCGAAGACGCTGGCCACGGTGGCTGAAGGCTGCGAGCAGATCGCCGCCATGCCCGACCCCATCGGCGAGATCACCGGCGTGAAGCGCCGCCCCACCGGCATCAGCGTCGGCCAGATGCGCGTGCCGCTGGGCGTGTTCGGCATGATCTACGAGAGCCGCCCCAACGTGACCATCGAGGCCGCGTCGCTGGCCATCAAGAGCGGCAACGCCTGCATCCTGCGCGGCGGCTCGGAGGCCATCCACTCCAACCTCGCGCTGGCCCAGCTGGTGGCTGCGTCGCTGGAGGAAGCCGGCCTGCCGCGCGCCGCCGTGCAGCTCGTCAACACGACCGACCGCGCCGCCGTGGGCCTGCTGATCTCGCAGCCGCAGTGGGTGGACGTCATCATCCCGCGCGGCGGCAAGGGGCTGATCGAGCGCATCTCGGCGGAAGCCAAGGTGCCCGTCATCAAGCACCTGGACGGCAACTGCCACAGCTACGTGGACGAGTTCGTTGACCTGGACCTCGCCGTGAAGGTGGTGGACAACGCCAAGACGCAGAAGTACAGCCCCTGCAACGCGACCGAGTCACTGCTGGTGCATGCGGCGCAGGCCGCGGCCTTCCTGCCGCGCATCGCGGCCGTCTTCAAGGCCAAGGGCGTGGAGATGCGCGGCTGCCTGCGCACGCTGGCCCTGGTGCCCGGCGCCGTGGCGGCTGTCGAGGAGGACTGGTCGACCGAGTACCTGGCGCCCATCATCAGCATCAAGGTCGTGGACTCGCTGGACGAGGCGATCGCGCACATCAACCGCTACGGGTCGCATCACACGGATGCGATCCTGACGACGAATCATGTGTCGGCCATGCGCTTCCTGCGCGAGGTGGATTCGGCCAGTGTCATGGTCAATGCCAGCACGCGGTTTGCCGATGGCTTCGAGTACGGCCTGGGCGCCGAGATCGGCATCTCCACCGACAAGTTCCATGCGCGCGGGCCGGTGGGGCTGGAGGGGCTGACGTCGATGAAGTGGGTGGTGTTGGGGCAGGGTGAGGTGAGGGGGTAAGTCGCGCTCCGACATTCTTAGCAAACGACTTCTTGGACTTGCAGGGACGGGTTTAATGGAGCTGGCTCAAGCGGTTTATCAGTGGGGCGGGCTCTTCTTTATCTGCCTTGGGCTAATCCTGGCCTTCGTCGGACTCGTTCGAGGCGACTGCCCATTCATTGGCCGTAGCAAGCTTGCGGACTCATGCGTTTCTCGCATCGCCATTGGAGCTGGTATTGCGATGATCTGGCCAGTTTTTCTGGTCTTCGCAGGCATCTCGACACTCACTGGTCTTTCGCGTCGTCGACGCAGTTAGCCTGGTTGGGGTGAACGCAGTGAACCCCAACGAAATCCTGCCTGAGGTTTGCCTCCCCGACTGTTGGCATCCGCGTGAGGCCCAGCCGGGAGTTCGCCCCGGCGGGCGACCTTCTTTTTGAGCGACCAAAAAGAAGGCAAAAAGTCGCCCCTGCTCCGTCGCCCCTCGCTGCGCTCGGGGTTCCCTGCGATGCTCGGAACCCGAGGCCCGCGCAAAACTCCCTGCGTTCGCTGCGCTCACTCCGGTCAGACAGTTGCGCGGAGTCAGACGTCGATGCGGGCTTCGCCCGCGCCTCGGGCTCCTGCGCTTCTCGGCTCCTCCAAAGGGGGGTGAAGTAACAGCCAACAGCCAACAGCCAACAGCCAACAGCCAAACGTCAAACGTCAAACGTCAAACGCGGCAGTCGTTCTCGGCGTTGCGCGTCTCGACCGTTGGCATTCACCTCCACGTTGCAGATGGCCTGCGCGTCGCTCAGCGTGGCGACAGAGCCGCTCGGCACTGCCCCAGGTTGAAGCGCGCCGCCTTCAGCAGCGGCGCGGCGGTGTCGGCGTCGGTGGGGGCGAAGGTGCTGGGCGCAGCCTCGTCCAGCACGGCCCGCGACCATTGCACGCAGTCGGCATGCCGGCCCAGCCGGTGCGCGGCAATGGCCATGTCGTTGCGCCAGCGCCAGACGCCGAAGTGGTCCATCAGCCGTTCGCAGGCCGTGAGGCCGGCGCCCCACGCGTGCAGCGCGGCGTCGAAGCGTTTGGCGCGGTAGTCGGCCAGCCCGCGGGCATGTTGCTGGCGCAGCGCGTCCGGGCGGCAGGCGGCGGGCAGCGGCAGATAGTCGCCGTCGAAGTACGCGCGCATGCCGCAGAACTCGCGGCAGGACTCCTCGGTGGCGGGCATAGCCGCCACGGCGATGCGGCCGTCGCGGCCTTCGGTGAGCGTGATGCGGCAGCTGTCGGCCGTGCCCTCGTTCAGCTTGGCGCCGCTCAGCCGCCCCTGCAGCTCGCAGGTGTGGGCGTTGGCGCCCACGGTGCTGATGGCGAAGGTGCGCGCGGCGCGGTCCAGCGTCAGCTGGCCCCAGCCGCGCTCGGTGCCGTAGTCCACCGGCGCAGCGCCGGCCTGCAGCGTGGCGGCCAGGGCGCAGGCCGCCAGCCATCGGGGTGAAGAGGCGCGCATCAGTGGGCGAGGGCAGAAGTCCGCGGGGGTGCGAAGGTAGCATCCCGCCCATGCAAGACAACCGCAAAGCCCTGGTGCTTTTTTCCGGTGGCCAGGACTCCACCACCTGCCTGGCCTGGGCGCTGGACCGCTACGCCGAGGTCGAGACGCTGGCCTTCGACTACGGCCAGCGCCACCGCGTGGAGCTGGACTGCCGCAACACCGTGCGCGCGCAGATCGCCGCGCAGTTCCCGGCCTGGGCCGGCAAGCTGGGCGCCGACCACCTGCTGGACCTGTCGTTGCTGGGCCAGATCAGCGACACCGCGCTGACCGATGAGCGTGCAATCGAGTTGCAGGCCAACGGCCTGCCCAACACCTTCGTGCCCGGGCGCAACCTGCTGTTCCTGACCTTCGCCGCGACGCTGGCCTACCGCCGCGGCGCCTCGGTGCTGGTGGGTGGCATGTGCGAGACCGACTTCTCCGGCTACCCCGACTGCCGCGATAACACGATGAAGGCGTTGCAGGTGGCGCTCAGCCTGGGGCTGGACGCGCCCATGACGCTGGAGACGCCGCTGATGTTCATCGACAAGGCCGCCACCTGGCGGTTGGCCGAATCGCTCGGTGGCGACGCGCTCGTGAAGCTCATCGTGGAAGAGACGCACACCTGCTACCTCGGCGAGCGCGGCGAGCTGCATGCCTGGGGGCATGGTTGTGGCCACTGCCCGGCGTGCGCGCTGCGAGCGAAGGGCTTCGAGCGGTACAAGGCCGGCGCATGACTGCCTGGCAATGGGTGGGCGTCTCGGCCGCCGCGCTGCTGTTCTTCTGGGGTGTGGGTGCCTACAACCGGCTGATGTCGATGCGCAATGCCATCGGCGACGCGTTCGCGCAGCTGGACACGCACCTGAAGGAGCGCAGCGAGGTCTGCGACAAGCTGCTGGCCGCAGTGGGCCCGCGCCTGCCCAGCGAGCAGGCCACCTTCGATGCGTTGGCCACGGCGCAGGCCGAGTCCCAGGCCGCCACGCAGGCCGTGCGCGCCAAGCCCTGGGCGCCCGACCCGGCCGGCAGCCTGGCCGTGGCCGGCGCGCTGCATGCGGCGGCGCTGACCCGGCTGCTGTCGCTGCTGGACCACCAGGCCGAGCTGCGCAGCGAGACCGAGATCGACGGGCTCATCAGCGAGCTCAAGCTCATCGAGCGCCAGCGCGCCTTCACGCGCCAGGTCTTCAACCAGGCGGTGAACCAGTACAACGACGCGCTGCGCCAGTTCCCGACGCGCGTGCTGGCCAACCTGTACGGGTTCGGCGAGGCGCGGTCGCTGTAACGCGGGGCGGGGCTCGCTGCGCTGGCGAGGCTCTTCGGTCAGCGAGGTCCGTAGGCGGGATCGAAGGGATCGAAGTCGCTCAATGCAAAGCGTCGGAACTCATCGACGTGCGTGCGTCGCGCGACGAGCTTGTTGTGCTGATAGTCCCGCTCTTCCACTCGGCCGGTCAGGAAGTCGGCAGATCGTTCCTGCCGAGAAGACCCGGTTCCCTCCCCAGGTGCGCCGCAGTTGGTGCTCTGACTGTCGAGGCCGGCGACAACCCAGTCGCCCTGATGGAATGCGATGCGGAAGCGATCAAAGCTGGTCCCACAGCCACCGCGGTAGTTGATCTGGATCGAGAAGCGCTGTGCGCCTTGCGCCTGCACCAGTTCTACGTAGTGGCGGCTCCCGCCAAAGTCGAAGGGGGCAGACAGAACCTGCAGCTTGATCGGTCCAGTGGCCGCCTCGTCAGCGACGAACACCCAGGCCTGCCTGCTGCCGTCAGCGTTGTCCGTGCAGCTTGCGATCAGGCCGACATGACGATGCGCCTGGGGCCGGGCGATGTGAGCGATGTGATGGCACTGCGCGGAGTTGGCGCTGCCGGTTTGGCGGAGCAGAAAGGCTGCCAGGCTGGGTGCTTCATCCTGAGCCCCAGCTACGCCTGCCAGCGTGCCTAGCGCCAGCGCCCCCCACCGCCAACAACGTCGCATCAAATCAATGCACCTCGATCGCACCCGATGCGCACATCTCCTTGAACAGCGCGGCCATGGCTTCGCCGCTCATCGCATACGGGTCCAGACGCCCGGTCTCCGAGTATTTCAGCAGCAGCGCCGGATTGAGCCGCTGCAGGTTGACCTGGCCCATGGTCCAGCCGGCGAAACCGCGTTCGGTGATCTCCTCGTAGGCGAGCAGGATGACGTCCTGGTGGCGGCGGTCCTCGACGATGCGCTTGTAGCGCGCGTTGACGGCGTTGCGGCCGCCCTCCAGCACCTGCACGAACACCCCGTCGGAGAAGCACAGCAGCCCGGTGATGCCTTCGGCCGGGTTGTGCTCGCGGGAACTCTTGAGAATGGCGGCCAGGTCGGCGTCGGCAAGGGGCGTGGCCGCGCGGCTGGCGTACATCAGTCGGACGAGCATGGTTCAGCCTTTGGCAATCAGGGACAGGAATTCGCGGCGCAGGTTGGCGTCCTTCAGGAATGCGCCGCGCATGACGCTGTTGGTCATCTTGGACTCGCTGTCCTTCACGCCGCGCCAGTGCATGCAGAAGTGGTCGGCCTCCATCACCAGGGCCAGGCCGTCGGGCTGCACGCGCTCTTGCAGCTCGTTGGCCAGCATGGTCACGGCTTCTTCCTGGATCTGCGGGCGGCTCATGATCCAGTCGCACAGCCGTGCGTACTTGGACAGGCCGATGAGGTTGGAGTGCTCGTTGGGCAGCAGGCCGATCCAGACCTTGCCCATGATGGGGCACAGGTGGTGGGAGCAGGCGCTGCGCACGGTGATCGGGCCCACGATCATCAGCTCGTTGAGGCGGCTGACGTTGGGGAACTCGGTGACCGAGGGCGCCGCCGCGTAACGACCCGCGAAGACTTCCCGCAGGAACATCTTGGCCACGCGCTTGGCGGTGTCCTGGGTGTTGTGGTCGCTGTCGGTGTCGATGACGAGGCTCTTGAGCACCTCCTGCATCTTGGCCTGCACCTCGGCCTGCAACGCGTCCAGCTCACCCGGCTCGATGAAGGCGGCGATGTTGTCGTTGGCGTGGTGGCGGCAGCCGGCGGACACCAGTCGGTAGCGGATGCGCTCGGACACCGGCAGGTCGTCGGTCGCAGGGGAGTCGGGTGCATTCATGGCGCCGGATTGTGCGGCGATTGCCACTTCTACACTGGCCTCATGTCTCAAAGCCCCTCTGCCGCCGGTCACAGCGCCCCCCTGCACCGCCTGCTCGCCGCCGCGGCCGACGCCGTGCAGGGCGTGCGCGACGGCCGGTCGCTGACCGATCTGCTGGCCAAGGTGCCCGCCGAACTGCGCCCCGGCACCCAGGCGCTGGCCTTCACGGCGTTGCGCCGCCTGGGGGCGGCTGAAGCGGCGCGCCAGCAGCTCGCGCCCAAGGCACCGCCGCCGCGCGTGGACGCGCTGCTGCTCGTCGCGCTGGCGCTGCTGTGGCCCGACCCCGAGCCCGATTCGTCGCCCATGTATGCGGACCACACGCTGGTGGACCAGGCCGTCAACGCCGCCAAGCAGCGCGCGCCGGCCAGCGTGGGTTTCGTCAACGCCGTGCTGCGGCGTTTCCTGCGCGAGCGCGCCGCGCTGGTGGCGGCGGCCGAACGCACGCCGCTGGGCGCCTTCAACCACCCGGCTTGGTGGGTCGAGAAGCTGCGCCAGGACTGGCCCCAGCAGTGGCAGGCGATCCTGGCCGCCAGCAACCGCCCGCCGCCGATGACGCTGCGCGTACACGCCCAGCGCGGCACGGCGGCCGACTACGTCGAGCGGCTGGCCGCCCTGGGCCTGGGCGCCCGTGCGCTGGGCGGCGCGACGCCGCAGGCCGTCGTGCTGGACCGGCCGGCGCCGGTGTCGGCGCTGCCCGGATTTGCCGAGGGGTGGGTGTCGGTGCAGGACGCCGCCGCGCAGCTGGCGGCGCCGCTGGTCGTTGGGACCGGTCTGAAACCCGGCGCCCGCGTGCTGGACGCCTGTGCCGCCCCCGGCGGCAAGACGGCCCACCTGCTGGAACTGCAGCCCGACCTGCAGCTCACCGCGCTGGACGCCGACGCGCAGCGCCTGTTGCGTGTGCAGGACAACCTGAAACGGTTGCAACAACAGGCAACGCTGAAGGCCGCGGATGCGCGCCAGACGGCCGCCTGGTGGGACGGCCAGCCGTTCGACGCCATCCTGCTGGACGCCCCCTGCAGCGCCTCGGGCATCGTGCGCCGCCACCCCGATGTGCGCTGGCTGCGCCGGCCCGACGACATTGGTGCGCTGGCGCAGGTGCAGGCCCAGCTGCTGGACGCGCTGTGGCCGCTGCTGGCGCCGGGTGGGCGGATGGTCTACGCGACCTGCTCGGTGTTCCGCGCCGAGGGCCAGGCGCAGCTCGACGCATTTTTGCAACGCCAGCCCGACGCGAAGTCCCACGCCGTGCCCGGCTTCACGGGACACCTGCTGCCCCTGGCTGACAATGCCCGCCAATCCGAGCCGCCCCTGGACGGCTTTTTCTACGCCCTGCTGACCAAGCCCTGAGTTGTTCGCCCGCATCGCCATCGCTGCCTTCTTCGCCGCGCTGCTCGCCCTGATCCCGGGCGGGGCGCGGGCCGAAGGCGTCGAGCTGGCCCAGCTGGCCACGCGCAAGACCGAGGACGGGCTGGAGCTGAGCTTCTCCACCCGCTTCGAGCTCAGCCGCGCCGCCGAGGATGCGCTGCACAAGGGTGTGCCGCTGAACTTCGTCGCCGAGGCCACCGTGCTGCGCAACCGCTGGTACTGGCGCGATGCGCGCATCGCGCAGAGCGAGCGGGCCTGGAAGCTCAGCTGGCAGTCGCTGACCCGGCAGTACCGCGTCTCCACCGGCGGCCTGCACCAGAGCTTCAGCTCGCTGGACGAGGCGCTGGCCGTCATCCGGGGCGTGAGCGCCTGGCGCATCGCCGAGCCCAAGGACATCGAGGACGGCGGCAGCTACTACCTGGAGTTCAGCTACAAGCTGGACGTGAGCCAGCTGCCCCGCCCGATGCAGATCGGCCTGCAGTCGGGCTTTGCGCTGAGCATCGAGCAGAAGCGCAACTTCGCGGCCGACTTCTCCTTGAAATGACAAGGGCTGGACTCAGGGTCTCCTCGAACCGGCCGGCCGCCCTCCCGGAGCGGCCATGACGAAAGTCGCGCGTTGGGGCTGGGTCATCACGCTGGTGACCCTCACCGGCGTGGCCGGCGTGCTGGCCTTCGTGCTGACCGTGGGCAACACGCCCGAGCGCGGCTTCTTCGAGCGCCACTACCACTGGCTTTACTGGGTCAACGTGGCCGTCGCGGCGGTGCTGACGCTGGTCATCCTGACGGCCGCCGTGCGGCTGGTGGTGCGCGTGCGGCGCGGCCGCTTCGGCAGCCGGCTGCTGCTGAAGCTGGCGGGCATCTTTGCGCTGGTGGGCGTGGTGCCCGGCGTGATGATCTACGCCGTCTCCTACCAGTTCGTGAACCGCAGCATCGAGACCTGGTTCGACGTGCGGCTGGCCAGCGCGCTGGAGGCCGGCCTCAACCTCGGCCGCGGCACGCTGGACGCGATGGTGGCTGACCTCGGCACCAAGACGCGCGACGCCGCCGATCAGCTCGCCGACGGCAGCATGCCGCAGCTGCTGGCGCTGGAGCGGGTGCGCGACAAGCTGGGCGCGCGCACCGTCGCGCTGGTGGGCGGGCGCGGGCAGATCCTGCTGGAAAGCGGCGGCGACACCAGCCAGCTGACGCCCGACCGGCCCAGCGAGACCATGCTCAGCCGCGCGCGCGGTGGGGCGCCGGCCAGCCAGCTCGAAGGTCTGGAAGACGAAGCCGCCGCGCTGCAGAACGGCGCCCGCATCCGCGCGCTGGCGCTGCTGCCCAACACAGAACTGCGCCTGGGCCTGGGCGAGCGCTACCTGATGGTGGTGCAGCGCGTACCGGCCAGCATGCTCAGCAATGCGCTGGCAGTGCAGACCGCCAACAGCGAGTACCAGCAGCGCTCGCTGGAGCGCGTGGGCCTGCGCCGCATGTACCTGGGCACGCTGACGCTGGTGCTCATCCTGGCCGTGTTCGGCGCGCTGCTGCTGGCCGTCACGCTGGGCAACCAGCTTGCGCGGCCGCTGCTGATGCTGGCCGACGGTGTGCGCCAGGTGGCCCAGGGCGACCTGTCCGTGCGCCCCGTGCTCGCGTCGCGCGACGAACTGGGCGGCCTGACGCGCTCCTTCGCCGACATGACCGGCCAGCTCGCCGACGCGCGCGCCCAGGTGTCGCGCACCGTCGCCGAGCTGGACGCCGCCCGCACCCACCTGCAGACCATCCTCGACAACCTGACTGCCGGCGTGCTGGTGTTCGACCCCGAGGGCCTCATCGAGACCGTGAACCCCGGCGCCACACGCATCCTGCGGCTGCCGCTGTCGGCCTACGTCGGCCGGCCGCTGGCCGACGTGCCGGGGCTGCGCGACTTTGCCGCGTCGCTGACGCAGCGCTTCGAGCAGCACTTGGGCCCCGACCCCGCCGAGCGCGACATGGACCGCGAGCTGTGGCAGGAGTCGTTCGAGCTGCAGCTGGACCCCAAGCAGGACCCGCTGACGCTGCTGGTGCGCGGCGCGCCGCTGCCCTACGGCGCGCGGCTGCTCGTGTTCGACGACATCTCCGAGGTCGTCTCCGCGCAGCGCTCCGCCGCGTGGAGCGAGGTCGCACGCCGGCTGGCCCACGAGATCAAGAACCCGCTCACGCCCATCCAGCTCTCCGCCGAGCGCATGCAGCACAAGCTGGAGGCCAAGCTCGAAGGCACCGACCAGGCCATGCTGGTGCGCTCCGTTGCCACCATCGTCAACCAGGTGCAGGCGATGAAGCAGCTGGTCAACGAGTTCCGCGACTACGCCCGCCTGCCGTCCGCGCAGCTCAAACCGCTGGACCTCAACGCGCTGGTGCTGGAGGTGCTCAGCCTCTACGCCGAGGCGCAGGAGAAGGGCCGCCTGGCCACCCAGCTCGCGCCCGGCCTGCCCTGCATCAAGGGCGACGCCAGCCAGCTGCGCCAGGTCATCCACAACCTCGTGCAGAACGCGCTGGACGCGGTGCACGAGCGTGCCGACGGCCGCGTCGTCGTGCGCTCGTCGCTGTCCGTCACCGAGGCCGGCGCGCCGCGCTCGGTGCGGCTGCACATCGTCGACAACGGTCCCGGTTTCGCCGAGAAGGTGCTCAAGCGCGCCTTCGAACCCTATGTGACGACCAAGACCAAGGGCACCGGCCTGGGTCTGGCGGTCGTCAAGAAAATCGCCGATGAACACGGCGCCCGCATCGCCCTGCGCAACCTGCATCCCGCATCCGATGCGGGTTCTCCCCCTGACGACGGTGCCGAGCAGCCCGTGATCGGCGCGCAAGTTTCGCTATCATTTTCGAATCTAGCGCCCGTCACCGAGCCCGGTGCCGCCAGCGCCAAGACCTAAGGATTCATGGCCACCATTCTTGTTGTCGACGACGAACTGGGCATCCGCGCCCTGTTGTCAGAAATCCTCAGCGACGAGGGGCACACCATCGAGCTTGCCGAGAACGCCGCCCAGGCGAGGGCCGCGCGCGAGCGCTCGCGCCCCGATCTCGTGCTGCTCGACATCTGGATGCCCGACGTCGACGGCGTCACGCTGCTGAAGGAATGGGGCGGCGCCGGCCTGCTCACGATGCCCGTCATCATGATGAGCGGCCACGGCACCATCGATACGGCGGTCGAGGCCACCAAGTTCGGTGCCATCGCCTTCCTCGAAAAGCCCATCACGCTGCAGAAGCTGCTGCGCGCCGTCGAGCAGGCGCTGGTCAAGACCGCACCGCCGCGCCCGGCGCCGCCGGCCGTGGGCCTGCCCAGCTACGCGCGCCCCGAGCCCTCGGTCATGGGCCTGCCCGCCGCGCCCAGCCAGAGCGTCGGCGGTCTGTCCGGCCACCTGCCGGTGAACAACCACGGCAGCGGGCTGCTGGCGTCCGAGCAGACCTTCGAGCTCGACCGCCCGCTGCGCGAGGCGCGCGATGCGTTCGAGAAGAGCTACTTCGAGTTCCACCTCGCCAAGGAAAACGGCTCCATGACCCGCGTCGCCGAGAAGACCGGCCTGGAGCGCACCCACCTGTACCGCAAGCTCAAGCAGCTGGGCGTGGACCTCAGCCGCAACAAGCGTGGCGCCGGGGGCTGACGAGTCGCAAAAAGTTGTGCTACAGTCGCGGACTTCGCTGAACGGCTAACCGGCCGGGTAGTGAGAAAAAGGCCAAGTAGCTCAGTTGGTAGAGCAGCGGATTGAAAATCCGCGTGTCGGTGGTTCGATTCCGCCCTTGGCCACCAGATACAGGCCCCTGATTCCCGATGGAGTCAGGGGCTTTTTGTTTGCTGTGTCGCCGGTCCGCCCATGGGCCTTCGACGGTGCCAGTCTCGTGGGTTGACTGCCGTAACAAGGACCCACCATGGCCGCTGGAAACACCCCCGTGCACGACGAACTGCTGGCGCTCGTCAACCGCAGCCTGTGCACCCGCACGCTGACCGTGTTTGCGCAGGAGTCGCGGCTGGATGGCGAGAGCCTCAAGGACGCTGTGGAACGCTACGAGGTCGACTACGCCTGGCATGTGCTGGGCTCTGACCGCCTGCGCCACGAGACCGTCGCGCGGCTGGAGGCCACGCTCGGATGCGCGGCAACCGATGCGCAGAAGGCCTGCGTGGCCGACGTGCTGCGCGCCGCGGCCGCGGGCCAGGCGGCCGACGCGCTGATGAGTTTCGACAACGACGTGGCCGAACAGCTGGCCGCGTTGCTGTGCGCACGCACGGCAAGCCGCACGCCTGCCGACGTCGAAGCGGTGAGCTGACCGGCCGCGGCCGGCCGTATGTCGCGCAGATCGAGGCGGCGGCTGCTTGGCGTCAGCCCCGCAGTGCCCGTTTTGCCGTCAAGGCCATGAAGACCGCGAACACGACGACCACCAGCAGCCCGGTCGTCAGCGACGAGTGCTCGGCGATGAGGCCGATCAGCGGCGGGCCGGCCATCATGCCCAGGTAGCCCACGCCCGACACGGCAGCGATGCCGTGCGCCGACGACACGCCCGGCACCTTCGACGCGGCACTGAACAGCACCGGCACGACGTTGGACAGGCCCAGGCCCACCAGCGCGAAGCCGACCAGCGCGACGGCGGGCGAGGGCACCGACAGCGCGAGCGCCATGCCGGCCGCGCCCAGCACGCCGCTGAGGCGCATCAACCGGGTGCCCGACATGCGCGCGCGCACCCAGTCGCCGCCGAAGCGGCCGATGGCCATCGCGCCGCTGAAGCTGGCGTAGGCCAGCGCGGCGGTGCTGGGCTCGCTGGCGCGCTCCTGCTTCATGAACAGCACGCTCCAGTCGTACATGGCGCCTTCGGCGATCAGGCCCATGGAGGCCAGCACGCCCAGCAGCAGCAGCGGGCCGCGCGGCAGGCTCAGCGGGTGCTTCTCCTCGGCTTCCTTCTCGGGCACCGGCAGCATCGCGCGGCTGCCCACCAGCACGACGACGGCGCCCAGCCCGGTCGCCACCAGCAGGTGGGCCTGCGCGCCCAGGCCCAGCGCGGGCGCGGCACTGCCCAGGGCGGCGCCGGCCATGCCGCCGAGGCTGAACATGCCGTGGAAGCCGCTCATCAGCGGCTTGGCGGCCAGGCGCTCGATCTCGGTGGCCTCGGTGTTGATGGCCACGTCCACCAGGCTGCCGGTGATGCCGAACAGCAGCATGACCGTCAGCAGCGCCGCGTAGGCCGATCCGGCCAGCAGGCAGGCGATGGACGCGCAGCAGGCCACGCCCATGACGGCGGACACCGCGCGCGGCCCCCAGCGGCCGACGATGCGGCCGGCCTGCGCCAGGGCCATCAGCGCGCCGACGCCGCCGGCCAGCATGGCCAGCGCCAGCGCCTGCTCGCCCAGGCCGTAGTGGCCCTTCACCGTGGGCACATGCACGCCCCAGGTCGCGAACATGACGCCCAGCACGAAGAACTGCGTGCGCAGCGCGCGCGACGCGCCGACGACGGGGCTCACTTGGCGCTCGCGCTGATGCGGGTGAAGAACTCGTAGACGCCCTGGTCGCCCATCTTGCGGGCGTCGGCCAGCTCGCCGCCTTCGGTGGCGTACAGCAGCTTGCCCTGTGGCGACAGCACCGCCACGGCGGGGATGCCCTTCTTCAGCGGCACGCGGTAGCCCTCGGCGATGTCGACGTTGCGGTCGAAGCGGCCCACGTCCACCTTGACGACCTTGAAGCTCTTCGCGATCAGCGGCGCGCTGGGGCCGGTCTTGAACGTCGCGTCCAGCATGCGGCAGTCGCCGCACCAGTTGGCGCCGAACACCACCAGCACCGGCAGCCTGGCCTTCTCGGCCTCGGCCAGCGTGGCGCGGATGGCGGCCTTGGCGTCGGCGGCTTCGTCATAGATGGCCGGCGGGCCGGCGAGGGCGGTCAGGCTGGTGGCGAGCAGCAGGGAGGCGGTCAGGAAGCGCATGGGGATGGCGGAATTGGAATCGCTTCCACGAAGTTTAGTGGAAGAATTTTGTTTAGTAAAATATTGCGGGCGATGGCCTCAAGGGCGGCCGGCCGCGGCTTCGAAGAAGCGCCAGATCTGGTCGTTGGCGTCCAGCGCGGCGGAGCCGGCGGCCTTGCCGCGGCGCTGGGCGGGCGCGCCGGGCCAGGAGTGGCCGCCGGTGTCGGTGACGCACAGCTGCACGCCGACGCCGCCGGCACACCCGCGGTTGGCCTCGCAGGTCGCGCCGGGCGCATCCAGCGTGCGCTGCGGCGCGGCGGTGCAGTGGTTGCGCTGCACCCAGCGCGAGATCGTGTCGGGCACGGACACGAAGTCCATGACCTTGCTCTTGTCGCGGAACGCATCGGCCCCGGCGCCGCCGTTGAACAGCACGTGGGTGTCGTCCCTGGCGTGGATGTGCAGCACCGCGATGGGCCGGCTTGGCGTGCAGCGGTCGGTGGCATCGGTGCCGGCCACGGCGGCGACGGCGCGGAACACGTCGGCCGCCTCGCAGGCCAGGCGGTGGCTCATCATGCCGCCGTTGGACATGCCGGTGGCGAACACGCGGCTGGCGTCGACGCGGTAGCGCTGGCTCAGCGCCTTGACGACCTCGCGCAGGAAGCCCACGTCGTCGACACCCTTGTCGCGCGCATCGCCGCAGCAGCCGCCGGCGTTCCAGGTGGCGAACTTGCCGCCCGGGAACTTGCTGTAGCCGTTGGGGAAGGCGACGATAAAGCCCGCCTCGTCGGCCTTGCGCTGCAGGCCGTAGTTCTCGGCCATGTGCTCGGCATGGCCGCCGCCGCCGTGCAGGGCCAGCACCAGCGGCGCGGGCTGTGTGGCATCGCGCCCGGCCGGCAGGTGGACGAGCACCTTGCGGCCCTGCACCTGCAGCTCCTGCAGGCCGCCCGCAGCGGGCGCGTCGGCGGCCTTGTCGGCGCGGCGCTGCTCGAGGCGGGCCTTGAGGCGGTCGCGCAGCGTGTCCTGCGCCTGGGCCGCCGGCAGCAGCAGCGCCAGGGCCAGCCAGCACAGGGCGCGCCGCACGGTCAGACCCCGCCGCCCAGCACGCGGTAGACCGCGACCAGGTTCTGCGCGCGCAGGCTCTGCACCTGCACCAGCGCCTGTTGGGCGGTGAACAGCGAGCGCTGCGCATCCAGCACGTCCAGCGAGCTGGCGATGCCGGCCTTGTAGCGCTCCTCGGCCAGCGCCAGCCGGCGCGCTTCGGCGTCCACCTGCGCGGCCTGCGCCGTGCGCTGCTCGGCCAGCGTGGCGCGGCCGGCCAGCGCGTCGGCGACGTCGCGGAACGCGCCCTGGATGGCCTTCTCGTACTGCGCCGTCGCCGCGTCGCGCTGGGCGCGCGCGGCGGCCAGGTTGGCGCGGTTGCGGCCGGCGTCGAACAGCGGCTGCACCAGCGACGGTGCAAAGCTCCAGACAGTGTTCTTGAACAGGTTGTCCAGCTGGCTGCTGGCGGTGCCCAGGCTGCCGGTCAGCGTGATGCGCGGGAAGAAGGCCGCGCGGGCGGCACCGATGTTGGCGTCGACCGCGGCCAGCGCCTGCTCGGCCTGGCGCACGTCGGGCCGGCGCGTCAGCACCTCGGCCGGCACGCCGGCGGGCAGCTCGGCCAGCGGTTCGAAGTCGGCCAGCAGCCCGGTGGGCGCGGGCAGGTCGGCCGGCGGCGTGACGCCCAGCAGCAGCAGCAGCGCGTTCTGGTCCAGCGCGCGCTGGCGCTGCGTCTGCGCGTAGGCCACGCGCGCGGCCTGCAGCGCCGACTCGGCCGTGCGCAGGTCGATCTCGCTGGTGATGCCGCCCTCGAAGCGCTGGCGGATCAGCGACAGCGACTGCTCGCGGCTGGCCAGCGTGTCGCGCGTGATCTTCAGCAGCGCCTCGTCGGCCTGCAGCGCGATCTCGGCCGTGGCGACGGCAGCCACCAGCGCGATCTGCACCGCCTGCTGGTTGGCCTCGGCGGCCAGCAGCTGGGCCTGCGCGGCGGCGTCCAGGCTGCGCAGGCGGCCGAACAGGTCCAGCTCGTAAGCCGAAACCTGCAGCCCCGCCTGGTAGTTGCTGGTGATGCCGCCGCTGCTGTTGGGCGTGCGCGAGCCGCTGATGCCGACGTTCACCGTCGGCCACAGGTCGGCCTCGCGCGCGGCTGCAGTGGCACGGGCGGCGCCGATGTTGGCGACGGCTACGCGCAGGTCGCGGTTGTTGGCCAGCGCCAGCGGGATGAGCCGCTGCAGCCGCGCGCCCTGGAAGGCCTGCGCCCAGGGCAGGGCGGCGGCGGCCGTGGCGCCGGTGCCGCCGGCGTTCGGGAACGCGGCGGCCGGCAGCGCGGCCTGGGCGCTTTCAGTGGCGGTGGGCTTCTTCGGCTCGGGGCCGGCGCAGGCGGCCAGCAGCGCGGCCGTGGCGATCAGCGTCAGCGCGCGGGTCATGCCTGGCTCCCGGATTCTTCTTCGTTTTCATGGGCATCGCGCCGGCGCTGCCGCTCGCTGCCAGGGAAAAAGCGCCGCACGACGACGAAGAACACCGGCACGAACAGCACGGCCAGCAGGGTCGCGGTGATCATGCCGCCCATGACGCCGGTGCCGATGGCGCGCTGGCTGGCCGAGCCGGCGCCGCTGGCGAGCACCAGCGGCAGCACGCCGAGGATGAAGGCCAGCGACGTCATGACGATGGGCCGGAAGCGCAGGTGCGCCGCCTCGATGACGGCTTCGAACACGCTCTTGCCATGAGCCTGCAGGTCCTTGGCGAACTCGATGATGAGCACCGCGTTCTTGGCCGACAGGCCGATGATGGTGATCATGCCGACCTTGAAGTAGACGTCGTTCTCCAGCCCGCGGATGTTGGCGCCCAGCACGACGCCGAGAACCCCCAGCGGCACGACCAGCAGCACGGCCAGCGGGATGCTCCAGCTCTCGTACAGCGCGGCCAGGCACAGGAACACCGCCAGCAGCGAGAAGCCGAACAGGATGAACGCGGTGGAGCCCGACAGCTTCTCCTCGCGCGACTGGCCGGTCCACTCGTAGCCAAAGCCGTCGGGCAGCGTCGCGGCGATCTTCTCCATCTCGGCCATGGCCGCGCCGGTGGACACGCCCTTGGCCGGTTCACCGGCGATGCGCATCGTCGGGTAGCCGTTGTAGCGCACCGTCTGCAGCGGGCCGGTGATCCACTTGCTGCTGGCGAACGACGCCAGCGGCACCGGCTGGCCGGCCGTGTTCTGCACGTTCAGCTTCAGCAGGTCCTCGGGCTGCATGCGCGCGCTGGCCTCGGCCTGCACGACGACGCGCTGCAGCCGGCCGGCGTTGGGGAAATCGTTCACGTAGCTGGACCCCAGCGACACGCCCAGCACCGAGTTGATCGCGGCGATGGGCACGCCCAGCGCGAGCGCGCGTTCGCGGTCGATGCTGAGTTCGAGCTGCGCGGCGTCCTCCAGGCCGTCGGGCCGCACGGCGGCCAGCAGAGGGTTCTTGGCGGCGGCGGCCAGCAGCTGGTTGCGCGCGGCCAGCAGCTCGGCGCGCGTGTGGCCGCTGCGGTCCTGCAGCCGGAACGCGAAGCCGTTGGCTCGGCCCAGGTCGCGGATGGGCGGCGGGCTGACCGGGAAGATCACCGCGTCGCGGATCTTGCCCAAGGCGCCGAAGCTGCGTTGCACCAGGGCCTGCGCGCTGTGTTCGGCGCCGTGGCGCTCGTCCCAGGGCTTGAGCGTGACGAAGCCCAGCGCCGCGTTCTGACCCGAGCCGGCAAAGCTGAAGCCGACGACGCTGACCATGCTCTCCACCTCGGGCTGCTTGAGCAGGTAGTCCTCGGCCTGCTGCATGACGGCCAGCGTGCGCTGCTGCGTGGCGCCCGGGGGCAGCTGCACGTTGACGAGGATGCTGCCCTGGTCTTCATTCGGCACGAACGACGTGGGCAGGTTGCGGAACAGCAGCGCCGCCGCGCCGATGACGGCCACGTAGACGATCAGCATGCGGCCGCCGCGGTGGATGAGCTTGGCCACCCAGCCTTCGTAGCCCTTGGCCGTGCGCGCGAAGCGGCGGTTGAACCAGCCGAAGAAGCCGCGCTTCTCGACGTGATGGCCGGCCTCGACAGGCTTGAGCAGCGTGGCGCACAGCGCCGGCGTCAGCGACAGCGCGAGGAACGCCGAGAACGCGATCGCCGAGACCATCACTGCCGCGAACTGGCGGTAGATGTTGCCGATGGCGCCCGAGAAGAACGCCAGCGGCACGAACACCGAGATCAGCACCACGGTCACGCCGACGATGGCGCCCGAGATCTGCCCCATCGCCTTGCGCGTGGCCTTGAGCGGCGACAGCCCCTCCTCGCTCATGATGCGCTCGACGTTCTCCACCACGACGATGGCGTCGTCCACGACGATGCCGATGACCAGCACCATGCCGAACATCGTCAGCACGTTGATGGAGAAGCCCAGGGCCAGCAGCGTCGCGAAGCTGCCCAGCAGCGCGATGGGCACCACCAGCGTCGGGATCAGCGTGTAGCGGATGTTCTGCAGGAACAGGAACATCACGAGGAACACGAGGAACACCGCTTCGATCAGCGTCTCGACGACCTGCGAGATGGAGATGTCGATGAACAGCGAGCTGTCGAACGGGATGCTGGCCTTCACGCCCGACGGGAAGTAGGGCTGCAGCTCCTTGAGGCGCTTCTTGACGAGGGCAGCCGTCTGCAGCGCGTTGGCCGATGGCGCCAGCTGCACGCCGATGCCCACCGACGGCTGGCCGTTCAGCCGCGTGATGCGGCCGGTGTAGGCCTGCGCGCCCAGCTCCACGCGGGCCACGTCCTTCAGCCGCACGGTGGAGCCGTCGGCGTTGGCGCGCAGCACGATGTTGCCGAACTGCTCGGCGCTGGTCAGCTGGCCGCGCACGACGACGGTCGCGGCCACCGTCTGGCCGGGCACGTTGGGCAGGTCGCCGATGGCGCCCGAGTCCACCTGCGCGTTCTGCGCGCGGATGGCGTCGTTCACGTCGGCCGGCGACAGCCGCAGGCCGACGAGCTTGGCCGGGTCCAGCCAGATGCGCATCGCGCGCTCGGTGCCGAATAGCGAGGCCTGGCCCACGCCCGGCACGCGCTGCAGCTCGGGCAGCAGCGAGCGGGCGACGTAGTCACCCAGCGCCGTCGTGTCGACGTCGGGGTTGGTGCTGGACACGATGGTGAACAGCAGGAAGTTGGGGTTGGCCTTGTCGACGCGCACGCCCTGCTGGATGACGCTGGACGGCAGCCGCGGCGTGGCCCGCGCGAGGCGGTTCTGCACGTCCACCTGCGCGAGGTCGGGGTTGGTGCCGGGCTCGAAGTTCAGCGTGAGGGAGCCCGAGCCGTCCGACTGCGCGCTGGCCTCCATGTAGATCAGGCCCGGCGCGCCGTTCATCTCGCGCTCGATGATGCTGATGACCGCGTCTTCCAGCGTCTGCGCGGAGGCGCCGGGGTAGGTGACCGACAGCTGGATGGCCGGCGGGGCCACCGGCGGGTACTGCGCGATCGGCAGCTGCGTGACCGCGACGCCGCCGATGACGAGGATGAACAACGCAATGACCCACGCGAAGATGGGCCGGTTGATGAAGAACTGCGCCATGTCGGGTCAGCTCCTCAGCGCGAGGCTGCGGAGGCGGGCGCAGCGGCGACCGGGGCCGAGCCTGCTGCCGCCACAGCCACGGGCCGCGCCTTGCCGCCGGCCTTGACCTTCTGCAGCCCGTCGACGACGACCTTCTCGCCGGCCTTCAGCCCGTCCAGCACCAGCGCGCGGCCGCCCTGGGCCGGGCCCAGCTTGACCGGCCGGGCGGTCACGGCGCCGTCGTCGGCGACGACCAGCACCGAGTCGCCCGCCGAGCCGCGCGCCACCGCCTGCTGAGGCAGCAGCACGCCGTCGGCCACCTCGGCCTGGGCCAGGCGCACGCGCACGTACAGCCCGGGCAGCAGCAGCCCCTGCGGGTTGGGCAGCTCGGCGCGCAGCGCGATCTGGCCGGTGTTGGCGTCCACGCTGAGGTCGGAGAACAGCAGCTTGCCGGCCTGCGGGAAGACGCTGCCGTCTTCCAGCAGCACCTGCACCTTGGCGGCCTCGCCACCACCGGCGCGCTGCAGCCGGCCGGCGGCCAGCGCCTGGCGCAGCCGCATCACGTCGGCGGCCGACTGCGTGAAGTTCACGTACAGCTTGTCGATCTGCTGCACGACGGCCAGCGGCGTGGCTTCTCCCTGGCCCACCAGCGCGCCCTCGGTGACGAGCGCACGGCCGATGCGGCCCGCGATGGGCGCGGTGACGGTGGCGTAGCCGAGGTTGATCAGCGCCGTCTGCACGGCGGCCTTGCCGGCCTGCACGTCGGCGGCCGCCTGCTTGGCGGCGGCCTGCGCGTTCAGCGCCTCCTGCTGGCTGACGGCCTGGCTCCTGGCCAGTGGTGCGTAGCGGTCGGCCAGTGCCTGGGCCTGCATCAGGTTGGCCTCGGCGCGGGCCAGCTGCGCCTGCGCGCTGGCCAGCGTGGCGCGGTAGGGCGCGGCGTCGATGTCGAAGAGCGGCTGGCCGGCCTTCACGTCCGAGCCTTCGGTGAACAGACGCTTGTGCAGGATGCCGGCGGCGCGGGCGCGCACCTGGGCCACGCGGTAGGCCTCCAGCCGCCCCGGCAGCTCCACCGACAGGTCGGCTCGGCCTGGCGCCACGGTGACGACGCCCACCTCGGGCGGCGGCGGCGCGGCGGCGGGGCCGGTCTGGCTGCCCGCCGGGCTGCAACCCTGCAGGCCCGCGCCCAGCCCCGCCGCCAAGCACATGGCGCCCAGCCCGGCCTTGCTACCCCTTGCCCACTTCATCGTTGCGACCCCGTCCGACGTTTTGCTGTGCTGGCCCCGGCGCCAGTGCAGGCGGGGCAAAACGCCGGACTGTAGCCATGCAAGCGCTGCCACGTCGGTGAAGCAACGCAAAGTCCCTTGACGGGATTTCGTTCAGCCCGTGCCGTTCGTCATGGTCGTTAGCGGGTCAGCGCCGCCAGCCGCGCGCGCTGCACCGCGCGGCCGATGTCTGCCCCCTGCGCGCCGCGCGCCATGGCCGCGGCGCTGACGGCGGCGAGGTCCACCTGCTGCGTCGCGGCCAGGTCGGCCAGCAGCCGCTCGCGCTGCGGGTAGTCGCGGTCTTCCAGACCCAGCCGGCCGCGCGCGTCGCACTCGCAGGCCCACAGCAGCTCGGCAAAGCGCTGCGGCCGCCGCCAAGCGTCGCAGCGTTCCAGCAGGCGCAGCCGCGCTTCGGCGCTGAAAGCCCCGCTCTGGTGTACGTGCGTGTGCTCGCGGGCGACCAGCGCGGCCAGCTCGCGGCAGTCGTTGGGCACCTTCCAGCGCGCGCTGACCTTGGCGGCCAGCTTCTCGCTGCGCAGCTCGTGCGCGATGTGGCGCGGCAGCTCCTCCTTGCGCGTCGTGCCCTTGCCGAGGTCGTGGCACAGGCAGGCGTAGCGCACCGTCAGCGGCGCGCCCAGCCGCGCACACTGGTCCAGCACCATCAGCAGGTGAATGCCGGTGTCGATCTCCGGGTGGTGCGCCTCGGGCTGTGGCACGCCGAACAGCGCCGCCACCTCCGGCAGCAGCTTCGGCAGCGCGCCGGCATCGCGCAGCACTTCCAGCATGCGCGACGGCTTCGCCTCCATGAGCCCGCGGGACAGCTCCTGCCAGACACGCTCGGCCACCAGCGCGTCCACCTCGCCGGCGGCGACCATGTCGCGCATCAGCGCGACGGTCTCGGGTGCGACGCTGAAGTCGGCGAAGCGCGCCGCGAAGCGGGCCAGCCGCAGGATGCGCACGGGGTCTTCGGCGAAGGCTGGCGACACGTGGCGCAGCACGCGGTCGCGCAGGTCGCGCTGGCCGCCGTAGGGGTCCACGACCTGGCCGGTGTCGTCCTCGGCCATCGCGTTGATCGTCAGGTCGCGGCGGGCCAGGTCCTGCTCCAGCGTGACATCGGGTGCCGCGTGGAACGCAAAGCCGTGATAGCCGGCGGCCGTCTTGCGCTCGGTGCGGGCCAGCGCCACTTCCTCGTGCGTGTCGGGGTGCAGGAAGACCGGGAAGTCCTTGCCGACGGGCTGGTAGCCTGCCTCGACGAGCGCCTGCGGCGACGCGCCGACGACGACCCAGTCGCGGTCCTGCACCGGCAGGCCCAGCAGGCGGTCGCGGACGGCGCCGCCGACGAGGTAGGTCTTGAAGGAGGAGGACATGGGGGCGACGTGCTCGCGTCGGTTCAAGAGATGCCGGTGAGGAGGGGGAGGAACCAGCGGCCGCCGGGGATGCCATACGCGCGCGTGGACGTGTCACCCAGGCTGGGCGAACAGCCCATCGACCGTTCGCGGACCACGATGACATCGGTGGGCGCATCCGCGTCGCTGGCCTGGACGGCGGCGTGGCCGCGATCGAGCTGAAACGCGATGTAGAACAGCCAGTCGTCGGCTCGTCCTCGGCCATCCACGCTGGCACACGAGTCCAGCGCGGCGCGCGGCGTCACGGACTCAAGCAGACTTCGTGCTCGGCGGGTCGTCCACATCGAGTTGTGGTCGTCGCCGGGGTGCGAAGCGATGAGGCCCCTGGCATGGGCCTCCGCCAGCGCCTTGTCGAGCAGCACGGTGGCGTGCTGCAGTTGCACGGCGATGCAGGAGGCCGGGCGCTGGGTCGGTGCCGGAATGTGCCGGTTGGTCACCTGGCCGCACTCTGCAGGCGCGGCGAAGCTGGGCGCCAGCAATGCCAGGCAGGCG
The DNA here is from genome assembly GCF_043555885.1 of Pelomonas lactea. NCBI lineage: Bacteria > Pseudomonadati > Pseudomonadota > Betaproteobacteria > Burkholderiales > Sphaerotilaceae > Roseateles > Pelomonas lactea. The sequence continues at coordinate 576,955 of NZ_JBIGHX010000001.1, read as the reverse complement.
AGGGGTGCCAGCCGGGCAAGGCGTGTGATCCGGGCGAAGCAAGGCATGGCGCAAGTATCGGCCTCCATGCCGACCCACTCACCAGCGCGGCAGCACCTGCTCGCCGGGCAGCAGCTCGTAGGGCGGCTTCCAGCCCGGCAGCGCCGTCTTCAGCCGCTCGCGCCAGGCGGCGATGGCCGGGTACTGCGCGGCCACATCGATGCCGCTTTCCTCGACCGGGAAGAACTGGTAGCCCGCCAGCGACAGGTCGGCGATGGTGGGCGCGCTGCCGACGATGAACTCGCGGCCGGCCAGGTGCTTGTCGACGATGCCGAAGGCGTTGTCGATGCGGCCCTTGAACCAGGCCATCAGCGCCGGCTCGGGTGGCGTGCCGGCAAAGGATTTCATGAAGCGGTAGGTCGCGAAGTAGCTGGTGAACTTGTGGTTGTCGAAGAACAGCCAGCGCAGCACGTCCTGCTGCTCGTCGTCGGTGGCGCCGCCGTACCTGCCTTCGCGCCGGGCCAGGTACAGCAGGATGGCGGCCGATTGCGTCAGGCGCTGGCCGTCGATCTCCAGGATGGGCACCTCGCCCATCTCGTTCTCGCCCTGGCGCCACGCGTCGGAGCGCGTCAGGCCGGCGGCGAAGTCGGCCAGCGGCACATGCCGCACGGTCCAGGGCAGCTGCAGCGCCTGCAGCATCAGCGCGACCTTGTAGGTGTTGCCGGATTGGGAGAAGCCGTGGAGGGTGATCATGGTCAGCGTTGTTCGGGAGGCAGGCCGCCCAGCGCGGCGACGAGGCGGGCGTGAGCGGCCAGGTCCACGGGCCGGTGCTTGGGCTCGGTGCGGGCAGGGTGGGCGGCCAGCGAGTTGCCGCCCTTCCAGTCCCGGGCGGGCCGCACCGGCCGCGGCACGAAGCCGCCACCGCAGTTGGGGCAGACGTTGCTCAGCAGCCCTTCGGCGCAGGCCGCGCAAAACGTGCACTCGAAGCTGCAGATGCGCGCTTCCAGCGAGTCCGGCGCCAGCGCCACGGCGCAGTGCTCGCAGCAGGGGCGGAGTTCCAGCATGTCAGCGCGAGTTGCGGTAGGGCTCGTCCTCGGCGAGGAAGTCCTGCTCGCGCAGCGCGTCGGCCACCCAGTCCTCCACGGCCGGGTGGGCCAGCAGTGCGTCGCGGTAGGCGGCGGCGCGCTCCGACAGCGGGAAGCCGAACCGGCTGAGCCGCACCGCGACCGGCACGAAGTAGGCATCCGCCCCACTGAACTCGCCGAACAGGAAGGGGCCGGCGCTGGTGCCGAGCGCGTCGCTCCAGGCCGCGTCCAGCCGCTGCACCTCGGCGCGCAGCGTCGCGTCTTCGGCCCACAGCCGGGCGCCCACGTCGGGGAAGAAGGCTTCGATGTTCATCGGGCACGCGGTACGCAGCCGCGTGAAGCCGGCGTGCATCTCTGCGCACAGGCTGCGTGCACGGGCACGGGCCCGCGCGTCGCGCGGCCAGATGGCCTTGTCGGGGAAGCGGTCGGCGAGGTACTCGGTGATGGCCAGCGTGTCCCACACGGTGAAGCCGTCGTCCTCCACCAGCACCGGCACACGTTTCGTCGGCGTCACGGCCGCGATGACGCGGGTCCACTCGGAGCCTTCGCTGAAGTCGAAGCGCAGCTTGACCTCCTCGAACGGAATGCCGAACGCCGTCAGCAGCACGCCGCTGCGCATGGACCAGGACGAATAGTTCTTGTTGCCGATGTAGAGCTTCATGGGGCCTTTCAAGTGAGCCGCCGAGCTTAGGCGCGGCGGCCGCCGTTGGCGATGAGCATTGCGCAACGGATTGATGCGCGCTCAGTGCCGCGCACGCCACGCGTCCAGCCGCGCGACGCCGGCGCCGGGGGCCAGGTAGCCCGGCAGCACGGCGGCCAGCGAACTGGCCGTGATGCCCAGCTCGGCCAGCCCGGGGTGCGCGCCGCTGGCCACGTTGGGCACGCTCAGCGACGCGAGGTTGTCGCGCGACAGCAGCGGCTCGCCCGGCAGGCATTCCATCGCCAGCGCCTGCAGCGTGGCGAGAGGCCCCGGCAGCGGCAGCACGGGCCGCTCGCAGCCCGCCACGCGGCCGGCGAGCTGCACCAGCTGCGCCAGCGTCAGCTCGCGCGGGCCGGCGATTTCGTAGGTCTGGCCGATGGCGTCGCGGCGCAGCAGCACCTCGACGAGGGCCTGCGCCAGGTCCTGCACCCACACCGGTTGCAGCCGCGCGCCGGCGCCGCCCAGCGGCATCAGCGGGAAGAGGCGCTGCAGCCCGGCGAAAAGGTTGACGCTGCGGTCGCCCGCGCCGAACACCAGCGACGGCCGCACCAGCGTCAGGTCCAGCGCGCCGGCCTGCGCGGCCGCCTGCAGCACCGCCTCGCCGGCCGCCTTGCTGCGCAGGTAGCGCGACGGCGCGTCGGCGGCCACGCCCAGCGCGCTCACGTGCACCAGGCGCCGCACGCCGGCGTCGCCCATGGCCGCGGCCACGCGGCGCGGCAGCTCGACGTGCGCGCGCCGGAACGCGGCCTCGCGGCCCTGCAGGATGGCGATGAGGTTGACGACGGCGTCCTGCCCCGGCAGCAGCGCCGGCAGATCGCGGAAGACGTCGGCCTGCACGACCGTGACACCGGGCAGGCTCTGCACGGCCCGCGCGTGCGGCAGCCGCCGCGTGGGCACCGTGATGCGCACGCCGGCGCCCAGCCGGCGGGTCAGCTGCTCGCACAGCGCGCGGCCGACGAAGCCGCTGCCGCCGAGGATGAGGACGGACAGGCCCATGGTCACAGCCCTCCCGCGGCGGCCGGCGGTGGCACGTCGCCCGCGTCCGCGCCACGGCTGCCGGCCGGGCCCACGCTGGCGCCCAGCCGCTCGCGCAATTTGGTGGCCGGCAGCCCCAGCAGCTGCGCGTAGACCGTGCCGCCCAGCAGCACCTTGCGCACATAGTCGCGAGTCTCGTTGAACGGGATGTTCTCGGCCCAGATCGCCGCGTCCAGCACCGGGCCGTCGCGCCAGCGTGCGGGCCGGCCGGGGCCGGCGTTGTAGGCCGCGGCAGCCAGCGCCTGCGCGCCGTCGAAGCGGTCCAGCACCAGCTTCAGGTAGTGCGTGCCGATGCGCAGGTTGAAGTCGCGGTCGTGCATCAGTTCGGGGCTGTAGGCGAGGCCAGCCTTCTTGGCCGTCCACTTGGCCGTGGCGGGCATCACCTGCATCAGCCCGGCCGCGCCGACGTGCGAGCGCGCGTCCAGCACGAAGCGCGACTCCTGGCGGATCAGCCCGTAGACGTAGGCCGGGTCCAGCGACGCCGCCTGGGCCTCGCGCATCAGCTCGGCCTTGTGCGGCAGCGGGTAGCGCTGCGCGATGTCGATCTCGCTCTTCGTGCGCTCGCTGGTGTTGATGCAGCGGTCCCACACCTCGCGGTCGCAGGCCTCCTGCGCGGCGGCCAGCAGCGCACGGTCGTTCATGCCGCGCAGCGAGAAGTTCCATTCGCGCACGCCCTCGCTGCGCAGGCCCAGGTCGATGAGGCGCAGTGCACGCGCCAGGCCCGGGTGGCTGCGCGCGGCGCGGCGCTCCTCCGCCGTCAGCGGCGCGGGCACGGCGGGCAGCGGCGTGGGCAGGCCCAGGTCCTCGGCGGCCAGCCGGCCGAAGTAGTTCAGCGGCGTCGTGGCCAGCGCGGTGAGCTGCGCGCGGGCGGCGGCGGCGTCGCCCTGCATGCGGGTGGCGCGGGCGCGCCAGTACACCCAGCCGGGGTCGCGCTGCTCGCCGGCGCTCATCTGCTCGATGGCGCGCAGCGCGACGACGGGCGACTTGGCACGCAGCGCGGCGCGGGCGGCCCAGGCCAGCGCGTCGTCGCTGAACCCCATGTCGGGCGCCAGCTTGTGCGCGCGCTCGAAGGCGCCCAGCGCGTCGTCCTGCAGCCGCATGGCCGACTGGCGGCCGATCTGCATCCACAGCCAGGCCTGCAGGTCGGTGGGCAGGCGGCTCCACTTGTCGCGCAGCACGTCGCCCGCCTGGTCGGGGTCGTTGGCGGCCACGCGGGCCAGTGCCAGCGCGGTCAGCTCGGCTTCCGCGCGCGGCGTGGTGCGCGCCTTGCGCGTGAGGTAGCGGCCGGCGTTGTCCTGCAGTTCGGCGAGCTTCTGCTCCAGCGCCTTGTTGCCCAGCAGTGCCACGGCCTGGCGGGCCGCGCGCGGGCGGCCCTGCTCCAGCGCCTGGCGGGCCTTGGCCCAGGCGGTGTCAGGCTTGAACAGCCCGGCCTCGACGAAAGTGGTGGCGAGCGCGTTGCAACCGTCGTCGCCGTCCTTCTGTGCCATCCAGGCGGCGCGCGCCGTGTCGGCGTCGACCTTGGTGCCCGACAGGTGGTCGGCCAGCAGCGCGTAGCAGGCCACCTCGCGGTCGTCGCGCATCTGGTAGCTGGCGTGGTCGCGCCGGAAGCCGGTCCAGTCGCGGCGCCGGCCCAGCTCCAGCAGCCAGTCGTTGCGCAGCCGGTCTTCCACGTAGCTGCCGGGGTAGCGCGCGTAGAACGCGTCCATCTCGGGCTGGCGCACCTCGGCCAGGCGGGCGTTCAGGTCGAAGTACTCCACCCAGCCGGCCAGCGGGTGGGCCTGCGCGCGGGCGGCGTCCACCAGCGGCGCCAGGCGCTTGCGGTCGCGCTTGACCCAGGCGTCGCGGGCCTGCACGGCCAGGTCGTCTGCCGGCGCCGGCGCGGCCGACGCCGCTTGCGCCAGCGCCATCAGGCCCACCGCGGCCCAGCGGCCCCAACGCTTCAACACTTGCCCACCCGATCGCTTCATGACTGCTGCTTCCCCGTTGCAGGTCAATTTAACCCAGCGGCGGGGCGCCCCCAAGGCGCTTCCCACGCATGGCGGCGTTTGCCATGGCCTAGGGGTGGTGATAGCGCTACCCGGCACCTAGTCTTGGCGCCACACCACGAGGAGACGATGTTGAGCAAGCACCTGATGCTGGGCGCGGCCTGCGCACTGACGAGCCTGGGCGCGCTGGCCGTGCCGCAGACCTATGCCGAGGCCGGCCTGAGCGGCCCGGCGCCCGCCACCGCCAGCTTCGTGGCAGCGTCCAGCGGCCGGCTGGTGGCCTGGTACACCGGCGGCGTCGGCGGGCTGACCGTGCTGGCCGGCGCGAGCATCAACGGCGTGGACGGCACGCCCGGGCTGAACAACCATGCGCCGGGCCGCCAGTACGGCGACCGCTACGTGATGGCTGACGTGAAGGCCGGCGACACGGTGTCGTTCTTCATCCAGGTCGTCGACGGCGCGCGCTATTCCACCGACCCCGCGCGCAACGGCGACGGCGTCAACCATGCGTGGTGGGCCGCCTACGCCGGCGATGCGCTGGTGCCGGCCGGCGTCAACGTGGCCTTCGAGGACTTGAACGGCGGCGGCGACCTGAATTACCACGACCACAGCTTCGTGTTCCAGATCACTGCCGTGCCCGAGCCGGCCGGCTGGGCGTTGCTGCTGGGCGGCCTGGCCGGGCTGGCCGCATGGCGGCGCCGAGGCTGACGGCGACCCAACCCCGTTGACGCCCCGGCAGCCCCGGGGCGTCGTCGTTGATGGGTTCCAATACGCGGCAACTCCACTGACGGGGCGCCGATGTCCGCTGCTGTTCACCCCGACCGCGCCGAGCTGCGCCGCGGCCTGCTGGCCCAGCGCCGCGCCTTTGCCGCCACGCCGGCCTTCCAGGCCGCCGAGCATGCCGTACGGCAGTCGCTCAGCCTGCTGCTGGAGCAGCTGGAGCCCGAGCTGCTGGGCGTGTACTGGCCGCTGGGCGGCGAGTTCGATGCCGGCGCCTTGCCGTTCCCGCGTGCGCTGCCGTTCGCGCGGCGCGACCCGGCCGAGATGGTGTTCCGCCGCTGGGACGGCGCCGCGCCCGCCGCGCAGGATGAATGTGGCATCGCCACCAGCACGGGCGCCGTCGCCGTGCCCGACGTCGTGCTGGTGCCCTGCGTGGGCTTCACGCGCGAGGGTTTCCGGCTGGGCTACGGCGGCGGCTATTTCGACCGCTGGCTCAGCGCTCACCCCGGGGTGACCACGGTGGGTGTGGCATGGTCGGGGGCCGAGACCCAGTTCGCCGTCGAGCCGCACGACCGCGCGTTGACGGTCATCCTCACAGAACGCGAGCTCATCGCCCCAGATTGAAAGCGCCCCCGCACGATGCATGACGGCATGACCCTGATCTCCACGCTGGCCGCCGCGTTCGGCCTCGCCCTGGTGCTGGGCCTGTTGGCGCAGTGGGCACGGTTGCCCGCCCTCGTGGGCTATCTGCTGGCCGGCGTGCTGATCGGGCCGCACACGCCGGGCTTCGTCGGCGACGTGCACCTGGCGCACCAGCTGTCGGAGGTGGGCGTCATGCTGCTGATGTTCGGCGTGGGCCTGCACTTCTCGGTCGGCGACCTGATGTCGGTCAAGCGCATCGCGCTGCCCGGCGCGCTGGTGCAGATGGCCGCGGCGACGGCGCTGGGCGCCGGCCTGGCGCACGGGTGGTGGGGCTGGGACCTGGCCGCGTCGCTGATCTTCGGCCTGGCGCTGTCGGTGGCTAGCACGGTGGTGCTGCTGCGTGCGCTGGAGTCGCGCGAGCTGCTGCACACCGGCAACGGCCGCATCGCCGTCGGCTGGCTCATCGTGGAAGACCTGGCCATGGTGCTGGCGCTGGTGCTAATCCCGGTGCTGGGCGCCAAGGACGACAGCGGCGCGCAGGGCAACCTGGCCGTCACCATCGTCACGACGCTGCTGGCCGTGGCGGCGTTCGTCGCCATCATGCTGATCGCCGGCCGGCGCCTGCTGCCGTGGCTGCTGTGGCAGGTCAACCGCACCGGCTCGCGCGAGCTGTTCACGCTGGCCACCGTGGCCGCGGCCGTGGGGCTGGCCGTGGGCGCGGCGGCGCTGTTCGGCGTCAGCGTCGCGCTGGGCGCGTTCTTCGCTGGCCTGGTGCTGCGCGAGTCGGCCTTCAGCGAGCGCGCCGCGCACGAGAGCCTGCCGCTGCGCGACGCGTTCGCGGTGCTGTTCTTCGTCGCCGTGGGCATGCTGTTCGACCCGAAGATCCTCATCGAGCAGCCGCTGGCCGTGCTGGCGACGGTGCTGGTCATCCTGGTCGGCAAGACCGTGGCCGCCGGCGCGCTGGTGCTGCTGCTGAAGTACCCGCTGTCCACCGCGCTGACGGTGGCCGTGAGCCTGGCGCAGATCGGCGAGTTCAGCTTCATCCTGCTGGGCCTGGGGCAGAGCCTGGGCCTGGTGCCGCCCGAGGCGACCAGCCTGGTGGTGGCCGGCGCCATCGTGTCCATCGCGCTGAACCCGGTGTTGTTCGCCGGCGTGGAGCCGCTGCGGCGCTGGGTGCTGCGGCGGTCCGCCTGGGCCCGCAAGCTGGAGGCGCGCGACGACCCGCTGGCCGAGCTGCCCGTCGACACGCCGCAGAGCGCGCTGGCCGGGCAGATCGTGCTGGTGGGCCACGGCACGCTGGGCACGGCGCTGCACGCGCTGCTGGGCGAGCGCCCGCTGGTGGTCATCGACCGTGACCGCGACGTGGTGGAGGCGCTGCGCGCCGACGGCCAGGCCGCCGTGCTGGGCGATGCCGCCGAGGCCATGACGCTGGTGCAGGCCCACATCGCGCAGGCGGCCTGGCTGGTTGTCGCGCTGGCCGACGTGCGCGGCGTGCCGGCGCTACTGGCACTGGCCCGCCAGCTCAACCCCGGGCTGCGCTGCGCCGTGCTGGCGCACACCGACGAGGAGGAGCAGTGGCTGGGCCAGGCGGGCGTGAGCCATGTGCTGCGGTCGCAGCGGGCGCTGGCCGAGGCGCTGGCGCGCGTGGTGGCCGAGCCGGCTGCCGCGCCGGCGCATTGACCCTCAGACCTCGGCCAGCTGCTGCCGCGTGAGCGCGGCCTGCTCCCGCACCCAGTCGGCAAAGGCCTGCACCTCGGGCCGTGCCGACGCGGCCGGCGCCGGCAGCAGCCAGTAGGCATAGGGGCTGGTCAGGCGGCCGGCGGCGCCGAAGGGCTCCAGCAGCTCGGCCCGCTGCAGGTGCTCGTGCACCAGCGGCAGCCGCGCCAGCGCGACGCCCTGGCCGGCCAGCGCGGCCTGGATCTGCTGGTAGGTGAAGTTGAAGTACATCCAGCGCAGCGGCTGCAGGTCGGGCTCGCGCTGACGCGTCAGCCAGTGCCGCCAGGACAGGAACTCGGCGCTGGGCCGGGGGTCGTCCTCCTCGGTCAGCGCATGCGCGGCCAGGTCGCCCGGCCGCCGCAGCGCCGGCAGCCGGCCGTTGCGCGTGGACTCGGCATACCAGGGGCTGACGACGGGCGACACGGTCTCCTCGAACATCAGCTCCGCGGGCGAGCTCAGGGCCGTGCCGGCGATGTAGCGCAGCGCGAGGTCGTGCTCGCCGTCTTCCAGCTCGACGAGGCCGTCCTGGGCCGACACGCGGATGTCGATGTCCGGGTGGTGCTTCTGGAACTCGCACAGCCGCGGGATCAGCCACAGAGACGCGAAGGACGCGAACGTCGTCACGTTGACGACGCGGCGGCCGCGCGTGCGGCGGATCTGGCGCACCGTCTGGTCCAGCTTGGACAGCACCGCCACCGCCGTGGGCAGCAGCTGGGCGCCGTCGCTGGACAGCTCCACCTTGCGCGTGCCGCGCAGGAACAGCGTGCAGCCGATCTCTTCCTCCAGCGACTGGATCTGCCGGCTGATGGCCGACTGCGTCAGGCTCAGTTCCTCCGCCGCGGCGCGGAAGGACAGCAGCCGGGCGACGGCCTCGAAGGCGCGCAGCGGGCCGACGGACAGCGGGCGTTGACGTATCGGCTGATTCATGAGCAGATGGTATCAATCGCTGCGGCGGAGTCATTGGACCGCCCTGGGGGATCTCAGCAGAATCCCTGACATCAACCCAGGAGCAACATCATGAGCGATGCGCAATCAACATGGCATCTGGACGGCGGCCGGGCGCTGACGCTGGCCGGTGGCGCCGAGGCGCGCCGCTTGGCGGTGGCCCGCGGCCGCGTGTGGCTGACGCTGTCCGGTACGGCTGACCGGCCTGCTGAAGACCAATGGCTGGAAGCCGGCCAGACCGTGGCGCTGGCGCCGGGCCAGTCGGCCGTGCTGGAAGGCTGGCCGGCCGCCGATTTCGAACTGCTGGTGCCGCCCGGCTCAGCTGCGACGGGCCGGGGCCTTCTTGGCCGCCGCCTTCTTGGCGGGCGCTGATTTCCTGACCTTGGCGTTGGCAGCCCGCAGCGCCGCCTCGAACGCCAGCCGCGCCCAGGGCAGCATCAGCGGCGGCGACTCCAGCGCGTCTTCCGGCGCGCGGTAGTAGCTCATCACGGTGCGCTTGCCGTCCTGGGTGTCGTAGCTGAAGGGCTCGCAGCCGGCGGCGACGAAGCGCTCGCGGGTCGTGTCGTCGGCCTTCAGGAAGAACTGGCCGTCGGCGATCAGCGCCATGAACAGGCCGTCCACATAGAAGCCGCGGCCGCCGAACATCGCGCGGGTGCGCACGGCGCCCAGCGGCGACAGCAGTTCGACGCACAGGTCGGTGAAGGCATCGTTGGTCGGCATGCGGCGAATGTAAGCTCCGGCGCCATGGATGCGAACGACCGCGCCGCGCTCCGGCACAAGCTGATCGAACAACGCCTGGCCCTGCCGAACCGGCTGGACCTCGCTGCCGAGTTGCAGGAGGTGCTCAGCGTCTGGCTGCTGCGCCGCCGGGAAAAGACGATCGGCGCCTACTGGCCCATCAAGGGCGAGTTCGACCCGCTGCCCACGCTGTACCGCTGGGGCGAGAACCACCCCGAGCGCCGCATCGGCCTGCCCGTCGTCGACAAGGAGCACGGCACGCTGCGCTTTCACGTCTGGTACCCCGGCTGCCCGATGGAGGAAGACGCCTTCCACATCCCCAAGCCCAAGGGCACCGAGGCATTCCAGCCCCAGCTGATGCTGGTGCCCTGCCTGGGTTTCGGCCCGTGCGGGCTGCGGCTGGGCTATGGCGGCGGCTTCATGGACAAGACGCTGGCCGAGATGCAGCCGCGGCCCGCGGCCGTGGGCATCGGCTACGCGCACGGCTTCCTGCCGCTGCTCAAGCCCAGCGCGCTGGACGTGCCGCTGGACGCGATGCTGACGGAAGAGGGCGTCGTGTGGGACCGCGAGGGCTGAGCACGCCGCCCGCCGGCGGCCGCGGGCATCGCGCTTGTTGACAAATGAATTCAAACGAATACATTCGTGTTCGTTGGAGTTCATTTGAAGGCAGGTGCCCATGGCGACCCAGACCATCACGATGGAGCCCTTGTCGGCTCGCATCCCGAGCGATCTCTACCTGTGGCTGGCGCAGCTGCAGGTGGACGGTGCCACGACCAACAGCGACAAGCTGCGCGTGCTGCTCTCCCAGCTCAAGCGCCAGCATGACGGCGCGTTCGACTACGTGGCTGCGCACGCCTGGGCGCGCGAGCTGACGCACCGGCTGCGCGAGGCGCTGGTGCGCATCGAGGGCGCCGAGGGCCGCCACTCCGAGGTGTTGGGGGCGCTGGTGGAGCAGGTGACGACGCTGATGGCGCTGGTCATCAGCCACGCGCCGGCCACGGCCGACGACGCCGCCCGGCTGGAGGACGCGCTGGTGCGCCGCGCGGCGCTGCTGGGCGAGTCGCTGCTGCGCCAGGCGACGACGAGCACCGCCCATGCGTTCGACCCCGGGGTGGTGAGGCGCCACCTGGCGCCCTCCATCGAGCTGGCTTCCACGTTGAAAGGAGCGTGACATGAGCGATTCCCTGAAGGCCCGCGTGGGCCGCGTCATCGCCGGCGGCATGCATGCGCTGCTGGACCGGATCGAGGACCTGAATCCGCAGGCGGCGATGGAGCAGACCCTCCGCGAGGCCGACGGCGTCATCGATGAGGTGCGCCATGAGCTGGGCACCGTCAGCGCCAACCGGCACCTGGCGCAGCAGCAGCACGCGCGGCTGAACCGCAGCCACGAGGACTTGCGCGACCAGATCGCGCAGGCGCTGGCGTCGCAGCGCGAGGACCTGGCGCGCGCCGCCGTGGCCCGGCAGCTGGACATCGAGGCGCAGATCCCGGTGCTGGAGACGACGCTGGCCGACCTGGCCCGCCAGGAACAGGAGCTGCAGGGCTTCACGGCCGCGCTGCTCGCCAAGAAGCGCGAGATGCAGGATGCGCTGGCGGAGTTCCGCAACAGCCGCGCCGCCACGGCATCGGCCGCGCAGCCGGTGGGGCAGGCGGGCGTGGAGCAGCGGCTGTCCAAGGTCACGGACGCGTTCGACAAGATCTTCCAGCGCCAGACGGGCCTGAACGGCGCGCCTGCCGGCGACCTGAAGCAGGACGCGCAGTTGCGTGAACTGGACGAGCTGGTGCGCGACCACAAGATCGCCGAGCGCATGGCCCAGATCAAGGCCGGCCACAACTGAGCATGGGTGCCGAGCAACCGGGGAGGACTGGATGAATCTGTTCACTGCGTCCGAGACGCTGCCCTTCGGCGTCGCCGTGGCCTTGATCGTCGCCATCGCCGTGCTGGAGGGCGTGGGCATGCTGGTGGCGCTGAGCCCCAGCAACGTCATCGATGACCTGCTGCCGCATGCGGTGCCCGAGTCGGGCCTGGACCGCGTGCTGGGCTGGCTGCACCTGGGCCGCGTGCCGGCGCTGGTGCTGCTGCTGCTGTTCCTGCTGGGCTATGCGCTGTTCGGCTACGCGCTGCAGAAGGTGGCGATGAACCTGCTGGGCAACTTCCTGCCCGCGTGGGCGGCGGGCCTGCTGGCCGTGCCGCCGGGCCTGGCCACGGTGCGCGGGCTGGGCAGCCTGGTGGCCCACATCGTGCCGCGCGACGAGACCAGCGCCGTCAGCGAGCAGTCGCTGGTGGGGCGGGGCGGCGTCATCAGCGCCGGCGCGGCCCGCCGCGGCCTGGCCGCGCAGGCGCGGGTGCGCGACGCGTTCGGGCGCACACACTACCTGATGGTTGAGCCTGACTTCGACGAAGAGGTGTTCGAGGAAGGCGTGCAGATCCTTATCGTGCGAAAGCAGGGGGCGTTCTATCGCTGTATCGCCAACCCGCATCCGAACCTCATCTGACAACAAGGGAGCTGAAAGACAACATGGACAACCTCATCGAGATTTCCGCCATCGCCGGCATCGGCCTGCTGGGCCTGCTGACCATCGGCTTCGTCTTCGCGCGGCTGTACAAGCGCAGCACCAAGGAGACCGCCTTCGTGCGCACGGGCCTGGGCGGCCAGAAGGTCATCATGGACGGCGGTGCCATCGTGCTGCCGGTCTTCCACGAGTGCGTGCTCGTCAACATGAACACGCTCAAGCTCGAAGTGCTGCGCCGCGAGCGCGAGAGCCTCATCACCAAGGACCGCATGCGCGTGGACGTGACGGCCGCGTTCTTCGTGCGCGTGAAGCAGACCGAAGAGGCGGTCAGCACCGCCGCGCAGACGCTGGGCACGCGCACGATGAGCCCCAACGAGCTGAAGGCGCTGGTGGAGGACAAGTTCGTCGACAGCCTGCGCGCCACCGCCGCGACCATGACCATCCAGGAGCTGCAGGACAAGCGCCGCGACTTCGTGCAGGCGGTGCAGAACGCCGTCGCCGAGGACCTGGAGAAGAACGGCCTGGAGTTGGAGTCCGTCTCGCTGACCAGCCTGGACCAGACCGACAAGCAGTTCTTCAACCCCAACAATGCGTTCGACGCCGAGGGCCTGACGCGCCTGACCGAGCAGACGGAGGCGCGCCGCAAGCAGCGCAACGACGTCGAGCAGGACACCGAGGTGCAGGTGCGCACGAAGAACCTCGAGGCGAGCCGCCTGAAGCTCACCATCGAGAAGGACCAGGAGTTCGCCACGCTGGCCCAGAAGCGCGAGGTGGAAGTGGCGCGTGCCGAGCAGGTGGCGCTGATCGCTGCGCAGCAGGCCGAGCGCAACCGTGAGGCCGAGACGGTCAAGATCGAAGCCGAGCGTCAGGTCGGCCAGCGCCGCATCGAGGCCGAGCGCGAGATCAAGGCGGCGGAGATCGAGAAGAACCTCGTCATCCAGACGCGCGAGATCGAGCAGGAGCGCCAGGCCGAGCTGAAGCGCGCCGAGCAGCGCAAGCAGGTGGAGATCGCCCGTCAGGACACGCAGATCGCGATCGCGACGAAGTCGCGCGAGCAATCCGAGGCCGATGCGGCCGCCAACCTCGCCCGCGCCGAGGCCGTGAAGGCCGAGGAAACCGTCAACACCGCGCGCCAGGTGGCCGTGGCCGAGCGGGACAAGGCCATCCAGCTCATCGAGGCCAGCAAGGACGCCGAGCAGAACGCGATCGCCGTGAAGGTGTCGGCCTCCGCCGAGAAGGAGGCCGCCATCGACCGTGCCGAGGCGCTGACCATCGAGGCCAAGGCCAAGCAGGCGGCCGCGATTGCCGAGGCCGAAGGCCGCCGCGCGATCAACGAGGCGCTGAACATGCTGTCCGCCGCGCAGATCGACCTGCAGGTGCGCACGCAGCTGCTGCAGCAGCTGCCGGAGATCCTGGCCCAGGCCGTCAAGCCGATGGAGAACATCGACTCCATCCGCATCGTGTCGGTCAACGGCATGCCGGGCCAGGGCGGCGCGGCGAGCGGCGAAGGCGGCGCGGCGGTGGCCGGCACCTTTCCCGAGCAGGTCATGAACTCGGCGCTGCAGTACCAGATCGCCAAGCCCATCGTCGACGCCGTCATGCAGGACGCCGGCCTGTCCAACCAGGGCATCACCGGCATCGCGCAGAACCTGGCCGGGCTGCTGAAGCCCGCATCGCCGGCGGCGCCGACGTCGGCGGACTGAGTCAGGACGCGCGCGCCGGCGCGCCCGCGTTCAGCGGCGCGCGACTGGGCGGGGGGCGCCAGCGTAGTCCGCGGGGAGCTTCATCAGCGCGGGGTCAGGCTCGCCGCGCCGGATCTTCTCCAGCCGGTAGTTCTGCTCGCCCGAGCGCGGGTCGGCGTCGCGGCTGGAAATGGTCAGCATCAGCTCCGGCGAGCGCCACACCTCGCGGCTGATGACGATGGGCTTCTCGTTGCCTATCCTGCCGGCCGCGATGGTCCACGTCGTGCGCTCGCCGTTGACCTTCAGGCCGTCGATCTCCTTTGCGGGCAGCGCCGTCGTCGTGCCGCCGGTGCGTGGCAGCAGTGGGCCCTGCAGCAGCAGCGGGGGCACGGGCGGTACCGGCGGTACGGGAGCGGCCATGGGCGCGGGCGGTGCGGGCGGGGCAGGCGGCAGTGGCATCTCGCTGGCGCGCAGCACGCGCAGCTCGCGGCGGCGCTCGGGCGTGCTGGCGCCGGCCGGTGCGGGCACGACGACGTCCCGCTCGATGACGATGCCGGGCTCGCCCGTCAGCGCGTGGGCGCGCGCCCGCTCGGCATCGGCACTGCGCGCCTGCTCGGCCACGCGGGCGCCCCATTCCCGCCAGCGCGCGGCCTGCTCCTTCATGCGCTCGCCCCAGTCCTGCATCGACGCCTGCCACGCGGCCTGTGCGGCCTCGTCGTCGCTGCCGCGGCCGCCGACGGCGTGGCCGCGCAGCCGCTGCACGCGCTTCTGCTCGGGGTGGATGACCCAGCTCTCCCCGGCCACGGGGTCGTTCAGGTAGACGACCTTGGGGCCGCCTTCGCGCTGCACCTCGCGCCGCGTGCGGCCTTCGCCGTCGCGGCACAGCTCGCTCTGCTGCTTGCGCACGATGCGGTTGCCGTCGGCCAGCGTCTGCACGTTCTCATGCACGGCCGTGGCGCAGTAGGGCGCGCCCTTCACGACGCGTTCGCCCTCCAGCTCACGGCCAGCGAAGGCCAGCGCCCGCTCGCCCAGCGCCAACTGCACCGGCACGTCGGCCAGCGCGATGGCCACGTCGCGCTCGACCTTGAGCCGCAGCGCCTCGGCATCCTGCGCGCCGGCGCAGGCGGCCAGCGTGAACAGCGACAGGCAGGTCAGGGGTTTCTTCATTGGGGGTCTCCAGCGGGGTCAGTTCAGCAGCCGCACGGCCAGCACCTGGCCGCTCGGGTTCAACATCAGTTCGGCGCGCACGAGTTCGTCGGCCCGCGCGGCGTCGAAGGGCAGGCCCAGCAGCGCCAGGCGTTCGCGCGGCAGCTCGGTGGGCTGCAGCCACACGGCGGCGCTGCGGCCGGCGGCCAGCGCGGCGCGGAACTCGCCGTCCGGCACCAGCGGGATGAAGCCGCTGCCGGCGCCGGCCAGCGGCGCGGCGTGGCCGGTGCCGGGCGGGTCCAGCAGCAGCGCGGCGCTCAGCAGCGCGGCCGCCGCGGTCCCCAGCGCGCCGCTGCCCCAGGCCAGCCGGCGCAACCAGCGCGGCTCGTGCAGCGGCGGCGCCGGGGGCGGGGCAGGGCGGGCCAGCAGCTGGCGGGTCAGCGCCGCCAGCACGGCGGCATCCTGCGCGGCGCCGGGTTGCAGCCGCGCGAAGTCGGCCCGCGCGGGGCGCAGCCAGGCCGGGGTGTCGTCGGGCAGGGTCATGGTCGTTCTCCGGCATCCAGCAGGTCGGCCAGGCGCTGGCGCGCGCGGTGCAACCGCGTGCGCAGCACATCCACGCTGGTGCCGGCGATGGCGGCAGCCTCCTCGTAGCTGCGCTCCTGCAGGTCGACGAGCGTGATGGCCTCGCGCTGCGGCCAGCTCAGGCGGCGGATGGCGGCCCACAGGCCGTCCTCGCGTTGCGCCTGCGCCAGCCGTTCGTCGCTGGCCGGCGCGGGTTCGCTGTCGAGGGTGTCGTCCAGTGGCACGTGGCGGCGCTGGTCGCGCCATTGGCTGAGCAACTGGTGCCGGGCCATGCCGGCGAGGTAGGCGCCCAGCGAGCCGCGGCCGGCCTGGTAGCCCTGCGGGCCGCGCAGCAGCTGGGCAAAGGCTTCCTGCACGGCGTCCAGCGCCGCGGCCTCGTCGCCGGCCAGCGCCAGCGCGTAGCGGTAGACCGAGCCGCTCTCGCGCCGGTACAGCTGCGCCAGCGCGTCGGCATCACCGGCCGCCAGCCGCGCCAGCAGCGCGCACTCGTCCGAGCCCGCCGCGGCCGGGGCCAGGAAGCCGAGCCGCGTCAGCCAGCTCATGAGCGGCGGCTGCATGAAAAAGGGGCCTGCAGAACTTGCATGCCCCGATTGAGCGCAGGAGGGCGGAGACGTTACTCCGGACTATCCCGCTGTCACTTTTGGCACCTCAGCCTTCGGGCCGAGCGCCGGGCCGCCCCAAGCCGGCCCATTTGGCGATGAGCACGCGGCTCGATGCCGCGTGTATCGCCGTCCCCTCGGGGGACCGACCAGACTCGCCCGCGTTCAGCGAGGCGAGACTGGACGAGGGGTCAGCTGTCGCTGCCCATTTGCGACTGCAGGTAGTTCTGCACGCCGACGGTGTTGACCAGCTCCAGCTGCGTCTCCAGGTAGTCGATGTGCTCCTCGGTGTCGTCCAGGATCGCGACGAACAGCTCGCGGGACACGTAGTCGCGCACGCTCTCGCAGTAGGCGACAGCTTCCTTCAGGTGGGCGTGACCGGTCTTCTCGATCTTCAGGTCGCACTCCATCGTCTCGACGGCGTTCTCGCCGATGTAGAGCTTGCCGAGATCCTGCAGGTTGGGCAGGCCGTCCAGCGTCAGCACGCGCTCGATGAGCTTGTCGGCGTGCTTCATCTCCTCGATGGACTCCTCGTACTCGTGCTTGGCCATCTTCATCAGGCCCCAGTTCTTCAGCATGCGGGCGTGCAGGAAGTACTGGTTGATGGCGGTCAGCTCCAGCTTGAGCTGGGCGTTCAGGTGCGCGATGACTTGCGGGTCGCCTTTCATGGCGGGCTCCAGATTCGTGAAATTGGTTGGCAGTATCGCGACCGAAAGCCCTTGCGCAAAACCGCTCTTTTTGCAAATGAGAGCGATTCGCATTAGACTTCGTGTCCATGATTGTCTGTGTCTGCCACCGCGTCTCCGACCGCGACATCGCGATTGCCGCCTCCAGCGGCTGCCCGAGCTTCGAGGCCCTGCAGGACGACCTGCGCGTGGCCACGGCCTGCGGCGCTTGCCACGACTGCGCGCGGGAAGTCTTCGAGGACAGTCGCGTTGCCGGCTGCTCCGCGGCGGGCCGCGCCGGCCGGACGATCGCCATCCAGGCGCTGGCCGCCTGAGCACCGCTAGAATCCGGCCCCAGGCGCCAGGAATGGCGCCATTTTTTTGTTGGTCCTTGCCCGAAGTCGTTGTGTTGTCGCAGCCGCTCTAGGCGGGACTGCACTGCACGACAACCGCAAGGAAACTTCATGAGCACCCAGCAGACCGGCATCGTCAAGTGGTTTGACGACGGCAAGGGCTACGGCTTCATCACCCCCGCCGACGGCAGCAAGGACCTGTTCGCCCACCACAGCGAGATCAAGAACAACGGCGGCTTCCGCACGCTGGCCGAAGGCGCTCAGGTCGAGTTCGAAGTGAAGCAGGGCCCCAAGGGCCTGCAGGCCGCGAACATCCGCGCGCTGTAATTCACGTCGGCCCCGCGCCCCAAGCCCGCTCGCTGAGCGGGCTTTGTGCTTTTCAGGGCCCGTCCAACGACAATCCAAGGCTATGTCCGCTCTGCCTGTTGCCGCGCCCAAGGCGCTGACCGCCTACCGCCCGTTCTGGGCCAAGCGCTTCGGTCCCGCGCCCTTCCTGCCCATGAGCCGGCAGGAGATGGAGCAGCTCGGCTGGGATTCCTGCGACGTCATCATCGTCACGGGCGACGCTTACGTCGACCACCCCAGCTTCGGCATGGCCGTCATCGGCCGCACGCTGGAAGCCCAGGGCTTTCGCGTCGGCATCATTGCGCAGCCGGACTGGAACAGCGCCGATGCGTTCAAGGCGCTGGGCAAGCCCAACCTGTTCTTCGGCGTCGCGGCCGGCAACATGGACTCGATGATCAACCGCTACACGGCTGATCGAAAAATCCGCAGCGACGACGCCTACACGCCCGGCGGCGAAGGTGGCAAGCGCCCCGACCGCGCCACGCTGGTCTACACCCAGCGCTGCCAGGAGGCGTTCAAGGACGTGCCCATCGTCATCGGCGGCATCGAGGCGTCGCTGCGCCGCATCGCGCACTACGACTACTGGCAGGACAAGGTGCGCCGCTCCGTGCTGGTGGACAGCAAGGCTGACCTGCTGGTCTACGGCAACGCCGAGCGCGCCATCGTCGAGATCGCCCACCGGCTGGCGCGGCGCGAGCCCGTGGAGAGCCTGACCGACATCCGCGGCACCGCCTTCATGCGCCGCGACGGCGACTCGTCGGCCGACGGCTGGTTCGAGCTGGACTCCACCGAGGTGGACCGTCCCGGCCGCATCGACGAGCTGATCAGCCCCTACCAGGAGATCAAGCAGGAGACGACCTGCGCGACCAGCGACGAGCCGGACGCGCCCAAGCCCATCACCATCCACAAGACCGGCCGCATCAGCATGCCGCCGCGGGAGCGCACCGTCGTGCGCCTGCCGGCCTACGAGGTGGTGAAGAGCGACCCGGTGCTCTACGCCCACGCCAACCGCGTGCTGCACCTGGAGACCAACCCCGGCAATGCGCGCGCGCTGGTGCAGCGCTACGACTTCAACGGTATCGAGCGCGACCTGTGGATCAACCCGCCGCCCATCCCGCTGTCGACGCCGGAGATGGACCATGTCTTCGACCTGCCCTACGCCCGCGCGCCGCACCCCAGCTACGCCGACGAGAACGGCAGCCACGACGGCGCGACCAAGATCCCGGCGTGGGAAATGATCCGCTTCAGCGTGAACATCATGCGCGGCTGCTTCGGCGGCTGCACCTTCTGCTCCATCACCGAGCACGAGGGCCGCATCATCCAGAGCCGCTCGGAAGACTCGGTCATCCGCGAGATCGAGGAGATGCGCGACAAGGTGAAGGGCTTCACCGGCATCGTCTCCGATCTGGGCGGCCCCACGGCCAACATGTACCGCATCGGCTGCAAGAGCCCCGAGATCGAGGCCGCCTGCCGCAAGCCCAGCTGCGTCTACCCGGGCATCTGCCCGAACCTGAACACCAGCCACGACCCGCTCATCAAGATGTACCGCCGCGCGCGGGCGCTGCCGGGCGTCAAGAAGATCCTGATCGGCTCCGGCCTGCGCTACGACCTCGCCGTGCAGTCGCCCGAGTACGTGAAGGAGCTGGTCACCCATCATGTGGGCGGTTATCTCAAGATCGCGCCTGAGCACACCGAGAGCGGGCCGCTGTCCAAGATGATGAAGCCGGGCATCGGCACCTACGACCGCTTCAAGCAGATGTTCGAGGCCGCCAGCGCCGCGGCCGGCAAGAAGCAGTACCTGATCCCGTACTTCATCGCCGCCCACCCTGGCACCAGCGACGAGGACATGATGAACCTCGCCGTGTGGCTGAAGAAGAACGGCTTCCGCGCCGACCAGGTGCAGACCTTCTACCCCAGCCCCATGGCCACGGCCACGGCCATGTACCACTCGGGCCGCAACCCGCTCAAGGGCATCAGCCGCGACGAGAGCCGCGGCGAGAAGGTGGACATCGTGCGCGGCGAGCGCCGCCGCCGGCTGCACAAGGCCTTCCTGCGCTATCACGACGCCAACAACTGGCCGCTGCTGCGCGAAGCGCTCAAGGCCATGGGCCGGGCCGACCTCATCGGCAACGGCAAGCACCACCTGATCCCGACCTACCAGCCCGTCACCGACGGCAGCTACGAGAGCGCGCGGCGCAAGAATTCGACGCCGTCGCCCGTGGCGGCGCGGCCGTCGGCGCCGCGCAAGGGTCAGGTGCTGACACAGCACACCGGGCTGCCGCCGCGGGTGACGGGCGCCAAACCGGCGGCTCGCGCGATCGGCGGACGTCCGGGCAAACCCGGTAAGCGCTGACCCGCGGGGGCGGGCTTTTGCCCGCGCTTTTCGTGGCAGCGCGCCTGTGGATGCACTACGCTTGCGTGTCCTGATCGACGAGGCTGCCGCGGCCGCGGCAACCCGCGTGCCCGGAGTCCTCGCCCCCATGCAAGAAACCACGTCTGCCGTTGACGACGATCTGCTCGAGCTGCTCGACGAGCCCGAGCACCACGAGCTGGACCACCGCCCGCACGACCGCCCCTGGCGCATCCTCATCGTCGACGACGACGGCGACGTCCACAAGGCCACCGAACTCGCCATGCAGGGCCTCACGGTCGAAGGCCAGCCCCTGGTCTTTCTGCATGCATCCTCCGCCGCCCAGGCGCGCCAGCTGCTCGCCAGCGAGGACGACCTGGCCGTCGTGCTGTTGGACGTCGTCATGGAGAGTGAGGACGCCGGCCTGCAGCTGGTGCGCCACATCCGCGAGGAGCTGCGCCTGAATGCCGTGCGCATCGTGCTGCGCACCGGCCAGCCCGGCTATGCACCGGAGATCGAGACGGTGCAGGCCTATGACATCAACGACTACAAGACCAAGTCCGAGCTGACGCGCACGCGGCTGTACACCGTGCTCACGGCGGCCGTGCGTTCGTACCGCCAGATCTGCGCGCTGGAGGCCAACCGCCGCGGGCTGGAGATGATCGTCGACAGCAGCACGTCGCTGTCGCGCATGCGCGGCCTGTCGCGCTTCGCCGAAGGTGTCGTCACGCAGCTGTGCGCGTTGCTGGGCATCCTGCCCGAGGGCCTCGTGTGTGCGCAGGTGCATGGCGAGGCGGCCGATGAGGTGCGCATCGTCGCCGCTGCCGGCCAGTACAGCGGCCTCATCGACCGGCCGCTGGCGCAGGTCAAGATCCCCGCCGTGCGTGACCGCCTGGAGCGCTGCCTGCGCGAGCAGAAGAACCTCTACGACGACGGCACGGTGCTGTACTTCGGCATGGGTCAGGGCCGGGCGATGGCCGCGCTGGTGGACGTCGGCCGCGAGCTCGACGAGCTGGACCAGCAGCTGCTGCGCGCCTTCTGCTCCAACATCGCGGTGGGCTTCGAGAACGTCGTGCTGTACAGCCAGTTGCTGGACCAGGCCTACAACGACCCGTTGCTGCGCCTGCCCAACCGCAACCGCTTCGTCGAGCTGCTCGACAAGAACCTGAAGGATCCGACCGGCGTCACCCTGGCGCTGATCGACATCGACGACTTCTCGGACATCAACGACGCCTTCGGCCATCACTTCGGCGATCAGGTGCTGCAAGCCGTCGTGCATCGGTTGAGCGAGATGCTGGGCCTGAACACGGCCATGGCCCGCGTCGGCGCCGACACCTTCGGTGTGCTGGGCGAGCATGCCAAGGTCTGCCCCGAGACCGTCAGCGGCGTCTTCGCCGACCCTTTCATCGTCG
The DNA here is from genome assembly GCF_043555885.1 of Pelomonas lactea. Taxonomy (NCBI): domain Bacteria; kingdom Pseudomonadati; phylum Pseudomonadota; class Betaproteobacteria; order Burkholderiales; family Sphaerotilaceae; genus Roseateles; species Pelomonas lactea. The sequence goes on along the minus strand of NZ_JBIGHX010000001.1, from coordinate 555,762 downwards.
CCGGCGAGCGGCTGCAGCTGTCGGCCACGACCGGCCTGGTGCGGCTGGGCGAATCGACGGCCGTCGGCTCCGAGCTGCTGCTGGATGCGCAGATCGCTCTCAAGCGCGCCAAGCAGCAGCAGCGCGGCTCATCCCAATATTTCTCGGCCGCCATGGGCAGCGACGCGCGCGAGCGCTTCAAGCTGCTCAAGGGCCTGCGTACCGGCTTCGAGGAAAGCCAGCTGTTCGTCGTCTACCAGCCGCAGGTGGACATCGTCAGCGGACGCGTCATCGGCGCCGAGGCGCTGCTGCGCTGGCGTGCGACGGACGGCCGCTTCATCCCGCCCGACCAGTTCATCCCGCTGGCCGAGCAGAGCGGCCTCATCATCCCGATCGGTGAGTTCGTCATGCGCACGGCCTGCACACAGCTCAAGCGCATGCAGGCCCAGGGGCATGGTGAGTTCCGCATGGCCGTCAACGTGTCCATGGCGCAGTTCCGCCACCCGGGCTTTCTGGACATGCTGTCGCGCGCGCTGGAGGACACCGGCGCCGCCGGCCAGAGCCTGGAGCTGGAGATCACCGAGTCCATGGCCATGGAAGACGCCGAGCTCGTGCTGCGCGTGCTGGCCGACGTCAAGCAGCTGGGCTTCTCGGTGGCCATCGATGACTTCGGTACCGGCTTCTCGTCCCTGAGCCAGCTGCGCCAGCTGCAGGTGGACCGGCTCAAGATCGACCGGGCCTTCGTGCAGGAGGCGCAGTCGTCCACCGCCGGCTCCACCATCGCGCAGATGGTCATCAACCTGGGCCGCGGCCTGGGCCTGACCGTCATCGCCGAAGGCATCGAGACCGAGCAGCAGCGCCAGTACCTCATCGGCCTGGGCTGCCACGAAGGCCAGGGCTGGCTGTTCGCCAAGCCCATGCCGGCCGAGGAGCTCGAAGCCTGGATGAAGCGCTGAGCCCACGGCCTCAGAGGTTGAGAGTTTTTCGGCCGTGCCAGAAAGGCGCGTCAAAGCGCCCTCGAACTAGGCGCAAAGCGCAGCCATAGCTCGGGCTATGGCGAGCATTTGCAACGACGGGCGAGGGCGTTTTGGCGTGCGAGGCGGCCCTGGGTGAAAGACTCTCAACCTCTCAGGCGGCCGGCGCCTCCAGCCGGTAGCCCATGCCGCGCACGGTGTGGATGAGTGGCCGCGGGTGGCCCTCGTCGATCTTGGCGCGCAGGCGCCGGATGAACACGTCCACCACGTTGGTGAGCGGGTCCTCGCTGGCGCCCCAGACCGTGGCCAGGATGCGCTCGCGGCTGAAGAGCCGACCCGGCGCGCTCATCAACAGCTCCAGCAGGGCCAGCTCGCGGGCCGTGAGCGTGAGGGCGCGGCCGGCCCGGCTGGCGCGCATCTGCTGCCGGTCGAACACCAGGTCGTCGACCACCAGCTGCGCCGCGCGGGCCGGGCGCAGACCGCGGCCACGCCGGGCCAGGGCCTCGATGCGGGCCAGCAGCTCCTCGAACTCGAAGGGCTTGACGAGGTAGTCGTCCGCCCCGGTGCGCAGGCCGGTGACCCGGTCCTCGAGCGAGCCCAGGGCGGTGAGCATCAGGATGGGCATGCCGACGCCGGCGGCGCGAAGCGTCTGGCAGACCTCCAATCCGTTCATGCCCGGCAGCATCAGGTCCAGCAGCAGCAGGGCGTCCTCGGCCTGCGCATCGCTGCCGGCAGCTTCCTGCGCGGCGGCCAGGGCTTCCGGTCCGGTGCTGGCCAACTGCACGTGGTAGCCCTCGGCCCGCAGCCCGCGCTCCAGGAAGGCGGCGATGCGGGCATCGTCCTCGGCCACGATGAGCTTCATGCGGCGGCCCTCATGCCGGCCGCGCACAGCGGCAGGGTCAGGGTGGCCACGGTGCCCCCCGTCGGGCGCGGCGCCAGGCGCACGTCGCCGTCATGCCCGCGGGCCAGGGCCTGGGCGATGGCCAGGCCCAGGCCGCTGCCGTCGGCGCGGTGGCGGCGGGCCCGTTCGCTGCGCCAGCGGTGCTCGAAGACGCGCCGCAGGTCCTCGGGTGCGAGGCCGATGCCGTCGTCCTCGATGCGCACCTCCGCGCAGCCGGGCGCGTCGCCCACCACCTGCACGCTTACTCGCACGGTGCCACGCGGGTGGGAGTAGCGCACCGCGTTGTCCAGCAGGGCCATCAGCAGCTGGCGCAAGCGCTGCGCATCACCCTTCACCGGCAGGGCATGCAGGGGCAGGTCGACATCCGGCAGGTCCACGCCCTGCGCGGCGGCCAGGGCTTGCGCCTGCTCGACCGCCTGCCGGATCGGCTGGCCCAGGTCCAGCGGCACGCGGCGGATGTCGACCGCCTCGATGTCGGTGCGTGCCACCGTCAGCAGATCGTCGATGACACGGCCGAGCTGACCTGCCGTGTCGGCGATGCGGCGCAAGGCGCCCTGGTATTCGTCCACCGGCTTGTCGCGCCCGCGCAGCGTGACCTCGGCCTCGCCGCGGATCACGGTGGTGGGGGTGCGCAGCTCATGGCTGATGTCGGCAAACAGGCGCCGGCGCCGCTCCTCGGCGGTCTGCAGGGCCTGCAGGGCGTCGCTGAGCGCCCGGGTGCGTTCCGCCACCTGCTGTTCCAGGTCCAGGCGCAGCTGGGTGTCGCGCTCGCGGTGGGCCGACAGTTCGGCCGCCATGGCGTTCACGCTGCCTGCCAGCAGCGCGAACTCGTCGCGCCCCTGCAGCGGAATGCGGTGCTCCAGCTCGCCCTGCTGCAGCGCCACGGCCGCCTGCCGCAGCGCGCTCAGCGGGCGGCGCAGCGCGCGGGCGAAATACACGGCCAGCGCCAGCGCCAGGGCGCCGATGGTGACGGCCGTCGTGATCCACAACGTGCGCATGCGCGTCATGGCGCGGTCGGTGTCGTCCCGCTTCTCGCGCACGGTCTCCGCTTCGCGGGCCGTGCTCTCCGCCAGCAGGCGGCGCAGATCGCGGCCCTGGGCCATGTCGAAGTGCTCGCTGGCCGCCGCCCAGAGCGTGGCCGGGCTGCCGCTGCCCGGCACCGGGTGTTCGCTCAGTTGGGGCACCAGGGTGTCTAGCTTCTGGCGCAGCACCTTCAGCGCATCGCGCCGCTGCAGCTGGCGTTCCCGGGCGCGCGGGCGGTCGTCCAGGGCCTCCGCGCGCTCGGCAAGCTGGTCAAGCCGGTCCAGCGTGGCGCGCATGGTGGTGGCGAGCTGCTGCAGTTCGGGCAGCTCGGCGCCCGCGTCGAACTCCCGCTGCGCAGCCCAGGCGCGCAGCCGCTGCTTGTCGGCCGACAGCTGTGCGAAGCCGAGCTGGATGTCGGCCGCCACGCGCCCGCGGAGCACCTGATGCTCGGCCACGCGCACCGACCACAGCGCCAACGCGCATTGCGCGACCGCTGCGGCAGCCAGGAAGATGAGGGCCCAGGTCAGGCGACGTCCGAACATGGCTGGATTCTCGCGGCCGGTGAGGCCGCCTGCATGAACGCCAGATGAACAGCGCATGCGCCGCGGTTCATGCCCGCGTCAGCCCAGCCTCATCGAGCGCCCCAGGGCGAGTTCATGGCCCGCGGGCCGAATGGCGGGACGGCGCAACCCGTGCCGAGTTTTCCCAAGGAGCCATGTCATGAAGAAGTCGCTGTCCCTGTTCGCCCTGCCCGCGGTGCTTGCCGCTGCCGCGCTGCCTGCCCAGGCCGAGGTGCCGCTGGCCAACCGGGCCATCACGCAGGCCGAGGTGCTGGCCGCCCAGACCGGCTGGTGCAAGGCGCTGCTGGACATCGGCGCTGCGCATGCCAGCGGCGGCCAGGCCGCGGCCAAGGCGCTGGCCGAGAAGGTCATCGACACCGCCTACGGCTACCAGATGAGCCCGGTGCTGTTCAAGCCGACGCTGACCGTCGCGCCGCAGACCTTCCGCACGACCAAGGCCGGTGCGCTGGCCTATTTCGTCGGCGGCGACCCGGCTTTCCCCAAGGACGAGGGCTTCGCGCTGAAGGGCTGGACGCGCTGCGAGGTCAGCAACAGCGCCATCTTCATCGCGGGCGACTCGGCCAGCACGCAGGGCAATGTGAGCTTCACCGGCAAGGACGGCAAGGTCACGACCGTGGACAAGACCTGGACCTACGTGAAGGACGACGCCGGCCGCCTGCGCATCGTGGTGCACCACTCGTCGCTGCCCTACGCGCCGCGCTGAGGGTGAGGGCGGGGCTCGCCGTGCGGAGGTCGCACGCTTAGACTGCGGCGACCTCATTGCCCGGAGTGCGCCCATGCCTCTCGCGAAGATCCTCGTCGCCCAGGGCGGCGGTCCCACCGCCGTCATCAACCAGAGCCTGGTCGGCGTCGTGCTCGAAGCGCGACGGCAGGCCGGTGTGGGCAAGGTCTATGGCGCTCGCCACGGCGTGCGCGGCATCGTCAACGAGGACTTCGTCGACCTCACGCAGGAGACCAGCCACAACCTCGAGCTGGTGGCCGGCACGCCCGCGTCGGCGCTGGGCTCCACGCGTGACAAGCCCGATGCCGCCTACTGCCACGAGATCTTCACGGTGCTCAAGGCGCACGAGATCACGCACTTCTTCTACATCGGCGGCAACGACTCGTCCGACACCGTGCGCATCGTGTCCGAGGAAGCGCAGGCGGCGGGCTACCCGCTGCGCTGCATCCACATCCCCAAGACCATCGACAACGACCTCGTCGGCAACGACCACACGCCGGGTTACGCCTCTGCCGCGCGCTTCGTGGCCCAGGCCTTTGCCGGCGCCAACCTCGACAACGCCGCGCTGCCGGGCGTCTACGTGGGCGTCGTCATGGGCCGCCACGCCGGCTTCCTGACGGCCGCCGCGGCCCTGGGCAAGAAGTTCGACGACGACGGTCCGCACCTCATCTACCTGCCCGAGCGCGCCTTCGACACCGAGCAGTTCCTGCGCGATGTGAAAGCCACGCACGAGCGCCACGGCCGCTGCGTCATCGCCGTCAGCGAAGGCATCCACGATTCGTCCGGCGCGCCGATGCTGGCGAAGCTCGCCGGCGAGCTGGAGCGCGACGCGCACGGCAACGTGCAGCTCAGCGGCACCGGCGCACTGGCCGATCTGCTGTGCGAGGAGATCAAGGCGAAGCTGGGCATCAAACGCGTGCGTGGCGACACCTTCGGCTACCTGCAGCGCAGCTTCCTCGGCTGCGTGAGCGACGTGGACGCCCGCGAAGCCCGCGAGGTGGGCGAGAAGGCCGTGCAGTACGCCTTCCACGGCGACCGCGATGGCTCCGTCGCGATCAAGCGCGTTGGCTACTACTCGGTGGATTACGAGCTGCTGCCGCTGGCGGCCGTGGCCGGCAAGACGCGCACGATGGAAGATGTCTTCATCAACGATGCCGGCACCGACGTGACCGACGCCTTCCGCCTCTACCTGCGGCCGCTGCTGGGCTCGGGCATGCCGGATGCTTTCCGGCTGCGGCCGAATCCGGTGCCGAAGGTGCTGAACCGCGGCCGATCAGGCTGAGCGATCCAGGCGGGCCAGTGCCCAGCCCTCGGCACGGTGCTGCAGCTGGTGCAGTGCCAGGGTCGACAGCACCCACACCATCGTGAGGCTGGACACCGCGGGGTGCGGCCGCGCGGAGAACAGGTAGGCCAGCGTGAGCAGGCTGGGCAGCAGCGCGAACGGCCAGCCCCAGCGCCAGGCAAGCGCCAGCGTGTTGGTGATGGGCCGACAGACGGCATCCAGCATGACGTTGCCGCCCAGCCTGTCCTCAAAGCGGGCGGCGCCGACCAGCACGTACAGCACGGCGATCGCCATCACGGCGGCCCATGGGTCGCTCGGCGAAGCCCAATGGAATAACAAGGACGCCACCGGAACGAGCATGCCCAGGCAGATCGGGCTGAAGATCGGCTGCAGCGGCCAGGCCAGCATCGCGCCCAGCCACAGCACCACCCAGGGCGTGGCGTCCAGCAAGGTCTGCAACAGCCCGACGGTGTGTGCGTTGAGGGGCAGCGTCCAGGCCGTGAGATTCCATTCGGAGCTGAATGCGGCCAGCACGCCGGCCACGACGATCAGCCCCAGGCCCACGGCCGGCTGGCGTGCGTGTCGGCGCCAGCGCTGCAGGGGAAGCGAGAGTGCAGGACCTCCGGTGCGCTGCAGCATCACGCCGTGATGCATGAACATGCCCAGCACATGGCTGGCGCCGAGCCAGCCGGTGCCCCACAGGCACCACATCGTCATGCGCAGCGTCGCCAGATCGCCCTCGTCAGACGTCAGCAGGAACAGCCCGAACACCAGCACCGCCAGCACGCCTGCGCGCATCAGCCAGGCGGTCTGCAGCTGGTTGTCCAGGGAGCGGCGCATGTCCAGGTCGATGCCGCATTGCCCGAGGATGCGCGGCCCGAGGCCGGACAGCAGCCGTGCCAGCATGGGCTGCAGCAGCAGAGCTAGCCACCAGCCCGCAGAGCCGCGGCTGCGCAGCCGGTCCAGCTGTCGCAGGGGCTTGACCTGTTGCTGCAGTTCCTCGCTGACTGGCGCTGGCTGGGCCTGGCGCTCGCGCAGGGCCTGCTGCACGGCTTCTGCAAGCTGCGGGCCGATCTGCCGTTCGACGCGGAAGTCCTCCTGCCAGCCGAAGTGGTCGTTCAGTGCCGCGACGAAGGCGTCCGGCAGATGCGGTTGCTGCGCCACCCAGTGCGCGAAGTGGGCGGACCATTCGGCACCTGCGGCCAGCGGCTGAGCGTCCAGCAGCGAGCGCAGTGCAGGCCATTGAGCCATCAGCGCTTGGGCTCCCTGCTGCTCCCAGCATGCGTGCAGCTGTCGGACTGTCTCCGAAGCGGATGCCGGTGGCGGGGCGGCGGTGGTGTGCAGTACGTCGTCAGCCATCGGCGCCACCGCAGCGGAGGCAGGCGGCGCGTTTTCCGTGTGCGTGGACTCCTGGGCCCTGGCCCACTGCTGCGCCCGCTCATACACGCCCCGCAGCGCCTGGTAAGCCTCGGCATCGTCATCCGGCCGCGTCGTCTTCAACTTCAACGCGTAGGCCTTCTTGATGGCGGCGAGATCGTTCGTCGGTTCAATGCCCAGCCGGGCCCAGTCTTCTTCCCACATGGCGCTCAGAACCTGAACGACGTGTCGATGCTGTCCAGCGCGTCCTTGAACTGCTGGCGGGCCTGGCGGATGGCGCGGGCGTCCTGCGTCTGCAGCACGGCCTCGAACTGCGCCAGCCAGTCCTGCAGCATCACGCGGTCGTTGCCCAGGCGGTCCTCGAACAGGCGCTTGGCGCGCTCGATGAGGTAGCGGTTGTCCTGCTCGTCGCGCGGGTGGCGCTTGAGCGCCTGCAGCCGCTCGCGCGTGGCGGCAATCTCGGCGGCGCTCAGCCGCGCGCCCTGGCTCTCGATGACCAGCTCATGCCGCTGGCCGCCGGGGAAGTCGCGCGCCTCCACCTCCAGCAGCCCGTTGGCGTCGTAGGTGAAGCGCACGTCCACGCCGGCCTGGCCGGCCGGTGCGGGCGCGATCGGGATCTCCAGCTTGCCCAGCGACAGGTTCTCCGAGCCCACCGGCGACTCGCCCTGGCGCACGTCCACCAGGATGACCTTCTGCTGGTCGCTCAGCGTGCGGTACTGCTCCACGCGCGACACCGGCACCGGCGTGTTGCGCTCGATGATGGGTGAGAAGCGGTCGCTGACCATGCGGTCGCCGATGGAGGTGGCCGCGATGATGCCCAGCGAGTACGGCATCACGTCGGTCAGCACCACGTCGTCCAGCGCCGCGTCGCGCGCCTTCAGGCCGGCCTGCACGGCCGCACCCATCGCGATGGCGAGGTCGGGGTCCAGCGTGCGCAGCGGCAGGCGCTGGAACAGCCGCGCGACGAGCTGGCGCACCATGGGCATGCGCGTGGCGCCGCCGACGAGCACCACCTCGGCCAGGCCGGCGGTGTCGAGCTGCGCATCGGCCAGCGCGCGTTCGATGGGGCGGCGCAGGCGCTGCAGCAGCTCAGCCGATGCGGCCTCGAAGTCGGCACGGGTCACGAAGGCGCTCAGCGGGCGGTCGCGCCAGGTGGTGCGCAGCTCGGTGCCGTCGCGCTCGCCGAGGTCGCGCTTGGCCTGCTCGGCCAGGCGCCACCAGGTCTCGCTGGCCAGCCAGGCTTCGCGTTCGTCGGCACTCAGGCCCTCCACCTGCTTGGCGAACAGCTGCGCGATGGCACGGCTGAAGTCCTCGCCGCCCAGGCGCGTGTCGCCGGCGCTGGCGCGCACCTCGACGACGCCCTCGAAATACTCCAGCACCGACACGTCGAAGGTGCCGCCGCCGAGGTCGAAGATGAGGAAGCTGCTGTGCTCGGGCCGCTGCTGCAGGCCGTAGGCCAGGCCGGCGGCGGTGGGCTCGTTGAGCAGCCGCTCGACCTTGAGCCCGGCGATCTCGCCGGCCGTGCGCGTGGCGCGGCGCTGGGCCTCGTTGAAATAGGCCGGCACGGTGATGACGGCTTCGGTGACCGGCTCGCCCAGGAAGGCCTCGGCGTCGGCCTTCAGCGTCTGCAGCACCAGCGCCGACAGCTCCTCGGCGCGCAGCGTCTTGACATGGGCGCCGCTGCGCAGCGTGATCTGCTTGTCGCTGCCCATCCAGCGCTTGAAGGCCAGCGCCGTGGATTCAGCGTGCAGGCCGGCACGCTCGCGCGCGGCCAGGCCCACCAGCGTGTGACCCTGCTCGTCCAGGCTGACGGCCGACGGCGTCAGGTAGTCCCCGTGGGCATTGGGGATCAGCACCGGTGCGCCGTCGCGGAACACGGCCGCCGCGCTGTGCGTGGTGCCCAGGTCGATGCCCAGGATCATTGGTGAGCCTCCCGTTGGAACGGGCGGCAGCTTAGCCGCTTCCGGCGGTGCTCACGTCAAGGCTTGGGCTTGATGAGGCGGTTGTGCTGGTCGTTGACGCCGACCAGCGCGGCCGAGCCGTAGTGCCGGTGCAGCTCGGCCACCATCTCGCCGTTGATGACGACGGGATCGGTCTCGACGGCCTTGCGCGCGACGTCCTGGTCGGCGGTGGCGAAGATGAAGAGGCCACGCCAGCCGTCCACGCCGTCCAGCGGGCCGGCGTACACCAGCAGGCCCTCCTTGGCCAGGCGCTGGATGTTGGCGAAGTGGCCCTTGAACATGGCGTCACGCTCGGGCCCGTCGGGCATGCGCTTGGGGCCGGTCTTCAGCAGCACAAAGGTGTAGGCCCGCATGCCCTGCTCGTTGGCGCCCCAGGCCTGGGCCTTGGCGGCGTCGTAGGCAACGGCTTCCTGCGCGTGCAGGGGAAGGGCGCTGAGCAGCGCGAACAGGCCGGCGGCGAGTTTCATGGTGTCGGCGTGCGAGTCGGGGTGCAGGCATTGAACCGCATCCCGGCCGGGGTGCCGAGTGCGCCGCCGCCTGCCCCGCGCCTGACCCCTGCCAAAAGCCACTTGTGTGGCGTGCTTGCGCTCAACTACATTTGTAGTACGACAACTGTAGAAGATGCGCCATGGACGAGGACAACGGCAGTGGGGATGTGTCGCTGAGTGAGCTGCAGCTCAGCCTGATGCGCGTGCTGTGGGCGCGCGGCGAGGCCAGCACGGCCGACGTGGCCGAGGCGCTGCGCGGCGAGCGTGACTTGGCGCACACCACCGTGGCCACGCTGCTCACGCGGCTGGAGAAGCGCGGTTTGCTGAGCAGCCGGCGCGACGGGCGGGCGCTGCTGTACACGCCGCTCGTCAGCGAGGCCGAGGTGCAGCGCTCCATGGTGGGCAGCCTCGTCGACCGCCTGTTCGCCGGCCGGGCCAGCGCGCTCGTCAGCCACCTGCTGGACGCACGCAGCGTCGACGCCCAGGAGCTGGCCGCGCTGCAGGCGCTGCTGCAGCAGCGCAAGGGGGAGGGGCGCCATGACTGATGCACTGCTGACCTGGGCGTGCAGCTACCTGCTGCACAGCAGCCTGTTGATCGGCGGCCTGTGGGTGGCCGAGCGCGCCGGGTGGCTGGCGCGGCTGGGCACCGCCACGCAGGAGACGCTGTGGCGGCTGGCGCTGCTGGGCGGCCTCGTCAGCGCCAGCCTGCCGTTGCTGCCGGCGCTGCCATCACTGCCGCAGGCTGCGCCCGCCGTGGCGGCGCCAGCCCCGGCCCAGACCCCGCCCTCTCCGCCGGACGCCCGCCTGGCGCCGCTCGTCGCGGACGTACCGGCCGCGTCGCGCCCGCGTGCGCAGCTCGGCGCGCTGCCGGTGGCCGCGCGTCTCGCGCCGACGGCGCAAAACGCCGCCATGGGCCTGGCCGCCGTGTGGCTGCTGGGTGCCGTGCTGCTGCTGGCCGGCCTGACGCTGCAATGGCTGTGGCTGGGCCGCGCGGTGCGCCGCCTGCCCGCACTGGCCGACCCGCGCTGGCAGGCGCTGGCCGCGCGCCTGGCGGCCGACCTGCGCGTGCCGCCGCCGGCCCTGCGCCTCGCCCGTCCCGGCTGGGCCAGCCCGCTGCTGGCGCCGGGCCGCCAGCTGTGCCTGCCCGCCTGGTGCCTGGACCTGCCCGACGACGAGGCCCGCGCCGTGCTGGGCCACGAGCTGGCCCACCTGCGCCGGCGCGACCCCGCCTGGCGGCTGCTCGCGGCCGTGCTGCAGGCGCTGCTGTGGCCGCAGCTGCTCAACCGCGTCGCGCTGCGGCGGCTGGACCTGCTGGCCGAGCTGGCCTGCGACGCCGCCGCTGCCGCACCGGCAGGCCAGCGCCTGGCGCTGGCGCAAAGCCTGCTGCGCTGCGCCGAGGCGCTGAAGACCGGCCGCCACGGCCCGGCGCTGGCCTGCGGCGCCGCGAGCGCCGGCTCGCCGCTGCTGGCCCGCGTGCGCCGGCTGCTGGGCAGCGATGCCGATGCGCCACGCGAGCGCCGCGGCGTGCGCTGGGGGCTGGTGGCGGTGGTGCTGGCGGCGCTGGTCGCCATGCCGGCGGTGGTCGTCAGCCACACCGACGCCGGCGAACTGATGGATCGCTTCGGCCTGGACAGCCTGTCCTTCGCCACCTTCAGCGGCACGCGCATCGTGAGCCGCCATGCGGGCGGCAGCTTCTCCGTGAAGCTGAACGGCCAGGTCGGCTTCAACGACGCCGAGACCGACGTGCAGACGCTGAGCGGCCGCCTGCTGGTGCGCGAACGCGCGGGGGGCCTGACGCGCGAGATGGCGCTCACGTCCCTGGGCGACCGCGGCCTGCAGCGCGAGTACCGCGTCGGCGGCGCCGTGCAGCCGCTGGACGACGCCGGCCGCCAGTGGTGGGCCCAGGCCGTGCAGCGCATGGCCGAGCACCTGACCGACCCGCTCGTGCGCGCCCGCCGGCTGTTCGAGCGCGGCGGCATGGACGCCGTGCTGGCCGACCTGGAACGTGCCCGCGACGACTACCCGCGCCGCCAGCGCGTGGAGGCGCTGCTGCGCCTGGGCCAGCCGCTGCCGGTGGCCGCGCAGGACCGGCTCATCGCCGTGGCGGCCGGCATCGACGGCGGCTTCGAGCGGCGCCAGACGCTGCAGGCCATCGCCGGCCTGCCGCTCGCCGAGCCGCAGCAACTGGCCTGGCTGAAGGCCGCGGGCGGTGTCGACGGTGACTTCGAGCGCCGCGAGGCCCTGGGTGCGCTGGCGCCCCGGCTGCAGGCCAGCCCCGCGGTGCTGCAGGCCTGGGCCGACGCGCTGGGCCACATCGATGGCGACTTCGAGCTGCGCTCTGCCATCGAGGCGCAGGTGGCCGCCACGCCGCAGCCCGCCGTGCTGGACGCCGCGCTGCAGGCCGCGTCACGCATCCAGGGCGACTTCGAGAAGCGCGAGGCGCTGGGCGCCGTGGCGCGCCGGCTGCAGGGCGACGAGGCCGGGCTGGTGGAGGCCTATGCCCGCACGGCCGGCGGCATCCAGGGCGGGTTCGAGCGGCGCGAGGCGCTGAACCGGCTGCTGGACCGGCCGCGGCTGGGCGCCGCGGGCCTGGAGCGCGTGCTGGCCAGCGCCGAGGCGATGGAAGGCGGCTTCGAGCGCCTGCAGGTGTTGCTGCGCGTAGCCGAGCGGCTGGGGGAGGTCAAGCCGGTGGATTCCGGCCTCGTCGAGCGCCTGCGCCGCGCCGGCCGCGGCCTGGGCGACCACGAACGCGGCCAGATCGAGAACGCGCTGGACCGCCTCGGCTGAGCGTTGTTCAGCCGGCGCGTTTGGCCAGCAGCGCCCGCGCCACGCGTGACACCGGCGGGCGGCCCAGCACGCCGGAGATGAAGGCGCCGGCGTCGACCAGCTTGTCCAGGTCGGTGCCGGTCTCGATGCCCAGGCCGTTGAGCAGGAACACGACGTCCTCGGTGGCCACGTTGCCGGTGGCGCCCTTGGCGTACGGGCAGCCGCCCAGGCCCGCCACGCTGGCGTGGAAGCGGTGCACGCCCAGCTCCAGGCTGGCGTAGAGGTTGGTCAGCGCCTGGCCGTAGGTGTCGTGGAAATGGCCCGACACCTCGGCGGTGGGGAAGTGCTTCAGCGCCCGCTCCATGGCCGCCTGCACCCGGCGCGGCGTGCCCACGCCGATGGTGTCTGCAATGTCGATGGCGTCCACGCCCAGCGCGCGCAGCGGCTTCACTACGGCCTCCACTTGGTCGGCGCTGATGTCGCCCTCGTACGGGCAGCCCAGCGCGCAGGACAGCGCCGCACGCACCTTCACACCCGCCGCGTGCGCACCTTCGATCACCGGCGCGAAGCGCTCCAGGCTCTCGGCGATGGAGCAGTTGATGTTCTTCTGCGTGAAGGCCTCGCTGGCCGCGGTGAACACCAGGATCTCGTCGGGCTTGCTCGCCAGCGCCGGCTCCAGACCTTTGAGGTTGGGCACCAGCACCGAGTAGCGCACGCCGGGCTTGCGCGTGATGGCGGCCATCACCGCGGTGTTGTCGCCCATCTGCGGCACCCACTTCGGGCTGACGAAGCTGGTGACCTCGATTTCCTTCAGGCCGGCGTCCTGCAGCATCGCCACAAGCTGCGCCTTGTGCTCGGTGGCGACGTTCTCTTTCTCGTTCTGCAAGCCGTCGCGGGGGCCAACGTCCAGCAGCTTGACGTGGGTGGGCAGGTTCATGGCGAACCCTCCTTGGGAGTCAGGAAATCGGTCGGCAGCGCGGCCACGGCGTAGGTCAGCAACATCGTGCCGGCGCTGGCGAGCCACAGCCAGTAGCCGAGGCCGTAGACGTCGAACTGCCATTGACTGGCGTTCTCGTCGAGCATGACGGTGGGGTCGACCAGGTAGCGAAGCATCAAGGCCAGGGCGAGCAACGTGGAGATCAAGCCCAGCATGCGCTTGCCTCGGATGAAGCCCAGCCAGCCGCCAAGCAGCGCCGGGTTGGCCAGCCAGCCGATGTTTCCGCCCACCAGCACGCCGTACCAGCCCACCAGCAACACAAAGAACGCGGGCGTGCCCTTCACCGTGCCGCTCGACTTGAACCCGTACGCGTCGTTGAACAGACAAGCCACGAACAGCAGCACGCTGAGCGCCAGACCCACGCGCGGGGCATGACGGAACCACGCGGCGGTGAGGGAGCGGTTCGACATGGCGGGGGTCAGGCGTCGAGGCGCAACAGCTCGGCGCCGTCGCTCACCTGATCGCCCACGGCGAACAGCAGCTCGGCGACTTTGCCGTCGCGCGGCGACGAGATGGTGTGTTCCATCTTCATCGCCTCCATCACGGCCAGGGGCTGGCCTTTGGTAACCGTGTCGCCGGCCTTGGCGAGGAAGGCGATCAGCTTGCCGGGCATGGGCGCGGTGAGCCGGCCGCCTTCGGTGGCGCCATCGCCGGCGTGGGCGATGACGTCCACCTCGGTGAGCACGGCCGAGCCGTTTGCGGCGAACACGGCGACGCGCTCGCCTTGGGCGTAGGTCTTCACGCGAATGCGCTCGGTGCCCAGGAACAGCTCGTGCGTTTCGGCATCCAGCGACTGCACGGCGAATGCTATGGCCTCGCCGGCGACCGTCAGCGTCATGCCGCCACGGTGGTTGCGGGCCAGCAGCACCTCGTGGTGCGCGTCGCCCGCGGCCAGGTCGAAGCGGCGGGTGGCCGCGCCGAACATGCGGAAGCCGTCGCGCGCGGTCCACGGGTCGGTGCCTTGCGTGGCCGCTTCCACCGCCAGCGTGTGGGCGACGACGGCGGCCGCGCTCACGCGCAGCGGCAGGCCGGGCTGGTCGAACAGCACGGCACGCTCGCGTTCGATCAGGCTGGTGTCCAGGTCCGCGCCCGCAAACGACGCCGTGGCCGCACAGCGGCGCAGGAAGGCCACGTTGGTGTGCAGGCCGACGATGTGCGTGTCGCGCAGCGCGGCGTCCAGGCGGGCCAGCGCCTGCGCGCGGTCTTCGCCCCAGACGATGAGCTTGGCGATCATCGAGTCGTAGTAGGGGCTGATGGCGTCGCCCTCGCGCACGCCGGCGTCGATGCGAACGTCGCCGCGCTGGAAGGCCACGTGGGCCGGCCAGCGGGCCACATCCAGCGAGCCGGTGGCGGGCAGGAAGCCGCCGTCGGGGTTCTCGGCGCAGATGCGGGCCTCGATGGCGTGGCCGTGCATGCGAAGTTCCGATTGCTTGAGCGGCAGCGGCTGGCCGGCGGCCACGCGCAGTTGCCACTCCACCAGGTCTTGGCCGGTGATGGCTTCCGTCACCGGGTGCTCCACCTGCAGGCGGGTGTTCATCTCCATGAAGTAGAAGTTGCCGACCCCCGCGCTCGGCTGCGCCTCGCTGCCCCCCGAGGGGGTGCTCGCTTGCTTGGGGCGGCCCGGCGCGGCGCTAGGGCCGTCCTGCTCGACGATGAACTCCACCGTGCCGGCGCCCACGTAGCCCACGGCCTTGGCAGCGGCCACGGCGGCCTCGCCCATCTGCGCGCGGCGCTCCGGCGTCATGCCGGGGGCGGGGGCTTCTTCCAGCACCTTCTGGTGGCGGCGCTGCACGGAGCAGTCGCGCTCGAAGAGGTAGACGCAGTCGCCGTGCGTGTCGCCGAACACCTGGATCTCGATGTGGCGCGGGCGTTGCACGTAGCGCTCGATCAGCACCGCGTCGTCGCCGAAGCTGTTGATGGCTTCGCGCTTGCAGGAGGCGAGCGCGGCGTCAAACTCGTCGGCGCTGAACACCGCGCGCATGCCCTTGCCACCGCCGCCGGCGCTGGCCTTGATCAGCACGGGGTAGCCGATGCGATCGGCCTCGCGCTTGAGCAGGGCGGGGTCTTGGTTGGCACCGTGGTAGCCCGGCACCAGCGGCACCTTGGCGGCTTCCATCAGCCGCTTGGACTCCGCCTTCAGGCCCATGGCCTGGATGGCGCTGGGCGGCGGGCCGATGAAGACGACGCCCGCGTCGGCGCAGGCCTGCGCAAACGCCTCGTTCTCGCTCAGGAAGCCGTAGCCCGGGTGCACGGCCTGCGCACCGGTGGCCTTGGCCGCGGCCAGGATGCGCTCCCACTGCAGGTAGGAGTCGCGCGGCGCGGGGCC
This sequence comes from Pelomonas lactea, assembly GCF_043555885.1. Classification (NCBI taxonomy): domain Bacteria; kingdom Pseudomonadati; phylum Pseudomonadota; class Betaproteobacteria; order Burkholderiales; family Sphaerotilaceae; genus Roseateles; species Pelomonas lactea. The sequence continues at coordinate 540,386 of NZ_JBIGHX010000001.1, read as the reverse complement.
GCCGATCAGCACGGCCTCGTCGCAGGCCTTCACGTGCTGGGCGTTGGCGTCGGCTTCCGAATAGACCGCAACGGTCTGGATGCCCAGGCGGCGGGCGGTGGCTGCCACTCGGCAGGCGATCTCGCCCCGGTTGGCGATCAGGATCTTCTTGAACATCTTCGTTGTCTCCGAGTCTTGTGGACCTGCTACGGGTTGTGCCTCGGGTGTTGGCAATCCGTGAGAGAGTCAATGCCGATTGGTTAGGGTGGCATTTGGATTTCGCTGGGGCCCAGGAAGTGAACCTGGCGAAGTGTGTTGATAGGAACGTCCGAACGCAGGAGCTTGATCAACTTGCGCATCTCGTCTTCCTGCATGTTCCGATAGGTCACGTCTTTCTCGCGGATGTCGCCATCCGATGCGAAGTGCCACAGGTGCATGCAGTTGTCCAAGACGTCGCTGAAGGGCAGCCCGTCCAACAGTTTGGCCAGGTCCCGCTTTCCAGCGAGGACTTCTTCCAGGGCAGCGGCCAACTGCTGTCGGGCATCCACGGCCAGGTGAGCTCAGTGCGTGCAGACCTGCAGCTTTGCTGCCGCGTCCGAAGGCGTCAGCTCCGCCTCGGTCGAGCAGCGCATGCCCAGGCGCTCCAGCAGCGCGCGGTCCTTCTCGGCCTGCGGGTTGCTGGTGGTGAGCAGCTTGTCGCCGTAGAACATGGAGTTGGCGCCGGCCAGGAAGCACAGGGCCTGCATGGTCTCGGGCATCTCTTCGCGGCCGGCCGACAGGCGCACCATGGCGCGCGGCATGGTGATTCGGGCGACGGCGATGGTGCGGATGAACTCCAGCGGGTCCAGCGGCGCGGTGCCGGCCAGCGGCGTGCCTTCCACCTGCACAAGGTTGTTGATGGGCACGCTCTCGGGGTAGGGGTCGAGGTTGGCGAGTTGCACCAGCAGGCCGGCGCGCTGGCGGCGGGTTTCGCCCATGCCGACGATGCCGCCCGAGCACACCTTCATGCCTTGCTGGCGCACGCGGTCCAGCGTGTCCAGGCGGTCTTGGTAGGTGCGGGTGGTGATGATCTGGCCGTAGAACTCGGGCGAGGTGTCGAGGTTGTGGTTGTAGTAGTCCAGCCCGGCACTCTTGAGCTGCTCGGCCTGGCCGTCTTCCAGCATGCCGGCGGTCAGGCAGGTTTCCAGACCCAGGGCCTTGACCTCGGAAATCATCTCGCCGATGGCGTCCAGGTGGCGGGCCTTGGGCGCGCGCCAGGCAGCACCCATGCAGAAGCGCGTGGCGCCGTTGGCCTTGGCGGCGCGGGCGGCTTCCATCACTTCTTCCAGCGGGATCAGCTTCTCGGCCTTCAGGCCGGTGTCGAAGTGGGCCGACTGCGGGCAGTACTTGCAGTCTTCCTCGCAGCCGCCGGTCTTGATGGACAGCAGCGTGGACAGCTGCACCGCGTTGGCGTCGAAGTGCTCGCGGTGCACGGTCTGCGCGCGGAACAGCAGGTCGTTGAAGGGCAGCTCGAACAGCGCGGCCACCTCGTCCACCGTCCAGGGCTTGGCCTGGCGGCGGTCGGCGTCGGTGGTAGGGGTGAGGGTTTGGATCTGGTTCATTCGGGAGGTCACGCAAGGAGGCCGGCGAGCGCGGCGGAATTCAAATGGGCCACGGCAGCCGTGGGGTCGGCCGGGGCCGGAACGCGGGGCAGGTGCCCCAGGCAAGGCGCCTGGAGGCCGGATTGCAGAGCTTGCAGATTGTCGGTGACGTGGGGCTGACGGGCGTCCACGGTGTTGGCCACCCAGCCCACCAGCGGCAGGCCTCGGGCGCGCACGGCCTCAGCCGTCAGCAGCGCGTGGTTGATGCAACCCAGGCGCAGGCCGACGACGAGGATCACCGGCAGGCCCAGGTCCACCGCCAGGTCGGCCGTGTCCCAGCCGTCGGTCAGCGGCACGCGAAAGCCGCCCACGCCTTCCACCAGCGCCAGGTCGCCCAGGGCGGCGGTGGCGCGGATGTTGGCCAGCAGCGCCGCGCGGTCGATGGTGCGGCCCTCCAGCCGGGCGGCGATGTGCGGCGCGCACGGCTCGCGGAACTGCAGCGGGCCCACCTGGGCGTCGGTCAGCCCCAGCGTCTGCGCAGCGCGCAGCGTGGCCACGTCTTCGTTGACCCAGTGGCCGTCCACAAGTTCCTGCCCGGCTGCGAGCGACTTGATCGGCGTGACCCGCCGCCCCAGTGCCGTGAACGCGCGGGTGAGCGCGGCGGTGGTGAAGGTCTTGCCGATCTCGGTGTCGGTGCCGGTGATGAAGAAGCCCTGCGTCATGCCGCCTCCAACTCCTGCGCCGTGGCCTGCAGCGTGGCCAGCAGCTGGTCCACATCGGCCTCGGTGTGCGTGCCACACAGCGTGATGCGCAGGCGCGCCGTGCCGGCCGCGACGGTGGGCGGGCGGATGCCCGGCACGCGGATGCCGCCGGCCTCCAGCCGGGCGGCGGCCAGCATCACGTCGGCGTTGCCGCCCACGATGAGGGGCTGGATGGGGGTGGTGGCGGGCGTGAGGGCCCAGCCCAGCGTGGGGTGGGCCTGGATCAGCGCCTCCAGCCCGGCGCGCAGCCGCGCCTGCAGGGCCACGAGGTTCGCGCGGCGGGCCTGGCCCACGGGGCCTTCGATGAGCGCAAAGCTCGTCAGCAGCGCGTGCTCAACGGCCGGCGGCGAGGCGGTGGAGAAGATGAAATTGCGCGCGGCCTGCAGCAGGTACTCGGTGATGGTGGCGTGGGCCACCACGAAGGCGCCGGCCAGGCCCGCGGCCTTGCCCAACGTGCCCACCAGGATCAACCGCTCGCTGTTCAGACCGAAGTGCTCCAGCGTGCCACGGCCCTGCGCGCCCAGCACGCCGAAGCCGTGGGCGTCGTCCACCACCAGCCAGGCGTCGAACTCGTTCGCCAGCGCCAGCAGCTCGGGCACGGGGGCGAGGTCGCCGTCCATGCTGAACACGGCGTCGGTCACGATGAGCTTCACCTTCGCGGTGCTGGCGGCCAGCAGGGTGCGCAGGCCGGCCACATCGGCATGGCCGTAGCGGGTGACGGAGGCCTTGGCCAGCCGTGCGGCGTCGATGAGCGACGCATGGTTGAGCTGCTCCGAGAAGATCTCGGTGTGCTCGTCGCCCAGCGCGGTGACAACCGCGAGGTTGGCCATGTAGCCGGTGCAGAAGCTGATGGCGCGGGCCTGTGGGATGTGCGGCGCGAACCAGCGGGCGAGCGTGTCCGTCACCGCCTCGTGCGCGGCGCTGTGGCCGCTGACCAGGGGCGACGCGCCCGAGCCGCCGCCCCAGCGGCGGGCGCCTTCGGCCAGCGCGTCGGCAATCGCCGGTTCGGCGGCGAGGCCCAGGTAGTCGTTGGCGCAGAACATCAGCAGCGGGCGGCCGTTGATGGTCTGGCGCGGCGCGGTGCCGGTGTCGGCACGGCGCAGAGCGCGCTTCAGGCTCTTCGCCTCGATGGCGGTGAGCTTGGCGCTCAGGTGTTCAAGCAAGGACATCGTTCAAGGTCGCCGTCACGGCCCCGGCCAGGAAGGCCGCCGCCGCGTCGTCGATCAGGTAAGGGGGCATCAGGTAGACGGTCGAGCCGATCGGTCGGATCAGCAGTTCGTGTGCGCGGGCCTTCAGGTGGAAGGTCTCGGCGAAGCGCGCGGGGGCGTTCGGCACATCGAAGGCCAGGATCATGCCGCGCTGGCGCAGGTGGGTCACGCGGTCGGCGAGTGGCGCGAAGGCGCGGGTGAGGCGGTCGGCCTGGGCGCGGGTGTCGTCCAGCAGGCCGGCATCGAAGCGGTCCAGCACCGCGTTGGCCGCGGCGCAGGCCAGCGGGTTGCCGGTGTAGCTGTGCGAATGCAGGAAGCCGCGGGTGACGTCCTCGCTCCAGAAGGCGTTGAACACGTCATCGGTGGTGAGCACCAGCGACAAGGCCATGGTGCCGCCGGTGATGCCTTTGGACAGCAGCACGAAGTCCGGCCAGTCCGCGCCCGACTGTTCCCAGGCGAAGAAGGTGCCGGTGCGGCCGCAGCCCACCGCAATTTCGTCGGCGATCAGGTGCACGCCGAACTCGCGTGTCAACGCACGCAGGCCGCGCAGGTAGTCGGGCGAATACATCACCATGCCGGCCGCACCCTGGATCAACGGCTCGACGATGACGCAGGCGATCTGCGCGTGCCGCTCGGTCAGCAGCGTGCGCATGGCGGCCAGCGCCTCGGCCTCATTCCCCCGGCGCGCGTCGGGCGAGGCCACGATGTGGGCGCGCATCAGCAGCGGGTCGTAGGCATCGCGGAACACCTGCACGTCGGTGACGCTCAAAGCGCCCAGCGTCTCGCCGTGGTAGCTGTTTTGCAGGCACACGAACTCGCGCTTCTCGGCCTGGCCGCGGTTCTTCCAGCTGTGAAAGCTTTGCTTCAGCGCGATCTCCACGGCGCTGGCGCCGTCGCTGCCGAAGAACACATGGCCCAGCGCACCGCCGGTACGCGCCGAGAGCCGCTCGGCCAGGCGCACGGCGGGCTCGTGCGTGCAGCCGGCCAGCATCACGTGGGGCAGGGTGTCGAGCTGCTGCTTGATGGCGTCGTGCAGCGGCTTGTCGCTGTGGCCGAAGAGGTTGACCCACCAGGACGAGTTGGCGTCGAAGTAGCGGCGGCCGTCGGTGTCGATCAGCCAGGGGCCCTCACCGCGGGCGATGGGCAGCGGCGGCACGTCGGCCAGCCGGGCCATCTGCGTGCAGGGGTGCCAGACGGCGGCGCGGCTGCGTTGGGCGAGGTCGGGGGCGGTCATCACAGGGAACTCAGGGCAGGCGCGGCTTGAAGTGCGGCACCGTGGTGTTGAACAGGGTGAGGGCGGCCGCGCGGTCCGGGCCGCACAACATCAGGAAGTGCAGCAGTTTGCGTGGCGTGGCGTAGCCCAGGTACAGCGCCACCTGCTGGCCGGGCAGCTCGGCGGCGAAGGACAGCTCCAGCCCGGCCTCGCTGCGGTGCGGGCGCACCTGTTGCTGCAGCGTCTGCCAGTCACCCGGCGTGGCCTGGGCCAGCGCGGCGAGGCGCTGCGCGATGACCTGCTCGCCCAGCGCCTGCAGGTCGTCGGCGCCGCTGGCGATGAAGTCCACCGACACCACCAGCGCCGCGTCCGCCGCCGGCTGGTGGAAGGCGACGATGTTGTCTTCTTCCGGCGCCTGCGCTTGCCAGGCCGGCGGCAGGTCCAGCACGAACTCGGAGTAGACCGAGTCGCGCGTGGTCGCTGGCGTCAGCGAGACGGTGTAGCGATAGACCATCGCTCAGCTCGCCAGCCAGCCCGGCTTGCGCTTGGCCAGGAAGCTCTGCACGCCCTCGCGGCCTTCGGCGCTGGCGCGGATGTCGGCGATGCGGCGCGCGGTGTCGTCGCGCAGCGCGGGCGTGATCTCGCGGCCGGCCACGTCCTTCACCAGCTGCTTGCAGGCCCGCACGGCGGCGGGGCCGTTGGCGGTGATCGCGGTGGTGAGCTCGTCGACCTTGGCATCCAGCGCGTCGGCGGCGACGACTTCGTGCACCAGGCCCAGCCGCTGCGCCTCGGCGGCGCCGAAGCGCTCGGCCGTCACGAAGTAGCGGCGCGACGCCTGCTCGCCGAGCGCGCGCGCGACATAGGGCCCGATGGTGGCGGGCAGCAGGCCGAGCTTGGCTTCGCTGAGGCAGAAGCCGGCGGTGTCCACCGCCACGACGATGTCGGCACAGGCCACCAGGCCCACGCCACCGGCGTACACGTCGCCCTGCACGCGCGCGATGACGGGCACCGGGCAGCTGTAGATCGCCCACAGCATGTCGGCCAGGCGGGTGGCGTCGGCGTGGTTCTCGTCCCAGCTGTAGCCGGCCATGGCCTGCATCCAGTTCAGGTCGGCGCCCGCGCAGAAGGCCTTGCCCTCGGCGGCCAGCACGATGGCGCGCAGGTCGCTGCGGGCGCCGAGCGTGGTGAAGGCCGCGGTCAGCTCAGCGATCAGGCCTTCGTTGAAGGCGTTGCGCACGTCCGGGCGGTTCAGCGTGACGCGGGCGATGCCGGCGTGTTCGGTGAGGGTGAGGGCAGAGGTCATGGGTCAGTCCTGGAGATCGAAGCCCTGGCGGCGCAGGTAGTCGGCCACCACGGGTTGCCACACCTTGGGGAAGCGGCTGAACAGCGCGTGGCCGTCTTCACCGTGCGGCGGGAATTGCACGAACTCGGCGCTGCCGCCGGCGTCGCAGAAGCGCGCCACCCAGTCGCGCGGGTGTCGGGGGCCGAAGAAGAGGTCGTTCTCGGTGTACAGCCACAGCATGGGCACGCGGGCCGTCTTGCCGTAGCTGGCGAACATGCGGGCCAGCTGGGCGCTGCTGCAGGGCTCGCCGGGGTGGGTCTTGGGGTCGCCCCCGCCGCCGCCGGCCACGTTGATGGCCGCCACGACGCCCGGTGGGTTGAGCGAAGCCAGCGTGACCGCGGTGGCGCCGCCGAAGGACTGGCCCATCAACACCGTGCGGTCCTTCAGGGTGTCGGGCCGGGCCAGCAGTGCGGTGAGCAGCTGCAGGCTCTGGTCGGCCGCGGCTTGGTACACCGGTGGGTACTGGCGGTTGTGGCAGCTGCCGGAGTCCTCCACGTCTTCCCCGCCGCTCACGCCGTAGCCGATGCGCGTGGGCAGCGCGACCAGGAAGCCGCGTTCGGCGAACCAGCGCGAGGCCTCCGAGAAGCGGGCGCGGCCCATGGCGGCCCGGGCATCGCCCTCCGTCGCACGGCCGTGGTTGAGCAGCAGGATGGGGTGCGGGCCGGGGCGGCTGTCGTCGGTGAAGACGGTGATGCGGATGGGCTGCTCGACGGCTTTGCCCCACGCGTTGCGTGTCTTCACGGGCAGGTCGAACTGCTCTTCCACGAGCTTGGCCTGGGCGCCCGCGGCCAGCAGCAGGCCGAGGGCCAGCATGGCCCGGGCGCGGAAGGAGGTGAAGGCGGTCATGAGCGGGCGTTGGTGTGATTGGTGGGGCCGCCGAGGGGCTTGCACATCAGCACGGAGCGGTAGGTCTTGCCGGCCCACTGCACGGTGCCAACCTCGACATAGCCGCGGCGGGCGTAGCGGGCTCGCAGCGCCGCAGCCGGCTCGGCGGTGTCCAGTGCAATCTGCGTGAAGCCCTGGGCGCGCGCCCAGGCTTCGGCCGCGTCGATCAGGCGCTCGGCCAGGCCGTGGCCACGGCAGTCGGGGTGCACCGCCAGCTGCGACAGGATGGCCGTGCCGGGCGTGGTGTAGAGCGCGGGTGATGGGTCGCCGATGTACGCCTCGCCCACCGGCTTCGGGCCGCGCACGGCCACCGTGCCCACCAGCCGGCCGTGCTGCTCGGCCACGAAGGCCTGCGCCCCGGCCAGCCGCTGGCGCGTGACCTCCACCGGCTGATCCACCGCCGTGAAATTCCAGCCCTGGGCGGCCAGACTGGCGTAGGCGGCGTGCAGCAGCTGAGTGAGGTCGTCGAGCGAGTCGCTCGGCTGCAAGGGGCGGATCACAGGGGTCATGGTGCAACGTCCGCGCAGCTGTGCTCGCCATCCACGCGCGCTTGCAAGGCCTTCCACGCTTCGAGCTCCGTCGGGGCGGCGCCGTAGGCGGGCTGAAGTTGTTCTGCGGCTGGCAGCGCGGGCTTCTGGCGCAAGAGTTGCCGGCAGATGGCGCTCGCGGCTCGACGGGCCCGGGCTGAGCGATCGTTCGGGGTCTGCAGTTCGCTCGGCAGGTGCAGCTCCTGGACCACTTCGGGCACCGTGGATTGCAGCGCGGCGCTTGCCGCGGTCAGCCGGAAGCCCGCCAGCGGCAGCAGGGCGAACGCCAGCAGGTCCGCGTCCCGCTCTTGGGCCTCGAACTCTCGCGGCGTGTTGGCGCGGGGTTGCGGGAACATGAGGCGCTGGCCCAGCTGCATCAAATCGGCTGCGGTGCCGGTGGCGCCCAGGAGCGCCGTCGCGGCGTTCGCCCCGGGCTGCATGCGCAGCGCTTCGTGCCCGAGAACATGGTGCGCCAAGCGGTGAGCCACCAGGAACGCGGCTTCGTCGGCGCTGATGTCTCCCCGAGCGTGAGCAGCCGCCACGCGCTCGGCCATCAGCGAGCCGCCGGGCTTGCGGGTGACGGCGTCGCCTTTCACGACGGATGCGCCGCAGCGCCGGCTGGGGTTGTCTGCCGAGGCGTTGAAGCCGCGCGGACACCAGATCGAGCCCGCCAGCAGCACGCGGTCGTGGATGCTCTCGAACGACGCCGGCTCCTCGGCGTGGGCGGCGGCGTGCAGGGCAAGCGCCAGCAGTGCGGCGGGCACGACTCGGGCGGAACGTGACATGTCAGCGCAGGGTCACATCCGGAACACGCCGAACTTCGTTTCCGGGATCGGCGCGTTCAGTGAGGCGGAAAGGCCCAGCGCCAGCACGCGGCGGGTGTCGGCGGGGTCGATGACGCCGTCGTCCCAGAGGCGTGCCGACGCGTAGTACGGGTGGCCCTGGTCTTCGTACTGCTGGCGCAGCGGGGCCTTGAAGGCTTCTTCTTCGTCGGCGCTCCAGGTGCCGCCCTTGGATTCGATGGCGTCGCGGCGCAGGGTGCTCAGCACGCTGGCGGCCTGCTCGCCGCCCATGACGGAGATGCGCGCGTTGGGCCACATCCACAGGAAGCGCGGCGAGTAGGCGCGGCCGCACATACCGTAGTTGCCGGCGCCGAACGAGCCGCCAATGATCACGGTGAACTTGGGCACCTGGGCGCAGGCCACGGCTGTGACCATCTTGGCACCGGCGCGGGCAATGCCTTCGTTTTCGTACTTGCGGCCCACCATGAAGCCGGTGATGTTCTGCAGGAACACCAGCGGGATCTTGCGCTGGCAGCACAGCTCGATGAAGTGCGCGCCCTTGTTGGCGCTCTCGGCGAACAGGATGCCGTTGTTGGCGACGATGCCCACCGGCATGCCCTCGATGTGCGCGAAGCCGCAGACCAGCGTGGTGCCGTAGCGCGACTTGAACTCGTCGAACTCGCTGCCATCGACGACGCGGGCGATGACCTCGCGCACGTCAAAGGGCTTGCGCGTGTCGGTGGGGATGACGCCGTGCAGCTCGGCGGGGTCGTAGGCGGGCGCCTTGGGGGCCTGCACGGCCAGCGGGTGGGTCTTGGTCCAGTTCAGGCGGGCGACCGACTGGCGGGCGATGGCGAGCGCATGGGTGTCGTTGTTGGCCAGGTGGTCGGCCACGCCGGAGAGGCGTGTGTGCACATCGCCGCCGCCCAGGTCTTCGGCGCTCACCACCTCGCCGGTGGCGGCCTTCACCAGCGGCGGGCCGCCCAGGAAGATGGTGCCCTGGTTCTTGACGATGATGGTCTCGTCGCTCATGGCGGGCACGTAGGCGCCGCCGGCCGTGCAGGAGCCCATGACGACCGCGATCTGCGGAATGCCCTGGGCGCTCAGGTTGGCCTGGTTGAAGAAGATGCGGCCGAAGTGGTCGCGGTCGGGGAACACCTCGTCTTGATTCGGCAGGTTGGCGCCGCCGCTGTCCACCAGGTAGATGCAGGGCAGGCGGTTCTGGTCGGCAATCTCCTGCGCGCGCAGGTGCTTCTTGACGGTGATGGGGTAGTAGGTGCCGCCCTTCACGGTGGCGTCGTTGCACACGATGACGCACTCCACGCCCGCCACGCGGCCGATGCCGGCGATGACGCCACCGCCCGGCGCGGCGTTGTCGTAGAGGTTCAGGCCGGCCAGCGGGGCGATTTCCAGGAAGGGCGTGCCCGGGTCCAGCAGCATCTCCACGCGGTCGCGCGGCAGCAGCTTGCCGCGGGCGGTGTGCTTGGCGCGCGCGGCCTCACCGCCGCCCTGGGCAATCTGGGCGAGCTTGGCGTTCAGGTCGTCGATCAGGCCGCGCATGGCGTCGGCGTTGGCCTTGAAGTCGGCCGAGCGCGGGTTGAGCTGCGTGTTCAGGACCGGCATGGAGTCTCCTGGAGCGGGGCCCGGCAGTGCTTAAGCTGGGCTCAATTATTTGAAGGTCGGCCCGGTAAGGCGCGCAAAGGTCGCCAGAATAGACCAGCGAATGTCGGGATGCAATGCTGACTTGAGTGATCCTCAAAAGTTGCGCAGAATGCGCCCGCCATGTCCACGCTCGCCCCCGCACCGCAGCGCCGCTCGCCCGCCGGCCCCAAGGCCGAACAGCGGGTGCGCGACATCCTGCGCGCAGGCCGCGAGGTGTTCGCCGAGCGCGGCTACGAGCGCGCCACCACCACCGAGGTGGCGCAGCGGCTGGGTGTGTCCGAGGCCACCGTGTTCACCTACTTCCGCAGCAAGCGCGAGCTGTGCGTGCGCGTCATCCAGGACTGGTACGACGAGATCATCGCGGCCATCGAGGCCGGCTTGCCGCGCGAGGCGCCGGTGCGCGAGCAGCTGGAGTTCGTCGTGCTGACCCATCTGCGGCTGTTCCTCGTGCAGGGCACGGGGCTGTGCGCGCTGGTGCTGTCCGAGGGCAGGACCAAGGGCCAGGACCTCGGCGAAGGCTTCGTCGAGCTGCAGCGCCGCTACACCGCGCCGCTGATGGATCTGCTGGCGCGTGGCCAGCAGGCCGGTGAGGTGCGCAGCGACATCCCGCTGCGGCTGCTGCGCTCGCTGGTGTTCGGGCCCATGGAGCACATGCTGTGGGAGGTGGTCATCACCGGCCGGCAGATGGACGTGGCACAAAGCGCGCGCGACCTCGTCGCGCTGCTGTGGCCCGCGCTGCAGGCGCCCGACCGCGAGCTGCAGCGCCTGCGCCGGCTGCGCGAGGACGTGCAGGCGGCGCTAGCGCGTCAGTGACTGCACCAGTACCGTCTCGCAGACCTTGAACAGCAGCCACGCCGCCATCGCGCCCACGCAGCTGGCCAGCAGCTCCAGCAGCTGACGCAGGCCGCCGTCGCCCAGGCCCTGCCAGCCGTTGTCGAGCAGGAAGCTGGCGTTGGCGCCGACGATGCGCACAAGGTCCAGCGTCAGCAGGCCGAAGGCGATGAAGCACAGCGTCATCAGCGCGAAGCAGGCCCAGCGGTGCCGGCGCAGCCAGGCGACGAAGTCCGGGAACGCAACCATGGCTCCTCCCCAAAATGCCCGCAGCATTCTCGGGCATGGCTACCATGCGCCTTCCTGCAGGGAGTGGGAGGGCTCACATGAACAACTTGAGGCTCTGGATGGCCGCCGGCGTGCTGGCGTTGGCGGGTGCGGCGGGCGCGCAGCCACAGGCGGTCGATGCCGACTGGCGCTACGTCATCCAGCCCGGAGACACGCTGATCACGCTGACCGACGCCTGGCTCACGGCGCCGCGCAGCTGGCGCGACCTGCAGAAGCTCAACCGTGTGCCCGACCCGCTGCGCCTGCGGCCCGGCAGCACGCTGCGCATGCCCATCGCCTGGTTGAAGCGCGAGGCCAGCGTCGCCGAAGCCACGTTCGTGCGCGGCGACGTGCAGCGCCAGCGCGGCGCGGCCGCGGAGGCGCTGGCCGCGGGCGCGTCGTTGCAGAGCGGCGATGTCATCCGCACCGGCGCACAGTCCAGCGCATCGGTGCGCTTTGCCGACGGCTCACGGTTGCTGATCCCGCCGCAGAGCGAGGTCGCGCTGGAGCAGTTGATGGTGCTGGGCCGCGGCGCCATTCCCGCCGTGCGGCTGGGCCTGTCCAAAGGCGGCGCCGACAACCGCGTGGCGCCCAACGCGCAGCGCGTGCCGCTGTACGAACTGCGCACGCCGCACGTCAACCTGGGCGTGCGCGGCACCGAGTTCCGCGTGCAGGCGGCCGGTGCGCAAAGCCGTCTGCAGGTGCTCAGCGGCGCCGTCCATGCCGACGGCCTGGGCCCTGACGTCGCCGCCGGCCAGGGCCTGCTGGCCGAGGGCACGGCGCGCAGCGTCGCGCCGCTGCTGCCAGCGCCCGACCTGGGCGCGCTGCCGCGCACCGCCGAGCGGCTGCCGCTGCGCCTGGCCTGGGCCGCGTCGCCGGCCGGTGCCGTCGGCTGGCGCGCCCAGCTGTTTCCGAAGGGCGACTTCGACCGCCTGCTGCTGGACGCCCGTGTCAGCGAGCCCGCCGCAGCCTGGGGCGAGGCGCGCGAGCTGGCCGACGGCGACTACACGCTGCGTGTGCGCGCCATCGACGCCCGCGGCCAGGAAGGCGCGGCCGCCGATGCCGACGTGGCGCTGCAGGCCCGCCCCGAGCCGCCGTTCATCCAGTCGCCGGCGCCGGGCGCCGTCAGCTACAACGGCGCGATGGCGCTGGCCTGGACGCGCAACACCGCCGCGCCTGACGTGCGGCTGCAGATCTCGCGCGACGCCGGCTTCACCGACCTCGTGCTGCAGCCACCGCCCCTCGCCGCGCCAGGCTTCGAGGCGAAGTTGCCCGATGGCGCCTATCACTGGCGCATCGCATCGGTGGAGGCCGGTGGCCGCGCCGGCCCGTTCGGCGATGCGCAGACTTTCGAGATCCAGCCCCCGCCGCCCGCGCCGCCGCCGGCCGAGCCCGACCTCAGCGGCGACCAGCTCAAGCTGCGCTGGCGCGCCGACAAGGGCGTCGCCCGCTACGAGCTGGAATGGAGCAAGACCGAGGCGTTCGACGGCGCCGACGTGCAGCGCCTCTCGACCGACAAGCCCGAGATTGCGATGCCCAAGCCGTCCTGGGGCACCTACTTCCTGCGCGCGCGCAGTGTCAACGCGGCCGGGGCCGCCGGGCCCTGGGGCCAGACGCAGATGATCGAGGTGCCCTACCCGCGCTGGCTGTGGCTGCTGCCGCTGCTGCTCGTGCCCGTGCTTTGAAACGCTGGCCCTGGCTCGCCCTGCCTGCGGCGCTGCTGCTGTGGGCGGTGCTGACCCTGCTCGGCGCGCAGCCGCGCGTGGACCGCGCTTTCGGTGACCTGCTGGTGCGCGTCGCCGCGCCCGCGCCGGGCCCCGCCGGCAGCGTCGTCGTGGACATCGATGACGCCTCGCTGCGCGCGCTGCGCGGCCCGCTGGGCGAGTGGCCGTACTCGCGCGAGGTCTATGTGCTGATGCTGGACTACCTGCGCCAGGCCGGCGCGCGGCTGGTGGTCATGGACATCGTCTTTGCCGGCCCGCGTGACGGCGACGCGCGCTTCGCGTCCGCGCTCGCCGGGGCGCCGCCGGTGGTGCTGGCCGCCGCGGGGCTGGCCGCCAGCCAGCGTGCGGCGCTGGAGCTGGCCCCCATGTCACCGGCCGAGGAGGCCGCGCTGCTGCGCGTGGGCGGCGCGCCGGCCGGCCAGCGCTGGGCCGGCCTGACGATGCCGGCCGACACGCTGCTGGACGCGCTGGCCGCGCGCGGCAGCCTGGGCGTCATCTCGGCCGGCCTGGACGACGACGGCCTGTTGCGCCGCCTGCCGCTGCTGCACCAGGTGCATGGCCGCTCGCTGCCCAGCCTGTCGCTGGCCGCGCGGCTGCGGGCCGATGGTGCGCCGGGTTGGCGATTGGAGGGGGGCGATCTCATCGCCGGCGCGCGACGCTGGCCCGTGGACGAGCAGGCCGGCCTGCGGCTGCGCCTGCCGCCCGGCGGCGGCGAGCTGCCACGCGTCAGCTGGCAGCGGCTGATGCGCGCTGCCCTGGGCGAGTCGGACGACGCCGAGCTGGCGCAGCAGCTGGCCGGCCGCAGCGTCTTCGTCGGCAGCAGCGCCTTCTTTGCCGACGAGGTCATGGTGCCCGAGGGGCGGCTCAGCGGCACGGCGCTGAACGCCGCGCTGTTCGAGGCGCTGGGGGCCGAGCCCGCGCCGCTGTTGCGCGACCGCGGCGCCACAGCCTGGGCGCTGACGGCGCTGCTGCTCGCGCTGGCCACGCTGCCGCTGTGGCTGCGCCACCAGGCGCTGGCGGCCGGGCTGGCGGTGGGCGGCATCGCGCTGGCAGCCTGGGGCGGCGTGCGGTTCGGCGTGCTGCCGCTGGCGGCGCCGGCGCTGTACGCGCTGGTGCTGGCGCTGCTGCTGACGGCCGTGGAGCACGAGCGCCAGACGCGCGCCCGCGAACGCGAGCTGACGCGCGAGCGCGAGCTGGCCGAGGCGCGCAGCCGTGCCAAGACCGAGCTGCTGGCCCAGGTCAGCCACGAGATGCGCACGCCCATGAACGCGGTGCTGGGCTTCTCCGACATCCTGGCCCGCTCGCCGCTGCGGCCGGAGCAGGCGCACCACGTCGAGGTGCTGGGCCACGCCGGCAGGCAGGTGTTCGCCCTCATCAACGACCTGCTGGACAACGCGCGCATCGAGAGCGGTCGGCTGGAGCTGGCCTCGCACCCGTTCAACCTCGTCGACCTGGTCGAGCTGCAGCTGGAGCTGCTGCGTGAGCGTGCGCAGGGCCAGGGGCTGTGGCTGCGCGTGTTCGCGCGCACCGAGGCCACCGGCTGGGTGCTGGGCGATCAGCAGCGCGTCGCGCAGATCGTCACCAACCTCGTCGGCAACGCCATCAAGTTCACGAAGCGGGGCGGTGTCACCGTGGAGCTGTCGCGCGACGACGCAGGGCGGGTGCACATCCGCGTGCAGGACACCGGCATCGGCATCGCGCCGGACCGCCTGGGGCACATCTTCCAGCCTTTCGAGCAGGCCGACGCGTCCATCGCCCGCGAGTTCGGCGGCACGGGCCTGGGGCTGTCCATCACGCGCAGCCTGGCGCGGCTGATGGGCGGCGACGTCGCGGTGCGCAGCACGCCCGGCGAGGGCAGCTGCTTCGATGTGACGCTGGACCTGCCCGATGCCCGCCCGCCGCGCGACGAACTGGCCGATGTGCGCGCCGAGCGCGTCGCGCCGTCGCGGCCGCTGGCGCTGCTGCTGGCCGAGGACAACGACGTCAACGTGCTGGTCATCGAGGGCATGCTGGCGCCGCTGGGCCACCGCATCACACGCGTGCGCGATGGCGCCCAGGCGCTGGCCGCGCTGCGCGAGAGCCGCTTCGATATCGTGCTGATGGACATGCTGATGCCGGTGCTGGACGGCCTGGCCGCCACGCGGCAGTGGCGCGCTGCCGAGGCCGCCGAGGGCCGTCCGCGTACACCCATCGTCGCGCTGACGGCCAATGCCTTCGACACCGACGTGCAGCAGTCGCTCGCCGCCGGCTGCGATGCGCACCTGACCAAGCCGCTCAGCCTGGCGGCACTGCTGCAGGCACTGGCCAAGTACGCAAAGCCCGAGTGATGTACTGGGATGCGGCTTCTGGCTAGAGTCGCCCGCTTCCCACACCCGGAAGGCCCCCCCCCATGATCAACCTGAACGTGAACGGCCGCGCCGTTTCGCTCGACGCCGACCCCGACATGCCCCTGCTCTGGGCCGTGCGCGAGGAGCTGCAGCTCACCGGCAGCAAGTTCGGCTGCGGCGCCGCCCAGTGCGGCGCCTGCACCATGCACGTCGGCGGCAGCCCCGTGCGCGCCTGCATGACCCCCATTTCCAGCGTCCAGGCGCCGGTCACCACCATCGAAGGCCTGGCGGGCGACAAGGTCGGCCAGGCGGTGCAGGCCGCCTGGGTGGCCCACGACGTGGCCCAGTGCGGCTACTGCCAGAGCGGCCAGGTCATGAGCGCCACGGCGCTGCTCAAGGCCAACAAGAAGCCCACCGACGCGCAGATCGACGAAGCCATGGCCGGCAACATCTGCCGCTGCGGCACCTACACCCGCATCCGCGCCGCCATCCATGCGGCCGCGGCGGCCCTGGCCTGAGGAGAACGACATGCTGAACCCACGTCGCATCGACCAGACCCTCACCCAGGCCCGTGGCGGCCTGTCGCGCCGCAGCTTCGTCACCACCACCGTCGGTGGCGCCGTCGGCCTGGCGCTGCTGCCCGGCATCGCCGCCGCGCAGGCGCCCAAGGCCGGCACCAAGCCCACCGAGCAGCCGCTGGCCTTCATCACCATCGCCCGTGACGGCACCACCACCATCCTGTGCAACCGCATGGACATGGGCCAGGGCATCGAGACCGGCCTGGCCATGATCTGCGCCGAGGAGCTGGAGGCCGACTGGAGCAAGGTGCGCACCGGCTTCGGCGACCAGAAGGGCGCCTACGTGGACCCGCTGTTCGGCATGCACCTGACCGGCGGCTCCAACTCGGTGAAGAACAGCTACCAGCAGTACCGCGAGCTGGGCGCACGCACCAAGGCCATGCTGGTGGCCGCCGCTGCCGAAAGCTGGGGCGTGCCGGCGTCGTCGCTGAAGGCCGAGAACGGGGTCATCTCGGGCGGCGGCAAGAGCGCCGGCTACGGCGAGTTCTTCGACGCGGCCATGAAGGGCACGGTGCCCGAGACCGTGACCCTGAAGGACCCGTCGACGTTCAAGCTCATCGGCAAGCCCACCGGCCTGGTCGTCAGCCAGGCCAAGAGCACCGGCACGCAGGCCTACGGCATGGACGTGCAGCTGCCCGGCATGGCGGTGGCCGTCATCCAGCGCCCGCCGGTGTTCAACGGCAAGATCGCCAAGCTCGATGCCACCGAGGCGCTGAAGGTCAAGGGCGTGAAGGCCGTGCTGCCGGTGCCGCTGGACCGCGGCGGCCAGGGCGTGGCGGTGGTCGCCAGCGGCTACTGGGCCGCCAAGAAGGGCCGCGACGCGCTGAAGGTGGACTGGGACTTGGAGCGCGTCGGCAAGCCCGACACCGCGGCGCTGACCAAGCAGTACCTGGCGCTGGCCAAGACCGCTGGCACGCCGGCGCCCAAGCCCGAGTTCCAGGCCGACGTGAGCGCCTGGAGCAAGGCGCCGAAGAAGATCACGGCCGACTTCGTCTTCCCCTACCTGAACCACGCGCAGATGGAGCCGCTGGCCTGCACGGTGGACCTGAAGGCCGACCGCTGCGACGTCTATTTCGCGTCGCAGATGCCGGGCCTGGACGCGATGGCGCTGGCCAAGGCCGTGGGCCTCAAGCCCGAGCAGGTGCAGATCCACGTGCAGATGGCCGGCGGCGGCTTCGGCCGGCGCGCGACGCCCGCGAGCGAATGGCCGCGCGAGGCGGCCGCCGTCGCGGTGGCCCTGCAGCAGGCCGGCAAGCCCATGCCGGTGAAGGTGATCTGGAGCCGCGAGGACGACGTCAAGGCCGGCTACTACCGGCCCATGACCGTGCACCGCGCCGAGATCGGCTTCGACGCCAAGGGCAACATCGCCGGCTGGCAGCACCGCATCGTCAGCCAGAGCATCCTGAAGGGCTCGCCGCTGGAGGGCTTCGGCTACCAGAAGGGCGTGGACGGCACGACCACCGAGGGCATGCGCGAACCCTACGAGTTCCCGATGAACCTCAGCGTGCACCACCCGGACGTCAACGTGCCGGTGCTGTGGTGGCGCTCGGTCGGCTCCACGCACACAGCCTACGTGATGGAGACGCTGATCGACGAGATCGCGTTCGCCACCAAGCAGGACCCGGTGGCCTACCGGCTCAAGCTGATGGAAGGCAACGCCAAGGCCGGGCGCCACCGCCTGGCGCTGCAGGCGGCCGTCGACAAGAGCGGCTACGGCAAGCGCAAGCTGAAGGCCGGGCATGCCTGGGGCGTGGCGGTGCACGAGAGCTTCGAGTCGGTCGTCGCCTACGTCGTCGTCGCCAGCATGAAGGGCAAGGACCGCCAGCCGGTGCTGCAGGAAGTGCACGCCGGCGTGCACTGCAACCTCTGCGTGAACCCCAAGGCCGTGGAGACGCAGGTGCAGGGCGCCGCCATCATGGCGCTGGGCACGACGATGCCGACGCACCGCGTGACGTTCAAGGACGGCGTCGTGGAGCAGAACAACTTCTACGACATGGCCATGCCGCGCATCACCGACGCGCCGGCGGTGATGACCGTCAGCATCGTGCCCAGCCAGGACCCGCCCAAGGGCATGGGCGAGCCGGGCCTGCCGCCGCTGGCGCCGGCGCTCGCCAACGCCGTGGCCCGGCTGACCGGCCAGCGCCAGCGGGAGCTGCCGTTCCGCTTCTCGTGAACGCCAGGGCCGGGGCGCAGCCCCCGGCCGGCAGCCTGCCCTGCGGCGGCGCGATCATCAGCGGCACGAGTGCCTATCCTGCGGGCTCACTGGGCGGGCCCGCGGCGGCCACTTCGTGGCCCTCTCGTCCCTGCGGCAGCAGAGTTCGCGCAGCAGCGCTGCGGCCCGCAGGCCGGGTGGCGGCATCGTGATGCCGTCGCCGCAGACGAGCTCCTGCTTGTCGGCCTGCGGCCGGCCGTCGCCAACTGGCCGTGGCGCTCAGGGCGCCGGCGGGTAGCCGGCCTGGGTCAGCGCGGCGGCCAGCGTCTCGCGCGGCAGGGTGCTGTCGACGTCTGCGGTCTTGCGGTCGCGGTCGATGGCGATGCGGGCGTGGGCGTCCACCGCCTGCAGGGCTTCGGTGATGGCCGCAACGCAGTGGCCGCAGCTCATGTCGGGCAGTGTGAAGTGATGCATGCAGTCATCCTAGCGGCGGCGCAATAACGGTTTGTTACTGCCTTGTACAAATGGATGTCGTTCACCTGGGGGATGGCAGGGCCCGGATGCGGGGTGAGGCGTCCCAGACACGAGGGACTTTGGGGGGCGGCAACCCCTGGCACCCCTGCGGGGGAACCCTAGCATGCGCGGCTTTTCGGGGCCACAAGCCCCGCGTGTCTGCACAGGAGTACCGACGATGACGATGAACAAGCGCTGCCTCGGCGCAGCAGCAGCGGCCGTGCTGGCCCTGCTGAGCGCCTGCGGAGGCGGAGACAGCAGCGGCCCGACGGCCATGGTGGCCACGGCCGACACGATGTCGCTGGGCACCGGCCAGAGCGCCTCGGCGCTGGCCAACGACACCGTGGGCGGCGCGGCCGCCCGCGTGGGCACCGGTGGCAACGCGACCATCGCCTTCACCGGCACGCTGCCGGCGGGCGTCAGCGTCACCGACGGCGTCGTGGCCGTGGCCCGCGGCGCGGTGCCGGGCAGCTACACGCTGAACTACCAGCTCTGCGAGGCGGCCTCGCCCAGCAACTGCAGCGCCGCCGCCGTCACGCTGACCGTGCCCAAGCCGCCGATCACGGCCGGTGCGGACACCGTCACGCTGGGGGCCGGCGAGAGCGCCTCCGTGCTGGCCAATGACCAGCTCGACGGCATCGCCGCCGCCGGCGCCACCGTCACGGCCAGCACCACCGGCACCTGGCCGGCCGGGGTCACGCTCGGCGCGGACGGCCAGCTGCAGGTCGGCGCGACCGCCGCGGCCGGCGCGTCCACGCTGGGCTACCGCATCTGCCAGACCGCGTCGCCCACCAACTGCGCCGACGGCAGCGTGAACCTCAGCGTCGTCGTGCGCGTGGCCGTCAGCGGCCGCGTGCTGGACGGCCTGACTGGCGCCGCGCTGCCCGGCATTGCCGTCACGCTGGGCGCCCGCACGGCCACCACCGACGCGCAGGGCGCGTTCAGCCTCGCCGGCGTGTCGCCGGCGGCGCGCGCGGTCGTCAACTTCACCGGCACGGGCTACGGCGAAAGCACCCGCATCGTCGCCGTGGGTGACAACGGCGCCAGCGGCGTGCTGGCGCGCCTGGTGCCGGTCACCGCGTCGGCCACCCTGGACGCCGCTACCGGCGGCACGGTCTCCAACACGGCCGGCACGGCCCGCGTCGTGCTGGCTGCGGCCAGCCTGGCCAAGGCCGACGGCAGCGTGCTGACCGGCAACGCGACCGTCCGCATCACCGCCATCGACCCGTCGCTGGACTCCAGCCTCATGCCCGGCGACTACACGGCGATGAGCGGCGGCAACCCGGTGTCCATCGAGAGCTACGGTGCCTTGGGCGTGCAGATCACCGACGCCGCCGGCGCCGCGGCCAACCTGCGCACCGGCCAGACGGCCACCATCCGCATCCCGCTGGCCACGCGCGACGCCAACCCGCCGGCCACCATCCCGCTGTTCCACTTCGACACGGCCAGCGGCCGCTGGGCGCAGGAGGGCAGCGCCACGCTGCAGGGCACGGGCGCCAACCGCTACTACGAGGGCACGGTGTCGCACTTCAGCACCTGGAACGCCGACCGCATCAGCGAGACGGTGTGGGTCAACGGCTGCGTCAGCAACGATGCTGGCGCCCGCGTGGCCGGCGCCAGCATCACCAGCGACGGCATCGACTACAGCGGCACCAGCAGTGCGCTGACCGACGCCAACGGCGCCTTCCGCATTGCCGTGCGCGCCAACAGCCTGGCCACGCTGATCGCGTTCAAGAGCCCGCTGCTGAGCAACACGGTGCGCGTGACCAGCGGCAGCGGCGAGCTGACGCTGACCGACTGCCTGGTGCTGGCCGCCAACGCCAACGGCGTGTCCATCAAGCTGACCTGGGGCGCCAACCCGCGCGACCTGGACAGCCACCTGTGGACGCCCAGCGGTGCCCACGTCTACTACAGCAGCAAGGGCCAGCTCGCCGCCGCGCCGTTCGCCAACCTGGACGTGGACGACACCAGCAGCTTCGGCCCCGAGGTCGTCACGCTGACCAAGCTGATGGTGGGCACCTACAAGTACGCGGTGCGCAACTACAGCGGCTACGGCAGCGGCCCCATTGCCGCCAGCGGCGCGCGTGTGGAACTCATCCTGCCGGGCGGCCGCACCGAGCTGTTCGTGCCGCCGGCTACCGGCGAGACCGCGCAGACCGACTACTGGACGCTGTTCGACCTGACCGTCGACGCCCAGTGCAACGTGACGCTGACGCGCACCGAGGCCTACACCGGCACCACGCCCACGGTGCCCACGGCCACGCCGGTCTACTGCTCGCGCAGCTGACCCGGCTCGCCCCGCGCGCGCCCGGCGTGCGCGGGGCGCTGGCATGATCGCCGCTCCACCGGCTGGAGCGGTTGCCCATGAAGATCATTGCCCTCAGCGGCGCGCTGCGCCGCGCCTCCTACAACACGGCGTTGCTGCGCGCCGCCGCGTCGATGGCGCCGGCCGGCGTCAGCATCGAGCTGCGCATGCTGCACGGCATCCCGCTGTACGACGGCGATGTCGAGGCCGAGGGCATGCCGCCCGCCGTGACCGAGCTGCGCGAAGCCATCCGCGCCGCCGACGCGCTGCTGATCGGCACCCCCGAGTACAACAACTCCATCCCCGGCGTGCTGAAGAACGGGCTGGACTGGCTGTCCCGCCCCAGCGGCGAGGGCGGCAAGCTGTTCGGCGGCAAGCCCACCGCACTCGTCGGCGCGACGCCCGGCGGCTTCGGCACCGTGCAGTCGCAGGACGCGCTGCTGTCCGTGCTGCGCGCCTTCGGCAACGACTTCTGGATGGGCGGGCGGCTGATGGTGTCCAAGGCCGGCGCGGTGTTCGATGCCGACGGCCGGCTCATTGACGACAAGGTGCGCGCGCAGCTGCAGCAGTTCGTCGAGGGGTTCGTCGGCTTCGTGCAGAAGAGGTCGGCGTGAGCGCCGTGTTCGTTGAGCGCATCACCAGCCACGTCGGCGACGTCGGCGGCCTGCCCATCCAGCGTGCGCTGCCCAACAAGGGCCGCCGCGTCATCGGCGCCTGGTGCTTTGCCGATCACGCCGGCCCGGCCACGACGGTCAGGCGCATGAACGTCGGCCCGCATCCGCACACGGGGCTGTCCACGTTCAGCTGGATGATCGAGGGCGAGATCCTGCACCGCGACAGCCTGGGCTCCGAGCAGGTGCTGCGCGCCGGCCAGGTGAACCTGATGACGGCGGGCCACGGCATCTCGCACAGCGAGGAGTCGCTGACCGACCGCATCCATCTCGCGCAGCTGTGGATCGCGCTGCCCGACGCCGAGCGCGAGCGCGCCCCCAGCTTCCAGCACTTCCCCGACCTGCCGCGCTGCGCGGTGGGCGGCTTCGACGGCACCTTGCTGGTCGGCGAACTGGACGGCCAGCGCTCGCCGGTGCCCAGCTTCACGCCGCTGCTGGGCGTGGACCTCGCGGCCGACGGCCCGGCCGACGCGGTCATCGCGCTGCAGCCCGGCTTCGAGCACGGGCTGATGCTGCTGGAAGGCGAGGTCGAGATCGCGCCGGCCGGCCATGACGCCGTCGAGACCGTCGCGCCGGGCACGTTGCTCTACATCGCACCGGGCTGCGCGTCCGTCGAGCTGCGCTGCACGTCGGCCACGCGACTGCTGCTGCTGGGCGGCGAGCCCTGGGCCACGCCGCCCCTGCTGTGGTGGAACTTCGTCGGCCGCGAGCCGGCGGAGATGCAGACCTGGGCCGAGGACTGGGCGCGCGAGGATGGTGGGCGCTTCGGCACCGTGACCGGCTATGTCGGGCCGCGCATTGCGGTGCCGCCGGTGCCAGCGCTCAGGAAGCCCTGACGGGTCTCACCAGAAGCTGCAGCGGTACTCGGCCCAGGAGGGCGTGGGGCGCTCGAGCAACTGGTAGCCCTTGCCGTCATGGCGGTACGTGAGCTGGCTGCGCTGCGGCGTGGGATCGAAGGGGGCGCCCTCCGCGCCATCGAGCGCTAGCGTCGCGGTGACGAGCAGATCATTCCAGCCTGCGGCGGCGCGGGGGCCGATGGCCAGGGTCATCGTGACGTCGCTCCAGATCGCGCCTGAGTGCCGGTAACTGATGGCGCCCACCTGGGCCTGCTTGACGCGCATCGGCTGGCAGAAAACCGGCTTCAGCCGGCGGCCTTCGGGCACCATTAGCATGAGCTCGTCACCCCACCAAGCGTCGGCGGCGCCGGACGGGCGCGCATCGTTGCGAAAGCGCAGTCCCAGCGCGCGCACGCCGGGCGCCACGACGTAGTTGGCGGTGTCGATCACCAGGCCGCCCTCGGCTACCCGGGTGGCGGCGTCTTCGCCCACCGTGAACCGGCGGCCCCGCAGCACCCGGTGGGTGCGCGCATCCAGTAAGGCCACCACTCCCGGCAAGTCCCAGTTGCGCCGGACCGCGTCGGGCTCCTGCACACGGAAGGCCATGACAGCCGCTACCACGCTGCCGGCCGAGGGCGGCCACGGTTTGCAATGCGCGGCGACGACTGCTCCTTCGAGGGGAGGCTTGGCGTCGAAGGAGCGCAGCGCCTCCTCGATCGCCGGGTCGCAGCCGCCGGTGCCCTGCGCGCGAGCGAGTGTGCTGAGCAGCGCCAGTGCCAGCAGCCCGGCCCGCTTCATCCCGCCCTCGCGCTCTTCACCAGAGCCTCGATCCGCGGCGTCGTGTTCACCGCCACCAGCTCCACCTGCGGATTCGCCTTGGCGAACACGCGGAACAGCTCGTCCGTGAAGCCGTGCCCCACGTCGGTCACGCCGTCAAAGTCGATCTCGGCGCGCTTGAACGTCGTCAGCCGTGAGCCCACGCGGCGGGCCGCTGCGCGCGAATCCAGCGCCTGGCCCTCGGTCGTCAGCAGGCGCAGCTGCACGCGGGTCTGGTCGAACTCGATGCCGTCGCCGCCGAGGCTCCACGCGTTCATCACGCCGTCCAGCGTGCGCGTCGTGTTCAGCGCGATGGCCATGTAGATGCTGCTGCCCTGGCGCGGCAGCGCGCGGCCCTTTTTCCAGCCGGCGCTTTCCCAGGCGCGGCGCTGGTAAGCCGTGTTGTTGGCGTGGATGTCGAACACGTCGGCCAGCTGGCTGCTGAAGAACAGGCCCCGGCCGGTGTGCGCGTCGGGCGCGCTGGTCAGGCGCCCCTTGCTGAGCTCCAGCATCGCGTGCTGCGGGTCCTCCAGCTGGAAGGCGGTGCAGATCTTGTCGAACACGCCCACGCCGTCGTCGCTGACCAGCAGCTGCACATGCGTGGGCGTCTGCCGCAGCGACACGGTGACGCTGCTGCCGCCGGAATGATCGGCCGCGTTGTTGACCAGCTCCGTGAAGCCGTGCTGCACCATGCGTTCGACGTGTTTCGGCAGTGCGAAGTGCGGCGCGAAGTCGCGCTGCCAGGGCAGGTCCTCCTGCAGGCCGTGCAGCGTGTAGGAGCGCGCCACCTGGCGCAGTGCGCCGGGGCCGTACACCGGGCGGCGGCGGCTGCCCGAGCGCGTCAGCCAGCCGGCGTCCACCAGGCGCTTCAGCGCGGCCATCGCGGCGCGGTGGCTGGCGCCGGTGCGCTCCTCGATGTGGGCCGCCAGGTCCAGCGCGTGTTCGCCGGCGGCGGCGGTGATCCAGTTGGTCAGGTGGTCGAACACCAGTCTTGTCATTCGCGCATTGTGCTGACTACTCCTATCCGTGGGGGTGGGGCATGCCCGCGCCTCCATAGAATCCCCAACCAGTTACGGCGCGGTTACCAACTACGGTGGGTGCCGCAGTCGGCCCAGATTTCTCAACTCCCCCGGGGAATTCCCATGCCTCTCGTCTCCATGCGCCAGTTGCTGGACCACGCCGCTGAAAACGGCTACGGCATCCCAGCCTTCAACGTCAACAACCTGGAGCAGGTGCAGGCCGTGATGTCGGCGGCCGACGAAGTCGGTGCGCCGGTCATCCTGCAAGCCTCCGCCGGCGCCCGCAAGTACGCGGGCGAGCCCTTCATCAAGCACCTCATCCAGGCCGCGGCCGAGATGTACCCGCACATCCCGCTGGTCATGCACCAGGACCACGGCACCAGCCCCAAGGTCTGCGCCGGCGCCATCGATCTGGGCTTCGGCTCCGTGATGATGGACGGCTCGCTGATGGAAGACGGCAAGACGCCGTCGTCCTTCGAATACAACATGGAAGTGACCCGCAAGGTCGTCGAGATGGCGCACGCGGTCGGCGTGACCGTCGAGGGTGAGCTGGGCTGCCTGGGCAACCTCGAGACCGGCGATGCCGGCGAGGAAGACGGCATCGGCGCCGTCGGCAAGCTCGACCACTCCCAGATGCTGACCGACCCCGAGGAGGCCGCCACCTTCGTGAAGGCCACGCAGCTGGACGCGCTGGCCATCGCCATCGGCACCAGCCACGGCGCCTACAAGTTCAGCCGCAAGCCCACGGGCGACATCCTGGCCATCGGCCGCGTGAAGGAAATCCACGCGCGCATCCCCAACACCCACCTCGTCATGCACGGCTCGTCCAGCGTGCCGCAGGAGCTGCTGGCCATCATCAACCAGTACGGCGGCAAGATGAAGGAGACCTTCGGCGTGCCGGTCGAGGAGATCCAGGAAGCCATCAAGCACGGCGTGCGCAAGATCAACATCGACACCGACATCCGCCTCGCGATGACCGGCGCGGTGCGCAAGTTCATGGCCGAGAACCCCGACAAGTTCGACGCCCGCGAATGGCTCAAGCCCGCCCGCGAGGCGGCCAAGGCCATCGCCAAGCAGCGCTACATGGAATTCGGCTGCGAAGGCCAGGCCGCCAAGATCAAGGGCCGCACGTTGGTCGACATCGCCGCCGCCTACGCGCGCGGCGAGCTGGCGCAAAAAGTCCAGTGAGGGGCGCAGTGACTGCCCGTCACTGCTTCACCTACGGCTCGCTGATGTGGGCCGACATCATGGGCCGCGTCTGCGGCCATGAGGTCGCCGGCGAGCCCGCCTCGCTGGCCGGTCACCGCCGCCACCCGGTGCGCGGCCAGGACTACCCCGGCCTGCGCCCGGCCGCCGGCGCCACAGTGCCCGGCGTGCTGTACCGCGACGTCACGGAGGCCGCCTGGGCGCGGCTGGATGTGTTCGAGGGCGAGGAGTACGAGCGTGTCGACGTCGTCGTCGCGCTGGCCGATGGCCGCACGCTGCCGGCCCAGGTCTACCGCTTCCGCGACGCGTTCTCGCCGCGGCTGCTGCCGGGCGACTGGGACGCCGACGCCTTCGCCCGCGAAGGGCGGGCACGCTTCATCGCCCGCTACGCCGGCTTCGACGCCGTCGCGCCGCGCTGAGGGCCGCAACCGCGGTCGGCGGGGCGGCACCTAAAATCGCCGCCATGCCTCAAGCCCTCTACGAATCCAGCCTCACGTCCCTCCCCCTGCTCGGCCGCGGCAAGGTGCGGGAGAACTACGCCGTCGGCGAGGACCGCATCCTGATGGTCGCCAGCGACCGCCTGTCGGCCTTCGACGTCATCATGGGCGAACCCATTCCCGGCAAGGGCGCGCTGCTGACGAAGATGGCGCTGTTCTGGTTCGACAAGCTCGACGGCATCGTCCCCCACCACCTGACCGGCGAGGACCCGCTGTCCGTCGTCACCGGCGCCGAGCGCGAGCAGATCCGCGACCGCGCGATGCTGGTCAAGCGGCTGAAGCCGCTGCCCATCGAGGCCGTCGTGCGTGGCTACCTCGCCGGCAGCGGCTGGGCCGAATACCAGAAGACGCAGAGTGTCTGCGGCGTCGCGCTGCCCGCCGGCCTGCGCAACGCCGACAAGCTCCCCGCGCCCATCTTCACGCCCGCCACCAAGGCCGAGATGGGCGACCACGACGAGAACATCTCGTTCGAGCAGGCCGCGACCATCATCGGCACCGAGCTGGCCACACGCGTGCGCGACATCTCCATCCAGCTCTACCAGCGCGCCGCCGACTTCGCGCTGACCAAGGGCATCATCATTGCCGACACCAAGTTCGAGTTCGGCCTGGACGCCGACGGCACGCTCACGCTGATGGACGAGGTGCTGACGCCCGATTCTTCGCGCTACTGGCCCGTCGAGAGCTACGCGCCCGGCAGCAACCCGCCCAGCTACGACAAGCAGTTCGTGCGCGACTGGCTGGAGCAGGCCACGGTGGACGGCCAGCCCTGGGGCAAGGTGGCGCCCGCGCCGGCGCTGCCGGCCAGCGTCATCGCCAAGACCGTCGAGAAGTACGAAGAAGCGCTGCAGCGGCTGACGGCATGAGCGCAGCGCCGGGCCGCCCCAAGCAAGCTCGCTCCCGCTCGGCGGGACAGGCCGCAGGCCGAAGGGTGCGTCAATGAGCGCAGCGGGGCCGGTCAAGCTGCGCAGCCGGCTGGCCCAGCGGCTGGACGGCGAGATCGCCGCCGTCGCCGCGATGCCGGCGCGCTGCGCGGTGCTGCAGGCCCAGCGCGCCATCCTGTGGCTGCGCCATGGCCGCGAGGCCGAGGCCCGCGAGGAGCTGAACCGGCTGCAGGCCCGCGCGCTGGCACAGCCGCGCATCGAGCTGGCCGCATGGCTGCACCTCGCGGAGGGGCTGGCGGCGTACTTCACGGCCTTTGGCGGCGGGGCCCGCGAGCGCGTGCGCCGCGCCCAGGTCATGGCTTCGGCTGCCGGGCTGAAGAGCCTGCAGGTGCTGGCCGACGCCTGGCTGGCCCAGATGGCGTTTGTCGACCGCGACATCGATCGCCTCGTCACTCACGCGACCGCCGCGCTGGCGGCGCCCGACCATGCCGCCGCCTGCCGCGTCGCGTCGGCGCTGGGCATGGCCTGGGACCTGGCCAGCGATGAGGCCACCGCATCTGCCTGGTACGCCTTCGGCCGCCGCGCGGCCAGCGCCGACGGCGACGATGCCGGCCTCGCGGCGCTGTTTTACAACCAGATGCAAATGCGCGCCGTGCGCATCCGCCATGCCGCACTGGCCGGCGAGCCCGGCGAGGCGCCGGCCGTGCTGCTGGGCGTGGACTCCATCGGCCACTTCGACGACGCCGTGGGCGGCTCCGCCCGCGCCGACCTCACGCCGCTGCTGCGCGCGCAGCTGCTCACCGTGCAGGGCGACTTCGCCGCCGCCGCCGTGCTGCTGGAGGCTCACCTGCCCGAGGCCGTTGCCACCGGCCTGGCGCGCGTGGGCGGCAGCCTGCTGGCCGACCTGGCCTGGTGCTGGGCCAACACCGGCGAGGCACTGCGCGCCCGCGCGCTGGCCGACCAGGCCGCGCTGGAAGTGCAGGCCGAAGACCCGCGCCATTGCGACCTCGACGAACGCGCCGCGCTGCACGCCCGGCTGGCGCAGGTGTACGCGCGGCTGCGCGACGACGCGCTGGCGGCCCGCCACGGCGACGCCGCCCAGGCTGCCTGGGCCGACGATGCCGCCCAGCGCCGCCTGTGGGCCGACCGCCTCGCATCCGCCGGGCTGGGGACGCCGCCGCGCTGAACGCGGCGAAGTGCCGCGCTTGCCCGGGTTTTCGGGCTGTTGCGCCCCAGCGGCTGCGTTACCCTCGCGCGCCATGACCGTTTCCGCCGACGACGCCATCAACGCCCTGCCGCCCGGCACCCGCTTCGGCGAGCTGGAGGTGCTGGGCACCCTCGGCGTGGGCGGCTTCGGCATCGTCTATCTGGCGCGCGACCATGCGCTGGAGCGCGAGATCGCGATCAAGGAGTACATGCCCAGCCAGTTCGCGCAGCGTGACGGCCGCTCGCAGGTCTCCGTGCGTTCCATCTCCATGCGCGAGACCTTCGAGCTGGGCCGGCGCAGCTTCGTCAACGAAGCGCGGCTGCTGGCCCGCTTCGACCACCCGTCGCTGCTCAAGGTCTACCGCTTCTGGGAAGCCAACGGCACTGCCTACATGGCCATGCCGCGGCTGGTGGGCCAGAACCTGCGCGAGCAGCGCAAGGCACTGCCCACGCCGCCGCCCGAGGCCTGGGTGCGGCGCGTGTTCGACGCGGTGCTCAGCGGCCTGGAGACGCTGCATGCCCAGCAGGTCTGGCATCGCGACGTGGCGCCCGACAACATCTTCCTGCCGGCCGACGGTGGCCCGCCCATCCTGCTGGACTTCGGCGCCGCGCGGCAGGCCATCGGCGACCGCACGCAGGTCTTCACCGCCATCCTCAAGCCCAGCTTCGCGCCCATCGAGCAGTACGCGGAGGCCACCAGCCTGAAGCAGGGGCCGTGGACCGATTTCTACGCGCTGGCCGCCGTCATGCACGAGTTGCTGACCGGCCACCCGCCGCCGCCGTGCACCGCCCGCGCGATGGGCGACGAGCTGGCGCCGCTGGCCATCGAGGGGTATTCGAGCGGCTTCCTCGCCGCGCTGGACTGGGCGCTGCGCGTGCCGCCGCACCAGCGGCCGCAGAGCGCCGCCGCCTGGCGCGAGGTGCTGGACGGCCGCGCGCCAGTGCCGCCACCGCAGGCCGCTGCGCCGCGCCCGGCTCCGCCGCGGCCCGCACCCGCCCAGCCGGCCGGCAAGCTCGATATTGAATTCGCCGACACCGTGCAGGCGCTGCCCGAAGACCTGTTGCAGGCCACCGTGGTGCCGCCAGCGGCCCCGGCCCGCGGCCGTCGGCCCCTGCTGCTGGCGGGTGCCGGCGTGGCGGCCCTGTTGCTGCTGGGGCTGTTCGTCGTGCAGTTGCGCGGCAACATGGCCCGGCAGGCGCCGCCGGTGGTGGATGCCGCCGCTTCGGCCGCGTCCGCGCCGGCCAGCACCGTGCAACCCGGGCTCGCCGCGTCCATGCCGGACAGCGTGGCCGGTGTGGCGGACGCGGCGTCCGCCGCCGCGCCACTGCCGGTGACGCGCGTGGCCACCGTATCCCTCGGCGGCGCTGCGGCGGCGTCGGCCCCTTTGCCGGCTGCGCTCAAACCCATCATCACCGAGAAGGCGGGCGATTTCCGCCCCGTGCCGCGCAGCCCGGTCTTTGCGGCGCCGGAGCCGGCAGCGTCCGCGGTGGCCACGCCGGTGCAGGCCGTGCCGGCGTCCACCGCCGCCGCGCCGGAGCCACGCACGGCCGCCGAAGCCTGTGGTGGCCGCGTGCTGCTGGCGCGCGCCTGGTGCATCGACCGGCAGTGCGAGAAACCGCAGTTCCGCAACGATGCCGAGTGCGTGAAGCTGCGTGAGCTGCGTGCCAACAACGGTGGCGTTCCTTGAAGCCCCTCGCCCCGTGCTGCCGCGCTGAGCGCGGGCCGGCTTGGGGCGGCCCGGCGCGGTCCGCGCGGGTTTAGAACAACGCCATCGACAGCTTGCGGCGGTAGCTGTCGATCAGCGGGTCGCTCTGCACGACGGCGGCCTTGCCAGCCAGCTCCAGCGTGCCGCTCTTGGCTTCGGCCGCAGCCTTCGGGGCCGGCTTCGTCAGCAGCTCCAGGATGGCCACGTAGGCCTTGCGCGCCGCCTCGCCATTCCAGGCCTTGTCGCGCATGATGATTTCCAGCAGCTCGTCCATGGCCTCGGTGAAGCGCTGGCCGGCCAGGTGGGTCTGCGCCAGCGTGAAGCGGGCGTCGAAGTCGCGCTTGTTGGCCGTGATGGCGGCTTGCAGTGCGGCCGGGGCGGCGCCGGCGCTGGCCTCGAAGGCCGTCAGCCACGTGGCCAGCGCAGCCAGCCGGGGCGACGGCACCAGCGTGTCGGCCGCCTTGGCCGCCACCGGCGCGAATGCGGCGCGGGCGTCTTCCAGCAGGCCCAGCTCCAGCAGCGCCTTCACGTAGTCGAAGCGGGCGGCGTCGTTGGCCGGATCGGTCTGCACCGCGTGGGCCAGCTTGGTCAGCGCGCTTTCCAGGTCGCCGTCGGCCAGCAGGGCTTGCGCCTCGGCCACGTCGGCTTCGGCCTCCAGCTCCTCGCCGGCGGGCACGTGCTTGTCGAGGAACTCGCGGATCTGTGCCTCGGGGATGGCGCCGACGAAGCCGTCCACCGGCTGGCCGCCGGCGAACATCACGCAGAACGGGATGGAGCGCACGCCGAACATCTGGCTCAGCTGCGTGGCGATCTCGGGCACCTCGTCGCTGTTCAGCTTGGCCAGCGTGAAGCGGCCGGCGTAGGCCGTCTCCAGCTTCTCCAGGATGGGGCCCAGCGTGCGGCACGGGCCGCACCACGGCGCCCAGATGTCCAGCAGCACCGGGCGCTGCTGTGAGGCGACGATGAGTTCGGCTTCGAAGTTCTGGAGGGTGATGTCGATCATGGTCGGAGGGAGTTGAGGCCCCGGCTTCTACAATTCAAGGCTTTTCTGGCCCTCGGAGTGCGTCTTGTCCATCTCAGCCCCCACGAACCCTGACGCCGTCATCGGCATCGTCATGGGCTCCAGCAGCGACTGGGAAACGATGAAGCTGGCGGCCGAGATTCTGACCGAGTTCGGTGTCGGCTTCGAGGCGCGGGTCGTGTCGGCCCACCGCATGCCCGACGAGATGTTTGCCTACGCCGAGGCCGCCGGCGGCCGGGGCTTGCGCGCCATCATCGCCGGCGCCGGCGGCGCGGCCCACCTGCCGGGCATGCTGGCCGCCAAGACGACGGTGCCGGTGCTGGGCGTGCCGGTGGCCAGCCGCCACCTGCAGGGCGTGGACTCGCTGCACTCCATCGTGCAGATGCCCAAGGGCATCCCGGTCGCCACCTTCGCCATCGGCACGGCCGGCGCGGCCAATGCGGCGCTGTTCGCCGTGGCCATGCTGGCGACGGGCGACGCAGCGCTGCTGGCCAAGCTCAATGCCTTCCGCGCGAAGCAGACCGCGGCGGCGCAGGCCATGACCGAGGAACTCCGCTGATGACCCCGCTGCTCCCCGGCACCGCGACGCTGGGCGTCCTGGGTGGCGGCCAGTTGGGCCGCATGTTCGTGCACGCCGCCCAGGCGCTGGGCTACCGCTGCATCGTGCTGGACCCGGATGCCATCAGCCCCGCCGGCGCGGTGGCGGAGAAGCACATCCAGGCCGACTACCTCGATCACCTCGGCCTGGCCCAGCTGGCGCGCGACTGCGACGCCATCACCACCGAGTTCGAGAACGTGCCCGCGCTGGCGCTGGAGACGCTGGCCGGCATGCGCACGGTGGCGCCGGCCGCAGCCTGCGTGGCCGTGTGCCAGGACCGCGCGGTCGAGAAGGCGCACTTCGAGGCGGCGGGGGTGCCGTGCGCGCCGCATGCCGTCATCACCAACGACATCGAGCTTGCGGCTGTAGACCCCGCGCTGCTGCCCGGCATCCTCAAGACCAGCCGCATGGGCTACGACGGCAAGGGCCAGGTGCGCGTGAGCACGGCCGCCGAGCTGGCCGCCGCCTGGAGTGATCTGAAGCGCGTGCCCTGCGTGCTGGAGCAGTTGCTGCCCCTGAAGGCCGAGCTCAGCGTGCTGGTGGCGCGCGGCGCCGATGGCCAACTGGTGAACTACCCGGTGCAGCAGAACCTGCACCGCGGCGGCATCCTGGCCGTCACCGAGGTGCCGGCGCCCGCCGTGCCGGCCGACGTGCAGCGGCAGGCCGTGGCCGCCGCCCGCCAGGTGGCCGAGGCGCTGGGCTATGTCGGCGTGCTGTGCATCGAGTTCTTCTGGCTGGAAGACGGCCGCCTGGTCGTCAACGAGATGGCGCCGCGCCCGCACAACTCCGGCCACTGGACGATGAACGGCGCCAGCGTGTCGCAGTTCGAGCTGCAGGTGCGCGCGCTGGCCGGCCTGCCGCTGCCCGAGCCGCGCCAGCACTCGGCGTCCGTCATGCTGAACCTGCTGGGAGACCTGTGGTTCAGCGACGAGGGCGGCCCGACGCCGCCCGCCTGGGACCGCGTGCTGGCCTTGCCGGGCACCCACCTGCACCTGTACGGCAAGGCCGAGGCGCGCCATGGCCGCAAGATGGGCCACCTGAACATCACGGCCGCGACGGCCGAGGCGGCGCACCTGATTGCGCTGGAGGCCGCCCTCATCCTCGGCCTGCCGACCGACTTCTGATGCTGCAGCCCGGCACCGACCCCGCC
Source organism: Pelomonas lactea (assembly GCF_043555885.1). Classification (NCBI taxonomy): domain Bacteria; kingdom Pseudomonadati; phylum Pseudomonadota; class Betaproteobacteria; order Burkholderiales; family Sphaerotilaceae; genus Roseateles; species Pelomonas lactea. The sequence continues at coordinate 508,143 of NZ_JBIGHX010000001.1, read as the reverse complement.
GCCGTCGAGGCCGCCGCGCGCCGCCTGGCCGATGGCGAGCTGCTGGGCCTGCCGACCGAGACGGTCTACGGCCTGGCCGCGCGGGCCGACCGCGACGAGGCCGTGGCCAAGATCTTCGCCGCCAAGGGGCGGCCCAGCGATCACCCGCTCATCGTCCACGTGCTGGACGCCGCCGGCGCCGAGCCGTTTGCCGGCCGCCTGCCCGACACCGCCCGCCGGCTGATGGATGCGTTTTGGCCCGGGCCGCTGACGGTCATCGTGCCGCGCGCGCCCGGCATGGCCGAGGCTGCAGCCGGCCGGCAGGCCACGGTGGCGCTGCGCTCGCCGGCCCACCCGGTGGCCCGTGCCGTGCTGGCTGCGGCCCGCGAGCTGGGCGTGCTGGGCGTGGCGGCGCCCAGCGCCAACCGCTTCGGCCGCGTCAGCCCGACGCTGGCGGCCCATGTCGTCGAGGAATTCGGCCCCGCGCTGATGGTGCTGGACGGCGGCGCCTGCGAGGTGGGCATCGAGTCCAGCATCGTCGACTGCAGCCGTGAGCGGCCGGCGCTGCTGCGCCCCGGCCTGCTGAGCCGCGCCCGCATCGAGGCCGCGCTGGGCCAGCTGCTGGCCGAGCCCGATGCCGCCGCGCCCAAGGCCTCGGGCACGCTGGCCGCCCACTACGCGCCTGCCGCCCGCGTGCGGCTGCTGGACGCCGCGAGTCTTTCTTTACGTCTGGCGGCCGCGACCGCCAGCGGGAGCCTGGAAGGGGTGGCGGTATATTCACGCGCCCAGTTGCCGGCCTGGCTCTGGCGAGCCCAGCCGTCCGACCCGGCGGCCGCGGCGCACGAGTTGTTTGCGGTGCTGCGGGCGCTGGACGCGGCCGGCGCCCGGGAGATCTGGGTCGAAGCGCCCCCGCGCGAGCCGGCCTGGGATGGCGTCCGTGACCGGCTCAGCCGGGCCGCCGCCGCCTTCACCGATTGAGTTTTGTCCCTGAGTTCATCGTCATGCACCGAGTTGTCTCCCAGAAATTGAAGCGCGGCCTGACCCTGGCCGCGGTGGCGGCTGCGGCGCTGATCGCCGGCTGCGGCGGCGGGGGCACCTCGCAGATCGACCCTTTCGTGCCGACACGCATCATTGCCTTCGGCGACGAGAGCGGCACCATCCTGCAGAGCGGCAAGAAGTACGGCATCAACGCGCTGAACACGGACACCAAGCAGGTCGAGTGCTCGCTTAACGCGGTCTGGACGCAGCAACTGGCCGCCGGGTTCGGCTTCGTCTACCAGCAGTGCAACACCAGCTTCGTCGCGCTGCCGCAGGGCGTCATGTACGCCGCCGCCGGCAACAAGGTGGCGGACGTGCGCGACAAGATCGACCAGCATCTCTCCAACGACCGCTTCGGCCCCAAGGACCTGGTGGCCATCATGGTGGGCGTGAACGACATCGTGGAGCTGTACAAGCAGTTCCCGGCGGTCAGCCGCGAGTCGCTGCTGGGCGAAGCCAAGGCCCGCGGCAAGCTGCTGGCCGAGCAGGCCAACCGCATCGCCAACGCCAACGGCCGCGTGCTGGTGGCCACCATCTTCGAAGTGGGTCAGACGCCCTTCGGCCTGAAGGAGCGCGAGCAGCAGACCGACATCGACCGCGCCCTGTTCCTGGACGAGCTGAGCACTGCGTTCAACACGGCCATGCGGCTGAACCTGCTGAACGATGGCCGGCTGGTGGGCCTGGTGCTGGTGGACGAGACCATCCAGCGCTTCGTGCGGTTCCCGTCTCTGGGCGGCTTCACGAACGTGACGGAGGCCGCCTGCCGCACCGACGTGGCGCCGCAGGACTGCACGATCGAGACGCTGAAGCCCGACGCCTCGGACCGCAGCTGGCTGTGGGCCGGCGACACGCTGCTGGGGCCGGCTGCACAGCAGCAGATCGGCAACCTGGCGCTGTCGCGCGCCAAGAACAACCCGTTCTGACGGTGCGCGGCCCGGGCGGCGTCAGGCGCCCGGCGTGCGCAGCTCGCGGCGCAGGATCTTGCCGACGTTGCTCTTGGGCAGCTCGTCGCGGAACTCGATGAACCTGGGCCGCTTGTAGGCCGTCATCTGCTGGGCGCAGTAGCTGGCCAGGTCTTCCTCGGCCAGCGCCGGGTCGCTCTTGACGACGAACAGCTTGACCGCCTCGCCGGACTTGGCGTCCGGCACGCCGACGGCGGCGCACTCCAGCACGCCGGGGTGCATGTTGACGACCTGCTCGATCTCGGTCGGGTACACGTTGAAGCCGCTGACGAGGATCATGTCCTTCTTGCGGTCGACGATGCGCACATAGCCGCGCTCGTCCATGATGCCGATGTCGCCGCTCTTGAAGAAGCCGTCGTCGTACATGACGTTGGCGGTCTCGTCCGGGCGGCGCCAGTAGCCAGCCATGACCTGCGGGCCGCGGATGCAGATCTCGCCGCGCTCGCCCAGGGGCAGGTCTTGCCCGTCGTCGTCGCGGATGGTGATCTCGGTGCCCGAGATGGGCAGGCCGATGCTGCCGTTGAAGGCGCGCTGGTCCAGCGGGTTGATCGTGGCGGCCGGGGACGTTTCGGACAGGCCGTAGCCCTCGACGACCGGGCAGCCGGTGACCTTGAGCCACTTCTCGGCCGTGGCCTGCTGCACGGCCATGCCGCCGCCGTTGGAGATGGTCAGCTCGGAGAAGTCCAGCCGCGCGAACGCAGGCTCGTTGGCCAGCGCGTTGAAAAGCGTGTTGACGGCCGGGAAGATGTGAACCTTGTGGCCGCGCAGCGTCTCGATGAAGCCGGGGATGTCGCGCGGGTTGGGCACCAGGATGTTCAGGTGGCCCATGCGCGCGCCGAGCATGAAGCAGGCCGTCAGCGCGTAGATGTGATACAGCGGCAGTGCGCAGACGTTGGTGAACTGCACGTCGCCGTTGTCGTAGCCGGGCACCGTGGACAGCATGGGCTGGAACCAGGCCTCCACCTGCAGGATGTTGGCGACGATGTTCCGGTGCAGCAGCGTGGCGCCCTTGGACACCCCGGTGGTGCCGCCGGTGTACTGCAGGAAGGCGACGTCATCAGGCCCCAGCTCGGGCTTCTTCAGGTGCAGGCGGTCGCCGTGGTTGAGCGCCTCGTTGAAGCGCACGACGGTGCGGCCATCACCGACGGGCAGGCGGAACTCCGGCACCATCTTCTTCAGATGACGCACGGCGAAGTTGATCAGCGGGCCCTTCCACCAGCTCAGCAGGTCGCCCATCGACGCCAGCACGACGTGGTGCACGTCGGTGGCATTGATGACCTCGGCCAGCGTGTGCGCGAAGTTCTCCAGCACGATGATGGCGCGCGCGCCGGAGTCCTTGAGCTGGTGCTCCAGCTCGCGCGGCGTGTACAGCGGGTTCACGTTCACGACGACGAAGCCCGCGCGCAGGATGCCCGCAATGGCCACGCCGTACTGCAGCACGTTGGGCATCATGATGGCGACGCGGTCACCCTGCTTGAGGCCCTGCGCCTGCAGCCACGCGCCCAGCTGCACCGACAGCCGGTCCATCTCGGCGAAGCTCATGCGCTGGCCCATGCAGACGGCCGCGTCGCGGCGCGCGTGCTGGCGGAAGGCCTCGTTGAGCAGCTCCACCAGCGAGCGGTAGGCGCCCGTGTCGACCTGCGACGGCACGCCCGGCGGGTAGCTCGCCAGCCAGGGCTTGTCGCGGGATGTCACCTGGGTGACGTCGGCAAGAACGGCGGTCATTCGAGGCCCCTTCGCATGCTCTGCGTGCTTTGCGTGAAGCCGCTGATGGTGGGACTGCCAGTTACATCAAGCTAGGGGAGTTGCCCTAGGACGGACGTATCGGCTTGAAAGAGGCCGCGTGCCAATGTGTCTTCGCGCTGTCGCACAGTGGACAGGAATTCGCCCGCGCCCCGCATCGCGCGGAAGGTGTCGAAGCCGCTTTCGAGGAAGTTCTGCAGTGCGCCCAGGCCCGCCATCTGCGCGGGGCCGCGCATCAGCCGCAGCGACTGGCGCAGCAGCGGCTTGCGGGTCAGCCTGTCCAGCGACTGGCCGACGGCCATCGTCAGCTCGATCTGTTGCTGGCGCGCGCCGGGGTCGCCGCAGGCGCGCCAGGCGATGGCGTATTCCTCGGCCGTGACGTGGGGCGACATCAGGTGCTCGGCCATGCGCGTGTCCAGCCGTTCCGACAACGCATGCAGCCGCGCGAGCCGGGCCACGGTGTCCACCACCTCGTCGGGGAACAGCCGCGTCAGCGTCGGGATGACGCGGGCGAACTGCGCGTCGCGCTGGCGGTAATCGTCCGGGCCGTACAGCTCTTGCAGGAAGAAGCGCGTGGCGGCCTCGTAGCGTGGCGTGCCGAGCAGGTCGGCATAGGTATGCGCGAAGCGGCGCTGCTGGTAGGTCTTGACGGCCTGCACGCGTGCGTCGAGCCCGGGGTCGGCGGCACGCCGTGCGCGCTCGGCGTCAACGGCGCGCAGCTCCTTCAGCAGTGATTCGGCACTGAGGTCATCCATGAGGCCGCCTCATTTTGCCCGCTTAGACTGGCTCGATGAATGGGCGCTTGCAGAGGATCTGGGTGTTGCTGCGGCTGGCCGCGGCGCTGGGGGTGGGGTGGCGATTCGGGTGGGCGTGGGGCGCGGCGACGCTGGGCCTGCATGCCGCGGTGCTGGCGTTCGCGTTCGTGCAGCTGCGCTGGGTCAACCGGCCGGCGCCGGCGTGGGGTCAACTCTTGCGTGCCTGGGTCGGCGAGGTCGTCGCCAGCGAGCTGGCGTTCTCCTGGCGCCAGCCGTGGCGGGAGTGGGCCGAGCCCGACCACCTGCCCGCCGGCGCCACGCAGGGCGTGCTGCTGGTGCATGGCTTCTCGTGCAACCGTGCGCGCTGGAACGGGTGGATGCGGCGGCTGCGCGCGCAGGGCGTGGCCTTCGTCGCGCCGACGCTGGAGCCGGCGTTCGGCAGCATCGACGCCTATGCGGACGACATCGAGGCTGGCGTGCAGAGGCTCAAGGCCTTGACGGGCCGCATGCCGCTGCTGTGCGCGCACAGCATGGGCGGCCTGGCGCTGCGGGCCTGGTGGCGCCGGCACGGCGCGGGGCACGCGGAGGCGCCGCGCGTCATCACGCTGGGCTCGCCGCACCAGGGCACGCGCATGGCGGCGCTGGGGCTGGGCGTCAACGCGGCGCAGATGCGCCAGGGCAGCGCCTGGCTGGCGCAGCTGCCCGGGATGCCGGATGTCGACTGCTTATGGACGCCGTGCGACCAGATCGTCAACCCCGCCGAGCGCGCCATGCTGCCCGGCGCGCGGGCGCGCCGGCTGGACGGCGTGGGCCACATGGGCCTCGTCCATTCGGACGAGGCCTGGCAGCTTGTTCAGGACGCGCTGACTTCTTCCTTGAGCACGCCGCGGCGGATCTGATCCAGCTCGATGCTCTCGAACAGCGCCTTGAAGTTGCCCTCGCCGAAGCCCTCGTTGCCCTTGCGCTGGATGAGCTCGAAGAAGATCGGGCCGATCACTTCCTTCGTGAAGATCTGCAGCAGCAGCTCGTTGTCGGCGCCCAGGTGCGTGGCGCCGTCGATGAGGATGCGCAGGCGCTTCAGCTCGGCCACGTTCTCGCCGTGCTGCGGCAGGCGCTTGTCGATCAGGTCGAAGTAGGTGTCGATGGTGTCCTGGAACGCGACGCCCGTGCCCTTCATGCCCTCGACCGACTTGTAGATGTCGGTGGTGCCCAGCGCCACGTGCTGGATGCCTTCGCCGTGGTACAGGTCCAGGTACTCGGCGATCTGGCTCTTGTCGTCGGAGCTCTCGTTGATGGGGATGCGGATCTTGCCGCAGGGGCTGGTCATGGCCTTGCTCTTCAGACCCGTGAGCTTGCCCTCGATGTCGAAGTAGCGCACCTCGCGGAAGTTGAAGAAGCGCTCGTAGAACTCCGACCACTCCTTCATGCGGCCGCGGAAGACGTTGTGCGTCAGGTGGTCGATCTCGGTCAGGCCGTGGCCGACCGGGTTCGGGTCCACCGGCTGACCGGCGGCGTCCAGCAGCGGCACGAAGTCGACGTCGTAGATGCTGATGTTGCCGATGGCGCCCGGCTTGGCGCCGCCCTTGCCCTGCCAGCGGTCCACGAAGTAGATCAGCGAGTCGCCGATGCCCTTGATGGCCGGGATGTTCAGCTCCATCGGGCCGGCCTTGTTGTCAAAGCCCCAGGCGCCCAGTTCCAGCGCGCGCTGGTAGGCGTGGGCCGCGTTGTCGACGCGGAAGGCGATCGCGCAGATCGACGGACCGTGCAGGCGCGCGAAGCGCTGGGCGAACGAGTCGGTCTCGGCGTTGATGATGAAGTTGACGCCGCCCTGGCGGTACAGCGTCACGTTCTTGTGGCGGTGCCGGGCCACGGCTGTGAAGCCCATCGTCTGGAAGAGCTGGCCGAGGGCGGCCGGATCGGGGGCGGCGAACTCGATGAACTCGAACCCGTCGGTGCCCATCGGGTTGTCCCAGGGGGTGAACTTGGCCATGAAGGTCTCCAGCAGCGAGGCGATGAAACCCGAAATTCTGCGGCGCGGTTCGCGCAGGTTTCATGCAATCTGCGGCGCAGAATCTGCTTGTGGCGCAGGAAAACTGCAAAATATCAAGCATGGAAGCCGCTATTGAGCTTGATGCCATCGACCGCCGCCTGCTGCGTGCGCTGCAGCAGGACGGCCGCGTCACCTACGACGCGCTGGCCGCCGAGGCCGGGCTGTCGTCCTCCGCCGTGCTGCGCCGCGTGCGGCGGCTGGAGGAGGCCGGCGTCATCGCCCGCTACGTGGCGTTGGTGCCGCCGGAGACGGTCGGCCTGGGCCTGACGGCCTACATCAATGTGCGGCTGGAAAAGCAGACCGACAACCCGCTGCGCAACCCGCGCGACCTGTTCCGCGCCGCGGTGCAGACCTGGCCCGAAGTGGTGGAGTGCGCCGCGCTGACCGGCGAGATGGACTACCTGCTGCGCGTGCTGGTGCAGGACATGCAGCACTACGCCCGCTTCATCAGCGACACGCTGCTCATGCACCCCAGCGTGCAGGACTGCAAGACCAGCTTCGTGCTGGAGCGGTTGAAGAACACCACGGCGGTACCAGTCTAGGGGGGTGAGGCGCCGGCGCTTGAACCGGCGCTGGGGCCGCGGGAACTCATGGCCCATGGTCGGCGCCGCAGCCTGCGGCTCACCGGCCATGTCAGCCCATCCACCTCAGGAGTTCCGCATGCGTCTTCTCGCTCATACCGCCGCCCTGGCCCTGCTGGGCCTGCCGCTGGCCAGCCACGCGCTGGACGGCGTCACCGATCCCAAGGGCGATTTCCTCGCCACCTTCGCTGGCAGCGCCGCCGCCAGCGCCGACCTGGACGTTGTTGCCGCCACCGTGCTCTACGACGCCGTCGCCGACACCTTCACGCTGAAGGCCACGATGGACGGCAACGTCGGCAGCACCGCCACGGGCCTGTATGTCTGGGGCGTGAACCGCGGCGCCGGCGTCGCCGGCTTTGCCAACAACCTGGGCCTGAATGGCGTTCGCTTCGACCGCGTCATCCTGCTCAACCCCAACGGCACGGGCATCGTGGCCGGTGCCGGCGCGCTGCCGGCGGGCTCGGTCATCATCAGCGGCAAGAACATCACCGCCACCGTCAGCGGCGCGCTGCTGCCCAGCACCGGCTTCGCGAACAAGCTGGACTACACCTTCAACCTGTGGCCCCGCAACACGACCTTCGCCGGCGTGTCCGCCATTTCCGACTTCGCGCCCAACAACGCCAACTTCACGGCCGCGCCGGTGCCGGAGCCTGCCAGCGCCGCGCTGCTGCTCGGCGGCCTGGGCCTCGTGGCGCTGTACCGCCGCCGTCAGTCGAACTCGTGAAGTAGCTTCAGGGCGTGGGTTTCGCTGAGGTTCAGCAACTCGGCGATGTCGTGCAGGTCGTCCGGCACGCCCGCATCGTCCCAGCCCCGGGCCGTGTGCCGCGCCAGGCGCACGGCCAGATGCACGCAGCGCACCTGTGGGTCGCGCGCATGCTTGTCGTTGGTGATGCGCATCAGCAGGTCCGGCAGGTGCCAGCGCTGCATCAAGGCCTGCTCCAGGTCGGCCAGCTCGATGCCCAGCACCTGGCGCTGCGCGGCCGCGCTGCGCAGCGAATGGTCCGCGTCCTGCAGCGCGGCGATCTGCAGCGCCAGGGCGGGCGCGTGCAGCCACAGCAGCATCTCCGCGAAGTCGTGCAGCAGCGCTGCGCTGTGGATGACAGCGGCGTCCGGGTCGGCGCGGTGCGCCGCGAAGCCCAGCGCGAAGCGTGACGCCCGCTCGGCGCGCTGCATCACGCGCGACAGGCCCATCAGCGCGTCCTCATGGTCGGCCAGCGCGGCCTCCATCGTCGGCTGCGGCCCGAAGGCGCGGAAGAACGGCGTGATGCCCATCAGCACCAGCGCCGCGGTCACGGTCTCGGTGTCGGCCATCAGCCGGCCGCGCTTCAACTCGCTGGCGTGAGCGATGACCTTCAGCGACATCAACGGGTCGGTCGAGATCATCTCGGCCAGGCCGTGAGCGTCCACGTCATCCTCGGTGGCGCGCATCAGCTCCAGCGCTTCGGCCGTCTCGGCCAGCACAGGGATCTCGGCATTCGCAAAGGCCTCCACCCAGGCATCGAGGCTGGGCAGCGGGCGGGTCAGGCGCAGCGGGGCGGGCATGGTGTGCGGATGCTAGGACGAGGACGGGTCGCATGCTCGTCTCATGCGACCCGGTTTTCGGCCTCAGTTCACAGCCTGCGCACGCCGTCCAGCTGCGCAGTCAGCTGGCCGTCGACGTACAGCGCCCCCTCGGGCGCGCCGGCCTCGGCATAGAACTCCAGTTGGCTGCGGGCGCGGCGGCGCTTGCGGTAGGCGGGCGAGAACACCAGCCGGATCGCGCGCGCTGCGCGCTTGATGCGGACCCAGCGGCGGGCCCAGGCGTCGTGGGTGTCGGCGGCGTCGGGGCCGCGCAGTTCGATCAATCTCATGAGGGTCTCCTTGGCACCTGCCGGCGGCCCTCATCACATGGATCGAGGGGCGGGCGGTGCGGTTGAGTCAGGGGCTGTCGTCGGGGAAGCGGTCGCGCAGCAGTCGTCGCAGTTCGAGGCGGGCCTGCTGGCGCAGCGCATGGGCGTCGGTGGCGCTCTGGTGGCGGCCGGCCTGGCGTTTGAGGGCCGGCGCGACGAGCGGATTGCGCGGTTTGCGCAAGGTCAGCTTCATGGGGCGCGGGGAGGTGAATTGGGGCATGGGGTGCTCCGGTTGAGGCCGCGCGGGGCGCGGCGGGCAATGCAGCGGCTCGACCCGGCAGGGCCTGCGTTTGCGCTGAAGAGGCGGGTGCCCGGGGCTTGCTGCTCGAGGCAAGCGGGCCGGACGGTCAGTGTGGGGGAGGGGTGCTCGCCGTGACGTTTGGGGGCGACCGCGTCACAACTTGCGCAAATGATAAACAAACGTTGCTCTTGCGCAAGCGGTTTTTATCCTGCACCCCTAACGTGCGGGAGCGCGTCCGTCCAATGACGGATGCGTCTGACGATCAGCGTTTCTTGGGCTTGAGCGGTGCGATGCCGGACTGCAGCCTGCGCCACTCGTCCAGTTCGGCCTGCGGGCTGGGGGCTGCCTTGGCCGCAGGGCGGGGCGGCGGTGGGGCGGCGGGCTCGGGCGTCAGCACCTCGCCCAGCAGGTCCAGCAGGCGTGTGCGGGCGCGCTGCGGGTGCCGGCGGTAGTAGGTCAGCACCAGGCCGACGATGAAGCGCTCGTCATCGTCCTGGGGCAGGCTGGGCGACGGTTCGGGCGGCGGCGGGGCGACGTGGCCCATGGCCGCGGCCATCGACGTGAGCGGCGCCGGGGCGGGTGCGGCGCCATGCTCGATGTCCATCCAGCCCGGCGTCTTGTGGCACAGCTGCTCGAACTGCCGCGCCAGCCGCTCGCCGATCTGGCGCGAGCGGCCCTTGATCTGGCTCCAGTAGCTGGGCTGGATCTGCAGCTTTTCGGCAAAGCGCCGCTCCAGGCCACGCAGGGTGGCGGCATCGGGGTGTTTGACGGTGGCGCTGACGAACTCTTCGAACAGCCGCATCGCGTTGTCCAATCGGATCTGCGCGACGTCGCGGGGGGCGCTGGGCATGGGGCGCGATGATAAATGACCGTTCACCAAGCCCCCGGGGCCGGCAGGGCATCAGTCCGGCTCGTCCGTGCCCTTGTACGCGGCCGTCAGTGCCGTCTGGGTATGGGGCGGCACGGGCTCGTAGTGCGACAGCAGCAGCGTGTAGCGCCCCTGGCCGGCCGTCATCGCGTTCAGCCGCGTCTGGTAGCTGGCCAGTTCGGCCAGCGGCGCCAGGCCCTGCACGATGAGGCTGCCGGGCACGGCGGCGCGGGTGCCGTTGACCTGGCCGCGGCGCGAGGCGAGGTCGCCGGTGATGTCGCCGATGCCGTGCTCCGGCGCCGTGATCTCGACCTGCACGATGGGCTCCAGCACCAGGGGCTGCGCGGCCCGCACGGCCTCGATCAGTGCGCGGCGGCCGGCGGTGACGAAGGCGATCTCCTTGCTGTCCACCGAGTGGTGCTTGCCGTCGTAGACGACGACGCGCAGGTCGACGAGCGGATAGCCGGCGATGACGCCGCTGGCCAGGCCCGAGCGCACGCCCTTCTCGACGGCCGGCATGAACTGGCCCGGGATGGTGCCGCCCTTGACCGCGTCGACGAACTCGAAGCCCGCGCCGCGCGCCAGCGGCTCTATGCGCAGGTAGACCTCGCCGAACTGCCCCGCGCCGCCGCTCTGCTTCTTGTGGCGGTAGTGGCCCTCGGCGGGCGCCGAGATGGTTTCGCGGTAGGCGATTCGCGGCGGCTCGGTGACGACCTCGCCCTTGTAGAGCTCGCGCACGCGCTCCAGCAGCAGGCGCAGGTGCAGCTCGCCGAGGCCGTAGACCAGTGTCTGGTGGGTTTCGCCCGCCTGCTCGATGCGCAGACAGGGGTCCTCGTCCACCAGCCGGGCCAGCACCTCCCACAGCTTCTGCTCGTCGCCGCGGCGCGCGGGCGCGATGGCCAGGCCGTGCACGGGCGTCGGGAAGTCCAGCGCTTTCAGGAAGATGTGCTCGTCCTCCTGCGCGTCGTGCAGCACGGCGTCGAAGGCGAGGTCGTCCACCTTGGCGATGGCGCACAGGTCGCCCGGCAGCGCCTCGTCGATGTCGACGTGCTTCGCGCCCTGCAGCATGAACAGGTGGGCCACGCGGATGGGCTTGCGGGCATGGCCCACGTACAGCTGGCCGCCCTTGGCGACGCGGCCCTGGTGCACGCGCAGCACGCCCATCTTGCCGAGGTAGGGGTCGGCCACGATCTTGAAGACATGGGCCAGCACGTGGGCGGCCGGGTCGGGCGTGGCGGGGTACGGCACGGGCTCGGGGCCTTTGCCCTCCAGGAACGGTGGCGGGTTGCCCTCGGCCGGGTTGGGCATCAGCGTACGAATCGCCGCCAGCAGCTCGCCGACGCCAGCGCCGCTCTTCGCGGAGCAGAAGCAGACCGGGATCAGGTGGCCCTCGCGCAGTGCCTGCTCCAGCGGCGCGTGCAGCTCCTTCGGGTCGACGTCGCCATCGGTCAGGTAGCGGTCGACGAAGTCGGCATCGACCTCGACGACCTGCTCCACCAGCGCGCGGTGCGCGTCGGCCACCGACGAAAAATCGGCGTCCCCGGACGCCGCAAAGAAGCAGTCCGCCACGCGCCGGCCGCCATCGGCCGGCAGGTTCAGCGGCAGGCACTCCTTGCCGAACACCTCGCGGATCTGCGCCAGCAGCGCGGGCAGGTCGACGTCGGAGGCGTCGATCTTGTTGACGACGATGAGCCGCGCCAGGCCGCGCTCGCCGGCCGCGGTCAGCAGGCGCTGGGCCATCAGCTCGATGCCGTTCTGTGCGTTGATGACGACCAGCGCCGTGTCCGCCGCCTCCAGCGCGGGCAGCGCCTGGCCGACGAAGTCCGGCGCGCCGGGCGTGTCGATGGCGTGCACGCGGATGCCGCCGTGCGTGAAGTGCGCGAGGCTGGACTGCAGCGAATGGCCCAGGCGCTTTTCCAGCGGGTCGTGGTCGCTCACCGTGCTGCCGCGCTCGATGCTGCCGGCCTGCGGGATGGCGCCGGCATGCGCCAGCAGCGCGTCCAGCAGCAACGTCTTGCCGGCGGCCGCGGGGCCCACCAGCGCGACCGTGCGGATCGCGCTCACTCGTGAATCCAGCGCCATCGGACTCTCCTCGTGTGGAGCGGCCAGCGTAGGGGATGCCGCATCGCGCGGCAAGCGCAGAATCGCGCCGATGCAAGCCCGACTCAGCGCCCTCCTGTTCGCCCTGCTGGCCGCTTCGGCCCAGGCCCAGCCCGCCCCGGCCGACGACCTGACCGCCATGCTGGCCGAGGTCAGCCCCGCGCGCATCGAGGCGCGCATCCGCAAGCTGGTGGGCTTCGGCACGCGGCACACGCTGTCGGACATCGCGTCCGACACCCGCGGCATCGGCGCCGCGCGGCGCTGGATCACCGCCGAGCTGCAGGCCTGCGCGAAGGCGCCGGGCAGCCGGCTGAAGGTGGAGGAGCAGAGCTTCATCGAGCCCGCCGGCAACCGTGTGCCGCAGGCGACGGAGCTGGTCAACGTGGTCGCCACGCTGCCCGGCCGCGGCGCCAGCAAGGGGCGGCTGCTGGTCGTCAGCGGCCACTACGACTCGCGCAACAGCGACGTGATGGACGCGCTGGGCGAGGCGCCCGGCGCCAACGACGACGCGTCGGGCACCGCGGTCATCATGGAGCTGGCCTGCGTGATGGCGACACGCCAGTTCGACGCGACGCTGGTCTTCATGGCCGTTCCGGGCGAGGAGCAGGGCCTGCTGGGCGCCGCGCAGTGGGCCCGCGATGCGCGCGCCGAGGGGCTGAACGTGGAGGCCATGGCCACCAACGACATCGTCGGCAGCTCGCGCGGCGACGCCGGCCAGCGCGACCCCAAGCGCATGCGGCTGTTCGCCGACGGGCTGGACCCGCTGGTGCGGCTGCTGATGCAGGCGCAGGCTAACCGGCCCGCGTCCGCCGCGGACCAGAAGGCCTTCACGGCGATGCAGGCCGAGCTGCTGCCGCTGCTGCAGGCCGGCGCCCACGAGGACCTGCCGACCCACCAGCTGGGCCGCCACCTGAAGGCGGCCGCGGAAGGCGCGATGCCCGGCTTCACGGTGCAGCTGATCCAGCGCCGCGACCGCTACCTGCGCGGCGGTGACCACCTGCCCTTCCTGGAGCGCGGCTATGCGGCGGTGCGCTTCAGCGAGCCGTTCGAGAACTTCGCCCACCAGCACCAGAACCCCAGGACGGAGAACGGCGTCGTCTACGGCGACCTGCCCGAGTTCGTCGACTTCGCCTACGTGGCCAACGTGACGCGTGCGAACCTGGCCGGTTTCGCGACGCTGGCCTGGGCGCCGGCGCCGCCGAAAGGCGTGCGGCTGGACGCCAGCGGGCTGACCAACGACTCGACGCTGGAATGGCAGGCCAGCGACGACCCCGAGGTGGCCGGCTACCGTGTCGTCTGGCGCGACACCGATTCGGCCACGTGGCAGCAGGCCCGCGACGTCGGCAAGGCCACGCGCGTGACGCTGCCGGTGTCCAAGGACAACGTCGTCTTCGGCGTGCAGGCGCTGTCGAAGAAGGGCTACGCCAGCCTGGCGAGCTACCCGCTGCCCAAGCGCTAGCCGGCCAGCACCAGCTCGCCGTCGGGGTAGCGCGAGGCCATGAAGTCCACGAAGGCCTTGACCTTGGGGCTGGCCAGGCGGCGCGAGGTGTGCAGCACCCACAGCGCCACGTCCGGGCCCACGGCGCCCCAGGCCGCGAGCGCGCCGCTGGCCAGTTGCGGCCCGACGATGGACCGCGGCAGCAGCGTGACGCCCGCGCCGGCCAGCGCGGCGTCGCGCAGCATCAGCATCGATGACAGCCGCAGCACCGGCACCGGCGCCAGCACGAGCCCGCTGCCCTCCAGTGCCCAGGTGTCACCGTCGCGGAAGGCGTTGACGACGGCCTCCACGCGCACCGGCTCGGCTCCGGGCGGCGGCACGGCGATGGACGGCGCCGCCACGACGACGAGGCGGTCGGTCGCGAAGCGCCGGCCGACGAGGGCCGTGTCCGGCCGCGGGTTGGGGCGGATCGCCACGTCGAACTGCTCGTCGACGAGGTTCACGACGCGGTCTTCGGCCACCACGTCGACCGTGACCTCGGGGTAGAGGCGCCGGAACTCGGCCGTCAGCCGCCCCATCGCCAGCTGCGCGAACAGCACCGGCGTGGCGATGCGCAGCCGCCCGCTGACCCGGCCCGTGCCCTCGCGGGCGGCGGTGAGGGCGTCGGCCACCTCGTGCAGCGGGCCTTCGGTGCGGCTCAGCAGCAGCTGGCCGGCCTCGGTCAGCTCCAGCCCCTTGGCGCTGCGCTCGATGAGGCGCACGCCCAGCTGCTCCTCCAGCTCGGCCACGCGCCGGGACAGCGTTGCCTTGGAGCGCCGGCTGGCGCGGCTGGCCCGCCCGAAGCCGCCGTGGGTGGCGACGAGGTTGAAGTCGGCCAGCGCGTTCAGGTCCATGTGTTTTGAATTCAAGACAGTTTGTCTTGATTTTGGTGTCTGTGTTTATCGGATGCAACGGCCTATCTTTCGTTCCGTGCTTCCCCCCAACACTTCTGAATCACGGAGTTTTCCCATGAGCATCCTCGTCATCGGCGCCACCGGCACCATCGGTTCCCTCGTCGTACAGGGCCTGGCCCACCAGGGCGCGGACGTCACCGCGCTGGTCCGCAAGACCGGCACGCTGTCGCTGCCCGCAGGCGTCAAGGGCGCCGTCGCCGACCTCACGGACGTGGCCTCCATGCGCCGCGCCATGGCCGGCGTGCGCACGCTGTTCCTGCTGAATGCGCTGGCCGCCGACGAGGTGACCCAGTCGCTGCAGGCCTTGAACGTCGCCCGCGAGCTGGGCATCCAGCGCATCGTCTACCTGTCGGTCATCAACGCGGACCTCTACACCGACGTGCCGCACTTCGCCGGCAAGTACACGGTGGAACGCATGATCGAGTCGCTGGACCTGCCGGCCACCATCCTGCGGCCGGCCTACTTCATGCAGAACGACGTGCAGATCCAGCCTGTCGTCGAGGGCTACGGCGTGTTCCCCATGCCCATCGGCGCGGTGGGCTGCGCGATGGTGGATGCGCGCGACATCGCCGATGTCGCCGTGGCCGAGCTGCTGCGCCGCGACCGCGCGCCGGCGCCGCTGCCGCGGCTGACGCTGGAAGTCGTCGGCCCGGAAGTCATCAACGGCCCGCGGGCGGCGGCGGTGTGGAGTCAGGCGCTGGGCCGCGACATCCACTACGCCGGCGACGACGTGCAGGCCTTCGAGGCGCAACTGGCGCAGAACGCGCCGGGCTGGATGGCCTACGACCTGCGGCTGATGATGAGCCGCATCCAGCAGATCGGCCAGCTCGCCGCCGACGGCGCCGTGCAGACGCTGGAACAGCGGCTGGGCCGGCCGCTGCGCACCTACGCGGCCTTCGTCGCCGAGCGCGTGGCGGCCACGCCGGCGGCTTAAAGAAAGCCCAGGCTGCGCCGGCTGCCGAAGTTGGGCAGGTTGGGCAGGATGGTGTCCAGCTGCGTGGCGCTGGCGCCCATCCAGCCCAGCAGCGTGGCGGCGTACTGGTCCACCGAGGAGGTGGGGATCCAGCGGCCGTGCTGCTCCCAGCTGTCCACGCCGACGTCGTCCGGCCCGCCCAGCGCCAGCGTCGGGTAGCTGCCGTAGAAGCCGCCCTTGACCGCGCCGCCCATCACGAGGTGGTGGTTGCCCCAGGCGTGGTCGGTGCCGCTGCTGTTGTTGGGCTTGAAGGTGCGGCCGAAGTCGCTCTGCGTGAACGTGGTGACCGAATCGGCCAGCCCCAGCGCCGTCAGCGCGGCCTGGAAGCAGGCCAGTGCGTCGCCCAGCTGCTTGAGCAGCCCGGCGTGGTGGCCGGAGACGGCGTCGCTGCCGATCTGGCCGCCGTGCGTGTCGAAGCCGCCCAGCTGCGCGAAGTAGATCTGCCGGCTGCCGCCCAGCGTGGCGCGCACGTCCAGCAGCTTGGCGGCCTGGTAGAGCTGCTTGGCCAGGCCCGTCGTCACGTTGCCGTTGGCGATCAGCGGCGCGAACGCGGCGTCGATGGCGGCGTTGCTGCCGGCCTCGCCCGGCTTGCGCTTGACCAGCGGGCCCAGCTGCTCCGACAGCGCCATCGCGTCGCGCTGCTGTTTCTCGAACGCGCCTGCCAGGTCGGTGTCGGTCTCGGCGGACACGGCCTTCAGCGCGTCCAGCTTCAGCGCGTTGGGCTTCCAGGTCAGGTCCGACGCGGCCAGGCCGGCGGCGCCGAAGCCGTCGCCCGGGCCGGGCAGCACCAGCGGCGCGGCCAGCTCCGACAGGCCGAAGCGGCCGTTGCCGCCGACGCTGATGACCGGCTGCGCCAGCCCCAGCGTGGCCGCGCTGCGGCCGCCCCAGCCGGTGCGGCTCTGCGCATCGGTGCTGCCGGACTCCCACAGCACCTGCTGGTCGCTGTGCGAGAACAGGCTGGGCGGCGTCACCAGCGACTTGCCGGCGTCGGCGCGGTACTGGGCCTTGGTCAGCGGCGCCATCAGCGGGCCGACGTTGAACTGCACGGCCATGCGGCCGGCGGCGAACAGCGGGTTCAGCGCGGCCAGGCTGGGGTGCAGGCCGTAGTCGCTGGTGCCCAGCCGCCCCAGGCTGCCCTGCGGCAGCGCCAGGCCGGCACGCACGCGGGCGTAGTCGGCGTAGCGCGTCGTGTCCATCGGCACGACGGTGTTCATGCCGTCGTTGCCGCCGTACAGGAAGATGCAGACCAGCGCCTTGAAGTCGGCCGCGCGGGCCGGGCGCAGCGGCGCGAGCGCGCCCAGCGTGCCCAGGCCCAGCGCGCCGGCAAGCAGGCGGCGGCGGCTGGGGGAGTGCGAGTGATGGTGGTGCGTCATCGAAAATCTCTCACGCGGTTGCGCGTCGTGAATTTGCGGGCCGAGCGCCGGGCCGCCCCAAGCCGGGCCGGCGGGCGATGTGCTTGCCGGTCGATCCGGCAGGCATCGCCGTCCCCTCGGGGGACCGACCAGGCTTGCCTGCGTT
Organism: Pelomonas lactea; assembly: GCF_043555885.1. Lineage (NCBI taxonomy): Bacteria > Pseudomonadati > Pseudomonadota > Betaproteobacteria > Burkholderiales > Sphaerotilaceae > Roseateles > Pelomonas lactea. The sequence goes on along the minus strand of NZ_JBIGHX010000001.1, from coordinate 491,055 downwards.
CAGCAGGGCAAGGTTGGGCGAGGGGCGCACAGTCATTAGCGGACGATCTGGTACTGCGGTGCCGCGAACACGAGGTAGGCGGCGGTCCTGACGCGATTGCGTTGCCAGGTCTTGGCGTCGGTCTTGTCGGTCCACCAGGACACGGCTTCCACCACCTTGGCGCGCGCGGCGCCGGGCAGCGGCTCGCCGTGGGCCAGCAGCGCCAGGCGGTCGACCAGCTTGGCGGCGTCGGCCGCGTCGGCGTCGAACGCGTCCAGCGTGACTTGCGTGCCGGTGGCACCGGGCACGTTGGCCACGGGCTGCGAGCCGCCCCAGTTCAGCAGATAGGTCAGGTAGTTCAGCCGCTCCAGCGACGTGTTGGCGTTGTGGATGCCGAAGGCGCCGCCGGTCAGCTGCGTGCCGGGCACCGGGTAGTCCGGCGGGTAGAAGTTGAAGACCGACGGCGAGCGGAACACATGCTGGCGCAGCGTCTCGCCCCACCACCAGCCCAGCGCGTCGCCGTCGGTCTTGCCATTCAGCGCGCGCAGCACGCCGGTCATCATCAGCACGGGCTCGCGCAGCCGGCCGCCGGCGCTGCCGGGCGCCGCGTCGCCGCGGGCCTCGGCGTCCAGCAGCACGGCGGCCACCGTGGCCGCCAGGTCACCGGGCTTGCCGGCGCCGAAGCTCACGCCGTCCTGGCTGAACTTGCCGCTCTGGAACGCCGCGCCCACGCGTGTCACGTAGCCGGCCGACGGGTTGGAGCGCACCAGGGCCTGGATGAGCTGGCGGCCGATGAAGGGCGCCGCGTTGGGATGGGCCAGCAGGCTGTCGAGCACGGCGTCCAGCGCCTGCGCGGGCGTGCTGCCGGCGGCCTTCTTGCCGCCGGCCAGCAGCGGGCGCTCGGCGGTGTCGTGCAGGGTTGGCAGGGGTGCCATCTCGCCGTCGTAGAACTGGCAGTTGGCGCCCTTGGGCTGGCAGGTCCACTTGGACTTGCCGCCGGCGGGGTAGGTCCAGCCGGTCAGCGCATAGGCGTAGTTGCGCACCATCGCGTTGTCGTACGTGGGCTGGCACTTGCCGCCCTTGAGGCTGCCGTCGGCCTCCAGCAGGCAGGTGCCCAGCGAGAACAGCTGCAGCAGCTCGCGCGCGAAGTTCTCGTTGGGTGCGGCCTTGTCGTTGTTGACGCCGTTCAGGTAGTCGCCCATCACCGGGCTCAGCGCCACGTGGCGCAGCACGTCGCGGTAGTTGCCGAAGGCGTTGTCCAGCAGTGCGTTCTGGTAGCGGCGCAGGCCGTAGGTGCCGTCCACCTCCAGGTTGCTGACGACGACGATCTGCTGCAGCGCAAAGGCCACGCGTTGGCGCAGCTGATCGGGCTGGGCGACGGCGTTGCGGTAGAAGTCCCACAGCAGCGGCATGCTGGAGAAGGCGTCGCGCCAGCAGTTGTCGCCCTGGTTGGCCGGTTGATCGCAAAAGCCCACGCCGGTGGTGTCGATGTGCACCGCGCTCGTGCCGCCCAGCGTGTAGCGCGACGTGGCCGGCAGCTGTTGCTGGGCCTTCACCCAGGCGGCGGCGCTCTGCGTGCGCATCTGCGTCACCATGGCCTCGGTGGCGCCGAAGCTGGCCTGCGAGGCCAGCCGCACGGCGTCGCGCTGCGTCATCGGTGGCGCGGCCGGGGTGGCCGCGGCGGGTGGCGTCGCGATGCCGCCGCTGGGCGCACTGGTGGGGCTGCTGCCACCCCCGCCACCGCCGCAGCCAGCCAGCAGCGCGGCGATCGAAATGACCCACGCGCTGGCGGGAGCGGCCCGGCGGGGGCGGGCGATGGCAGTGAGGGGCAGGCGCATGGAATGGCGGCAAGTACGGCGGCCGCGCATGATGGCCGCCCCGGCGCAACGGCCGTAACGCCAGGTTGCCGGCGCGAGCCGCCGCTTACCAACGGCAACAAGCCGGCGCTGGCGGAGCGGGGCTGCGTGATATCCCGCACGGCCGTTGCGCGCCACACTGGCCCGCATCCTTCGCCACAGGAGCCCCGCATGAACCCCACGCCTCTTCTGCGCCGCGCCGCGCTGTGCTGCCTGGCGTTGCTGTCGGCCTGCGGCGGTGGCGGCGGCAGCGCTCCGCCGGTGGCGGCCCCGGCGTCGTCGCCCGCGTCCGCGCCCACCGGCCCCGCCCGGGCCACCGCGCAGCCGGTGCGGCTCACCAACCCGTGGGGGCTGGCCCAGTTGCCTGATGGCAGCTGGCTGGTCACGCAGCGCACCGCCGGCCTCGTGCGCGTGGCGGCGGACCTGGCGACCAGCCAGCCCGTCACCGGCGCCCCGGCCGTGGACAGCGCCGGTCAGGGCGGGCTGCTGGACGTGGCGCTGGACCCCGACTTCGCCACCACCGGTCACGTCTTCCTCAGCTATGCCGAGCCCGGCAGCGGCGCCGAGGCGGGCAAGGCCGGCACCGCGGTCGCGCGGGCGCAGCTGGTGGGCAATGCGCTGCAGGGGCTGACGGTCATCTTCCGCCAGGCGCCCAAGGTGGCCGGCGGCGCGCACTACGGCTCGCGGCTGGTGTTCGCGCGCGACAAGACGCTGTTCATCACGCTGGGTGAGCGCCAGCTGGGCAGCCCGGCGCAGGACGTCGCCCAGACGCTGGGCAAGGTGGTGCGCGTGAACCGCGACGGCAGCATGCCGGCCGACAACCCGTCCTTCGGCGCCGGCGCCCGGCCCGGGCTGTGGAGCATGGGCCACCGCAACCCGCAGGGTGCGGCGCTGCACCCGACGACGGGCGAGCTGTGGGTCAGCGAGCATGGCGCGCAGGGCGGCGACGAGATCAACATCGCCCGCGCCGGTGGCAACCATGGCTGGCCCACGGTCAGCTACGGCTGCAACTACGGCGACCCGGTGGGCACCGCCTGCGCCATCGGCGGCGGCGTGCACGCACCGCGCTTCGTCGAGCCGCTGACCTGGTGGGTGCCGACCTCCATCGCGCCGTCCGGCATCGCGTTCTATGGCGGCGCGATGTTCCCGGAGTGGCAGGGCAACCTGTTCGTCGGCGCGCTGGCCGGCCAGGCGCTGTGGCGGCTGACGCTGTCGGGCGACACCGTCGCCAGCCGCGAGAAGCTGTTCGAGGACCTGGGTGAGCGTATCCGCGCCGTGAGGCCCGCACCCGACGGCGCGTTGCTGCTGCTGACCGACAGCGGCAAGCTGATCCGAATCGCGCGCTGACCGCGGTCCCAGGCCGGTCCTGCCCACGCTCAGCGGGGCAAGGCCGGACGAGGGGCTAACAGGGCTGCCCGGCCACCTGCGCCGTGCACGACGCCGCATCCAGCTGCAGCACCAGCCCACCGGCCGTGCGCGCCGTCAGGCGCAGCAGCTTGTAGTCGGCGGCCGACAGCGCCAGCGCGCCCAGCGTCGGGCTCAGTACCGCCTTGGCCGTGGTGGGCGCCAGGTCCAGCGTGGCCAGCACGTTGCCGCAGTTGGCGTCCAGCGAGCACAGCTGCACGCGGTTGACGGCCGCGTCGCCGCGCGGCTGGGTCCAGTCCGCCGTGAAGCTGAGCTTGGCGTTCGCCGCGCCCTTCAGCGAGGTCAGCGCGGTGCCGGTCGCGGCGGCCAGCGCCGGCCAGGGCTGGCCGCTCATGTGGGACACGGTGATGGGCAGCTGCCCCGCCACGTCGATGCTGACCGCACCGCCGTCGGCGCCCGCCAGCGGCGTGCTGCAGGCGGTGTCGCTGAACAGCGCGATCTTCATCACGCGGCCGGCGCGCACGAAGTTGCGCGCCGTCGTGTCGCCGGCCGCGCCGGCGGGCACTGGCAGCGCGACGACGTCCACGCCACGCGTCGCGCCGCTGGCCGGGTCCAGGCTGGGCGTGGCGTCGCTGGCGCTGACACTCCACAGGCTCAGGTAGGTCGCGTTCGCCACCGGCTTGAACAGCGCCAGCGTCACGTCGCTGCCCCCCGTGTCCTGCTGCGTCGCGCGGGCGCAGCGCAGGCCGGGGTAGGCCGGGACGCGGATGTCCAGGAAACGGCTGTAGCTGTCGGCGGCGGTCTGGTCGACGCGGCGCTTCATCACCAGCCGCGCCGTCGCGCTGGCCTGCACCTCCAGCCGGTTGCCCAGCAGCAGCCAGCCGGACGAGCGCTTCACGATGGTCTGGTCGACGCCGACCTGGCGCAGCACGTCCTTGGGCGTCGTGCCGGCCGGTGCGTTGGCCTTGGGCGCGGCGGTCTTGAAGATGAGTTTCACGCGGCAGACCGGGTCGGTGCCGGTGAAGTCGCAGCGTGTCGGCACGGCCGGCAGCAGCGTGGCGCCTTCCAGCGACTCGGTGTCACCCACCAGCGAACCCAGCATGTGGCCGCACAGCACCTGCACGGCCTTGTCGCCGCTGAAGCTCGTCACGAGGTCCGCGCTGGCGCGGGCGGCCGGGTCCAGCAGCGGCTTGATGCCGTCGGTGGTGCTGGGGCATTTGGCAGCAAACGGCATGGCCGCACCCAGCGCGCGGAACAGCGTGTCGATGCCGGCATGGTCCACCTTGGCGGCCGACGCGTCGGTGGCCAGGCTGCCGCTGGTGGTGCCGGGCTCCAGATAGGCCCAGCCGCTGCCGAGCGCGGAACTCAGCGTCACGTAGGCCTTGGCGTCCATGCCCCAGCCCACGTCGACGGCGTCCAGCACGCGGTCGTAGCCGGTGTGGGTGCCGGGCGTCAGCGTGCCGGCCAGCAGGTCGAAGTCGGTGGCCAGGCCGGCGTCGGCCAGTGCCGATGCGATGACGGTGCGTACCTGCGTCTGCGCCGTGGCGAGCGCCGCGGCGGTGAGCCCCTGCACGGCGCCGGTCATCAGCGCCTCGGGCGGCTGGCCGCTGGCCAGCACGGTGACGGCGCTGGTCAGCGGGGTCAGGTTCAAAGTGCCGCCGCTGGGCGTGGCACCCCACAGGCACATCGCGCGGTCGCCGGCCGTGCCGCAGGCCTGCACGCGGAACGGGCCGGCGCCGGTCAGCGTGATGGGGCCGTACGCGCCCGTGGCCGCCGTCACGTCCTTGCCGCTGGCGATGACCTTGCCGGTCTCGTCCAGCACGGTCACCTTGCCGCCGGTCAGCGCCAGGCCGGCGGCGACGGTGCCCGACAGCGGCGATGGTGGCGGCGGCGGCGGGGGCGGCGTGGGTGTCGGGCTGGGGGCGGGGGTGGGCGTGGGTGATGGCGCGGGCGTGGGGGTCGGGGACGGTGCGGGTGACGGTGAGGGCGCTGGCGACGGCGCGGGCGAAGGTGAGGGAGCAGGTGACGGTGCCGGAGACGGCGCGGGTGACGGTGCTGGCGTGGGCGAGGGTGCTGGTGCGGGGGCCGGCGACGGCGTGGGCGTCGGTGCCGGTGTCGGCATGGGCAGCGGGCTGGGCGTGGCCACCGGCGGCGGGGGCGTGGTGGGGGTGTCGGTGGCATGCGAGCCACTGCCGCCGCCGCCGCAGGCGGCCAACGCCATCATCAGGGGCCAGGCACAGGCCGAGCGCCAGGACGGCGCCGGTGGAGGGGCCAGCGGGGGCGGAGGGAAGGAAACGGCGTCAGGCATCCGGGCCAGCCGCGCTCAGGCGGCACAACGGTCAGGGTCAGCCTGACTGTAGGCCGCCGGGCGCCGGCGTGATGGGCGGAACTGCGTGGCCGACGCGGGGTTTTGCGCCCGATCGCCGCTCAGTCGCGATGACCGTGGCCGCGGTCGTGGTGGTGGTGATGATGGTGGTGCCGGTGCCGCTCCTCGCGGTGCCAGCCGTCGTCGCGCCGCACGACGACGTGCTGGCGGTACCAGCCGTCCTGCACGAAGTAGACCGGCGCGCCGCAGGCGCCGTAGTGGCCGCAATGGCGTCGCCAGTCGTGGCGGTGGGCCGGCGGTACCCACAGGTAGACGGGCTCGCGGTAGACGGGCCGGCCGACGTACACCGGCTGCGGCGCCACCAGCACGGGCTGCGGGTAGCGGCCGATGTCCACGCGGCCGTAGACGCCGGGCTGGCTGAAGCCGATGGACACGCCGACGTCGCCCGCTTGCGCGGACAGTGCGGGCAGGCTCAGCAGGGCCGGGGCCAGCCAGCGGGTCAGGGAAGGGGGGATGCGGATCATTCGGGCTCCTTGGCGGCGGCAGCCGCGGGTGCGCATTGAACGCGATGGCACCCCCCACGGTTGGCGCCAACGCTGTAACAAAGGGCAGACAAGGCCTTGTCCTACAGGGGCGGCGGGAGGTCGGCATCAAGCTTGCCGTCCCCGCCCTGGAGCATGCCCGATGACCGACACCTCGCCCGCCGCCGTCGTGCAGCAGGCCCTGGCACAGAACGCCCGTTTCCTGGAGCGCTGCAGCCGGCTCGCCGGCGTCGGCGCGTGGGAATGGCAGGCCGACACGGGGGCGCTGGTGCTGTCGGACTCGGCCTGCGATCTGCTGGGCCTGCCGGCCGGCCGCGTGCCGACACTGGCCGCGCTGCTGGAACGCTTCGGCCCGGACGGCGCCGCGATGCTGGACGCCGCGCTGGCGCGCGCTGCCTCTGAGGGCCTGGCCTGGGACGTGGAGCTGACCTGCGTGGCCGGCGCCGCGGGCCCGCGCGTGCTGCGCGTGGTGGGCGGGCCGGACGGCGAGGGTGGCCGTGTGGGTGTCGTCATGCAGGACGTGACTGAGCCTGCCGGTGTGCGCGCCGAGCTGGAGCGCACGCTGGAGCGGCTGGACCTGGCCACCCACGGGGGTGGCATCGGCGTGTGGGACCTGGACCTGCGCACCCGCTCGGTGAGCTGGGACGACGCGATGTGGCGGCTGCACGGCGAGGCGCCGCATGGCCAGCGCATCACGCCGGCCGGCTGGCGCCGGCGCCTGCAGCGGCAGGACCGCCGCGCCGCGCTGGCGGCCTACCGCGACGCGCTGCGCAGCCGCACGCCGCTGGACGGCGAGTGGCACGTGGACTGGCCGGATGGCAGCGTCCATGTGCTGCGCGGCTCCGGTCGCGTGCTGCGTGATGCTGCCGGCCAGCCGCTGCGACTGTCGGGCGTGTGCTGGGACGTCAGCGAGGAGCGCCGCCTGCAGGCGCAGCTGGACGAGCAGCACGAGCTGCTGGAGGTGACGCTGCAGTCCATCGCCGACGCGGTGCTGACGACCGATGCGCAGGGCCGTGTGACCTGGTTGAACCCGGTGGCGCAGCGCCTGACCGGCTGGCCGGCCGACGAGGCGCTCGGCCAGCCGGCCGCGCGCGTGTTCGAGACCTGCCGTGAGGATGACGGCAACGAGCCGCCGCTCGACCCGGTGCAGCACTGCCTGGCCACCGGTCAGTCGTCGCAGCTGCCACCCGGCACCGTGCTGCTCGGGCGCGACGGCGAGCGGCGGGCGGTGGACGATTGCGTCGCCCCCATTCGCGGCAAGGCGGGCCGCGTGCTGGGCGCCGTGCTGGTGTTCCGCGATGTGACGCAGCAGCGCCGCCAGTTCGACGAGATCCGCTGGCGCGCCAGCCACGACGTGCTGACGGGCCTGGTCAACCGCGCCGAGTTCGGCCAGCGCCTGGCGCGCACCTTCGAGCGCGCCAGGCGGGACGGCAGCCACCATGTGCTGCTGGCCTTCGACCTGGACCGCTTCAAGCTCGTCAACGACCATGGCGGCCATGCGGCCGGCGACACCGTGTTGCGCGAGGTGGCGCAGCGGCTGGAGGCCGGCGTGCGCGGCCGCGACACCGTGGCGCGGCTGGGTGGCGACGAGTTCGCTGCCATCCTGGAGAACTGCTCGCTGGAGGAAGGCCTGCTCGTCGCGCAGAAGCTGTGCGACGGGCTGGACCAGTACCGCTTCCAGGCCGGCGGGCAGAGTTTTCGCATCGGCGCCAGCATCGGCGTGGCGCCGCTGGACGGCCGCTGGCCCGACGCCGAAGCCGCGCTGCGCGAGGCCGATGCCTGCTGCATGCTGGCCAAGGAACAGGGCCGCAGCCGCGTGCAGGCCTGGGCGCCCGACGACGTGACGCTGCGCGCCCACCAGAGCGAGCACCGCTGGGCCACGCGGCTGCAGCAGGCGCTGGACGAGGACCGCTTCGAGCTGGACCTGCAGCGCGTGCTGCCGGCGCAGGGCACCGAGGACGACGGTCGGCTGCGTGGCGAGCTGCTGCTGCGGCTGCGCGAGCGCGACGGCAGCCGCGTGCTGCCGGGGGCGTTCATGCCGGCGGCCGAGCGCTTCCACATCGCGCCGCGCATCGACCGCTGGGTGCTGCGCCAGGCTGTTGCGCTGCTGCAGCAGGACGGCGGGCCCGACATCGCGTCGCTGTCCGTCAACGTGTCGGCGCTGACGCTGCAGGATGCGGACTTCCACGAGGAGGCACGCGCGCTGCTGCAGCAGCTGGGGCGCCCGCGCGCCGCGGCGCTGTGCCTGGAGATCACCGAGACGGCCGTCATCACCCGCATGGCCGACGCGGCCCGCTTCATCACGCAGATGCGGGCGCTGGGGGCGCGCATCGCGCTGGACGACTTCGGCGCCGGCGCGTCCTCGTACAGCTACCTGAAGGCGCTGCCGGTGGACCTGCTGAAGATCGACGGCCAGTTCGTGCGCGCGCTGATGACCGACCCGCTGGACCAGGTGGCCGTGCGCAGCTTCGTCGACGTGGCCCGCACGCTCGGGCTGACGACGGTGGCGGAGTGCGTGGAGACGCCCGAGGTGCTGCTGGAGCTGGTGCGCCTGGGCGTGGGCGAGGTGCAGGGCTTCCTGCTGCACCGGCCGGAGCCGGTGGCCGGGTTGCTGGCCGCCGCGCCGGAGGCCGCGGCGGTCTGAACGGCCGCTGCGCCCGCGTCCTAGACGCCGGCGGTGACGGTGGCGCTGGCAGCGCCCTGGCTGCTGACGGGCTTGGCGGCCGGCTGGTCGCGGCCATCGGCGACGGCGCGCAGCGACACCTGCAGCCCGCGCGACAGCTGGGCCTGCCATTGCTGCAGCGTGTCGCTGGCGCGCCGCATGGCGTTGCTGGCCTGCACGTCCAGCGGGCGCGGGTCGGCGGCGGCGTCCAGCAGGCCGCTGGTCAGCAGCCCGCCGACCAGCGCGATGGCGATCAGCACGTGCAGGCCGCGGCGCTCGGGCGGCGTGGGCAGCTCGGCGCCGTGGGCCGACACGCGGAAGCGGTGCAGATGGGTGTGCCAGCCGTCGGAATGCGGGGTGATGGGGAATCGCATGCGGCCCTCCTTGTCTGGCCTGAATGGCGCCGCGCGATTGGCGGGCCCTGGCGGCAGTGTGGGGGTGGCTGCTGTCCGCAATTGTCAGCAGCCGCGGGCTGCTGGCGTAGGACGTCAGGCCGCCGGCTCGGCCTCGGTGGCGGTGGCCGGTGGCGGCATCTCCGGCCGGCGCGGCAGCCGCGCCAGCACCAGCGTGCCGCGCCCCGGGGCGGACAGCAGCTGCAGCGTGCCGCCCAGGCTTTCGATGCGGTAGCGCATGCCCAGCAGCCCGTGGTGACCGGCGCCCACGGCGTCGGGGTTGAAGCCCTGGCCGTCGTCGCGGATCTGCAGCTGCAGCCAGCCGTCGGCCTCGCCCAGCGACACGCGCACCTGCTTGGCCTTGGCGTGGCGCAGCACGTTGGTGAGCGCCTCCTGCACCAGCCGGTACAGCGCCAGCCGGTCGGCATCCTCGGTGGGGCTGTCGGCCAGCTCCAGCGTCAGCTGCAGGCCGGAGCGCTGCGAGAACTCCTGCGTCAGGATCTCCAGCGCCGGGATCAGGCCCAGGTTGGACAGCGCCGACGGCCGCAGGTCCTCGATGATGCGGCGCTTCAGTGCGATGCCCTGATCCAGCAGCTCGCTCATGTGCTTGAGGCGCTCGTCGATGTCGGGCGTGGACTTGGTCATGCGGCGCACGCGGGCCACGTCCAGCTTGGCAGCGGTCAGCAGCGCGCCGAGCTCGTCGTGCAGCTCGCGGGCCAGCCGCGCACGCTCGTCCTCGCGCACGGTCTGCAGGTGGCGGGCCAGCTCGGTCAGCTCGGCGGTGCGGCGGGCCACCTCGCGGTCCAGCCGGTCGCGCTCGCTGGCCAGCTCGGTGGCGTGCTCGCGCCGCGCCTTGTGCAGTGCCTCGTTGCGGCGCAGGAAGATGGCCAGGCCGAACAGGCTCAACACGGTCAGCCCGTGCGTGCCCAGGCGGCCGTAGGTCAGCGAGCGGTAGACGGCCTCGCGCTCCAGCGCGATCTGGCCCAGCTCGTGGCGGTCCAGCTGGCTGACGGCGTCGCGCACCGCCTGCATCTTCTCGCGGCCGATGTCCGACTCCACCAGCCCCTGCCAGGCCGGCGTGTTGCCCTCGCGGTAGAGCTTGACGACCAGCTGCAGCTCCGACAGCTTCTCGTTGGCGCGGCGGCTGGCGTCGGCCACCAACGCGGCCCATTCGGAGCTTTCGTACTGGCCGCGCAAGCGCTGCAACACGGCGGGCAGCTCGCGCTCGGCCAGCTGCACGGGGGCCAGGTAGTCCTCGCGCCCGGTCAGCAGGAAGCCGCGCTGGGCGGTTTCGGCGTTGGTGAGCAGTTCGCGCAGGCGCAGGCTGTCGTCGCGCGCGATGTGGCGGGCCTGGGACTGGGCGAGTGCCTGGTCGGCGCCCCAGAACGCGGCCTCGCTGACGCCCATGACGGCGGCCGCGGCCAGCGCGGCGCACAGCACCGCGAAGCCCCGGTTGCGCGAGGCTCCTTCAAGCCAGGGGTCCAGATGACGCAGCACGGCGGGACGCTCAGCGCGCTGCGGCAGCGGGGCTTGAAGGAGGGACATGCTCGGCCAGCTCGGCGCAGTAGGTGATCAGGTCGTCCAGCTCGTGGCTCTTGTCGAACACCCGCTCCGCCCCCAGGCTGGCGCAGCGGCGGCGCATTTCCTCGGTGGCGTAGTTCGTCAGCACGACGCGACGCGCCCGCACGCCCAGCTTCTGGGCCGCCTGCAGCACGCCCAGACCGGTGCCGGAGCGCAGGAAGACGTCGACGATGAAGAGGTCGGCGCTGGCGTCGGGGTCGCGGCTCATCCAGCGCACCGCGCCGGCCTCGTCGGCCACCGACCCCACCACCTCGACCTGGGCCAGCTCTTCCAGCGTGGCGACCAGGTTTTCGAGGATGACCGGGCTGTCCTCGACGATGAAGGCTTTGAGTGCTGGCATGGCCCGGCGCTGCGCTGTTCTTTGCGTGATGGGGTCAAGTATGAACCGCTTCGGCCCCGGTCCGGGCGGCGTGGGCAACGCGTCGCGTTGTAGGAGCTGTCCTATGCGCCGCAGACTCGGGCCGCATGCGGACGGCTCGTCCGGCGCCGAGGCGCCGGCGCCCTCGGGGGTTCAAGGCTTGACGGCGATGTCGTTGCGCACCGCCACGACGCCGGACGTCTCGCGCGCGAGCTTCTCGGCCATGGCCTTTTCCTGCGAGGTCTTCGCGAAGCCCGCCAGCTGCACGGTGCCCTTCAGCGTCTCGACGCTGATGGCCATCGCGCTGACCGTCGGGTCGGCGGCGAACTTGGCCTTGACGCGGGTGGTCAGTGCGGCGTCGTCGATGTAGCTGCCGGCGGTCTGCTGGTCGCGGGCAACGGCGCAGCCGCTGGTGGCGCCGACGGTGGCGATGAGGGCAGCGGCGAGGGACAGGGTCAGGACGGGTTTGGTCAGCATGGGATGCTCCTTTTGGTTGGCGGCCCACCCTGGGGCCGTGGCCTCACTATCTGAGAAGCGCCCGCCTGGCCGGATAGTCCCGCGGCGGGGTGCTCTGTCAGACATCTCCGGCATGTTTGTAGGACACCGGCCGCTGCCGCCGTGCCGTTGTGGCTGCTACGCTGAACTCATCACCTCCAACAGACAGGCACACCATGATCCGCATCGGAATCGTTGACGACCACGCCATCGTGCGCACCGGGCTGCGCCAGTTCCTGTCCGACCACGTGGACCTGCGCGTCACCGGCGAAGGCAGCAGCGGCCACGAGGCACTGGACATGGCGCGCAAGGGGGATGTGGACGTGCTGCTGCTCGACATCTCCATGCCGGACCAGAGCGGCGTGGACGCGCTCGCGGCCATCAAGGCGCGCTTCCCGGAGCTGCCGGTGCTCATCCTCAGCGGCTTCCCCGAGGCGCACTACGCAACGACGCTGCTGCGCCAGGGCGCCAGTGGCTACCTGAACAAGGAGTGCGACCCCGACGAGATCGCCAACGCGATCCGCCTCGTGTCGCGCGGCCGGCGCTACATCAGCCCGGCCGTGGCCGAGCAGCTGGCCGACAGCGTGGTGGGCGGCAACGCGGCCAACGGCGCGCCGGACAAGCCGCTGCACGAGATGCTGTCGGAGCGCGAGTTCCAGGTCTTCCTGCGGCTGGCGCAGGGCGAGACCGTGGGCCACATCGCCGAGGCGCTGTTCCTGAGCGTCAAGACCGTCAGCACCTACCGCACCCGTGTGCTGGAGAAGCTCAAGCTCGCCACCAACAGCGACCTGACCTACTACGCGCTGAAGAACGGCCTGATCCAGTGAGAAAAGCCCCGCGCGGGGGCGTGTGTCGCAGCAACGGGCCCCGCGGGGCCCGTTGTCGTTCAGTCGTGCAGGAGGGCTGCAGCGTCGCCGCGCGTGTCGCCCAGCATCCACGGCTGGGCGGACTCGTAGCCGAGCACCGCGTCCGACGCGCCGGCGTCGGCCGGCTGCCACCAGCGTGTCAGCGTTGACAGCAGCGGGCCGCGGGGCACCTGGGCGTGCATCGGCAGGTCGGTGGGGGTGGTGAGATCGGCCATGTTCGCCTCCGGGGTGATGTTGTTGCGAGCATCGCCGCCCGGTTGCCGTCGGTGGATAGTCCGCTGGCGCCCTGGGGTGTCGGAGAAGACCGACAAAGGCTGCACGCTGGTGCGCCTGCTTGTCGGCCCGCATCCGCGTCGCATGCCCGCATGGCACCTGGCCTTGCGCGGCGCGGCGGGCCTGAGCCTGCTGCGCGGCCGGGTCGGCGGGCCTCAGTCCAGCACGCCGGGCTCGGCCATCAGCCGGCCGCGGCCGGCGCGCTGGGCTTCGTAGAGTGCCGTCTCGGCGCGGCGCTGCAGGTCGGCCACGCCGCGGTCGCCGGGGCGCAGCTTGCCCCAGCCGGCGCTGAAGGACAGCGGCAGCCCCAGCTCGGCCGGCGCACGTTCGGCCAGCGCGGCGCGCAGCCGCTGGTCCAGCGCCTGCGGGCCCTCGGGCAGGCAGCGGGCCATCAGCACGCCGAACTGCTCGCCGCCCAGTCGGCCGGCCAGGTCGCCCAGCCGCATCTGCGCCTGCACGCAGCTGGCGAACAGCGCCAGCGCGCGGTCGGCGAAGTCGGCGCCGCGCTCGTCGCGCAGCGTGGCGACGTCGTCCAGGTCCAGCAGCACCAGGGCCAGCGGTTCGTCGAAGCGGCGGGCCATGGAGATCAGCTCGACGGAGCGCTTGGCGAACGCCGTGCGGTCGGCCAGGCCGGTGAGGCCGTCGGTCTGCGTCAGCCGGGCCAGCTCGGCCTCGGTCTGGCCGCGCCAGGCCAGCAGCAGCATGGGCAGCGCCAGCAGCAGCGCGAGTTGCCCGGCGACGGCCAGCAGCAGGTCGGGCCAGGGGGCGGTGTCGCCCAGCAGCGTGGCCGTGGCGCGGGCCAGCATGGCGGTCAGCAGCGGCAGCACGGCCGTCAGGCCCAGCAGTCGCCAGCGGCGGCTGTTCAGGCCCTGCAGCACGTTGCCGCGCTCGGGCAGCGTCAGCGCCACGCCCAGCCAGATGAGCTGGGCGGCGAGAACGATGTCGGCCAGCGTCTGGGCACGGTCGTGCTGCGCCCAGAGCAGCGCGTGGCCCCCCGCCAGCACGGCGGGCGCCGCGGCCATCAACCAGCGGCCGGGTCGCGGCGTCAGCCACAGGCAGCAGGCCCACCACAGCGCCGACAGGCCCAGACTGACCAGGGCCGCGCCGGCGCTGACGAGCGCATGCGGCGGCGTGGCTCCAGCCTGCAGCGCGGGGCTGGCCAGCGCCAGACCCAGCGCCAGCGCCGCCATGCCCACCTGCGCCCAGCGCCCGCCGGGGTTGGCGTCGCGCCAGCCAATGAGCGTGATGAGCACCAGCGCCGCGGCCAGCGCCTGCATGGGCATCAGCGCGAACAGGGCGTCGGTGAAGCTCATTTACTTCTTGACGGGAATCGGGGTGTCGCGCGCGACGGGCACTGCGGTCACGCTGTTCTTGGGCGAGCCGTCGATGAGGCGGTCGGAGTAGGTCAGGTAGATCAGCGTGTTGCGCTGCGCGTCCACCATGCGGACGATGCGCAGCTTCTTGAACACCAGCGAGATGCGCTCGTTGAACACCTCTTCCTGGCGCGGCAGCGGCTGGCCGATGGCGATGGGGCCCACCTGCCGGCAGGCGATGGACGCTTCGGCCTTGTCCTCGGCCAGCCCGATGGCGCCGCTGATGCCGCCGGTCTTGGCGCGCGACACATAGCAGGTGACGCCGCCGACCTTGGGGTCGTCGTAGGCGTCGACGACGATCTTGTGATCGGGGCCGATGAGCTTGAACGCGGTGTCGACCGAGCCGATGGGCTCGGCGCGGGCCAGCGCCGTGATGGCGAGCAGCAGGAGGGCGGCGTGCTTCATGCCGGGCAGTCTACGGCGCGTTGATGCCCGTTCGGGTTCACGCCAGCCAGCGCCAGACGGCGCTCCCCAGGCACACCGCCATGGCGAGCAGCCAAAACCAATGTGCGCCGCGGAAGTTGCGCTCGCCGCTCTGCAGCAGCTGACGCTTGCGCTCGTTCAGTTCGGCCCTGGGGATGCCGGCGGTGTGGTCCGGCGATTCTCCTGACAGCACCTCGTAGGGCACGTCGCCCGCATCGACCGACAGCTGCCACGCGTCGTGGGCCAGATAGCCGAAGACAGCGGCGAGCACGATCAGCAGGACGGATTCCATGGCGGGGCGGCAGACGTGGGCGATGTTGATGGCCTGCAGGACTATGCCAACAAGCAGCGTCCATGGGGCTGCGGAACTAGAGCGCGCAAGCTCCCGCCGGGCTGGGCACGCCCGTCTGCCGGCCCGTGAAGCGGGGCGACTCGGGGTGGCCGAGGTTGAAGTGGCTGAGCTGGTCGCTGCGCTGGTTGCACACGTACAGGTGCTGGCCCGCGATGCCCGCGCTGCGCGGGAAGCTGCCGTGCACCCAGTGGTGGTCCAGCAGCCGCGGGCGGCGCGGCTGGGCCAGCGACAGCACGGCCAGGCTGTCGTGCAGGCGGTTCAGCGCGTACAGGTGGCGGCCGCCGGGCGCCAGCAGCAGGTCGGACGCGAAGCTGGTACCGGCGAAGCCCTCGGGCAGCACGGAGATCTCGTCCAGCAGCCGCGGGCCGTCGGCGCGCAGCTCGACGGTGGACAGCGTGGATGACTCCTCCTGCAGCACGTAGACGAGGGCGGCGTCCTGCGGGTGGAAGGCGAAGTGGCGCGGCCCGGAGCCGGGGCTCAGCGCCAGCTCGTGCGCCGGCGCGCCGGGCGTGGTGTCGGTCAGCGGCCAGACGAGCAGGCGGTCGCGGCCCAGGTCGGTGCCGAGCAGCCAGCGGCCGTCGGGGCTGGCCTGGATCATGTGCGCGTGCGGCGCGTCATGGCCGCTGTGGGACTGGCTGCCGGGCGGCGCCTTGGCGGCGCGCGTGGGGCCGGGGCGGCAGTCGGGGCCGGCGCAGCTGGGCCAGCTGTCGGCGGGCCCCAGCCGGCCGTCGGCCTGCAGCGGCAGCGCCGCGAAGCGGGCGTCGCCGTAATGCGCCACCCACACGCGGCCGGCGGCCAGCGACAGCTGGCAGGGCCCCTGTCCGCCGCTGGGCTGGCGCTGCAGCAGCGCGAGCGCGCCGGCATCGTCCTGTGTGTAGACGGCCACATGGTGGGCGCCTTCCTCGGCGGCATAGACGCGGCCGGCGTGTGCCACCAGCCAGCTGGGGCTGCCGGCGTTGGGCGTGACGCCCAGCGGCTTCAGGCCGCCGTCGGCGGCGATGGCGAAGCTGTAGATCCCCAAGCCCGCCGGCGCGTAGGTGCCGACGTGCAGGAAGCGCGGGGAGGGCGTGGTGGCGAGGGCGGGCATCAGGGGCAGGGCAGGCAGGGTGAGCAGGTGGCGGCGCAGCATCGCAGGTCCTGGTGCTTCAGAGTTTGAGCCGCACGCCCAGGCGCAGCAACAGCCGCAGCAGCACGAGCACGACGGCCAGGAACAACACGCCGCGAGTCAGTCCCGCCGTGCCGACACCCAGCGAGTCGGGCCATTGCCAGCCGGCCAGCGCCAGCAGCGCACCGATGACGTAGGGCAGCAGGTAGGCCAGCAGCGGGTGGCGGGCGGCGTCGCCGAGCAGCGCCATCGCGGCGCGGCCGGGGGCGGCCTCGGCCAGCGGGCGCAGCAGCAGGTAGAGCAGCAGCGTGGCGCCGGCACACACCAGGCCCCAGCTGGGGGTGGCGAGGATCTTGGACAGCGGGAAGTGGGGCCGCAGGCTGAAGCCCACGGCCAGCAGCACGAACGCCAGCAGCAGCGCGGCGCGGGTGGCGCGGTCGGGCGCGAGTATGTGCTGCGGGTCGTGCAGCAGCACGGCGGTGGCCAGGCCGGCCAGCACCAGCGCCGTGTGCGTGGCGTGCGCGCCGCCGCCGAGCAGCGGCGCCGCCCAGGCGTGCCAGGCCACGCAGCCGGCCAGGCCCGCCAGCGCCAGCGGCAGCCGCGCGTCGCGCCCGGCCAGCACGAACAGCAGCGCCGCCAGCCCGTAGGCCCAGCCGATCAGGCCCAGGATGCCCCACCAGTGCACGGCCATGCCGCCGGGGTAGTAGCCGTTGCACGCGCCCAGCAGCGCGAGGCCCGCCAGCCGCCACGGCCAGGGCAGCGGCGGCCCGCCGCGCACGCTGCCCCACATCAGAAAGATGGCGGCAAAGGCAGCCAGCAGCCAGCCGGCCGCGTTGAAGCCGGCCGGCGCCATCTCGGCATTCACCATGAACAGCCCCGCCACGACGAGGGCGGCCGTGCGCTCGGCCACGTGCTGCAGCGCGCCGCGGCGGCCGGCGGCGTCCAGCCGGGCCTGCAGCGCCATGGGCAGCGACAGGCCGACGATGAACAGGAAGGCCGGGAACACCATGTCCACGAAGCTCATCGCGTCGGCGTCGGCCGGCATGTGCTTCATCCACGCGGGCAGGCCGGCCACGCCAGCCCATTCGTTGACGAGGATCATCACGGCCACGGTGAGGCCGCGCAGCAGGTCGATGCCACCGAGGCGGGGCGATGCAGGGGCGCTTGCAGTCATGGGGCGCGATTACAAGGCAAAAAAGGGCGACCCCGGGGAGGGCCGCCCAACGTGCGGCGGAAGCAGCCGCCACAGCGAGGAACGTTGTCGATCCCGTGTCGCGGGCCGCGCGCCGTGCCCGAGGCGGGCGGTGCTGGCCGCAACGCGGTGTGCCAGACCGGTCAGGCTCGCCAGCGCCCGGCACGGCGAGACGGAGCGACGGGTCAGTAGCTGTACCGCAGCACGGCCTGGTAGCGCTTGCCGGTGCGGTAGATGCCGCGGGTCAGCAACTCGGTCTTGGCAATGCCCGCCACGTCCGCGTAGTTGCGGTACTCGCTGTCCAGCAGGTTCATCGCGTCCAGGCCGAGGCTGAGCTGGTCGGTCAGCTTCACGTTGGCGCTGGCGGCCAGGTCCTTGCTGCCGTCGGTGACCAGGAAGTTGCCGCGGTCGGCCTGCGTGTAGTACTTGGAGCGGTAGGTGTACGTCACGCGGGCGCTGAAGCGGTCGCTCTCGTAGAACGGGCTCAGGCTGACCTGGTGCTTGGAGTTGAACGGCAGGTGCGAGCCGGCCTGGCTGGTGGAGGCGTCCGAGAACGTGTAGGTCGTCAGCGCGCCGAAGCCCCAGCCGACGTTGGCCTGCAGGGCCAGGCTCGCCCCCTTGATGGTGGCGCTGCCGGCGTTGTTCGGGCGCGAGACGGCGTAGGTGGTGTTCTGGCGTTCGAACTGGTTGAAGTGCGTTTCCGGCTTGGTCGTGACGAGCACGTAGTCGGTGACCTTCTTGTTGAAGATGGTGCCGGCCAGGATGGCGTTCCTGGCGAAGTACCACTCGGCCGAGAAGTCGAGGTTGGTGGACTTGTAGGGCTTGAGGTCGGGGTTGCCGCCGCCGCCGGTCTTGGTCTGGTCGCCGATCCACAGGTAGCTGGACATGTCGCCATAGTTCGGGCGTGACATGACCTTGGCGGCCGAGGCGCGCAGGATCAGGTTGCCGTTCAGCTCATAGGCGACGTTCAGGTTGGGCAGGATGTTCTTGTAGTTCTTCGTGACGTTGGTCGCGACGTACTTGTCGGCCGGGCAGGCCTGCCCCGTGGAGACCGTGCAGGCCCAGCCGCCGCTGTTGGACGTGGTGTCCACCACGCGCACGCCGAAGTTGCCGCGCAGCGCGTCGAGGGCGTAGTCGGCCTGCACGTAGGCGGCGTCCACCACTTCCTTCACCGACCAGGTGTTGGCCACGAAGGACGGGTCGTTGAACGTGGCGGGCTGCGGCATGGTCTGCCACGGGGCCAGCCACTTGCCGCTGGTGATGTAGCCGGCCAGCGCCTCACCGTCGATGGTGTAGCGGTTGCTCAGGTCGCCGACGTTGCCGAAGCCGCTGAGGTAGTTGCCCGGCAGCGGCTGCGGCGAGAACTTGCTGGCCTTGGCATCGCCATAGCCGGTCACGGAGGCCAGCGACACGCCGCCCATCGTCTGCGTGGTGTTGTGCTCGCGGTGCTTGATGCCGAAGCGCAGCTGGTAGATGGGGCCGTCGAACTTCAGGCCGCCGTCCACCTGCATGAACTCTTCCTTGTCCACCGTCGGCTTGAAGACGATGTTGCCGCCCCAGCCGGGGTTCCAGGTTGCCTTCTTGGTGGGATCCGAGCCCCAGCCGCCGTCGATCTGGAAGGCGTTCGGGTCCTTCAGCGGGTTCACGCCGGTGATGCTCAACCGGGGCGTGCCGCTGCTGATGTCGTAGCTGTAGTCGGACCAGTTCAGGAACTCGCCGTAGACCTGCAGCTTGGTGCCGCCGGTCGCCTTGGAGGCGCCGGCGTGGAAGGACGCGAACCAGCGGTCGTCCTTGTAGTTGCCCTTGAGGTCGTAGGCCGTCGTGTCCACCGTCGCCTTGCGGTCGATCAGGTCGTACACCATCAGCGCGTTCTTGAACGTGCCCTTGGTGATGACGCCGCCGTCCACCGCCAGGTCGGTCATCTTCATGAGGCCGTTCCAGGCATTGCCCTGGAAGGCGAACATCGAGTGGCTGCGGTTGTCGTAGCCGGCCTTCACGTCCAGCGCATTGAACTCGAAGTCCAGCTTGTCGTTGGCGCGTGCCTGCAGCGACAGCGACAGCGTGTCGCGCTTGCGGGTCTGCTCGAAGTAGTGCGCGCTGATGGAGTTGGGGCCCACGGCGGTCGGGTTGGCCAGCAGCGTGGTGGCGCAGCTGCCCACGCACGAGGCCGGCTTCTTCGGCTGGCTGCCGTCCGGGTTGGCGGGGACGGACCAGTCGGTCGGCAGGTTGTTGATGGAGCCGCCGCCGCCGCTGCCGTTGATGTAGTCGCTGCCCTTGACGGTGCCGTACGACTCCACGCCGTCGCGGCGGATGCCTTCCTCCGAACGCTGCGCCGAGAAGATGACGCCGAAGGTCTTGGCGGCGTTGCGCCAGCCGACCAGGCCGGCCACCGTGGGCTTGCCCTTGCCGATGCGGTCGTTGTAGAGGTAGCCCACCGAGCCCGCCAGCGTGAGCGCCTTCTGGTCCAGCGGCTTGCGGGTGGAGATGTTCACCGTGCCGCCGATGGAGCCTTCGTCCAGCCAGGCCTCGGGCGACTTGTAGACCTCCACCTTGTTGATCAGCTGCGGCGCCAGCAGCGAGTAGTTGAAGGTGCGGCCGGGCTGGTCGGCGATGAACCAGTCGGCCGACGCGATCGTCTGGCCGTTGATCAGCGTGCGGTTGAGCGCCGGGTCGGTGCCCAGGATGGACACCTTCTCGCCCTGGCCGAAGGCCTTGTCGATGGTGACGCCGGGGATGGTGGTCAGCGCCTCGGCAACGTTGGTGGCCGGCAGCTTGCCCACGTCTTCGGCGGTGATGACGTCGACGATGGCGTCCGCATTGCGCTTGGTCTGCAGGGACTTCTCCATGCTGGCGCGGATGCCGGTGACGACGACGGCCTCCAGGGACTCCGTCTTCTTCTTGGGGGCCTCCTGCGCCAGCGCGGGGAGTGCGGTCAGCAGCATGGCGGCGGCTGCGATGGCCGTCGGGCGGGGGCTTGAATGCTTCCTCATGGTTCTCTTTCTCCGGGGTTACAGGGCGAGCAGGGGCAGGGTCAGCACCCGAGCGGGTGCAGCAGGGGCACGCCCAGCAGATCGCTGGCGTGCCTGTAGAAATCGGCGCGGCGCGCGTTCTTGCGCCGGGCATCGGGGCTGCCGGGCTTGTCGCACTCCAGCGGGCCGTTGATGGCGCGCGTCGTCGCGCCGAAGCCGGCGCCACTGCGGATGGCCGCGTGCGGGGGCTGGGATGACTCGCCGGGCTGCGTCATCCAGTACCAGAGCGCCGTGCGCCAGGCCACCGTGGAGTCGCGCGCGACGCGGTCGGGGTCGCGCCACAGGTCGATGCCCATGAAGTCCCCGGCGGCCTTGTACTGGTAGTTCCAGCTCAGCTGGATGGGGCCGCGGCCGTAGTACTGCTGGCCCGGCGCGCAGCCCAGGCGCGCGTCGTCGCGGCAGTACTTGTCCCAGTTCTCGCGCTTGTACTCGCGCTGCGCGCGCAGCTGGTCGGACTCGTGCGAGATCTGCCCCAGGAAGGCCGCCATCTCCTGGCGCCGCTGCACGTCGTCGCCCCAGTCGGCGAAGCCCGGCGTCTGGCGCACGGCCTCGACGAAACCCTCGTAGCTGTAGAACGCGATGCGCTCCGGGAACAGCGCGTCGAACTGCGCGCGGCTGGGCACGAAGGGGGACGCGGCCGTGGCGGTCAGCGGCAGCAGCAGGAGCGACAGTCGGGCGAGTACAGCAATCATGTGACGGGACTTCAGCGGTGGCCGCGACTGTCTGCCGGGGTGCCTATGCGCTGCTTCAACGGCTTGTTAAGACCGTCTTAACGCGCCCGCGGCTAGAGTTCCGGCCATGCGCATCTGCCTCCTCGAAGACGATCTGGAACTGGGCCGCTCGTTGCAGGCCCTGCTGCAGAACGCCGACCACGAGGTCATGTGGCTGCGCCGCATCGCCGATGCACGGCTGTGGATCGCCGAGGGCGGGTTCGACGCCGTCGTCATGGACCTGGGCCTGCCCGACGGCGACGGCATGGAGCTGCTGCGCACGCTGCGCCGCAACCACCGCAAGCTGCCGCTGCTGGTCATCACCGCGCGCGACGCCATCGAGGACCGGCTGGACGGCCTGGACGGCGGCGCCGACGACTACCTCGTCAAGCCCTTCGCCGGCTCCGAGCTGCTGGCGCGGCTGCGCGCCGTGGCCCGCCGCAGCCAGGTCGACGGCGAACCGCAGCAGGCCGAGTGGCAGCTTCGCGACCTCATCCTCGACGAGCCCCGCATGGAGGTGCGCCGCGGCACCGAGCGCGTGCCGCTGTCGCGCACCGAGTTCTGTCTGCTGCTGACGCTGATCAAGCTGCCCGACCGCGTCGTCACACGGCGCCAGCTGGAAAGCCGCTCGCCCAGCCAGATGGACGGCCGCAGCCTGGACGTGCACATCTCCAACCTGCGCCGCAAGATCGGCGAGGGCTACATCCGCACCGTGCGCGGCGTGGGCTACCTCGTCGAGCGGGGCGGATGAGCCCCTCGTCCAAGGCGTACCTTGGCCGGTCCCCCGAGGGGACGGCGATGCTTGCGACATCGAGTCGCAAGCACATCGCCCTCGCGGGCCGGCTTGGGGCGGCCCGGCGCTCGGCCCGTAATGCACCAGCGTTTCCGCAATGACGGTAAACGCCAACGCCGCGCCGCGCTCGCTGTTCCGCCGCAGCCTGGGCGCCGTGTTCGCGGTGCTGTTCCTGTGCTGGCTGTTCCTCGTCGCGCGCGAGCTCATCGACATCCGCGTGCTGCAGGTGAAGAACGGCCAGGCCGAGAACATGCTGTGGGCCGAGCTGGCGCTGGAGCGCGCACGCGACACGCATGCCGACGCCGCCGCGCTGGCCCAGGCGCTGCAGGCGCTGGAGGGCATGCGCGAGCGCGAGTGGCGGCTCAAGGGCCACCGCACGCCGTTCCGGCTGCTGCAGGTGCTGCGGCGCGACGTCGTGCTGGCCGAGCTCAGGCCCGACCTCAGCGGCCGCGACCGCGTGCTGCCGCAGGAGAGCGTGCCGGGGCAGGACGAGCGCTGGCTCTACACCGAGGTCAGCGACGCGCCGCGCGAGCTGGTCGTGCGGCGCTGGCAGGAGCGCCCCGGCGACTGGCACTTCAGCCTCGCCGGCCTGAGCTACTACGCGCGGCCGCTGCTGTACGGCCTGCCGCTGCTGGCGTTGCCGCTGTGGCTGCTGTTCCGCCTGGGCTTCGCGCCGCTGCAGCGCATCGGCGCGCAGATCTCGGCGCGCTCGGCGCAAGACCTCACGCCGCTGCCCGCCACGCGCTACGTGGAGCTGGCGCCGCTGGTCAACGCCGTCAACTCGCTGATGGCGCGGCTGCAGCAGCGGCTGGACCGCGAGCATGAGTTCCTGGCCGACGCGGCCCACGAGCTGAAGACGCCGCTGGCCGTCATCCAGCTCAGCGCCGAGGGGCTGGACCAGGCCGACCCGCGCGCCCGCGACGAAGCCCGGGAGCGGCTGCGCCTGGGCGTGCAGCGCGCCACGCACACGGTGCACCAGCTGCTGGCGCTGGCGCGCTCGGGCGCCGACGCGCTGGACCTCAGCAAGGCCCGGCACGACCTCGTGGACCTGGTGCGCGAACGCATCGCGCTGGCCGGCGGCCTGGCCGTGCGGCGCGGCGTGGAGCTGGCGCTGGAGGCGCCCGAGGAGATCACGATGTGGCTGAACCGCGAGTCACTGTGCAGCCTCATCGACAACCTCGTCGACAACGCCATCAAGTACTCCCCGGCCGGCGGCCATGTCACCGTCACGCTCGCGGAGGACGGCGAGCGGGTCCAGCTGACCTGCAGCGACGAAGGCCCCGGCATCCCGCCCGAGCTGCGCGAGCGCGTGTTCGAACGCTTCGTGCGCCTGGCCGCAGACCAGCAATGCCACGGCAGCGGCCTGGGGCTGACCATCGTCGAGCGCGCCGCCGCGCAGCATGGCGCCGGCGTCGAGCTGCTGGACGGCCCGGGCGGGCGGGGGCTGACGGTGAGCGTCAGCTTTCCAGCGGCGCGGGGCTGAGGCTGCCGTCAGTCGGCGGCTGCGGGCTCGCTCTCCGTGTGCCGCTCAGGCTCCGTCGTGCGCAGGATCTCGTTCAGCACCGACGTCGCGTAATTGCCGGCGGGCAGCGAGAACGTGAGCACCAGTTGATCGGCCTGCGGCCAGGCCCAGGACAGGTCCGCCGGGCTCGCCACCAGCGCGCGGCGCTCCTGGTCCAGCCCGGCGTGCTCCATGCCGTCGCACAAGGTGGCGTGGCGCTCGGCCACGCCCATCTCCAGCGCCTGCGCCGCATCACTGGTGCTCACGCGGCCGCGGCCCCACAGCGGCCCGGTGGGCCGGCCGGCCTCGTCCATCACGTCGCCGGGCAGCGTCTGGCCCCACAGCCCCTGCTGGATGCGCAGCGCCAGCACCTCGTTGAAGACGAAGGAGCGCACCGCCGACAGGTAGAGGCCCTTCTTCTTCGGGTTGCGCACGCGGATCTCGCGCGCCAGCATGGCGCGGCCCAGCTCGACGTTGCCGCCGTCCAAGCCGAAGCGCTGGGCGCCGAAGTAGTTGGGCACGCCCTGTGACGCCACGGCCCGCAGGTTGGCCTCGATGGCGTCGCGGTCGCCCGTCACATCACGCAGCACGACGCGAAAGGCGTTGCCCTGCAGATCGCCGGGGCGCAGCTTCTTCACGTGGCGGCTCTGGCTCAGCACCTTGAATTCCGAGTGCTGCAGCTGGGTCAGGTCGGGCGTCTCGCCCTTGGGTAGATAGATGCTGAACCACTGCCGCGTGACGGCGTAGCGGTCCTTCAGGCCGGCATAGCCGACGTCGAAGTCCTGCACGCCGGCGGCCGCGGCCAGCTGCTGCGCGACGAAGGCGGTGTTGGCACCGTTCTTCTCGACATCCAGCCAGACGTGTTCGCCCGCCCCCGAGGGCAGCTGCAGCGGCAGCTCGGTCACGATGAAATCCTCGTTGAGGCTTTTCAGCGTGGCGGTGGCGCCGCTGGCCGGATAAGCGTTGGGCCAGAGTGGCAGGGTTGTGTAGTGGGTGTCGGTCATGAGGGGGCGGTACCAGCCGTGCCGAGGGAGAGGATCTCCGGCCGGTCGGCGGGGTAGCGGGGCAGCCTGGGATTCTCCCCCGGGTGCGGGCCGGAGAGGGCGTCCACGGAGGCGACGGTCCGCGCCGCCGAGTGCCGCTGCCGGGCCTTGGGGGCAGGTCTGACCGTCCATCGCAGCCGAGCCCTGCAGCCATCGGCTGCGCAGGGGGGACCGACGCGCGTCATGGCGGGTGAGGGTCTCGCGAGCTAGTGGCGGCGGACTGCTTTCGGCCAGAAGCGGTCAACTGCGAATGGCTGCTCCTGGGCTCGCGGCTGGGGCGCAAGAAGCGATACCGGCCGTAGATCGTCGTGCGCCTCCGGCGTGTTGCGATACGCATCTGCGATTTGAGCGAGTAGCCTTTGGAGCATGAAATTGGCACTGCACAACATAGGCACCACAGGTGCGACCCTTCGGTCTACAACGCGCTAGATCTCCCGAAATGCTGAATCGTTTGCTCGTGCTCATCGCATTGCTGCCGTTGGCATATCTGGGCTGGTGTACTACCCATATTCCAGGTGGGCCAGACGTCGATGCCGCAAACGCAGTTGGCCGCTACATCGCAGACGGGTATGGACGGTTCGACGACCGGCGGGTGGTCGGGCGTACGGGCAAGGGCAAGATCTACTACTCCTCACCCGGTTCGGACCGGCATCCGACCATCGTCCTGTACGAAATCACGACCCCCGAAGACATTGGCACTATCGAGACGCTCGCGCGTCAAGCACTGGTTGAGTTCCCCTACGTCCGAGGCGTGTCGCTGCACTTCTACAAAGAGCAGAACCTTTCTTTCTCTGCCGGGGGCGCGGCTGCTCGTGGAAGGGAAACTCCGTTCAAGAAGGTCAGCGTCAAGCGCGAGAGCAACGCGTAGTCATGTAAGGTGGGGCGCGACCCGCTTTGCAGATTCCTTTGCATCGAGCCGCTGAACGACGGCTTTCAGGCTGCGAATTCGATCGATCGGAGGACCGCTCCGAGTCGGTAGCGCCCGCTGCCAAGGCACATCGTGAGTCGCCATGACCGGCGTCGAGCCACGGGCCCGCATCGGATGAGTGAACTTCCACCCAGGGCTCAGCCGTCTGTCGTCGTCTCCGGTCCGGACTGCAGCAATCGGCGCTCGCCGATGGACCCGGCACCGCGCGGCGGGCCGGACCGGCGGCCTACTCGCCGCCGCGCAGCCCCTGAACTCTCCCCAGCACCCGCCCCGCCCGCGCGCCCGGCGCGCCGCCGTCCAGCGCCAGTGCCCCGTTGACCCACACGGCCGCGATGCCCGTCGCAGGCTCGCTGGGCTGGCCGTAGTCGGCGCGGTCGGCCAGTGTGTCGGCGTCGAACAGCACGAGGTCGGCCGCGGCGCCCGCGCGCAGCAGGCCGCGGTCGCGCAGGCCGAAGCGCTGTGCGGTCAGCCCGGTCATCTTGTGCACGGCCGTCTCCAGCGTCAGCAGCCCGCGCTCGCGGCCGTAGTGGGCCCACACGCGCGGGAAGGCGCCCCACAGCCGCGGGTGCGGGAAGCGGTCGTGCGGCAGGCCGTCGGAGCCGATCATGGCCAGCGGGTGCGTGAGGATGCGGTCCACGTCGGCATCGCACATCTGGAAGTAGCAGGCGCCGCCGGGCTGCAGCCGCGCCACGGCCGCGGGTTCGCTGCAACCCCAGTCGCGGGCGATGTCGGCCAGCCAGCGGCCGGCCAGTTCGGGGTGGGCCTCGCTCCAGGTCAGGCGGATGGGCGTCGCGCCGTCGGCCAGGTCCTCGCGCAGCACGGTGGAACCAGCGAGATACGGGTAGACGTCCAGCCCCAGCGCCTGGCGCTGGCTGAGCCGCTCGATCAGCGCCAGCGTCTGCAGGCTGCGGCCCCACTGCGCGCGGCCGGCGCATTTGTGGTGCGAGATC
Organism: Pelomonas lactea; assembly: GCF_043555885.1. Classification (NCBI taxonomy): domain Bacteria; kingdom Pseudomonadati; phylum Pseudomonadota; class Betaproteobacteria; order Burkholderiales; family Sphaerotilaceae; genus Roseateles; species Pelomonas lactea. The sequence goes on along the minus strand of NZ_JBIGHX010000001.1, from coordinate 464,961 downwards.
ACCAGCGGCAGGCCGGCCGCGTGGGCGCAGTCGGCGGCCTCGGCGATGGCGCCGAGCACGCCGGCCATCTCGTCGCGCAGGTGCACGGCGTAGACGCCGCCGTGGCGCGCGGCGACGCGGGCCAGGGCCAGCAGTTCTTCGCTGTCCGCTGCGGCGGCGGGGGCGTAGAACGTGCCGGAGGACAGCCCGGCCGCGCCTTCGCGCATCGCATCGTCCAGCAGCGCGCACATGGCGCCGCGCTCGGCGGGCGTGGCGGGGCGCGACAGGTCGGCCAGGCAGCGCAGCCGCAGCGCCGTGTGGCCCACCAGGCCCACGGCGTTGACGGCGGGCCGGGCGGCGTCCACGGCGGCGCGCCAGGCGGCGAACGATGCGTGGCGGAAGTGTTCGCGCGCCAACAGGTTCAGCGGCGGCGGCGGGTCGGCCGTCACCAGCGGCGCCAGCGACAGGCCGCAGTTGCCGGTGACGACGGTCGTCACGCCCTGCGTGAGCTTGGGCGTCATCGCGGGCGTGGTCAGCAGCGCGGCGTCGTCGTGGCTGTGGGCGTCGATGAAGCCGGGCGCCAGCACCAGGCCGCGGCAGTCGCGGCGCGGAACGGCGGCGTCGACGTCCAGGCGCGGGCCCAGCGCGGCGATGCGCTCGCCGGCCATCAGCAGGTCGCCCGTCCAGCCCGGCGCGCCGCTGCCGTCGACGATCAGCGCGCCCTGCAGCAGCATCACGCGAAGTGCGTCGTGATCGCGTCGACGACGCGGTCGTCCTCGTCCACGACGGCCAGCCACGCCCATTTGTCGAAGGTGGTGCAGGGGTGCGACGGGCCCAGCGCCACACGCTCGCCCACGGCCGGGCCATCGCATTCGAGCGGGTCCCAGCGCAGGTAGGCATGCTGGTCGTTCAGCCCGGTGACCTGCCAGCCGGCGTGCGCCGCCGTGCGCCGGCCGTGCTCCACGCGCCACACGGGCAGCGGCCAGCCCTGGTCGAACGACACATCGCGCCGCCCGGCGTTCAGCAGCGCCAGGCCGGGCTCGGGGGTGGACAGCACCTGCGTCCACACTTCCAGCGCGGGCTGAAGGCTGGCGCCGCCCAGGCGCTGGTCGATGACGCCGACGTAGCGGCCGTAGTGCGCATGGTCGTGGCACACGTAGCAGCCCGAGCGCAGCAGGCCCAGTCTCGGTGTGGGGCCGGGCCGCCCCTGCAGCACCGGGGCGACGAGGTCGAACAGCGCCGAGCCGCCGCCGCTGAGCCACAGCGGCTGCACGGCGATGAGGCCCTCGGCCTCGATGTCGGCCAGCAGCGCCTCGACGCGCGCCTGCCACTGCTGCATCAGCGCCGTGTCGGGGCCGGTCTCGCCCAGCACCTGCAGGCCCTCGTAGAAGCCGATGCCGCGCAGCCGCAGCGCCGGGTGGTGCTTCAACGCGCGCGCCAGCGCCAGTGCCGGCGCGTGCTCGCGAACGCCGCAGCGCGTGGTGCCCAGCTCGATCAGCACGTCCAGCTTCGCCTCGCCCGCGCCCAGCTCGCGCCAGTGCGCGGCGATCAGGTCCAGCTGCGCCGGCGAGTCGACGAAGAACGCCAGCTCCAGCCCGGCATGCGCGCGGCGCAGCGCCAGCAGCTCGGCCAGGTCGGCGCGGCTGACGAGCTGGTTCGCGATCAGCGCGCGACGCGCGCCAGCAGCCAGGCCCAGGCGCAGCTGGTGCACGTTGGCAAACGTCAGGCCCCAGGCGCCGGCGTCCAGCTGGCGGCGGAACAGCTGCGGGCTCATCGTCGTCTTGCCGTGCGGCGCGAGCTGCACGCCGCGCTCGGTCGCAAAGCGCTGCATCCAGTCGATGTTGTGCGCCAGCGCGGCCTGGCGCACCACGGCCAGCGGCGTGGGCAGGTCTTCTAGCCGCCAGCCGCGCTGCGCCACGTCGGCCAGCGGCAGCGGCGCCTGGGTGGCGGGAAAGCCCTTGAGCCAGGGGCCCAGTGTGTCGGCGGGGTTCATCGCAGCATCATCGCGCCGCTGTCTGAAGGTCGTCTAAAGGCGCCGCTTGCGCGCGCCGCTGCGGCGCACCAGACTGCCGCGCCATGACCTCTCCACTGACCTTCCTCGGCGCCGAGCCCACCGCCAGCGACCGCCAGCCCCGCCCCTTGTCCCCGGCCGTGCGCGCGGGCGATTTCGTCTACGTGTCCGGCCAGGTGCCGGTGGATGCGCAGGGCCACATCGTCGACGGCGGCATCGAGGCGCAGACGCGCCAGGTGTTCGCCAACCTGGAGGCCGCGCTCGCGCTGGCCGGCGCCACGCTGGCCGATGTCTGCAAGGCCACCGTGTGGCTGGAAGACGCCCGCGACTTCGGCGCCTTCAACCGGGTCTACATGGGCTACTTCCCCGGCGGCAAGCCGGCGCGCTCCACCGTGGAGTCGCGGCTGATGATCCCAGCCAGGGTGGAGATCGATGTGGTGGCTTGCCGGCCGGCGGGTTAGGGCGCTGCGCTGCTTGAACCTGTCGGGGAGACGGCCGGGATCGAGCAAGGCCGAGCCGTCCTCAAATCGGCCGCGTCAACAAGCCGATGCCGGCATCACTGGCCGAACCTGGGGCCGATGATCCTGAACGCGGCCATCGCGTCGGCGATGGGCGCCACGGCTTGCCAGTCCTGCGGTGGTGCGCCGAACGTGCTGACGACCACCATGTCCAGCTCCTTGCCCCACATCAGCGAGTAGAGGACGCGGAACTGGCCTTTCGCAGACGGCGGCTGTGCGGGCTCCAGCACTTCGAGGCATTGGCGATGGAAGTCGCCGATCTCGCTGGCGGGACAGGTACGCACCACCTGCGACGTCGAGCGTTTGCCCGCGATGAACGTCTGCACGAACTGCTCCCGCGATTTGCCCGTGCCCTGAGCGACGCCCGCCAACAGCTGGATGCGCAACCCGGTCTTGTAGGGGCCCTTCGCGGGGTCCTCCTTGGAGAATGTCCACAACCAGCCGCTGGGCGTGCCCTGGCTCGAGAAGAACCAGTCTTTCGGCCGGGCAATCTGCCCGTCGGTCTCAACCAGCGGCTGCAGCACGAAGCCGTCGGGCACGGCGATGTCGTCGGTGGCGGCCCGTGCGAGTGGCGGCACCGTCAGCAGGAGCGCAGCGGCGAGGCCCAGCGTGCGGGTGCTCAACGCTTGTCCCCGTTGAACTTCATCGCCGCCTTGATCAGCGCCTGGAACGCCGCCGCATCGACCTTGTCTTGCGGCCCGAAGTCGATGGCGCGGCGCACCTTGCCTTCGAGGCTGGCGTTGAACAGCCCCTTCGGATCGGCCAGCGCCGCGCCGTGCGGGAAGGTCAGCTTCACCTTGGCCTTGTAGGTCTCGCCGGTGCACAGGATGCCGCCGCATTCCCAGACGGGCCCGTCCCACTTCCACGTCTCGATGACACCGTCATCGGCGGCGAGGATGAGCTGGCGCAGCTGCGTCAACGTGTCGGCGCGCCAGTCGCCGAGGGCGGCGATCTTGGCGTCGATGAGCTGGGCGGGGGATTCGGTCATGGCGGCTCCTGCGTGCGTGGCGGCATTCTGGCCGCTCCCCTCTTGAGACAACCTTCAGATGGGCTTGAGGTCGCGCCTAGCCGAGGCGGCCCATGATCGCTGCATGCCCGCCGCGCCGTCGATCACTGCCGCTTTGCTGCCCCAGCCGCAAGCCCTGACCCTGCTGCCCGGTGCCGGCCCGGCCGTGCGCGGCCTGCGTGATGTGCCGCCCGCCTGGCGCGCGCTGCTGCCGGCCGATGACGGCCCCGGCGCCGCGCGGCTGGCGCTGCCCGCGCTGGCGCCGCGGAGGCCGCAGCTGGGCGATGACGAGTCGTTCCGGCTGCGCGTGACGGCCGATGTCGTGCGCGTGCAGGCCGCCACGCCCGCCGGCGTGAGCCACGCGCTGCATGCGCTGTCGCAGCTGTGGCATGAGGCCCGCACGGCCGGCCTGGCCGCGCTGCCGGCGCTGCAGATCGACGACGCGCCCCGCCACCCCTGGCGCGGCCTGCTGGTGGACGTGGCGCGCCGGCCGCTGCCGTTCGATGCGCTGCTGGGCCTGCTGGACGGCATGGCCGCCGCGCGGCTGAACGTGCTGCACTGGCACCTGACGGACGACCAGGCCTGGCGGCTGGCGTCCGCCCGCCACCCGCAGCTGCACGAGCGCGCGAGCGGCGGGTTCTTCTACACGCTGGACCAGGCGCGCCGCCTCGTCGACGAGGCCGCCGCGCGCGGCATCCGCGTCGTGCCCGAGCTGGACCTGCCCGGCCATTGCTGGGCGCTGGGCCTGGCCTGCCCCGAGCTGCTGTGCGCACCGGCGCCCACCGCGCCGCAGCCCGGCTTCGGCGTGTTTGGCGCGGCGGTCAACCCCGACAGCGACGCGCTCTATGCCTTCCTCGACAGCCTGCTGGGCGAGTGGGCCGAGGTCTTCCCCGACCCCTTCGTCCACCTCGGCGGCGACGAACTCGCCCCCGCCGCCTGGGCCCGCCTGGCCGAGCAGTGCGGCACCACGCTCGCAGAGCTGCAGTCGGCCTACCTGGCCCGCGTGGGCGACGTGCTGCAGCGCCACGGCCGGCGGCTGGTGGCGTGGGACGAGATGGGCCAGTCCACCGCGCTGCCGGTCGGCAGCCTGCTGCAGTGCTGGCGTGGCGACGAGGCCTTGCGCCTGGCGCCGCCGGGGCTGGCCGGGCGGCTGCGCAGCGCCGGCTTCTACCTGGACCAGATCCACCCCGCCGCCTACCACTGGCGCCGCCCGATGCGCGTGCCGGCCCGGCCTGCCGCGCCGTCTTCGCAAGCCGAGGGCTGGTCGCTGCGGGCGACGCTCGGCGCCTGGCAGGTCGACGGCCGACTGTGGCTGGACGGCGCCGATGCACGGCTGCACCTGCGCAGCACCGGCACGCTGGACGAATGGCTGGCGCCACGCGTGGTGCCCGGCGCGGGCCCGTGGCGGCTGCAGGTCGACAGCGACCTCGGCGAGCTGGAGCTGTGGGGCCCCGACGAGACCGGCCGCGGCTGGCTGCGCGTGAACGCGGGGCGCCAGCGCTGCCACTGGCAGCCGCTGCGCGATGACGCGCCCGACTGGCCCGCCGACGCCGGCGGCAGGGCCACGCCGCTGCTGGGCGGCGAGGCCGCGCTGTGGGGCGAGCTGGTGGAGGCGCCGCAGCTGCCGCTGCGGTTGTGGCCGCGCGCACTGGCCGTGGCCGAGCGGCTGTGGAGCGACCCCGACGACGAGCGGGCGCTGACCGTGCGGCTGCAGGCGGCGCAGCACTGGCTGGTGGCCACCGGCCGCATCCCGACCGACCCCACCGCGCCGCTGTTCGACGCGCTGTGCCCCGACCCCGTCGCCCGCGCCAGCCTGCGCGCGCTGGCGCAGTGGCTGGAGCCCGGCGCCGGCTACGCGCGCCAGCACGCCAAGAAGCTCGCGCAGGCCTACCACCAGGGCGAGGCGCTGGACCGCCTGGCCGACGCGCTGCCGGCCGAGAGCCCGCTGATGGCGGCGTTGCAGGACGACGCAGCCGCATGGCTGATCGCGCTGGCCGTGGCGCAGGAACAGCTGCCCGCCTGGCGCGCGTTGTTGGCAGCGCCCCGCCTCGCGCCCGCGCTGCCGCTGCTGGACACGCTTACCGACCTGTTCGACCTGGGCCAGGCGCTGTGGGCCGGGCGCGTGCCGCCCGACGCGCAGCAGCGCCTGCACGAAGGCGCCGCGCTGGTCGACGAGATGCTGCCCGCACTCGTGCAGCCGCTGCAGCGCCGGCTGGACGCGCTGTCATGAACGACCGCCCCTCGTCCTGCCGCGCCCCGCTGAACGCGGGCGCGCCCGGCCGATCCCCCGAGGGGATGGCGATGCGTGCCGGATCGACCGGCTCGCACATCGCCAGCCGGGCCGGCTTGGGAGCGGCCCGGCGCTCGGCCCGAGTGCTGCGCTGGCATGCCGTCGCGCTGCTGCTGGCCGGCAGCGCGCATGCCGCCGACCTGGAGCTGCTGCACGGCTGGACGGCCGGCAGCGAGGCCGCCATGGTGGGCGAGCTGAAAGCCGCCGCGCAACGTGGCGGCGTGGACCTGAAGACGACTGCCGTGGCCGGTGCGTCCAACGCCAACACGCTGCTGAAGGCGCGCTTCCTGTCGGGCCACCCGCCGACCCTCGCGCAGACCGACAAGCCGCTGCGCGTGTGGGCCGAAGCCGTGCCGCTGGCCGACCTGGGCGCCGACGTCAACGCGCAATTCGCCGCGCTGCCGCACGCGGTGGCCAGCGAGCTGCGCGACGCGCGCCAGAAGCCCGCCGCCGTGCCGCTGAACGTGCACCGCCTCAACACGCTGTGGAGCAACCAGCGCCTGCTGCGCGCCCACGGCCTGGCCGTGCCGCAGGACTGGGACGCCTTCCACCGCGCCGCCGCGCAGCTGCGCGCGCACGGCCTGCTGCCGCTGGCCATCGGCAGCTCGGCGGGGCAGAAGCTCAGCCTGTTCGTGGCCGTGGTGCTGGGCCGCGCCGGGCGTGACTTCTTCGAGCGCGCCCTCGTGCAGGCCGACCCGGCGCTGCTGGCGGGCGAGCGCATGCGAGCGCTGCTCGCCGAGTTCCGGTCGCTGAAGGCCTACACCGACGCCGGCCAGGTCAGCCGCGACTGGGCCGGCGCCACCGCGCTGCTGCTGCAGGGCCGCGCCGTGTTCCAGTTCACCGGCGACTGGGCCAACGGCGAGTTCCAGAAGGCCGGCTGGACGCCCGGCGTGGACTACGACTGCACGGCCGCGCCCGGCAACGGCGGCCTGCATTACTTCGAGTTCGACCGGCTGGTGTTCTTCGCGCAGCCGGCGCGGCTGGGCGCGCAGCAGCGCCTGGCCGGGTTGCTGCTGCAGCCCGAGACGTCGACGCGGCTGGCGCGCCTGAAAGGTGGCATCCCGGTGCGGCGCGACGCCGACCTGTCGGACTTCAACACCTGCGCGCAGCGCTCGGCGGCGGACTTCCGCGCCGGCGAGGCGCGCGGCGAGCTGGTACTGGCGCTAAGCGCGCGCCAGGGCGAGAGCGCCTACGGCAGCCTGCGCGACGTGCTGTCGGCCTACTGGGCCAGCGAGCGCATGACGGCCCAGCAGGCGCAGACGCGCCTGGCCCAGGCCCTGAGACAGCGAGACTGACCGTGAGCGAAAGACGCACCGCGCTGGCGTGCCTCGTTCCCCTGCTGCTCGTCGGCGCCGTGTTCTTCTACGGCTTCCTGCTGTGGACGGGCTGGCTGTCGCTGACGCGCTCCAACCTGCTGCCCAGCACCGAGTTCGTCGGCCTCAAGCAGTACGAGCGCCTGCTGCTGGACCCGCGCTGGCAGGCGGCGCTGTGGAACCTGCTGCGCTTCGGCGCCGGCTTCGTCGTGCTGCCGCTGCTGCTGGGCCTGGCACTCGCGCTGCTGCTGGACCAGAAGCTGCGCGGCGAGGGCCTGCTGCGCTGGGTGTGGCTGCACCCGATGGCGCTGTCCATGGTCGTGACCGGCAGCGCTTGGCGCTGGCTGATGGACCCGGAGCAAGGCCTCGCCGAGGCCGTGCGCGGCTGGGGCTGGACGAGCTTCCGCTGGGACTGGCTGGCGCAGGAGGACATGGCCGTCTATGCGCTGGTGGTGGCGGCCGTGTGGCAGATCACCGGCTTCGTCATGGCGCTGTTCCTGGCCGGGCTGCGCGGCATCGACGAGTCCATGCTGCAGGCCGCGCGGCTGGACGGCGCGTCGGGCTGGCGGCTGCTCAGGCGCGTCATCCTGCCGCAGCTGGGGCCCAGCCTCGCGTCGGCGCTGCTGGTGCTGCTGCCGGCGGCCATCAAGACCTTCGACCTCGTCGTCGTGCTGACCGAGGGCGGCCCGGGGCAGTCCAGCGAGCTGCCGGCGTTCTACATGTTCCAGATGGCGTTCGAGCGCAGCCGGCTGGGCCTGGGCGCGGCCAGCGCGATGGTGCTGGTGATGATGGTGCTCAGCATTGCGCTGCCTTACGCGGTGGTGCGCTCGCGCCGCAAGGTGGCGGCATGAAGCGGCTGTTCCTGTACCTGCTGGCCGGCCTGGCTGCGCTGGTCATCGCGCTGCCGCTGCTGCTGATGCTGATGAACAGCTTCAAGGGCGTGGCCGAGGCGCAGCAGGGCTTTCTGTCGCTGCCCCGCGAGCCGGGCCTGGCCGCCTGGCGGCTGGCGTGGGACAAGCTGTCGGGCAGCTTCGGCATCAGCCTGATGCTGGCCGTGCCGGCGGTGGGGCTGTCGGCGCTGCTGGCGGCGCTGAACGGCTTCGTGCTGTGCAAGTTCCGCTTCCGTGGCGAGCGCTGGGTGGGCCTGCTGCTGGTGCTGGCCTTCTTCCTGCCCATCAAGGTCTACCTGCTGCCGCTGGCCATCACGATGGCGCGGCTCGGGCTGGAGCGCTCGCTCGCGCTGCTGATCGCCATCCACGTCATCTACAGCCTGCCGCTGGCGCTGTTCTTCCGCAACCACTTCCTGGCCTTCCCCGACGAGCTGCTGCAGGCCGCGCGGCTTGACGGCGCCGGGTTCTGGCGGCTGCTGTGGCGTGTCGTGCTGCCGCTGTCGCGGCCCATCTTCGTCGTCGTGCTGATCCTGCAGTTCACGACGATCTGGAACGAGTATTTGTTCGGCCTCGTCTTCGGGCCCGAGGACGCGCGGCCCATCACGGCGGCGCTGGCGCAGCTGAGTGCGCAGACCGAGACCGGCGCGCGCGCCTACCCGCTGGAGATGGCCGCGGCGCTGCTGGCGGCGGCGCCGACGTTGATCGTCTATCTGCTCGCAGGACGGCATTTCACACGGGGCCTGGTCGCGGGTGCCGTGAAGGGTTAGCAATGACAGAAGAAGAGAGCGGCCTGCGCATCAGCGGGCTCACGCGGCGCGTCGGGCAGCAGACCATCCTGGACGACATCACGCTGCAGCTGGACGCGGGCGAGATGCTCATCCTCGTGGGGCCGTCGGGCTGCGGCAAGTCGTCGCTGCTGAACGCCATCGCCGGGTTGCAGCCGCACTGCAGCGGCGAGATCGCGCTGGACGGCCGGCGCATCGAGGCCTTGAGCCCGCGTGAGCGCGACATCGCGATGGTGTTCCAGAACTACGCGCTGTACCCGCACATGAGCGTGGCCGAGAACATCGGCTTCGGCCTGGAGATGCAGGGCTGGCCGCGCGCGAAGCGCGAGGCCCGCGTGCAGGAGGTGGCGCGCATGCTGCAGCTGCAGGCGCTGCTGGCGCGCCGGCCCGCGCAGCTGTCGGGTGGCCAGCGCCAGCGCGTGGCCATGGGTCGGGCGCTGGCGCGCCAGCCGCGGCTGTTCCTGTTCGACGAGCCGCTGTCCAACCTCGACGCGCAGCTGCGCGCCGAGATGCGCAGCGAGATCAAGCTGCTGCACCAGCGCGTCGGCCGCAGCGCCGTCTACGTGACGCACGACCAGACCGAGGCGATGACGCTGGGCCAGCGCATCGCCGTGCTGAAGGCCGGCCGGCTGCAGCAGCTGGGCACGCCGCAGCAGGTCTACCAGCGGCCGGCCAACCTGTTCGTCGCGCAGTTCCTGGCCAGCCCGCCGATGAACCTGCTGCCCGCACGGCTGGAGCCCGAGGGCGAGTTCACGCTGACGCTGCAGGGCGCCGGCGCGATGAGCTGGCGGCCCGCGGCACTGCCGCTGCCGCGCGAACGCCTGCTGGGCCGGCCGCTGCTGCTGGGCTGGCGTGCCGAGTCGGTGCGCGTGGAAGAGGGCGGTGCCGCGCTGGCACTGCAGGCGCCGGTGCTGCTGGTGGAGCCCACCGGCGTCGACAGCCTCGTGCAGCTGCAGCTCGGCGAGCACCGGCTGCACTGGCGCTGCGCGGGCTGGCCGGCGTTGCAGGCGGGCGAGGTGGTGACGCTGCGGCTGCCGGAGGCGGCGTTGCTGGTGTTCGACGCGGAAACCGGCGAGCGCTTGTAGCCGGCGTCCCGCTCCCTGCGGCGTGTCTTGCGGTGGGCTCGGGCCAGCGGCTCGATGCGCGGGTCGAGCGGGGGCATGGCTCCGTCTAGACTTCCGGCCCCTGCCCATCCCTGACGACCGACCCGTGCGCGCCCCGCTGTTGCCTCTGCTGTTTGTTGCTGCCGTGGCCCAGGCGCAGCCTCCCGCGCTGACGCTGGAGCAGCTGCCCCGCCCCACGATGCCGCCCGGCGAGCGTGGCCCCGTCGTGCCGGCGCAGGTGGAGCGCTGGCGCCAGGAGGCCAAGGCGCTGGAGTATGGCGACGGGGTGCCGCGCAACGAGGTGGCCGCCGCCAAGCTTTATTGCCGCGCCGCGCGCTACGGCGACGCCGAGGCGCAGTACAGCCTGGGCTGGATGCTGACGAACGCGCGCGGCATCCAGCGCAACGATGCCGAGGCGGCCCACATGTTTGCCGCCGCGGCCGAGCAGGGCATGGAGCAGGCGCAGAACATGCTGGACCGCATGGGCGGCACGCCGCTGGGCGACCCGCCGCCCTGCCTGCGCCCGCCCGAGACCGACCCCGCGCCCGTGCTGCCGCCGCCCGTGGCGCAGCGCGGCGCCAAGCCGGTGTCGCTGTGGGCTACGCTGCCGCTGCCCGCGCAGGCGCCGCCGGCCATCGTCAACTACGTGAAGCTGGTGGCGCCGGAGTACCAGCTGTCGCCCGCGCTGGTGCTGGCCGTCATGGCGCAGGAGTCGGGGTTCGACCCGCTGGCCGAGTCGCCCAAGAAGGCGCAAGGCCTGATGCAGCTGATGCCCGACACGGCGGCGCGCTTCAACGTCATCCGGCTGCGCGACCCGTCGCAGAACATCCGTGGCGGCATGGCCTATCTGCGCTGGCTGTTGGCCTACTTCGAGGGCGACGTGATGCTGGCGCTGGCCGGCTACAACGCCGGCGAGCGTGCGGTGGACCGCTACCTCGGCGTGCCGCCCTACGCCGAGACGCGGCTGTATGTGCGCAAGATCATGGCGGCCGTGGGCGGCCAGCGGCTGCACCCGTTCGACGCCAAGGTCACCGGGGCATCGCCCATGCTGCAGCGCGTGAAGGCGCAGATGCAGGTCATCCAGGCGCGTTGACTTTCGGCACGGTGCGGGCCGCCGCCCAGAATCGGCCGCCATGCACAAGCCGCTCGCCGTCACGCTGCTCGTCCTGGCCGCCCACGCGCAGGCCAGCCCCGAACGCCACGCCCAGGCGCTGCTGGACGCGCTGCGCGACGCCAGCGGCGTGCCAGGCATGTCCGCGGCGGTCTGGCAGGACGGCCGGCTGCGCTGGCAGGGCACCAGCGGCTGGCGCGATGTGCAGGCCCAGTTGCCCGTGCAGGCGGACACGCGCTTCCGGCTGGCCAGCGTCTCCAAGCTGTTCGCCGCCACGGCCGCCGCCCAGCTGAAGGCCCAGGGCAAGCTGGCGGTCGACCAGCCCGTCGGCGCGCTGCTGCCCGAGCTGGACAAGACCTGGGCCGCCACCACGCCGCGGCTGCTGGCCGCGCACCTGAGCGGCATGCCGCACTACGAATGGCGCGACGCGATGCGCGGCGGCACGCATTACGCAACGGCGCGCGAGTCGCTGGTGCAACTGAAGGGCCGCGAGCCCAAGTCGGCGCCGGGCACGGCCTATCTCTACTCGTCCTGGGGCTACACGCTGCTGGCCGCCGCGGCGGAGGGCGCCGCCGGCCAGCCCTACCTCACGCTGCTGCGTGAGCGCGTGGCGCCGGGGCTGGCCATCGGGCCGGACGAGACGGACCGCTCGGCCGCGATGTCGCGGGCCTACGAATACACCAAGGCCGGCGTGCAGCCCGCGCCGGCGCACGACTACAGCTACAGCTGGGGCGGTGCCGGCCTGGCCGCCAGCGCGCCGGCGCTGGCCGAATGGGGCGGGCGCGTGCTGCAGGGCCGCGTCGTCGACCCGGCCACGCGCGACTGGATGTGGCAGCCGGTGCTCAACAACGCCGGCCAGCCGGTGGGCGAGCGCGGCTTCCGCATGGGCTTTGGCTGGAGGCTGGACAGCGACGCCGACGGCCGGCGCACCGTCCACCACGCCGGCGTCACGCTGGGCGCGCGCAGCGTGCTGCTGCTGTGGCCCGAGGCCGCCACCAGCGTCAGCCTGCTGTCCAACGCGATGTGGACCTCCGCCATCGAGCGCAGCGCCGAGCTGATCAGTGCGCCGTTCCGCCCGGCCGTCGCCGGCCTGGCGCCGCGGGCCTGCCCGCTGCAGGCCACGCGGTTCGACGGCGAGCTGAACGGTGCGCCGGTGCAGGGCACGGCGCGCTTTCGCCGTGACGCCGACGGCCGCTGCCGCGGCGAGCTGAGCCTGCCGGCCGCGCTGGCCCCGGTCGTCAACCCCGGGCCGCAGCCGGCCGCCGACAAGCTGGTGGTCATCGGCCTGCAGGACGACCTGGCCCGCGCCGCGCTGGTGACGCCCATCGGCCTGGCCGACTGGCGCGCGCAGGCGGATGGCAGCGTGCGCGTGGACGTGGCGGGGCGGCGGCTGGTGCTGCGCTTCGCGGCGTAGGCGCGGTCCAACGCAGCGCAGGATGGGAGAAGTCATGCGGAACGCGGCGCGACGCAAGCTGGCACTCGTCATGGCGGCGGCCGCGGCGCTGGGGTTGGCGGGCGTGCCCCACGCCTGCTCGCAGCCGGTGCACTGGCCAACCCACGGGTGGCGCCAATCGTCGCCGGAAGCCCAGGGGCTGGACGCCGACGCGCTGGCGGAGGCGCTGGACCACATCCGCGATCACGGCACGCGAGTCCACAGCCTCACCATCGTCCGCAACGGCCATCTCGTGCTGGACGCGTACTTCTGGCCGTTCGAGAACGGGCAACTGCACGACGTGGCGTCGGTGACCAAATCCGTCATCACGACGCTGGCCGGCATCGCGGTCGGTCAACGGGCTTTCACAGGGACATCGCAGACGCTGCCCTCGCTGTTCAACGGGCAGGCCATGGCACACCTGGACGACCGCAAGCGGCGGATGACGCTCCAGCATCTGATGTCGATGACCTCGGGGCTGGACTGCCAGGCCGCTCCCGCCGAGGCCACGCTCCGGCAGATGAGGTCAAGCCCGGACTGGACGCAGTTCATGCTGGATCTGCCGATGCGCGACGAACCCGGGCGCCGTTTCGAGTACTGCTCGGGCGGCATGCATCTGCTGTCCGCGGCGATCACGAAGGCGACGGGCGTCAGCGCACTGGCGTTCGCGCAGCGCGAGCTGTTCGCGCCGCTGGGCATCGCCAACGCCGTCTGGCCGGCCGATGGCCAGGGCATCTCCCATGGCTGGGGCGATCTGCGGCTGCAGCCACGCGACATGGCCAAGCTGGGCTACCTGTGGCTGAACAACGGCCGCTGGGAAGATCGGCAGATCGTCCCTGGGGACTGGATGGCCGCGGCCATCCAGCCGCAGGCGCAGCCGCCGAACTCGGGCCAGGCGTACGGCTACGGCCTGTGGCTGCATGCGGACCGGCGGCCGGCGGAGTTCGAGGCGGTCGGCCGCGGTGGCCAGCGCATCGCCGTCGTGCCGGAGAAGGGCCTGGTGGTCGTGTTCACGGGCGGGGAGTTCGAGCCGGGCGACATCGGCCCCTTCATCTGGCGTGCCCTCAAGTCGGACCAGCCACTGCCGGACAACCCCTCCGGCGTGGCCCGCCTGGCGGCCGCGGTGAGCGCGGCGGCCGCGCCACCGCGCCCGGCGGCCTACATGCCGTTGCTGGCCAAGCGAATTTCCGGCAGGCGGTATGCCCTCGCCGCCAATCCGCTGAACCTGAAGTCCTTGGTGCTGACGTTCTCCGGCACGGCCGACCCGCAACTGGAGCTGGGCATCGGTGACCGGCGCGATGGCCCCCGGCCCATTGGCATGGGCGGGGTGGCGCGCGTGTCTCCCGCCGGCCGTGGTGGCCTTCCGGTGGCCGTGAGCGGCGCGTGGAAGAGCGACGACAGCTTCACGCTGGAGTACGACGAAGTCGGCGGCATCAATGCCTACCGGATGCGCTTGAGGTTCACCGGCGACGATGTCGACGTGAGCTTGTCCGAACGCTCGCAGGTCATCCCGGGCGCGAGGTTTCGCGGAACGGCCGGCCGCTGAGCCGGCGCGCGAACCTGCCGGCCCGGCGAGCGGGTAAGTCCGTCACATGCTGCGCCGGTACTGCCCGCCCACCTCGAACAGCGCGCCGGTGATCTGGCCCAGCGAGCACACGCGCACGGCGTCCATCAGCACCTCGAACACGTTGCGGTTCTCGATGACGGCCTGCTGAAGGCGGGCCAGCATGGCTGGCGCCTCGGCGGCGTGGCGGGCGTGGAAGTCCGCCAGGCGCGTCAGCTGCGACTGCTTCTCCGCGTCCGTCGACCGCGCCAGCTCGATGTGCTCCGGCACCGGGTCACCCTTGGGGTTGCGGAAGGTGTTGACGCCGATGATGGGGTACTCGCCGGTGTGCTTCAGCATCTCGTAGTGCATCGACTCTTCCTGGATGCGGCCGCGCTGGTAGCCGGTCTCCATCGCGCCGAGCACGCCGCCGCGTTCGCTGATGCGCTCGAACTCCTGCAGCACGGCTTCCTCCACCAGCTCGGTCAGCTCGTCGATGATGAACGCGCCCTGGCTCGGGTTCTCGTTCTTGGCCAGGCCCCACTCGCGGTTGATGATGAGCTGGATGGCCATCGCGCGGCGCACGCTGTCCTCGGTGGGCGTCGTGATCGCCTCATCGAATGCGTTCGTGTGCAGCGAGTTGCAGTTGTCGTAGATCGCGATCAGCGCCTGCAGCGTTGTGCGGATGTCGTTGAACGCGATCTCCTGCGCATGCAGGCTGCGGCCTGACGTCTGGACGTGGTACTTCAGCTTCTGGCTGCGTTCGTTGGCGCCGTAACGGTCGCGCATGGCCACGGCCCAGATGCGGCGCGCGACACGGCCCAGCACCGTGTACTCCGGGTCCATGCCGTTGCTGAAGAAGAAGCTCAGGTTGGGCGCGAAGTCGTCGATGTGCATGCCGCGCGCGAGGTAGGCCTCCACGAACGTGAAGCCGTTGGACAGCGTCAGCGCCAACTGCGAGATCGGGTTGGCGCCGGCCTCGGCGATGTGATAGCCCGAGATGCTCACCGAGTAGAAGTTGCGCACGTTGTGGTGCACGAAGTACTCGGCGATGTCGCCCATCACCTTCAGCGAGAACTCGGTCGAGAAAATGCAGGTGTTCTGGCCCTGGTCTTCTTTCAGGATGTCGGCCTGCACCGTGCCGCGCACATTGGCCAGCACCCAGTCCTTGATCTTGGCGGCTTCGTCGGCGGCGGGCTCGCGGCCGTTGTCGGCCTTGAACTTGGCGAGGTTCTGGTCCACCGCGGTGTTCATGAACATCGCGAGGATGGTCGGCGCCGGGCCGTTGATCGTCATCGACACGCTGGTGCTCGGGTTGCACAGGTCGAAGCCGTCGTACAGCACCTTCATGTCGTCCAGCGTCGCGATGGACACGCCGCTGTTGCCGACCTTGCCGTAGATGTCCGGCCGCGGGGCCGGGTCGGCGCCGTAGAGCGTGACCGAGTCGAAGGCCGTGGACAGGCGCTTGGCCGGCATGCCTTCGCTGACCAGCTTGAAGCGGCGGTTGGTGCGGAAGGCGTCGCCCTCGCCGGCGAACATGCGGGTCGGGTCCTCGCCCTCGCGCTTGAACGCGAACACGCCGGCGGCGTACGGAAAGCTGCCGGGCACGTTCTCCAGCATCAGCCACTTCAGCAGCTCGCCGTGGCATTCGTAGGTGGGCAGCACGACCTTGCGGATCTTGGTGCCCGACAGGCTCTGCGTGACCAGCGCCGTGCGGATCTCCTTGTCGCGGATCTTCACGACGTACTCGTCGCCGGCGTAGGCCTTGACCATGTCGGGCCACTGCGCCAGCAGCTGGCGGGCATCGCCGTCCAGCCTGGCGCGGCGCTGTTCGGCGAGTTCCGCCAGCGCGCTGCGGGCGCCGTTCTTCTCGGGGTTGGCGGCTTCCAGCATCGCGCGGCTGGCGTCCAGCTGCTGGATCTCGCGGGCCAGCGCCGCCTGGCGGCGGGCGCGGGCCTTGTAGCTGCGCACGGTGTCGCTGATGTCCGCCAGGTAGCGCACACGGGCCGGCGGCACGATGGGCGTCTGGTGCGTGCTGTGGCGCGTGTCCACGCGCGGCAGCCGGCCCTCGGTGAGCGGCAGCCCCAGCGCGCCCAGGCGCACCTTGAGTGCCTGGTACAGCGCGGTGACGCCGTCGTCGTTGAAGCGGCTGGCCATGGTGCCGAACACCGGCATCGTCTCGGGTGACTGGCCGAACGCCTCGCGGTTGCGCTGCACCTGCTTGGCGACGTCGCGCAGCGCGTCCAGCGAGCCCTTGCGGTCGAACTTGTTGATGGCGACGAACTCGGCGAAGTCCAGCATGTCGATCTTCTCGAGCTGGCTGGCGGCGCCGAACTCGGGTGTCATCACGTACATGGGCACGTCCACCAGCGGCACGATGGCCGCGTCGCCCTGGCCGATGCCGGAGGTCTCGACGATGACGAGGTCGAAGCCCGCCACCTTGGCCGCGGCGATGACGTCGGGCAGCGCGGGCGAGATCTCGCTGCCGAAATCGCGCGTGGCGAGCGAGCGCATGAACACGCGCGAACCGCTGCTCCACGGGCTGATTGCGTTCATGCGGATGCGGTCGCCCAGCAGCGCGCCGCCGCTCTTGCGGCGCGACGGGTCGATGGAGATTAACGCCACGCGCAGCTGGTCGCCCTGGTCCAGCCGCAGGCGGCGGATGAGTTCGTCCGTCAGGCTGGACTTGCCGGCGCCGCCGGTGCCGGTGATGCCCAGCACGGGCGTCTTGATGTCTCTGGCTTGGGCCCGCAGCGCGTCGACTATTGATCCGTCGGCCTTGCCGTTCTCCAGCGCCGTCAGCAGCTGGGCGAGGGACCGCCAGGCGGCTTCCGAGTGGCCGGTGATGGCGTCCAGCGACTTCGGCGCGTGGACGCTGAAGTCCTGGTCGGCCTTCATGACCATCTCGCCGATCATCCCTTGCAGGCCCATGCGCTGGCCGTCCTCGGGGCTGAAGATGCGCACGCCGTGCTCGGCCAGCTCGCGGATCTCGGCCGGCACGATGACGCCGCCGCCGCCGCCGAACACCTGGATGTGCGCGCCGCCGCGCTCCTTCAGCAGTTGCACCATGTACTTGAAGTACTCGACGTGCCCGCCCTGGTAGGAGCTGATGGCGATGCCCTGCGCATCCTCCTGCAGCGCCGCGGTGACGACTTCGTCCACCGAGCGGTTGTGCCCGAGGTGGATGACCTCGGCGCCCATGCCCTGCAGGATGCGCCGCATGATGTTGATGGCGGCGTCATGCCCGTCGAACAGGCTGGCGGCGGTGACGAAACGGACCTTGTGGGTCGGGCGGTACTCGGCCAATGCTTTGTGGTCAGCGGCGAGATCGGTCATGGCTGTCTCCTTGATCGTTGCCGGATTCTAGGCGGCCAATTGACGTTAACGTCAATTGAGGATGTTCCACGTCTGCGCGGATGATGCGCACCGCGCCACAGCCGGCGTTCCACCCGCTGATCCATGAGCACCTCATCGCCCACCCCGCCCGACCTGGGTACCGAACTGACCTGGCGCGGCATCGCGCTGGGCATCCTCATCACGCTGGTCTTCACGGCCGCCAACGTCTACTTCGGCCTGAAGGCCGGCCTGACGTTCGCGACGTCCATCCCGGCCGCCGTCATCGCAATGGCGCTGCTGCGCCGCGCGGCGGGCAACTCCATCGGCGAGACCAACATCGTGCAGACCATCGCGTCGTCTGCCGGCACGCTGTCGTCCATCATCTTCGTGCTGCCGGGCCTGGTCATGATCGGCTGGTGGACCGGCTTTCCGTACTGGATGTCGGCGTCGCTGTGCGCGTTGGGCGGCGTGCTGGGCGTCATGTACTCCATCCCGCTGCGCCGCGCGCTGGTCACGAACTCGCCGCTGCCCTACCCGGAAGGCGTGGCCTGCGCCGAGGTGCTCAAGGTCGGGCACGCCACTGGCGCCGGCGACAGCAACCGCCGCGGCCTGGCGGCCATCGTCATGGGCGGTGTCGTGTCGGCGGGCTTCAGCGTCGTCGTCGCGACGCAGCTGTTCGCGGCCAACCTGGCGCAGTACTTCCGCCTGCCCGGTGAGAAGGGCGGCACCACGGGGTACGACCTGAACTTCAGCTTCGCGCTGCTGGCCGTGGGCCACCTCGTCGGGCTGTGGGTGGGCATCGCCATCCTCGTCGGCGCCTGCATCGCCTGGCTGGGCGGCGTGCCGCTGCTGACGCAGGGCGTGGACGGTGCGGCCGAGGCCGTGGCGCTGTTCGCGTGGAGCAAGAAGGTGCGCTTCGTCGGCGCCGGCTGCATCGCCGTCGCGGCGATCTGGACGCTCGTCAAGCTGGCCCGGCCGGTCGTCACCGGCCTGCGCTCCGCCGCCCAGGCCGCACGCGTGCGCAAGGCCGGCCGGGCCGACACGCTGCCGCGCAACGAGCGCGACATCCCCCTGGGCACCGTGGGCCTCGTCACGCTGGCCTGCATGCTGCCCATCGGCGCCATGCTGGCGAGCTTCGCCGGCGCGGCGGGCCTGGGCGAGCAGCTGAGCCTGCTGGTCGTGGGCGGCCTCGTCTACATCCTGCTGATGAGCTTCTTCGTCGCCGCCGTCTGCGGCTACATGGCCGGGCTGATCGGCTCGTCCAACAGCCCGCTGTCGGGCGTGGGCATCCTCGTCGTCATCGGCGTGTCGCTGCTGCTGGCGCTCGTCGTGAAGCCGCTGCTGCCGGCGTCCACCGGCCAGGCGCTGGTGGCCTTCGCGTTGTTCGTCACCGCGGTCGTGTTCGCCGTCGCCACCATCTCCAACGACAACCTGCAGGACCTGAAGACCGGCCAGCTCGTCGATGCCACGCCGTGGCGGCAGCAGCTGGCGCTCATCATCGGCGTCGTCGCCGGCGCCCTGGTCATCCCGCCTGTGCTGGACCTGCTGAACCAGGCCTACGGCTTCGCCGGCGCGCCGGGCGCCGACGAGAAGAAGGCGCTGGCCGCCCCGCAGGCCGCGCTGATCTCGGCACTGGCCCGCGGCGTCATCCAGGGCGACCTGGACTGGCAGCTGATCGGCATCGGTGCGACCATCGGCGGCGCCTGCATCGTCGTCGACGAGTTGCTGAAGCGCGGCAGCGGCGGCCGGGCGCACCTGGCGCCGCTGGCCGTGGGCCTGGGCATCTACCTGCCGCTGAACAGCACGCTGACCATCGTCGTCGGCGCCGTGGCCGGCTGGCTGTTCGAGCGCGCCGCCGAGCGCCGCCGCGACCCCGAGGCGACGAAGCAGCTGGGGGTGCTGATGGCTTCCGGCCTCATCGTCGGTGAAAGCCTGCTGGGCGTGCTGCTGGCAGCCGTCGTCGTGTTCTCCGGCAACGGCGCGCCGCTGGCGCTGGTGGGCGAGGGCTTTGCGACGGCGGGCCAGGTGCTGGGGCTGCTGGCCTTCGCGGGCATCGGCGTGGGGCTGTATCGCTGGTTGCTCGGGCGCTAGTTGGATGTATCGGATCGCAAGGGCGTTGCGGTGCTGGACGCGGCATCGTTCGGCGCGTCGCGCAGAGTTAACGACGCGGTGACAACCTGGCTATTCCTCGCCACTCGGAACATGTACGTCGTGATGCCAGGTTCCGCATGCCCGTCGTTGGCGACGGCGCAGCGTTTGGTTTCCGCAGGCAGGTTGATGGGTTTGTAGGCGTGGGCCCCCGACAGACAACGAAGCACCCGATCCCAGGGCCTCAGCGTGCTGTCGCTAAGGTGAGTGGGTTTGCCCAGCTTCGCTACTTCGACCACACCACCGCTGCTGCCGATAAACGTTACATGGCCGATCTGCGCCGTTTCATCGACTTCAAGGTGCCGTACTTTTGTCGACGGGTGACTGTCCGCTGCCGCAGTCGCTGCCGTTGGCGTTGTGACCTCAAGGCTTGGCGACTGTTGCGCAGCCGCGGGTGATGGCGGCATCGTTAGCGATGCCATCAGGCTCTTGCCGTTGCGCAGCACACGGAACGTGTAGCTGACGGCGCCGGTTTTCTGGTCAATGCTTTTCTCAGTGCCGCAGCGCGACGTTTCGATGAAAAAGACGAACGGGATGCGGCTGTCGAGGTCCGGGCAGTCCTCCAGCCGATCGCCACGCTTGAGCGACGAACTGCCGCGGCGGCTGCGTTCGTCCACGTCGTCCACGGTCACCTGGCCGGCACGCCGGCTGAAGGTCACGTTGCCCAGGAAGACGAGCTGCGCGCCCGGATCGTAGGCACGGGATGGCGAATCGTTGGCCGAGGGCGGCGGGTCGTACAGCGGCTTGTGCGGGCGTGAGGTGTCGCCGCTGAACGAGGGCTCGCCTGGCAGCACGCTCACACCCGGGGGTGGCCAGGTGGCGATGGGCGGGCCGCTGGGCGCGGTCGCGAGCGGGCGTCCGAGGTCGGGCCGGGGCGCATAGCTGGGTGGGGATGCGCTGAACAGCTTTCCCAGCATGAACACCGCCATCAGCACGAGGAACCACGGCGTCAGCGTTGGCGCGGGTTTCCAGCCGCGCTCGTGCGCGGCCAGGGGTTGCGCGGGCACTTCGCCTCGCGTGGCGACGGTTGCAACGCGCTCGGGCAGTTCGCGGAACCAGTTGTTGATGTTGGCCTGCGACGTGACGAGCCGCAGCCAGTTGGGGTAGCGCTGCACCATGACCTGCACGAGCGGCAGGTCGGCCTGGCGCAGTGCGACCGAGGGCATCTCCCGCTCGCGCAGCCGGCGGATGACGTTGAGCTGCAGGTCGGGG
Organism: Pelomonas lactea; assembly: GCF_043555885.1. NCBI lineage: Bacteria > Pseudomonadati > Pseudomonadota > Betaproteobacteria > Burkholderiales > Sphaerotilaceae > Roseateles > Pelomonas lactea. The sequence continues at coordinate 444,284 of NZ_JBIGHX010000001.1, read as the reverse complement.
GTCTGCTGGAAGAAGATCAGCTTCTCGTTGATCGCGGCGTCGAGCGCGGCGCCCAGATCGCCGAACACGCGCAGATGCCGGCGGTCGCGTTCCCAGTGGAAGGCCTCGCAGGCAGCGTCGAACAGGAACTCGTGCCCCGGCTGCCAGCCGCTCATGAGCAGGTGTGCCACCTGCAGTTCGAACAGCGTGCGAGCCTCGAGGTTGAGCAGCCGGTCGTCGGCGAGCGCGTCCCGCAGCGCGGTCGCGGCATCCTCCTCGTCCCTGAAGGCGGCGCTGGCGCGCTCCGCGAACGCGCCGAACACGGCCCGGGCCAGGTCGGCACTGTCCTGCGGCGGGATGACCGTCGGCGCAGGCGCTGCGGCAGGGGCGGCAGGGCGGTCCACCTCGGCCGGGGGCGAGGTGGGCTCCGCGTCCTGCGCCGGGGCGGCCCGCTCGGCTTCCTGCCGGGTGATGGCGTGCAGCGCCAGTTCGTAGGCCTCGCGCAGGGACTGGAACTCGCGGGGCTGGGTGGCCTGGTCGATGCGCTTGAGCTGCTGGGCGTAGGCGCGCCGCACGCTGCGCGCGTCCGCGTCGGGGCGCAACCCCAGCTGCGCCAGGGCGTCGTCGAGCGGCGTGCTCACGTCGACTCCTGGTCGAGGGTGCTGTGGCGCTCCAGCGCATCCAGCAGCTCGTTCAGCGCGCGGCGCGCGGGCACGATGCTGCGGTCGTTCTGTGACGCCAACGTGCGCTCGAAGCCCAGCACCTGCAGCCCCAGATGCTCACGCTCCATGCCGCGCAGCTGCTCGTACAGCCGCTCGGCGCGGGCCATCACGGTGCGGTTCTCCAGCTGGTCGCGGGGGTGGATCTTCAGCTCCGCCATCGCGCGCAGCAGTTCGGCGATCTGGCTCTCGCTGAGCAGGCCGGGGTTGCCTTCGATGAGCAGGCTGTGGGTCTGCTGCGTCTTCAGCACCGTGGCGTCCACCTGCAGCAGGCCGTTGACGTCGTAGGTGAAGCGCACGTCGACGGCGCACTCCTGGACCGTCGCTTGCGGTGGCAGCGGCACGGTCAGGCTGCCCAGGTGGATGTTGTCGCGCACCATGCGCGACTCGCCCTGGTAGATCTGCAGTTCCAGCCGGGCCTGGCCCGCCGCCTGCGGGATGTACTGCTTCACGCGGCTGATGGGCACCGTGCTGTTGCGTTCGATGATGGGGTCGAAATGCCCTTGGGATGCCGTGCGGGCGTCCAGCCAGATGCCCACCTCCACGCCCAGCGAGTAGGGCGCCACGTCGGTCATGACGACCTCGTTCAGCGCGGCGTCGCGGGCCTTGAGCCCGGCCTGCACGGCGGCGCCCATGGCCACCACCTGGTCCGGGTCCAGCTCGGTGGACGGGAAGCGGCCGAACATCATCGTCACCAGCCGCCGCACCAGTGGCATGCGCGTGGCACCGCCGGCCAGCACGATGGCGTCGAGGTCGCTGCTGCGCAGGCCGGCGTCGCGCAGCGCCCGCTCCACGGGCAGGCGCAGGCGCTTGAACAGCGGTGCGCAGGTCTGCTCCAGCAGCGCCTCGTCGATGTCCAGCCGGTGCAGCACATCGCCCTGGCGCACCTGGATGGTGGCCGAGGCCTGCAGGCTCAGCAGCCGCTTGGCCGCCTCGGTCTCGGCGCGCAGGCGGGCCATGAAGGTTTCGTCCTGGCGCAGCGCGGCCGGCAGTTGCAGGCGCTCGAAGGCGGTGTCGATGAGGCTGTTGACGAAGTCCTCGCCGCCCAGGAAGTTGTCGCCGGCCGAGGCCCGCACCTCCATGACGCCGTCGAACAGCTCCAGCACGGACACGTCGAAGGTGCCGCCTCCCAGGTCGAAGACGAGGAAGCGCGATTCCGCCTCGCGCTGGTGCAGGCCGTAGGCCAGCGCCGCCGCCGTGGGCTCGTTCAGCAGCCGCTCGACCCTCAGGCCGGCGATCTGCCCGGCGGCGCGGGTGGCCTTGCGCTGCGCGTCCGAGAAATAGGCCGGCACCGTGACGATGGCCTCGGTGACGGGCTCGCCGAGGAAGGCCTCCGCGTCGGCCTTCAAGGCCTTGAGGATCAGTGCGGACAGCTCCTCGGGCCGGAACTCGCGCGTGCCCAGCCGCGTCAGCCGGCTGCTGCCCATGTGGCGCTTGAAGAGGGCAGCGGAGCGCTCGGGGTGGCTTTGCAGCCGCTCCACGGCCGGGCGGCCGACGAGCACGGAGCCATCGGCATCCAGGCTGACGCAGGACGGCGTCAGCACCTCGCCCAGCGCGTTCGGAATCAGCTGCGCACGGCCGTCGCGCCAGACGGCGACCAGGCTGTTGGTCGTTCCAAGATCAATGCCGATGATCACCGGGGCCTCCCGCCATCCCTTTTATGGCGGCGGATGCTACTGCCCCGCAGGCCCGTCCCGGGCCGGGCCGATCCCGCGTGCGCGGGGCGGTGTCAGGCCGCCAGGCCCAGCAGCGCCAGGCAGGCCTGCCAGCCCAGCATCAGCAGCGCGGCCGACGACGCCAGCGCGCCGGCGCCCATCGTCAGCGAGGCCAGCATCAGCAGGCCGTCGCGCGCGGCCAGCGCGACGCCGGCCAGCATCAGCGACATGGCCGGCAGCAGGTTGCCGAACGGAATGGGCAGGAAGATCAGCAGCGCCATCACCAGCGTCATCGGGCCCAGCCACCAGCGGGAAGACGGACCCGCCAGCGCCGTGAGCCGCGGGCGCGTGAGGCCGTGGACGAGGTCGTAGAAGCGCGCCATCAGCGCGAGGCCGCGCGAGGCGCCTTCGCTGGGCAGGCTCAGGCGGCCCAGCCGCGCCGGCAGGTCGGCGTGGGGCGCCCGCCACCACAGCGTCAGGCCCAGCAGCGCCAGGCCGATGCTCAGCACGCTGCCCACGCCCGGGATGGGCAGCAGGCAGGGCGCCGCCAGCAGCACCAGCAGGCTGGCCTGCCAGGCGCCGCCGTGCGCCTCGGCCAGCGCCGCCAGCGGTACGGGGCCGGGCGGTAACTGGCCGGCGGTGTCGCGCAGGCGGGAGGCCAGGTCACGGATGTTCATGCCACGCGCTCCGGGCCGAGCGCAGGGCCGCTCCCAAGCCGGCCCGTCCGGTGATGTGCACGCGGCTCGATGCCGCGTGCATCGCCGTCCCCGCGGGGGACCGGCTGGGATCGCCCACGTTCAGCAGGGTGAGGCCGGACGAGGGGCATCAGTCGTCCGAGCTGCCGTAGCCGAACAGGCTGAGCAGGCTGGTGAAAAGGTTGAAGATGGAGACGAACAGGCTGACCGTGGCCAGCACGTAGTTGGTCTCGCCGCCGTTCACGATCTGCTGCGTCTCGTACAGGATCAGGCCGGCCGACAGCAGGGCGACGACGGCGGAGACCGTCAGCGCCAGCGCGGGGATCTGGAAGAACACCGCGGCCAGGCCCGCCAGCAGCGCGACGATCATGCCGGCGAACAGGAAGCCGCCCATCCACGACAGGTCGCGCTTGGTGGTCGTCGCGTAGGCCGACAGCGCCAGGAACACGGCGCCGGTGGCGCCCAGCGCCAGCATGACGGCCTGGCCGCCCGACGGCAGCGCCAGCGTGCGCGTCAGCAGCGGGCCCAGCGTCCAGCCCATGAAGCCGGTCAGCGCGAACACCAGGCCCACGGCGGCGCCGCGGTTCTTCAGCTTGTGGATGCCGAACAGCAGGCCGAAGTAGACGACCAGCGTCAGGATCAGCCCCGGCGCAGGCAGGCTGAACGCGACGGCGGCGCCGGCCACGGCGGCGCTGAACAGCAGCGTCATGGACAGCAGCGCGTAGGTATTGCGCAGCACGCGGTGGGCGGTGCCGCGGTCAAGGGCCGTCCCGTAGGGCACGGCCAGGGCGGTGGGGCGGGTTTGCATGGCAGACCTCCAGTGAGAGAAAGACGGCTGCAGGGTAGGCAGGCGTGTCATCAAATAAAAGCAGAGAATGGCGAAGAATTTCTTCTGCATAACTTGATGGGTTGCCGCCAATGAGCATGAGCTTCAACTACCGCCACCTCTACTACTTCTGGGCCGTCGCCAAGGAGGGCGGGCTGACGCGGGCGGCCGAGCGGCTGGGGCTGTCGGTGCAGACGGTGTCCACGCAGGTGCGCGAGCTGGAGCAGTCGCTGGGCGCGGCGCTCTTGAAGCCGGCCGGTCGCGGGCTGATGCTGACGGACGCGGGGCAGGCGGCGCTGGAGGTGTCGGAGCAGATCTTCTCGCTGGGCGAGACGCTGCCGGAGCGCGTGCGCGATGCGTCCACGGCGCCGGCCGTGCGGCTGGCGGTGGGCATTTCCGACGGGCTGCCCAAGCTGGTGGTGCAGCGGCTGCTGGCGCCCATCATCGACACGCCGCATCTGCGGCTGCTGTGCCACGAGGACGAGTTCGATGACCTGCTGGGCGACCTGGCGCTGCACCGGCTGGACGTGGTGCTGGCCGACCGCCCGGCGCCGCCCAACCCCAACCTGCGCGTCTACAGCCATGCGCTGGGCAGCTCGCCGATGGCCTGGTTTGCCGCGCCGCGCTGGGCCGAGGCGGCGGCGCGCAACTTCCCCGCGTCGCTGGCCGACGTGCCGCTGCTGCTGCCCACGGACCATGCCGCCGTGCGCGTGCGGCTGGACCACTGGCTGGAGCGCCACGGCGTGCGCGCCAAGGTGGCCGGCGAGTTCGAGGACAGCGCGCTGCTGGCCACCTTCGGTGCCGCGGGCATGGGCGTGTTCCCGGCGGCCGCGGTCATGAGCGACAAGCTGGTGCAGCGCGATGGCCTGGTGCGCGTGGGCGACTGCGCCGGCGTGGAGGAGTCGTTCTATGCGGTGGGCACGGACAAGAAGATCGTCCACCCGCTGGTCAGCCGCCTGCTGCCGCAGCCGGCCGACGCCGCGGCCTGAGTTGCTACAGTTGACGTTTACGTCAATTAAACCGCCCGACGGGCCCGGCACGAGCGGGCGCCGGATGGGGCGACAGCAGGAGACCCGACCATGAATCTGCCCGGCCTGAACTTCCAGCTCGGTGAAGACATCGACGCGCTGCGCGACGCCGTGCGCGCGTTCGCCGACGAGGAGATCGCGCCCCGCGCGGCCGAGATCGACCGCAGCGACCAGTTCCCGATGGACCTGTGGCGCAAGCTGGGCGACCTGGGCGTGCTGGGCATCACCGTGCCGGAGGAATACGGCGGCGCAAACATGGGCTACCTGGCCCACATGGTGGCGATGGAGGAGATCAGCCGCGCCAGCGCGTCGGTGGGCCTGTCCTACGGCGCGCACAGCAACCTGTGCGTGAACCAGATCAAGCGCAACGGCAACGACGCGCAGCGCGCCAAGTACCTGCCCAAGCTCATCAGCGGCGAGCATGTCGGCGCGCTGGCGATGAGCGAGCCGGGTGCCGGCTCCGACGTGCTGAGCATGAAGCTGCGCGCCGAGGACAAGGGCGGCGTCTACGTGCTGAACGGCAGCAAGATGTGGATCACCAACGGCCCCGACGCCGACACGCTGGTGGTCTACGCCAAGACCGAGCCCGAGCTGGGCGCGCGCGGCGTGACGGCCTTCCTCATCGAGAAGGGCATGAAGGGCTTCAGCATCGCGCAGAAGCTCGACAAGCTGGGCATGCGCGGCAGCCACACCGGCGAGCTGGTGTTCAACAACGTCGAGGTGCCAGCCGAGAACGTGCTGGGCGCGGTGAACGGCGGCGCCAAGGTGCTGATGTCGGGCCTGGACTACGAGCGCGCCGTGCTGACCGGCGGGCCGCTCGGGATCATGCAGAGCGTGATGGACAACGTGATCCCGTACATCCACGACCGCAAGCAGTTCGGCCAGAGCATCGGCGAGTTCCAGCTCATCCAGGGCAAGGTGGCCGACATGTACACCGTGCTGCAGGCCGCGCGCAGCTTTGCCTACACGGTGGCCAAGAACCTCGACATGCTGGGCGCCGAGCATGTGCGCCAGGTGCGCAAGGACTGCGCCAGCGTCATCCTGTGGACGGCCGAGAAGGCCACCTGGATGGCCGGCGAGGGCGTGCAGATCTTCGGCGGCAACGGCTACATCAACGAGTACCCGCTGGGGCGCCTCTGGCGTGACGCGAAGCTCTACGAAATCGGCGCGGGCACGAGCGAGATCCGCCGCATGCTGATCGGCCGCGAGCTGTTTGCCGAGACGATGTAACTCCTGGCTGAGAAAATGCCCGGATGACGAATGCACCCAACCACGAACTCCAGGATCTGCTCGACAACAACAAGCGTTGGGCCGCGGAGACCGAGTCGCACGAGCCGGGCTTTTTCTCGCGTCTGCTGAAGCAGCAGACGCCGCAGTACCTGTGGATTGGCTGCGCCGACAGCCGCGTGCCGGCCAACGAGCTGGTGGACCTGCTGCCGGGCGAGCTGTTCGTGCACCGCAACGTCGCCAATGTCGTCGTGCATTCCGACCTGAACGCGCTGTCGGTCATGCAGTTCGCGGTGGACCACCTGAAGGTCAAGCACATCATCGTCGTCGGCCACAGCAACTGCGGCGGCGTGAAGGCGGCGCTGCATGACCTGCGCGTGGGCCTGGTGGAGAACTGGATCCGCCACGTGCAGGACGTGCGCCACATGCACAGCGAGTGGCTGTACACGGTGCCTGAGGCCCGGCGCGTGGACGCGCTTTGCGAGCTCAACGTGCTGGAGCAGGCCCGCAACGCGTGCCACACCACCGTCGTGCAGGACGCCTGGGCACGCGGCCAGGAGGTGGTTGTGCACGGCTGGGTCTACGGCCTGCACAACGGCCTGCTGGAAGACCTGGCGCTGACGGCGGGCAAGGCCGACGATGTCGACCCGGCCTACCGCCGCGCGCTGGCCAACGTCAAGCTGCGCTATGCCTGAGTAGAGTCGGTCGGATGTTCCCGACCCGGCTCACCGACACCCGCGCCTTCGACATCGCCCAGGCGCTGCTGGACGGGTTCGACCACCACTACCGCCTGTTCCGCGCCGCCTCGCGCGAGGCCAAGGCCCGTTTCGAGTGCGGCGACTGGGCCGGCCAGCAGCGCGCGCAGGCGCTGCGCATCGAGTTCTACGACACCCGGGTCGCCGAGACGGTGGCGCTGCTGGCGCAGCGCTTCATGGCCGCCACGCTGGCGCCGGACGTCTGGCAGCAGGTCAAGCTGCACTACATCGGGCTGCTGACTGACCACCACCAGCCCGAGCTGGCCGAGACCTTCTTCAACTCGGTGTGCACGCGGCTGCTGCACCACGCCTACTTCCGCAACGACTTCATCTTCGTGCGGCCGGCCATCTCCACCGAGTACATCGAGAACGACGAGCCCGGCGCGCGGCCCACCTACCGCGCCTACTACCCGACGCCCGACACGCTGAGCGACACGCTGCAGCGCGTCATCACCAACTTCCAGCTGCAGGGTGAGTTCGTCGATCTGCCGCGCGACGCCGAGCGCGTGCTGGCGGCCGTGCTGGCGCGGCTGGGCGAGTTCCGCTGGCGGGCCAACTTCCAGCTGCAGGTGCTGTCCAGCCTGTTCTATCGCAACAAGGGCGCCTACGTCGTCGGCCGGCTCATCAACGGCTTCACCGAAACGCCTTTCGCGCTGCCCATCCTGCGCCGCGACGACGGCCGCTTCTTCATCGACACGGCGCTGTTCGGCGAGGACGACCTGCTGGGCCTGTTCAGCTTCGCACGCGCCTACTTCCTCGTCGACATGGAGGTGCCCAGCGCCTATGTCGCCTTCCTGCGCGCGCTGATGCCGCGCAAGCCGCGCTCCGAGATCTACGCGGCGCTGGGCCTGCAGAAGCAGGGCAAGGCGCTGTTCTACCGCGACTTCCTCGCCCACCTGCGGCATTCGTCGGACAAGTTCCGCATCGCGCCGGGCATCAAGGGCATGGTCATGCTGGTGTTCGACCTGCCCAGCTATCCCTTCGTGTTCAAGGTCATCAAGGACTTCTTCCCGCCGCCCAAGGACACCACGCGCGAGCAGGTGCAGGCCAAGTACCGCCTCGTGAAGGCGCACGACCGCGTGGGCCGCATGGCCGACACGCTGGAGTACACGCGCGTCGCTTTCCCGCGCCAGCGCTTTGGCGACGAGCTGCTGGCCGAGCTGCGCCACTTCTGCCCCAGCCTGATCGAGGAGAGCGGCGACGACCTCGTCATCCGCCACGTCTACATCGAGCGCCGCATGGTGCCGCTCAACCTCTACCTGCAGGACGCCACGCCCGAGCAGCTCGAGCGCGCCGTCATCGAGTACGGCAACGCGATCAAGGACCTGGTGGCCGCCAACATCTTTCCCGGCGACATGCTGTGGAAGAACTTCGGCGTGACCCGCCACGGCAAGGTCGTGTTCTACGACTACGACGAGATCGAGTACCTCACCGACTGCAACTTCCGCCGCGTGCCCGCCCCGCGCAACGAGGAGGAAGCCATGTCCGGCGAGGTCTGGTGGCCGGTCGCGCCGCGCGACGTGTTCCCCGAGACGTTCGCGCCCTTCCTGCTTGGCAACCCGCAGGTGCGCGAGGCGCTCATGCGGCATCACGCCGACCTGCTGGACGCCGACTTCTGGCAGGCGCACAAGGACCGCATCCTCGCGGGCCATGTGCACGATGTGTTCCCGTACGACCCCACCAGGCGGTTTCCCCGCGGCGGAAACTGACCGTGCATTGACGCGCCCCGCCCCGCATGACACGCAAGACACCGCTTCATATCTGGCTCATCGCCATCGCCTGCTGGGGTTTCAGCTTCCTCACCATCACGCTCCTGTGGCTCACCTCGGCGGGGCATGGAAGTGCTGCTGAAGACAGTGGCTCGGGAGGTCTGCTGTTCGTGACCAGCTTTCTGCTGGCGCCTGGCTTGATGGGGTACTGGCTGGTGGACGGCCGGCGATGGGTACGGTGGTTGTTCCCATTGCTGGTCGTAGGCGGCGTGCTGGCTGTTCTTGTCGCCGCCACCAGTCCGGGCCTGGGGCCTGATGCCGAGGAGGGCAACACCATCGGACTGATGTTTCCGATGCTGTTTCTGGGGGCATCCATCGGCGCTTCTGTGGCTGTCTTCTGGCACTTCAGACGTCGTGATGAGCCGTAGGCGCTCAAGCGGCCCAGTCTGACAGACGCGAGCTCCCAAGCCGTTCACCATGGCCCCCATCGCATCTCAGCCCTAGAGGCGCCGCATGATCTTCGACGCCATCCGCGAAAGCCACGACATCCAGCGCGACCTGTGCCGCAAGCTCACCGCGTCGCGCGGCGACATGGCGGCACGCCAGCTGCTGTTCCTGCAGCTCAAGGTCGAGCTGATGGCGCACGCGGCCGCCGAGGAGCGCCATCTCTACGTGCCGCTGCTGATGGAGGACGGCGGGCTCGACTCATCGCGCCACGCCTTGCACGAACATCACCAGGTGGACGAACTGCTGGAGGACCTGTCGGTGCCCGACAAGCAGCAGGACGGCTGGATCGCGACGGCCAAGCTGCTGAGCTTCAAGGTGCGCCACCACCTGAAGGAAGAGGAGTCCAAGTTCTTCCACGTCGCCGGCCGGCTGCTGTCCGACGCGAAGAAGGCGCAGCTTGCCGGCAAGTACAAGCGCGAGATCGTGCGCATGCGCAAGCACTACGCGGCGGAGTTCCAGACCGTGGCCGTGTCCGCGGCGACCGGCCTGGTGAAGCCGGCCAGGCCGGCGGCCGACAAGCCCGCCACGCGGGGCAACGCCGATGCCGGCGCCCAGCTGCGCGGCAAGAGCAAACCGCGGCGCACGCGCTGAAGGCGCTGAACTTGCGTCCGGGCGCGTGGCCTCAGCGGCTCGCGGCCGATGCCGGTTCGGCGGCCGCGGGCAGTTCGAACGAGAAGGTCTGCTCGAACACATGCTCGCCCGGCTCGCAGCGGGCGCTGCGCAGCGACTCGGACACGGCCTGCACGAGCGCGCGCTGCGAGCGCCGGTCGATGCCGGCGGTCAGCGCGCGGACCTCGATGGCCACGACGCGGCCGTCCTTGGTCTTTGCCTTCGCGGCATAGCTGGCCTTGCCGCGCCAGTCGATGACGGGGATCTGCGGGGCTGGCCCGCTGCACACCGTGCTGGGCGCGGTGGCCGGCGGAAAGGCGGTCGGGGCCTGCTGGGCCAGCACCGGCGCGGCGGCCAGCAGCAGACCCAGGGGCAGGAGCGCGAGGCGCATCGTCGTCATCGAGAAGTTCCGTGGAAAAGGTGCCGGAATATAACGACGCGCCTGCACGGCGCCATCAGCCCTGCGTCGGCCGGAATACCCGCACGCGGTGCCCGTCCGGGTCGGCCGTCACGGCCGTGTAGCCGAAGTCCAGCGCCGTGGGCGCCTGCAGCACGGGCCAGCCGGCCGTCTTCCAGGCGGCGCAGGCGGCCTGCACCTCGGTGTCGGTGGCCACGGTGATGCCGATCTCTGCGCCGCCGCCGCGCTGGCCGCCGGCGGGTTGCACGTCGTGCGCCGCCCACAGGCCCAGCATGGTGCGGTCGTTCAGCATGAACATCGCGAAGTTGGGGCTCTGCTCGACGGGCTCGCGGCCCAGCAGCGATCGATAGAACAGCACGCTCTCGGCGGGGCTGTGCACGTAGAGGATGAGGCAGTCGGGTTGCATGGCGGTCTCCCTGAGTGGTGGACCGCCATGCTCGGCGCGGGCGCTGACATGGCGTGTCAGCAGCCCGCGCGCGGCCTCAGGGTTTGACGACGGTGAACTCGCCGAAGCCCTTCAGCTGCTCGGCGATCTTGGCCGAGTCGCCCACCACCACCCAGCTCTGCTCGGCCGGGTTGAAGTACTTCCTGCCGACGGCCTGCACCTGCGCCGCCGTCACCTTCTGCAGCGCCGGCACGAAGTTGCCGAGGAACTCGGCCGGCAGGCCCACCAGCCAGTTGCCCGCGAGCTGGCGGCCCACCGAGCCCTGCAGCTGCGTGCTGACGAGGTAGCTGCCGGCCATGTAGCGCTTGTTCATCGCCAGCTCGGCCTCGGGCACCGGCTCGGCGCCCAAGCGCTCGTACTCCTTGACGTACTCCGTCATCGCGGCGGCCGTCACCTCGTTGCGCACATCGGCGCCGCCGGTGATGGCGCCGCCGGCGCGCCAGGACACGCCGCCCGCGCGGGCGCCGTAGGTGTAGCCCTTCTCCTCGCGCAGGTTCTGGTTCAGGCGGCTGGAGAAGCCGGTGCCGATGACGGTGCTGGCCAGCCGCAGCGCCACCTGCTCGTCGCCGCTGGCGGCAATGCCGGGTCGGCCCAGGCGCAGCGTGGCCTGCACGCTGCCCGGGCGCTCCAGCAGCAGGCGCTGCGCCGGCGCGGTGGCGCGCGGCTGCGGCAGCTCGGGCAGCGCGTCGCCGCTGGCCTGCCAGTCGCCGAAGCTGGCCTGCGCGAGCTTCAGCGCCGTGGCGGCGTCGATGCGGCCGGTTATGACCAGCAGCGCCCGGTCCGGGCGGAAGCGCCGCGCATGCTCGGCACGCAGGCCGTCGGCCGTCACGGCGTTGATCGCGTCCGCGGTTTCCTGCGTGCGGCCGTAGGCGTGGTCGCCGTAGATGGCGCCGTCCAGCGCCTTGGCGGCGCGGAAGCCCGGCTGCGTGCTGGCGGCCTTCAGGCCCTGCAGCGCGTTGGTCTTGGCGAGCTGCACCTCGGCGTCGGGGAAGGCCGGCTGGCGGGCCACGTCGGCCAGCAGCTGCAGCATGGCGCCGGCATGGGAGGCCAGTGCGTTGCCGTAGACGCTGATGCCGTCGTTGGCCGCGCCGGCGCCCAGCGAGCCGCCCATGGCCTGCGCGGCCTCGGCGATCTCCTTGGACGACCGCTTCTTCGTGCCTTCGGACAGCAGGCCCGCCAGCAGCTTGGCGCGGCCGGGCGCGTCTGCCGCGTCGGCGCCGAAGCCGGCACCGCGCACGGCCAGCACGTAGTCCACGCGCGGGATGCCCATGCGCGGCACCACCCACACCTGCAACCCGTTGGGCAGCGTCTTCTGCGTGATGTTGGGCACGGCCAGCGGCTTGTCCTTGCCGAACGGCGGCAGCTCGGCGGGCAGGGTGACGGTGGCGGCCTGGGCGGCGCTGGCGAGCACGCAGGCGGCGGCGATGAGGGAGAGCTTGTTCATGTCGGCGGCTCCGGGCATCAGGGTTGCGAGGCCGGCTTGGCGGCGGCGGGCGCGGCCAGCATGGCGGCGGGCTTGCGGTCGATGACCGAGCGGTTGGCGCGGGTCAGGTAGGTGGCGGCGACGCGCTGCACGTCGGCCGAGGTCACGGCCTCGATCCAGCCGGGCACCTTGTTGACGACGTTCGCGTCGCCCCACAGCGCCTGCAGCTTGGCCAGCCGGTCGGCACGGCGCAGGAACATCTCCAGGTCGTTGTACCAGTCGGCCAGCAGCGCGGTCTTGAGGTTCTTCAGCGTCGTGTCGTCCACGCCGTCCTTGACGATGCGGGCCACCTCCTCGTCGATGCCGGCCAGCAGCGCGTCGGCGTCGGTGGTCGGCTTGTAGAGCGCGAACACGGTGAAGAGGCTGGGGCCGTCGTACTCCCACACGCCGGTGAGGCCGTACAGCGAGCTGACGTTCAGCGCCAGCTCGCGGCCCTTGACGAGGCCCTGGTACAGCCGCGACGCGTCGCCGCCGGCCAGCAGCTGGCCCAGCACGGCGAACGGCGCCTGGTCACGGCTGCCGCGGTCCGGCAGCTTCCAGGCCGCGGCGATGGCGGGCACCTGGGCCAGCTTGTCGGGCTGCGTGAGGCGGCGCTCCTGCGTGTTCAGGCCTTCGCGGAAGTCGGTGGGCTTGGGCGTCGGGCGGGCCGGGATCTTGCCGAAGTACTTCTCGGCCAGCGCGAAGCCCTGGGCCGGCGTCACGTCGCCGGCGATGGACAGCACCGCGTTGTTGGGGCCGTAGAAGTCGCGGTGGAAGGCGCGCACGTCGTCCAGCGTGGCGTTCTCCAGGTCCACGAAGCTGCCGTAGCCGTCGTGGTTGTTCTCCCACTTGTCGAAGGCCAGGTAGCCGATGTCCAGCCACATGAAACCGCCGTAGGGCTGGTTCTGCACGTTGACGCGGATCTCCTCCTTCACGACGTCCTGCTGGTTCTTCAGCGTCGTCGGGTTGAAGTCCAGCGTCGTCATGCGGTCGGCTTCCAGCCACAGCATGGTCGCCAGCGCCGAGGACGGCGCCGTCTCGATGTAGTTGGTGAAGTCGGGCCGCGTGGAGCCGTTGTTGTTGCCGCCGCCGGACGTGATGACCTGGTCGAACACGCCCTTGGGCGCCTTGGGCGTGCCCTGGAACATCAGGTGCTCGAACAGGTGCGCGAAGCCGGTGCGGTTCTTCGGCTCCAGTCGCATGCCCACCTTGTAGACGACGCTGACGCCCACGGTGGGGCTGCTCGCGTCGGGCGAGATGACGACGGTCAGTCCGTTGGCCAGCCTCTTGGTGTGGACGGGGATCTGCCAGCGGTCGGCGGCCGGCGCGGCCACGGCGGGGCTGAGGGCAAGCGCGAGCGTGGCGGCGCTGATGGCGCCCAGCACCGCGCGGCGGGTGGTGGTCAACATGGGATCTCCTGTGAGGAACGGCGCGCAGTGTCCGCCGTTTCTCGCAGGGTGCCGCATGGCACACCGGGTTACCCCGGCATGCCCGCCGCCGCCGGTGGGCCAGCCTACTTGCCGATGACCTTCTCGGCCGGGCAGGCCACGGTCGGGTCGGGGCACTTGGGCTTCTTGGGGCTGATCTGCTGGCCGCTGGTGCTCTTGCTGTCGCCCACGCCGCTGTTGGACCCAGCGGTCTTAGGTGCGCCGCCGGTGTTGCCGGCGCCGCCCGCGGCCGTGGCGCTGGCGGCCGGGGTGGCCTTGGCCGCGGTGGTGCTGGCGGGTGTGGCGTCGCCGGCGTGCGCCGCCAGGCTGGCGGCCAGCAGCGCGGCGAGGGCAAGGGAGTTGATGCAGCGCATGGGAGTCCTTTCAATAGCGCATCAGCGCGAGGAGGGCGGCCCGGGATGGGCGCGCGGAAGCGGACAGGGCCTGCAGCTCGGCCCGCACGCGGGCCGCATCGGCGCGGGTGTCCAGCGCCTGGCCGTAGCGTGCCAGCGCGGCCTGGGCGCGGCGCTGGGCTGCGGGCTCGGCGGCCCACGCGGCCGCGGCGGCCAGCGCCTGGGCACGCAGCCGGTCGGGGTGTGCGGGGGGCAGGCCCAGGTCGGCGGCCGTCTCGGCCTCGGCCAACTGGCGCCGTGCGTCTTCCAGCCGGCCCAGTTCCAACAGCGCCAGGCCCTGCAATGCCGGGCCCTGCCAGCGGTCGGCCGGGTCCGCGCCGCCGCCGGCCTCGGCGGCGGCCAGCCTGTCCAGCGCGGGCTGCGCACGGCCGCGGCGCAGCTCGGCTTCGCCCTGCAGCAACTGCGCTCGCCAGGCCGACGTGTCCCCAGGGTGTGCCGAGAAGTAGGCCCAGGCGGTGCGCAATGCCGCCTCGGCGGCGCTGGGCTGGCCGCCGCGCAGCGTCAGCCGCGCCAGCGTCAGTGCCAGCAGCGGCTGGGTGTCGGGGTCGGGGTCGGCGTGCGCGTCGGCCAGCGCGCGACGCGCCTGGGCCAGCGCGGCGTCCGTCTCGCCGTGATGGAACAGCGCCGATGCCCACCAGGCCCGGGCATACAGCGTCTGCGTGTGCGTGGCGCCCAGCAGCCGCTCCAGCGACGTGACGGCGTCGGCCAGCAGCGGCGTGGCCGTCGCGTAGCGGCCCAGCTCCACCTCCAGCGTGGCGGCCGACAGCCGCGCGAGGGCGGCATCCACGGGCCGCTCGGACGCCGTCGCCGCAGCGACGGCGGCGAACCACTGCCGGGCCTCGTCCCACTTGCCCTCGGCGCGGGCGACGGTGGCCAGCAGATCGGCCGCCTTCACATAACTGCGGTGCCGGGCGGAGTGCCGCGACAGTGCCTTCTCGGCGCTCTGCGTCAGCTGCGTGCGGGCTTCGGCAAGCTGGCCGGCCTCCAGCGCCAGCTCGCCGAGGGCGACGCGCGCGAACAGCTCGAAGTCGTCACTGCCCGATGCGGCCAGCCCGCGCAGCAGCGCCTGCGCCTGCAGCGGCTCGCCCAGCCGCTGCAGCACGGTGGCCAGCTCGAAAGCCACCTCGCGCTGCTCGATGGTGGCCTCGCGGCCATCGCGCAGCGCCTGCGAGCGGCTGAGCTGCAGCGCCTCGCGCGCCTGCGCCGGGTCGCCGTTCTGCACCAGCAGCAGGCCCAGCGGCCGGGCCACGTCGGCCAGCAGCGCGGGGTCGCCCGCCAGGCGGTGCTTCGCTTCGGCCCAGCTGCGGCGGAGCAGCTCGATCATCGGCACGGTGGCGCTGCCGGACGCGTCGGGGCTGAGCCCCGCCAGGAGCTCGGTCAACACGCTCTGCACGCGGCGTGTGCGCTGGGCCTCCAGCCGCGCCTGCTGCCACTGCCAGGTGGTGGCAGCCACGCCGGCGACGAGGCTGGCCAGCACCAGCGCCAGCGCGGCCAGTTGCAGCCGGTAGCGGCGCGCGAACCTGGCGCTGCGGTAGGCCAGCGAGTCCGGGCGGGCGGCGACGGGCCGGTGCGACAGGTAGGCACGCACGTCGTCGGCCAGCGCGCCGGCGCCGGCGTAGCGGTCCTCGGGGCGCTCCTTCAGCGCCCGCGCGACGACGAGCGCCAGGTCGCCGCGCAGCGCGGCCGAGGGCTGGCGCCGCCCGGTCAGCAGCAGGCACAGCAGCCGACCCAGCGCGAAGACGTCGGTGGCGGTGCCGACCGGTTCGCCGCGCAGCTGCTCGGGCGCCGCGTACTCGGGCGTCAGGCCGGCCGCAGCCTGCTGCGTCAGCGCCGCGCCGGTGTCGTCCTCGGCCAGCAGCTTGGCGACGCCGAAGTCCAGCAGCTTCACGTCGCCCTCGGCCGTCACGAGCACGTTGCCGGGCTTGAGGTCGCGGTGCACCACCAGCCGCGTGTGCGCGTGGGCCACGGCGTCGCACACCTGCAGGAACAGCCGCAGCCGCGCCGCCTCGCCCTGCCCGCGCGCGTCGCACCAGGCGTCGATGCGCTCGCCGTCCACCAGCTCCAGCACCAGGTAGCGCGCCGGCAGGCCGCCCAGCGGCGCCTCGCCGATGTCCAGCAGCCGCGCGATGTGCGGGTGCGCCAGCCGCGCCAGCAACTCGCCCTCGCGGCGAAAGCGCGCCCGCGCCGCCTCGCCACGCCACGGGCTGTGCAGCAGCTTGATGGCGGCCTCGCCGCCATGCGCGCCGTCGCTGCGCCGCGCGCGCCACACCTCGCCCATGCCGCCGCTGCCCAGCGGCGCCACCAGCGTCCACGCGCCCAGCACCTGGCCGGCCAGTTCGGGGGGCGCGGGCAGCCGCGCGGGCTCGGCGAGAAAGTCCTGCGCGTCGGCGGCCTGGTCGGCGTTGATCAGGGCCTGCAGCCGTTCGCGCTGCGCGGGCGTCAGCCGCGTCAGCAGCGCCTCGCGCTCGGGCGCCGTCGCGTCGTGCCACGCGTCGAAGGCGGCCAGCGCGCCGGCGTGGTCGGTCGTGTTCATGGGGCAAGTATTCGATGCGGGCCGGGCGCTGGGCCGCTCCCGAGCCGGCCCGTCGGGCGACGTGCTTGCGGCTCGGCGCCGCAAGCGTCGTCATCCCCTCGGGGGACCGGCTGGGCGCACCTGCGTTCAGCAGGGCAAGACCGGGCGAGGGGCCTCATGTCAACGCGTCGAAGAGGAAGGCCCGCGCCTTGCGCCAGTCGCGCTTGACCGTGGGCAGCGAGACGTCCAGTGCCTGCGCGATCTCCTCCATCTCCAGCCCGCCGAAGAAGCGCATCTCGA
The DNA here is from genome assembly GCF_043555885.1 of Pelomonas lactea. Taxonomy (NCBI): domain Bacteria; kingdom Pseudomonadati; phylum Pseudomonadota; class Betaproteobacteria; order Burkholderiales; family Sphaerotilaceae; genus Roseateles; species Pelomonas lactea. Next base: position 427,598 of record NZ_JBIGHX010000001.1, on the reverse strand, counting down.
CGACGCGGTGCGCGCGCTCGTCGGCGCGCGCCAGCGTCTGCAGCACGTCGTCCAGCTTCAGCACGTCGGGCGGTACCAGCTGCTCCAGCGCGGTGGTGGACAGCGTCACCTGCGCGCCGCCGCCGCGCTTGTCGGCGTGGCGCTCGCGCAGGTGATCCACGATGACGCTGCGCATGACCTTGCTGGCATGCGCGAAGAACTGGCCGCGGTGCAGCGCCGCCTCCTGGCCCGCGCTCTTCAGCCACACCTCGTGGATCAGCGCGGCGGGTTCCAGCGTCATCGGTGCATGGCCGGCCAGGTGGCTGCGCGCCAGGCGCTTGAGTTCGGGGTACAGCGCCGTGTAGAGGCGGTCGCGGGCGGCGGCGTCGCCGGCCGAGAGCTGGTGCAGCAGCAACGTGATGTCGGAGGTCATGTCACAGGCATGCTGGCATCGGGGCGCGGCGCTGTCCCTCCCCAGGATGTGCCCGGAAGATGCCGGATGATGGCGCGATGAATCGAGTGCTTATCTCGCTGGGCCTGGCCCTGCTCGCGCCACTGGCCCAGGCGGCCGCCGCCGACCGCTGGGTGCAGGCCACCCGCCTCATGCTGCGCGCCGAGGCGTCGCCCACGGCCGCCATCGTCGGCAGTCTGCAGCAGGGCAGCCGCGTGCGGCTGGTGACGCCCAACGTCGGCGGTGGCGACTGGTGCATGGTGGAGGTCAGCAGCGGCCTGGTGTTCGCGGCCTGCCGCTACCTGAGCGAGCAACCGGTGGCGCCGCCGCGCGCCGGCGAGGGCGGCGTGCCGGCCGACCGGCGCTGGGTGGGCGGCAGCAACCTGCTGCTGCGCGCCGAGCCGCGGCCCGACGCGGCGGTGCTGGGCCGGCTGGCACTGAACACGGCGCTGCGCCTGACGGGCGACAACGCCGGCAACGGCTACTGCGCGGTGCAGCGGGTCGACGGCGACACGACGCCGGGCTACACCGCCTGCCGCTATCTGCAGACGTCGCCGCTGGCCTGGCAGCGCATCAGCGAGCCGACGCAGGGCGGCGCCGACAACCCCGACTTCGACCCCGCGCGGGCGTTCTGGATCGCGCCGAGCTGGGAGCTGATGGCGCACTACGCGCGCCGGCTTGCGCAGCAGCGTGAGGCGCAGGGCGAGGCCGCACCCAAGGGCGCGGACGAGCAGCTGGAGCGCATGAAGGCGACGCTGTCCGGGCAGGTCGTCCCCACCGCGGAGCCGGCGACCGTCTGGCCCGAGTGGGCGACGGTGCAGCGGGAGGGGAGCGGCATGTCCGGCACGCTGCAGCTGTACGGCTCGCAATTCGACGGCGGCGGCCAGCGGCGCGTGGCGGGCCTGCTGGGCGCGCTGCCGGCGCTGCCGGCGGCGGCGCCGTCGTGGTGGCGCAGCGACGCCGACCTGGCCGGTCCGCAGGAATCCGTGCCTTCGCTGGCGGCCCGCTTCGGTGGCCAGGTGCAGTGGCTGCACGAGTCGCTGCAGCCGGGGTCGCCCAACCGCGGCAGTGTGCTGCCCGGCGGGCGCATCGAGCGGCTGACGCAGCCGCTGCATCGCGTCAGCCTGCTGTCCAGCCAGGCGCTGCGCGACGAGACCGTGCGCCCGCAGTTCGTCAGCCTGTCGTGGGACCCGACGAACGACGTCATGTGCGAAGGCTGGGTGGGCGGCTTCGGCAGCGGCGAGACCGACGCGGCGACCTATCGCCGCAACGGACTGACGCGGCCGGCCACGCCCGGACCGATGACGCTGTTCACGTTCTGGAGTTCGCGCCCGCTGCCGGCCGGCCCGGCGCGCTGGACGCGCCAGGTCTTCAAGCTGGACCGCGATGCCACCGGCTTCGTCGCGGGCGAATGGCGCACGGTGGACATGGATGGCGACGGCATCGCCGACCTCGCTTGGCTGCAGGCCACCGGCCGCGGCCCGGGCCACCTGGGCGACGAGCCCCAGCACGACGACGCCTGGTACCGCCTGCTGGTGGCCAACGTGGCCGGCCGCTGGCGGCTGCTGGCGGTGGACACGTTCTCGTACGGCTGCGGCTGCTGAGGCCGACAATCACGCTCTTTGACCCGATCTGTTTCCGCCATGTCCGAAGCCACCCGCCCCGAACTGCCCGACCACCTGAGCGTCGACCCGCGCAGCCCCCACCACGTCGCCGCCGTGTTCGAGCACGACATCGGCATCCGCTTCAACGGCAAGGAGCGCTTCGACGTCGAGGAGTACTGCATCAGCGAAGGCTGGGTCAAGGTGCCCGCCGGCAAGACGCTGGACCGCAAGGGCCGGCCGCTGTGCATCAAGCTCAAGGGCGTGGTTGAGGCCTTCTACAAGTAAGACTTCAGCACCAGCGCGGCGGCGGTCCACAGCGCCGCCCAGCCCGGGTGCCGCCCGCGATTGCTCCACAGTACCAGCGCGCCGCCGGCCGCCAGAGCGAGCACGGCGCCGCGCTCGATGATGCCGCCCGATGCGGCGCGCGACTCCGGCTGCGCGAGCCACAGCAGCAACGCAGCCAGCGCCCAGCCCAGCACCGTCACGAGGTGCCAGTTGGCCCACAGGATGCGCGTCTGGAATCCGCGCAGCACCGGCTGCCCGCCGCTGGGTACCACGCCGCCGCGGCGCAGTGCCCGAAAGATCATCCATTCGCCGATGACCGAATGCGCCAGCCCCGTCAGCGCGACGACGGCGGCCGCGGCGACCAGCCACGCGTTCATGTCGGCCTCCGCGCGGCCAGCCGCAGCGTCAACCCGCCTTCGGGGCGCAGCGTGACACCCATGCGCGGCTTCGGGGCCTCGGTGCCCAGCGGCGTCAGCGTGAAGCGCTGCAGCACCAAGGCCGCGATCAGTGTCATTTCCAGCACGGCGAAATGCTGGCCCAGGCACACGCGCGGCCCCAGGCCGAAGGGGATGTAGGCACCGCGCGGGATCTCGTGCGGGGCTCCGGGCAGGAAGCGCTCCGGCTTGAACGCCAGCGGCGCGTCGGGCCACCAGCGAGCGTCGCGGTGCAGCAGCCACGGCGTCACGCGCACCAGCGCGCGGGCTGGCAGCGTCACGCCGCCCACGGTGATGGCGCGCGTGAGCCGGCGCGTCATCATCGCGGCCACCGGTGGGTACAGCCGCATCGCCTCCTTCAGCGTGGCCGACAGGAAGGGCAGCGCGCCGGCATCGTCCGCCGTGGGCGCGCGGCCGGCCAGCAGCGCGTCCACCTCGTCGCGGGCGCGGGCCTGCGCGTCGGGGTGGGCCGCCATCAGCCAGCTCCACCACACCAGCGCCGTCGCGCTGGTCTCGTGGCCGGCCTGGAAACTCACCATGCACTGGTCATACACCTCGCGCGGTGACAGCGCCTGGCCGGTCTCGTCGTCGCGCAGCGCCATCAGCATGCCCAGCAGGTCGGGCTTGTGCTCGCCGCTGGCCCGTCGCGCGTCGATGTGGCCGCTCAGCAGCCCGTGCAGCAGCCGGCTGGCGCGGCGCTTGGCGGCCTTGCCAGGCAGTGGCAGCCAGTCGGGCAAGGTGAACGGCCAGAACATTTCTTCAAGCGCCGTCTCGCTGAGTACCTGCACCGCGTGGGCCGCGGCGGCCGTGTCGCTGCCGATCGGCGTGCTGAACAGCGTGCGCGAGATGACGTCCATCGTCAGGTGGCTGAACAACGCGTCCATGCCGACGTCGCCGGGCCGGACCGCGTCCAGCCCCGCGGTGGCGGCCTCGGTCATCAGCGCCGCGTAGCCGGCCACGCGCTTGGGCGTGAACGCCGGCATCAGCATGCGGCGCTGGCGCTGCCAGGTGGCGCCCTCGGTGACGAGCACGGACTGGCCCATCAGGTCCGAGAACACCTCGGGGCCGCGCTCCCAGCGCACCAGCGCATCGGCGTGCTCCACCATGATGGCGCGCAGCAGCTCGGGGTCGAACACGTCCACGCCGCGCTCGCCGAGGATGGCCTGCGCGGCCAGGTCGCCCAGCGACTGCTGCCGCGCGATGACGGCCAGGTAGTCGCGCCGCATGGCCATCAGCACGGGGAAGCCCCACCAGCGGCTGGGGTGGCGGGGCAGGTCGTTCCAGGTCAGTGAAGTCATGGGCGCATCGTGCGCCGGCCGCCCCGGCGGGGTCTTGAACGAATGCGACACTGGCCGCATGGACGACGTCGGCACCCGGCTCTGGCTCCCCCCGCTGTCACTCGCCGGCTGTGTGCGCGCCGTGATGCTGCGCGACACGCGTGGCCGCGCGCTGGACGGTGCGCAGCGCGAGAACTACTTCCCTGCCACGCCGCTGGTCAGCCTGTTCTGGTGGGCCGAGGGGCGCAGCGACTGGCTGGCCACGCCGGGTTTCTCGGCGCCGACGCCGGACTACGCCGACGCGCCGGTGCTGTTCGGCGGCCCGTTCACGCTGCCCTCGCACACGCGCAACCCCGGCGAGATGTGGGCCTTCAAGCTGCTGATGCTGCCCGACGCGTTCACGGCGCTGACCGGCATTGCGCTGGACCGCCACGTGAACCGCATCGTCGACCCGCGCGGGCTGCTGCCGGCGGACTGGCGCGAATGGCTGGACGCGATGTCCGCCGCGCCGGACGACGCGGCGCGGCTGCGGCTGCTGGAGGCCTTCCTGGTGCCGCGCTGGCAGACGCTGGGCGCGCAGCAGCCGGGCCACCGCTACGCCGCGTGGAGCGAGGCGCTGGCCGTGCGCGCCGCCACCAGCGCCGCCGGCCGCAGCCTGCGCCAGCTGGAGCGGCGCATCAAGGCCTGGGCCGGCCTGCCGCTGCGCGAGCTGCGCGCCGTGTCGCGCGCCGAGCGGGCCTTCTACGCGGTGGCCGCGGCCGACGGCCAGCCCGGCTTCAACTGGGCCGACATCGCCGCCGAGACCGACTATGCCGACCAGTCCCACCTGTGCCGGGAGACGCGCCGGCTCACCGGCTTCAGCCCCGAGGACCTGCGCCGCCGCCTGCAGACGGAAGAAGCCTTCTGGGCCTACCGGCTGTGGGTGGCGTGAGCACGCGCCTGGCCGCTCGCGCGGGCAGCGGCCCGATGTCCGCCCGGCTTGGTGCGGCATCGGGCCGCCTGCCGTAATCCGCTGAAACCGCGCGCCACAATGGCGGTTTCGTTCATCAACGGAGACTAGAAATGTCCGATGCCATCGTCATCGTGTCCGCCGCCCGCACCCCCATCGGCGGCCTGCTGGGTGATTTCGCCGGCCTCGCCGGCTGGGAACTGGGTGCCGTGGCCATCCAGGCCGCGGTGGAGCGCGCCGGCGTGCCGGGCGACGCCGTCGACGAGGTGCTGATGGGCTGCTGCCTGATGGCCGGCCAGGGCCAGGCGCCCGCCCGCCAGGCCGTGCGCAAGGCGGGCCTGCCCGACTCTGCCGGCGCCGTCACGCTGAGCAAGATGTGCGGCTCCGGCATGCGCACGATGATGCTGGCCCACGACATGCTCAAGGCCGGCTCCGCCGAGGTCATGGTGGCCGGCGGCATGGAGAGCATGACCAACGCGCCGCACCTGATGTTCGCGCGCAAGGGCATCAAGTACGGCGCCTCCGCCGTGTACGACCACATGGCGCTGGACGGCCTGGAAGACGCCTACGAGCGCGGCAAGGCCATGGGCGTGTTCGCCGAACAGTGCGTCGCCAAGTACAGCTTCAGCCGCGAGGCGATGGACCAGTACGCCATCGCGTCCACGCAGCGCGCCAAGGCCGCCAACGAGAGCGGCGCGTTCGACTGGGAGATGGCGCCCGTCACGCTCAGCTCGCCCAAGGGTGACACCGTCGTCAAGTTCGACGAGCAGCCCTTCAAGGCCAAGCTCGACAAGATCCCCACGCTCAAGCCCGCGTTCAAGAAGGACGGCGCGATCACGGCCGCCACGTCGTCCAGCATCTCCGACGGCGCCGCCGCGCTGGTGCTGATGCGCGAGAGCACCGCGCAGGCGCGCGGCCTCAAGCCCATCGCCCGCATCGTCAGCCACGCGGTGCACGCGCAGGCGCCGGACTGGTTCACGACCGCCCCGGTGGGCGCCATCCAGAAGGCGCTGGCCAAGGCCGGCTGGCAGGCCGGCGACGTGGACCTGTGGGAAGTCAACGAGGCCTTCGCCGCCGTCACGATGGCCGCGATGGCCGAGTTCAAGCTGCCGCACGACATCGTCAACGTGAACGGTGGCGCGGTGGCGCTGGGCCACCCCATCGGCGCCAGCGGCGCACGCATCGTCGTCACGCTGCTGGGCGCGCTGAAGGCCCGCGGCCTCAAGAAGGGCCTGGCGGCGCTGTGCATCGGCGGCGGCGAAGCGACGGCGCTGGCCGTCGAGATGCTGTGATGCCTTGAAACGGGACGGGCACGGGCCCGCTCCGCGCGGCGGCCCCGTGCCGCCGCTCCTCAACGTCGGAAAGTAGAGATCGCCATGCTGGGCACCCACGACCTTCCCCTGTTCGCCGCCACCGTGCTGGTGCTGAACGCAACGCCCGGCGTCGACATGGCGCTGGCCATCGCCAGCACGCTGCGCGGCGGCTGGCGCCAGGGCGTCGCGGCGGCGGTGGGCATCATGGCCGGCTGCGTGGTGCACACGCTGGCGGCCGCGTTCGGCCTCGCCGCGCTGCTGGCCACGTCGGCCGAGGCGTTCGCCGTCGTCAAGTACGTGGGGGCGGCCTACCTGCTCTACGTCGCCTGGGGCATGGCGAAGGCCGGGCTGCGGCCCGCGGCCGCGGCGGACGTCGCCGCGCCGCAGTCGCTGTGGCGCACCGTGCGGCAGGGCTTCTTCACGAACGCGCTGAATCCCAAGGTGGCGCTGTTCTTCCTCGCGCTGCTGCCGCAGTTCATCGACGCCGATGCGCCGGACAAGACGCTGGCCTTCCTCTTCCTCGGCGCCTGGTTCATCGTGCAGGGGCTGCTGTTCATGCTGGTGCTGGTGGCGGCCGTCGCGCCGCTGCGCCGCACGGCGCCGCGGCCCTGGGTGGGGCGCACGCTGAATCTGGGCGGCGCCGGCCTCTTCACGCTGCTGGCCGCCAAGCTGGCGGTGACGAAGCCATGAACGTCCTCATCATCGGCGCCTCGCGCGGCCTGGGCCTGGAGTTCGTGCGGCAGTACCGCGCCGACGGTGCCCGCGTGACGGCCACCGCGCGCGACGACGCTGGCCTGGCCCGGCTGCAGCAACTGGGCGCCCGTGCGCTGAAGCTGGATGTGGTGCAGGCCGCCAGCGTGTCGGGGCTGGCCTGGCTCATCGACGGCGAGCGCTTCGATGTCATCGTCATCAACGCCGGCGTGTTCAGCGCGCGTACCCAGGGCCTGCAGCCCCCCACCGAGGCGGACTTCGACCTCGTCATGCGCACCAACGTGCTGGGCCCCATGCGGCTGCTGCCGCAGGTGGCCGAGGCGCTGGCGCCGGGCGCCCGCGTGGCGGTGCTGTCGTCGCTGATGGGCTCCATCGCACAGCGCAGCAACGCGTCGGCCTGGCTGTACCGGGCATCCAAGGCGGCGGTCAACTCGGTCATGAAGGACGCCGCCCAGGTGTTGGCCGGCCAGGCCACCGTCGTCAGCCTGCACCCGGGCTGGGTGCGCACCGACATGGGGGGCGAGGGCGCCGACCTGGCGGTCGACACCAGCGTGGCCGACATGCGCCGGCTGCTCGCCGGCCTGACGCCGGCCGACTCCGGCGGCTTCTTCAACCACGACGGCCAACGCCTGCCCTGGTGAAGGGCGGCGGCGCGGTCGTCACGCGGCATGCGCTAACGTCACGGTCTTGGCACTGCGATTGCTTGGCCCGGTGCGGGCCGGCCCGCCACGCCGCTGCCCCGCCCCATGGCGGGGCGTTCCTCGGAGATTTCAATGGATACCCTCGCCGCCGACGTCGAATCCACCCCGCTGGTCAGCGTGGGTGAGACCTGCGAGCGCATCGTGCGCTTCTCGCGGGAAGACATCGCCACCTTCGCCCGCCTCACCGGCGACACCAACCCGCTGCACCACGACGTGCAGGCCGCGCAGCGTGCCCGCCACGGCGAGATCATCGCCAGCGGCCAGCAGACGACGGCGCAGCTGATCGGCCTCGTCGCCAGCCACTTTTCGCGCAGCGACGACGGCAAGGCCCGCGAACTGCTGTGCCTGAACTTCAACTTCGCGTTCAAGGCGCCGGTGTTCGCCGAGCAGGAGCTGGTGCTGCACTGGCGCGTGTCCAGCGTGGAATGGAACACCTCGCTGGGCGGCTGGTTGTTCCACGCCGATGGCCGCGCGACGGTGCGTCACGCCCATCCCTGCGTCATCGGGCGCGGCACGCTGCTGGTCAAGGCCGGGCAGGCCTGAACCTCGCCGTCACAGCGGCTCCAGCTCGACGACGAAGCGCGAGCCGCCGTCCTCCGGCGCCTCGTGATGCAGGCTGCCGTTCATCAGTGCCACCAGCTGGCTGCTGAGGTACAGGCCCAGGCCCGTGCCCTCCTGCGCGTGGGCGGCGCCACTGTCCAGCGGCTGGAAGGGCTGGAACAGCAGCGCGCGCTGCGCCTCGGGCACGCCCGGGCCGTGGTCGCGCACGGCCAGCACGAGGCTGCGGCCGGCGAGGTGGGCGCCGATCTCCACGTCGCCGTGGGTGGCGCCCCGCAGCGCGTGGGCCACGAGGTTGTGCAGCACCTGCGCGAGCTTCTGACGGTCGCCGTGCCAGGGCAGCGTCGCCGGGGCCGATACCGTCAACCCCAGCCCGCGCGCGGCGGCCTGCGGGCGCAGCTGGGCTGCCACCTCGGTCGTCAGTTCCGCCAGATCCAGCGGCTGCACGCTGAGCGTCAGGCGGCCGGCATCGAGGCGCGACAGCGTCAGCAGGTCGTCGATGAGCGCCAGCAGGTGGCGGCCGGCGCCGGACACGAAGCCCAGCTGGCGCACCTGCTCCGGGTTGACCGGGCCGCTGTGGCCGCTGCGCACCAGGTCCGTGAAGCCCAGCACCGCGTTCAGCGGCGTGCGCAGCTCGTGGCTCATGCGCGCCAGGAACTCGGACCGAGCGCGGTCCACCTCCTGCAGCCGGCGATGCTCGGCGGCCACGCGTTCGGCGGCGCGGCGCTCGGTGAGGTCGTGCACGAAACCGACAAACAGCGTCTCGCCGTCCAGCTCGAAGCGGGAGAACCGGATCTCCACCGACAGCTCGCGGCCATCGGCGTGGCGGGCCAGCGTCTGCACGCCGCGCCAGTCCTGGCGCTTCTCCCCGGTCGCCACGTGGCGGGCCAGGCCCGCGGCGTGCGGTCCCTGCAGCGCCTCGGGCTGCATGACTGCCACCGGCTGGCCGGCCAGGCTGCCCGGTGCATGGCCCAGCAGCGCGTGCAGCGCCGGGTTGGCGAAGCGGATGGTGCTGCCGGCGTCGATGATGACGGCGCCGTCGATGCTGGTCTCCCAGACGGATCGGAACAACGCCTCGCTGCGCTGCACGGCCTGGTGGGCGGCGAGGTCCTCGCGGGCGCGGCGCATCACCAGCCGCGCGGCAGCCAGCCCGAACAGCAGCGCGCTGACCACCAGCGCCGCCACCAGCGCCGTCGCCGTCAGCCGCGACGCCAGGCCCAGGCTGGCCGAGAAGCGCTGCTCCAGCGGCGTGAGGCGGGCGTCGAGCGCCAGCACGTGAGGCAACAGCGCCGCGCGCGTGTCGGGTGGCCGTGCGCGCGCGTCAGCCGCCAGCGCCTGCAGCTCGGCCACCAGCCCGTCGGCTTCGCGCCAGATGGCCACCGACTCCGCCATCAGCGGCAGGCTGTGGCAGCAGCGGTACAGCCCCACCATGCCGGCCACGTCGTCGGGATGGTTGCGGCCGTCCAGGAAGGCCTGCCGCGCGTCGTCGGCCGCGCCGCGGTCCAGCGCCTCGCGGGCGCGCCGGTCGGCCAGCGGCACCGCCAGTTCGCGCTCGAAGGCCCGGTACTGCGCCTCGTCGCCTGTCTGCAGGTACTGCACCAGCGCCAGCGTGGCCGTCTTCTGGGCGCGCGACCACTGCCCCTCGCCGGCCACGTAGGCCCGCGCGGCCGACAGCGCCGCCACCGCCAGCAGCGCCAGCACCCCCAGCAGCATGGCCATGCCCATCAGCAGCCACGCCACACGCCGCGCGCCGCGGGGGAGCGCGGGGGTGGAGGGGGTGGAGGGGGGCGCGAGAACGTGGCTCACCGCGGCCGAGTATGCCCAGCGCCCGTCGCCGCGGGAAGCGGGGCAGCCCCCCGCCGCCGTGCAGTGGTGGCGTTTGCTACCGGGAGGCAGCCGCCGGCGGCGCCACGTCGAACGTGCCCACCAGCACCTGCTCGCCGCGGCCCGACAGGCGCAGCACGACGCGCTGGTCCTTCTGCGCGTCGGTGCCGAAGCCGGTGGCCAGCCACAGCATCAGCGTGGTGTAGGGCGACACCAGTTGCTGGCGGTGGCCGAAGAACTGCGCGCGCACCTCGTAGCGGCCCGGCTTGGCCTGGCGCAGCGCGAACTCCTCGGGGCCGTAGCCGCCGGTGAAGTCGCGCGTCATGGCGCCGCCCTGGCGCGTCAGCCGGTGGGCGTAGTAGGCCTTCTCGCCGTCGGGGTCGGTCACCCACAGGTCGATGTCGGTGTTGTCGGCGTCCCAGCTCAGCACGGCGCGCAGGTCCAGCGGCAGGTTGCGGCGCAGCCGCGGATCCACGCGCGACAGGTCCAGCCCCGGCGTGCGGGCGGTCAGCGCGTTCAGCTCGGCCAGCGCGATCAGGTCGATGTCGGCGAAGCGCCAGTCCCAGCGGCCGCTGGCCACGTCCCACAGCAGGTCCACGGCGCGCTGCGGCTGCGTGGGCGCGAGCGCCAGCGCGAGGTCGCGGTGCGACTGCGGCTCGTCGGGCGCCAGCTCGCGCACCCGCTCCAGCAGCGGCACGGCCAGCGTCGCCATGTCGGCCTGCTGCAGCCGGTAGGCCAGGATGCGCAGGATGTGGCGGTTCTCCAGCTCCATCTCGGCCAGGTTGGACAGCACGCGCACGGCCAGCTCGCGCTGGCCCCGGGCGAAGAAGATCTCGGCCGCGTCGATGAAGAAGGCGGTGCTGGCGACGTAGCCGGGGCGCTCGTCCAGGTAGACGGCGTAGCGGTCGGCGTCACCGGCCTCGCGCAGCCGGCGCACGTAAGGCGCGTCGGGCTCCCAAGCGCGCAGCGCGATGCTGGCGGCGGGCGCCGCATCGGCCTCGCCGGCCGGCTTGGGCGCTGCCGGCGGGGCCACCATGGACGCCAGCAGTGGCGCGGCCGGAGCCGGAGCCGGAGCCGGGGCCGGGGCCGGGGCCGGGGCTGGAGCCGGGGCGCGCATCAGGGGCGGCGGCGGGACGGGTGCCGCTACGGGGGCGGCGTCCCTCGGTGTCGGCGGCATCGCGGCGGGCGATACGCGGCGTTCAGCCACGGCGGCCACGGGTGCCGGCGATGGCCGGGGCTGGGACTGGGGCGGCGGAGGTGGCGGCGTCTTGGTGAAGTCGCGCGCCCACCAGGCCTCGCGCTCGGCGAAGCGGCGCGCCAGCGATTCCAGCTGCTGGTCGCGGCCGGCCTGGCGGCGCGTGCCGAGCTGGGCCAGCTGCTGCTGGTAGGCCGCACGCATCGCGGCGGTGGGCGGCACGATCTCGTAGCGCACGTAGTCGGCCAGTTCGTCCAGCACGATCAGCGAGGTCTCGGCGCTGAGCAGCCGGAACTGCTCGCCCAGCCGGCGGATCTGCGCGCGGTGGCGCTGGCGGTCGGCCTCCAGCTCGGCCACGCGCAGCTCGGCCCAGCGGCGGGCGGCCAGCGGCAGCGTGGCGTCGTCGGCCGTGGCTGCAGCCGGCGCGGGGGCTTTCAGCAGCAGCTGGCGCTGGCTGCGCCGGCCCTGGGCGTCCACGAGCGTCAGCGTGACGCGGGCCTCGGGTGCCGTCAGCCGCGCGGCGATGACGAGGCGGCCGTGTTCGGGGTGGATGGACTGGGCCACCAGTTCGTCGGCGCCCACGGCGCTGAGGTCCGCGAGGCGCAGCCCGGGCTGCGTCAGCGCGGCCAGCGCCGCGGTGGTGTCCAGCGTGTTCAGGTCCACCAGCCGGCCGCCGCCGGCCTCGGCCAGCCGGCGCAGCCGCGCCAGGTCGGCGCGCTGTGCGGCGTTGATGGCGAACACCGGGCCGGCCGGAGGCGTGGCGCCGTCGCCCGGCCAGTTGGCCAGGCCGTCGCTGAAAAGCAGGCTCAAGCTCTGGCCGCCGCTGCGCGCGTCCGCCAGGCCGGCGGCCCAGGCGGCCGGGCTGCTGGCGCCGTCGTAGGCCAGCTTTTCCAGCGTGCGGCGCAGCGCGGCCCAGTCGCCACCGCGCACGTCGAAGGCCTGCGCGGGCTCGGCCGCGTCGCGGGCGACGACCAGCCGCACGCGCACGTCGCGCGCCGCGGCGAAGAGGGCGTCCAGCAGCGCGAACTCGCGCGCGTGGTCGCGGCCGGCGCCGGAGCCGGAGGCGTCCCACGCGATCTGCACCTCGCGCGGCAGCCGCGGCGCGGCGCGGGTGTCGGCCGCGGCGATCTCGGCATAGGCGTAGGCGCGGTCGTCATGCGTCTGCACGACGACCGGCTCGCCGTCCGCCGCCGCCCAGCTCAGCGCCAGCGGCTCGCGGGGCCGCCAGTCGCGGCGCTGCACGCGCAGCGAGGCCTCGTCGCCGCGCGTGAAGGTCTCGGCACCGGCCAGCGCGCCGGCGGGCTGCGGGCGGGTGGCGCCGCGCAGGTCCAGCCGGGCGTCGAACTGCGCCACCGGCTGGCCGAAGTCCAGCGGCAGCCGGTACTGCACGCGGCCCTGCGCGCCGGGCTGCAGCGTCTCGGCAATCTGCAGCTGCACGCGGCGCTCACCGCCGGCCGGCACGGGGTAGATGCGCAGCTTGAAGTTGTTGCCGGCGGTGCGCTCCAGCAGCGCCGGGTCGACGCGGCGGCGCGAGATGTCGTCGAACACCTGGCGGCCCTTGTCCTTGGGCACCGGCACGGCGCCCACCATCTCGCCGCGCACGTCCAATGCGAAGCCGGTGACGCTCTGGCCGTCGGCCAGCGGGAACTCCAGCGTGGCCTCCAGCTGCCGCGGGTTGGGGTTGCGCACGACCAGCTCGATGCGCGTCTGCGCCTGCGAGCCGGCCAGCAGCGCGTGCACGTCCACGCGCTGCAGCGTCAGCGGCTGGCTGGCATCGGGCACGAAGAAGCGCGGCTCCAGCAGCCTGGCCGGCGGCAGCGCCGGGCTCAGGGCGTGCGCCGCGGGGCCGGCGAGCGCGAGCAGCAGTGTCAGCGAGCGAAGCATCAGGGAATGCGTCATGGACCTTCCGTTCAAACCAGCCGGGGCGGCGCCGGACAATACCGCACCCCCGCAACACGGAAAGCAACACCCATGCTTCTCTCCGAAGACCACCTCGCCGTGCAGGACGCCATCCGCGCCTACGTGCAGGCCGAGATCGCCCCCCATGCCGCGGCCTGGGACAAGCAACACCATTTCCCCGCCGAGCAGCTCAAGGGCCTGGCCGCGCTGGGCTGCTACGGCGTGGCCGTGCCCACCGAATGGGACGGCGCCGGGCTGGACTACCTGGCGCTGGCCGTCATCCTGGAGGAGATCGCCGCCGGCGACGGCGGCACCAGCACGGTCGTCAGCGTCAACAACTGCCCGGTCTGCTCCATCCTGATGAGCTTCGGCAACGCCGACCAGAAGGCCCGCTTCCTCAAGCCCCTGGCGCGCGGCGACATGCTGGGCGCGTTCTGCCTGACCGAGCCGCACGTCGGCTCCGAGGCCGGCGGCCTGAAGACCACCGCTGTTCGTGACGGCGACGACTACGTGCTCAACGGCGTCAAGCAGTTCATCACCAGCGGCAAGCACGGCGACGTGGCCATCGTCATGGCCGTCACCGACAAGGCCGCCGGCAAGAAGGGCATCAGCGCCTTCCTCGTGCCCACGGCCACGCCGGGCTACACGGTGGCGCGCATCGAGGAGAAGATGGGCCAGCACAGCAGCGACACGGCGCAGATCCTGTTCGAGAACTGCCGCGTGCCCGCCGCCAACCGGCTGGGCGACGAGGGCCAGGGCCTGAAGATCGCGCTGTCGGGCCTGGAGGGCGGGCGCATCGGCATCGCGTCGCAGGCGGTGGGCATGGCCCGCGCGGCCTTCGAGGCGGCGCTGCGCTACAGCCAGGACCGCGTCACCTTCGGCCAGCCCATCTTTCAGCACCAGGCGGTGCAGTTCAAGCTGGCCGACATGGCGACGCGGATCGAGGCCGCGCGCCAGCTGATCTGGCATGCCGCCAGCCTGAAGGACGCCGGCAAGCCCTGCCTGAAGGAAGCGGCCATGGCCAAGCTGTTTGCCAGCGAGATGGCGGAAAAGGTTTGCTCTGACGCAATCCAGATCCACGGCGGATACGGCTATCTTTCGGACTTCCCGGTCGAACGCATCTACCGCGACGTGCGCGTGTGCCAGATCTACGAGGGCACGAGCGAGGTGCAGAAGATCCTCATCGGAAGAGCTTTGTCCTGAACCCGGAGGTCCCGTCGATGTTTGCCAACCTGTCCATCGCCCAGCGTGTGGCGCTCTACCTGGGCCTGACGATTGCACTGCAGGTGCACGTGATCGCAGGCGTGCTGATGGGCATGCCCACCGGCTGGCTCATCGGCGGCAGCCTGGTGCTGGGCGGGCTGATCGCGTTCATCTACATCGACGGCGCCAAGAGCACCGGCGACTTCCTGCGCGACCTGATGGGCGGCGCCCAGCGCATGAGCGAGGGCGACCTGCGCGAGGACATCGTGCTGCGCGGCAACGCCAGCGCCCGGGCGGGCATGTCGGTGCTCGTGAAGCTGCAGGACACGCTGCGCAGCATGATGGGCACGCTGCGCGACGGTGCCGAGCAGGTCAACACGGCGGCCACCGAGATCGCCGCCGGCAACCTCGACCTGTCCCAGCGTACCGAGCAGGGCAGCGCCGACCTGCAGCAGGCCGCCAGCTCCATGCGCCAGATGACCGAGGCCGCCCGCCACAGCAGCGAGGCGATGGACGAGGCCAGCACGCTGGCGCAGGAGACGTCGGCGCAGGCGCGCCAGAGCGGCGCCGTGGTGCTCAACGCGGTGGACGCAATGAACGGCGTCAGCCAGAGCAGCCGCAAGATCGCCGACATCATCGGCGTCATCGACGGCATCGCGTTCCAGACCAACATCCTGGCGCTGAACGCCGCCGTGGAGGCCGCGCGGGCCGGCGAGCAGGGCCGCGGCTTCGCGGTCGTCGCGAGCGAGGTGCGTTTGCTGGCCGGGCGCAGCGCCGAGGCCGCGAAGGAGATCAAGTCGCTGATCAGTGCCAGCGTCGAGCAGGTGGATGCCGGCTCACGCCTCGTCAACGACGCCGGCACGCAGATGCAGGACGTCGTCGCCAACGTGGAGCGGGTGGCCCACCTCATCAAGGACGCCACCGAGCTGGCCCGCACGCAGAGCGCCGGGCTGCGCGAGATCGCCGACTCGGTGGACCGGCTGGACCAGTCCATGCAGCAGAACGCCGCGTTGGTGGAGGAGGGCGCCGCCGCGGCCGAGAGCCTGAAGTCCCAGGCCGGCCGGCTCAACGAGCTGGTGGGCCGCTTCAGGACCCGCTGAGCGAGCCGAACGCGCGGTCCAGCACCTCGCTGGACGCCACCAGCGCCTCGCGCTCGGCGCGGTCCATCACCGGCAGCGCGGCGGGCCGGGCGCCGCCCGCGCCCACCAGTGCCGGTAGCGACAGCGCGATGCCGTCGTCCTGCACGCGGCTGACCGGCAGCAGCCGCTGCTCGTCGTTGACGATGCAGCCGATCAGCTCCGCCGTCACCAGGCCGATGGCGTGGTTGGTGGCGCCCTTGCGGCGGATGACCTCGTAGGCCGCGCGGCGCACCGCCTGGGCCAGCGCCGGCTCCTCGTCCACGCGCCAGCCCGGCCAGTCGCGCAGCGCCACGCCGCCCACCCGCGCGGCCGACCACAGCGGCACCGACGAGTCGCCATGCTCGCCCACCACCAGCGCATGCACCGACTGCGGCGACACGCCCAGCTTCACCGCCAGCCGCTCGCGCAGCCGCGCCGTGTCCAGCAGCGTGCCGGTGCCGATGACGCGCTCCGGCGGCAGCCCGCTGGCCGCCTGCACGACGCGGGTCAGCACGTCCACCGGGTTGGTGACGACCAGCACGATGCCGGGGAAGCCCGCCAGCGCACGGCCGATGCCGGCGGCGATGCGGGCGTTGTCGCGCAGCAGGTCCAGCCGGCTTTCGTCCGGCCGGCCGTTGCGGCCCGCGGCCAGCACGACGATGTCGGCCTCGCGCATCTTCGCCAGCGGCACGGCGCGCACGTCGCAGGCCGGGTAGAAGGCCGCGCCGTCGGCCAGGTCCATGGCCTCGCCCTCGGCGACGTCGCCGCGCTGGTCGTTCAGCCAGAGTTCGCCGGCGTGGCCGGCCAGCAGGGTGGAGAACGCGACGCTGGTGCCAACCCAGCCCGTGCCGATGATGCCGATGCGTGCTTTCATGCGCCCAGTATGGATGCTCGCGGCCCTGGTTATCCTGCCGCCCCATGTACGCGACCTTCTTCGGCCTGCGGCAAGCGCCGTTCTCGATCGCGCCGGACCCGCATTACCTGTTCATGAGCGAGCGCCACCGCGAGGCGCTGGCCCACCTGCTGTACGGCCTGGACGGCGGTGGCGGCTTCGTGCTGCTGACCGGCGAGATCGGCGCCGGCAAGACCACCGTGTGCCGCTGCTTCCTGGAGCAGATCCCGGCGAACTGCAACGTCGCCTACATCTTCAACCCCAAGCTGACCGTCCACGAGCTGCTGCAGGCCATCTGCGACGAGTTCCACGTGGCCGTGCCGGCCGGCGCGCTGACGGTGAAGGACTACGTCGACCCGCTGAACGCCTTCCTGCTGGCCCAGCACGCGGCCGGGCGCAACAACGTGCTCATCATCGACGAGGCGCAGAACCTGTCGGCCGACGTGCTGGAGCAGCTGCGCCTGCTGACCAACCTGGAAACCAGCGAGCGCAAGCTGCTGCAGGTGGTGCTGATCGGCCAGCCGGAGCTGCGCGGCATGCTGGCGCGGCCCGAGCTGGAGCAGCTGGCGCAGCGCGTCATCGCGCGCTTCCATCTCGGTGCGCTGTCCGAGGCCGAGACGGCGCAGTACATCCGCCACCGCCTGGGCGTGGCCGGCCTGACCGGCGCGCTGCCGTTCGACGGCCGGGCGCTGCGCCTCATCCACCAGCTCACGCGCGGTGTGCCGCGCCGCATCAACCTGCTGTGCGACCGCGCGCTGCTGGGCGGCTATGCCGGCGGGCAGGCGCAGGTGGGCAGCGCCATCGTGCGCCAGGCGGCGGCCGAGGTGTTCGACACCCGCCCGGCCCGGTCGCGCCGGCGCGGGCTGCGGCCGGTGGCCATCGGCGTGGCCGTGGCGTCCGCGGCCATTGCCGGTGCGGGGCTGACCTGGGCGCTGCAGCAGCATTGGCAGGCCGGTCGCGCGCAGAAGGCGGCCGCCGTGGCGGCAGCGGCCTCCGCCGCCCCCGCCGCTCCAGCGCCGGCCAGCGCAGCCTCGGCCGCCGCGCCTGCTGCCAGTGCCGCCTCCCAGCCCGCGCCCGCCGCCAGCGCGCCCGAGCCGCTGCTGCTGGCCGACTGGGCGCCGCGCGACGGCGACGCCTGGGCCGCGCTGGCCCAGCGCTGGGGCCTGCCGCTGCCGCCCCAGGCCGACCCCTGCGCCACCGCGGCGCAGCGCGGCCTGCAGTGCTACCGCAGCGGCAACGGCAGCCTGTCGCTGATCCGCCTGATGGACCGCCCCGTGCTGCTGACGCTGCAGCGCCCGGGCCAGCCCGCCGCGCTGGCCGCGCTGGTGGGGCTGGACGGCCCGCACGCCACGCTGCTGGTGGAGGGCCGGCCGCGCCGCGTCGCGCTGGCCGAGCTGGCGCCGGCCTGGCGTGGCGAGTTCACGACCTTCTGGCGCGTGCCGCCGGGCTACGCCAGCCGCAGCGAGAGCATGGGCCCGCTGCGCGACTGGATGGCGGCGCAGCTGGCAGGCGTTGCGGGCGCGTCCGCGCCGGCCCAGCGGCCCAGCCTGGCCGAGCTGACGCGCCAGGTGCAGGCCTTCCAGGCCAGCCAGGGCCTGCAGCCGGACGGCCGCGTGGGCCCCGTCACGCTGATGCAGATCAACCGCGCCGCCGGCGTGCCCGAGCCGCATCTCGACGCGGCGCGCTGAACGCGAGAGACCACCATGTCCTACATCCTCGACGCCTTGCGCCGTGCCGAAGCCGACCGTGAACGCGAGCGCGGCCAGGTGCCGGGCCTGCACAGCGCGGCCCCGGCGACCGGTGCCGCGACGGCCGCCCGCCCGCGCCGCTGGCTGCCGTGGGCCGGCGCGGGCCTGCTGTTGCTGGCCGGCATCGGCGCCGGCAGCTGGTGGGCCGGTGTGCCGCGCGACGCGGCCCTGCCGCCGCCCCCCGCCGCGCCGCTGCCCGCAGCCCCGGCGCCTGCGCCTGCGCCGGTCGCGCAGCCTGCACCCGTACCCGCCCCGGTGCCGTCGGCCCCGCCGGCCTCGCCCTATCTGCCACCCGCGCCGGTGCCCATGCCCGTGACCGCCACGCCGGCGCCCACCCCGCAGATGGCCGCGCCCGCGTCGGCCGCCGAAGCACCCGTGCCGCGGCTGGCCGAGCTGCCCGAGAACGTGCGCCGCGAGCTGCCCAAGCTGGTCATCAGCGGCTCGGTCTACTCGGACGACCCGGCCAGCCGCTTCGTCATCATCAACGGCGAGGTCATGCGCGAGGGCGGCAAGCCCGGCGCCGACCTGGTGCTGGAGAAGATCGCCCCGCGCGAGCTGGTGCTGCGCTTCAGGGGGCAGCGCTACCGGCAGCCGGTCTGAGCGGCAGAGCCGGCGGGCGTTCGCGCAGCGTCAGCGTGGCGGCCGGCGCCGGCTGCGGGCAGCGCACCGTCAACTCGGCCACGGGCCGGCCGTCGACGACCGGGCGGGGATGGTGCAAGCCCAGCATGGCCGCCCGCCATCACTGGATGGCGGACGCCCAGCGCCCGAAGCGCGGCGCCAGGCGCCAGCCGTCCTCGCCCAGCCAGTCGGCCGCCACCAGCACATGGTGGGCGCGGCCGATGAGCCGTTCGCGCGGCACGGTGCCGATGAAGCGCGAGTCCTCGCTGTTGTCGCGGTTGTCGCCCAGCATGAAGTAGTGGCCGGGCGGCACGGTGAACTCGTCCACGTCGCGCCGCGCCGCCAGCGCCGGCAGCCATTGCACGGCGTGCGGGTGGCCGGCCAGGTTCTCGGTCTGGCGTACGGCGTCCACCACCCAGCCGGGCGCCACCGTCTCGCCCTGCGTGCGGGCGCCGTCATAGGCCAGCGGCTGGCGGTTCAGCAGCACGACGTTGCCGTGCATCGCGACGCGGTCGCCCGGCAGGCCCACGACGCGCTTGATGAGCCGCGTGCCATCCTTGGGCGAGCTGAACGTGACGACGTCGCCGCGGCGCGGCTCATCGAGGTGCAGCAGCACGACGTCGGTCAGCGGCAGCTTGAGGTCGTAGGCCAGCCGGTTGACGAGTACCACGTCGCCCTCCAGCAGCGTGGGCCGCATGGAGGCGGTCGGGATGGGGTTCCAGTCCGCCACGGCGGTGCGGAACACCGCCAGGCCCAGCAGGAACACGAGGAAGCCGCGATTGGCCTTGAGGGTGCGCAGGAGGTTCTTCATGCCGCGCATGCTGCGCGCGCCGCGGCGCCGGCGCGGAGCCCGGCGGGCGAATGGCCGGCCGGAGCGCATGGACGGCAGCCGGCGTGTGCCGGCGGCCCTCGGCGCCGCTGGCTGGCGCGGCTGCGGTTCAGGCCGGCGGGTCCTTGGCCCGCGTGCGCGACACGGCGGTCATGATGCCGATGCCAGCGACGATGAGGCAGGCGATGGCCACGTAGGTGACCGCCAGGCCCGCGGTGAGCAGCGCCCAGGCGATGCCGCCCAGCAGCACCGCCAGTCCCAGGATGTAGAGCGCGAACGACATGGTGCCTCCGTGTCTGTCGTGTGTCGGCCGACTCTAGGCCGCGGTGGGGCGGGCGCCGGTCGGACGGGCGTGCGGGTGGGCGTAGGCAGCTTCCTACCGGGATTGCTGGCCTGCACCGGCAGGGCAGGGCGCACGCGCTGGCTATCGTGCGGCCATCTCAGCGACTTCGGGGACGCCGGCATGTTCAGGAATTCGACGCGGTCACCGCTCATCGGCCTGGTGTTGTGGCTGGCGGTGACCTTCGTGGCCGCGGCGGCGGGCGCCATTGCGTCCATGGATGCGCCGGCGTTCTATGCGCAGCTGGACAAGCCGGGCTGGGCGCCACCGGCGTGGCTGTTCGGGCCCGTGTGGACGGTGCTGTACCTGCTGATGGGGGTGGCTGCCTGGCTGGTGTGGCGGGAGCGGCCCTCGCAGCGTGCGGACGGCGCGCTGGGCCTGTACCTGCTGCAACTGGGGCTCAACGCGCTGTGGTCCTGGCTGTTCTTTGGCTGGCGCCAGGGCGCACTGGCGATGGTGGACGTGGTGCTGCTGCTGGCGCTGGTGGCCATCACGGCCGCCGCGTTCTGGCGCATCCGGCCGCTGGCCGGCGGGCTGCTGCTGCCCTACCTCGCCTGGGTGGGATTCGCATCGGTGCTGACCTGGGCCGTCTGGCAGCGCAACCCCGGCCTGTTGTAAGAGGGCGGGGCTGCGGCCGAGTCGCCGCCGGGACCCCCGACGGTAAACTGCCCCGATGCCCCATCTGCTCGCCCTCGACAGCTCCACCGACACGATGGCCCTGGCCCTTGTGACGCCGGGGCGGACGGAGGTGTTCGAGGCGGCGGGCGGTGCCCAGGCCTCGGCGCGCATGCTGCCCGAGATCCAGGCGCTGCTGGCCGGCGCCGGGCTGACGATGGCACAGCTGGACGCGGTCGCGTTCGGCCAGGGCCCTGGCGCCTTCACCGGCCTGCGCACGGCCTGCGCCGTCGCCCAGGGCCTGGCCTTCGGGCTGGGCAAGCCCGTGCTGGCCGTCGACAGCCTGATGCTGGTGGCCGAGGACGCCCGCGCCCAGGGCGCCGGCGACGACGTCTGGGTGGCGATGGACGCCCGCATCGGCGAGATCTACGCGGCGCGCTATCACTGGGAGCGCGGCGCCTGGCAGGTGGTCGAGGCGCCGGCGCTGTACGCGCCCGACGCGCTGGCCGCCCACTGGGGCCGGCCGGCCGCCGTGGCCGGCACGGCGCTGACCGAGTACGCCGCCGCGTTGGGCGCGCTGCCCGATGGGGTGAGGGCGTGGCCGCAGGCCCGCTCCCGGGCGGCCGCCCTGGGTGCGCTGGCACTGGCCGCCTGGCAGCGCGGCGAGACGCTGGACGCCGCGGACGCGCTGCCCGTCTATGTGCGCGACAAGGTGGCGCTGACGACGGCCGAGCGCGAGCAGAAGGCCCTGGCGTCATGAGTGCCCAGCTGGACCGGGCCCAGCCGCCCTGGGAGGCCGGCGGTATGCGCGTGCCCGACCTGACCGAGGTCATGGCCATCGAGCGCCAGGCCTACCCGGTACCGTGGACGCATGGCAACTTCGTCGACTCGCTGGCCGCCGGCTACCCGGCCGAGGTGCTGCGCGGCCCGCGGGCTCAAGCCCACGCCGGGCCGCCCCAAGTGGGCTTGACCCCCTTGGGGGGCGGGCCGGGCGTAGCCCGGCCTTGGGGGCATTCGGAACTGTTGGGCTACTGGGTGGCGATGCCCGGCGTGGACGAGCTGCATCTGCTCAACATCACCGTCGCGCCGGCCTGGCAGGGGCGCGGCCTGGCCGTCGTCATGCTGGACCGCCTCGTGGCCGCCTGCCGTCAGCGCGGGCTCACGCAGCTGTGGCTGGAGGTGCGCGTCAGCAACGCGCGGGCGCGCGAGGTCTATCGCCGCTACGGTTTCGCCGAGGTTGGCAAGCGCCGCGCCTACTACCCGGTGACCGAGGGGCCGCGCGAGGACGCCGTGCTGATGAGCCTGATGGTGGCGGCATGACGTGGGACGAGCGCCAACGGGCCATGCTGGCCGAGATGGGCTTCCGGCTGCCGCCGCGCATCGCCGAGGCCACCGCTGATGACGCCGCGCCGGTGGCCGACGTCGCCGTCATGGAGCGCCCCGCGGCGCCTGCGCCTGCGTCGGCACCCGTCCCGGCCGTGGCGCGTGCCCCGACGCCGGTGGCCGCGCCCGTGGCTGCCGCCGCGCCCCGCGTCGCCGCGCCCGTGCCGGCGAGCTTCGCAGGCCTGGACGGTGCCGCGCTGCGCGAGGCCGTCGCCACCTGCCGCGCCTGCGGCCTGTGCGAGCAGCGCCGCCACGCCGTCTATGGCAGCGGCGCCGTGCAGCAGGCACAGTGGCTGGTCGTCATGGACCCGCCGGACGAGGCCGACGACGCGGCCGGCGACGCGCTGGGCGGCGACGCCGGCCGCCTGCTGGACCGCATGCTGCTGGCCGCCGGCCACTCGCGCCTGGGCGATGCCGCCACGGCCTTCGTGACGCCCATCGTCAAGTGCCGCCCGCCGCGCGGCCGCGCGCCGCAGCCGGCCGAGCTGGACGCCTGCGAGGCCGTGCTGACCCGCCAGGTCGAACTGCTGCGGCCCCGCCTCGTGCTGGCCATGGGCCTGCAGGCCGCACGCCGGCTCACGGGCCTGGCCGAGCCGCTGGGCAGGCTGCGCGGCCGCGTGCACCGGTGGCAAGGGCTGCCGGTGGTGGTGACCTACCCGCCGGCCTACCTGCTGCGCTCGCCGGCCGACAAGGCCGGCGCCTGGGACGACCTGCGCCTGGCCCTGCGGACGACGGCGTGAACGTGCGCAACGACGCCGAACTCGAACGCCAGGCGCTGGACGCGGCGCGTTTTCGCATGCTGGCCGACCACGTGCCGGCCTGGATCGCGCTGTACGGCGCGGCGGATCACCGCTGCCTGTTCGCGAACCGCGGCTATGCCGAGGCCTTCGGGCTGACGCAGGCATCCATCATTGGCCTGCATTTCCGCGAGATCGTCGGCGCGGCCGCGTACGAGCAGGTACGGCATTGGGTGGATGAGCTGGTGCGCGAGCTGCGGCCGGTGGTCTATGAGCGCGAGCTGGTGCAGCCGGGTGGCGAGTGGGCCTGCCTGGAGATCCACCTGATCCCGCAGTTCGACGAGGCCGGCGTGCTGATGGGCAGCTGGGTGCTGGTCTATGACATCACGCGCCATCGCCTGGCCGAGCGGCGCCTGCGCGAGTCGGAGGCGCGGCTGCACAAGTTCATGCAGGCGACGGTGGAGGGCATCCTCTTTCACCGTGACGGCCTCATGACCGATGTGAACCAGCGCCTGTGCGCGATGACGGGCTGGCCGGCGGAGGCGCTGATCGGCCAGCATGTGCTGTCGTACGTGGTCGACGATGAGCTGTCCAAGGTGCGCGAGGTGATGCTGCAGGCGCAGGAGCTGCGCTACGAGACGGCCATCAAGCACCGCGACGGCGCGCGCATCCCGGTGGAGCTCATCATGCGCACCATCGAGCATGACGGCGAGAAGCTGCGCATGGCGGTCGTGCGCGACATCAGCGACCGGCTGGACAGCGAGGCGCGCATCCAGTACCTGGCCCACCACGACGCGCTGACAGGCCTGCTCAACCGCGCGGCCTTCATGGAGCGCATGGGCGGCTTCCTGAAGCGCGCCGAACGCCGCGGCGAGTTGCTGGCGCTGCTGTTTGTCGACCTGGACAACTTCAAGCGCGTCAACGACTCGCTGGGTCACCTCGAAGGTGATCAGGTGCTGACGACGGTGTCCGAACGCCTCGTCGGCGCGCTGCGCGGCAGCGACCTCGTGGGTCGTTTCGGCGGCGATGAGTTCGTTGTGCTGCTGACCGACCTGGCCAGCCGCGCCGACATCATCGTCGTGCTGGAGGCGCTGCTGTCCGTCGTCGAGGTGCCGGTGAAGGCCGATGGCCGGGCGCTGTCCGTCACGCCGTCCATCGGCGTAGCCGTGTTCCCCGACGACGGCCGCCATGCGGACGAGCTCATCCAGCATGCCGACACGGCGATGTACCGGGCCAAGGCGCGTGGCCGCGCGACCTACCAGTTCTTCGAGCCGGCGCTGGCTGAGACGGCCTATGCCGACCTCGTGCTGGAGGACGAGCTGGCTCAGGGCCTGACGCGCAACGAGTTCGAGCTGTTCTTCCAGCCGCAGGTGGAGGCGACGACGGGCCAGCTCTCCGGCGCCGAGGCGCTGCTGCGCTGGCGCCACCCGCAGCGCGGGCTGCTCAGCCCCGACGCGTTCATCTTCGTCGCCGAGCGCCACCGCCTGATGCTGGCGCTGGGCGAGTGGGTCATGCGCGAGGCGGCCGCCACGGCGCGGCGCTGGCGCGAGCAGGGCATCACGCAGGGCCACGGGCCCATGCGCATCGCCATCAACCTGTCGCGCATGCAGTTCAACCTGGACGGCTTTGCCGACACCGTGAAGCGAGTGCTGGAGGAGTCCGGCGCCAAGGGCCAGTGGCTGGAGCTGGAGCTGACCGAGCGCATGCTCATCGAGGACATCGAGCACGCGCCCGCCACGCTGGCGCAGCTGCGCGCCATGGGCCTGACCGTGTCGGTGGACGATTTCGGCACCGGCTACACGTCGCTGGCCCACCTGACCGAGCTCCCGCTGGACAAGCTGAAGATCGACCAGAGCTTCACCGCCCGCCTGCCCGACGACGTCGGCGCGCAGGCCATCACGCGCGCCATCGTCCAGATGGCCGTGGGCCTGGGCCTGACCGTCACCGCCGAAGGCGTGCGCAGTGCCGCGCAGTGGCAGCTGCTGGCCGCCTGGGGCTGCCAGCAGTTCCAGGGCGAGCTGGTCGGCGCGCCGATGTCGGCCGGTGATTTCGAGGCCTGGGTCAGGGCGCGCTGAGGCGGCCGGCGAGAATGGCCCATGTCCGCGCCTGACCTCTCCTCGCCCCTGACCGCGCTGATCCGCCAGTCCATCGCTGGCGCCGGCGGCTGGCTGCCGTTCGACCGCTTCATGGCCATGGCCCTGTACGAGCCGGGCCTGGGCTACTACACCGGCGGCCGGCGCAAGTTCGGCATGCTGCCGTCGCAGGGTTCGGACTTCGTCACCGCGCCCGAGATGTCGCCGCTGTTCGGCCGCGCGCTGGCCCGCCAGGTCGCGCAGGCGCTGCGCGCCAGCGGCTGCACCGACGTGATGGAGTTCGGCGCCGGCTCCGGGGCGCTGGCCGCGCACCTGATCGCCGAGCTGGACGCGCTGGGCGCCGGCCTGCTGCGCTACCGCATCGTCGAGCTGTCGGCCGAGCTGCGCGAGCGCCAGCGCGAGCGGCTGGCCGCTTGGGGCGACCGCGTCGAGTGGCTGGACGCGCTGCCCGAGCACATCGACGCGGTCGTCGTCGGCAACGAGGTGCTGGACGCCATGCCCGTGCAGCTGATCGCGTTCGACGGCCAGACCTGGCGCGAGCGCGGCGTCGTCGTGGCCGGCGAGGGCTTCGCGTTCGCGGACCGCGACAGCATGCTGCGCCCGCCGCTGCAGGAATCGGGGCACGGCGGCTTCGTGCCCGACACCGTCACCGAGATCCACCCGCAGGCCGAGGCCTTCATGCGCACGCTGGCGCGCAAGCTGCGGCGCGGCGCAGCCTTCTTCATCGACTACGGTTTCCCCGAGGCCGAGTACTACCACCCGCAGCGCCGCGGCGGCACGCTGATGTGCCACCAGGGCCACCTGGCCGACGCCGACCCGCTGGTGGCCGTGGGCGACAAGGACATCACGGCGCACGTCAACTTCACCGGCATCGCGCTGGCCGGGCAGGACGCCGGCCTCGTCGTGCTGGGCTACACCAGCCAGGCCAACTTCCTGCTCAACTGCGGCATCGCCGAGCTGCTGCAGGGCGCCAGCCTCGGCGAGCGCGCGATGGCGCACCGGCTGCTGGCCGAGCACGAGATGGGCGAGCTGTTCAAGGTGGTGGGCTTCGCGCCGCTGAATGCGCCGTTCGACGCCGTGGGATTCGAGCGCGGAGACCGGTCCCACAAACTCTGAAGGAGTGCGGGCATGAAGGCCTGGTGGTTGCTGCTGCTGTGTGCGCCAGCGCTGGCGCAGGACCTGAACGCCGGCCGGCAGCTGGCCGCCACCTGCGCCAGCTGCCACGGCACGCACGGCCGGCCGCGCGGCACGGCCATGCCGCCGCTGGCCGGCATGAAGGCCGACGTGATGCTGGAGCTGCTGGCCGACTACCGCAGCGGCCGCCAGCCGGGCACCGTGATGCCGCAGATCGCCAAGGGCTACACCGAGGAGCAGCTGCGCCTCGTGGCGGCCTATTTCTCGTCACTGCCCGCCGCGCAGGCCAGGCCATGATCGGGCGCCGTCAGCTGGTTGCCGCCGGCGGCCTCGCGCTGGCCGGTTGCGCAACGACCCGCAGAACCGCGCGGCTGGGCCGCGTCGTCGTCGTGGGCGGCGGCTTCGGCGGTGCGACGGCCGCGCGCTACCTGAAGCTGTGGGGCGGCGCCGATGTCGACGTGATGCTGGTGGAGCGTCGTGAGGGCTTCATCTCCTGCCCGATGTCCAACCTCGTCATCGCCGGCGTGCGCGAGCCGCTCAGCATCGCCTACGGCTACGCGGGCCTGGAGGCGCAGGGCGTGCAGCGCGTGCGCGGCGACGTCGTCGCCATCGACCCCGTGGGCAAGACCGTGCGGCTGGCCGGCGGCGACACGCTGGGCTGGGACCGCCTCATCCTCGCCCCCGGCATCGGCTTCACGCTGGATGGCATCCCCGGCCTCGCCGCCGCCTACGACAGCGGCCGCGCCGTGCATGCGTGGCAGGCCGGCGCGCAGACGCTGGCGCTGCGCCGCCAGCTGGCCGACCTGCCGGACGGCGGCGTCGTGCTGATGAGCATCCCCAAGGCGCCGTACCGCTGCCCGCCCGGGCCGTACGAGCGCGCCTGCTTGATCGCGTCCTTCCTGCGCCGGGCCAAGCCGCGGGCCAAGCTGCTGGTGCTGGACGCCAACCCCGAGGTGCAGAGCAAGAAGGCGCTGTTCGAGCGCGCATTCGCCCAAGCCCATGCCGGCGTGCTGGAGTACCGGCCCAATGCCGAGTTGAAGGAAGTGGCCGGCGACGTCGCGCGCTTCGAGTTCGAGGATGTGAAGGCCGACGTGCTGAACCTGATCCCGCCGCAGCGCGCGGGCGACCTGGCCCGGGACTTTGCCAACGTGAACCGCCGCTGGGTGGGCGTGGACTGGCTGACGATGCAGGCGCAGGTGGCACCGGGCGTGCACGTGGTGGGCGACGCGCTGATGTCCGCGCCCGGCATGCCCAAGTCGGGCCACCTCGCCAACCAGCAGGCCAAGGTGGCCGCGGCGGCCGTGCTGGCGCTGCTGAGGGGCGAGGCGGTGAACCCGGCGCCCGTGGTGATGAACACCTGCTACAGCTTCACGACGCCGACCGAGGCCATGCACGTGGCGTCGGTGCACCAGTACGACGCCGCCGAGAAGACGATGAAGCCGGTGCCCGGCGCGGGCGGCGTGTCGGCGGCGGCCAGTGTTCAGGAGGCCGCGTTCGCGCTGGACTGGGCCGAGAACATCTGGGCCGACACCCTCGCGTTGTGACTTACCAGCTGCCCGTGTTGGGCATCGACGCCCACGGCTCGGCCGGTGCCAGCGCGGGGCCGCGCTGCAGCAGCTCGATGGAGATGCCGTCGGGCGAGCGCACGAAGGCCATGCGGCCGTCGCGCGGCGGGCGGTTGATGAGCACGCCGTGGTCGACGAACTTCTGGCAGGCGGCGTAGATGTCGTCCACCGCGTAGGCCAGGTGGCCGAAGTTGCGGCCGCCGGTGTAGACCTCCGCGTTGCCGTCGGCGTCGGGCCAGTTGTAGGTCAGCTCGACCTGGGCGTCCTCGTCGCCCGGGGCGGCCAGGTAGACCAGCGTGAAGCGGCCGGCCTCGTGTTCGGAGCGCTTGACCTCCACCAGCCCGAGGGCGTCGCGGTAGAACTTCATCGAGGCGTCCAGGTCATGGACGCGGACCATGGTGTGCAGGTATTTCATGGCCCGGATTGTCCCGCTACAGCGTGTCCCGCACGCGCCAGGGGTTGCTGGCGGCCGTGTCCGGCGGGCGCAGCCGCAACTGGCGGATCCACGCCGGGCAGCGGCCGTCGCCCTGGCCCGTGAAACCGCCGGACGGCGCGCACAGGTAGCGGCCGTCGGCGTCGTAGGCCTTGTTGAACTGGTCGCAGCACAGGGCCATGTGCAGGTAGACGATCTGGCCGTCCGGCCCCACGTGCGCCGTCATGCGGGCCAGCGCCTGCGCGTCGACCCGGCCGGCCGCGAGCAGGTTCTCGTGCACGACGAACTCGGGCTCGGGCGCGGCGGGCTTGTCGACGCTGCTGCAGCCGCTGACGAGCAGTGCGGCCGCGAGGGCGGCCATCCGCAGCAAATTGGCGCTAAACGGGCGGTAATGCATGGCCGCGCAGTATGCCGATAACTTCAATAGTCCAGCCACTCCATCGGCGCCACCAGCGCGCCGCCGCGGATGCGCTCCAGCGTGCCGGTCAGCACATCGATGTTGTTGTCG
Organism: Pelomonas lactea; assembly: GCF_043555885.1. Taxonomy (NCBI): domain Bacteria; kingdom Pseudomonadati; phylum Pseudomonadota; class Betaproteobacteria; order Burkholderiales; family Sphaerotilaceae; genus Roseateles; species Pelomonas lactea. The sequence continues at coordinate 399,202 of NZ_JBIGHX010000001.1, read as the reverse complement.
AAGCTGCCGTGGCTGGCGGCGATCTGGTCGCCGGTCTTGGTCGTGCGCACCTTGGGCGTCGTCACGCGGTTCAGCAGCGCGCCGGCCGGCCACAGCTTGAGCCAGGCCCGGACGTCCTGCTGTGCCTGCGTGGCCCACTGGTCGCCGGACCATATCGGGTCTGCCGGCACCAGCGCCCGCTCCATGCCCAGCAGCGGCTGCTTGCGGATGTCGTCCAGCGCGCGCGACACGAGGTACAGCAGCGACTTGCCGTAGATGTCGCGCTCGGCGTCGGGCAGGCCGTCGGCGCGCTCGTTGGCGTCGGTCAGCACATGCAGCCGCAGGGATTGCAGCGACAGCACGCCGGCCTGGTGCGCGGCGCCATAGTGCTGCACGGCAAAGCCGCTGGAGCAGGCCGCGGCGTACAGCTCGCAGCTGGCCGCCTGCACCGGCGCCGGCCCGGCCAGGCGGCCCAGCAGGTGGCCCAGCAGGATGGAGCCGGCGGAGTGGCCGATGAGGTGGATCTCCAGCGTCTTGCCGCTCTTGGCCAGCGTGTCGCGAAGCTCGCGCAGCATGTCGGCGGCCAGGTCCAGCACGTGGTCGTCGGTGGCGCCGCCGGCGGCGTTCTCGCGCATCTCGCTCCAGATACCGCGCGCGAACTGGCGGCCCACGGCCTCGATGGCGCGGTCCTTGGCCTCGGCGGCGGCCTCGCGCAGGCGGTCCAGCCAGCCCTCGCTGCGGTCGCCGGCGATGACGCGGTGCTTCAGGTCCTCCAGCATGTCCTTCAGCGTCTCCACCGGGCCGGTCTTCCACGTGAAGAACAGCGGGTAGATGCCGTTGGCGAGGAAGTAGGGTGCCAGCACGCGGATGCGCTGGATGGAGGCCAGCTCGGAATTCAGCCCGCCGTGGGCGTAGAGGGCCAGCTTGACGGTCTTGTCCTTGCTGCCCTTGAACCAGGCGGTCGGGCGCTCGACGACGATCTCGCGGGCCAGGCCTGTGCGGTCGTTGCGGGCGCGCGTGAAGTCGGTGGACATCAACTGCCCGTCGTTGCCCGACACCAGCGTGTGCGTGTAGGCCTCGTCGGTGCGCAGCGGCTGGTAGGGCTTGTGCGTGAACGTGTGGTTGACGGGCCAGGGGTCGTCGCGCGGGTTGTCGCCCTGGCACAGCGTGCCGGCTACATCGGCCAGGCCGCGGCCGGCCATCACGCGGAAGCCGCTGGCCGCGGCACGGGCGGCGGCCTTGGCGCCGCGCGTGCCCTTGGCGGGCGGGGCCGGGCGCGAGGTCAGGTCCGACAGGTCCTGCGGCACGCCCAGGGCCACGGCCCAGGCGTCGGTGCCGTTGGTCACCCAGTCTTCATACGGCAGCACGGCGAAGCCGCTGGCACCCCAGCCGGTGCCCCAGCTGTTCTGCACGACGAAGCCGCGCTCGTTGAATCCGACCAGCGCGAACGCGTGGCCGCCGGTCTTCTGCGTCATGCCGGCGATGCGGGGCAGCTTGTCGTGGCTGGCGGGCAGGGGAGCCGGGTCCAGCGCCCAGCCGTCGTGCACATCGGCCGACACGTAGACGGCACCGATCTCGTAGATGGCCGATTGCATGTCGACGACGCTCTTCTTCTCGACGCGGTAGTACACGCCCAGCGGGCGGCGCGTGGCGTCCTCATCCCAGCCGGCGAGGGGCCGCTGGAAGACGCCGGCGCCGTTGTCGTCCAGCGGGTAGGGCCACAGCGTGGACGAGCACACGCCGTGCTTGTGCCAGCCCTTGAGCGCGCCACGGCAGGAGGAGCCTTCGTAGTCCTGGCCGGGCCACTCGTCGTAGAGCTTGGCCAGCTCGTAGAACATGCGCGGGCTGACCGGGTCGGGCATCTGGCTGCGCGGCGCGCCGAGATGACGCAGCCAGTACAGGTAGTTGGTCACGCAGGCCAGGCCGAAGCCGGTGCAGGCGCCCTCGTTGCCCTGGTTGAGGATGCGGCCCGACTTGACGTAGGCCGGCAGCAGCTTCTTCAGGTCGGCGTCCAGCGGCCAGCGCGCGGGCAGCGAGCGCAGCGGCGCGCGGTACATGAGGTCGCGCAGGTCCAGCCGGTCGGGGCGGGCGTCGAGCTTGGGGGTGGGGGCGGTGTTCGCGGCCGGCTTCTTGGCGGCGGTCTTCGCGGGGGCTGCAGGCTTGCGGGTCTTGGTGGCCATGGTCATCTCCTGTGATCGGCGGATGATGACCCGCCGGCGCAGGCGCGAACAAGCTCGCCTGCCCCGGCGATCCCCATGTTGAAGGACGTCAGCCCAGCGGCGCGATGCCCAGCCAGGCCGCGTGTGCCCAGAACGCGAAGAAGGCCCACAGCGCCGCACCCGCGACGACAGTGGCCGCGCTGCCCGCCACGGTCGGTGTCGCGGTGGCCGGCGCCGGCCGGCGGCGCGCGGCGCGGAACACGAGGATGGACCAGACCAGGAAGCTGCCGAACAGCATCACGTCGGCCAGCGTGTTGTTGGCGATCAGGTGGGCGAAGGCCCAGACCTTCACCGACAGCGTCATCGGGTGCTGCAGCTTGGCCTTGAAGTGGTTGCGCGGCACGTAGGCCGCGGCCATCAGCACCATGGCCACCAGCATTAGCGCCGCGGCGCCGTGGTTCATGCCGCGGATGGCCGGCCACAGCACGACGGGCTGCTGGCGCGCCAGCGAGTAGCCCCACAGGATCAGCACGAAGCCGGTCAGCGAAACCACCGTGTAGAAGCCCTTCCAGCCCATCGCGCCCAGCCGGGCGATGCGGGCCTCGCGCCAGCGCGGCGCAACGGCGCGGGTCAGGTGGATGCCGAGGAAGAGGGCGAGGCCGAGGGCCAACCAGGTCATGTCGGGAATCTCCGTGAGGCTAGGTCTGTCGGTCCACGCGCAGCGCGAGGACCACCGAACTGTTGGTGCGCAGCACGCCGTCGATGTCGCCGATCTCGTCGAGCAGCGCGTCGAGCCGGGCCGTAGTGTCGGCGCGCAGCAGCGCCATGTAGTCGAACTCACCGCTCACGCTGGCGAGCTGGCGCAGCTCCGGCAGTTCTGATAAGCGCTTCACGACCTCGCGCCCGGCCTTGGGGCTGACAGTGATGCCGACGAAGGCCTGCACGCTGCGCCCGGCTTCGTCGCCCCCCAGCCGCGCCGTGTAGCCCACGACGCGCCCGCTGGCCTCCAGCCGCGCCAGCCGCGCGACGACGGTGGTGCGCGCCACGCCCAGCTTGCGCGCCAGCGTGGCCGTGCTGTCGCGTGCATTGGCCTGCAGCAGCAGGATCAGCCGGCGGTCCAGGTCGTCGGTCGAGGAGGGCGGATTTACCCGTGTTTCATCCATAACGGCGAATCATCCCGTCGATTCGACGAATCCGCAATTGCTTTCGTCGAAACATCGCTTTCTTTCGTCATCGCCTCTGCCTAGAGTGCGGCCCAACGCAAACACAGCCTGGAGCCCCTCATGAAGATCGCCCTGCTCGGCGCCGGCCACATCGGCCAGACCATCGCCCGCCTGCTGCACGCCACCGGCGACTACCAGGTCACCGTGCTCGACAAGAACGCCGGCTACCTGAAGGTGCTGGCCGACGAGGGCATCGCCACGGCCGAGGTCGACAGCGACAACCGCGGCGCGCTGGCCGCCCAACTGCGCGGCAAGGACGCCGTCGTCAACGCGCTGCCCTACCACCTGGCCATCACTGCGGCCGAGCTGGCGCTGGAATGCGGCTGCCACTACTTCGACCTGACCGAAGACGTGGCCGCCACCAAGGCCATCAAGCAGATGGCCGAAGGCGCCCGCACCGCGTTCATGCCCCAGTGCGGCCTGGCCCCCGGCTTCATCGGCATCGTCGCCCACCACCTGGCCAGCGGCTTCGACACCGTGCGCGACGTGCAGATGCGCGTCGGCGCGCTGCCCGCCTTCCCGACCAACGCGCTGAAGTACAACCTGACCTGGTCGGTCGACGGCCTGATCAACGAGTACTGCCACCCCTGCGAAGCCATCCACGAGGGCGACACCATCGCCGCGCTGCCGCTGGAGGGCCTGGAGCACTTCAGCCTGGACGGCACCGAGTACGAGGCTTTCAACACCTCCGGCGGCCTGGGCACGCTGTGCGAAACCTGGGCGGGCAAGGTGCGCAACCTCGACTACAAGACCGTGCGCTACCCCGGCCACCGCGACCTGATGCAGTTCCTGCTGGGCGACCTGGGCCTGAAGGGTGACCAGGAGAACCTGAAGGCCATCATGCGCAAGAGCATGCCGGCCACCATGCAGGACGTGGTGCTGGTTTTCGTAACCGTGTCGGGCATGAAGAACGGCGTGCTGCTGCAGGAAGTGTTCGCCCGCAAGATCTTCGCCACGCGTGACGGCGTCCAGCCGCTGTCGGCCATCCAGATCACCACCGCCGCCGGCATCTGCGCCGCGGTGGACCTGTTCCGCGAAGGCAAGCTGCCGCAGAAGGGCTTCGTGCGCCAGGAACAGGTGGCACTGCCCGACTTCCTGGCCAACCGTTTCGGCTCGGCCTACCAGCAAAGCCGTCAGGTCGAGTCCATCTCCTGAGCAGAATGCGGACCATGAAGCAACAAGCCCATTCCGTTCTCGACGCCCTGGGCGTCCACCTCCCGCCCGCGGGTGACCTGACCGTGCGCTCGCCCATCGATGGCAGCGTGCTCGCCCAACTGCCCACGGCCAGCACCGCCGAAATGCAAGCCGCCGTCGGCCGCGCGCACGAGGCCTTCAAAGCCTGGCGCGTCGTGCCCGCCCCGAAGCGCGGCGAGCTCGTGCGCCTGTTCGGTGAAGAGCTGCGCGCCCACAAGGCGCAACTCGCGCAGCTGGTGTCCCTCGAAGCCGGCAAGGTGACGAGCGAAGGCCTGGGCGAAGTCCAGGAAATGATCGACATCTGCGAGTTCGCCGTCGGTCTGTCGCGCCAGCTGCATGGCCTGACCATCGCCAGCGAGCGCCCGGGCCACCGCATGATGGAGCAGTGGCTGCCCCTGGGTGTGGTGGGCATCATCTCGGCCTTCAACTTCCCCGTGGCCGTGTGGGCCTGGAACTCGGCCCTGGCCCTGGTGGCCGGTGACGCCTGCGTGTGGAAGCCGTCCGAGAAGACGCCGCTGACCGCGCTGGCCACCCAGGCCTTGTTCGAGCGCGCCGTGAAGGCCTACCGCGCCGCCGGCCATGCCGCGCCGGACGGCCTGTCCGAACTCGTCATCGGCCGCGCCGACGTGGGCGAGGCCATGGTGGACGACGCCCGCGTGGCGCTGGTCTCCGCCACCGGCTCCACCCGCATGGGCCGCGCCGTCGGCCCGCGCGTCGCCGCGCGCTTCGGCCGCTGCCTGCTGGAACTGGGTGGCAACAACGCCATCATCGTCACGCCCAGCGCTGACCTCGAACTGGCCGTGCGCGGCATCCTGTTCGGCGCCTACGGTACGGCCGGCCAGCGTTGCACGACGACCCGCCGCGTCATCGCGCACGAAAGCATCCACGATGCGCTGGTCGAGCGCCTGGACCGCGCCCGCGCCCAGCTGCCCATCGGCTCGCCGGTGGAAGCCGGCACGCTGATTGGCCCGCTGATCGACGCGCAGGCTTTTGACGCGATGCAGTTCGCCCTCAGCGCCGCGCGCGAGCAAGGCGGCACGGTGTCCGGTGGCGAGCGTGCGCTGGCCGACCGCTTCCCCGAGGCCTACTACGCCGTGCCCGCGCTGGTGCGCATGCCGTCGCAAACCGAGGTGGTGTGCCACGAGACCTTCGCGCCCATCCTGTACACGCTGAAGTACAAGACGCTGGACGAGGCCATCGCGCTGCAGAACGGCGTGCCGCAAGGCCTGTCGAGCGCCATCTTCACGACCGACATCCGCGAGGCCGAGGCCTTCATGAGCGCGTCGGGCAGCGACTGCGGCATTGCCAACGTCAACATCGGCACGTCCGGTGCCGAGATCGGCGGTGCCTTCGGCGGCGAGAAGGAAACCGGCGGTGGCCGCGAGAGTGGCTCTGACGCCTGGAAGGCCTACATGCGCCGCACCACCAACACGGTGAACTACTCCAGCGAACTGCCGCTGGCGCAGGGTGTGAAGTTCGATATTTGAAGAAGTTCTTCGCAAGCCTGAAAAACCAGGCTATACTGCGAGGCTCCTGAAAGCCCAGGTGGCGGAATTGGTAGACGCACTAGTTTCAGGTACTAGCGGGTAACTCCGTGGAGGTTCGAGTCCTCTCCTGGGCACCAAAACAAAAAGACAAAAGGCCAGCACGAAAGTGCTGGCCTTTTTGCTTTTTGGTGCCCAGGAGAGGACTCGAAAGGCGTGTCGACGAGGACCGAGGACAAGCCGGTGGCTTGTCCGACGCCTCGACGAAGGCGACGCGCCCTTGGCGCGGTGCCGGCCGCCGGGGTCGCCGGAGGTGACCGAGTCCCCGCTGAATGGCCCTCGATGGGCCGTTCAGCGTGTGGCGGCGGCAACCGAATCCGCGGCGGGAGCGCCGAACCAGCGCTCCTCAAACTCTGCAGCACTGACTCCCTTCCCAAACCACCACCCCTGCCCCCAATCACACCCCATCGCTCTCAAAGCAAGCATCTGCGCCTCGGTCTCCACCCCTTCGGCGACCACCTCCATGCCCAGCTCATGCGCCATCGTCACGATGGCCCGGCACAGTGCCAGCGCCTTGCCGCCATCCGCCAGCCCGGCGACGAAGCTGCGGTCGATCTTCACCGTGTCGATCTCGTGGTGCTGCAGATAGCTCAGTGACGAGTAGCCCGTGCCGAAGTCGTCCAGCGAGATCGACAGCCCGGCGGCGCGCAGCGCGCGCAGCCGGCTGGCGACGGCTTCGTCGCGTTCCAGCAGCAGGCCTTCGGTGATCTCCACCGCCAGCGCGTCGCCGTTCAGGCCCATGTCGCGCAGGTGGCGGGCCCAGTCCGGCTGCACGCGGTGGCTGCGTTCGCCGAGGAACTGCACCGGCGACTTGTTGATGCTGATCTGGAAGCCCGTCTGCCCCGCCGCGCGCCAGGCCTGCGCCCGGGCCGCGGCCTCGCGGAACACCCAGTCGCCGATGTCGACGATGAGGCCGGTGGCCTCGGCAATGGGGATGAACTGCACGGGGCTCACATCGCCCAGCTGCGGATGCCGCCAGCGCAGCAGCGCCTCGGCCTTGCGCGGCGGCGCGGCCGGGTCGCGCAGAGACAGCATGGGCTGGTAGACCAGGCTGAACTGCGCCAGCCGCAGCGCCTCGCGCAACTCGGTTGCCAGTCGCGCGCGCCGCTGCGCCGCCTCGTGCAGTGCCGGCGTGAACAGGCTCATGCGGTTGCGGCCCGCGCCCTTGGCCTCGTACAGCGCCAGGTCGGCGTGCTTGAACAGCGCCTCGATCTCCAGCCCGTCGCGCGGTGACAGGCTCACGCCCACGCTGGCCGACACGTACACCCGCTCGCCCGCCACCTCGAAGGCTTCCGACAGCGTCTGCAGCAGCTCATGGCCCACGCGCTGCGCCTCGATGCCGGCATCGGCCGCGGTCAGCAGCACGGTGAATTCGTCGCCGCCCATGCGCGCCACGACGCCGCCCCCCGGCACGCAGCCCTGCAACCGCTGGGCGACCTGTATCAACAGTGCGTCGCCCGCGTCGTGGCCCAGCGAGTCGTTGACCTCCTTGAAGTGGTCCAGGTCCACGAACATGACGGCCAGCTCCCCGCCGCGCAGCGAGCGCTGCGCCAGCGCGCGCTCGATGCGCTCGCGCAGCGAGCGGCGGTTGGGCAGGCCGGTCAGCGTGTCGACGCGGGCCTGCTGCCACACCAGCGCCTCCTGGCGCTTGCGGTCGGTGATGTCGGTGTGCGTGCCCACCATGCGCAGCGGCCGGCCGTCCGTGTCGCGAGTGATGACCATGCCGCGGCTCAGCACCCATTTCCACGTGCCGTCCTTGGCCTGCACGCGGTGCTCGTTGCGGTAGACGGGCGTGCGGCCGGCGAAATGGTCTTCGCGGTCGCGCGCCATCTGCGCCAGGTCGTCGGGGTGGGTGCGCGCATCGAAGGCCTCGGGCGTGGCCTCCACGTCGCCGGGCTCGAAACCGTACAGCCGCAGGTAACGATCGGAAAAATATTCGACGCCGGCCTGCACATGCCAGTCCCACACGCCGTCGCCGCTGCTCTCCAGCGCCAGCTTCCAGACGGCGTCGGCCTCGTTCAGCCGCAGCTCGGCCGCGCGCTGCGCCGCCACATCGATGTGCGTGCCCAGCCACAGCGGCGAGTCCGGCAGGCGCTGCGCCTGCGCGCGCACCCAGGTGTGGCCCAGCCGGTACTCCATCTCGAAGCGGCCCGTCTGCTGCGCCGCGGCCCAGGCGGCGGTGAACGCAGCGCGGTCGTCCTCGTGCAGGCAGCCCGCGAGCGGCAGCGGCAGCGCGGGGCGGTTCAGTGCCTCGGCCAGGCGCGCGTTCATCCACAGCAGGCGTCCCTGCGCATCGGCTTTCCAGACCTGTTGCGGCAGGGCGTCCAGCAGCGAGGCAAAGTGCACGGGCGGAGGCATTGGCGATGAACACTGGGCTCTGCCCCGACTGTATGCGCCACAATCGCGCCCGCCCGAGTCGTTCGGGCGCGCTTTTGAACGAGACCCCCCGCATGAACAAGACCGATCTGATCGAACACCTGGCCGCCAAGCACGAGCTGAGCAAGGCCGAAGCCGGCCGCATCCTCGAGACGCTGCTGGACGCCGTCGTCACCACCGTCAAGAAGGGCGGCGCGGTGTCGATCCCCGGCTTCGGCTCCTTCAAGCAGCATGCCCGCGCTGCCCGCAACGGCGTGAACCCCAGCACCGGCGCCAAGATCAAGATCGCCGCCGCCAAGCTGCCCAAGTTCACCCCGGGCGCCGGCTTCAAGGCCGCCGTGGACCCCAAGGCCGCTGCCAAGAAGGCCGCTGCCAAGCCGGCCGCCAAGCCCGCAGCCAAGCCGGCCGCCAAGGCCAAGAAGAAGTAAGGTGACGCGCATGTGGAGCGACCGTTGGGCCGAGCGCCGGGCCGCTCCCAAGCCGGCCCGTCTGGCGATGTGCGAGCGGGGCACACCCCGCGAGCATCGCCGTCCCCTCGGGGGACCGGCCAACGTAGTCGTTGGACGAGGGGCACCATGACCACGCGCGGCGGCAGCCCCACCATCGTCGACGTCGCCCGCGAGGCGGGCGTGTCGATCAAGACCGTGTCGCGCGTGCTCAACCATGAGCCCGGTGTGCATGAAAGCACCCGCGATCAGGTGCTCAAGGTGGTGGAGGCACTGCGCTACCGGCCCAAGCAGTCGGCGCGCAGCCTCGCGGGAGGGCGGTCGTTCCTGATCGGCCTGCTCTATTACGACCCCAGCGCGCTGTTCGTCGGCAGCGTGCAGCAGGGCGCCACGCTGCGCTGCCGCGAGCTGGGGTATCACCTCGTCGTCGAGTCGCTGCACAACGATGCGCCCGACCTGCGCCAGCAGATCGACCGCATGGTGATGGCGCTGCGGCCCGACGGCATGATCCTGACGCCGCCGCTGTGCGACAACCCCGAGGTGCTTGCCGCGCTGCGCGAGAGCGGCACGCCCTGCGTGCTGATGTCCCCGGAGCGCGACATCCGCGGCGTGCCCTCCGTGCGCATGGACGACGTCCACGCGGCCGAGGAGATCACCAACCTGCTGCTCAGCCTAGGGCACCGGCGCATCGCCTTCATCAAGGGGCCGCCGGACCAGTCCGCCAGCGCCGCGCGCTTCGAGGGCTTCACGCACGCGCTGCGCAGCCATGACGTCGAGCTGGATCCCGAGCTGGTGCAGCCCGGCGCGTTCACGTTCCAGAGCGGCCGCGACGCCGCCCACCAGCTGCTCAGCCGCCGCCAGCGGCCCACGGCCGTGTTCGCGTCCAACGACGACATGGCGCTGGGCGTGCTGGCCGCCGCGCAGCGGCTGGGCCTGTCGGTGCCGGGCGAGCTGTCGGTCGTCGGCTTCGACGATTCGCCCACCGCCGCGCTGGTGTGGCCGCCGCTGACCACCGTGCGCCAGCCGGTCGCCGAGATGGCGCGCACGGCCGTCGAGATGCTGGTGTTCGGCCACAAGGCCGACCCGAACGCACCGGTCGACGAGACCGAGCTGCACAAGGTGCTGCCGCACGAGCTGGTCGTGCGGGACTCGTCGACGCGCGCGCGTTAGAAGCTCAACCGCGCGCGGGCGTAGTAGTACGCACCGTTGAAGCCCACCGGCGACAGCACGTCGTACGGGAAGTTGCCGAAGTAGCTGATGTCGGCGATGGAGCGCGTCGGGTACTTGTCCGTCGCGTTGATGGCGCCCAGGCTCAGCGCCAGCGCCTTCGTGACCTGCACCTGGCCTTCCAGGTCCAGCTGCCAGACGGCCGCGTAGGTCTGCGTGGGCACGAAGCCGTCGCCGAAGTCGAACACCCGCGTGGTGCTGCCGTGGCGCGTGGCGCGGGCCTGCACGGCCCAGAGGCCGCCCTGCCAGTTCGCCGTGAGGATGTGGCGCTGGCGCGGCGACGCGTCGGTCAGCGTGTTGATCTCCTCCAGCCCCACGCTGCCGCCGCCGCGCACCGTGGTGCGGTTGACGGAAGCCGTCCAGCCCAGGCTCAGCTCGCCGCCCAGCGCGGCGCCGCGCCACTGGGTGACAAGGTCGGCGCCGCGGGTGCGCGTGTCCAGCGCGTTGGTGAAGAAGTTGACGCCGTCGATGCCCGTGGTGCCGAACTTGGTGGCCAGCTCGGCGGCCAGGCCGTCGCGGCTGATGCGCTGCGACAGTGTGATGCGGTTCTTCACGCGGATGGCGTAGGCGTCCAGCGTGGTGGACCACGCCTTGCTCGGTTGCCAGCTCAGGCCGACGCTGGCGTTGCGCGAGGTCTCGGCCTTCAGGTCCTGCGCGCCGAGGTAGCGGGCTACTGCGTGGTCCACCGGCAGCGTGCGCACCTGGCTCAGCGTGCCGCCGTCGCCGCGGTCGGTCACCGTGAACGCGAAGCCCTGCTGCGCCAGCGACGGCGCGCGGAAGTTGCTCGACACCGCGCCGCGCAGTGCCAGCGTGCGGTCCAGCGCGAGCCGCGTGGAGAGCTTGGCGGTCGTTGCGCCGCCGAAGTCGCTGTAGTGGTCGTGCCGCAGCGCGAGGTTGGCCTGCCAGTCGCGCGTCAGGTCGGCGCTGAGGTCCAGGTACGCGCCGGCCACGTTGCGGTGGCGTGTCGTCGCGTCGCCGGCCTGCAGGCCCGGGCCGGCCTGCGCGCCGGCCGGCGCGTCGAACGTGCCGACCGCGTACGACGCCGCGTCGCCCGCGCCGGTCACGAAGCCATCGCGGCGCAGGTCCAGCCCCGCGGCCAGCGTCAGCGGCCGGGCGAGGCCGGCGACGTTGATCTCGCGGCTCAGGTCCAGCGTGATGCCGGTGAGCCGGCTGCCGAAGTCGGCCAGGTGGAACTCGCGCGGGCTGGCGGCGCCCAGCGACGCGTTGATCGTGCGGCGCACGCCGTAGTCGAAATCGTTGCGGCCGTGGTTCAGCGCCACGTCCACGTCCCAGTCGGCCCAGCTCGTCTTCAGGCCGGCCACCAGCTGCAGGTCGCGGTTGTCGCCAGTGGTCTGCGGGCGGTAGCCGTCGGGGTAGACCGTCTTCACGTTGGCCCCGCTGTCCGGGTAGCGGAAATAGGCCGCGCCCAGCGAGCGGCGCTGCTGCCAGGTGCCGAAGGCATAGGCGCGCGTGCCGGGCGCCACATCCGCCGCGCCGTTGAACCAGGCCTGCCACTGGTGGGTTTGCGGCTCGCCGGGCGCGTAGTTGCGCTGGCCGACGGTGGCGAGGTTGGCGGCGCTCTGGTCGTCCCACGGCGGCAGCTCGTCCAGGCCGGCGCGGTTGGTGGCGTTGCGGTGCAGGCCTTCGAGGCCGGCGCGCAGGAAGCCGTTGCCGCCCAGCGCCCAGCCCTGCGCGACGCGGGCGGACTGCGTCTGCCCGTCGGTCAGCGTGCGGCCGATGGGCTCGAACTTTGTGTGGAAGGCGCCCAGCTCGGTGGTCAGCTCGCCGCCCGCCTTGCGCTCGTCCAGGATGATGTTGACGACGCCGGCGATCGCGTCCGAGCCGTACTGCGCGCCGGCGCCGTCGCGCAGCACCTCGATGCGCGCCACGGCCGACAGCGGGATGGTGTTGAAGTCCACCGGGTTGGTGCCCTTGCCGGTCTTGGACTCCAGGTTCACGACGGCCGACGTGTGGCGGCGCTTGCCGTTGACGAGCACCAGCACCTGGTCGGGCGACAGGCCGCGCAGCTGCGCGGCGCGCACATGGTCGCCGCCGCCGGAGTTGGACTGGCGCGGGAAGTTGAACGACGGCAGCAGCGCCTGCAGCGCCGCGGCGAGGTTGCCGTCGGCACCGGCGGCGCGCAGCACGTCGTCGCGGCTCAGCACGTCCACCGGCACGGCGGTGTCGGCCAGCGTGCGGTCCTTGGCGCGGGTGCCGGTCACGACGACGGCGTCCAGCGCGGTGGGCGTGGCCTGGGCGAAGGCGGCGCTGGCGAGCAGGGCCTGCGAGGCGGCGAGGGCGATGAGGCGGAGGGTGGGCATGCGGGCAGCGGTACAGCGGAACGGGGCAGAGAGCCTAGGGCCAGTCGGCCCCGGCGCTTCAGACAAGTTGCGCATATGCACATGCCGGGCGGCGCGCCGCTAGCATCGCCGGCTTCGCCACGCGCCGCCGCCCATGACCGCCACCGCCCACGCCCAGCCCGAACGCCGCCTCGATGTGCGGCATGCCGGTGCGCTGTGCGTGGGCATGGTCATCGGCGCCGGCATCTTCAAGACCTCACCCATGGCCGCCCAGGCGCTGGGCGACCCGACGCAGCTGCTGCTGGCCTGGGCGCTGGGCGGCGTGCTGTCGCTCATCGGCGGCCTGTGCTTCGCCGAGCTGGCCGCGGCCTTCCCCGACACCGGCGGCGACTACCACTTCCTGCGCCGCGCCTACGGCCACCGGCTGGGCTTCCTGTTCGCGTGGTCGCGCTTCGCCGTCATCCACACGGGCTCCATGGCGCTGCTGGGCTTCGTGTTCGGCGACTACCTCGCGCAGGTGGTGGACCTGACACCGTGGCTGGGCCCGCATGCCAGTGCGCTGATGGCGGCCGGGCTCATCGTGGGCCTCACCGCGCTGAACCTGCTGGGCGTGCGCGTGGGCCTGGGCACGCAGCTGGGCCTGAGCGCCGCCGTGCTGCTGGGCCTGGTGCTGCTGGGGCTGGGCGCCGGCGCGCAGGTGCTGGCCGGCCACGCGCCCGCCACGCCGCCGCCGGCCGTGCCGGGCACGGACTGGGGGCTGGCGCTGGTGTTCGTGTTCCTGGCCTACGGCGGCTGGAGCGACGCAGCCACGCTGTCCGCCGAGATGCGCGACCCGCAGCGCGGCATCCAGCGCGCGCTGCTGCTGGGCCTGGCGCTGGTGATGGGCCTGTACCTGCTGGCCAACTGGGCCTACCTGCGCGTGCTGGGCGTGGCCGGCCTGGCCGCCAGCGACGCGCCCGCGGCCGACCTGATGCGCATCGCCTTCGGCCGCGGCGCGGAGCTGCTGATGGTGGGCGTCGTCACGCTGACCGCGCTGTCGGTGATGAACGCGCTGCTGATCGCCGGCCCGCGCACCACCTACGCCGCCGCGCGCGACCTGGCCACCGAATGGCACCTCGCCCGCTGGAACCATGCTCGCGGCACGCCCACCGGCGCCGTGCTGGCCACGGCCGGCGTGGCGCTGACGCTGGTGGCCTTCGGCGCGTTCACGCGCGGCGGCTTCTCGACGATGGTGGACTACCTGTCGCCGGTGTACTGGTTCTTCATGACGCTGAGCGCGCTGGCCGTCATCGTGCTGCGCCGGCGCGAGCCCGACCAGCCGCGCCCCGTGCGCGTGCCGCTGTACCCGTGGCTGCCGCTGCTGTTCGCCGGCACGAGTGCCTACGTGCTGTGGTCCAGCGTCGTCTACGTGAAGGCCGGCGCGGTCGTCGGCGTGGTGGTGCTGGCCGTGGGCGCGCTGCTGCTGTGGGGGCACGGCCGGCGCTCGCGCTGACCCCGCCGCTATGCTGGCCGGCATGCGCCGCCTGCTGCAAGACTTCTCCCCCTCCACCGTCGTCGCCGGCTTCGTTGCCGTGCTGGTGGGCTACACCAGTTCCGTCGCCATCATCTTCCAGGCCACCGTCGCCTTGGGCGCCACGCCGGCGCAGACGGCCTCGTGGCTGTGGGCGCTGGGCCTGGGCATGGGGCTGACCAGCCTGGCCTTGAGCCTGTGGACGCGCCAGCCGGTGCTGACGGCCTGGTCCACCCCCGGCGCGGCGCTGCTGGCGTCCACGTCCGGCGTGGAGATGCCCGAGGCCATCGGCGCCTTCATCGTCTGCGGGCTGCTGATGGTCTGGGCCGGCGCCAGCGGCTGGTTCGAGAAGCTGATGGACCGCATCCCGGTGGCGATTGCGTCCGCGCTGCTGGCCGGCGTGCTGGCGCGCTTCGGGCTGGATGCCGTGGGCAGCGTGAAGACCGACCCCGGCCTCGTGCTCGTGATGGCCGCCGCCTACCTGCTGGGCCGGCGCTGGTGGCCACGCTACGCGGTGCCCGGTGTGCTGCTGGTGGGCGTGGCCTATGCGCTGGGCGAGGGACGGCTCAGCTTCGCGGGGCTGGACACGTCGCAGCTGTGGGCGCTGCCGGTGTGGACCTCGCCCACGTTCACTTGGCATGCCGCCATCGGCGTCGCGCTGCCGCTGTTCATCGTCACGATGGCCTCGCAGAACCTGTCCGGCGTGGCGGCCCAGCGCGCGAGCGGCTACCAGACGCCGGTGTCCGCATCGATTGCCGTCACCGGCGCGGCCACCACGCTGCTGGCGCCTTTCGGCGGCTATGCGCTCAACCTCGCCGCCATCACGGCGGCCATCTGCATGGGCCGCGAGGCGCATGAGGACCCGGCGCGGCGCTACACGGCGGCCATCGCGGCCGGCCTGTTCTACGTGCTGCTGGGCCTGGCCGGCGGCGCCGTGGCGCTGCTGCTGGCGGCCTTCCCGCCCGAACTCGTGAAGGCCATTGCCGGCCTGGCGCTGCTGGGCACCATCGCCGGTGCGCTGGCCGCGGCGCTGAAGGACGAGGCGCACCGCGATGCGGCGCTGCTGACCTTCCTCGTCTGCCTGTCGGGCCTGAGCCTGCTGGGCATAGGCGCCGCGTTCTGGGGCGTCGTGGCCGGCGGCGTGGCGACGGTGGTGGCGAACTGGCGGCGCGCGCCCCGCGGCTAGCGCTTTTGCTGGAGGGCATGCCCCTCGGATCTAGGGCCGCCGTGCGCGATTGGCCCGTGGATTGCTTGGTGCCCGGAGCTGCCGCAATGACGCGGCCAGCGCAGCCGCACGGGATGGCCTTGAACCACGCCGCCGCCTCCGACGCCGACGACGAGCTGCCGCCGCCCCGCGGCCTGCAGTGGCTGCAGCGCATGGCGGGCCATGCCTGGCAGCAGGCCCGCGCCGAGGGCCTGGCCGACGGGCTGCGCGTGCTGCTGGGCGCCGGCCGCCTGCTCGGCGAGCGCGAGCGGCTGGGCGAGCTGTTCGCCATCCCCGCCTACGCGCAGCTGATGGCCGCCCAGCCCCGGGCGGACGTGCTGTTCTTCATCAGCCACCGGCACTTCCTGTCGCGCGGCTTCGGCACCGCCCAGCGGCTGGGCTGCGCGCTGGACCACTTCCACTTCGAGCAGGCGCGCTTCGTGCCGGCGCTGCTGCCCCTGCTGCATGCCGAGGGCCTGCGGCTGTGGCGCGGCGCCGAAGGCTGGGAGATGCGCCTGCGCTCCAACGCCGCCACCCGCCACGAAGGCCCGCTCAGCCTGGTGCTGTGCGAGGGCGGCCAGATGGTGCATGAGCTGTCGTTTGGCTGCGTCGATGCACAGCGGCTGTGCGCCGGGGCCGGGCGCGGGCCGGTGCTGTTCGCGACGCGCAGCCAGTCCAGCCGCCCCGATGCGCCCGCGCTGGCGCGCTTTCGCGCCGCGTTCCCGCAGAACTCGCCTGCCTACTTCGCGCTGGCCGCGCTGAACGGCGTGGCGCAGGCGCTGGGGTTGCCGCGCATCGTCGGCGTGCGGGGCTCCTGCCAGATCGCCTTCGAGCCGGGCTACCGGGCCGGCTTCCAGCGCTCCTACGACGATTTCTGGGCAGGCTTCGGCGGCCGGGCCTTCGGCGCCCACGGCCTGCAGATGCCGGTGCCGGTGGCCCTGACGTCGCTGCAGGACCTGCCCGCCAGGCACCGCGCGCGGGCGCGCCAGCGGCGCGAGCACTGGTGCGGCATCGCCGCGGCCGCGGAGGCCGCGCTGAAGCCCTACCTGCGCGGCTGACGACGCCCCTGTGCAACACTGGCCGGCGCTGAAACCCCCGAGCGCCCGACCATGAAGCTGCTGTTCGTTGCCGACCCGCTGGCCACCTTCAAGACCTACAAGGATTCCACCTTCGCGATGATGCGCGAGGCCGCCAAACGCGGCCACACGCTGCTGGCCTGCGAGCCGCAGCAACTCGTCTGGCTGCGCGGCGGCCGCGTGACGGCGCGCGGCGCCGTGCAGATCACGCTGACCGGTGATGCTGACGACTGGTACACCGTCGCGGCCACCGCCGACGTGGCGCTCGCCGACGTCGACGCCGTGCTGATGCGCAAGGACCCGCCGTTCGACAGCGAGTTCTTCTACACGACCCACCTGCTGAGCCAGGCCGAGCGCGAAGGCGCCCGCGTGTTCAACCGTGCCAGCGCGCTGCGCGAGCACCCCGAGAAGCTGGCCATCCTCGAGTTCCCCGAGTTCATCTCGCCGACGCTGGTCACGCGCTCCGCGGCCGAGATCCGCGCCTTCCACGCCGAGCACCGCGACATCATCCTGAAGCCGCTGGACGGCATGGGCGGCATGGGCATCTTCCGCGTCAAGGACGACGGCCTGAACCTGGGCGGCATCATCGAGACGCTGAACAAGGACGGCGCGCAGACGGTGATGGTGCAGCGCTTCATCCCCGCCATCGCCGAGGGCGACAAGCGCATCCTCATCATCGGCGGCAAGCCGGTGCCGCACTGCCTGGCGCGCATCCCGCAGGGCGGCGAGGTGCGCGGCAACCTGGCGGCCGGCGGCAAGGGCGTGGCCCGGCCGCTGACCGCGCGGGACCGTGAGATCGCCGAGCACCTGGGCCCTATCCTCGCCGCGCGCGGCCTGCTGCTGGTGGGCCTGGACGTCATCGGCGAGAACGTCACCGAGATCAACGTGACCAGCCCGACCTGCTTCCAGGAGATCACCGACCAGAGCGGCTTCGACGTCGCGAAGATGTTCATCGACGCGCTGGAAGAGGCCCTGGCATGAAGCGCCGTGATTTCGTGGCCCTGGGCCTGGCCGTGCCCGCCCTGCCCGCGCTGGCGGAAGACCGCGCGTTCGACACGCTGGCCGAGTCCTTCCTCGAAGCGCTGTGGCAGCAGGACCCCGACGCCGCCGTGGCCGCCGGGCGCTTCGAGTTCGCCGGCCGCCTGCGCCTGCCCGGCGCCGCGCAGCGGGCCGCGATGCGCGGCTTCCTGGCGGGCTGGCTGAAGCGCTTCCAGGCCGTGCCCGAGGCCAGCCTCGGCACCGCCCAGCGCATGGACCGCGCGATGCTGCTCGCCAAGATCGAGAGCGACCTGTGGCGGCTGGACACGTTGCGCGAATGGGCCTGGAACCCGGCCGAGCACAACCCCGCCTCACCCATCGACCTGGTGCTCAACACCGACTGGGCGCCGGTGCAGGAGCGCGTGAAGGCGCTGCAGCCGCGCGTGCGGCAGCTGCCGGCCTTCTACGCCGAGGCGCGCAAGAGCCTGTCGGGCGTCACGCGCGAGCACACCGAGCTGGCGCTGCAGCAGGCGCCCGGCGTGCTGTCGGTGCTGGAAGACCTGGAGTCCCACGCGCAGCAGCAGGGCCTGGGCGCGCTGATGCAGCCCGACCTGGAGAAGGCCCGCCGCGCCGTGGCCGGCTACCAGGCGCACCTGAAGACGCTGCTGCCGGGGGCGAAGCGCAGCTTCCGCCTCGGCGCGGCGCTGTACGAGCCCAAGTTCCGGCACGACGTGCAGTCCGCCCGCAGCGCCCGCGAGACCTACGAGCTCGCGCTGGCGCGCCGCGAGGCGGTGCTGGACGGCATGCTGACGCAGGCCCGCGCGCTGTGGCCCGCCGTCATCGGCCCCGAGGCGCCGCCGGCCGACCGCTTCGCGCTGATCGGCCGCGTCATCGCCAAGCTCAGCGAGAAGCATGTGGCGCGCGAGCGCTTCGTCGACGAGATCCGCGCACAGATCCCGCAGCTGGAAGCCTGGATACGCCAGCACGACCTGCTGACGCTGGACCCGGCCAAGCCGCTGAAGGTGCGCGAGACGCCGGTCTACCAGCGCGGCATCGCCGGCGCCAGCATCGAGGCGCCCGGCCCCTACCGGCCGCAGGACAGCACCTACTACAACGTCACGCCGCTGGACGAGCTGACGCCCGAACAGGCCGAGAGCACGCTGCGCGAGTACAACCACTGGATCCTGCAGATCCTCAACATCCACGAGGCCGTTCCGGGGCACTACACGCAGCTGGTCTACGCCAACCAGGTGCCCAGCAAGGTCAAGGCGCTGTTCGGCAATGGCGCCATGGTGGAGGGCTGGGCCGTCTACGGCGAGCTGATGATGCTGGAGAGCGGCTACGGCGCATCACCCGAGATGACGCTGATGTGGGGCAAGTGGCACCTGCGCTCGGTCACCAACACCATCCTCGACTACAGCGTGCACGTGCTGGGCATGGAGCGCCAGGCCGCGCTGGACCTGCTGACCCGCCAGGCCTTCCAGACCGAGCGCGAAGCCGCCGAGAAGTGGCGCCGCGTGCAGCTGACGTCGGTGCAGCTGACCAGCTACTTCAGCGGCTTCAGCGAGATCCACGCGCTGCGCGAGCAGCTGAAGGCCCGGCCGGGCTTCCAGCTCAAGGCCTTCCATGAGAAGTTCCTGAGCTATGGCAGCGCGCCGGTGCGGCTGATTGCGGCAGAGATGTGAGCCCCTCGCTCAGTCTTGCCTGCTGAACGCGGCAAGCCTGATCGGTCCCCCGAGGGGACGGCGATGCTTGCGGCATTGAGCCGCAAGCACATCGCCCGCAGGCCGGCTTGGGGCGGCCCGGCGCTCGGCCTGCGTGCCGGGCATGGTGACGCTTGAGATGCGGAGCTGAGGTGCCTGGAATCGCATGCTCGTCGTTTTATGCCGTGCTGCTATTCATCCGTGTTGTGAGGCCTTGTCGCTTCTAGCTCCTCATCATTCTTTTCAATCCAATGTTCTAGCGCGGTCCATGCATCTGCCCACTCGTGGTTGTACTCAACCTCGAACACAACCAAGCAAGCACGGAGCGCTTCTTCATGACTTCCCCCATGAACATCAGCCCAACGACTGGCAAAGGTGGTGATGTGGTTCCGCTCGTCTGAGCTTGAATAGCCGCCAAGCACGCCTTCGCAATTGGGATGTGCGCTCTCGCAGAGCCCGTCGTACCAAGAGCGCAGCCCGGGGTAGCGCTTATTTGCGGAGTCCAGAACGACGAGGACTCCAATTGCCTCATGAGAGGTCGAATTGTCCCGAGACCCGATAAGCAAGCGAGAAGTCTTCTGGGAAAAGTCATGGAAGCTCAGGTTGCCTGCAACCACCGAGCGCATAGCTTTGTTGAGGTAGACAAGGACCGCCAATGTCTCGAAAGCGGATCGAAGGAGAATCCGCGCGCCAAGCAGGCCTTGGTTCTTTGAAAGCAGCAAAGACTGCTCAAGAAGCTCTTGGATTCGCCATGCGACAGCTTCACGCAGCAGCAAGGAGCGCCACGGCGCCTTCCACTTGTGCGCAAGCTTGCTGCGCGCGAAAAGGCCGCCAACATCTACTTGTTGGCAAAGTGAGTTCTTCAGGCTGCTGATGGCGGACTCAATGTTCATGATCAAAGGCCAAACCTGTCATGCACCCTCGGTGCCGACGCCTCCTCATCATCCGCCACCCACACCGGCCCCGCTTGGTCATTGCGCCGCCACTGCCGTGGCACGCGGTCCAGCGCGATGAACCACGCCGTCAGCTCGCCCTTCGCATCGATGCGAAAGCGCAGGAACCCCTTGTGGTCCTGCCCGTCCAGCGCCGAGTAGCCGTTGTTGGTCAGGTAGCCCAGCCACGACATGCCGGCCAGGTAGGCGCCGAAGATGAACGCGCCCGCCAGCCCGCCGAGGCTGAACACCCACAGCCCCACGAGGCAGGAGTGCACGATGAGGCCGGCGGGCGTCGTGCGGTCGGCAATCCAGCCCAGCTCGCCGACGAGCTGGTGGCCCCAGAACTCCAGGCTGTAGACGGCCAGCACGTGCACCGCCGCGTGCAGCGCGCCCACGCCCCACATGATGATCCAGCGGCACACCGCGTTCACCGTGGGTGGCAGCTCGTGCACCGTCTCGCGGCCCATGACCATGCAGCCGAAGGCCATCAGCAGGTTGATCAGGAAGCCCAGCGGGCTGAACACCATCGCCTTGAGCCACAGCAGGAAGACGTGGCCGTACTCGTCCATGCCGAAGCGCCACATCGCGCGGAAGCCGTCGGGCTCGAACGAGTCGACGAAGGGCGTGGAGTTCAGGTAGGCGTTGAACCAGTACAGCGCGCCCAGCAGCACGGCGAACCAGGCATTGCCGCCACCGCCGCTGGCGTCGCGGCGGAACAGCGCCAGCAGGTTGCCCTTGCAGCCGTCGCGCGAGGCGTCGGCGCTCGGGAAGGCCGTGGCCTCCTGGCGCTCGAACTCGCAGCCGGGGTGGTCCTGCTCGGTCAGGCCGATGGCCAGCGCCGGGCGTGACGTGAACGGCTCCGGCGGGATGCAGTCCTGCGTGTCGAATTCCTGCAGCCGCACCGGCCGCGTCGTCGGCTTGGTGTGCGTGGGGTGCGTGAACGCGCCACCGGTGCCGCAGATCACGAGGCGCCCCCGCGACACCGAGTCCCAGCGCAGGTAGTGGTGCAGGTCGCCGGCCAGCCGCAGCTTGATGCGCCCGCGCAGCAGGCCTTCCAGCCGCTGGTAGCGCTTGGGGTGGCTGTCGTCGGCGCCGTCGCCGATGGGGCGGGTCCAGTAGGGCTCGGGGTAAATCAGCAGCACGCGGTCGTCGTCGGCGATGCGGTACTCGTGGCCGTCGTCGGTGACGAGGCCACGCTCGCTGAGCAGCGCCTCGAACTGCTCGTACTGGTCGCGGTCGATGTCGTGGTCCAGCGCGAAATCCAGCCCCAGCGCCCACCAGCCGCCGGGCAGCTTCACGCAGAAGTAGGTCTGCCGCTGCGGGATCTTGGCGCCCAGCAGCGGCGCCGAGTCGTTGCGGCGCGTGAAGTAGCGGCTGAAGGTGGACGCCGAGTCCATCCAGTCGTGGTTCTGCGGAATGGCGGCCAGCGTCAGCCGCCGCCCGCGCACCAGCGTGGGTTCGTGGCTGTTGCGCACCGCCTCGAACATCTCGACGAAGCGGTAGCGGTAGTCCTGCGTGCTGGCGGCCGGGTAGGCCAGGTCGCCGCCCAACAGCAGCAGCGAGGCGCGCGGCAGCCGCTCGCCGCCCAGCGTCAGCTCATCGGCCAGCGCGGCGCTGGCGACGGCGTAGCAGGCGTTGCCGCCGTCGCCCGTGTCGGCGATGAAGTCGAACCAGCACTCGCCCGCGTGCGGCCCGTCGGCCTCGGGCCGGCTGCGGTCGATGACCTTCATGGGCGTCGGCTGGCTCTCGCGCCCGTCGCGGTTGCGCAGCTGGTCCAGCGACGACAGCACCTGCTGCGCCGCGGTCCACAGCACGTCGGGCTGGTACCAGGCGACGGGGTGGCGTTCGTGGGGCGGCTGGGTGCGGCCGAGCTTTTGGCGGGACATGGAGCGCGATGATCGCCGCCCGCGCGGCGGCGTCAACACCCACCGGCGCCAGGCGCGCTACCCTTGCGGTGCCCTGCACCACCCGGAGCCACGCATGACCCACCCCGACACGCCGAAAGACGGCGACTTCGCCGCGTTCCTTGAACGCAAGGTTGCCGACGTGCTGGTGGCCGGCGCCGCCGCCGTGCCGCCCGCGCCGCCGGAACCGCACGCCGCGCAGCAGACCCTCGATGACGTGCTCATCAATGGTGAGGAGCCGACGCCGGCGTTGCTGGAGGAGATCAATGCGCTCGAATCCGCCGCGCCGCTGTCGGACGAGGAGCTGGCCCGGCAGGCGCTGGAACACCCGGGGGCCGATGGCGACCCCAGCACGCCGGAGTAGCGGTCGGCGCTAGCGCCGGACCTGGTGCCCGGCGGCGGCCTTGTAGGCGTTGATCTCGGCAGCCACCTCGGCGGGCGCGATGACGTCTTCCAGCCGCGCGAAGCCGTCGGGCGCCAGCGCCTCGACGCGGTCCAGGATGGCGTCCAGGCCTTCCCGGCGGTTCATCTCGACGATGCGGGCGCAGAACGGCCGGCGCTCATCCTCGTAGGCGGCCAGCGCCGTGTCCAGGTCGGCGTGGTGGGTCAGCGCGTCGGCCAGCGCCTGCGCGTCCATGATGGCCTGCGTGGCGCCGTTGGAGCCGATGGGGTACATCGGGTGCGCCGCGTCGCCCAGCAGCGTCGTCGGCCCCAGCCGCCAGCGCGGCAGCGGGTTGCGGTCCACCATGGGCCATTCCAGCATCTGCTCGGCGCGGGTGATGAGGCCCGGCACGTCCAGCCAGTCGAAGTGCCAGCGGCCGAAGGTGGGCAGCAGGTCGTCCAGCCGGCCCGCACGGCTCCAGTCGGCACGGTCGGGCGCCGTGAGGCCCGGCGTGGGCGGCTGCACGCGGCGGTCGGCAATCCAGTTGATGAGCTGCAGGCCGTCGGCCTCGCGCGGCGCGCCGATGGGGTAGACGACGAACTTGGCCTGGCTGTGGCCGGCCTGCACCATCGTGCGGCCGTCCAGGAAGGGCGGCGCCCAGGTCGTGCCGCGCCACATCATGACGCCGCGCCAGCACGGCGCGCCCTCGTCGGGCGCGAGGCGCCTGCGCAGTGCGGAGTGGATGCCGTCGGCGCCGACGATGAGGTCGGCCGCCTGCTCGCGCGGGCCCTCAGCCGTGTCGATGAGGGCCACGTTGCCGTCGCGCACGCCGGTGACGCGCTGGCCGCTGAGCACCGTCAGCTTTTCCGACGCCTCGCGCCACAGCGTCATCTGCAGCTCGCCGCGGTGGATGCTGAACTGCGGGTGGCTGTAGCCGCCTGCCAGGCCTCGCGGGTCGCGGTAGATGGCCTGGCCATGCTTGTTGGCGAAGACGAGCGCCGCCGTCTCGACGGCCATGCCGCGCAGCGCCGGCAGCAGCCCCAGGTCGGCCAGCACGGCCACCGCGTGCGGCAGCAGGTTGATGCCCACGCCCAGCGGCCGGGGCTCGCGCACGGCCTCCAGCACGGTGACGTCATGCCCCCGCGCCTGCAGCGCCAGCGCCGCCGTCAAACCGCCAATGCCACCGCCCGCAATGATGATCTTCATCAAGTCAGGGTAAGCGAGATTGTTGCAGTAGGCAACTAAAACTAGCCTGACCGGGTGAGCAAGACCGACAGCCCCGCAGACATCACGCCCGAGGGGCTGATGCTGCCCGTGCCCGGCGTGGACTACGGGCTGCTGGACGGCCTGCTGGGCTACGCCCTGCGCCGCGCGCAGAACGCGCTGTACCTGGACTTCTACCGCGCCGCGGCCGAGTGGGACGTCAGCCCGCAGCGCTTCGCGGCGCTGGTGCTCATCGCCCGCAACCCCGGCATGCGCCAAGGCCTGCTGGGCCAGGCCATGGGTCTGCACCGCAGCGGCGCGCTGCGCCTGACCGACTGGCTCACCGCGCAGGGCTGGGCCGAGCGCCGCGACGCGCCCGGCGACGCGCGCGCCTGGGGCCTGCACCTCACCGCGGCCGGCAAGCGCCGCCTGGCGAAGCTGGAGGCCGCCGTGGCCGCGCATGACCGCGCGCTGCTGGCCGGGCTCGGCGAACAGGGCCCGGCATTGAAGGCGGCACTCGACCGCCTCGCCTGGGTGGCCACCGCACAGAGCACCACCCCCGAGAAACCAACGACAAGGAGACACAAGCCATGATCGACCGCCGCCACCTGCTGGCCTCTCTCGCGGCGCTGCCGCTGGCCGCCCGCGCGCAGGGCCAGCCGCCGCGCATCCTCGTCGGCTTCCCGGCCGGCGGCTCGGTGGACGCCACCGCGCGCCGCTTCGCCGATTTCGCGCGCGGCAAGATCGCCGACACCGTGCTCGTCGAGCAGAAGGTGGGCGCCGGCGGCCGCATCGCCATCGCCGGGCTGAAGGACGCCGCGCCCGACGGGCAGACGCTGCTGATCAGCCCGTCGTCGATGTTCACGATCTACCCGCACGCCTACCGCAAGCTGGCCTACAACCCGGCGGTGGACGTCGTCGCCGTCGCGCCACTGGCGCTGTCGACCTGCGGCTTCGGTGTCGGCCCCATGGTGCCGGCCAGCGTGAAGACGCTGGCGCAGTTCGCCGACTGGGCCAAGGCCAATGCCGACAAGGCCGCCTACGCGTCGCCGGCCGCCGGCGCGATGCCGCACTTCCTGGGCAACCAGTTCGAGCGCGCGGCCGGCCTCAAGCTCACGCACGTGCCCTACCGCGGCGCGACGCCGGGCATGCAGGACCTGATGGGCGGCCAGATCGCGTCGGGCTGCTTCTCCATCGGCGACTTCCTGCCCCACCTCGCCAGCGGCCGCGTGCGGCTGCTGGGCGTGACGGACAAGGCCCGCTCGCGCTTCGCGCCCGACGTGGCGACGTTCGAGGAGCAGGGCTTCAAGGGCATCGTCGGCGTGGAGAGCTACGGCCTGTTCGTGCCGGCGAAGACGCCGCAGGCCGTTGTCGACAAGCTGTCCGACGTGGCCCGCGCCGCGGTGCGCGAGCCCGCCGTCGTCGAGGCGCTGGCCAAGCTGGGCTTCGAGCCGCTGAGCCTGCCGCCGGCCGACTACGCAAAGCGGCTGGCCGCCGAGCGCGACTACTGGGGGCCGGTGGTCAAGGCGTCGGGCTTCTCGTCGGACGACTGAGCGCCGTCACGGCGACGCCGAGCCGCTGCTGAGCCCCTGCTGCCAGGCCGGTTCCGCCAGCACGGTGTTGGCGCGCCGCACGATGGCCGCGCCCAGCTCGCCGCGTGCGCAGGCCACGTGGCCGTGGCGCGCGGTGGTCTGCTCCACCAGCGCCAGCAGGCGCAGCTCGTCCAGCTTCAGTCCGTGTGCGGCGGCCAGCGCGGCGGGCTCGAAGGGCAGCATCAGCACACCGTCCACGCGGCCCAGCTCCAGCATGCGCAGCAGGTTGAGCGCCGGGTTCTGGCTGCTGAGGCGCTCCACGCGGCCGGCCGGCAGCGCGGCGATGACGTCGTCCACCGCTGCTCCGTACGCCCGGCCCTCGGCCAGGCCCAGCTTGAGCTCGGGGTTGTTCAGCCAGCCCTGCAGCGACAGCCGCCCCCTGGCGTCGCGCAGCGGGGCCAGCGCTGCCAGGTCGGCCCGGCGGACCATCAGCCCCGGCGCCACGTGGATGGGGAAGGGCGTCGAGAAGGTCAGGAAGGACTCGCGCTCCGCGTTCTTCAGCATGCCGAAGGCGCAGGCATTGGGCAGGCTGCGCAGGCTGGCCTCCATCCGCTTGGGCGGCACGGTGACGATGCGGTGCTGGTAGCCCGCCAGCCGCGGCAGCAGCCGGGCCAGCGCCTGGTCCAGCACGCCGCGGTCCTGCAGGGGGCCCTGGGTGATGTACAGCGGTGGCAGCTCGTAGCGCAGCCACTGCACCTCCGGCTCGGCCGCGGCCGCCGCCTGCGCCAGCAGCGCGAGGGCGGTGGCGACGCCGGCGTGGGGGCGGAGCAGGGTGGGCAAGGCCATGCGTGATCGTCGCATGCGGGCTGGGGGAGAGTGGCACGTTTAGCATGCCGACTCCGCACTTCATGGAGCCGCCATGCCCTGGCGCCGATGGGCCGTTGGCCTCGCTGTCTGTCTCACCCTGACCACCGCGCACGCCGGCGACATCGCGCGGCTGCAGACGCTGCTGACCGAGCAGCAGTACGCCGCCGCGCGTGCCGACCTCGACGCGCTGCTGCGCCTGCCCCGGCCCGACGCGGCCCAGCGTGCCGTCATCTACCGCTGGCTGTTCGCCCGTGACGACGGTGCGGCCATCGCCCGCCGCACGCGCCACGTGCTGACCGATGCCAAGGCCGAGGCCGTGGACCTGCTGGCGGCCGGCCGGCTGGCGCTGGACCTGCGCGACTTCGAGCGCGCCCGGCAATGCTTCGAGCGCGCGCTGCGCCAGGCCACGCGCCCGCGCGAGCAGGCCGACGCGCTGCGCGGCCTGGGCCAGCGCCACTACCAGCTGCGTGAGTTCGATGCGTCGCTGGCGCAGCTGGAGCGCAGCCTGGCCGCCGAGCGCACCGCCGACGGCCTGAGCGCGCTGGCCGACACGCTGATCCGGCTGTCCCGCACCGAGGACGCCATCGCCGCGGCCGAGGCCGCCGTCGCGCTGAACCCGCACCACGAGGCGGCGCACTACCTGCTGGGCAATGGCTACTCGCGCGAGAACTACACGCAGCTGGCCGCGCGACTGGGCGATGCCTTCGCGCCGCTGCTGGCCGACGTGCGGCGCGCGTCCGACGCGTTCGAGCAGGGCCGCTTCGACGAGGCGCTGGCCATCAGCCTGGCCGTGCTGCAGCGCTGCCCGCAGCTGGGCCGTGCGCATGCCATCGCGGCCAAGGCGCTGGAGTCGCAGCGGCTGTCCATCGACGTGCACCGCGCCGACTACGAACGCCGCTTTGCCGCCACGCCCATGCCGGTCGTGCCGGGCATAGCGCGCTATGTGCTGAACTGGAACGACCTGTCGCCGCGCCACCAGAAGCGCGTCGCGCTGTCCGTCGCGCCGTGGAAGGACTTCATCCCGGTGCTGGTGGAAGGCGGCGCCACGCACTTCATCAAGCCGATGTGGATGCGGCTGTCCGAGACGCCCGAGGCGCATGCGCTGAAGGACGCGCGCATCGACTACGACTCGCGGCTGTGGGATGACGTGCGCGGCATGGGCGGCCACTTCACCGTGACGGGCATCGAGGACGTGGAGCGCAGCATCTTCGACAAGTACAACACCGTGCTGCACGAGCTGACGCACCAGGTGCACGGCGTGCTGACGGCCGACCAGTCGCGCCAGATCCAGGCGCTGTACCAACAGGCCAAGGCGCGCGATGCGAAGACGAAGAACGGCTTCCTGTCGCGCTACGCGGGCGGCTCGGTGTGGGAGTACTTCGCCGAGGGCGCGAATGCCGAGGCGTCGCCCCGGCGCGACGCGTTCGACGGTCGCGAGATCGTGCGCGAGCGCCTGATCGCGACCGACCCGGCGCTGCGCGCGCTGGTGCGGCGCTTCTTCGCGCAGCGCGACACGCGGGCCAGCCTGCCGGTGGCCCTCGTCAAGGCCGGCCAGCAGAAGCTGGAGGACGGCAAGCTGGCCGACGCGACGCCGCTGTTCGAGCGCGCGCTGGCACTGGCCCCGGCCGACGAGGACGCGCTGGCCGCGCGGCTCTATGCGCTGGCGCTGCAAGGGCAGGGCGACGCCGCCCGCGGGCTGGCCGGCCGCGCGCTGGCCCGCCACCCGAAGAGCGGTGCGCTGCACGTGGCCGCGGCCGATGCGCTGTGGCATGGCGGCGCGCCGCTGGCCGCCGACGTGGTGCCCGCGCTGGCAAAGGCCGCGGGCGGGTTGACGGACGAGGACGCCTTCCGCGTGAACCTCGCGCTGGCCGACCACCACCGCCGCCTGGGCAACGTGCCGCAGGCGCTGGCGGCCTATGGCGCCGTGCTTGCCTACCAGGGCGACCAGCCCGAGGCGCTGTGGGGCCGCGCCGCCACGCTGGCGCTGGATGGCCGCTGGGACGAGGCCTTTGCGCAGTACGACGCCGTGCTGCGCCTGCGCACCGGCCTGCTGCCGCTGCGCCGCGACTACGCGCTGGACCTGCTGCGCGCCGGCCGCCTGGACGCCGCACGCGCCCAGCTCAAGGAGGCGCTGCTGCTGGACCCGCGTGACCCCGACACGCTGGCGCTGCAGGCCTGGCTGACGCTGCTGGACGGCGACGCCGCTGCCGCGCAGCGCGGGGCCGAGCAGGCGCTGGCGCTGGGCGGCTGGAGCGATCTGGCCGTCATCGTGCAGGCCGGCGCGCTGCAGGCGCAGGGCCAGGGCGGCGCCGCCCATGCGGCGCTCGCGCCGCTGCGCGAGCGCATCGCCACGAACGCGCCGCCGCGCTACGTCTACCGCGCCGACAAGTCCGCCTGGGTGTCGGTGCACGAGCTGCCGGCCAGCGAGCGCCGCGTGATGGAGCTGCTGGTCAAGTGAGAGCGTTCTTCCAGCGGCTCGAAGCCGCGCACCTGAACGGCCTGGGCGTCGCGCTGGGCGTGGCGGCGGTGCACCTCGGTGTCGACGGCCTGTTCGGCGATACGGCGGGCCTGGCGGCCGTGGGCGGCGCCGTGTGCGCCAGCCTGACCGACGTGCCCAACCCGCCGCAGCGCGTGCTGCCGCGCGTGCTGCCGGCCGCGTTCGCCGCGGGCCTCGTCACGCTGCTGGTGGGGCTGGCGCATGGCTCGCTGCCGCTGACGCTGGCGGTCGTCGCGGCGGTCAGCTTCCTGTCGCTGATGACGCTGGCCTGGGGGCTGCGCGCCGGGCCGCTGTCGTTCTCGCCGGTGCTGGCGCTGGTGTTCGCGATGGCCTGGGACCGCACGGCCGGTGCCACGTCGCCGTGGGAGCACGCGCTGTGGGTGGCCGTGGGCGGCTTCCTGTACGCCGGTTGGGCGCGCGCGGCCGCCGTGGTGTTGCGCCACCGGCTGCGCGAGCTGGCGCTGGTGCAGGCGCTGCGCGCCACGGAGCGGCGCATGCGCTCGCGCGCGCAGCGCATCGTGCAGGCCGTGGGCGGCGAGGAGGCGCGCATCCGCGCGTCCATCGCCGACGACGTCGCGCTGGCCGACGCGCTGCAGGCCGCGCGCGACCAGGTGTTCGCCGCGCGCCGATCCAGGCGCAGCCGCCAGCAGACCGACCTGCTGCTGGGCCTCATCGAGGTGCGCGACCTGCTGCTGGCCAGCCGGCTGGACACCGAGCTGCTGGGCCAGGACTTCCCGGGCCGCCAGTGGCGCGCCGCGCTGGCCGACACGCTGCGCCAGCTGGCCGACGCGCTGGCCGCGCTGGCCGACACGCTGGCCTATGGCGCGCCGCTGCCCGAGGTGTCGGCCGACGCCTGGCGTGCGCGGCTCGCCGAGCGGCTGGCCGACGTCAGCGCGCCGGCCGGCGATTCGCGCGGCCACCTGGTGTCGGCGCTGCAGTCGCGGCTGGGGCACATGATCGACGACGTCTGCGCGATGGTCGCGCGCCAGCGCCGCACCGACGACGTCGACAGCCCCTGGACGCCCGAGCGGCTGGCGCCGTTCGTGTCGCCCGAGGGCTGGCCGCTGGCAGCGTTGCGGCCGCACCTGACGCTGCAGTCCAGCGTCATGCGGCACGCGCTGCGCTCGGCGCTGGCGCTGACGCTGGCCTACGCGCTGGGCGCTGCGCTGCCGTGGGCGGCGCACCCGTTCTGGCTGGTCATCAGCGTGGCCGTGGTGCTGCGCGGCAACCTGGAGCAGACGCTGTCGCGCCGCAACGACCGCATCGCCGGCACGGTGCTGGGCTGCCTGCTGGTGATGGGGCTGGCGCATGTGCATTCGGTGGCGGCGCTGAGCGTGTGCTTCGTCGCCGCCGTGGGCACGGCGCATGCGTACGTGAACCGGCGCTACCGCACGGCGGCCACGGCCGCCACGCTGATGGCGCTGCTGCAGCCGTTGATGCTGGACCCGACCAGCAACCCCGCCATCGTCGAGCGCATCGCCGACACCTTCATCGGCGCGGGCCTGGCGTGGCTGTTCAGCTTCGTGCTGCCCAGCTGGGAGCGCGCCGCCGTGCCGCGGCTGGGCGCGCAGCTGCGCGGCGCCCTGGCGCGGCATGCCGGCAACATGCTGCAGTGGCGGCCCAGCGCGGAGGCGCAGCTGGCGCAGCGCGTGTCGCGCCAGCAGGCCTACACCGCACTGGCCGCACTGGCCGCCGCGGCGCAACGCACCCGCGTGGAACCCGAGAGCGTGCGCCTGCCCGACGCCGAGATCGAGGCCGCACTGAGCCACGGCTACCGGCTGATGGCGCTGCTGGGCGCCGTGCAGCAGCTGACGCAGCGCCGCACCGACCGTCTCGACGACGCCCGCGCGCGGACCGCGCTGCCGCTGGCCCGCACGGCCTGCGTGGACGTGCTGAACGGCGCGCCCATGACCGGCACCGACCCCGCCGAGATCCCCGACGCCGACGCTGGCGCCTGGCCCGAGCATCTGGGCCAGCACGACCTGACACCGTGGCTGCTGCGACGATTGCGGCTGTGTCGCCACGAGGCGCGCGAGCTCGTCGACGCGCTGAACCGACTTCAACCGACAGGAGTACCCAAGACATGAGCATCCAAACCCGAGCCGCCGTGGCCTGGAAGGCCGGCGCCCCGCTGACCATCGAAACGCTGGACCTGCAAGGCCCGCAGGACGGCGAAGTCCTCGTCGAGGTCAAGGCCACCGGCATCTGCCACACCGACGACTTCACGCTGTCGGGCGCCGACCCGGAAGGGCTGTTCCCGGCCGTGCTGGGCCACGAGGGCGCGGGCGTCGTGCTGGAGAGCAAGGTGCCGTGGCTCAAGCCCGGCGACCACGTGATCCCGCTCTACACGCCCGAGTGCCGCGAGTGCAAGTTCTGCCTGAGCCGCAAGACCAACCTGTGCCAGTCCATCCGCGCGACACAAGGCAAGGGCCTGATGCCCAACGGCACGTCGCGCTTCAGCCTGAACGGCGAGCCCATCTTTCACTACATGGGCACCAGCACGTTCTCCAACCACATCGTCGTGCCCGGCATCGCGCTGGCCAAGATCCGCCCGGACGCGCCGTTCGACAAGGTCTGCTACATCGGCTGCGGCGTGACGACCGGCGTGGGGGCCGTGCTGTTCACGGCCAAGGTGGAGGCGGGCGCCAATGTCGTCGTGTTCGGCCTCGGCGGCATCGGCCTGAACGTGATCCAGGGCGCCAAGATGGTAGGCGCCAACAAGATCATCGGCGTGGACATCAACCCCGGCCGCGAGGCGATGGCGCGCCGCTTCGGCATGACGGACTTCGTGAATCCGAAGGATGTGCCCAACCTCGTCGACCACATCGTGCAGCTGACCGATGGCGGTGCGGACTACTCGTTCGAGTGCGTGGGCAACGTGCAGCTGATGCGCCAGGCGCTGGAGTGCACGCACAAGGGCTGGGGCCGCAGCATCATCATCGGCGTGGCGCCGGCCGGGGCCGAGATCTCGACGCGGCCCTTCCAGCTCGTCACCGGCCGTCACTGGGAAGGCTCGGCCTTCGGCGGCGCCCGCGGCCGCACCGACGTGCCCAAGATCGTGGACTGGTACATGGACGGCAAGCTCAACATCGACGAGCTGATCACGCACAAGCTGAAGCTGGAGCAGATCAACGAGGGCTTCGAGCTGATGCGGCGCGGCGAGAGCATCCGCTCGGTCGTGGAGTTCTGATCGCGCGGCTGCGCGCTGGCGTTGGGCGGGGCGCCAGCAGCCGCGCAGCTTTGCAATTCATGTGGGAACCCACAGCGCACGCCGAGGTCGCAAGTCCTAAGCTGACGCCGAAGCCAGTTCCATCCGCAGAACTGTTCGGAGACGCGCATGCAGACCATCCCCACCGCCGCCCGACAGCCCTTCTACAAGTCGCTGTACGTCCAGGTCCTCACCGCCATCATCATCGGTGTGCTGGTGGGCCACTTCTTCCCGCAGACGGGCGAGGCGCTCAAGCCGCTGGGTGACGGCTTCATCAAGCTGATCAAGATGATCATCGCGCCCATCATCTTCTGCACGGTGGTGGTGGGCATCGCGGGCATGGAGGACATGAAGCGCGTCGGCAAGACCGGTGGCTATGCGCTGCTGTACTTCGAGATCGTCTCCACCATCGCGCTCATCGTCGGCCTCGTCGTCGTCAACGTGCTGGAGCCCGGCGTCGGCATGCACGTGGACCCCAAGACGCTGGACACCAAGAGCATCGCCGCGTACACCGCGCCCGGCAAGATGCAGGGCACGGTGGACTTCCTGCTGGCCATCATCCCGACCACCGTCGTGGACGCCTTCGCCAAGGGCGAGATGCTGCAGGTGCTGCTGTTCTCGCTGCTGTTCGGCTTCGCGCTGCACCGCTTCGGCGGCCGCGGCACGCTGGTGTTCGACGGCATCGAGAAGACCTCGCACGTGCTGTTCGCCATCGTCGGCATGATCATGAAGGTGGCCCCCATCGGCGCGTTCGGCGCGATGGCCTTCACCATCGGCAAGTACGGCGTCGGCTCGCTGCTGCAGCTGGCCAAGCTGATGGGCTCGTTCTACGCGACCTGCCTGATCTTCATCTTCGTCGTGCTGGGCACCGTTGCGCGGCTGCACGGCTTCTCGGTCTGGAAGTTCATCAAGTACATCAAGGAAGAGCTGTTCATCGTGCTGGGCACGTCGTCCAGCGAGTCGGTGCTGCCGCGCATGATGGCCAAGCTGGAGAACCTGGGCGTGCGCAAGTCCACCGTGGGCCTGGTCATCCCGACCGGCTACTCGTTCAACCTGGACGGCACGTCCATCTACCTGACGATGGCCGCCGTGTTCATCGCGCAGGCCACCGACACGCCGATGACGCTGATGCAGCAGCTCACGCTGCTGGCCGTGCTGCTGCTGACGAGCAAGGGCGCCGCCGGCGTGACGGGCAGCGGCTTCATCGTGCTGGCGGCCACGCTGTCGGCCGTGGGCGGCGTGCCGGTGGCGGGCCTCGCACTGATCCTGGGCATCGACCGCTTCATGTCCGAGGCACGCGCGCTGACCAATCTCGTCGGCAACGGCGTGGCCACGGTCGTTGTCGGCAAGTGGACCGGGGACCTGGACACCGCCCGCATGCAGTCCGTGCTGAACAACGAGACGGAGGAGCAGGCCGAGGAGCCCGAGGCCGTGCTCGACACGGTGGATCAGCGCATGGCCCCCAGCCCGCGTTGAGGCGCTCGCCGCCCCAGGGCCGC
Source organism: Pelomonas lactea (assembly GCF_043555885.1). NCBI lineage: Bacteria > Pseudomonadati > Pseudomonadota > Betaproteobacteria > Burkholderiales > Sphaerotilaceae > Roseateles > Pelomonas lactea. Next base: position 366,256 of record NZ_JBIGHX010000001.1, on the reverse strand, counting down.
GGTTAAATTCCGTCGGCCGGACGCGCCCCAGGGTTCGGCTCGCGAACCCACCGTCCGATGCGCCGACTCGCCCTTGCCTTGACCGCCACGCTGCTCCCCTTTGCCCTTGCCGCCGAGACGTTGGTCTACGTCGGCACCGACACCGGCGGTGACAGCCGCGGCATCTACGTCGCATCCCTGGACGAGACGACCGGCGCGCTGTCGCCGCCACGGCTGGCCGCGGCCATCGGCAACCCGGGCTTTCTCGCCGTCCATGCATCCAGGCCGTTGATCTACTCGGTCGCCGGCAGCCGCGCGGCAGACGGATCGTGGCGGGAGGAGGTGGCCGCCTTCTCGGTGCAGGCGGATGGCCGCCTGACGCTGCTCAACACCCGGCCGTCCGAGGGCAGCGGCCCCTGTCATGTCGCCATCGATGCCAGCGGGCGCGTGCTGCTGCTGGCCAACTACGGCGGCGGCAACGTCGTGTCCTACCCCATCCGCGACGACGGCAGCCTGGGGCCGGCGGCCTCCACCGTCCGGCACGAGGGCGCCGGCGTGCACCCGCAGCGCCAGCAGCAGCCGCATCCGCACGCGATCTACCCCGACCCGACGCGCACCCGCGCCTATGCGCCCGACCTGGGCATCGACAAGGTGATGATCTACCGGCTCGACGCGGCCAGCGGCCGGCTCTCGCCGAACGAACCCGCCTACGCCGCCACCGAGCCCGGCGGCGGCCCGCGCCACCTGGCCTTCCATCCCGACGGGCGCCATGCCTATGTCGCGCTGGAGCTCACGTCCCGCGTCGCGTCCTACCGCGTGGACGCTACGACCGGCGCGCTGCAGCACGTCGACACCCAGTCCAGCCTGCCGGCCGGGGCCAGCGCAGACGGCAACACGGCCGCCGAGATCCTTGTCCACCCCGACGGCCACTTCCTCTACGTCTCCAACCGCGGGCATGACAGCATTGCCGTGTTCGCCATAGCCCCGCAGACCGGCGCGCTGCGCTTCGTCGACGCGACGCCCAGCGGCGGTCGCACGCCACGCAGCTTCGGCCTCGTGCCCGGCGGGCGTTTCCTGGTGGCGGCCAATCAGAATGGTGGCAACCTCACTGTCTTCCGCATCGACGCCGAGCGCGGCACGCTGTCGCCCACCGGCCAGGAATTGCGCATCGACCGCCCCAAACACGTCCGCTTCCTGCGGCGTTGAACCAGACCTCACCATGAACCTTCTCAGCGAACACCGCGCCTTCGGCGGCACGCAGCGCTTTCTGCAGCACGACTCCGCCGAGATCGGCCTGCCCATGCGCTTTGCGCTCTACGTGCCGCCGGCACCGAAGGCGCTGCTGGTCTTTCTCGCCGGCCTGACCTGCACCGAGGAGACCTTCACGATCAAGGCCGGCGCCCAGCGCCAGGCCGCCGAGCTGGGCCTGGCGCTGCTGATGCCCGACACCAGCCCGCGTGGCGCCAACGTGCCGGGGGAGGCCGACAGCTGGGACTTCGGCGTCGGCGCCGGTTTCTACCTCGACGCGACGCAGGCGCCATGGGCGAAGCACTGGCGCATGCAGAGCTACCTGCTCGACGAACTGATCCCGCTCGTGCAGCGCGAGACCGGCCTCACCCGCACCGGCCTGTTCGGCCACTCCATGGGCGGCCACGGCGCGCTGACACTGGCGCTGCGCCACCCCGGGCGGTTCCAGTCGCTGTCGGCCTTCGCGCCCATCGCGGCGCCCATGCACTGCCCCTGGGGCCGCAAGGCCTTCGCCGGCTACCTGGGCGAGGACCGCGCCGCCTGGGCCGCGCACGACGCCAGCGAGCTGATGCGGCTGCAGCGCAGCGCGCCGTACCCCGGCGGCATCCTCATCGACCAGGGGCTGGCCGACAAATTCCTCGCCGAACAGCTGCACCCCGAGGCCTTCGAGGCCGCCTGCGCCGCCGTCGCCCAGCCGTTGACGCTGCGCCGCCATGCCGGCTACGACCACGGCTACTACTTCATCGCCAGCTTCATCGACGACCACCTGCGCCACCACGCGGAACGGCTGATCTGACTTGCCGGGGGACAATCGCCGGATGGCTGTTCTCTCCCTCACCAATGCTCATCTCGCCTTCGGGCACGTCGCGCTCCTCGACGGCGCCGGCTTTTCCCTCGAAGTCGGCGAGCGCGTCGGCCTCATCGGCCGCAACGGCACCGGCAAGTCCTCGCTGCTGAAGATCCTCGCCGGCATCGAGAAGCTCGACGACGGCCTGCTGCAGCAGCAGCAGGGGCTGACCAACGTCTACGTGCCGCAGGAGCCCGAGCTGCGCGGCGACGCGACCATCTTCGACGTCGTCAGCGAGGGCGTGGCCGAGGCCAAGGCGCTGCGCGAGCGCTACGAGCGCCATGACGAGAACGACGACCTGGCCTGGGTGCAGGAGCGCATCGAGCACATCGGCGCCTGGAACTGGGAGCAGCGCGTCGACGAGACGCTGCACCGCCTGGGCCTGGACGGCTCGCGGCTGGTGGGCAGCCTCTCCGGCGGCCTGAAGAAGCGCGTGGCGCTGGGCCGCGCGCTGGTGGCCCAGCCCGACGTGCTGCTGCTGGACGAACCCACCAACCACCTGGACCTGGACGCCATCGCCTGGCTGGAAGGCCTGCTGAACGACTTCAAGGGCTCGCTGCTGCTGATCACCCACGATCGGCAGTTCCTGGACAACGTGGCCAACCGCATCGTCGAGCTGGACCGCGGCCAGCTGCGCGGCTACCCCGGCAACTACGCTGCCTTCCAGGCCGCCAAGGCCTACGAGCTGGAGAACGAGGCGCTGGCCAATGCCCGCTTCGACAAGCTGCTGGCGCAGGAGGAGGTGTGGATTCGCAAGGGCGTGGAGGCGCGGCGCACGCGCTCCGTGGCCCGCGTGCAGCGGCTGCAGGAGATGCGGCTGCAGCATGCCGCGCGCCGCGACGTGCAGGGCAAGGTGAGGCTGGACATCGACACCGGGGCGAGCAGCGGCAAGATCGTCGCGGAGCTGGAGGACGTGTCCAAGAGCTGGGGCGACCGCGCAGTAGTGCGCGGCTTCACGTCGACGATCCTGCGCGGCGACAAGGTGGGTCTCATCGGCCCCAACGGCGCCGGCAAGACGACGCTCTTGAAGATGATCCTCGGCGAGCTGCCGCCCGACAGCGGCACGGTGCGCCTGGGCTCTCGACTGACGGTGGCCTACTTCGACCAGATGCGCGACACGCTGAACCTGGACGCCACGCTGGCCGACACCATCAGCCCCGGCTCGGAGTGGATCGAGATCGGCACGCAAAAAAAACACGTCAAGAGCTACCTCGGCGACTTCCTGTTCTCGCCGGCGCGCGCCAACTCGCCGGTGCGCACGCTCAGCGGCGGTGAGCGCAACCGCCTGCTGCTGGCGCGCCTGTTCGCCCGGCCGGCCAACGTGCTGGTGCTGGACGAACCCACCAACGACCTCGACATCGAGACCCTGGAACTGCTGGAAGAGCTGCTGGCCGAGTACGACGGCACGGTCTTCCTCGTCAGCCACGACCGGCGCTTCCTGGACAACGTCGTCACGTCCACGCTGGTCTACGAGGGCGATGCGCGCTGGCGCGAGTACGAGGGCAGCGTGCAGGACTGGCTGACGCAGTCCAGGCGGGCTGCGGCCTTGCAGCAGGCGCAGCAACCCAAGGCTGCGCCCACGCCGCCGCCTGCTCCGGAGCCGGCCCCGGTCGTCGCGACCAGGCGCAAGCTCAGCTACAAGGAGCAGCGCGAGCTGGACGAGATCCCCAAGCAGATCGCCGCGCTGGAGGCCGAGCAGACGCAGCTGAACGCGCTGCTGGCCGGCACCGAGCTCTACACCCAGGGCGCCAAGCGCATCGCCGAGGTGACCGAGCGCGCCGCCGACATCGACACCGAGCTGCTGGCGTTGATGGAGCGCTGGGAAGTGCTGGAGAGCAAATGAACGCACTGCACCACGAATGGCTGGCGCTGCAGGCTCAGCATGAGCGCTACGAGGCGCTGGCGCTGGGCGTGAAGCTGACGGCGTTTGCGGCCATCGTCGTGGTTGCCGACAACACGCTGGCCCTCGCGTTGCTGGCGCTGCTGTGGCTGCAGGAGGCGGTGCTCAAGACCTTCCAGTCCCGGCTGGGCGAGCGCCTGCTGGCCGTGGAGCGGGGGGTGAAGTCCGGCACCGAGGTGGCAGCGATGCAACTGCACAGCGACTGGCTGGCCAGCCGCCCGCGTGGCGCCGGCCTGGCCGCCGAATACCTGAAGAGCGCACTGCGCCCCACGGTGGCCTTGCCCTATCCGCTGTTGATGGCGTTGGTCGCCATGATCTGACCGCGCCTGCCTCCGGTGCTCCCGGCCGTCGTGCCTCGATGGGGCCGAGCGCCGGGCTGCCCCCCGGGGGTGCGGACGAGGGGCACCCGGTCACACCGGCTGCAATTTCTCCACCGACACGAATCCCGCCTGCCCCTTGAGCTGCACCACCGTCTCGCTGTGGCGGTGCACCACGTGTTGGGCCACATGCACGGCCCCCTGGTAGCGCACCTTGTCGCCGGGCTTGATGACGGGCTGCGGCGGTATCACCGGCAGCGGCGGGCGCGGGGCCGGGCGCGCTGCGCGCATCGTGTCGCGCAGTTGGTCGTGCAGGCCCGGTGACGTCTTGGCCAACGCCTCCAGCGATCGCGTCACCTCGGCCTTGAGCTGCTCGGCCGTGAACGGCTTCTTCAGCAGGAAATAGGCGCCATGCGCCTGGGCCTCGGCCTGGTGCTCGGGTGTCACGTCGAAGCTCATCAGCGACAGGTGCAGTGCCGGCTGCGCCTCGCGCAGGCGCTGGAACAGCTGGAGGCCCGTCATCGGCGCCTTGGCGAACCAGTCGGTGATGAGGAAGTGGGGCTTGAAGGCCAGCCCCTGAGCCAGTGCCGTATCGGTGTCGGCGCAGCAGAGGATCTGATCGGCCACGAAGCCGCGGCTCTGCAGCAACTGGCGGGCGAAGGTCTGGACGCCGGCCAACGGATCTACAACGAGGAATTTCAAGGGGTCGCTCATGTCACTTCGGGCGCCGCGGCCGACGGCGGCGCCAGACATGGGCCATTGTGCCGGCCGGCGCGACCCGGCCACGTGACAAACCCCTCGCCGTGCGAGAACTTTTGTCAGCCTCGCAGGCGGCAGAAGTCGGCGCGCAAGCCGCCCGCTGTGCGCGCGACGTAAAGCACCACGGGTTCACCCGAGCCGCCGGTCAGGCGGCGCAGGCCGTCGCCGAGGTCGTCGGGCAATCGGCCCTGGAAGCTCACGCTGAACTGTTCGCCTGGCCGGCCGCAGGCGTGTGTGTCGACCGACGTCAGCCTGACGGCATGCCCATCCACGTCGAAGACCTCGCCCAGGTGCGACTGCCAGTCGGCCAGACCCGCCATGCCGCCAAGGCCCGGGCGGGCGGCCGCGAGTGCTGCGGGGGCTCCCGCTGCCGCGGCCAGGGCGCTTGCGGTGCTCTTGAGGAAAAGGCGTTTGTTCATCATGGCAGGCACTCCTCAGGCTGCACGGTAGGGGCCGGTCTGAGCATGGGCTGGTACAGGCCCTGCGGTTCGCATTCGGGGAGAAAGCCAAGCCGCTCATAGAGCCGCCGGGCCGGGTTGTGGATCTCGACCTGGATGCTCACGTGCCGGCCCGTGACGGCCGCCTCATCCATCAGCGCGCACAGGCAGCGCGTTCCCAGCCCCTGGCCTCGCCAGCCGGGCAGCAGCGTGATGTCCAGAACGTGCAGCCTGTCCGGACGCGTGTCGACCCACAGCCGCCCGGCCACCTCGTCCGCCATGAGGATGAGATGGCAGATCGAGGCCGGGAAATGCCGTCGGTAGTGCTGTTGCTGGGCCTGGTGCTGCTGCATCACGAAGGCCTCCCGCTGCGCGCTGGGCCAGTTGGTCAGCGCCAGTTCGTCGGCACGTGTGCTGGCGTAGATCGCGAGCTGCCAGTGATCATCGCCAGGCGATGCGGGGCGCAGTCGGTAGTCCATGGCTCCGCGGCTCGTGGCTCAGCTGCGTGGCGGGAAGACGCCCTGCAGCGCAATGCAGAAGCTCAGCGCCTGGTAGGGCTGCCGGTTCTCGTGCGCCTGGCCACTGCCAGCCGCATTGATGGCCGCGGGCGCCATCGGCGCGGTGGCGCCCGGTGTGCGATACGCGTTGCCGCCGCCCGTGGCGGTGGGCGTCATCAGCGTGCCGGCCGGCGAGGTCGAGGTGGGCGTGAGGCCTGCCATCAGCGCGTGGCTGTGGCTCGGCATTTCCTGCGGCAGCAAGGTCACCGTGGGGACGCCGACGGTTTCACCGAGGACACGATCGCTGAGGCCCGGGCCCTGGCCCTGGCCCATGGCGAAGCTGTCGCGCAGGTTGGGCAGCGCAAAGTTGGATTGGCCATTGCCCCCGTAGTAGGTGCCTATCAGAGAGAAGAGGGCGGTGTTCTGGCTGATGGGCAGCAACTGGCCGTCGCAACGCGCCCAGCCCCTGGGCGCGAAGTTGTACGGCATGACGCGGATTTCGGCGACGAAGGGGTTGGACATGCCACGCTCCTCAGGTGGGTGACGGGTAGATGCCGTACAGCGAGATGATGTAGTTGACTGTCAGCGTCGGTGCCATGTTCTCGTGTGGCTGCGGGTTGCCCCAGGCGCTGGAGATGGCGCTGCTGGCCATCGCCGTCGCGGCGGGCCCGGCGCCGTAGCTGGCGGCCGTCGTGACGGCCAACACGTTGCCCCCGGGGGCCCCGAGGCTGGCTGCCGCGGTGCTGCCGAGCGCCGCATGGCTGTGCGAAGGCGTCTGGGCGGATTGCAGCGTCACGGTCTCGGTACCGCCGGTCTGGCCCAGCGTGCGCGGTGACAGGCCGAGCCCCTGACCCTGGTGCACCGGCACGCGACCGCGCAGGTCCGGCAGCGCGAACGTGCTCTGGCCGTCGCCGCCGTAGGTGGTGCCGATCAAACTGAACAGCGTGTCGTTCTCGGCAATCGCCACCAGCTGCCCCTGGCACAGGGCCCAGCCATTGGGAGCGAAGTTGCCCGCAAAAAGGCGGATCTCTCCGACGTATGGGTCCGACATGGCAAGCTCCTTGGTTCAGTCGCGGCTGGGGAAGATGCCCACCAGCGCGATGGCCCAGCTGAGCACCTGGAAGGGCTGCATGTTGGGATGCGGCTGGCCGCCGGCGTTGGCGGCGATGGTGCCCGGGTCCATGGTGGCCGCGCTCCCCGCGGGCGCATAGTGGTCGATGCCACCGCGCCCCTTGGCGGCCGGGACGGCATCGCCCGGGACGCTGGCGTTGGCCAGTTCGCTGGTGGCGACCAGTGTGTGGGTGTGGGGGGGAATCTGGCTGGTGCTCAGCGTGACGGCTTCCTGCCCGCCCGAGCTGCCCAGCGGCAGCGTTGCGCCGTGAAGCGGTGCGCGACCCCGGAGGTCGGGCAGCATGAAGGTGGTCTGGCCATTGCCGCCATAGGTGGTGCCGAGCAGCGCGAAGAGGGCCTGGTTCTGCTGGATGGGCAGGGTCTGCCCGTCGCACAGCGCCCAGCCCTTGGGCGGTTTGGCGAAGCTCATCAACCGGAGTTCGCCGAGGAAGGGATCGGACATGAGGGTCTCCTAGCCGAAGACGGCTTCGTATTGCAGGCCCGTCGCGGTTCGGGCGACGGGCACCAGGAAGATGTCCAGGCAGCCCATGTGCTCGTGCTCCAGCCGGTAGATGCGCTGCGGCAGCGCGGGCTCGGGGGCTTCGAACGTGAGGCTGAAGGGCGCGCGGCCTTCTGGCGGCACCCAGTCCCCGTGCCGGGCATCGACGAGCTGGGCGGTCAGGCTGCCTGCTTCGCCCAGTCGCAGCGTGAAGGCGCTGCCGACAAGGGGCTCGAACTGCGCCAGCGTGAGCGCGCCGTCAGGCACGGCGGCGCGCGGCAGATGCCCCCAGCGCCGCGACCATGAACAAGGCTAGCGTGGCGGGCTCCGGCACGCCGTTGCCCGGGTCCGTGGGGCCTGGCCCGGTGCCGTTGTCCCGGGTGATCAGCGTGATGAGGAAATCGGCGTGATCCTCGCTGCTGCCGACGGTGGGGCCCCGGTCCGCGAACAGGATGTCATCGAGATACAGGCTGATGGTGTCGGCGTCGATGAGATGGACGAGGTTGGCGGCCAGGACCGAAGGGGCCAGTCCGCTGGCACCGCTGGCGGCGTAGCCATCGAAGCTGGTGACGCCGACCCCGACGATGGTCTTGCCGGCGATGCTGAGCCCGTCGAATTCGTAGCGGGCGTGGTTGCCCCCCGCACCCAGGTAACCGGTGATGCTGCCCGCGGGCGTTTCGGCGCCTGCATAGGCACGCACGTGGATGGTCTCGCCGACGAAGGTGACCTCCTCGCCGGCCAGCATCCAGCTATCAATCGGCCCACCGCCGCCGGTGTGGACACCCGTCGCGAAGTTGGCCGTGGTGACCAGCTGGGACAGGTTGATGGGCGTCGGGTCGCCCGTGATGCCGCCAGGGGCGATCAACTTGACGGTGATGTTGCTCTGGAAGCCCGCGAGCGCCGGGGAGGCGCACAGCGCGATCACGGAGCCGACGAGGGCGCCGAGCAAGCGGCGGGCTGGGGACGAAACGAGTCGCATGGAGCCTCCCTGTGAATCAGGCGTCAGGAAGTTGACTCGCCTTACAGGGCCTTCGCCAGTGGCTTTCCCCTCGACTGAGGGGGGCGCCGATGCGCAGAAGCTAGGGAGTCGCTGAGCGCCCCCGAATGTCGTCCACGCAGGCGCGCAGCTGACGCCAGAACGCCGGGTCCTGCGACGTGGCCATGTTGACGCGCATCAGCGGGCCCGGGCAGCGCGTGGCGCTGAACAGGGAGCCCGGCGCGGTGAGCCAGCCGGCATCCAGCAGCGGTTGCGCCAGGCGCTCGGTGTCCACGCCGACGTCTAGCCAGCCGAACAGGCCATCGGGCGGGGCCGCCCACTGGAAGCCCTGCCGGGCCGCCAGCGCCGCCACGCGCTGGCGGGCGTGGGTCAGCCGTTCGCGCAGCCGCTGGGCGTGGCGGCGAAGCCGGCCCTGCTCCAGGCACAGCGCGACGGCGCGCTCCAGCACGGGCGAGCTGGTCAGGCCGTCCAGCAGCTTGGTGTCGGTCAGCACGGCCAGCTTCTCCGGTGCTGCGGCGAGGTAGCCCACGCGCCAGGCCGGTGTCAGCACCTTGGAGAAGCCGCCGACATAGACGACGCGGCGCAGCCCGTCCAGCGCGGCCAGCCGCGGCAGGTGCTCGGGGGCGAGGAAGCCGTAGCTGTCGTCCTCGACGATGAGCAGGTCGTGCTCGTCGGCCAGCCGCAGCAGCCGGTGCGCGGTGGCCAGGTCCAGGCTGTGGCCGGTGGGGTTGTGCAGCACCGAGACGGTCAGGTAGGCGCGCGGCGCGTGCTGCGCGGCCAGCGCGGCCAGCACGCCGAGGTCGGGCCCCTGCGCGCCGCGCGGCACGGGCAGCAGCCGGATGCCGGCCTGCGTCAGCCGCGCGAACAGCACGGACCAGCCGGGGTCGTCCACCAGCACGGCGTCGCCCGGCTGCAGCTGGGTGCGGATCAGCAGATCAAGCGCATGCGTGGCGCCATTCGTCGTCAGCACCTGCGCGGGCCCGGCATGGATGCCCAGGTCCGCCAGCCGCTGCGCCAGCGCGATGCGCAGCCGCTCGTCGCCGCTGGGGTCGCCGTAGCTGACCTGCACCGTCTCGTCGCTGCTGAGCCGGCGCAGCGCCGACTGCAGTAGCGTCGGGTCCAGCCAGTCGGCCGGCAGCGTGCCCAGGCCCGGCGCGCGCGCGGCGTCGGCCTCGAACATGCCGCGGATCAGCGCCGTGGCGTCCACCGGCGCCTGGCGCGGCTGGGTGGCGGGCTGGGCGCTGCGCGCCGAGGCCTGGGTAGGGCGTGTCTCGCGCACGAAGAAGCCGCGCTGGCGGCGCGCCTCCAGCAGGCCGGCCGCCTGCAGCTGGTCGTAGGCGGCGACGACCGTGTGTGGGCTGACGCCGTGCTGGCGCGCGCAGTCGCGCACCGAGGGCAGGCGCGCACCGGGCAGCAGCAGCCGCTCGCGGATGCGCTGGGCGTAGCGCTCGGCCAGTTGGCCGGCCAGCGGCTGGCTGGCATCGCGCTGCAGCGGCGGATGTGTACCGGTGGGCATGGCAATACAGATTCAATGATTGATTGAATGACTGTACTGGCTCTGTACCGGTCGCTGTGCCTAGACTGAGCCCATGCCAGGGTTTTCCACGTCCACCACCACATCGTCCGACGCGACGCGCGGCCTGCTGCTGGGGTTGGCGGGTGTCGTCATGTTCGCGCTGAGCCTGCCGATGACGCGGCTGGCCGGTGGCAGCGTTGCCGCGCCGCAGCTGGACCCGGCCTTCGTCGCCTTCGGCCGCGCCGCGGTGGCGGGCGTGTTGTCGCTGGCCTACCTCGCGCTCACCGGTGCGCGCCGGCCGCGCGGCGGCGAGTGGTGGCTGCTGGCGTTCACGGCGGGCGGCGTGGTGTTCGGCTGGCCGCTGCTGTCCGGCCTGGCCGTGCGGTACGTGGACGCCGTGCATGCGGCAGTCATCTCCGGCGTGCTGCCGCTGGCCACGGCGGTTATTGCGGCGCTGGTGCTGCGCCAGCGGCCAAGCCCGGCGTTCTGGGCCTGCGCGCTGGCGGGGCTGGCGCTGGTCGTCGGCTTCGCGGCCTGGCGCGGCGCGGGCGGGCTGGAGATGGCCGACGGGCTGCTGCTGGGCGCGGTGGTCTGCGCGTCGGCGGGTTATGTCAGTGGCGCCCGGCTGTCCTCGGTCATGACGGCCGAACAGGTGATCTGCTGGGTGCTGGTGCTCAGCCTGCCCATCACGGTGCCGCTGGCGGTCATGACGCGGCCCGCCGCGCCGGTGGTGCCGTCGGCCTGGGTGGGCTTTGCCTATGTGTCGCTGTTCTCGATGTGGATCGGATTTTTTGCCTGGTATCGCGGCCTGGCGCTGGGCGGCACGCTGCGCGTGAGCCAGGTGCAGGTGCTGCAACCCTTTTTGTCCATGCTGCTCGCGGTGCCCTTGTTGGGCGAGCGGCTGGATGCGATGACGCTGGTCTTCGCCGCTGCCGTGTTGGCCGTGGTGTGGGTGGGCAAGCGCCAGCCGGTTCACTGAAGGAGATGCCGATGAATGACCGATTCACGACCCGACTCGCCCCCGGCCAGGCGCTGACGCTGGCCGCCGCGCGCGCGCCGCGCCGCCTCGTCGTCACGGCCGGCCGGCTGTGGCTGACGGTCTCGGGCGCCAGCGCTGACCACTGGCTGTGCGCCGGCGAGGGGCTGACGCTGGCGGCCAGGCAGGAGGTCGTCGTCGAGGCGTGGCCCGAGGCGAGCTTCCAGCTGCTGCAGCCCGCTGCGCAGCAGCAGGCCGTGGCGAAGCCGGCTCGGGGCTGGCGCATGAACCTGCTGGCCCCTGCATGAAGACGCTGGGCATGCTCGGCGGCATGAGCTGGGAATCCACCCAGCATCTGTACGCCCTCATCAACCGCGGCGTGGCTGCGCGGCTGGGCGGGCTGCACAGCGCCGACCTGCTGCTGCACAGCGTCGACTTCGCGCCGATCGCTGCGCTGCAGACGGCCGGCGACTGGGCCGGGGCGGCGGCCGTGCTGGGCGCCGCTGGCACCGGCCTGTGCCGTGCCGGCGCCGAGGCCCTGCTGATCGCCAGCAACACCATGCACCTCGTCGCCAATGACGTCGAGCGCGCGGCCGGCCTGCCGGTGCTGCACATCGTCGATGCGACGGCCGAGGCGCTGCGCGCCGCCGGCGTGCGCCGCGCCGGCCTGCTGGCCACGCGCTTCACGATGGAGCAGGGCTTCTACCGCGAGCGGATGTGGCAGCGCTTCGGCATCGAGGTCGTCACGCCCGACGAGCCCGGCCGCGCCGAGGTGCACCGCATCATCTACGAGGAACTGTGCCGCGGCCGCTTCGAGCCCGACTCGCGCGAGGCCTTGCGCAGCCAGGTCGCAGCGCTGGCCGAGCGCGGCGCGCAGGCCGCCATCCTGGGCTGCACGGAACTGGGCCTGCTACTGCCGGCCGGTGCACCCGCCGCGTTGCCGCTGTTCGACTCCACCGACCTGCAGGCCCGCGCCGCGGTCGACTGGATGCTAGGCTGATCGTCTTGAAATTCAACGTAACTCCATCATGAGCCACGTCTGGACCCAGGCGCGCCGAGCCGCGCGCATGAACCCGTCCATCATTCGCGAGATCCTCAAGGTCACCGAGAAGCCGGGCATCCTGTCCATGGCCGGCGGCCTGCCGAGCGCGGACACCTTTCCGGTCGACGCGCTGAAGTCCGCCTGCGACCGCGTGCTGACGCAGGCGCCGCGCGAGGCGCTGCAGTACGCGGCCAGCGAGGGCTTTGCGCCGCTGCGCGAGTGGGTGGCCGCGCGGGTCGCCGCGCTGGGCATGAACGTCAAGCCCGATCAGGTGCTGATCACCAGCGGCTCGCAGCAGGGGCTGGACCTTGCGGCCAAGATCCTCTGCGACGCCGGCGCGCCGGTGGCGGTCGAGACGCCCACCTACCTCGGCGCGCTGCAGGCCTTCACGCCGTTCGAGCCGCTGTTCGCCAGCCTCGCCAGCGACGAGGAAGGCCCGCGCCCGGAAGCCATTGCCGCGCTACCGCACGATGCTCCCGGCACGCGCTTCAGCTATCTGTTGCCCAACTACCAGAACCCGACCGGCCGCGTGATGGGCGCCCAGCGCCGGCAGGACGTCGTCGAGGCGTCGCGGCGCGCCGGCGTGCCCATCGTCGAGGACAACCCCTACGGCGACCTGTGGTTCGACGCGCCGCCGCCGGCCGCGCTGTCCAGCCTGTGGCCCGAGGGCTCGCTGTACATGGGCTCGTTCTCCAAGGTGCTGACGCCAGGCTTCCGCCTCGGCTACGTCATCGCGCCGACCGAGCTCTACCCCAAGCTGCTGCAGGCCAAGCAGGCGGCCGACCTGCACACACCGGGCTTCAACCAGCGGGTCGTCTACGAGGTCGTCAAGGACGGTTTCCTGGACCAGCATATCCCGGTGATCCGCGCCCGCTACAAGGCCAACCGCGACGCGATGGCCGCCGCGCTGCGCGCCCACCTGCCGGCCGGCTGCGAGTGGCAGAGCCCGCAGGGCGGCATGTTCTTCTGGATCCGCCTGCCCGCGGGGCTGGACGCGATGGCGCTGCTGCCGCAGGCGGTGGATGCCGGCGTCGCCTTCGTGCCCGGCGCGGCGTTCTACGCGCAACAGCCCGACCCGCGCACGCTGCGGCTGTCCTTCGTCACGCTGACGCCCGAGCTCATCCACGAGGGCGTGGAAAAGCTGGGCCGCGTGCTGCATGAGGCGCTGGAGCCCGTGGCGGAGCACGCGCCCTGATGAGCACGCGCGATGGCTACCGGCTCGGCTTCGCGCCGCAGGACATCGACGCGCGGGCGGCCCACGCCTTCCTGTGCGGCGCCTACTGGTGCGAGGGCATTCCGCTGGCCGTCGTCGAGCGGTCCATCGCGAACTCGTTGTGCATCGCGCTGCACGCTGACGGCGAGGGGCAGGTGGGCTTCGCGCGCGTCGTGACCGACCGCGCCACCTTCGCCTACCTGTGCGATGTCTACGTGCTGGACGCGCACCGCGGGCGCGGCCTCGCGACGTGGATGATCGACACGCTGCTGGCGCACCCCGACCTACAGGGCCTGCGCCGCTTCCTGCTGTTCACCCGCGATGCCCACGCGGTCTACGCCGGCCACGGCTTCGCGCCGCTGGCCACGCCGCAGCGCGGCATGGAGATCGTGCGGCTCGGCCTCTACCTTCAACCCACGCTCTCGCCATGACTGAATTGCGCCGCTTTGCCCAGGTCGACGTCTTCACCGCCACGCCGCTGAAGGGCAATGCGCTGGCCGTCGTCATCGACGGCGCCGGCCTGTCCGACGACGAGATGGCCGCGTTCGCGCGCTGGACCAACCTGTCCGAGACCACCTTCCTGCTGCCGCCGACCGACCCGACGGCCGACTACCGCGTGCGCATCTTCACGCCCGGCGGCGAACTGCCGTTCGCCGGCCACCCGACGCTGGGCAGCGCGCATGCGTTCTTGGCCAGCGGCGGCGACGCGAAGAAAGCCGGCGAGGTGGTGCAGCAATGCGCCATCGGCTTGGTGCGCGTCAAGCGCGACGGTGCGCGCCTGGCGTTTGCGGCGCCGCCACTGAAGCGCAGCGGCCCGGTGGACGACGCGACGCGCGCGCAGGTGCTGGCGTCGCTGCGCGTCGCGCCCGAGGCGCTGCTGGATCTCGTCTGGTGCGACAACGGCCCCGGCTGGCTGGCCGCCCGCCTGCCCGATGCCGCCAGCGTGCTCGCGCTGCAGCCCGACTTCACGGCGATGCTGCCGCTGAAGGTGGGCGTCGTCGGTGCCTACCCCGAAGGCAGCGAGTGCCAGTTCGAGGTGCGCGCCTTCGTGCCCGACGTCGGCATTCCGGAAGACCCCGTCACCGGCAGTCTGAACGCCGGCCTGGCGCTGTGGCTGCAGCAGGCGGGCCTGGCCGGCGACTGCTATGTCGCCGCGCAGGGCGCCGCGCTGGGGCGTGCCGGCCGTGTGCATGTGAAGCGCGATGCCGAAGGGACCTGGATTGGCGGGGACGTGACGCCGTTGATCCATGGGCAGGTACGGTTGTGAGCATGGAACTCGACCACCTCGTCGTCGGCGCGGCCACGCTGGAAGAGGGCGTGGCCTGGTGCGAGCGCGTGCTCGGCGTGACGCCGGGCCCGGGCGGCCGGCATGCGCTGATGGGCACGCACAACCGCCTGCTCAACATCAGCGGGCCGCAGCACCCGCGCGCTTACCTGGAAATCATCGCCATCGACCCGCAAGCCCCGCCGCCCGGTCGTGCGCGCTGGTTCGACCTCGATCAGCCAGCCCTGCGCGATCGCTTGGCGCAAGGGCCGGGGCTGATCCACTGGGTGTCCCGCGTGCCCAACCTGGACGCGGCCCTGGCGAACTGGCGAGGCGAGGGCGTCTACGCCGGCGAAGCTACTGAGGCGTCGCGCGGCAATCTTTGCTGGCGCATCGCGCTGCGCGAGGACGGCCGCCGTCTGCGCCGCGAGGCGTTGCCGGTGCTGATCGAATGGGGTGAGGTGCATCCGACCGACGGCATGGCCGCCTCCGGCGTGCAATTGCTGGGTTACGAGGCGCGTGACGGCTTGAGGGCTCGGCTGTCCACGCCGCGCGGCGAGGTCGCGCTGGAGGTGGTGGGCTGATGAAGACCGAAGACCTTTTTCGCGAGGACGCGACGCTCCTGACCTGCGAAGCGATCGTCACCGCGCATGGCGAGGGCGGCGTGCTACTGGACCGCAGCGTCTGCTATCCCGTCGGCGGCGGCCAGGCCGGCGACACCGGCTGGCTGGTTGCCGGCGAGCAGCGCTGGCGCGTCACGGACACGCGCAAGAGCAAGGAGCACCCGCTGGCCATCGTCCATCTGGTCGAGGGCGAGTTGCCGGCGGTCGGGGCGGCGGTGCGTGTCGAGGTCGACGCGGCGCGGCGCATGGCCCATCGGCGCTTTCATACGGCCACGCATCTGCTGTGCGCGCTGCTTCCCTATCCGGTCGACGGCTGCTCCATCACCGAGACCTATGCGCGGCTGGACTTCCACACCGACGAACCCTTCGACAAGGAGGCCATCCAGGCCGGCCTGACGCGCCTGGTGGCGGAGGCCCATCCGGTGGGCCACCGCTGGATCACGGAAGATGAACTCGACGCCAATCCCGGCCTGGTGCGCTCGATGAGCGTGCAGCCTCCGCGAGGGCTGGGGCGGGTGCGCGTGCTTGAAGTGCAAGGCGTCGATCTGCAGCCTTGTGGGGGGACGCATGTGAGCAATACCGCAGAGATCGGTGCGGTGATCGTGACCAAGATCGAGAAGAAGTCAGCCAAGACCCGACGCGTGGTCTTGGGATTTGCCGGCTGAGACCGCTGGCTAAACTGCGCGGCCTATGTCCGGCCCCGACATCCAGCTCATCACACCCGCGTCGCCAGAAGACTGGCAGGAGACCCGCCTGATCCTGCGCGACTACGCCGCCAGCCTGGCCGTGGATCTGGACTTCCAGGGCTTCGACGAGGAACTGGCCGGCCTGCCCGGCGCCTACGCGCCGCCCGGCGGGCTGATGCTGCTGGCGCTGGTGGACGGTGCCGTCGCCGGCAGCGGTGCCTTCCGCCCGCTGCCCGACGCCGACTACCCCAACGCCTGCGAGATGAAGCGGCTGTTCGTCCGCCCCGCCTTCCGCCGCTTCGGCCTGGGCCGGCTGCTGGCCCAGAACCTGATGGATCGCGCCACCGAGGCCGGCTACTCGTCCATGCTGCTGGACACGCTGGATGACATGGAAGCCGCGCGCGGCCTCTACGAAAGCCTGGGCTTCGTCGAAGTGCCGCCGTTCTACTTCAACCCCATCCCCGGCGCGCACTACCTGAAGGCCGAACTGGGCGGCTTCCGGCCGAGTTACTTCGGATAACCGCCTAGAGTGGCGGGATGGCCTTACAAGACATCCAAGCCCTTGGCGCCCACCGCTGCCTGCTCGGCGAATCGCCGCTCTGGCACCCCACCGAACAAGTCCTCTACGCGGTCGACATTCCCGGCCGCCAAGTGCTGCGCTGGCGCGCCGGTGCCGATGCGCCGGACGTGTGGCCGCAGGACGCCGAGCCCGGTTGCATCGCCGCCCGCGCGAGCGGCGGCCTGCTGGTGGCGCGGCGCGACGGCCTGTGGACGCTGGACACGACGACCGGCGCGCAGGCGCTGCTGGCCGGCCCTCCCTACGACGCCGTGCGGCTGCGCTTCAACGACGGCAAGGTCGACCCGGCTGGCCGGCTGTGGGTGGGCAGCATCTCCGATGCGCGCGAGCCCGAGGCGGCGCTGTACCGCTTCGACAGCGGCGCGTTCGCCGCGCAGGTGCCCGGTCTGACAACATCCAACGGCCTGGCCTGGAGTCCCGACGGCCGACGCGTGCACTGGTCGGACACCAAGGCGCACCGCGTCTACATGGCCGACTTCGACGCGGCGACCGGTGCGCTCGCCAACCCGCGCGTGTTCGCCGAGTTCCCGCCGCGCAGGGCGGCGGAGGTCTATGGCGGCCGCCCCGATGGTGCCGCGATGGATGCCGAGGGCTGCTACTGGGCCGCGATGTTCGAGGGCGCTGCCCTCGTGCGCATTGCGCCGACCGGCGAGATCGTGCAGCGGCTGGCACTGCCGGTGACCTGTCCTACCATGCCCACCTTCGGCGGCGCCGACCTGCGCACGCTCTTCATCACGACAGCCCGCGAGAAGCGCCCCGCCGACGAGCTGGCGCGCGAGCCGCTGGCCGGTGCCGTGCTGCAGCTGCGCGTGGACGTGCCGGGCCTGCCTGCAACACTGACGCGGGCCTGAATCCCGCGCGAACCTGGGGGCACGTTTACCCCGGTGTAACTCGTCACATATAATGAGGGGCTTTGTTGGTGACGCCCCGTGCGTCATCCCGGTGCAATCGGCCCCTGGCAGTCTTCATTTGAAGCAGAGGTCGAGCCGCCCACCCCAGGATCTGGCGCCATGACCGAGAACGGCCCCCGAAAGACCTGGCCCCCCGTCGCATCTGCGGCCGGTGGCTGGGACGACGACAACGAGGAGCCGCCCGTCAAGGCGCTGAGCCCGGAGCAGGCGGCGGCGCTGAAGTCCGCGTTGCCGATGCTGTCGCCCTGGCGTGTGCTGGGGATGCAGCTGGTGGCAGGCTTGCTGTGCGTGGCCGTGATCCGGCTGTGGACGGCATCCGGCGTGGCCATGGTCTCGGCGCTCTACGGCGTTGCGGCGGTGGTGCTGCCGAACATGCTGCTGGCGCGGGGCATGACGAAGCGATTGGATTCGGCAGTCGGTGCGGCTGCTGTCTTCATGGGTTGGGAATTTTTGAAAATCGGTGCATCCATCGCGATGCTGGTGCTGGCGCCAAAGGTGGTGCCGGGCCTGAGCTGGCCAGCCCTGCTGGTCACCCTCGCGGTGTGCATCAAGGTGAACTGGCTCGCGCTTGCGTGGCGTGGCCGCAGATTGAACTGACGAGGCAGAACGAAACATGGCAGCAGAAGGCCACGAAACAGCCGCCCCGAGCGCTGGTGAATACATCATTCACCACCTGCAGCATGCGCAGAACGGCAAGATGTCGGGCATCGTCGACTTCTCCGTCGTCAATCTCGACTCCATCTTCTTCAGCGTGCTGCTGGGGGTGCTGGGTTGCTTCTTCCTGTGGCGCGCGGCCAAGTCCGCTACATCGGGCGTCCCGGGTCGTTTTCAAGCCGCCGTCGAAATCCTCGTCGAGATCGTTGCCGACCAGGCCAAGGGCATCGTCCACAACGCCAACAGCCGCAAGCTGGTCGCGCCGCTGGCGCTGACGGTGTTCGTCTGGATCTTCCTGATGAACGCGATGGACCTGCTGCCGGTGGACCTGCTGCCCTGGGCCTGGCAACACATCACCGGTGACCACCACGCCTACCTGCGCGTCGTGCCCACCGCCGACCTGTCCATGACCATGGGCCTGTCCGTCGGCGTGCTGATCACCTGCCTGATCTACAACGTCAAGATCAAGGGTGCGGGCGGCTGGGCTCACGAACTCGTCGCGGCGCCGTTCGGCGACAAGGTCTATCTGTACCCGGTCAACCTCGCGATGCAGCTCATCGAGTTCGTCGCCAAGACCGTCTCCCACGGCATGCGGCTGTTCGGCAACATGTACGCGGGCGAACTGATCTTCATGCTGATTGCCCTGATGGGCGGTGCCTGGAGCCTCTCGGCGACCGGCATCGGCCTGGCGATCGGCCACATCATCGCGGGTTCGGTGTGGGCCATCTTCCACATCCTGATCATCACGTTGCAGGCCTTCGTCTTCATGATGCTGACGCTGGTCTACATCGGTCAGGCCCACGACGCGCACTGAGCGGCGCAAACAACCCAAGCAGTTCCTTTTCTCAACCGTTTCTCTCTCTATCCCTCTAAGGAGTCATCGTGGAAGTCATTAGCTTTGTTGCTCTCGCCGCTGGTCTGATCATTGGTCTGGGCGCCTTCGGTGCTTGTATCGGTATCGGCATCATGGGCAGCAAGTACCTCGAGTCCGCCGCTCGTCAGCCCGAGCTGATGAACGAACTGCAAACCAAGATGTTCCTGCTGGCCGGCCTGATCGACGCCGCGTTCATCATCGGCACCGGTATCGCCCTGTGGTTCGCCACCGCCAACCCGTTCCTGGGCCAGCTGGCGCAAATCGCCGCCAAGTAATTCGACGTTGCCGCCCCGCCCTCGGACTCCTGGGGGCGGCTTCAAGCACTCGAAACTTTGTGAGGCACCACCGTGTTTATTAACGCGTCGCTCATCGTTCAGATGATCGTGTTCCTGATCCTGGTCGGGTTCACGATGAAGTATGTGTGGCCGCCGATCATCAAGGCGCTCGACGAGCGTGCCGCGAAGATCGCTGCTGGCCTGTCCGCTGCCGACAAGGCCAAGGCCGAACTGGCCGGCGCCGAAGCGCAGATCGCCAAGGAACTGGCCGCCACCAAGGCTGAGTCCGGCAAGCTGATCTCGGACGCCGAAAAGCGTGCCGCCGCCATCGTCGACGCCGCCAAGGGCCGCGCCGAAGAAGAAGGCGCCAAGATCCTGGCCGCCGCCAAGGCCGATGCCGAGCAGCAGGTTTCCCGCGCTCGCGAAGCCCTGCGCGAGCAGGTTGCTGCGCTGGCCGTCAAGGGCGCCGAGCAGATCCTGCAGAAGGAAGTCAACGCCGGCGTCCACGCCGAGTTGCTGGCTCGCCTGAAGACGGAGCTGTAAATGGCCGAGATCGCCACCATCGCCCGCCCCTACGCTGAAGCGCTGTTCCAGGTCGCCAAGTCGCAAGACCTGACCGCTTGGGGCCAGCAGCTCGACGCGCTGGCCCAGGTGGCGCAGGACGCCGATCTGCGCCAGTTCGCCGATCACCCCAAGGCACAAGCCGAGCAGGTCGTCGCGGTCATGACCGCGGCCGCCAAGCAGACGCTGGCCGCGGGCGTGCAGAACTTCCTGCAGACCGTCGTCGACAACGGCCGCCTGGCCGCGCTGCCCGAGATCGTCGCCCAGTACCACGTGCTGGCCAACGCCGCTTCCGGCGTGTCCGATGCGCAGATCTACAGCGCCTACGAGATCAGCGACGCGCAGCTCGCCGAGCTCAAGGCCACGCTGGAGCAACGCTTCGGCCGCAAGCTCGACGCCCATGTGCAGTTGGAGCCCGGCCTGATCGGCGGCGTTCGCGTCGTCGTCGGCGATGAGGTGCTGGACACCTCCGTCAAGGCCCGGCTGGAGCGCATGAAGGTCGCGCTGACTGCCTGATCCGCAGCCTGAGCCACGCCACAAGACATTCCGATTTACCCCGCGTCTGACCCCGCCCTTGATCCGGCGACGGAACGGCCAACTGGGAGACCAAGCATGCAACTGAATCCCGCTGAAATTTCCGAACTGATCAAGAGCCGCATCGAGGGTCTTGGTGGCAGCACGGACATCCGCAACCAGGGCACCGTCGTGTCCGTTTCCGACGGCATCGTCCGCGTCCACGGCCTGTCCGATGTGATGCAGGGCGAAATGCTCGAATTCCCGCCGGCCGCCGACGGCACGCAGACCTTCGGTCTGGCCCTGAACCTCGAGCGCGACTCCGTCGGCGCCGTGATTCTGGGTGCCTACGAGCACGTCTCGGAAGGCGACACCGTCAAGTGCACGGGCCGCATCCTGGAAGTGCCGGTCGGCCCCGAACTGATCGGCCGCGTCGTGAACGCGCTGGGTCAGCCGATCGACGGCAAGGGCCCGATCAACGCCAAGATGACGGACGTCATCGAGAAGGTGGCTCCGGGCGTGATCGCCCGTAAGTCGGTGGACCAACCCGTCCAGACCGGCCTGAAGTCCATCGACTCCATGGTGCCCGTCGGCCGTGGTCAGCGCGAGCTGATCATTGGTGACCGCCAGACTGGTAAGACCGCTGTCGCCATCGACGCGATCATCAACCAGAAGGGTCAGAACATGACCTGCGTGTACGTCGCCATCGGCCAGAAGGCGTCGTCCATCAAGAACGTCGTGCGCGCTCTCGAGCAGGCCGGCGCGATGGAGTACACGATCGTCGTCGCCGCGTCCGCTTCGGAATCGGCTGCCATGCAGTACGTGTCGGCCTACTCCGGCTGCACGATGGGCGAGTACTTCCGCGACCGCGGCCAGGACGCCCTGATCGTCTACGACGACCTGTCCAAGCAGGCCGTGGCCTACCGCCAGGTCTCGCTGCTGCTGCGCCGCCCGCCGGGCCGCGAAGCCTTCCCTGGCGACGTGTTCTATCTCCACAGCCGCCTGCTGGAGCGTGCCGCCCGCGTGAACGCCGACTACGTCGAAGCCTTCACCAAGGGTGAAGTCAAGGGCAAGACCGGTTCGCTGACGGCCCTGCCGATCATCGAAACGCAAGCCGGTGACGTGTCTGCGTTCGTGCCGACCAACGTGATCTCGATCACCGACGGCCAGATCTTCCTGGAAACCAACCTGTTCAACGCCGGTATCCGCCCCGCCATCAACGCCGGTATCTCGGTGTCGCGCGTCGGTGGTGCTGCCCAGACCAAGCTGATCAAGTCGCTGTCCGGCGGTATCCGTACCGACCTGGCCCAGTACCGTGAGCTGGCCGCGTTCGCGCAGTTCGCCTCCGACCTGGACGAAGCCACCCGCAAGCAGCTGGACCGCGGTGCCCGCGTGACGGAACTGCTGAAGCAGGCCCAGTACTCGCCGCTGCCCATCTCGCTGATGGCCGCCTCGCTGTACGCCGCCAACAAGGGCTTCATGGACAGCATCGACGTGAAGAAGGTCCTGTCCTTCGAACACGGCCTGCACCAGTTCCTGAAGACCAGCCATGCCGCGCTGCTCGCCAAGCTGGAGAGCGACAAGGCGATGGACAAGGATGCCGAAGCCGAACTGAACGCCGCGATCACTTCCTTCAAGAAGTCGTTCGCCTAAAGCCAAGGACCGCGGGGCTCGCCTCAAAACCTGCCCCGCACTGACCAGGAGTTCGAATGGCTTCAAGCAAAGAAATCCGCGGCAAGATCAAGTCGGTCGAGAACACCAAGAAGATCACCAAGGCGATGGAGATGGTCGCCGCGTCCAAGATGCGCAAGGCGCAGGACCGGATGCGCGCGGCCCGTCCCTATGCCGAGAAGATCGGCAACATCGCCGGCTCGCTGGCGAAGGCCAACCCCGAATATCGCCATCCCTTCCTCGTGAAGAACGACGGCGCGAAGAAGGTTGGCATGGTTGTCGTCACGACCGACAAGGGCCTGTGCGGTGGCCTCAACACCAACCTGCTGCGCGCGGCCACCGGCAAGCTCAAGGAGCTGGAAGCCGCGGGGCAGTCGGCCGAGGTCGTCGCCATCGGCGGCAAGGGTCTGGGCTTCATGAACCGCATCGGCGCCAAGGTCGTGGCTCACGCCACGCAGCTGGGCGACCAGCCGCACATTGAGGCGCTGATCGGCCCCGTCAAGGTGCTGCTCGACGCGTACGCCAAGGGCGAGCTGTCCGCCGTCTACCTCTGCTACACGCAGTTCATCAACACGATGAAGCAAGAGGTGCAGGTGCAGCAGCTGTTGCCGCTGAAGGCCGAGGATCTGGCGACCGACAAGGCAGGCCACTCGTGGGACTACCTGTACGAGCCCGACGCCGCCACCGTCATCGACGAGTTGCTGGTGCGCTACTCGGAAGCGCTGGTCTTCCAGGCCGTCGCCGAGAACATGGCCAGCGAGCAGTCCGCCCGCATGGTGGCCATGAAGGCCGCGACCGACAACGCCGGCACGCTGATCGGTGAGCTCAAGCTGGTCTACAACAAGACCCGCCAGGCCGCGATCACCAAAGAGTTGTCCGAGATCGTCAGCGGCGCCGCCGCGGTGGGCTGATCGGCCCGAACGCAAAGAATTGAATTGAAGGAACGCACAAATGGCTAACACTCAAGCCCAAGGCAAGATCGTTCAGTGCATCGGCGCCGTCGTGGACGTGGAATTCCCCCGCGACCAGATGCCCAAGGTCTACGACGCCCTGAAGATGGAAGGCTCGGCGCTGACGCTGGAAGTCCAGCAGCAGCTGGGCGACGGCGTGGTCCGCACCATTGCGCTGGGTTCGTCCGACGGCCTGCGCCGTGGCACCCAGGTCTACAACACCGGCGACACCATCAAGGTGCCGGTGGGCAAGGCCACGCTGGGCCGCATCATGGACGTGCTGGGCAACCCCATCGACGAGCGCGGCCCGGTCTCTTCCGAGCTGACCGCCTCCATCCACCGCGCTGCGCCGGCCTACGACGAGCTGAGCCCGTCGCAGGACCTGCTGGAAACCGGCATCAAGGTGATCGACCTGATCTGCCCGTTCGCCAAGGGCGGCAAGGTGGGTCTGTTCGGTGGCGCCGGCGTCGGCAAGACCGTGAACATGATGGAGCTCATCAACAACATCGCCAAGGCGCACTCGGGTCTGTCCGTGTTCGCCGGCGTGGGTGAGCGCACCCGTGAGGGCAACGACTTCTATCACGAGATGTCGGACTCCAACGTGGTCGTCCAGGACAAGCTGGAAGACTCGAAGGTCGCCATGGTCTACGGCCAGATGAACGAGCCCCCGGGCAACCGTCTGCGCGTCGCCCTGACCGGCCTGACCATCGCCGAGTCGTTCCGCGACGAAGGCCGTGACGTGCTGTTCTTCGTGGACAACATCTACCGCTACACGCTGGCCGGTACCGAAGTGTCCGCCCTGCTGGGCCGCATGCCTTCCGCCGTGGGCTACCAGCCGACGCTGGCCGAAGAAATGGGCCGTCTGCAGGAGCGCATCACGTCGACCAAGGTCGGCTCGATCACGTCCATCCAGGCCGTGTACGTGCCGGCGGACGACCTGACCGACCCGTCGCCTGCCACCACCTTCGCCCACCTGGACGCCACCGTCGTGCTGTCGCGTGACATCGCCGCGCTGGGTATCTACCCCGCGGTCGATCCGCTGGACTCCACGTCGCGCCAGATCGACCCGAACGTGGTCGGCGAAGAGCACTACTCGACGACCCGTTCGGTCCAGGCCGTGCTGCAGCGCTACAAGGAACTGCGCGACATCATCGCGATTCTGGGCATGGACGAACTGTCTCCGGAAGACAAGCTGGCCGTGGCTCGCGCCCGCAAGATCCAGCGTTTCCTGTCGCAGCCCTTCCACGTCGCCGAAGTGTTCACGGGCACCCCGGGCAAGTACGTGCCGTTGAAGGAAACCATCCGCGGTTTCAAGATGATCGTCAACGGCGAGTGCGACTCGCTGCCCGAGCAGGCCTTCTACATGGTCGGCACGATCGACGAGGCGTTTGAGAAGGCCAAGAAGATCCAGTGAGGTTGACCGGGGTGCTCAGCGCCCCGTCTCCCGGATCTCCTTCTTCAACATTCGCTAAGGAAGATTGAACATGGCAACCCTCCACGTCGACGTGGTCTCCGCCGAAGAGCAGATCTTCTCCGGCGAGGCCAAGTTCGTCGCCCTGCCGGGCGAAGGTGGCGAGCTCGGCATCCTGCCGAAGCACACGCCGCTGATCACCCGCATCAAGCCGGGCGCCGTGCGCATCGAGCGTACCGATGGCAGCGAAGAGTTCGTCTTCGTCGCCGGCGGCATCCTTGAAGTGCAACCCAACCGCGTGACCGTGCTGGCCGACACCGCCATCCGCGGCAAGGACCTCGACGAGGCCAAGGCCGCCGAAGCCAAGAAGCTGGCCGAGGAAGCGCTGAAGAACGCCAAGAGCGAGATCGACCTCGCCAAGGCCCAGAGCGAGCTGGCCATCCAGGCGGCCCAGATCGCCGCGCTGCGCAAGTTCCTCAAGAAGTAATCGCACGGTCCCCGTGACCGGCCAGGGCGATGAGAGCCATCTCATCGCCCTTTGTCTTTTGGACGCGCAACTCCAACTTCTGCACGTTGTGACGGGGCGGGCGCCCGCGCCGCGTGGCTACACTCGCGCCGCTTCAAACCAGGGAGGAACCCATGAAGAACCCGAAGAACGCCACAGGCATGCTGGCCGTGATGGCCCTCGGCACGGCGCTTGCCGGCTGCGCGACGACCGAGCAATCCCGCTCGCTCGAAGTGCCCAAGGTGGCCGCCGCCACGGCGCCGGCCTACCAGGGCGTCCGTGCGCCCATCGCCGTCGGCAAGTTCGACAACCGCAGCAGCTACCAGCGCGGCATCTTCTCGGACGGCATCGACCGCCTGGGCGCGCAGAGCCGCACCATCCTGGTCTCGCACCTGCAGCAGACCAACCGCTTCAGCGTGCTGGACCGTGACAACCTCGAAGAGTCCAAGCAAGAAGCCCAGTTCAAGGGCAATGCGCAGACCATCAAGGGCGCCGACTACCTCGTGACCGGCGCGGTCAGCGAGTTCGGCCGCAAGGACGTCGGCGATAAACAGCTGTTCGGCCTGCTGGGCCGCGGCAAGTCGCAGGTGGCCTATGCCAAGGTGACGTTGAACATCGTCAACCCGGCCACGTCCGAGGTCGTCTACTCGGTGCAGGGCGCGGGCGAGTACAGCCTGTCCGAGCGCGAGGTGCTGGGCTTTGGCAGCACCGCCAGCTACGACGCGACGCTGAACGGCAAGGTGCTCGACCTGGCCATCCGCGAAGCCGTCAATGCGCTGACCGCCGGCGTCGACAGCGGCGCCTGGAAACCTGTCCGCTGAGGAGCCCCGCCATGATGAAGAAGATGTCGGCGCTCGTCGCGGTGCTGGCGCTCGTCGGTTGTGCCCAGCCGGGTCCGAAGCCGCTGTACCAATGGGCGGGCTACCAGAATGCGCTCTACCAGCACCTGAAGACCAACGGGGCCGAGCCCGGCGCGCAGATCGCCGCGCTTGAAGCCCAGATCGAGAAGAACAAGGTGGCCAACGAAGCCAACCCTCCCGGCATGCGCGCGCACCTGGCGCTGCTGTACGCCAAGACGGGCGACGACGTGGCCGCGCAGCGGCACCTGGAGGCCGAGCGCGCGCAGTTCCCCGAGTCCGCCGCGTACGTGGACTTCCTGCTGAAGACCAAGAAGGAGGCCGGCAAGAGCTCGGCCGCCGCGCCGGCGCCTGCCGCCAGCCAATCCAAGACCTGAGGGAGATCACCAGATGAAAGCTCTGATCCAGCGCGCCCAGCGCTGTGCCTGGCTGTTCGCGGGCAGCGCTGCGCTGCTCGTGCTGCAAGGCTGCGCCACGCCGCCCGCGCCTTACGACTACACGGCCTACAAGGAGGCCAAGCCCGCGTCCATCCTCGTGCTGCCGCCCATCAACGGCACGCCCGAGGTGCAGGCCACGCCCAGCGTGATGGCGCAACTGACTGAGCCGCTGGCCGAGTCCGGCTACTACGTGCTGCCGGTGTCGCTCGTCGACGAGACGCTCAAGAGCAACGGCATGCACACGCCGGACGACGCGCAGCAGATCCCTGTGGCCAAGCTGCGCGAGATCTTCGGCGCCGATGCCGGCCTGTACGTGAAGGTCACGCGTTACGGCTCGGTCTACAAGGTCGTCAACAGCGAGACCGCCGTCACGCTGGAGGCCCGCCTCGTCGACCTGCGCAACGGCAAGCTGCTGTGGGAAGGCAGCGCCAGCGCGTCCAGCGCCGAGCAGA
The DNA here is from genome assembly GCF_043555885.1 of Pelomonas lactea. NCBI lineage: Bacteria > Pseudomonadati > Pseudomonadota > Betaproteobacteria > Burkholderiales > Sphaerotilaceae > Roseateles > Pelomonas lactea. The sequence continues at coordinate 339,698 of NZ_JBIGHX010000001.1, read as the reverse complement.
ACAACAACAGCCAGGGCGGCCTCATCGGCATGCTGGTGAAGGCGGTGGTGGACCAGATCATCTCGGCGTCCACCGACCGCAGCCATCCGATGGCCGGCATCGCCAGCCAGCGCCTGCTCGTGGCCGGACGGCAAAATGGCCTGCTCTACGGACCCCGCTCGCCGAACTACGGCAAGCCCTGAGCATGAGCACCATCGAACTCACCGCGCCGGACGGCGCTCGCGCGACCCTGAGCCTGCATGGCGGCCATCTGCTGTCATGGCGGCCGGCGGGCGCCCCCGAGCAGCTCTACCTGTCTCCGCGCAGTGAGTTCGTTCCCGGCCGCGCCATCCGTGGCGGCGTGCCGGTGTGCTTCCCGCAGTTCGCGGAGCGCGGGCCGCTGCCCAAGCACGGTTTCGCGCGCACGCTGCCGTGGGAGCTGGTCAGCCAGGAGCAGGGCCGGGACGACGCGCTGGTCGTGCTGCGCCTGCGCGACAGCGATGCGACACGCGCCCACTGGCCTCACGCCTTCGAGCTTGAGCTGAGCGTGCGCGTCGGCGGCCGCAGCATCGACATCGAACTCGCCTGCGAGAACCTCGGCGACGCGCCGTTGCAGTTCACCACGGCGCTGCACACCTATCTGCGCGTGGCGGACCTGGATGCGGTCAGTGTCGAGGGGCTCTCGGGCCTGCGCTATTTCGACAGCGTCAAGCAGGCGGAGGCGCTGCAGCGCATGGACCTGCTGCTGACCGGCGAGAAGGGCGTGCTGGACCTGGACCGCATCTACTTCGGCGTGAAGGAGCGGCCGCTCGTCGTGACCGAGGAGCGGCGCCAGGTGGTGTTCACCCACCAGGGTTTCGACGACGCAGTCGTGTGGAACCCCGGCCCGGATCGCTGCGCCAAGCTGGCCGACATGCCGCCCGACGGCTGGAGCGAAATGCTTTGCCTGGAGGCCGCCAACATCGGCCGCCCCATCGAGCTGCCGCCAGGTGAAAGCTGGGTGGGTCGACAAAGCCTCGCCTTGCTGTGAATCAGACGGCGGCCTGGGCGCGCCGCCGATAATCCGGCGATGTTCGCCCCCCTGCAAAACGACACCTTCCTGCGCGCCTGCCTGCGCCAGCCCACCGAGCACACGCCCATCTGGCTGATGCGCCAGGCAGGCCGCTACCTGCCCGAGTACCGCGCCACGCGCGAGAAGGCCGGCAGCTTCATGGGGCTGGCGACGAACACGGACTTCGCCACCGAGGTCACGCTGCAGCCGCTGGAACGCTTCCCGCTCGACGCGGCCATCCTGTTCAGCGACATCCTGACCGTGCCCGACGCGATGGGCCTGGGCCTGTCGTTCCAGCAGGGCGAGGGGCCGAAGTTCGCGAAGGTCGTGCGCGACGAGGCCGCCGTCGCGGCGCTGGACGTGCCCGACCTGGACAAGCTGCGCTACGTGTTCGACGCGGTCACGTCCATCCGCCGCGCGCTGAACGGCCGCGTGCCGCTGATCGGCTTCTCCGGCAGCCCGTGGACGCTGGCCTGCTACATGGTGGAAGGCGGCGGCTCCGACGACTACCGGCTCGTCAAGAGCCTGATGTACGCGCGCCCCGACCTGATGCACCGCATCCTGGACATCAACGCCCGTGCGGTCGCCGCGTACTTGAACGCGCAGATCGAAGCCGGCGCCCAGGCCGTCATGGTGTTCGATTCCTGGGGCGGCGTGCTCGCGGACGGCGCCTTCCAGCAGTTCAGCCTGGCCTACTCGCGCCAGGTGCTGGCCGCGGTGAAGACCGAGCATGAGGGCGTTCGCATCCCGCGCATCCTGTTCACCAAGGGCGGCGGGCTGTGGCTGGACGAGATCGCCGATGCCGGCGCCGACGTCGTGGGGCTGGACTGGACGATGAACCTGGGCACCGCCCGCGCCCGCGTGGGCGATCGCGTCGCACTGCAGGGCAACCTCGACCCCAACGTGTTGTTCGCCCCGCCCGACGCCGTGCGCGCCCAGGCCCGCGCCGTGCTGGACAGCTTCGGCCGACCGGCGGCCGGCAGTGGCCACATCTTCAACCTGGGCCACGGCATCAGCCAGTTCACACCGCCGGACAGCGTCACGGCCCTCGTGGACGAGGTCCACAGCCACTCGCGCCGGCTGCGTGCAGCGGCTTGAACCGGCATCACTTCTGCATTTGCCCCGCGAGTTATCCCCAAAAAATAGGGGGCGACGCGGCGCGTTGAAGATTGGTGCGGCGCAAATAAGCGTTTTCCCGGTGCGCCGCTAAGTGATTGATTTGCAAGGAATGCTGCAAAACGGGGCGAGGTGCCAGGCTTGGGCATGGCGCTCGGCGCCAGGGCGGCCAGCGGCCGCTCCGGCCCAATTGCTCACAAACTTATCCACAGAAATTGTGGGCAACCCGAGAAGCCTTGCAAATCATGAACTTGGCAGAGTTTCCTGAACCGCTGCTTCACAAAATGCACGGAGCTGGACGTGGCTGAGATGGCGGGTGGTGTCGTCGTGCGTGTGGCCGTGGACGCGCCGCAGCACAGTGGCCTCAACGCGCCGCTTGACTATGCGAGTGAGCAGGCGCTCGCCTCCGGCTCGCTGGTGCGGGTACCGCTGGGCAAGCGCGAGTTGCTGGGCGTCGTCTGGCCCGGCGAGGCGCAGGGGGCGCCCGAGGCCGCGCTTCGCCCCGTAGCGGCCGTGTTCGACGCGCTGCCGCCGTTGGCGGCGGACTGGTGCCGGCTGCTGGACTTCGCCGCCGGCTACTACCAGCGCAGCGTCGGCGAGCTGGCGAGCGCCGTGCTGCCGCCGCAGTTGCGCGAGCTGTCTCCCGAGCAGCTGGCCGCGCGGCTGCGCAAGCTGGAGAAGAAGAAGGCGGGGGCCGCTGCGTCGCCACCGGTCAAGCCCGAGCTGGCGCCCGAGCAGGCCGAGGCCGTCGCCCGCATCGAGGCGCAGCTGGCCAGCGCGGCGCCGCGGCCGCAGCTGCTGTTCGGCGTGACCGGCAGCGGCAAGACCGAGGTCTACCTGCGCGCCGCCGAGGCCGCGCTGGCGGCTGGCCGCCAGGTGCTGGTGCTGGTGCCCGAGATCAACCTGACGCCGCAGCTGGAGGCGCGCTTCACGGAGCGCTTCGCGGCGTTGCTGCCGCAGCCGCTGGCCATCGTGTCGCTGCACAGCGCGCTGACGCCGGCGCAGCGGCTGCAGAACTGGCTGGCCGCCCACCTGGGGCGGGCGCGCCTGGTGTTGGGCACGCGGCTGGCGGTGTTCGCGTCGCTGCCCGACCTGGGGCTCATCGTCGTGGACGAGGAGCACGACCCGTCCTACAAGCAGCAGGACGGCGCCCGCTACTCCGCGCGCGACCTGGCCGTCTGGCGCGCTCACGACCTGAAGATCCCCGTCGTGCTGGGCTCGGCGACGCCGTCGCTGGAAAGCTGGCAGCACGCCGAGTCGGGCCGCTACGACCGGCTGACGCTGGCCGCCCGCATCGGCGGCGGCGCGCTGCCGCGCGTGAAGCTGTTCGACATGAAGGCGCTGCCCGCCACGGCCGGCGTGACGACGGCGTTGACCGCGCCGCTGCTGGCCGAGTTGAAGGCACGGCTGGCGCGCGGCGAGCAAAGCCTCGTGTTCCTGAACCGCCGCGGCTACGCGCCCGTGCTGCACTGCGGCGAATGCCAGTGGAAGAGCGACTGCCCGCACTGCAGCGCCTGGCGCGTGTTCCACAAGCGCGACCGCACGCTGCGCTGCCACCACTGCGGCTTCACCGAGCGCGTGCCCAGCGCCTGCCCCAACTGCGGCAATCACGACATCGCGCCCATAGGCCGCGGCACCGAGCGGCTGGAGGAGCAGCTCGCCGAGGCGCTGCCCGGCGCGCGCGTGCTGCGCATCGATGCCGACTCCACGCGCCGCAAGGGCGAGCTGGAGGCGCAGCTGCAGGCCGTGCACGACGGCGAGGTCGACATCCTCGTCGGCACGCAGATGATCACCAAGGGCCACGACTTCCGGCGCATCCGCTTCGTTGCCGCGGTGAACCCCGACGGCGCGCTGTTCAGCAGCGACTTCCGCGCGCCCGAGCGGCTGTTCGCGCTGCTGATGCAGGCCGGCGGCCGCGCCGGGCGCGATGCCGCGGGGGAATCGCCCAGCGAGATGTGGGTCCAGACCTGGCATCGCGAGCATGCGCTGTACCAGGCGCTGGCGCGGCACGACTACGTGCGCTTCGCCAGGACCCAGCTCGACGAGCGCCGCTCGGCCAGCCTGCCGCCGTTCTCGCACCTGGCACTGCTGCGCGCCGAGGCCCGCACGGCGGAGGCCGCCAAGGCCTTCCTGGACGCCGCAGCAGCCCTGCTGCAGGGCGACGGCGTGCTGATCTACCCGCCCGTGCCGCACGCGGTGGCGCGCGTGGCGGACGTGGAGCGCATGCAGATGCTGGTGGAGGCTGGCCAGCGCGGGCGGCTGCAGGCCTTTCTGCGCGCCTGGGTGCCGGCGCTGATCGCGCTGAAACGCGAACGGCCCGAATTCCGGGCCGTGCTGAGGTGGGCGGTCGACGTGGACCCGCTGGCGATCTGATTCGCGATCAGCGGCGCGGCAGCGTGCTGGCCAGCGCGCTGGCGCGGCGTTGCTGTTCGTGGCGGCGCAGCAGCCGGCCCAGCGGGCGCGACAGCGCGAAGCCCAGCACACACAGCGCGACGAGCAGGTGGCCGGGTTCGATCTGGCTGGTCAGCGTGTCGAAATCGCCGCCGGTGGCGGGCGTGGGGCTGGCGCCGGCCCAGGGGCTGCCGTCGTGCAGCGCGGTCAACCCGGTGGAGGACAGCCGGCCCGCGTCGGCGATGACGGTGACCGCAGTGTCGCTTTTTGCCTGGGCCTCACGGGTCGCGCCGGCGAAGGCCGTGGCGCTCAGGGCGGCGAAGGCAGCTGCTATGACCAAGGCTTTCATGATGCGGGGCTCACCGGTAAGGGAAAGGGCTGGAGCGCATTGTTCCCAGCCTAGCGTGGCCGGGGTGTGAAGACTTCACGCGCTTGAGGGGTGCCCCCTCGAATGGGCGATTCAGCCTGTCGTCGGATCGACACGCGCGGCCGCTTTGGCGGCCAATTCGTCCCGCATCCGTTTTAGCTTCTCGCGCGGATCCTCGCGGGTGCCGCCTTCGTTGAGCTTCATCTCGGCGAGGAAGCGGCTGGGAATGCCCACGACCGTGTCGCGGCCCTTCTTGCGTCGGCGCAACGTGGAGACGGCCAGCGTCGTGCGGGCCCGCGTGATGCCCACGTACATGAGGCGGCGCTCCTCCTGCAGCGCCTCGGGCGTCAGCTCGGCCTCCTCGCGCTTGAACGGTAGCAGGCCCTCGTTGACGCCGGCCAGCACCACGTGCGGCCACTCCAGCCCCTTGGAGGCGTGCAGCGTGGTCAGCGTGACCTGATCCTGCTCATCGCCCCGCTCGGCCAGCGACAGGATGACGGAGATGGTCTGTGCCACGTCCAGCACGCTCTGCTTGGGCTCGGTGAAGCTGACGCCGCCTTCCTCGCTCTGCTGGCCGCCGCAGCGTTTGGCCACCCAGTCGACGAAGTCCAGCACATTGCCCCAGCGGGCCTGGGCCACCTTCTCGTTCTCTTCGCTGTCGATGAGGTGGGCCTCGTAGCCGATCTCCTTGAGCCACTCCATCAGCATCGTGTGCGCGGCGGTGTGGCCTTCGGTGTGCTTGGCCTTGTATTGCAGCTCGTTCACGTAGCGGCCGAACTCGTGCAGGCTGTCCAGGCCGCGCTTGGTGACGGCGGTGGCCAGGCTCTCGGAGAACAGCGCCTCGAACATGCTGCACTTCCACTGCGCCGAGAACGTGCCCAGGGCGCCCAGCGTCGTGTGGCCGATGCCGCGCTTGGGCGTCGTCACGGCGCGCAGGAAGGCGGGGTCGTCGTCCTGGTTCACCAGCAGGCGCAGCCAGGCGCACAGGTCCTTGATCTCGGCCTTGTCGAAGAAGCTCTGGCCGCCCGACACCTTGTAGGGGATCTGCGCGCGGCGCAGCGCCTGCTCGAACACGCGCGCCTGGTGGTTGGCGCGGTACAGGATGGCGAAGTCCTTGAAGTTCGGGCCCTTGCCGTCGGCGCGCAACTGCTGGATGCGGGCGACGGCGCGCTCAGCCTCGTGCTCTTCGCCGTCGGCCTCCAGCAGCGCGATGGGCTCGCCGTCGCCGTACTCGCTCCACAGCTTCTTCTGGAACAGCTTGGGGTTCAGCGCGATGACGTTGTTGGCCGCGCGCAGGATGGCGCCGGTGGAGCGGTAGTTCTGCTCCAGCGGGATGACCTTCAGCGCCGGGTAGTCGGTGGGCAGCTTCTTGAGGTTCTCGATGGTCGCGCCGCGCCAGCCGTAGATGGACTGGTCGTCATCGCCCACGGCCGTGAACATGCCGCGCTCGCCCACCAGCGCCTTCAACAGCTCGTACTGCACCGCGTTGGTGTCCTGGTACTCGTCCACCAGCACGTAGCGCAGCTTGTTCTGCCACTTCTCGCGGGCCTCGGCGTCGGTGGTCAGCAGCTTCAGCGGCAGCGTGATGAGGTCGTCGAAGTCGACGGCCTGGTAGGCGGCCAGCCGCTCCTGGTAGCGCACCATGACGGCCGCAGCGGCGCGCTCATCGTCGTCCGCGGCGATCTGCGCGGCCTGCAACGGGCCGATGCCGTTGTTCTTCCACAGCGAGATCGTCCATTGCCAGCGCTGGGCCTGCTTCGCGTCGGTCGTGCCGCCGGCATCCTTCAGCACGTTCAGCACGTCGTCGCTGTCCAGGATGGAGAACTGCTCCTTCAGCCCCAGCCGCGTGCCTTCCTCGCGCAGCAGGCGCACGCCCAGGCTGTGGAAGGTGGAGATCGCCAGGTCCTTGGCGGCCTTCTTGCCCACCAGATGCTGGGCGCGCTCGCGCATTTCCTGCGCGGCCTTGTTGGTGAACGTGATGGCGGCGATCTGGTTGGCGCGGTAGCCCGAGTGCAGCAACTGCCAGATCTTGGTCGTGATGACCTTGGTCTTGCCCGAGCCCGCGCCGGCGATGACGAGGCAGGGGCCCGTCAGGTGGTGGACGGCGGCGAGCTGGGCCGGGTTGAGGCCGGCGGACGGTGGGGCGCTGGACATGGGGCGCGCATCATGCCACTCGGGCGACGCCTTCACCGGGCAGCGCCCGCAATCCCAGCCCCAGCAGCAGCAGCGTGAAGAAGATCAGCCCCACGCGCGGCACGTCCAGCAGGCTGTCGAACGCGCCCACCGTCGCAAAGCCGATCAGCGCGGCGACGATGGCTGGCGCCAGCGGATGGTCGCGCCCGCGGCCGAAGCTCAGCCGCACCAGCACCAGCACGAACGCCGAGCCCATCAGGGCCAGGCCCAGCAGACCCTGCTCGAACAGCACGTGCAGCGCCGCGTTCTTCATGTGCCAGGGCATGTGGTAGCGATCGCTGGAGAAGAACCAGTGCGCCATCTCGCGGTTGAAGTCGCCGTTGACAAGCAGCGGGCGGCCCTGCGAGTCCTGCAACGCAATGCGCGCGATGTCCACGCGCGCCCCGTTGGAGGCCAGCGCCATCGAGAACGTGACGAAGCGCGGCGCCCACCAGTCGCCGCCCATCGCACCCACGGCGCCCAGCTTCAGTTGATGGGTCTGCCATCCGCTCGGGGCGTCGGCGGCGGCGCCTTCGGCCCGGTAGGGCTGGAGGTGGGCCTCAAGGTCCGTGCAGCTCTCCATGTAGATCAGGTTCTTCTCGCAGACCTGCAGCGACAGCGCCGCGCCGGTGGCCGTGCGGCTCACCAGCGTGATGCTGATGGGGCCCGGCGCTGGCGTCGCGATGCGCTGGCTGAGGCGGAACTGCTCGCCATAGCCCAGCACATGCTTGCCGCCCGTCAGCGCGAGGAAGGCCTCGGTCTCATCGGTGCGCAGCCGGTAGTCGCCGATCTGCGAGTCCGGCGGACCTTCGTACAGATTGCTGCTGACGAAGCGGCCCGCGCCCTTGCCCAGCAGCCACTGCTGCGGGCCGTGCAGCAGCCGCAGGCCCTCGCGCCAATGGCTCAGGCGGGTCTGGCCGTCTTCCTTCCACGTGGCCACGCGGTCGCGCAGGTAGGCGCCGCCGCCTAACGCGGCCACGATGGACATCACCAGCAGCAGCCCCGCCACCAGCAGCGCGCGCTTGCGCCAGCCGGCCTTGCCGGCACTGGCGGCCCCCTGCAAGGGCCACAGCCGGGGCTGCAGCAGCATCGCGGCCCACAGGCCGCCCAGCGTCAGGCCGGCGGCCAGCGCCGTCCAGCGGCCGGCGGTGCCGCCCCAGTAATCCGCCACGATGACCATCGTGGACAGCAGCCAGAACCAGCTGGTCGTCACCATCAGCACGTACAACGGCCGGGCCTGGCCGGGTTGGTCCTTCCAGCGCAGTGCCGCGCAGCACAGCAGTGCGACGACGTTGAGCACATAGGCCGCCTTGGGCACGGCCATGGACAGCGCCCAGCTGAGCGCCCCCAGCAGCAGCGCCAGCAGGCCGCCCATCAGCACCGCCGTCAGGCGCTGGCCGAAGCCGGGCAACCACAGACTGGCGGGCATGGTCAGCAGGATGACCATGACGAAGAACAGCGCCAGCAGCCCGCGGTAGCCGCCGCCGCCGAACACCAGCGCCGCCGCCAGCGCGAAGGCGCCGGCCATGGCCAGCGCGCCCAGCTTGGCCAGCCTCGGCAGCGGCTCGTCGACGGCGCCCAGCGTGCTGTCGATGTGGCTGCTCTCCGGCCCCGAGCCCGCCGCGCGGCGGCGCTGCGCGTCGGCCAGCAGCACCATCGGGACGAGCGCCAGCGGCAGCGCCAGGTAGACGCCGCGCGAGAACGTCGTCAGGCAGGCATAAGCCGCCAGCAGCGCGACGCCCAGGCCCGCGGCGAAGCGCCACGGCGAGCGTGTGCGCAGCAGCGCCAGCAGCGCAAACGGCAGCGTCAGCACGAGGAAGCCGTCCAGCGCGGCGCCGCCCACGTGCATTTCCCAGAACAGGCCGGTGGTGCGGTAGTCGGTGGAGAAGTCCAGCAGGCCCGTGTAGGCCAGCCGTTCCCACAGCGCGGCGGCGCTGCCGGCGGCCAGCGCCAGCACCAGGCCCAGGAGCAGCCCGCGCGAGAAGCCCCGGGGACGCGCGGCGGCCGCGGCCGTCCACAGCGGCAGCAGCGCCAGCACGAGGAACAGGGCCTTGGCGTTGCGCACCGAGTTCATCGCCTCGTGGTAGCCGTGGAACCAGCCGAAGCGAAAACCCCCGGCGTCCGCAAACCCGCGCAGCATGCTCAGCAGCGCCATCGCGGCCATCCCCAGGATCAGCACGACGACGGCCGGCGAATACACCAGCGCATGCCGCCAGGCCGGCGCGCGGTCGCGCGCATTCAGCTGCAGCGCGTAGGCGAGATAACCCCCGCAGCCGCAGGCCGTGACGAGCAGGTCCATCTCTTCGAACGAGATCCAGCCGCTCCACGGCGCCAGGCCGATCAGCGGCAGCGGCGCGAACAGCAGCACCGGCGTCTTGATCCAGAACAGCGCCGCCAGCAGCGCCGCCGCACCCCAGGCGGCCAGGGCCAGCGGGCCCGACAGCGGGTGGTGCCACGCCAGCTCGGCGCCGATGCCGCCCAGGCCCAGCGACATGACCAGCGCCAGCCACTGCAGCCGCGTGGCGGGCAGGTGGAGCTTGAGTTCGCCGAAGCCGAGCAGGCCCGGGGCTGCGGGCTGCGCGCCGATGGCAGCCATCAGCGCCAGCCTCGCGCGGCGCAAGCAAGGGGCAGGGCGGCGGGTTGCCGGGTGGGCCTCGAAGGGCGGGCCATGGGAGCCTCCAGGAGTGGGGGCCGCATTGTTGCCCAGCGCCGTGGCCGGCGCATCCAAGGAAGCCCGGTCAGGTCTGCGCGGCGCCCAGCCAGCGTTTCCACCACGGGCGCGGCCGGCGGGGCTCGGCCAGCGGCACGGGCGCCGATACGCTGCGCTGCGGGCTCTGGCCCAACCAGTCGCGCAGTTCGTCGGCCATGCCCTCCGCGCCGCGCGTGCGCAGCTCGGGCGACTCCGCGGTGGCGGAGCGCAGCAGCGCGTCCAGCTTGAGCTGCTGCGACTCGCGCAGCGTGGGCCATTGGTCGCCCGCGCTGCCGCGCAGCGGCGCCAGGCCGCGGGGGGTGTCTTCCCAGCCGCAGATCAGCACGCGCGCAAAGGCGCCCAGGCCGTAGACCTCGCTGGCCAGGCTGGGCGGCTCGCCGACGCGGCGCTCGGGCGCGACGAAGGCGGGCGCCGCGCCCAGGCTCAGGCCGCGGTCGAAGGGGTCGGTGGGGTCGGGGATGCGCGCCAGGCCCAGGCCCATCAGCCGCACGTCGCCGTCATGGCCCAGCCAGATCATGGCCGGGTCCAGCTCGGCCAGCAGCCAGCCCTGCTGGTGGGCCGAGCGCAGCGCCTCGCACAGCTGCACCAGCAGTTCCACGCGCTGGCGCAGGCTGAGCTGGTGGAGCTGCGGCAGCAGCGGCTCGCCGTGCGAGCCTTCGATGATCAGGTAAGGATGGGCGTCGGGCGTGACGCCGCTGTCGCTGGGCACGGCGATGTGCGGGTGCTGCAGCGAGGCGAGGTCGCCGGCCTGGTCGGCATAGCGCAGCATGACGCCGGCGCCCTGGTCGCTGCGGTCCAGCACCAGCACGGCCGCCTTCTGCTCGGCCGCCCGCCCGTGGTGCGCGCTGTACCACTGGCCGGCGTGCGCCTGCTCGCCGTCCGGCAGCGGCTTCTCCAGCCGCCACACGCCCAGCGCCTGGCCTTCGTCCAGCGGGGCGGCGGCGGCAGGTGGCGGCAGAGACAGGTTGGGCATGCGCATCACCACATATTAGGGGTGACCCGGAGTGACCCGCCATCCCACGCTGTCACAAAGCCGGGGGCTGCGCGCATTCGCTCACGGCGATGCCGGCACGGCCCCAGGCCGAACGCCGGGCGGGCAGCGCTCCGGGATACTGAGCCCGGGCTCGCAATACCCGTACCCGGCCACCCCCTCATGCTCGCCGTCCTCGCCACGACCTTTCCGTTCTTCGCGCTGGTGCTGTGCGGCTGGTTGGCCGCCGAGCGCGGCTGGCTGCCCGACAGCGCCATCCCCGGGCTGAACGGCTTCGTGCTGTTCTTCGCGCTGCCCTGCCTGCTGTTCCGCTTCGGGCGCGACACGCCGCTGCTGCAACTGCTGAACCCGGCGCTGCTGGGCGTCTACCTCGTGGCGGCCTTGCTGATCGTGTTCTTCACGGTGGCCGTCACGCTGTCGCCGCGCGTGGGGATGAAGGACGCCGCCCTGGGCGCGCTGGTGGCCGCCTTCCCCAACACCGGCTTCATGGGCGTGCCGCTCATCGTCGCGCTGCTGGGCGCGCCGGCCGGCGGCGTCGTCGTCAGCACCATCCTGGCCGACCTGTTCGTCACCAGCTCGCTGTGCATCGCGCTGGCCCAGGCCGGCACCAACCTGCGCGCCGAGCGCGCTGCCTTCGTGCAGGCGCTGAAGGCGGCCGGCTCCAACCCGCTGCCGTGGTCCATCGGCGTGGGCGCCGTGGTGGGCGGGCTGGGCCTGGCGCTGCCGGGGCCGGTGAACAAGACGGTGGCCATGCTGGCCGAGGCCGCGTCGCCGGTGGCGCTGTTCACCATCGGCGCGGTGTTGAGCCGCTCGGGCCGGGCCAACCGTGCGGCCGGGCGGGTCACGCCGCCGTCGCTGTACCTGCCGGTCGCGGCGATCAAGCTGCTGGTGCACCCGGCGCTGGTGTTCGCGCTGGCGGCGGCGGCCCGGTGGGTGGGCGCGCCGCTGTCGCAGGGGCAGGTGGTGGCGCTGACGCTGGCGGCCGCGCTGCCCGGCGCCAGCAATGTGTCGCTGCTGGCCGAGCGCTACGGCGCCGACAACGGCCGCATCGCGCGCATCATCCTCGCGTCCACGGCGCTGGCCTTCCTGAGTTTCAGCGGGCTGGCGGCGCTGTTGATCTCGGCAGGCTGACGACCACGCGCAGCCCGCCGCCCTCGCGGTTGGCCAGCGCGACGCGCCCGTCGTGCGCCTCGGCGATCTCGCGCACCAGCGCCAGGCCCAGGCCCGTGCCGCCCCTGGCTTCACCATTCAAGCCGGGCTCCGACCGCTTTGTGGAATAGAACGGCAGCAGCGCCTGCGCCAGCACCGCCTCGCTCATGCCGGGGCCGCGGTCCAGCACCTCGATGCGTTGCTCGCCGCCCGCCATGCTCAGCCGCAGCGCGATCTCGCCCGGGTCGCTGCCCGACTCGTGCGCGTTCTTGACGAGGTTCAGCAGCGCCTGCTCCACTTGCGCCGCGTCGAACCAGCCCGGCTCGGCCGGCGGGTCACCGTCGACGTGGAACTCGGCCAGCGTGCCCAGGCGCTGCAGGAACGCGGCCCAGTCCACCGCCTCGCGGCGCGGCGCCGGCAGCTTGGCGAAGCTGGCGTAGCCGCTCAGGAAGCCGTGCAGGTGCGCCGCGCGCGAGGCTATGCTGGCCAGCACCTGCGGCAGCCGCGTGGTGTCACCGCGGCGGGCCAGCTCGGCGCCGCTGTGGGCCAGCGACGAGATCGGCGCCAGCGAGTTGTTCAGCTCGTGGCTCAACACGCGGATGACGCGCTTCCACGTCGCCACCTCGGCGCGCGACAGCTCGCGCGTCATGCGGCGCAGCAGCCGCAGCCGGTGCGGTTGGCCCTGCAGCCGGAACGAGCGCGTGCTGTGGTGGAAGGTCTCCTCCGAGCCGTCGGGCAGCGTCACCGTGAACAGGCGGTCGCCGTCGCCGGCCAGCGCCTCGCGCAGCGTCTCGGGCAGGCCGGCGATGACGGCAGCGAAGTCCAGGCCCACCAGGCTGCGGCCGTCGCCCAGCAGCTGGCGCGCGGCCAGGTTGGCGATGGCGATGCGCTCGCTGGGCGCCGTCAGCACCAGCGCGACGGGCGTGTTCTGCACCACGGTGTCCAGCAGCAGCTCGCGCTGGGCCAGGTGCTGGCGCTGCTCGCGCAGGGCCAGGCCCATGTCGGCGTGCAGCCGCGCCAGCGCGGCCAGCTCGCGCGGGCCGTCGGGCGCGAGGTTGAAGCTGAAGTCGCCGTCGCGGTAGCTCAGCACGGCGCCCTCCAGCGCCCGCGTCAGCCGCTGCAGCGGTGCCAGCCAGCGGGCCGCCAGCCAGGCCAGCAGCGGCAGCATGACGGCCACCGCCACACCCAGCGCTGCGGCGTCGCCCAGCCCCAGCCGCCGCACGCCCAGGATCACCAGCGGCGGCACGACCGCGGCCACGGCCAGCGCCAGCAGCGCGCGGGTGCGCAGCGACAGGCCGTTCACGGCGCGATGCCGTAGCGTTCCAGCCGCCGGTACAGCGCCTGGCGCGACAGCCCGAGCTGCGCCGCGGCGCGGCTCACGTTGCCGGCGGCCGCGCCCAGCGCCGCAACGACGGCGTCGCGGCTGGGTTCGTCGAGGTTGCGGTACGCGGCGCCGCCGCCGGGCGCGTCGTCCAGCCCCAGCAATGCCGGCGTGATCTCGCCGCCGCCGCCCAGCAGCGCGGCGCGCTCCACGGCGTTCTTCAGCTCGCGCACATTGCCCGGCCAGCGGTGCGCCAGCAGCGCGTCGCGCGCCGCGTCGCCCAGCCGCGCGCGGCCGGCCAGGAAATGCTCGGCCAGCGGCAGCACGTCGTCGCGGCGCTCGGCCAGCGCGGGCAGCTTCAGCTCGATGAGGTTGAGGCGGTAGAACAAGTCCTCGCGGAAGGCGCCGGCCTTCACCATCGCGCGCAGGTCGGCGTTCGTCGCGCTCAGCACGCGCACGCGGGTCTGGCGCGTCTTGCTGCTGCCCAGCCGCTCGAACTGCCCGGTCTCCAGCACGCGCAGCAGCTTCACCTGGCCGGCCAGCGGCAGGTTGCCGATTTCGTCCAGGAACAGCGTGCCGCCATCCGCCGCCTCGAAGCGGCCCACGCGCGCCTTGGCCGCGCCGGTGTAGGCGCCGCTGTCGCTGCCGAACAGTTCGGCCTCGATGAGGTCCGCCGGCAGCGCGCCGCAGTTCAGCGCGACGAAGGGGCCGCTGCGCGCTGCCGAGTTGGCATGCACGAAAGCCGCCACGCGCTCCTTGCCCGCGCCGTTGGGCCCGGTGATCAGCACCGGCACCGGCGCCGCGGCGATCTGGCCGGCCAGCTCCAGCAGGTTGAGCATGGCGTCGGCGTCGAACACCAGGCCGGCCAGGTCGTGGCGCCGCGCCAGCGACGCCTTGCGCTGCCGCCGCGCCTCGCGCAGCTGCGCCACCTCGCGGCTGGCTTCGCCCAGCTCCAGCAGGTTCTCCACCGTCGCCACCAGCTTGGCGTCGTCCCAAGGCTTGGCGAGGTAGTCGGCCGCGCCGGCCTTCACCAGCGCGACGGCGGCGTCCAGCCGCGTCCAGGCGGTCAGCAGGATGATGGGCAGGTCGGGCCGCTTCGCGCGGATCGCGCGGAAAAGCTGCTCGCCTTCCTCGCCCGACGTCGTGTCGGCCGTGAAGTTCATGTCCTGGATGACGAGGCCGAACGGCCGCGTCTCCAGCAGCGCCAGGCCCTCGGCCGGGCTGGCCGCCACGCTGGCCTCGATGTCGTGCAGGGACAGCAGCAGTTCCAGCGCCTGGCACACGCCGGGGTGGTCGTCGATGATCAGGACTCGTCGCATAGGCGGCGGAGGATAGTAGGCTGGCGCCATGAGCGAACAGAAGATCGAGCTGTATGACGGCCCCGCCGGGGGCTGGGGCGCGCTGAAGAGCGTGGCGCACCACCTGCACGAGCAGGGCGTGGCCGTGAAGGGCGCCAAGACCTTGTTGCATGCCAACCAGGCCGACGGCTTCGACTGCCCCGGCTGCGCGTGGCCGGACCGCGACCACCGCTCCACCTTCGAGTTCTGCGAGAACGGCGCCAAGGCCGTGGCCGCCGAGGCGACGGCGCGGCGGGCCACGCCCGAGGTCATCGCCGCGAAGACCTTGACCGAGTGGGCCGAGGTGTCGGACTACGAGCTGGAGGCCACTGGCCGGCTGACCGAGCCGCTGGCCTACAACCCGCAGACGGACCGCTACGAGCGCACCAGCTGGGACGCCGCCTTCGCGCTGATCGCCAGCGAGCTGCGGGCGCTGCCGGACCCGAACGAGGCCATCTTCTACACGTCGGGCCGCACCAGCAACGAGGCTGCCTTCCTGTACCAGCTGTTCGTGCGCGAGTTCGGCACCAACAACTTCCCCGACTGCTCCAACATGTGCCACGAGCCCAGCGGCTCGGGGCTCAAGCCCACCATCGGCGTCGGCAAGGGCACGGTGACGCTGGCGGACTTCGAACAGGCCGACTGCATCCTCGTGTTCGGCCAGAACCCCGGCACCAACCACCCGCGCATGCTGGGCGAGCTGCGCGCGGCCCGCAAGCGCGGCGCGCGCATCATCAGCTTCAACCCGCTGCGCGAACGGGGCCTGGAGCGCTTTGCCGACCCGCAGAACGCGCTGGAGATGGCCACGCTGGGCGACTCGCCGATCAGCAGCCACTACTTCCAGCTCAAGGTGGGTGGCGACTTCGCGCTGCTCAAGGGCATGTGCAAGCGGGTCGTCGAGCGCGGGCTGCTGGACGAGGCCTTCATCGCCGAGCACACGACCGGCTTCGAGTCGTTCGTCGCCGAGCTGCGCGAGCAGCCATGGGAACCGCTCGTCGACGCCTCGGGCCTGAGCCAAGAACAGATCGAGCAGGCGGCCGACCTCTATGCCAGCAGTGAGCGCGTCATCGCCTGCTGGGGCATGGGCATCACGCAGCACCGGCACTCGGTGGCGACCATCCAGATGATCGTCAACCTGCTGTTGCTGCGCGGCAACCTGGGTCGGCCCGGCGCCGGTGCCTGCCCGGTGCGCGGCCACAGCAACGTGCAAGGCGACCGCACGATGGGCATCTACGAGAAGCCCGCGCCCGCCTTTCTCGACAAGCTGGGCGAGGTGTTCGGCTTCACGCCGCCGCGCGCGCACGGCGTCGACACGGTCGGTGCCATCCAGGCCATGCTGGACGGCCGGGGCAAGGTGTTCATCGCAATGGGCGGCAACTTCGCCGCGGCCACGCCCGACACGGCGGCCACCTGGCGCGCGCTGCGCCAATGCGGGCTGACGGTGCACATCACCACCAAGTTCAACCGCAGCCACGTCGTTCATGGCCGCCAGGCGCTGGTGCTGCCGGTGCTGGGCCGCACCGAGATCGACGTGCAGGCCACCGGCCCGCAGGGCGTCACGGTGGAAGACTCGATGAGCATGGTGCACTTGTCGCACGGCATGAACGCGCCGGCCAGCGAGCACCTGCTGTCCGAGCCCATGGTGGTGGCGCGCATGGCAGCCGCCACGCTGCAGTACAGCCGCACGCCCTGGCTGGCACTGGCGGGGGACTACGCCGCCATTCGCGACAAGATAGCAGCCGTGCTGCCCGACTTCGCCGGCTTCAACGAGAAGCTCAAGGCGCCGGGCGGCTTCCGGCTGCGCAACACGGCCAGCGAGCGCGTCTGGGCCACGGCCAGCGGACGCGCGGAGTTCAGCACGCACGCGCTGCCGACCGACCTGGCTGCCGAGCGCGTGGCCGAGCGCCACCGGGACCAGCGCGTCTTCACGCTGACCACACTGCGCTCGCACGACCAGTACAACACCACCATCTACGGCCACGACGACCGCTACCGCGGCGTCTACGGCCACCGCCGCGTCGTCTTCATTCACGCCGATGATTTGAAAGACCTGGGCCTGAAGGCCGGCGACTGGGTGGACATCACCAGCCTCTACATCGGCGAGGCCGGCGGCGACGTGCAGCAGCGCCGCGCCAAGCGCTTCCTGCTGGTGGCCTACGACATCCCGCGCGGCTGCCTGGCCAGCTACTACCCCGAGACCAACCCGCTGGTGCCGCTGGAGAGCTTCTCCATCACGGCGCGCACGCCCACCAGCAAGTCCATCCCGGTCGTGTTGACGCGGCATGCAGGCTGAGCTGCTGCAGGTGTTGCGCGAGCTGGCGCCGGCCGGTGAGACCGTCGCGCTAACGCGGCTGGCCAAGCGGCTGGACGAGCGCGTCAGCGTGCTGCTGCGCGAGCTAACCGCGCTCAGCGATGCACGCGTGGGCGGCGTGCCCGGGCCGGGCCTGGTGCAACTGGCCTGTGACGACGCCGGCCGCTGGACGGTGCGACTACTCGCCCAGCCGGTCCAGTAGCGCCGCGTCGACGATGGCGATGCTGCGGTAGCCCAGCTTCACGGCACCGGCCTTGGCCAGCTCGCCCAGCTCCTTGCTCAGCGTCTGGCGCGTCAGGCCCAGCATCATCGCCAGCGCCTCCTGAGATACCGGCAGCTGCCGGCGCGGCTCGGTGGCCAGCGTGGCATCGCCGCGCGCCAGCAGCGCCAGCCGGCGAGCCAACCGCGCGCGGGTGGGGCGCAGCGTGGCGTCTTCGACGATGCCGAACAGCGTGCGCAGCCGGCCGGCCATCAGCCGCGCCAGCGCGGTCGCGAACGTCGTGTCCTGCATGAACCGGGCGAAGGCCTCGGCCGGCACGGCCAGCACCGTCGTCGCGCCCACGGCGGTGGCGTCGTGCACGCGCGGGCCGCCGTCCAGCAGCGAGATCTCGCCGAACCAGTTGCCCGGCTCCAGCACGGCCAGGATGGACTCGGTGCCGTCCGCCGCCGTGCTGCTGGCCCTGATGGCGCCGCTGCACACGGCATGCCAGTCGCCCGGCGCGTCGCCCTGGCGGAACAGCACCTCGCCGTGGGCCAGCCGCTGCAGGCGGCCGCTGGCCAGCACCGCATCGGCCAGGGCGGCGGGCAGCGACGCGAACCACGGGTTGTCACGCAGGGCCTGGTATTCGGGCATGCCCTGAATTGTCCGGTTTCGGACAGATCGCCAGGCCCCGCGCATGCCCCAATCGCCGCACAACCACTTGAAGGAGACAGCCATGACCTCGACCGTGCGTGACCAGGTGAGCCCCGAAGAATGGGCGCTGCGCGAAGACCTCGCCGCCTGCTACCGGCTCGTCGCGCTGATGGGCTGGGACGACCTCGTCTTCACCCACATCAGCGCCCGCGTGCCCGGCCCGGAGCATCACTTCCTCATCAACCCCTACGGGCTGATGTTCGACGAGATCACGGCCAGCAGCCTCGTGAAGGTGGACGGCCAGTGCCACAAGGTGATCGACTCGCCGTACCCGGTCAACCCGGCCGGTTTCGTCATCCACAGTGCCGTGCACGCGGCGCGGCCCGACGTGCAGTGCGTGCTGCACACGCACACGACGGCCGGTGTGGCGGTCAGCGCGCAGGCAGGTGGCGTGCTGCCCATATCGCAGCAGTCCACCTTCGTGCTGGCCTCGCTGGCCACGCATGGCTACGAGGGCGTGGCCTTCCGCCCCGACGAGGGCCCGCGCCTGCAGGCCGACCTGGGCGCCGCCACCTTCCTGCTGCTGAAGAACCACGGCCTGCTGACGGTGGGCCGGTCGGTGGCCGATGCCTTCCTGGCCATGCACACCTTCGAGGCCACCTGCCGCATCCAGCTCGCAGCGCAAAGCGGCGGTGGCGCGCTCACACAGGTGGACCCCGCCATCCTGCGCGGCACCGCCGAGGCGATGCGCGTGCAGACCGGCGGCCTGGGCGGCGCCTTCGTGTGGCCGGCGCTGCTGCGCAAGCTGGATCGCCTGAACAGCAACTTCCGGGACTGAGGCCGTGACCGCTGCCGTGTTGACCAACGCGCTGCTCGGCGTGCTCGCCGTCGTCATGGCCGGTCTGGGCCTGTCGCTGACGCTGGACGACTTCCGCCGGCTGCGCGACCACCCGCTGGCCGCCGTGCTGGCGCTGGGCCTGCAGGTGATCGTGCTGCCGCTCGTGTGCGTGGCCGTCATCGCCGCGTTCAAGCTGCCGCCGCTGTACGCCGTGGGCCTGATGCTGCTGGCCGCGTCGCCGGGCGGCATCACGGCCAACCTGTTCAGCCACCTGTTCGGCGGGCATGTGGCGATGAACCTGTCGCTGACGGCGTTGAACACCGTGCTGTCGCTAGGCACGCTGCCGCTGATCGCCAACTGGGCCATCGCGCATTACGCCGGCGGCGGGCACGTGGTGCCGCTGCCGTGGCAGAAGCTGGTGGAGGTCATCGGCGTCATCGCCGTGCCGGTGCTGCTGGGCATGGCGGTGCGGCGCTCGCGGCCCGACCTCGCTGCGCGGCTGGACAAGCCGGTGAAGGCACTGTCCGCCGTGCTGCTGGTGGTGCTGACCGTGGCGGCCATCGCCAAGGAGCGCGAAGCCTTGATGAGTGCAGCCGGCGAGCTGGGCGGCGCCGTGCTGGCCTTCAATGTGCTGAGCCTGGCCGCCGGCTACGGCGTGGGCCGCGTCGCACGGCTGCCGCGGCCGCTGTGCATCGCCATCGGCTTCGAGGTGGGTGTGCACAACTCGACGCTAGCGCTGTACCTCGCGCTCGGGGTGCTGCAGCAGTTCCCTGTCGCGCTACCCGCCGCGCTGTACTCGGTCAGCATGTATCTGACGGCACTGCTGTTCGGCTTGTGGCTGAGGCGACACTCGGCCGCATGAAACTGCTCGGCCGCCTCACCTCCATCAACGTGCGCAAGGTCATGTGGACCGCCGCGCAGCTCAGCCTGGACCTGCCCCGCGAAGACTGGGGCGCGGGCTTTCGCTCGCCGCAGGAACCCGAGTACCTGGCGCTCAACCCCAACGGGATGATCCCGGTGCTCGTCGACGGCGACTTCACGCTGTGGGAGAGCAACAGCATCTGCCGCTACCTGGCCGCCAAGGCCGGCGCCAAGACGCTGCTGCCCGCCCAGCCGCAGGCCCGCGCCCGCGTCGAGCAGTGGATGGACTGGCAGGCGGGCGAGCTCAACAACAGCTGGCGCGTGGCCTTCATGGCCCTGGTGCGCGGCCAGCCCGCCACGCCCGAGGCCATTGCCGCCAGCGTGGCAGGCTGGAACCGCCACATGGCGATGCTGGACGCGCAGCTGGCGCGCACCGGCGCCCACGTCGTGGGCGACGACTTCACGCTGGCCGACATCGTGCTGGGCCTGTCCACGCAGCGCTGGATGAACGCGCCCATCGAGCGCGTCGAGCTACCGGCAGTGGCGGCGTGGATGCAGCGGCTGAGCAGCCGGCCGGGCTTTGCCGAGCTGGTCGGCAACGGCATGCCCTGACCCTCGGCCGTCCACGCGCACAGGCGTCGGCGGCTCAAGACAACAGCTGCGGGTTGCCGCTGACGATCGCCCAGTCCAGGCGGTCCTGCTGGTGACTCAACACCAACGCCGCGGCCACGTCCTTGTGCCCGGCCGCCAGGCTGCGCGCCTGCTGCTCCTGCAGCGCGCGGGCGTCCTGCAGCGCGTTGGCCTGGGCGAGGCTGAGCCGGCCCTGGCGCAGCGCGACGTCGATGCGGTGGCCCTGGGCCAGCGAGCGCGTGACGGCGGGCGAGGCCTCGGGGGCAGCGCCCGCGGCGGTCGCCAGCGCGAGCAGGAAGGCGGGGGAGAAACGGCGCGTGTTCATCGGCAACTCCTGAAGAAAGCGGGCCGGCGGCGCCGGCCCGAGACGGTCAGCCCAGCCGCACCGGCACGAAGATCTGCTGCCCGTCGCGCGCCACCAGCAGCGCCACCGATTTCGGCGCGTCCTTCATCGCCGCGCGCACCTCGTCCACGTCCTTCACCGGCTTGCCGTTCAGCGCCAGCAGCACGTCGCCGGGCTGCACGCCGGCCAGCTGCGCGGGGCCGCCCACGCGCTCGATCAGCAGGCCGTGGTCCAGCCCCGAACCGCGCAGCTCCTGCGGCGCCAGCGGGCGCAGTGCCAGCCCCAGCTGGGCGCCCTGCGGCGCGGCGCTGGCTTCCTGGGCCTCCTTGTCGGCGCGGCCCAGTGCCACGGTCTCGCTGCTGCGCTTCTTGTCGCGCCACAGGTCCAGCTTGAGCTTGTCGCCCGGCCGTGCCAGGCCCACGCGGCTGGACACGTCACCGGCGATGCGCACCGGCTCGCCGTCTATGGCCGTGATGACGTCGCCCGCCTTCAGCCCGGCCTTGGCGGCCGCGCTGCCCGGCTGCACGCTGGACACCAGCGCACCGTCCGGCGCCTCCAGCCCGAATGACGAGGCCAGCGGGGCGGACAGGTCCTGCAGCGTCACGCCCAGGCGCGCGTGCTCCACCTTGCCGGTGGCGACGATCTGGTCCTTCACGCGCAGCGCCACGTCCACGGGGATGGAGAACGCCAGGCCCTGGAAGCCGCCGCTCTGCGAATAGATCTGCGCGTTGACGCCCACGACGCGGCCCGACGCGTCGAACAGCGGGCCGCCGGAGTTGCCGGGGTTCACGGCCGCGTCGGTCTGGATGAAGGGCACCACGCTGTCGCCCGGCAGCGAGCGGCCCTTGGCACTGACGATGCCCTGCGTGGCCGTCTGCTCGAAGCCGTAGGGCGCGCCGATGGCCAGCACGTAGTCGCCCACCTGCACCTGCTTGGGGTCGCCCAGCTGCACGGTGGGCAGGTTCTTGGCGTCCAGCTTCAGCACGGCGATGTCGGTGGCCGGGTCGCTGCCCAGCACCTTGGCGGCGAACTCGCGGCGGTCGCTGAGCTTGACGGTCACCTGCTTGGCGTCGCGCACGACGTGGGCATTCGTCAGCACGATGCCGTCGGCGCTGATGATGAAGCCCGAGCCCTGGCCGCGGAACGGCTGGGCGCCCGGCTGCGGCAGGCGCAGCCCTGGCACGCCGCGGAAGAAGCGGAAGAACGGGTCCTCGCCACGCGCGGCGGGGCCGGCGTCGCCGTCGTCATCGTCGTTGCCCACCTTGTGCAGGCCGGCCACGGTGATGCCGACGACGGCCGGGCCCTGCGTCTGCACGATGGCGCGGTAGTTGGGCACCAGCGCAGGGGGCAGCGCGGCGGCGGGTGAGGGCGCCGGGGTGGCGGCGGCCGCGGGCGCCGGCACGACGGCGGCCGGCGCGGCGCTGCCGGGGGCGGCCTCGGTGGCGGGCGACTTCTGCAGGCCCGGCAGCGTCCAGCCGGAGGCGGTGGTGGTCAGCGTCACGCCCGCGGCCAGCAGCGCGGCGGCGGCGGCGGTCAGGGTCAGCTTGGCGGTCTGGGTCATGTCGGCTCCTTGGGCAACAGGCTGCGGTGCAGCCGATGCGCTGGACTCTAGGAAGCCCAGGTGAGCGCTCGATGAGGCGAAGGTGAGGCGAAAGTTAGGGCCTACGGCTCAGTGGACCTCCGACAGCAGGCCGTCGTCGCGCAGGCGCCGCGGCGCCGGGCGGGGCGCGGCCCACAGCGCCTGCAGCCGGGCCAGCGCAGCTGTCTCGTGCAGGCCCTCGGCCAGCAGGTGGGCCAGGCTGGTGACGAACTGCGTGCGCGGCACCGCGTCGGGCCGGGCCGCGGCCTCGGCGCTCAGGCGTTCGGCGCGGGACGGGCGCGCCACGTCGATGACCTCGATGCAGGCGCGGGCCCAGCCCTTGCGCACCGACAGGGCGCTGGCGTGCAGTCCGCCGCTGGCCGCCGCCCAGGCGGCCAGCCCGCCGGTCCGGGGCTGTGCCGCCGGCCCGACGGACAGCGTCATCACCGCACTGTGCGTGCGCTTGCGCAGGTGCGGCATCAGCGCGCCGGCCAGGTGCTGCATGCCCAGCCGGTGGGCTTGCGCGCGGTGCGCCGCCGTGTCGTCGTCCAGCAGCGCGCGCAGCCCGGGCAGCTGGGTCACGGGGAAGGCGATCGCGATGTCCAGCAGCAGGTTCAGGCCCGGGCAGCGCGCGGCCACCTGCTCGGCGAAGGCGGCGACGCTCCACGGGTCGGCCAGCGCCAGCTCCACCGCCTGCAGGCCGGGGCAGGCCTGGGCGGCGGCCTGCGCCGCGCCCGGTTCGGCGTCGAAGACGAGCACCTCGTTGCCCAGCCGCAGCAGCAGCCCGGCCACGCCGCGCCCGATGCCGCGGGCGCCGCCGGCGACGAGGATGGTGTTGCCTTGCATGTTCATGGGGACCTCCTTGCGAGGCCCGCATTGAAGCGGCCGGCGCCGATTTCGGGCAGCCAAATCCGGTCATGTGATTGCACGATCCTCGCAGGCTGCGGCCCAGCCCGGCGCGCCGCGGCTGGCGCGCCGGGCTGGGTAGCCCAAAAGCGTCAGCCTCTTGCACAAATCGCTCAATCCGGGCGCCGCACGCTTGAGCAAGCCCGGCCCAGCAGGTAGCGTGCCGCCATGGGCTCGCTCGAAGAATTGAAAGACCTGATCCGGCGCCACGCCGGCCCCGTGGCGGGCAAGGTCGACGTGTTTGCCGTGGCCGCCGAGGCCCCCACCGAGTTGCAGCACCATGTGCTGGAACCGGCCTTCGCCGTCGTGGCGCAGGGCGCCAAGCGCGCCATGCTGGGCGACCAGATCTTCGACTACCGCGAGGGCCAGTTCCTCGTCGTCGGCGTGGACCTGCCCGTGGCCGGCTGCGTGACCGAGGCCAGCCCCGAGCTGCCCTACCTCGCCGCGGGCCTGACGCTGCAGGCGTCCATCATCTCGTCGCTGCTGCTGGAGATGGCCCCGGCCGACATCGCCGCCACCGAGGCCACCGGCTTTGCCGTCAGCGATGCGCCCGCCGACCTGCTGGACACCGTCGTGCGGCTGCTGCGGCTGAAGGACTCGCCGCGCGACGCCCACGTGCTGCGCCCACTGGTGGAGCGCGAGCTGGTGTGGCGGCTGCTGCACGGGCCGCAGGGCGCGATGGTGCGGCAGATCGGCCTGGCCGACAGCCGGCTGTCGCAGATCGGGCGGGCCATCCGCTTCATCCGCGCGCACCACACCGAGCCCATCTCCATCCCGATGCTGGCCGACATGGTGGCCATGAGCGAGTCGTCCTTCCACCGCCACTTCCGCGGCGCGACGACGATGAGCCCGCTGCAGTACCAGAAGCTCATCCGGCTGCAGGAGGCGCGGGCGCGCATCCTGGCCGACGCCGGCGACGTGGCCGCCATCGGCTACAGCGTGGGCTACGACAGCCCGTCGCAGTTCAGCCGCGAGTACAGCCGCCTGTTCGGCGCGCCGCCGGGGCGCGACAAGGCGCGGCTGGGCCAGCGCGCCACGACGGGCGGCTGACTGCGGTAGCGTCGCGGCATGAAGACCCTGCGCGACCTCATGACCCCGCCCGCCCACATCCAGGGCCGCATCGACGCCATCGTCGTGCGCGGCGCGCCGCGCGAGCGGGCGCGGCTGGTGCCGCAGACGATGGCGCTGGCCGGCATCGGCCTGGCCGACGACCGCCTCGGCCAGCGCGGCGAGGCGGAGCTGTCGACGCGCCAGGTCACGCTGATCCAGTACGAACACCTGCCGCTGATCGCGGCGTTCGCGCGCAGCGGGCCGCTGGACCCCGTCGACCTGCGGCGCAACCTGGTCGTGTCGGGCATCAACCTGCTGTCGCTGAAGAACGCGCGGCTGCGCGTCGGCGACGCGCTGATCCAGCTCGTCGGCCCCTGCGCGCCGTGCTCGCGCATGGAGGAGGTCATCGGACCGGGCGGTTATGCCGCCATGCGCGGCCACGGCGGCATGACGGCGCGCATCCTGGAGGGCGGCGCCATCCGCGTGGGCGACGCGGTGAGTGTGGCGCCGCCGGCGGCCTGACGGCGAAACAGCGCGCAACGTTCGCAGCCGCGGGTTTCAGCGGGCCCCTTTGCCGCGCCTCTCGAAGCATCGCGATACATCCGTCGCCGGGCGGTCACGCGGCTGTTGCAGACTGGCCCGATGACCTTGGACATCGATGACTCCCTGCCGCCGCTGACGCCCGAACAGACGCTGACCGGCTGGCGCCGTGAGCTGTGCGTGGAGCTGCTGGGCGACGGCCGGGCGCGCATCTTCTTGCGTGCGATGGAAGCGCCCTCGCTGAAGGCGACGGAACTCAAGCGCGGCGTGCTGTTCCACCGCGTGGCATCCACGTTCACCGACCTGGCGGGCTGCGTGGCCGCCGCGCGGGTGCCGCTGGAGCAGCTGGCCGGCACCGCCGTGCGGCAGCAGCCGTCGGCCGACAACCTGTTTGCCGCGGTGACCTACGACCGCAGCGCGTGGGAGGGCGTCGTCAGCGCCGTCGAGGACTGGCAGCGTCGGCGGCGTCCGGCCGCGGTGCGCTGAGCGGCAGCGGGCCGCGGGCGCGCTCCAGCACCAGCCGCGCGCTGGTGGCAGCGCCCAGCTGCTCGCGCAGGAACTCCGCCAGCCGTGGCTGCTGGCTGAAGGCGACGTTGAAGCGCAGGTGCGGGTCGGCCGCGCCGTCGGCCGCGAACGTGGCGCCGCGCACCAGCAGGATGCCGCGCCTGAACGCCTCCTTGACGAGCCCGTCCACGTCCACGCCCGCCGGCAGTGCGCCCCACAGGAACAGGCCGCCTTCGCCCGCGTGCTCCAGCTGCACGCCGGCCTCGCGCAGCTGGCGCGCGGCGCTGACGCGGGCGGCGCCCAGCCGCTGCTGCAGCCGGTCCAGGTGCTTGCGCCAGCGGCCGGCGGCCAGCACCTCCAGCATGACGAACTCGTTGAGCGCCGCCGTCGTCAGCACCGACAGGATCTTCTCGCGCATCAGCGGCTTCAGCAGCTCGGGCTCGGCGGCGATGTAGCCCAACCGCAGCGCCGGGCTCATGGCCTTGGCAAAGCTGGAGTAGTAGATGACGCCGTCCAGCCCCGACAGCTGCGCCAGCCGCGTCGGCGGGTGCGGGGTCTGGGGGTGGAAGTGGCCCTGCACATCGTCCTCGGCGATCAGCACATGGTGGCGCTGCGCCAGCATCAGCACGCGGTGCAGGTTGGCGGCGCTGCTGCCCCAGCCGGTGGGGTTGTGCAGCACGCTCTGGATGAACAGCAGCCGCGGGCGGTGCTGCGTGCAGGCAGCATCCAGCGCGTCGAGGTCGATGCCGTCGTGGCGGCGCGGCACGGGCACGATGGTCGCGCCGGCCTGGCGCAGGCGGTCGAACAGCAGGAAGTAGCCGGGCGTCTCCACCGCCACCGTGTCGCCCGGGCGCAGGAAGGTGCGGCAGATCAGGTCGATGGCGTGGGTGCCGCCGTAGGTCGTCAGCACGCGGCCGGCGTCCACCGCCACGCCCTGGCCGCGCAGCAGCATGGCGATGCGCTCGCGCAGCTCCGGCAGGCCCTGCGGCGGGCAGCGCGAGGCCATGCCGGCCGTGGCCCGCGCCAGGCCGCGCTGCACGGCGGCGGCGGGCACGGCGTCTTCCAGCCACGTGGCGGGCAGCGCGCCGCTGCTGGCCAGCAGCAAGCCGGCCTTCTGGTCGTTGGCCTGCTGGGCCAGCCACACGGCCTCCTGCTCTTCGCCGGCCTCCACGCGCGTGGCGTCGGGCATCGCGTTGGCGGGGCTGTCGGCGACGAAGAAGCCGGCGGTGCCGCGCGAGTCGATGAGGCCGGCGGCGACGAGGCGGTCGTACGCGCTGACGACCGTGTTGGGGCTGACGCCCAGCTGCGCGGCGAGCTGGCGGATGGAGTTCAGCCGCGCGCCGGGCGGCAGCTGCGCGCTCTGGATGAGCGCGTGCAGGCGCTGCTCGATCTGGTCGGCCAGCGGGGTGGAGGAATCGCGGTCCAGCGAGAACATCAGCGCAGCAACAAGAGGGCCAGCACGGCCAGCGAGGCGGCCATGATGGCATTGAACATGCGCCGGCGCGTCGGGTCGCCGAGGAAGCGGCCTATCCACGTGCCGAACAGCGCCCAGGTCGACAGGCATGGGATGCCGACGACAGCGCCGAGGCCGCTGACCAGCAGCGCGCCGGCCGGCACGCCCAGCTGCGTAGGCATGAAGACCGAGGCCACGGTCACGGCGCGGATCCAGCTCTTCGGGTTCACGGTCTGGAACAACGCGGCCTGCGCGAAGCCCACCCGCTCCGGAGCCCGGTTCCGCGTGGCCGGGCTGCCGACGAGCCTCCACGCCAGCACCAGCATGTAGACCGTGCCGGCCAGCCGGAGCGCGTCGTGCAGCAGGGGCCAGGTGGCGAACACGGCGCCCAGGCTCAGGCAGGTCACGAAGGTCAGCGTCGCCACGCCCGTCACCATGCCCAGGATGGCCGGCAGCGTGCGCCGGTAGCCGTGGTGGGCCCCGCTGGCCACCAGCATCATGTTGTTGGGGCCCGGCGTGCCGGACATCAGCGCGCAGTAGGTCAGCAGCGGCAGCAGTTCGTTCATGCCGCCATTGCAGCGGCTGCCGGGGCGGGCGGGAAGGGACAGCGGGGCGGGGCGCGCGGCGTGCTGTATCAGCGCCGGCACTCATACAGCCAGCCGGCGCGCCAGAGCGAGCTCAGTCTTCGTCCTTCATGGAGAACTTGAACAGCTCGCCCCTGGCGGAGCGGATCGCAATGTCGTCGTTGTCGTTCACTTCCACCACGCTGCCCCATTTGAGTGGGAAGAGTGTGTCCGGTGTCTTGAGTAGTTCCGGGTAAAGCCGCCCGTAGTCGAACTCGATCTTGGCGCCGCTGCGCCGATAGATTGTGAGGAACGGGGTGGCTGCGGTCGCTTCCATCCGAGGTGGTGCGAACACGGCAAGGGTGCCCCCACCTTTCGAAACCAGCACATGCGCTGCATGGAGCGGCAAGGTCCATCGCGCGTAAGGGTCGCGTGCCGGCGTGATGGTGATCGACGGGATGCGCGGGTCTGAGACGGCACAGGCCGTCTGTGCGAGGTTGCAGGTCCGGACCGGCTCGCGCGTTCCCGGAGGCGGAGCCGGTGGTAGATGCGCGTGACAGCACGCTGCCACTGGCGCCAGTACGGCAACCATGAGGTGGCGTGTCAGCAGGTTCACCATGTGATCTCCGCCCTCAGCCCCCCCAGCGGCGAGTCCGCCAGCTGCACCGTCGCACCCTGCTGCCGCGCCGCGGCCTTCACGATGGCCAGGCCCAGGCCGCTGCCTTCAACGCTCGACTCCTCACCGCGCTGGAAGCGGTCGAAGACGCGCTCGCGCTGGTCGGGCGGGATGCCCGGGCCGTCGTCGTCCACGCGCAGCAGCGGCGCGCCGCGCGGGCCGCGCAGCGCGGCGACCTGCACGGTGGTGGCGCCGTACTTCACCGCGTTGTCGATGAGGTTGCGGCAGGCGCCGCGCAGCGCCTGCGGGTCGCCGGTCAGCGGCAGCGGATCGGGCGCGTGCAGCGTCAGCGCGACGCCGGCCTTGTCGGCCAGCGGCTGCACGTCGGCCACGGCCTGGCGGGCCAGGTCGGCCAGGTCCAGCGGCAGCGCGGCGGTGTCCGCGCCCGGTTCGGCGCGCGCCAGCGCCAGCAGCTGCTCCACCAGGCGCACGGCGCGGTCGATGCCGCTGCGCAGGCGGGCGATGGCCGCGTCCTGCTGCTCGCCGGGGGCCGAGTCGCGCAGCAGGCCCAGCTGCAGCTTCAGCGCCGTCAGCGGCGAGCGCAGCTCGTGAGCCGCGTCGGCGACGAAGCTGCGCTGCGCGTCGAAGGCATCGGCCAGCCGGGCCAGCAGGCCGTTGAAGGCGTCCACCAGCGGCGCCACCTCGCCGGGCAGGCCGGCGGTGGGCAGCGCGTCCAGCGCCGTCGCGCCGCGGGCCTGGGCGGCGTGCGTCACGCGCGCCAGCGGCGCCAGCGACACGCCGATCAGCCACCACACCGCAGCCGCCACCAGCGGCAGCGCCACCGCCACCGGCACCACGCTGCGCAGCGCGGCCAGCGCGGCGAGCTTCTGGCGCACGGCCAGCGGCTGCGCCACCTGCACGACGCGCAGTGGCGTGGCGGCGCTGAACACGCGCCAGTCCTTGCCGCCCAGATGCAGGTCGGAGTAGCCCAGCACGGCGCGCGCCGGCAGTGGCTCGGTCATGCCCTGCGGCCGGCTGGAATACAGCTCCAGCCCCTGCACCGACCAGATCTGCACGACGTAGTCCAGCCCCGGGTCGGCCAGCGCGGCGGCTTCGTCGGGCGCGACGCGGCCCTGGTCGCGCAGCGACAGCGCGGTCTGGCGCAGCTGGTAGTCGAACAGTTGGTCGGCCTCGGCGCGCACGCTGACGTAGGTGGCACCGGCCACGGCCGCCGCCGTCACGGCGCCCAGCACGGCCAGCAGCGCGAACAGGCGGCCGCGCAGCGTGGAAAGCCACGTCATGATTTCTCGGGCCCGGCGTAGTAGCCCAGGCCGCGCACCGTGTGCAGCAGGTCTGCGCCCAGCTTCTTGCGCAGCTGGTGCATGTAGACGCTGATCGCGTTGCTCTCCAGCTCCTCGCCCCAGCCGTACAGCCGGTCCTCCAGCTGCGCACGCGACACGATGGCGCCCGGCCGCTCCAGCAGCGCCTGCAGCAGCGCGAACTCGCGCGCCGACAGCAGGATGGGCCGGCCGGCGCGCGTCACCTCGCGCGTGGCGGGGTCCAGCCGCAGGTCGGCCACGGCCAGCGCCGTGTCGGTGCGGCCGCTCTGGCGGCGCGCGATGACGCGCAGCCGCGCCAGCAGCTCGTCCAGCTCGAAGGGCTTGACGAGGTAGTCGTCGGCGCCGGCGTCCAGCCCGGCCACCTTGTCGGCCGTCGCGTCGCGTGCCGTCAGCACGATGACCGGTGTGGCGTCGCCGCGGCCGCGCAGCGCGCGCAGCACCTCCAGCCCGCCCCGTTTGGGCAGGCCCAGGTCCAGCAGCACGGCGTCGAAGCGCTCGCCGCTGGCCAGCACGGCCTCGGCGGCCTGGCCGTCGCGCACCCAGTCGGCCGCGAAGCCCTGGCGGCGCAGCGCCTCGCGCAGGCTGTCGCCGATCATGGGGTCGTCTTCGACGAGAAGCAGTCGCATTGTGGGCTCGCTGGGCGTGGCGGCGGATTGTGTCGGCAGCCGTGGCGCTAGCCGGTCAGCCGCTCGGCCGCGGCGGTGTCGATGACGCTGGCGTACTCGCCGTGCAGGTTGGCCAGCGACATCTGGTGCACCTCCTCGGCCGGGTGGCGCAGGCCGCGCAGGTCGGTCAGGTCGAACGTGAAGCAGGCGTCGCCGACGACGTGGGTGCGAAAGCCCAGGTTGCCGGCACTGCGCGCCGTGGCCTCCACCGAGTGGTTGGTGCTGACGCCGGCGATGACCAGCTCGCGGTGGCCGCGTGCATGCAGCCAGCGCTCCAGCCCCGTGTGCGTGAACGCGTCGGGCACGTTCTTGTCGACGACATGCTCGCTCGCCAGCGGCGCCAGCGCCGGCTGGAACTCGGCGCCCGGCTGGCCCGGCCAGAACGGCGAGCCCGGCGTGCGCGACAGGTGGCGCACGTGCACCACAGCCTGCCCCGCGCGGCGCCAGGCGGCCAGCAGCCGGGCGATGCAGGCCTCGGCCTGCGGGTTGTTGCGCTTGCGGGGCCAGGTCATGCCGACCTGCAGGTCGATGAGGAGAAGCACGGGCATGCCGCGAGCTTAAGCGCTCAGAACATCGTCGAGCGGTGCGCGCCGAAGCCGGCCATCACGCCGTCGCCCACCGCCAGCGCCACGCTGCCGGCCGCGCGCGCCGCGTCGCCGCAGGCGAACACGTGGGGCACGCTGGTCTCCTGCGTCGGGCCGACCTGGATGAACGGCCCCATGGGCCCGTCCACCATCGCACAGCCCAGCTGCGCGGCGACCGGGCTGGCCAGGGACGTGCGCGGTTGCGTGAACAGGCCGGCCATGCGCAGCACGCGGCCGTCCGCCAGCTCGACGTCGGCCTCGCCGGTGATGCGGGCCACCGGCGTGGCCTCGACGCGGGCACCGCGGCGCGCCAGCTCGGCGCGCTCCTCGTCGCTGGGCGTGTAGACGCCGTTGAGGAACAGCGTCACGCGGCCCCAGTCCGGCAGCATGACGGCGTGGTGCTGTGCCATCGGCGTGGCGGCGATGACGCCGATGTCGCCCCCGCCCAGCTCGTAGCCGTGGCAGTAGGGGCAGTGGAAGACGCTGCGGCCCCAGCGCTCCGCCAGGCCCGGCACGGGCGGCAGCTCGTCGCGCACGCCGGTGGCGAGGATGAGCCGGCCGGCGCTGACCTCGACGCTGCCGACGCGAAACGCCAGCCGCCCGTCCGCGGCCACGCGGGCGTCGTCCGCCGTGCCGTCCAGCCACTGCACGGTGGGGTAGCGCAGCAGCTGGGCCTTGGCGTCGGCGGCGATGGCGGCGGGCGCGCGGCCGTCCTGGGTCAGGAAGCCGTGCGACGTGAGCCCCGCCTCGTCGACGAAGCGGTTGCGGCGCCGGCCGGCGTCCACCACCAGCACGCGGCGGCGCGCGCGGGCCAGCTGCAGCGCGGCGGACAGGCCGGCGAAGCTGCCGCCGATGACGGCGAAATCAATCTGCATGAGGGTGCTCCTCGAGTCGATGCGGGGCCGCGCCGCGGTGCTGGGCGAGGCGGCGGTGGAAGTCCTGCGACAGCGCGGCCAGCGTCACGCCCCCCAACCGCGCCAGCAGCAGTGCCTCGGCGTCGCGCACGGCGGCGCCCAGCGCCTCGTTGACGGCCTGGGCCACCAGGCAGGCGGGGCGGTCCTCGCGGAAACCCAGCGACACGAACGCCGGCGCGCCCAGCGCCGCGTGCACATCACGCAGCGTGATGCGGTCCAGCGGGCAGCTCAGCACCCAGCCGCCGCCGTGGCCCTTGGCGGATGCGACGAGGCCCGCCTCGCGCAGCCCCGCCATCAGCCGGCGCAGCACGACGGGGTTGGTCTGCATGGCCGCGGCCAGCGCTTCGGAGGTGGCCGGGCCGTCGTCCTCGGCCATGTGCAGCAGCACGTGCAGGACGTCGGACAGCTGGCTGTTCTGTTTCATGCAACATTATTAGTTCCATGAAAGAAGCCCCGCCCGCGCAGGGGGCTTGCGGTGCCGGTCGCCTCAGCCCGGGTCGGCCATCGCCGCCTTGTAGACGGACTGGCGCGGCGCGGCCATCAGCCGGCGCAGCATGGGCTCGAAGAAGGACAGCGGCAGCGCCTCGGCGGCCGGGTCGAACGCGGGGTTGTCGTAGCGCTCGACGAACTCGGCCGTGCGCTCGAAGTGCGGGTGGCCGCGGAACTGCTCGCGCAGGTCGCGGTCCAACCCGATGTGGTGGAAGAAGTTGTGGCCCTGGAAGATGCCGTGCTGCTGCACCATCCACAGGTTGGCCTCGGTCACGAAGGGCTTGAGGATGGCCGCGGCGATGTCCGGGTGGTTGTAGCTGCCCAGCGTGTCGCCGATGTCGTGCAGCAGCGCGCAGCAGACGTACTCCTCGTCGCGCCCGTCGCGGTGGGCCAGCGTGGCGGTCTGCAGGCAGTGCGTGAGCCGGTCCACGGGGAAGCCGCCGAAGTCGCCGTCCAGCAGCCGCAGGTGGGCCAGCACGCGGTCGGGCAGCGTGCGCGCCATCTGCATGGCCTCGGGCACGATGGCCGCCCAGTCCTCGCGGGTGCTGGCGTCCATGCGGGTGAAGGTGGCGCGTGCGGTCACGGCAGGTCTCCGTCGGCGGGGCAGGGCGCCCATTCTGTGCAGCGGCGCCGTGCGCGTCTGTCGCGTTGGGAACGGCGCCGCAGCCTCACGGCGCCCAGCGGACCCTGCCGCGCAGCGCCGCGGTGCCGCCGTTGCAGCGCTGCTCGAAGCGCAGGTCCAGCGCCACCAACTGGTTGTTGACGAAGCTGATGTTGTCGATGGCGAACCAGCCGCTGAGCGTGCCGCAGCTGCCTGTCCCGGCCCAGCTCATGCCGCCCTTGGCGACGTTGTGGAAGGGGTAGCGCTGCAGGCCGCCGTAGTAGCCCGGCTGCAGCTGGGCCAGCCCGTCCATGGCCTGGAACTCGCCGGTCCAGGTGCGGTCGCCGTTCACCGTCACGCTGATGCGGCGGCCGTTGCTGGTGACGCCCAGCGTCGCGTTCGCCGGCGTGTACGTGTAGGTGCCGCCGTTGCCGATGATGTCGGTGCTGTCGCTGGTCAGGTAGACGTAGCTGCCGCTGGCCGGCGTGCTGCCCGCGCCCGGCAGCCACAGCCCGGCGGGCGGCGGGTTGACGGGGCCGGCCGGCTGGCCGAGGTCGCTGGCGTCCCAGTGGATCTGGCCGCGCAGCGCCGCCGTGCCGCCCTCGCAGTGCTGCTCGAAGCGCAGGTCCAGCGCGGTCAGCTGGCCGCCGCTGACGCTGACCTTGTCGACGACGAACCAGCCCGTCAGCCGGTTGCAGCCGCGGCCCTGGCCGCTCCAGTCCATGCCGCCGCGGGTCGGGTTGTGGAAGGGGTGGCGCTGCAGCTTGCCGTAGTAGCCGGGCTGCAGGTCGGTCAGGCTGTTCATGCCTTCGAAGGTGCCGGTCCAGGACTCGTCGCCGGTCACCGATACGGTCAGCTTGCGGCCGCTGAGGTTCACGCCCAGCACTGCATCGCGGCGCGTGTAGGCGGTGGTGCGGCCGCCGCCGATGTAGTCGCCGCTGTCGCTGGTCAGGTAGACGTAGCTGCCGCTGGTCGGCGTGGCGCCGCTGGCCGGCGCCCACAGGCCGACGGGCGGCGGCTGCAGCGGGCCGGGCGGCGCGGTGCGGTCGCCGGCTTCCCAGTGAACCTTGCCGCGCAGCGCCGCCGTGGCGCCCTCGCAGTGCTGCTCGAAGCGCAGGTCCAGCGCGGTCAGCGCGCCGTCGATGTAGGTCGCCCGGTCGACGACGAACCAGCCGGTCAGCGTGTTGCAGCCGGCGCCGTTGCCGCTCCAGTCCAGGCCGCCGCGCACCGGGTTGTGGAAGGGGTAGCGCCTGAGGCTGCCGTACTGGCCGGCCTGAAGCGTGTTGAGGCCCTGCATGCCCTGGAACTCGCCGCGCCAGTTCTGGTCGCCCGTGACGCGCACCGTGGCGCGGCCGCCGGCGGCGGTGACGTCCAGGATGGCGTCGGCCTGCGTGTGGGTGACGGTGGCGCCGCCGCCGATGTAGTCGCCGCTGTCGCTGGTCAGGTAGACGTAGTTGCCGCTGGCGGGCAGGGCGCTGGCGGGCGGGGCCCACAGCGTGTCGGGCGGCGGGTTGAGCGGGCCGGCCGGTGCCGTCGTGTCGCTGGCGAACCAGCGCACCTGGCCGCGCAGCGCCGGCGCCTGGCCTTCGCAATGCTGCTCGAAGCTGAAGTCGATGGCGCTCAGCTGGCCGTCCACGTAGGTGACGCTGTTGACCACCATGCTGCCGGTGATCTGGTTGCAGCCGCGACCGTTGCCGCCCCAGTCGACGCCGCCGCTGCCGGCTTCCGGGAAGCGCCGCAGCCCGTTGTACGTGCCGGGCGCAAAGCTGTTGAAGCCGGCCGGCAGCTGGAACTGCGCGTTCCAGTTGTCGTCGCCCGCCACCTGCACCTGCAGCCGGGCGCCGTCCGCGCTGACGTTCACGTTGGCGGTGGCGCGCGAGTAGCTGTAGCTGCGGCCGGCGCCGATGTAGTCGCCGTTGTCGCTCTGCAGCGCGACGGTGGTCTGGCCCGCCGGTGCCGGCCCCGTGGCCGGCGCGTAGGCCGTCAGCTGCACGCCGGTGGCGTTGTTGGTGTCCAGCGGGTCGCCGGCCGCGCTGGCCTGCATCACGTTGGCGATGCCGCCGCTGAAGCCGCCGGCCACCGTGGCCTGCACGGTGAACACCAGCGCGCCGCCCTTGGGCAGCAGCGGCACGCGCATGGCCGGGCCGATGGCCGTGGGGCAGGTGGCGCCGCCGCTGGCGCTGCAGCTCAGCGTGCCCAGTGTCTGTGCATTACCCAGCGTGTTGGTGATCTGCACGTCGCGCGCCTCGTCGGGGCCGGCGTTGCTGACGGTCATCGTGTAGGCCGTCGTGCTGCCGGCGGGCACCGGGGCGGTCGGGCCGCTGCCGCTGATGCCGACGTCGGCCGAGTAAGCCTTGATGCTGGCGGCGGCCGTGTTGTCGCTGGCGACGGCGTCGTTGCCGGCCTGCACGGCCGGCATGCTGGTCAGCGCGCCGCTGCTGCCGGCGGCGACCTTGACGTTCAGCGTCAGCGACAGGCTGGCCTTGGCGGGCAGGTCGGGCAGCGCGAAGCTGGTGCCGGTGGTGGCCGCGGGGCAGGCGCCGCCGCCGCTGCCGGTGCAGCCCAGGCTGGTGAGCGTCAGGCCGGTGGCGAGGTTGGGCGTGAACACCAGCCCCGTGGCCGCCACGCTGCCGCTGTTGGTGATGCTGACGGCCAGCTGCGCGCTGCCGCCGCCGGGCACCGGCTCGGTCGGCGCGATGGCCAGCAGGCTCACGCTGCTGTTGACCGGCGCCGGGGGCGGCGCGGAGCCGCCCGATCCACCGCCGCCGCCGCAGGCCACCAGCAGCCACACGGCTGCGCAGGCCGCAGCCCGGCTCATGAACTTTGTCGTCATTGCCCATCCTCCCTGGCCCGCTCGTCGTGGCGGGGCTTGTGGCGGCGGATTCTAGGGAGGGGTGACGGCCGGCGCGGCTGGCAGCCGCAGCGAGATGACGGCGCCGCCGCCCGGCCGGTTCTCGGCCCAGACGCGGCCGTCGTGCGCCTCGGCGATGCGACGGCAGATGGCCAGGCCCAGCCCGGTGCCGCCGGCGGCGTTCTTCGTCGCGCTGGACTGCACGAAGGCGTCGAAGATGCTCTCCAGCTCGTCCGGGGGAATGCCGGGGCCGCGGTCGGCCACGGCGATGCGCACCTGGCCGTCGGCATCGTGCCCGCCCTGCAGCTCGATCAGCCCGCCCTGCGGCGAGAAGCGGATCGCGTTGGCCAGCAGGTTGCGAAGCAGCTGCTGCAGGCGCAGTGGATCGCCCAGCACCGCCAGCTGGCCGGGCCCGGGCGCCAGGTCCAGCTGCAGGCCGCGGGCCGCCAGCAGCGGCGAGAGCTCGCGCGCCACCTCGGCGGCCAGCGGCCACAGGTCCAGCCGCTCGGTGTGCAGCGGCTCGTTGCCACGCTCGATCTTGCTGAGGTCCAGCAGGTCGTTGACGAGGCTGAGCATGCGCTGGCCGGCGCGGTGCACGTCGCTGAACAGCTCGGCCAGCAGCAGCTCGTGGCGGGCGCGCAGCGCGCCGATCTCCGAGAAGCCCAGGATGGACTGCAGCGGCGTGCGCAGCTCGTGGCTGACGTTGGCGATGAACTCGGACTTGGCGCGCGAGGCCTCCAGCGCCGCGTCGCGCGCGGCCCGCGTGGCGCGCTCGGCCTCGCGGAAGTCGCTGATGTCCATGAAGCACACGACGATGCCCATGGGCCGACCCTGTGTGTCGGGGAAGGTGGACTTGCTGACGAAGATGTCGCGCCGGCGGCCGTCGGGGCTGTGCCAGACGGTCTCGTAGCTCATCTCCCCGCCGCGGGCCAGCAGCTCGGCGTCGCGCGCGTCGTGCACGGCGGCCTCCTCCGGGCGCAGATAGCTGGCGGCGCGCCGGCCCAGCACGTCGCTGCGCCGGCGGCCGGTGAACTGCTCCCACGCGCGGTTGACGTCCAGGTAGCGGTTGTCACCGTCCAGCACCGACATCGGCAGCGGGCTGCCCGCCAGCAGCGAGCGCGCCAGCCCGAGCTGCGCGCTCAGCTCGGCCTGCGCGAGGATCAGCCCGCTGACGTCCGCAGCGCTACCCACCCATTCCAGCGCACCCGCGCCGTGGCGCAGCGGCACGAGGTGGATCTCGAAGCCGCGGGCCTGCCCGTCGCCGGCAATCCATTCGGCGCGCACCTGGCGCGGCTGCGCGCTGTCGGCATCGCAGGCGTCGAACAGCGCGGCCACGGCCGGCGCGCCGCCGAACAGTTCGTGCAGCGGCCGGCCCAGCAACTGCTCGACGGGTTGGCCGGAAAGCTGCACATAGCCTTCGTTGATGAAGGTCACGCGCCCGGCCGCGTCGGTGCGGAACAGCATGTCCTGCACGCTGCCGAAAATCGCGCTGAGCTCGCGCTCGCGGGCAGCGACCTGCCGTTGGGCGTCGTCCAGTGCCAGCGCGGCGCGCTCGCGCGCCCGCAGCGCCGTCGCACCCACGCCGGACAGCACGAGCAGCGCCACGGCCAGGCCCACGGCCGGCACCCCAGCGTCACGCACCGTCAACAGCCACTGGCGGCGCAGCTCCGCCTGTGGCAGCTCCACCAGCACCGCCAGTGGCCGCGCCCGCAGCGCGCGGTAGCTGCCCAGTTGGGGCGCGTCGCGCAGGCCGGGGCCGTCCCAACGGCCCAGGTCCGCGCCGGCACGCACGCCCGCCAGTGGGGCGCCGGGTGCCAGCAGGCGCGGTACCGCCTCGCCGGGCAGGCGCTCGGCGCCGCTGGTGGCGGCCAGCAGCAGGCCGTCCATGTTTACCAGCGCGGCGGCGGCCTGCGGGTCGTTCAGCGTCAGCTGCTGGAAGTTGGCCAGCGCATCGGGGTTCAGCAGCGCCACGAGCAAGGCCGTGCGGCCGTCGGGCAGGCGGGCGCCACGCATGACCGGGATGAAGCCCACGCCGGGGGGCACCACCGCGTCGGCCTGGCCCAGGCCGGCCAGGCTGCGCGCGGCGACGAAGCCGCCCACCGCGTCGCGGCCGGTGTCGGGCCAGCGGCCCAGCGCCGTCAGCTCGATGCGTGCGCCGCGGTCCGCCGGGTCCGCGGCGGCCAGCACCTGGCCGCTTTCGTCCACCAGCGCCACGCCGCGCAGGAAGCCCAGGCTGGTCTGCGTCTGGTCCAGCAGCGCCTGCAGCACGTCGGGCGGCACGTTGCGCGCGGCCACGTCCGCCAGGCCGGCCAGCGCGATCTGTGTGGCGTCCAGGCTGCGGCTGGCGTGGTCTTCCAGCACGCGCGCCAGCAGCGCCTGCCGCTGTGCCGCCTGACTCGCCAGCTCGCGCTGCTCGCGCCACAGGCTGTGCGCGGCGCCGGCCAGCAGCGCGGCGGCCAGCAGCACCCCGGCGCCCGCGGTGATGACACTGGGGCGCCAGCGGTTGCGGTGGGGCATGCTGGGGGCGGCCAAGGGCGGCTAGCGCGCTCTCATGATGTCACCCAGGCCGTGGCGCTCGGCGGCCGTGCGCAGCCGGCCGTCGCGCTGGATGCGGGCGACGAAGTCGTCCACGGTGTCCAGCCAGGCCTTGTCACCGGGTTTCACCGCGTAGGCATACGGCAGCACGAAGAACGGCGTGGGCGGCGCCACGAGGCGGGCCCAGTCGGCGTTGTCCAGCAGGCGGCGGCTGTAGGGGTAGTCGGTCATGAAGGCATCGACGCGCCCGGCCTCCAGTTCGCGTTCACGCGTGTCCGGGGGGCGCACGACAACAAGCGTAGCGCGCTTCAGCGCGCCGGCCATGACGGGCTCCATGAACGTGCCGGCCTGCACCGCAATGCGCACGCCGGGCTTGTCCAGGTCTTCCCAGCGTTGCACGACGCGGCTGCTGCGTGTCGTCACGGCGTAGATGTCACTCTCCAGATAGGGCCGGCTGAAGCGCAGCTGGCGTTCGCGCTGGGCGGTGCGGCCGACGGCGAACATGGCCACGTCGCAGCGCTCCTGCAGCACGTCGTCGATGAGCGTCGCGAAGGATGAATCCACGTAGCGCGGCGTGACCTTGAGGTCGGCCGCGAAGGCGGCGGAGAGGTCGATGTCGATGCCCGACAGCTGGCCGGTGCGCGGGTTGCGCAGCGAGATGCCGTAGTAGTCGGGCCAGATGCACACGCGCAGCTCGCCGCTGGCCTGCACGCGCTGCGCCACCGTCGGCTGGGCGCCCGCTGCCAGCGTGGCGAGCAGGGCCAGCAGCGCCGTTGCCAGCCGCTTCATGCGTCCCCCCGCGACGGGTCGATGCGGTCGCGCAGCGCGATCAGCGCCGGCGCGTGGGCCAGGAAGGCCGCGACGATCTCGGGGTCGAACGCGCTGCCGGCCTGCTCGGCCAGCATCGCCAGCCCGCGATCGTCGGCGCGTGCGGGCCGAAAGCGCCGGCGCATCGTCAGCGCGTCGAAGTAGTCCACCACCGCAACGATGCGGGCCGACAGCGGGATTGCCTTGCCGCGCAGCCCGTGCGGGTAGCCGTTGCCGTCCCAGCGTTCACGGTGGTGCAGTGCGATCTCGGCGGCCAGCGCGAACAGCGGCAGCTGCGAGCCGCGCAGCAGCGCCGCGCCACGCTCGGGCTGCGCCTGGCGGCGGCGGCGCTCCTCGGCGGCGGTCAGCGGCCAGTCCGGCTCGAAGGGATCCCCGGGGTGGCACTCGCCCACGTCGTGCAGCGGCGCGGCCAGGCGCAGCAGCTGCGCGGTGTCGGCGTCCAGCCCCAGGTGGCGCGCCAGCGCCTCGGACAGGTGGCCCAGCCTGACGCGGTGCGCGCGGTTTTCCTCGGCTTCGCCGGCATGCGAGGCGGGCGCGCGGCGCGCCGCCGCGGGCGTGGAAAGGGAGAGGGGGGAAGGCATGTCTGTGCTCCGGTTGAGCTGGATTTTCCAATGGCGCCGTTTTTATCAAATATGCTATTCGAAACACCAGCCCGCGAATTCGGCAAAATGTCGCGTGTGAATCACACCAGCCCCGTGCCCGATACCTGCTCCACCACCGAGGCCGCCCAGCGGCTGGGGATGGCCGTGCGCTCCGTGCAGCTGATGGTGGACCGCGGCGAGCTGCAGGCGTGGAAGACGCCGGGTGGCCATCGCCGCATCCTGCGCAGCTCGCTGGACGCCTGGCTGGCCGCCCGGGGCAGCGCCGCGCCGGCAGCCGCGCCGGCACCGCTCGTGCCCGGCAGCGGCGAGCGGCCCGTCACGCTGCTGCTGATCGAGGACTCGGTGCATTTCCAGAACCTCATCAGCCTCATCGTCAAGCGCGAGCTGCCCGGTGCGGAGCTGCACGTGGCCTCCGACGGCATTGCCGGCCTGGCGATGGCCGGACGGCTGGAGCCCGACGTGCTGCTGATCGACATCCTGCTGCCCGGCATCGACGGCGCCGCGCTGATCACCAGCCTGCGCTCACACCCGCAGTTCGCGCGCAGCCGCCTCATCGTCGTCACGGCGCTGGACGAGGCTCAGCGCGAGCCCTACCGCTTCGCGCTGGAAGGCGTGCCGCTGGTGCACAAGACGGCCCTGGTCACCGAGTTGCCGGTGGTGCTGGCCCGGGCCACCGCCGCGCAGCCGGCCTGAGCGCCGAGGGTCGCCGTGGCCGCCCGTGTGCTGCTCATCGAGGACGACCCGTCCATCGCCCGTTTCGTCGAGCTGGCGCTGGAGGAGCTGCCGGGCCACGACGCCGCCGCGCCGGCCATCCAGCTGCAGCAGGCCGCCAGCGTCGCCCAGGCGCGCGAGGCGCTGGCTGGCGGCGGCTGGCAGCTCGTCATCAGCGACCTGATGCTGCCCGACGGCTCGGCCGAGACGCTGCTGGCCGAGGGCTTCGCGCTGGCGCCCGGCGCGCCCGCCTGGCTGGTGTTCAGTGCCGGCGTGCATGACGACCGCCACCTCGCGCTGGCCACGCGCGGCGTCGCACGCACGCTGCGCAAGCCGGTGCCGCTGCTGGAACTGCTGGACACCGTGGCCGAGCTGCTGCGCGGCCGTGCCGTGGCGGCGCCTGCGCCCGCGCCCGCCGCGGCGGACGACGACCCGGTGCAGCGCCATTTCGGTGGCGACCGCGTGCTGTTCGAGACCTTCCGTGACGGCTGCATCCAGCGTTTTGCGGACGACCTGGCCCAGGGCGACGCCGCCATTGCCGGCGGTGACACGGCCGCGCTGCGGCGCGTGGCCCATGGTTTGAAGGCGGTGCTGGCGCTGATCGGCCACCCCGGGCTGGCTGCGGCGGCGCGACTGCTGGAAGACGCGGCGGCCGGTGGCGCCGAGCTGGCCGGCCTCGCCGCGGCGTGGGCGGAGCTGGCGCAGGGCCTGGTGGCGCTGGGCGCCGCTCGCCAGCGGGCGCAATAGCGCAATATTTGGCAAATCCACCGCCGCCTACCGGATTTGGGGGGGAGGGGCTGGCAGCGCTATCAATAAATTTGATAATCGCTGCCAAACGATTCCAGCAGTTCCCCATGATGTCTCTTTCCGTTGTTGTGCCGTCACAGTCCCGTCCGCCGCTGTGGCGAGCCCGTTGAGCGAGGTCGACATGCACGACGTGCTGTACGTGGAGGACGATCCCGTCAACGCGATGCTGATGCAGGGCATCGTGGAGCTGCGGCCCGGCTGCCGCGTGCTCGTGGCGCGCAGCGGCGCGGAGGCGCGGCGCGTCGTCGCCGGGCAGCAGGTGGACCTGCTGCTGTGCGATCTGCGCCTGCCCGACGTGGCGGGCGATGCGCTGCTGGCCCAGCTGCGCGAGGCCGGACTGGCGGCCGACGTGCCGGCGCTGCTGGTGACGGCCGAGGCCGAGTACGTGGCCGCCGATCTGGCGCGCCGGGGCGGCTTCGACGGCTTCTGGAGCAAGCCCTTGGACGTGGCGGCCACGCTGCGCAGCCTGGAGCGCTGGCTGGGCGAGCACTGACGCCGAGCGGCCGCGACGGCCGCACCCCGGCTGCCGGGGGCTTTGTCAGCGCTTGACACAAATCTTTGCGCTCGCGCCACATGGCGGCGCCTGCTTGGCGACATGCTGCGTTCCAGGAACGGAGACCGTCGATGAACAAGCAACGCCGCTTCATGCTGGGCAGCGCCGCCACCCTGATGGGCCTGGGGCTGCTGACCCGGCGCAGCCAGGCCACTGCCAACGCGCTGAGCGCCGACGAGCGCGCACTGCATGCACTCAACCGGCTGGGCTACGGGCCGCGCCCGGGCGACGCCGCGGCCATCGCCGAGCAGGGCGCACAGCGCTGGCTGGACAGGTTTCTCGACGAGCAGCTGGCGCCGCGCCGCTTGCCGCAGCCCGCCGCGCTGACCGAGCGGCTGGCAGGCCTGGAGGTGCTGCACCTCAGCCAGGGCGAGCTACTGACCCGCTACCGCGAGGCCGTCAAGGCCGCCCGCGAGGCCCGCCGCGAGCAGGCCAAGGGCGACACGCCGAGCATGGACGCGCTGAACGCTGTGCGCGAGAACGTGCGCCCGCTGGTGCAGCAGGCGGCCACGGCGCGGCTGGCGCGCGCACTGCACAGCCCGGCGCAACTGGAGGAGGTGCTGACCGAGTTCTGGTTCAACCACTTCAACGTCTTCGCCGGCAAGCAGGCCGTGGGCGTGCTGGTGGCCGACTACGAGCAGCGCGCTATCCGCCCGCATGTGCTGGGGCGCTTCCGCGACATGCTGGGCGCCACGGCGCGGCACCCGGCCATGCTGATCTACCTGGACAACGCGCAGAGCGTGGCGCCCGGCGCCGGGCGGCCCGGCGCGCAGCGCCGCAGCGGCCTGAACGAGAACTACGCCCGCGAGCTGATGGAGCTGCACACGCTGGGCGTGGACGGCGGCTACACCCAGCGCGACGTGACCGAGCTGGCGCGCATGCTGACCGGCTGGGGTATCGACCTGCGCGCCACGACCGGCGACGTGTTCGAGTTCAACCCCCGCCGGCACGACGGAGGGGGCAAGACCTGGCTGGGCCAGGCCATCGCGGGCAGCGGCCAGTCCGAGGGCACGCGCGCGTTGGACGTGCTGGCCGCCCACCCGGCCACGGCCCGCCACCTGGCGTTCAAGTTCGCGCAGGCCTTCGTGGCGGACGACCCGCCGGCGGGCCTGGTCACCCGGCTGGCCGACAACTTTCGCGCCACCGGCGGCGACCTGCGCGAGTTCACGCGCACGCTGATCCGCGCCGACGAGTTCTGGAGCCGCGAGGCCTACCAGGCCAAGTTCAAAACGCCCTACCAGTACCTGCTGTCCAGCCTGCGTGCGCTGGACCTGCCGCTGGCCCAGCCCCAGCCGCTGCTGCAGGCGCTGCAGCAGGCCGGCCAGCCGCTGTTCGGCGCGCAGACGCCCGACGGCTACAAGAACACCGCTGCCGCCTGGCGCAACCCCGAGGCGCTGACGCAGCGCGTGCAGCTGGCCACGACGCTGGGCCAGCGCAGCGGCGTCAGCGCCATCCAGCTCAGCACGACGCTGGGCGCGTCGGTCAGCGAGCCCACGCGCCGCACGCTGGCCGCCGAGCCGGCGGCGCAGCAGGTGGCGCTGCTGCTGGCCTCGCCCGACTTCATGAAAAGGTGACTGCGATGTTGCGACGTCAACTCCTCCATTTCGGCGCCTTCACGCTGGGCGGCCTGCCTGTGTCCCTCGTGCGCGCCCAGGGTGGCGCCCAGAAAAAGCTGGTCGTCGTCATGCTGCGCGGTGCGGTGGACGGCCTGTCCGTCGTCGCGCCCTACGGCGAGCGCGAGTACGCCGCCAGCCGGCCGCAGATCGCGCTGCCGAATCCGGGCGCCGAGGACGGCCTCCTCAAGCTGGACTCGCTGTTCGGCCTGCACCCCGCGCTGAGCCCGCTGAAGCGCCACTGGGACGGCGGCCAGCTCGCCTTCGTGCATGCCAGCGGCTCGCCGGACCCGACGCGCTCCCACTTCGACGCGCAGGACTACCTGGAATCCGGCACGCCGGGCCGCAAGTCCACGCCCGACGGCTGGATGAACCGGCTGCTGGCCGTGCTGCCCGGCGAGCCGGCGCCGACGCGCGCCATCAGCCAGGGCAGCACGCCGCCGCGCATCTTTGCCGGCACCGCCAGCGTCGCCAGCCTGGGCCTGGGACCCAATGCCATGCAGCGCCGCGCCATCGACAACCCGCAGATGCAGGCCGGCCTGGCCAAGCTGTACGCGAACGACGCGCAGCTCAGCAGCACGCTGCGCGACACCACCGAGGGCCGCGGCGAGATGGCGCGCAGCATGGCCGCCGCCGAGCCGCGCTCCATGGACCCCAGCGCCGACGCCGGTGCGCCGTCTGCCCGCAGCTTCGCGGCCGACGCGCGGCGGCTGGGCACGCTGATCCGCAAGGACCCGCACACCCAGCTCGCCTTCACCGCCGTGGGCGGCTGGGACACCCACGTCAACCAGGGCGCCGCGCGCGGCCAGCTCGCCAACCGGCTGGCCAGCCTGGGCGAGGGGCTGGACGCTCTGGCCGCGGGCCTGGGCGATGCGTACCGGGACACCGTCATCGTCGTCGTCAGCGAGTTCGGCCGCACGCTGCGCCAGAACGGCAACGGCGGCACCGACCACGGCCGCGGCAACGTCATGTGGCTGCTGGGCGGCCCGGTGGCGGGCGGGCAGGTGCTGGGCGACTGGCCGGGGCTGGACACCGCCGCGCTGGCCGACGGCCGCGACCTGGCCGTGGCCAATGACTTCCGCCAGGTGCTCGCCGCCGTGCTGCGCCGCCACCTGGGGCTGTCGGAAACCGCGCTGGCGACAGTGTTTCCGCAGTCACCGCAGACTTGGCGTCATGCCGACCGGCTGATGCGCACCTGACGCGCATCGGCCCAACGCAAGGGAGATGGACATGACACGCATCCCGTTCTCGCCCGTGGGCCTGTGCCTGGTGGTGGCCGTGCTGGCGTATTGCGTCCTGGTGGCGATGGGGTAGGGCGCCAAACCAGTGGCGACTCACGCCAAGACGTTGCGACTGGCCTGTTTGTATCTGGCGAGGCGACGAGCGCGTTGAGCCAGGGAGTGAGCGCGTTGCAGCGATCTCGGTCGGTCGGCGCTTCGCGTGTCGAGACCGGTTCTCAGTCCATTGCGGTCATTCCGGCGCCTGCCGGTTCAGCTCCACCAACCGGTCTGCCGGTGAGCCCGGTCGTTCATGATGACGCCTGCGCGCATGACGTTCGAGCGACCACTACACGGGTTCATGTCCGTCGCAAATTGACCCGAAGCAGCACGCATCCCAGCGGGCGGATGTGGACGAGCTTCGGTTAGCATCGCCCGCGCCCCCT
The DNA here is from genome assembly GCF_043555885.1 of Pelomonas lactea. NCBI lineage: Bacteria > Pseudomonadati > Pseudomonadota > Betaproteobacteria > Burkholderiales > Sphaerotilaceae > Roseateles > Pelomonas lactea. Next base: position 295,311 of record NZ_JBIGHX010000001.1, on the reverse strand, counting down.
AGCTATCTTCTGACCTGTATTCGGGTCAGCCAAGGTTAAAGGGTCCATCGGGACCGTAGCCTATCTACCTTCATTACGCTCTATGTGGCGACTTGTTGTAATGCAAGCTAGGGGGCACCTATCTTATGCTTCTTAACGCAGTCGCATCCCTCAACGATCTTGCGGCCTATTTTGGCTATACCGATTACGAGAAGCTTAAGGGTTTGATTTATCCAAAGCCTCTGTACACGACGTTCGATATCCCGAAGCGATCCGGAGGGACTAGAACAATCGATGCTCCCAAGAGGCGCCTGAAGCAGCATCAGCAGAAGCTATCCCGCGACCTTACTGCGATCTTTGGCAATTTGAGCTCCGCTGCGCACGGGTTCGTGCTGGGAAGGAGCGTCGTTACGAACGCGCTTGTGCACGTCGGCCGCAAGTCGGTCGTCCGCGTAGATCTGCAGGACTTCTTTCACCAGATCCACTTCGGTAGGGTGAAAGGCGTGTTCCTTGCGCCGCCCTTCAATCTTCCTGACGATGTCTCCACGGTTCTTGCCCATCTGTGCTGCCATGAAGGCGTGCTACCGCAAGGCGCCCCCACCAGCCCACCAATCTCAAATTTCGTTTGCCTAGCTCTCGATCGGCGTTTGAGGCAGCTGGCTCGACGTTACAAGGCACGGTACTCCCGTTATTCCGACGACCTCAATTTTTCATTCCCGTCGCAGTCTCTAAGTCAGATTCCTCAGGAGATGTTTGCGGTGTCTTTTGTTGATGGCCGAGCGGTAGTCGAAGCAGGTCCATTGGTGGCGGAAATCGTTGCCAAGCAAGGATTCATCATTAACGCGAATAAGACACGCGGCGTGGATCGGGAACACCGTCAGGTCGTGACAGGCATTGTGGTGAATGACGGACTGAGCGTGCCGCGTAAGTACCTCGACTCCATACGAGGAGCGTTGTACATGTGGCGAAAGCACGGCCTTGCAGAAGCTGAAAAGAATGCAGCACCCGTGCTGCATACCCGCAACTACTCTTCCGGAGCCATACCTTCATTTGTACCGCTGATCAGGGGGAAGCTAAATTGGTTGGCTTCAGTTGAAGGCCGGTCCGGGAGCAATTTTCAGAGGTTGAGCAGGCACTTCAACGAACTCGCCCGCCGGGACGGCATTGCGAGCAAAGCTTTGAAGATTGAGCCGGAGGTGAGGACGTCTGCCGACGCAGACAAGGCAACTTGGTATCTAACTGCTGACGGTCCGCTGATGGGGAGCTACGACGTAGTGAATGGCACGGCCTTCCGGTATCGCGGCAACGTGTGGATTACCTGCGCTCATTGCATCGGCAGTCTCAAGGTGCGCACGGCCTTTCCTACAATCGTCCTTACTAGACGAACCGGGGAGAAAGTGTTCGCTCGAGTGGTGGATGTCGATTGGCACCGAGATCTCGCAATTCTTCGCCCCCTTCCGCTCGAGCCTATTCCCCGTGATCTCCCCTATTTCGTACCGTCCGAAGCAACCGTCACGGCTGGCGAGACGCTCGGCGTAATGGGCTTTCCTTCTTCCGTAGAAAATCAACCCCCGGCGTTCATGCGGACTGACGTCGTACGGACTAGAGCGGTGAGTGGCGTCGCCAGGATCGAGATTGATAAGCAGATCGTGCAGGGAAATAGCGGTGGCCCTGTCTTCGATCTAAGTTACCGGGTCGTGGGGGGTGTAGTGGAAGGAGCATCGGTGACGGCCGGTATGAACTCCTGCGTTTCCATCAGAGAGATCACGAATCTGAAGCTGGCTTAGGCCGTCCAGCGTTGATCGCAGCGACGGCGCTGTTGGCCGTTAGGACCTGCCGTGGTAAGAGATAAACGTGCCAATGTGGGCGGCCAGTTGCCTTGGATGCTTTCGCGAATGTCAGTTTTCATGGGCAAGCATCAGTCCTCCGCTAAGCCGAGAAGACGAAGCCCGCCGCAATGAGCCCCATCAAGTTCGCCTCGCGAAACGAGCGTCGCTGTCGAGCGACCCGTATGGACGGTGCTGCTGCGAGTAAGGCGCGTTGCACACCAGTGGCAGGTTTTCTGGCAAGCGGTCGCGCAGAACTTGACTTGGGAATGACTCAGATCAGCCTGTTGCGGTCAGCCGAGAGCATCGGCTTGAAAGCTTCTTGCGCCACGGAGTGCTTCACGAGCAATGACTGCGTGCCTCCCTTCCTGGGGCGCGCAACCATCGCAGAGCCGCAGCATAGAAACTTCGGCGTCTCGATAGGCCAGTCACACCAACGCATGGCCACCTTCGACCAAACCTGTGGCGCGGTCGTCGCGAAGCGCTTCTCGGCGCTTGCGCGCCAATGCAACCAAGGTGGCGCGCCAGGGATGGGCGGCGCCGGCGGCACTGAAACAAACGCAACCTGACGACTGCCGGCTGAAGGCAGCCTGAAACAACGCCGGCGCACAGTGCGGGTTCCCCACGGAACCCCGCCATGCCAGCCCGCCCCGACCCCGACCCCGCCCCGCTGGCCTTGCACAGCGGCTTTGGCGGGCTGGACGGCGAAGCGCTGCAGCTGGTGGCGCGCCGGTACGCGGACCGCGGCCTGGCGCTGGGTGGCGAGCGCTTCGGCAGCCGCAGCCGGGACCGCGACATCGTCTGCACCGCGCACGACGGCGACCGGCTGCTGGGCACGCTGACGGTGCGCTTCGACGGCGCCGGCGGCCTGCATGCCGACCTGCTGTTCGCCGCCGAGCTGGCCGGCTGGCGGGCCGCGGGCGTCAGGCTGTGCGAGTTCGGCAGCCTGGCCGTGGACCGGCAGGCGCATGACGCGCGGCGGCTGCTGTCGCAGGTCTTCCACCTGGCCTATCTGCACGCGCACCGGCTGGCCGGCTGCGAGCGCGGCGTCATCGAGGTGAACCCGCGGCACGTGGCCTTCTACCGCCGCTGGCTGGGCTGGCTGCCGTACTCGACCGCGCGGCACAACCCGCGCGTGAACGCGCCGGCCGTGCTGATGAGCTTCGACTTCGCGACCGTGAGCGCGCAGATCGCCCGATGGGGCGGCCGCCCCGAGCTGCTGGCGCAGGCGCGCTGCCTGTACCCGCTGGCCTGGGACGCGGCCACCGAGGCGGCGCTGCTGGCCCGGCTCGGCTGACCGGGCGCGCCGGACTGTCCGCGCACTGTCCGCGGACACCGTCCGCGGCGCCAAGTGCTTGATTCATCAGGCCGGCAGGCCTGGCACATGGCTTGCGAAATGACCGGGCATGAACACCCGCTTTCGCGACACCTCCGAGCAGGACCGCCCGCTCGCACCCCGGGCCCGCCGCTGGCCGCTGCTGCTGGGCGGCGGCGTCGTCCTCGTGGCGGCCATCGCCGTGCTGGCTGGCGGCCGCATCCGCCAGGCCTTGTCTGCCGACAGTGCCGTCAGCGCCTCGCGGCTGAGCATCGCCACCGTGGCCGTGGCGCCGCTGACGCGCGACGTGGCCGGCGAGGGCCGCGTCGTCGCCGCGCAAAGCCCCACGCTGTATGCCCAGGGCGGCGGCACGGTGACGCTGCTGGTGAAGGCGGGCGACCCCGTCAAGCAGGGCCAGGTGCTGGCCCGCGTCGACTCGCCGGAGCTCACCAACCGCCTCGCGCAGGAGCGCAGCCAGGTGGACGCGCTGCGCGCCGACCTGGCCCGCGCCGAGGTGGAGGCCCGCCAGCAGGGCGCCGCGCTGCAAAGCGCCTACGAGAACGCCCGCATCGACCACCAGACCGCGCAGAACGACCTGGCCCGCCAGACCCAGGCCTTCGAGGCCGGCGCGACGGCGCGCATGCAGGTGGAGCGGGCGCAGGACGCGCTGGCCAAGGCCCGGCTGGCGCTTGAGCAGGCGCAGGCGCTGCGCGGCCTGAAGACCGACAGCCTGAAGCTGGACGTGCAGGCCAAGCAGAGCGCGCTGTCGCGCCAGCAGCTGCTGGCCGCCGAGCTGGAGCGCCAGGTGGCCGAGCTGCAGGTGCGCTCGCCGGTGGACGGCCAGGTGGGCCAGCTCTTCATCGCCGACCGCAGCAACGTCGCCCGCGACGCCAAGCTGCTGTCGGTCATCGACCTGTCGGCGCTGGAGGTGCAGATGCAGGTGGCCGAGAGCTTCGCCCGCGAGCTGGCGCCCGGCATGCCCGGCGAGATCAGCGGCGGCTCGGGCGCGGCGCAGCGCTGGCAGGGGCTGGTCAGCTCCGTGTCGCCCGAGGTCGTCAACGGCGAGGTGGCGGCGCGGCTGCGCTTTGCCGGCCCGCAGCCGGAGCAGCTGCGCCAGAACCAGCGCCTGTCGGTGCGCGTGCTGCTGGACCGCCGCGAGCAGGTGCTGGGCGTCACGCGCGGCAGCTTCGTCGACGAGGGCGGCGGCAGCTATGCCTACGTGGTGCGCGGCGGCGTGGCCGAGAAGGTGGCCGTCAAGTTGGGCGCCCGCTCGCTGGACCGCGTGGAGGTGCTGTCGGGCCTGGCCGCCGGCGACCGTGTCGTCATCTCCGGCACCGAGAACTTCAAGGGCGCGGACCGCGTGCTCATCGCTGACTGATCGTCGAGGAACCCGCCATGCTTCAGATGGAAAAACTGCAGAAGGTCTACCGCACCGAGATGGTCGAGACCTATGCGCTGCGCGACTTCAACCTCACCGTCCACGAGGGCGAGTTCGTCGCCGTGACCGGCCCGTCGGGCTCGGGCAAGACGACCTTCCTGACCATCGCCGGGCTGCTGGAGGCCTTCAGCGCCGGCACCTACAAGCTCGACGGCATCGACGTCAGCCGCATGGGCGACGCCGAGCGCTCGCGCATCCGCAACGAGAAGATCGGCTTCATCTTCCAGGCGTTCAACCTCATCCCCGACCTGAACGTGCTGGACAACATCGAGGTGCCGCTGCGCTACCGCGGCTTCGGCGCGGCCGAGCGCCGCAAGCGCGCCGCCGAGGCGCTGGCCCGCGTGGGCCTGTCGGCGCGCGGCAAGCATTACCCGGCCGAGCTGTCGGGTGGCCAGCAGCAGCGTGTGGCCATCGCCCGCGCGCTGGCCGGCGAGCCGCGCCTGCTGCTGGCCGACGAGCCTACCGGCAACCTCGACAGCGCGATGGCGCGCAGCGTCATGGAGCTGCTTGAGGAACTGCACCGCGACGGCGCCACCATCGTCATGGTCACGCACGACCCGCAGCTGGCGGCGCGCGCGCAGCGCAACGTGCATGTCATCGACGGGCAGGTCGTCGACCTCACCGCCGAACTCACCGCTTGAGCGTGATGCGTCCCTTGCTTTTTGCCTTGGTGATGTGCGCGGCCACGGCCGCCCATGCCGACGACCTGCTGCAGGTCTGGGCGCAGGCCCGCGCGGCCGACCCGCTGCTGCGCCAGGCCGCCGCGCTGGACGGCGCGCAGGAGGCTGCCGCCCGCGAGGCCCGCGCCGCGCTGCTGCCGCAGTGGCAGCTGCAGCGCAGCGAGCTGCGCGAGACCGGCGGCAACCGCTGGAACAGCACCACCAGCAGCATCACGCAGCCGCTGGTGGACCTGGCCGCGCTGCGTGCCTGGGATGCCGGCCGCAGCCAGGCGTCGGCCCAGTCGGCGCGGCTGCAGGCGGCGGAGCAGGGCGCGCGGCTGCGCGTGGCCGAGGCCTACTTCGGCCTGCTGTCGGCGCAGGCCCAGCTGGCCACCGCGCGCGCCAACGAGGACGCGTTCGCCCGCCAGGTGGCCGAGGCGGACACGCGCTTCCAGGCCGGGCTGTCGGCGCAGGTGGAGGCCGACCAGTCGCGCGCCTACCGCGAGCTGGCCCGCACCGGCACGCTGGCCGCCGAGGCCGCCGTGGCCGATGCGCGCGAGGCGCTGGCGCAGCTGACCGGCGGCACGCCGCCCACGCTGCAGCCGCTGCGCCAGCAGCTCGCGGCCCAGCCGCTGCCCGACACGGCCGACGCCTGGGCGCAGCGCGCCGAGGCCGCCAACCCCGCGCTGCGCGCGCTGCAGCTGGAACTGCAGGCCAGCGACCAGCGCGTGTCGTCCGCCCGGGCCGGCCACCTGCCGACGCTGAGCCTGGGCGTGGACACGCAGCGCCAGCGTGGCGACGGCGTGTCGGCCTTCGACGCCGGCCGCACGCCCACGCAGCTGGCGCTGCGGCTGACCGTGCCGCTGTTCGCCGGCGGCGCCACCGCCGCCGCGGCCGACCGCGCCGGCTTCCAGCGCGACGCCGCACGCGAACAGCTCGAAGCCGGCCGCCGCGCGGTGCTGCGCGAGGTGCGCGCCGAGCACCTGTCCGTCAGCCAGGGCGCCGCGCAGCTGCAGGCCACGCAGGCCGCCGTCGAAGCCGCCGAGCGCGCGCTGGCGTCCACCCGCACCGGGCTGACGCTGGGCACGCGCTCCACGACCGACCTGCTGCTGGCCATCCAGACGCTGGCCGGTGCGCAGAACGCGCAGACCCAGGCCCGCCACCGCCACGTGCTGGCGCTGCTGGCCCTGCACCTGGCCGCCGGCTCGCTGGGCGATACCGAACTGGCCGCCGTGAACTCCCTGTTGGAGCCAAACTGATGTTCCTTCACTACCTCGAACTCGCCGCCCGCAGCGCCCGCGCCTCCAAGGGCCTGACGGCGCTGATGGTGCTGGCGCTCGCGTTGGGCATCGGTGCCTGCATGACGACGCTGACCGTCTACCACGTGCTGTCCGGCGACCCCATCCCCGCCAAGAGTGCGCGGCTGTTCAACGTGCAGCTGGACGCCGGCGACCTCGTCGGCTGGAAGGCCGGCGAGGAGCCCACCTTCGACCTGACCCGCTTCGACGCCGTGGCGCTGCTGCGCGACCGGAAGGGCAAGCGCCAGGCCATGATGAGCGGCTCCAACACCGCCGTGGGCGTGCAGGACGCGCAGGTCAAGCCCATCTTCTCCAGCACGCGCTACGCGACCAGCGACTTCTTCGCGATGTTCGACGCGCCCTGGCAGTACGGCGCCGGATGGACGGCCGCCGACGACGAGGCCGAGGCGCGCGTGGCGGTGCTGTCCGCGGCGCTGAACGAGAAGCTGTTCGGCGGCGCCAACAGCGTGGGCCGCGAGGTGGTGGTGCGCGGCCAGGCGCTGCGCGTCATCGGCGTGCTCAAGCCCTGGCAGGTGCAGCCGCACTTCTACGACATGACGCTGGGCAGCTACGCCGAGACCGAGGACCTGTTCCTGCCGTTCGCCACCGCCATCACGCTGGGCGTGGGCCATTGGGGCAACATGGACTGCTGGGGCAACGGCCCCAGCGGCGGCAACGCGCTGGACCTGAAGGCCACCTGCTCCTGGGTGCAGTACTGGGTGGAGCTGGACAAGCCCGAGGACGCCACCGCCTACCGCGACTACCTTGTCGCCTACTCCGAGGCGCAGCGCAGCGCCGGCCGTTTCAAGCGGCCCACCAACGTGCGGCTGCGCAACGTCATGGACTGGCTGGACGCGCGCAAGGTGCTGCCCGCCGACGTGCGCCTGCAGGCCTGGCTGGCGTTCGGCTTCCTGCTGGTGTGCATCGTCAACATGGTGGGCCTGCTGCTGGCCAAGACGCTGCGCCGCGCCGGCGAGATCGGCGTGCGCCGCGCACTGGGCGCCACGCGCGGCGCCATCTTTGCGCAGTTCGTCGTCGAGGCCGGGCTGCTGGGTCTGGTGGGCGCCGTGCTGGGCCTGCTGTTCGCCAACGCCGGCCTGTGGCTGGTGCGCCAGAGCCCCAACGATTACGCCCGCCTGGCCGAGCTGGACGCGCCCATGCTGGCGCTGACGCTGGGCCTGGCCATCTTCGCCAGCCTGTGCGCCGGCCTGCTGCCCGCCTGGCGCGCCGCGCTGGTCACCCCCGCCGTTCAACTCAAGGTGCAGTGATGACGAGCCTCTTTTCCGACCTGCGCCCCATCCTGTCCACGCTGCGCCGCCACCGCATCGCGGCCGGCCTCATCGTGCTGGAGGTGGCGCTGACCTTCGCCATCGTCACCAACGCGCTGCACCTCATCGAGACGCGGCTCGACGCGCTTGGCGCCGACAGCGGCATGGTGGAGCCCGGCATGGCCATGCTGCAGGTGCGCTACAGCAAGGCCACGCCGCCCGGCCGCGGCGCCGCCATCGCCGCCGAGGACATGGCGCGGCTGCGCGCGCTGCCCGGCATCCAGGCCGCCACGACGGCCAACCAGGTGGCCTACGCCTACAACAGCAACAACAGCGGCGTGCGGCTGCAGCCCGGCACGCAGGCCGAGCGGCTGATGGTGGCGTCGCAGTACGCCGGTGACGAGCACCTGCTCGCCACCTTCGGCCTGAAGCTGGTGGCGGGCCGCAACTTCCTGCCCGAGGAGGTGTTGGACGCCGACGCCGTGTTCCGCGCCGACGAGCCGCGCATCGGCCAGGTCATCCTGAGCCAGGCCACCGCCGACAAGCTCTTCCCCGGGCAGTCCCCGCTGGGCCAGTCCATTTACGTGTTCGGCGACGCGCCGTCGGTGGTCGTCGGCGTCGTGCAGAAGCTGACCCACCCCTTCGTCACCCGTGGCCGCAACGACGGCAGCAACAACGGCGACGAGAACCTGTCCATCATCTTCCCGCTGCGCGGCGCGGGCTTCTACATCGTCCGCGCCGACCCCGCGCAGCTGGACGCGCAGATCAAGGCCGCCGCCGCCGCGCTGGAGGCGGCGGACACCGGCCGCGTCGTCACGCAGGCCACGTCGCTGGCCGAGATGCGCTCGCGCTTCTACGCGCAGGACCGCGCGATGGCCTGGCTGATGGGCGGCGTCTGCGTGGCGCTGCTGCTGGTCACGGCGATGGGCATCGTCGGGCTGGCCAGCTTCTGGGTGCAGCAGCGCACCCGCATGATCGGCACGCGCCGCGCGCTGGGCGCCACCGAGGGGCAGATCCTGCGCTACTTCCAGGTCGAGAACCTGCTGCTGACCAGCACCGGCATCGCCATCGGCCTGGCCGGCGCCTGGGGCCTGAGCCAGCTGCTGATGCAGCAGTACGCGGTGCCTCGGCTGCCCTGGGCGTACCTGCCGGCCGGCGCGCTGTCGCTGTGGCTGCTGGGGCAGGGCGCCGTCTGGGTGCCGGCGCGGCGCGCGGCGCGGCTGTCGCCGGTGGCCGCGTTGCGCAGCTGAGGCCCGCGGCAGGGCCAGGGCTTTGCGGCGCTGACGCCATGCGCGCATGAATCGACGGGCACCACGGCGCCGGCTAGCCGGCGTCGTCTCGCTGGCCGACCCCGCCGCGCCGCCTCATCTTCGGCCACTCGCCGGGCGGCGCCAGCGCCGTGAACCGGGCCAGCCAGGTGGGCGGCGAGTCCGGCCTCATCGTCGAGGGCAGCGTCACGTTCATCCCCGACGTCGTGTCCACGTTCCGCTGGCGCTGGCTGCTGCGGTCGCCGAGGGCTTGCCAACGCCATGGCAACGGCGCGCGAAGGCCCGCCGCCTCGGGCCAATCCAGGCGCAGCGCGCGGCCCGCACTCGCGTGCGGGCCAGCAATGCAACAACGTCGGCCTCTGACCCGCGTCAGCCCGCCTGCAGCGTTCGCAGGTCGGCGGCCCAGTCGGCCCAGTGCTTGCGGACGGCGGCGCGCTGCTCCGCGGTCAGGCCGTTCAGCAGCTTCACCAGGCTGGCGACGATCTCGTCGCGGTAGCCCTGCTCGGCGGGCAGCGGCAGCAGGTTCTGCATCGCCAGCGCGGTGCCGCCGGCAAGGTCGTGGCGCGCCCAGGCGCGCAGCGCGTCCACGGTGCGGGCCTGGCGCAGCGCGCGGCCCTGGGCCATGGTGGCCAGGTCGAAGTGCCAGGCCAGCGCGTCGGCGCGTGCCTGGCGGCGCGTGCTGCGGTCCAGGTCGCCCAGCCAGCGTTCCAGATTGGTGGTGTAGCGCTTGGCCCGTTCCGCGGGGCCGTCGGGGCCGGTCTGCTTGTCGCGCCACTCGGCGCTCTTCTCGTCCAGCTTGTGTTGCAGGTGCTGCCATTGCTCGGCGCGCAGCCCGGCCAGCAGCGGTGCGGCCAGCGGCGCGGCATGCTGCAGGCTGCGCTCGGCGCTGGCGCGTGCGCCGCGCTCCAGTGCAAACAGCTCGTCGGCCGTCACACCGCCGTCCAGCGCCGCGCGGGCCTGGGCCAGCAGCGCCTGCCAGTGCGGCAGCTCCTCGCGTCGGTGCCAGGCCTGCCAGGCCTGCAGCTGCTGTTTCAGCTGGGCGCGCTGGGTGTTGTCCAGGTCCAGGTAGCTGTTGGCCCACAGGCCCGCCAGCAGCGGCAGTTGCTGGTAGGCCAGCGTGAGGCTCGAGCAGCCGGCCAGCAGCAGCAGGGCGGCCAGTGAGAGCAGGGAGGCAAGGCGCTTGAGCATGACCCGGCGTCGGCAATCGGCGTGCCCGGCGTGGGTGCCCTAGGGGCAGGCCGTGCGCTGCATGGGGAAATCAATGCCGCGCGCTTTGCCGTTCATCGTGCCCTCGATGCGGGCGACCAGGCTGTCGGGCGCCACCAGCCGGTAGCTGACGCGCTGCGGAAAGTCGTGCGCCGGGTTGTCGAACTGGGCCTGCGCCTCGCCCTGGCTGCTGAGCTTGAACTCGGTCGGAGGGCGGCCCTGGGGCTGGGCGATGTAGACGAGCTGGCCATCGGCGCCGGCGCGCAGCTGCATGAACTCGAATTCGACGACGCGGCCCTGCTTCAGCGTGCGGGCCATGCCCAGCATGACGCCGCCGGCCGGGGCCATCCACTGCTCCACCGAACCGGCCTCGCGGCCCTGCTGCGCCCAGCATCCGGCCAGCCAGGCCAGTGGCGCCAGCGGGTCGGCATGCGCCAGCGGGCTGGCGGCGAACAGCAGGGTGACCAGCAGCTTCATGGCGTCGATTCTGTGCCGCGCGGTTATCGTTGGTGCCCGCGCTAACCCTTGACCCCACGCCCGTGTCCCGTTCCGAACTGCCGACCACGCTGAAGCTGATGACCGTCTGGCTGCTGATCGGCCTGGCGTTGTTCCTCGTCTTCAAGGCCTGGGAGCGCGAGCGCGAGGCCAGCCGCTTCCAGCTGGCCGGCCAGACCGTGGTGCTGACGCGCGCCCCCGACGGCCACTTCCACTGGCCCGGCCGCGTCGGCGGCGTGGAGGTGGACTTCCTTGTCGACACCGGCGCCACCACCACCGCGCTGCCGCAGGCGCTGGCCGAGCGCGCCGGCCTGAAGCCGCTGGGCACCGTGCGCACGCAGACGGCCGGGGGCGCCGCCGAAGGCTTCGCGGCGCGCGCCGACGTCGCACTGGAGGGCGGCGTGCGCGCCGAGCGCCTGCCCGTGGCCGTGCTGCCCAACCTGCATGCGCCGCTGCTGGGCATGGATGTGCTCGGGCGGCTGCACTTCTCGCAGAAACCCGGCGAACTCCGCATCGAGCCCAACGAATGACCCGCACCCTGCTGCTGCTGCTCTCGCTGGTCGCCGGCGCTGCCCGCGCCGACTGCCCGCCCACCCCCGCGCTGCCCACGGCCGCGCAGACGGCCAGCTGGGCCGCCGCGGCGCCCGACCGCGGCCCGCTGTGGCGCATCAGCCGCGGCGGGCACAGCAGCTTCCTGTTCGGCAGCCTGCACATCGGCAAGGCCGACTGGGCCTACCCCGGCCCGGCGCTGCGGCGGGCCTGGGACGAGACCGAGGTGCTGGCCGTGGAGCTGGACCCGGCCGACATCGCCCCCGCGCTGGCCGCGCTGCCGCCGCCCGCGCCGCTGCCGCCCGGCCTGGCGCGGCGCGTGGACGCGCAGGCCCGCGTGGCCTGCCTGCCGCCCGGCGTGCTGGCCGCCTTCCCGGTCATGCTGCAGCTCAGCACGCTGACGCTGCTGGAGGCGCGCCGGGACGGCTTCGACGTGGGCTGGGGCCAGGACCTGATGCTGCTGAACCGCGCCAAGGCCGAGGGCCGGCCGGTGCAGTCGCTGGAGACGCCGCAGGAGCAGCTGGCGGCGCTGGAGCCCACGGCGGCCGAGCTGCCCGAGGTCGTCGACGGCGCGCTGAAGCAGCTGCAGCGCGGCCAGATGCGCACCCCGCTGCGCAAGCTGGCCGACACCTGGGTGCGTGGCGACATGAAGACGCTGGCCGACTACGCGCGCTGGTGCGGCTGCGCCGACACGCCGGCCGAGCGCGCCTGGTTCAAGCGCCTCAACGACGACCGCAACCTGGCGCTGGCCGAGCGCATCACCGCGCTGCACGGCGCCGGCCAGCGCCTGCTGGTGGCCGTGGGCGCGCTGCACATGACCGGGCCCCAGGGCCTGCCCAAGCTGCTGGCGGCCCAGGGTTTCACCGTCGAGCCCGTGCACCCTGCGAAGTAGCATCACCGTCAACGCCCAGGAGACTGCCCATGACCGACAACAGCTTCACCAAGTTCGTGCCCGGATTCGACTTCCTGCAGGGCCTTGTGAAGAACGCCGGCTCGGCGCTGCCGGGCATCGGCCAGTGGGTGGCGCCGACGCTGAACCCGGAGGAGCTGGGCAAGCGCATCGAGGAGCTGCGCACCGTGCAGTTCTGGCTGGAGCAGAACGCGCGCATGCTGGCCGCCACCATCCAGGCGCTGGAGGTGCAGCGCATGACGCTGTCCACGCTGCAGACGATGAACGTGCCGCTGGCCCAGCTGCGCGACAGCCTCAAGCTGCCCACCGGGGCCGACGCGCCGGCCTGGCCGGCCATTCCGCCGGAGATCCTGGCCGCTGCGGCGCCGGCCGCGCAGGCCGCTGCCAAGACGGCCGTGAAGAGCGCAGCCAAGACGGCCAAGGTGGCCGCCAAGACCGTGAAGACGGCCGGCGACGCCGCCAAGGCCGCCGGCCTGCCCGGCGCCGCCGTGGACCCGACGCAGTGGTGGACGGCGCTGACGCAGCAGTTCACGCAGCTGGCCACGTCGGCGATGAAGGACAGCGCCACCGACGCCGCGCGCAACCTGGCCGGCAACCTCGTCAAGCAGTCGTTCGACGCGGCCAGCGATACGCTGCGCAAGGCCGCCACCATGCCCGGCGCCGTCGTCGGCAGCGTGGCCAAGGGGTTGTCGGCCGGCCAGCCGGTCGCCAAGCCCGCGGCCAGGCCTGCTGCCAAGGCGCCGTCCAGGGCCGCCCCGCGCGCGCGGCGCAAGCCTTGAGGCGGCGGCCGCTGCTGCTGGCGCTGGCCGGCGGCGCGGCGTCCGCCGGGGGCACGGCCGAGCGCGTCGTCTACCCGCTGCACGACCCCGACCGCATCCCCGCCTGGCATTACCTGCAGGATGTGCTGAAGCTGGCCATCCAGCGCAGCGGCATGCGCTACGAGCTGGTGGAGTCGCGCCAGGCGATGGTGCAGGGCCGCGTGATGCGCGAGCTGGCCGAGGGCCGGGGCGACCCCGACCTGGCCTGGACGATGACCAGCCCCGAGCGTGAGGCCGAGCTGCTGCCCATCCGCGTGCCCGTGGACCGCGGCCTGATCGGCTGCCGGCTGGCCTTCGTGCGCGCGGCCGACGCCCAGCGCTGGCGCGGCGTGCGCCGGCTGGCCGACCTGGCGGGCGACACGGCCGGCCAGGGCCACGACTGGCCCGACACCGAGGTGCTGCGCGCCAACGGCCTGCGGGTGCAGACGGCCAGCCGGTACGAGACCTTGTTCGAGATGCTGCGGCTGGGCCGCATCGACTACTTCCCGCGCTCCGTCATCGAGATCGACGACGAGGCCGCCACGCCGCTGGCGCACGACCTGGCCATCGAGCCGCACGTGCTGCTGCACTACCCGGCGGCGTCCTATCTGTTCGTGCGCCCCAACCGCCCGCAGCTCGCGGCCGACCTGGCGCGCGGCCTGGAGGCGGCGGTGGCGGACGGCAGCTTCCAGCGCCTGTTCCAGCGCCACTACGGCGACCTCATCGCCCGCCACCGGCTGGCGCAGCGTGTGCGGCTGGCGCTTCGCAACCCGCTGCTGCCGGCGGCCACGCCGCTGCACCGCCAGGCGCTGTGGCTGGTGCTGGGCGGCTAGAGTCGCCACGCCATGGCCCCGCCCCGCATCCCACCCATCCAGTGCCTGCAGGCCTTCGAGGCCGTCGCGCGGCTGCGTAGCGTCAGCGGTGCGGCGGAGGAGCTGGCCGTCACGCCCAGTGCGGTCAGCCATCGCATCCGGCAGCTGGAGTCGCAACTGGGCTTCAAGCTGTTCGGGCGCGACTTCGCGCTGGCCGACGAGGCCCGGGCCTACCTGCCGTCGGTGCGCCAGGGGCTGGCCGCGCTGCAGAAGATCCCCGGCGCCGACGGCGTGCGGCCGCAGGGCGCGCGGCTGCGGCTGGCCGTCACGCCGACGTTCTCGCGCCAGATGCTGCTGCCGCGGCTGGCGCTGTTCCGCCATGCCAACCCGGAGGTGGAGCTGGTCATGCAGGTGGCCATCCCGCTGGCGGACGTGAAGTCCGAGGACGCCGACCTGGAGATCCGCTTCGGCAGCGGCGAGTACCCGGGGCTGGAGAGCCGTCGCGTGCTGACCGACGACTTGAGCCCCGTCTGCAGCCCCGACTACCTGCACCAGCACGGCCCGTTCGACGGCTTCGACAACGAGGCCGACTTCCGCCGCGTGCACCTCATCCGCAGCCCGCTGGCGCCGTGGGGCACGTGGTTCGAGGCCCATGGCCTGCAGATGGACGAGCCGCGCGGCGGCGCGCAGTTCAACGACCTGGGCCTGGTGCTGGACGCCGCGGCGGCCGGCTTCGGCGTGGCGCTGATGCGCATGAAGCTGGGCGCATCGTGGCTGGACTCCGGCCGGCTGGTGCGGCTGTCGCCGCGCACGGTGCCGTCCAGCTTCCACCACTACATCTGCTGGAAGCCCGGCACGCTGGAGCGCTGGGAGTGCGCCGCATTCGTCGAATGGCTGGCGCGAGCTCTCGCGTAGCGCCTTCAGCCCCTCGCCCGGCCTCGCGCCGCTGAACGCGGGCGAGTCCGGTCGGTCCCCCGTGGGGACGGCGATGCTCGCGGCGTTGAGCCGCTCGCACATCGCCAGACGGGCCGGCTTGGGGCGGCCCGGCGCTCGGCCCCCGTGCCAACCCTGTGTCGGACTCCGCGGCTGAAATTTCTTCACGCGACAGCGCAGGAGGATTCACGCCGCCCCATGGCCTGCGCACCCACCATCGCGCCCCAGTTCAAGCACTCACAAAAACTGGAGACGACGATGGTCTGGCAACAGGTCTACAACCCTTTCGACAACATGCTGCTCAGCACGCTGGTGGCAGCCGTTCCGGTGGTGGTCATGCTGCTGGGGCTGGGCGTGTTCCACCTCAAGGCCCATGTGGCCGCCGCGGCCGGACTGGCCAGCGCCTTCCTGATCGCGGTGTTCGCGTTCGGCATGCCGGCCGGCATGGCCGGGCGCGCGGCGGTGCTGGGCGGGCTGACCGGCCTGTTGCCCATCGGCTGGATCGTGCTGAACATCATCTTCCTGCACCAGCTGACCGAGAAGAACGGCAGCTTCCAGGTGCTGCAGGACTCCATCGCCGGCATCACCGAGGACCGCCGGCTGCAGCTGCTGCTGATCGCGTTCGCGTTCGGCGCGTTCTTCGAGGGCGCGGCCGGCTTCGGCACGCCGGTGGCCGTGACGGCGGCCATCCTCATCGGCCTCGGGTTCTCGCCGCTGGCGGCGTCGGGCCTGTCGCTGATCGCCAACACGGCGCCGGTGGCCTACGGCGCGCTCGGCACCCCGGTCATCACGCTGGCCAAGGTGCATGGCTACGACCTGATGGAAGTCTCCGGCATGATCGGCCGCCAGCTGCCGTTCTTCTCGCTGCTGGTGCCGTTCTGGCTGATCTGGGCGTTCGCCGGCCGCAAGGCGATGTGGGAGATTTGGCCCGCCATCCTCGTCACCGGCCTGTCGTTCGCGATCCCGCAATACCTCGTCAGCAACTTCATCGGCCCGGAGCTGGTGGACGTCATCGCGGCGATGAGCTCGATGGTGGCGCTGGTGGCCTTCCTGCGCGTGTGGCAGCCGCGCCGCGTGTGGACGTCGGTATCGCTGAAGAACCATGAGCATGAGGGCCCGGAAGCCAAGCCCGCGCGCAAGGCCACCGTCCACAGCCGCGCGGCCGTCGTGAAGGCATGGACGCCCTGGGTCATCCTGACCGTGTTCGTCTTCGTCTGGGGCCTGCCGGCCACCAAGGCAGCGCTGAACGGCATCTTCGCGCCCAAGTTCCCGATCGACGGGCTGCACAAGCTGGTGGAGAAGGTCGCGCCGGTGGTGCCCAAGCCCACGGCCGAGGTGGCCGAGTACGTGTTCGGCCTGCTGTCAGCCACCGGCACGGGCATCCTGCTGGCGGCCGTGGTCGGCGGGCTGGTGATGGGCTACCGCTTCGGCGGGCTCGTGAAGTGCTTCGGCCAGACCGTGTGGCTGGTGCGCACGTCGCTGCTGACCATCGTGCTGATGCTGGCGCTGGGCACGTTGACGCGCTTCTCCGGCCTGGACACGACGCTGGGCCTGGCCTTCGCCAACACCGGCGTGCTGTATCCGTTCTTCGGCACGCTGATGGGCTGGCTGGGCGTGGCGATGACGGGCTCCGACACCGCCAGCAACGTGCTGTTCGGCGGCATGCAGAAGGTGGCGGCCGAGCAGCTGGGCCTGAACCCCAACCTGATGGGCGCGGCCAACAGCTCAGGCGGCGTGATGGGCAAGATGATCGACGCGCAGTCCATCGTCGTGGCGTCCACGGCCACGCGCTGGCAGAACGGCGAGGGTCCCATCCTGCGCTACGTGTTCTTCCACTCCATCGCGCTGGCCTGCCTCGTCGGCATCTTCGTCACGCTGCAGGCCTATGTGCCGCCTTTCACCTGGCTGGTTCACTGACCGGGCTACAGTTCCCCGGCGATGAACGCCCCTGACAAGACCCCCGGCCTGGACCGCCAGGCCCGCCTGCAGCAGCTCGTCGCCGCGCTGGCGCCGCTGCTGCCGGCCCACGCGCTGCTGTATCAGGCCGAGCAGACCACGCCGTATGAATGCGACGGCCTGACCGCCTACCGCCAGCGCCCGCTGGCCGTGGCGCTGCCCGAGACCGAGGCCCAGGTGGGCGCCGTGCTGAAGGCCTGCCATACCTTGGGCGTGCCGGTGGTTGCGCGCGGCGCCGGCACGGGCCTGAGCGGCGGTGCCATGCCGCACGAAGCGGGCCTCACGCTGGCGCTGGCCAAGTTCAACCAGATCCTCGCCATCGACAAGCTGGCCCGCACGGCGCGCGTGCAGTGCGGCGTGCGCAACCTCGCCATCTCCGAGGCCGCCGCGCCGTACGGCCTCTACTACGCGCCCGACCCCAGCAGCCAGATCGCCTGCACCATCGGCGGCAACATCGCCGAGAACTCGGGCGGCGTGCACTGCCTGAAATACGGCCTGACGCTGCACAACGTGCTGCGCGTGCGCGGCTTCACGGTGGAAGGCGAGCCCGTCGAGTTCGGCAGCGAGGCGCTGGACTCCGCTGGCCTGGACCTGCTGGCGCTGGTGGTCGGCAGCGAGGGCATGCTGGCCGTGGTCACCGAAGTCACCGTGAAGCTGGTGCCCAAGCCGCAGCTGGCGCGCTGCGTGATGGCCAGCTTCGACGACGTGCGCAAGGCGGGCGACGCGGTCGCGGCCATCATCGCTGCCGGCATCATCCCGGCCGGTCTGGAGATGATGGACAAGCCCATGACGGCGGCCGTCGAGGATTTCGTGCACGCTGGCTACGACCTCGACGCCGAGGCCATCCTGCTGTGCGAGAGCGACGGCACGCCGGAGGAGGTGGCCGAGGAAGTCGCCCGCATGGAGGCCGTCCTGCAGGCCAGTGGCGCGACGCGCTGCCAGGTCAGCGCCGACGAAGCCCAGCGCCTGCGCTTCTGGAGCGGCCGCAAGAACGCCTTCCCGGCGAGCGGCCGCATCAGCCCCGACTACATGTGCATGGACTCCACCATCCCGCGCAAGCACCTGGCCACCATCCTGCTGGACATCCAGCAGATGGAGAAGAAGTACGGCCTGCGCTGCGCCAACGTCTTCCATGCGGGCGACGGCAACCTGCACCCGCTGATCCTGTTCGACGCGAACGACCCTGACCAGCTGCACCGCTGCGAGCTGTTCGGCGCCGAGATCCTGGAGCGCAGCGTCGCTTTGGGTGGCACGGTGACGGGCGAACACGGCGTGGGCGTCGAGAAGCTCAACTCCATGTGCGTGCAGTTCAGCCCCGAGGAGCGCGAGCAGATGCTGGCGCTGAAGGCCGCCTTCGACCCCGCCGGCACCTTGAACCCCGGCAAGCAGATCCCGACGCTGAACCGCTGCGCCGAGTACGGGCGCATGCATGTGAAGCGCGGGCTGCTGGCCTTTCCGGAATTGGAGAGATTTTGACGAACAGAGCAAGAGTCGATGGCTGGCTGGCCGCACTCGCCATTGCAGCGTTTTCTCTGCCTGGCGTTGCCCAGGAGGTCGCTCCGGTGGCGGCCTCCTCCCCCGGGAGCATGCGGATGTCGCCGGGCCTGCTCAAGGACTTGCTGGACTTGGGCCTGCGCAGGCTGCACGCGGCGGGCCCGGGAGAGCAGGTGGCCAGCGCCGTCACCCAGGCCTGCAATCAGGCGATTCTGGCCATCGTGCGCAACGACGGCCGGGCGACGCTCGATGCGCTCGCACCTCTGGCGCGTTTCCAGCCTTTGAAGACCTTCCCCAGCTACCGCGTCCAGGCCTTCCAGGCGGAGGCCTACCGCCTGCTGGGGGATGGCGCGCAGTTCGAACTGCATGCTGCGCACGCGCGCGCGCTGGCCAGCCTGTTCCAGCAAGGGTTGACACCCGAGGCGCCGCTGCGTTTGCAGCACATGGTGCAACTGGGCGACGTTGTGTCGCTCGGCGGGGGGCAGGTTCAAGACACCCGTACGCAGCCCGCCCAGGGGGGCGGCAGCCTCATCACGCTGACGTTCAAGAACGATCCTCAGGGGCAGAAAACGCGCTACCTTGACACGTCTGCGCTGCTGGCCGCTCGGACGATGCCGCCGCGCTACAGCGTGTTGATGACGCCCGACATGCCGGCAGACCTGCATGCCGCGCTGGCCGAGAACCAGCGACTGCTGGCCCGCTTCTACGCCGACAAGACCGTCGACCTTCTGAAGCTTGAGGATGCTTTGAGACGCGCGGTGGATGCGGCTGACGTGCTGATCACGCAACGCAAGCCCGCGGAGGCCATGCAAGCACTGCAGGCCGTGGCCGCTGTGCGTCCGCTGGACGAGATTCCGCATGTGCCGTTCCTGATGCGCCTGAGTGTGGTTTCAGGCGATCTGGGGTTGCGGGCAGAGCAGCAGCGCTTGAGGCGGCAGCTGTTCGGCCTGCAGCAGGCGATTGCCGCAACAGGCGACGGCATGAGCTTCGAGACGGCGGTGGAGGTTCCGTTTGTCGAGATGGAGTACGACTGGCTGAGCGATCGCAAGCTCAAGCACGGCAAGCAGGCCTTGGTGCATCGTGGTGCGCAGTCTTTCGACGTGCTGGATGTCGTCGATGCCCAAGGGGCCGCCAGTCAGCGCTATTTCAACGTCACGCGCTTGCTGCAACTTCGCGCAGCGAGTTTCGAGCGCAAGCCGTGAGCGCCGCGGACGATCTGCAACGCCTGAGGGAGGCCGTGCTTGCCGGGACTCCGCTGCGCATCACCGGCCACGGCAGCAAGGATTTCTACGGCGAGGCGCCGACCGGCGAGCCGCTGTCCACGCTGGCGCTGAATGGCGTGACGGCCTACGAGCCCAGCGAGCTGTACATCAGCGTGCTGGCCGGCACGCCGGTGTTCGACGTCGAGGCGCTGCTGGCGCAACAGCGCCAGCGCTTCGCGTTCGAGCCTCCCCGGTTCGGCGGCAAAGGCACCATCGGTGGCATGGTCGCTGCGGGGCTGTCGGGCCCCGCCCGCGCGGCGCTGGGCTCGGTGCGCGACCACCTGCTGGGCGCCGTGCTCATCAACGGTCGCGGCGAGCTGCTCAGCTTCGGTGGCACCGTCATGAAGAACGTGGCCGGCTTCGACGTCAGCCGCGTGCTGGCCGGGTCGATGGGGCAGCTGGGCCTCATCACCGAGGTGACGCTGAAGGTGATGCCGCTGCCGGCTGCCGTCACCACGCTGCGCTTCGAGTTCGACCAGGCCGCCGCGTTGATGGCGATGAACCGCTGGAGCGGCGAGCCGCTGCCCATCGAGGCCAGCGCGTGGTGGGACGGCGCGCTGCTGCTGCGCCTGGCCGGCGCGCAGGCGGCCGTCGAGGCGGCTTGCGCCAAGCTGGGCGGCGATGTGATCCCGCCCGAGCTGGCCGGTGCGTTCTGGTTGGGCCTGCGCGACCAGCGCGACGAGTTCTTCATGGGCGCCGAACGCGCCGTGGCCGGCGGCGCGCGGCTGTGGCGGCTCAGCCTGCCCGGCACCGCGCCGGCGCTGAACCTGCACGGGGAGCAACTCATCGAGTGGGGCGGTGCGCAGCGCTGGGTCGTCACGCCCATGGCGCCGGCCGGCGTGCGCGAGGCCGCCGCCGCGGTGGGTGGCCATGCCACGCTGTTCCGCGCCCTGGACAAATCGCCCGGTGTGTTCGCCCCGCTGTCGTCGCCGCTGGCGGCCATCCATCGCCGGCTGAAGGCCAGCTTTGACCCGCACGGCGTCTTCAACCCCGGCCGCCTCTACCCCCAGCTCTGATGCAAACGACGCTCGCTCCCGAATTCGCCGGCACGCCCGACGGTGCCGAGGCCGAGGCCATCCTGCGCCGCTGCGTGCACTGCGGCTTCTGCACGGCCACCTGCCCGACCTACCAGCTGCTCGGTGACGAACTGGACGGGCCGCGCGGCCGCATCTACCTGATCAAGCAGGTGCTGGAAGGCGCGACGCCCACGCGCGAGACGCAAGCCCACCTGGACCGCTGCCTCACCTGCCGCAACTGCGAGACGACCTGCCCGTCGGGCGTGCAGTACGGCCACCTCGTGGACATCGGCCGGCGCGTCGTGGACGCCAAGGTGCCGCGGCCCGCCGGCGAGCGCCGTGTGCGCTGGCTGCTGAAGGAGGGGCTGACATCGCCGCTGTTCAAGCCCGCGCTGCGTGTGGGGCAGGCGCTGCGGCCGCTGGTGCCGGCCGCGTTGCAAGACAAGGTGCCCCCCAAGGCCCCGGCCACCGCCCACGACTGGCCCACGCGCCAGCTCAACCGCAAGGTGCTGCTGCTGCTGGGCTGCGTGCAGCCGGGCATGGCGCCCAACATCAACAGCGCCACGGCCCGCGTGCTGGACGCCGCCGGTATCCAGAGCGTGGTGGCCGACGGGGCGGGCTGCTGCGGCGCCATCCGCGAGCACCTGGGCGACCACGGCGGCGCGCTGGACGACATGCGCCGCAACATCGACGCCTGGTGGCCGCTGGTGGCGGGGCCAGGCGAGCGCGTCGAGGCGCTGGTGATGAACGCGTCGGGCTGCGGCGCCACGGTGAAGGACTACGCGCATGCGCTGCGCGACGACCCGGCGTACGCCGACAAGGCACGGCGCATCAGCGCGGTCACGAAGGACCTCAGTGAACTGCTGCCGGAGCTGGTGCCGGCACTGAAGCCCCGCCTGCACCGCGCCGGCGCCGGCCAGCGCCTGGCTTACCACCCGCCCTGCACGCTGCAGCATGCCCAGAAGCTCAAGGGCGGCGTGGAAGCGGCGCTGCGCGAACTGGGCTTTGCCATCGACTGCGCGCCCACCGACAGCCACCTTTGCTGCGGTTCGGCCGGCACCTACTCGGTGTTGCAGCCTGCGCTGTCAAAACAGCTGCGCGACCGCAAGCTCGCCGCGCTGGCGCCGCTGCAGGCCGAGCAGATCGTGTCGGCCAACGTCGGCTGCATCCAGCATCTGCAGAGCGGCACCGCCCAGCCGGTGCGGCATTGGGTGGAGGTGCTGGACGACGCGCTGCGCGGCGTGTAGGGCGCCCCCGGTCAGGTCTTGAAGGTCGAGACCAGCTTCACCAGCGCATCGGCCTGATGCCGCAGGCTCTCGGCGGCAGCGGCGCTTTCCTCGACGAGCGCGGCGTTCTGTTGCGTCGCCTGGTCCATCAGCGAGATGGCCTCGCCCACCTGGCTGACGCCGGTGCTCTGCTCGCGGCTGGCCGAGCTGATCTCGCGCACGATCTGCGCGACGCGGCCGATGGAGGTCACGACCTGCTGCATGGTTTCGCCGGCGCGGTTCACGAGGGCCGAGCCCTGCTCCACGCGCTCGACGCTGTCGCCGATCAGCGTCTTGATCTCCTTGGCCGCCTCGGCGCTGCGCTGCGCCAGCGTGCGCACCTCGCCGGCCACGACCGCGAAGCCGCGGCCCTGCTCGCCGGCACGGGCGGCCTCGACGGCCGCGTTCAGCGCCAGGATGTTGGTCTGGAACGCGATGCCGTCGATGGTGCCGATGATGTCGGCGATGCGGCGCGAGCTCTCCTCGATGCCGCGCATGCGCTGCACGGCCTCGCCGACGACCTCGCCGCCCTGGCGCGCGACCTCGGTGGCGTCGGCGGCCAGCTGGTCGGCCTGGCCGGCGTTGTCCGCATTGAGCCTCACGGTGGCCGACAGCTGCTCCATGGACGCCGCCGTCTGCTGGATGGCGCTGGCCTGTTGCTCCGTGCGGGCCGACAGGTCGTTGCTGCCCATCGCGATCTCGGCGCTGGCCGTGGACACCTCGTCGGCGTTGTTGCGCACCGAGCCCACCAGGTGGCGCAACGACTGCTGCATGCTGGCCAGCGTCTGCGTCAGCTGCGCCGTCTCGTCGGCGCCGTCGGAGCGGATGTCGCGCGACAGATCGCCCTGGCCCACTTCCTTGGCTTCATGGATGGCCGCACGTAGCGGCCGCACGACGGAACGCGTGATCAGCCAGGCGGCGGCGACGCCCAGGCTCAGGCAGATTGCGCACAGCGTCACCATCAGCACCTGAGTGCGCCTGGCGGCCTCCAGCACGCCGCGCGTCGAGTCACGCACGCGCTCGCCCTGGTAGTCCGCCATGTCGGAGATGGCCTTCACGTAGGTGTCGGATGCGGGCCGCATCTTGCCCTCCAGCACCTGCAGCGCCGCTTCGGCCTCGCCGGCCTTGAGCTGTGCGAAGACGCCGTTGCGGATGTCGACGTAGGCCTTGCGAGAGCTGGCGATGGTGTCGAGAAGCGCCTTTCCCTTGTCGGTGTCCTCGGCCTTGGCCAGGCTCTCCTGCAGCTCCGTGATCTTGCCGCTGGTGGTCTTGATGACCGGGGAGAAGAACTCCGCCACCGGGCCCGAGCCGCCGGCCCGCGCAACGGCATCCGTGCGCGTCACGTTGAGCTGGGTCTGCGTGCGCCAGTCCTGCGCGACGTCCTGGCGGCGCTGCAGTTCGATGAGCAGGTCGATGTGTGGGCCCACCTTGGACATCTGCTGGTAGCTCAGGCCCACGGCCACCGCCAACAGCAGCAGCACCAGCCCGAAGCCCAGCGCCAGCCGGGTACCGATGCGCAGGGATTGCATGTTCATCACCGCCTCCGTGGTTGTCCGCTCACAAGGGTGGCCGGTGGCGCACCCTGCCGGTGCGTGGACTCTAACGCCGAGCAGGCGAGGGGTGCACAAAGAAAAACACCGCCCCGGTGGGCGGTGTTTCGCGGAAAGCGTGGCGCTCGTTGCCGGCGGGCTGCTGCCTTGGGGGCGACAGCTGTATCGGTACGTTGGGCGCCGTTCACATCGCTACGCGATATGAACTTCGCCCACGCACCGAACCGCGCTTCGCGCGGCGGCCTTACAGGCCGGCAGCAGCCTTGAGGGCTGCAGCTTTATCGGTGCGTTCCCACGTGAACTCGGGCTCTTCGCGGCCGAAGTGGCCGTAGGCCGCAGTCTTGGAGTAGATCGGGCGCAGCAGGTCCAGCATCTGGATGATGCCCTTGGGGCGCAGGTCGAAGTGCTCGTTGACGAGCTTGGCGATCTGGTCGTCGGGGATGACGCCGGTGCCTTCGGTGTAGACCGTCACGTTCATGGGGCGGGCCACCCCGATGGCGTAGGCCACCTGCACCTGGCACTGGCGGGCCAGGCCGGCGGCCACGACGTTCTTGGCGACGTAACGCGCCGCGTAGGCGGCCGAGCGGTCGACCTTGGACGGGTCCTTGCCCGAGAACGCGCCGCCACCGTGCGGGCAGGCGCCGCCGTAGGTGTCGACGATGATCTTGCGGCCGGTTAGGCCGCAGTCGCCCTGCGGGCCGCCGATGACGAAGCGGCCGGTCGGGTTGATCAGGTACTTGGTGTCGGCCGTCAGCCAGTCCTTGGGCAGCACGGGCTTGATCAGCTCTTCACGGATGGCCTCGTAGAACTCGTCCGTCATGCGGTCGCCCAGCGAGTACTCCGGCGCATGCTGGGTGGACAGCACGACGGTGTCGATGCTGTGGGGGCGGCCGTCCACGTAGCGCATCGTGACCTGGCTCTTGGCATCGGGACGCAGGAACGGCAGGCGGCCGTCCTTGCGCAGCTGGGCTTGGCGCTCGACCAGCCGGTGCGCGTAGTAGATCGGCGCGGGCATCAGCTCGGGCGTCTCGTCGCAGGCGTAGCCGAACATCAGGCCCTGGTCGCCGGCGCCGGTGTTCAGGTGATCGTCGGACGCGTGGTCCACGCCCTGGGCGATGTCGTTGCTCTGCTTGTCGTAGGCCACCAGCACCGCGCAGCCCTTGTAGTCGATGCCGTATTCGGTGTTGTCGTAGCCGATGCGCTTGATCGTGTCGCGAGCGATCTGGATGTAGTCGACGTGGGCATTCGTCGTGATCTCGCCGGCCAGCACGACGAGGCCCGTGTTGCACAGCGTCTCGGCGGCCACGCGGCTGCGCGGGTCCTGCTCGAAGATCGCATCCAGGATGGCGTCGGAGATCTGGTCCGCCACCTTGTCGGGATGGCCTTCGGAAACAGACTCAGACGTGAAGAGGAAGTCGTTCGCCACTTTTAAACTCCGGTTAGCTTGTTGATCGGCGTTGCCGACGCCCCAGGAGGTGCGGCGAACGCTTTAGCGGGATTTGTGAATCGCCCCGCAAGTAGTTCAGTAACTCGGCGATTCGTGCAGTATAGAAAACATGGGCTGGGTCTTTCGCTTTTTATCCCGCTGGCCGCTGGCGCTTTTGCACGCTTTGGGCGGCTTGCTGGGCTGGCTGGTCTATGCCGCCTCGCCGACCTACCGGCGGCGTTTCCGGGCCAACGTCGCGCAGGCGGGCATCGCCTGGGGCCGCGCGCGCCCGGCCATTGCGGCGGCCGGGCGCATGGCTGCCGAGCTGCCCTGGCTGTGGGTCGCCACCAAGCGCGAGCCGCTGGGCGGCAAGCTGCGCTGGGACGGCGGCGAGCTGATCGCCGCCGCGCTGGCCGAGAAGCGTGGCCTCGTCATGCTGACGCCGCACATGGGCTGCTTCGAGATCTGCGCGCAGGCGATTGCCGAGCGGTTCACGACGCCCGAGTCGCCCATCACCGTGCTGTACCGGCCCGCACGCCAGGCCAGCCTGCGCGACGTGATGGCCGGCTCGCGCGAGCGACCGGGCCTGGCCACGGCGCCGGCATCGCTGGCCGGGGTGCGGCAGATGATCCGCGCGCTGCGCCGTGGCGAGGTCATCGGCCTGCTGCCCGATCAGGTGCCGCCCGACGGCCTGGGCGTGTGGGCGCCGTTCTTCGGCAAGCCTGCCTACACGATGACGCTGGCGGCGCGGCTGGTGCAGCAGACCGGCGCGGCGCTGCTGCTCATCTGGGGCGAGCGGCTGCCGGGCGGTGAGGGCTTCGTCGTGCACGTGCTGCCGGCGCCGGAGATCGCCGGCGACGCGTCCGCCGAGGACGCCGCGGCGGTCATCAACGCGGCGATGGAGGGCATCATCCGCCGTGCGCCTGGCCAGTACATGTGGGGCTACCACCGCTACAAGCAGCCGCGCGGGCTGGACATCGGCGCCGCGCCGCCTACGCCGGAAGGCTGAGCCGGGCTGCCAGCCCGCCGCCCTCCCTGGGCGTCAGTTGCAGCGTCGCGCCCAGCGCCTGTGCCAGGCGCAGCGCGATCGCGAGCCCCAGTCCGGTGCCGCCGCTGTCGCGGTTGCGGGATGCCTCCAGCCGGACGAAGGGCTGCAGTGCCGCTTCCAGCTGGTCGGCCGGGATGCCGGGCCCGCGGTCCAGCACGGCGATCTCCACGCGGCCGCCGGCCAGCCCGACGACCACCTCGGCCGCGCCGGCGAACTTCACCGCGTTGTCGAGCAGGTTGCCGATCACGCGGCGCAGCGCGCGCGGCCGGGTCGTCACGGTGAGCGATCGCGGCGCCTCGAGGCTGGCCTGCTGGCCGGCGTCCTGCGCATCGCAGACCAGCCCGTCCAGCAGCGCGACGAGGTCCACCGCCTGCGGCGCCTCTTCGGCCGCATGGGCGCTGGCTGCGTAGTGCAGCCCTTCGTCAACGAGGGCGCGCATCGCGTCGATGTCGGCCAGCAGCTTGTCGCGCGTCGCGGCGTCGGCCAGCAGTTCGCTGCGCAGCCGCAGGCGCGTGAGCGGTGTCTGCAGGTCGTGCGTGACGGCCGCGAGGATGTGCGCACGCTCGCGCAGATGGGCCTGGATGCGCGTCTGCATCGCATTGAAGGCGCGGGCGGCGGACGCCACCTCGCGCGGGCCGGTCTCTGCCAGCGGCGCCGCGGCGGGGTTGTCGCCCAGCCGCTCGGCCGCATCTGCCAGGCGGCGCAGCGGCCGTGTCGCCAGCCGGATGGCCGCGGCACCGCACAGCGCGAGCACGGCCAGCTGGGCAGCCAGCAGCGCGAACGTCGTCGCTGACGGCGTCACCGGCGGCGGCCGCACGTGCAGCGCCAGTGGCGCGCCATCGGCCAGCGTCAGCGCGAACACCAGTTCGCCGTCGGGCCGCGCGCCCGCGGCGGCGATGCGTGCGGCGCCCACCTCCTGCGCCAGCGTGCGGGCCAGCGCCGTGGCGGCGGGCGCGGCGGCGAGGTCCACCGGCGCAGCACCCAGGTCGTAGCGGTGGTGCGGCCGTGCCAGCCGGCCCAGCCAGTGCGCACGCTGGGCCCGTGGCAGGTGGTCCAGCACCGCGACGGCGGCGGCCACGTCGCGCGCGAGGTAACTGCCCAGCATGCGGTCCATGGCCTCGCGGCGCTCGGCCATCCAGGCCAGGCTGGCCAGGCCGTAGGCCAGCAGCAGGCCCACGACCAGCAGCGTGGCGATGCGGCCGGCGAGCGTCATCCCGCCCGCGCGCCGCGTGCCGCGGCCGGCCGCGTGGGAGGCGCCCTCATCGGATGGCCTCGACGTCCGCGCAGAACACATAGCCCTCGTTGCGCACCGTCTTCACGAGGCGGGCTTCCTTGGCGTCGTCACGCAGGCGGCGGCGCAGGCGGCTGACGAGCAGGTCGATGCTGCGGTCGAACGGGTCGGCGTCGCGGCCCTGCGTCAGGTTCAGCAGCTGGTCGCGGCTGAGCACGCGCTGCGGATGGTCCAGCAGCGTGCGCAGCAGCCGGTACTCGCCGCCGGTCAGCGGCACCAGCGTGCCGTCGCCGTCCAGCAAGTGGCGGGCGGTGGTGTCCAGCGTCCAGCCGGCGAAGGCGAGCCGGCGGGCCTGGCGCTGCGGGCTCAGCCGTGGTGGCAGCTGGCGCGTGCGTCGCAGCACGGCGCGGATGCGCGCCAGCAGCTCGCGCGTCGCGAACGGCTTGGCGAGGTAGTCGTCGGCGCCCATCTCCAGGCCCAGCACGCGGTCGGCCTCATCGCCGCGGGCGGTCAGCATCAGGATGGGCAGCGGCTCGGCCTCGCGGGCACGCAGGTCGCGGCACAGCTGCAGGCCATCCTCGCCGGGCAGCATCAGGTCCAGCACGACAAGGTCGATGGCCTCGCGGGCGAGCGCGGCTCGCATCTCCGCGCCTCGTGTTGCCGTGCTGACGCGGTAGCCGGCGGCGCGCAGGTAGTCGGCCAGCAGGGCCAGCAGCTGGCGGTCATCGTCGACGAGCAGCAGATGGTCGGGACGCGGTTCCATGGCGGCGCACGATAGCCCAGCCGGGCAGCCTGTTTGTATCGCTCTTTGTCTGCGTTGCCGGCACGTGTCCGGCGGCGACGTGTCGACATCGTCGCGATACCGCGGCCCGCTGCAATGGCGGCTCTTCCACTGCACGAGGTGATCCATGAGAAACGTCCTTGTCCTTCTCGCCGTGCTGGCCGCCGGTGCCGCCCAGGCCGACCCGCGTGGCCTGTGGCTCACGGCCAGCGGCAACCTGGAGGTGCGCATCGAGCCCTGCGGCGCCGCGCTGTGCGGCAACGTGGCGCGCGTGCTCGCCAACCAGTCCATGAGCCGGCCCGGTGAGGCCATGTCTGCCGACGCGCAGCCGGCGTACGCGGGCATGCCCCTGCTCAGCGACTTCGTGCCGTCGGCACATCGCGCCACGGCCGACGGTGAGCGCGTGGCCACCGAATGGCGCGGCCGCCTCTTCAACCGCGAGAACGGCAAGACCTATGACTGCCTGATGTCCCTGGGCCCGGCCGGCGAGCTGCAGCTGCGCGCCTACGTGGGCCTGCCGTTGTTCGGCCGTACGCAGGCCTGGCGGCGCCTCTCGCAGGAGGCGCAGTGAGCGCCGCGCTGACGTGGGCGGCTGCCTTCGGGGCCGGGCTGGCCACCGTGGCCAGCCCCTGTGTGCTGCCGCTGCTGCCGGCGCTGCTGGGCAGCAGTTGGGGGCGGCCCGACCCGTGGCGGCCGCCGCTTGTGGTGCTGGGCTTCGTCGGCGCGTTCAGCGCGCTCGCGCTTGCCTTCGGGGCGTCGGCAACGGTGCTGGGCCTGTCGGCCGCGACGGTGCGCGACGCCGCGGCCATCGCACTGCTGCTGGCGGGCGTGCTGCTGCTGTGGCCTGCGCTGTGGGAGCGGCTGTCGCTGCCGCTGGGGCGAGTGGCGGACCTGGCGCAGCGTGCCGGCCAAGGCGGTGGGCGGGTCGGCGCCGTCGTGCTGGGGGCCAGCCTGGGCGCGCTGTGGACGCCCTGCGCCGGGCCCGCGCTGGCCAGCATCCTCGCGCTGGTTGCCGGCGCCACCGAGCGCGGGCAGGCGGCGGCGTTGCTGCTGGCCTATGCGGCCGGGGCCGGCGGGCCCATGCTGGCCGTGGCCTACGGCGGCCAGCGCCTGGCGCGTTGGCTGCGGGCCTGGGCCGGTGCGGCGGCGCGGCTGCGCCAGGGCGTGGGCGTGCTGATGGTGGTGCTGGCCGGTGCCAGCCTGGCCGATGTCAGCTCGGCCTGGGTGGCGGCCCTGACGCGGCCGGCCGAGTCGCCGCCATCGCTGCCCGTCGGCGGGCCGGCGCCCGGGCTGCCGGGTGCTGGCGCCTGGCTCAACGGCCCGCCGCTGACAGCGCAGGACCTGCGCGGCAAGGCCATGCTGATCGACTTCTGGACCTGGGACTGCGTGAACTGCCTGCGCAGCGTGCCGATCATCGAGCGGCTGCACCAGCGCTACGCGTCACGCGGGCTGGTTGTCATCGGCGTGCACACGCCGGAGTTCGCGCACGAGCGGCCACTCGCCGGCGTGCAGGCCGCGGTACGGCGGCTGGGCCTGCACTATCCGGTCGTTCAGGACAACGACTACCGCACGTGGGCCGCCTTCGGCAACCGCTACTGGCCGGCGGCCTGGCTGGTCGACCAGAGCGGCCACATCGTCTACCGCCACGAGGGAGAAGGCGGCGAGGCGGAACTCGTCGCGGCCATCGAGGGGGTGTTGCGATAATCGCGCCCCATGAGATTGCGCTTCACCAAGATGCACGGCGCGGGCAATGACTTCGTCGTCATCGATGCGACGAAGCAGCCCCTGGCGCTGACGACCGAGCAGATGCGCCTGCTGGGCGACCGCCGCTTCGGCGTCGGCTGCGACCAGATCCTCGTCATCGAGCC
The DNA here is from genome assembly GCF_043555885.1 of Pelomonas lactea. Lineage (NCBI taxonomy): Bacteria > Pseudomonadati > Pseudomonadota > Betaproteobacteria > Burkholderiales > Sphaerotilaceae > Roseateles > Pelomonas lactea. The sequence goes on along the minus strand of NZ_JBIGHX010000001.1, from coordinate 265,661 downwards.
CAGCACCGACGCCGGCGCGGACTTCCGCTACCGCATCTTCAACAACACCGGCGACGAGGTCGAGCATTGCGGCAACGGCTCGCGCTGCTTTGTGCGCTACGTCGTCGATGCCGGCCTGACGGACAAGCGCGAGATCCACGTCGACACGATGAACCGCCGCCTGCTGCTGACGCTGCAGGACGACGGCCGCGTGACCGTCAACATGGGCGCGCCGGTGTTCGAGCACGCCGCGCTGCCGTTCGATGCGCAAGGCCTGACGCCGCGGCTGGAGAACGGCTTCGAGCTGTGGCCGGTCGAGGGTGCCGAGCTGGGTGTGGTGTCCATGGGCAACCCGCACGCGGTGCAGCGCGTCGACGACGTCGAGACGGCGCCGGTGCTGACGCAGGGGCCGGCCATCGAGCGCCATGCCCGGTTCGCGAAGCGGGTCAACGCCGGTTTCATGCAGGTGCTGTCGCGCGACCGCATTGCGCTGCGCGTGTTCGAGCGCGACGCCGGCGAGACGCTGGCCTGCGGCACGGGCGCCTGCGCGGCCGTCGTCGTGGGCATACGCGCCGGCTGGCTGGACCGGTCGGTGGAAGTGCAGACGCGTGGCGGCCTGCTGCGCATCGAATGGGCGGGCGGCAACGCACCGGTGCTGATGACCGGCCCCGCCGTGAAGGTTTTTGACGGAGAGATCACGCTGTGAGTTCCAACCCGGCCGCGGACGCGGTGCAAGGCATCACCGAAACCGACATCGCCAACTACCTGGCGGCCACCCCCGGCTTCTTCGAGCGCCACGCGGCGCTGCTGGCGACCGTGCAACTGCAGCATCCGCATGGCGCGCGCGCCGTGTCGCTGCAGGAGCGCCAGGCCGAGATGCTGCGCGACAAGATCAAGGGCCTGGAGTTGCGCATCGTCGACATGATCCGCAATGGCCAGGACAACGTGGCCATCGCCGACCGGCTGCACCGCTGGACGCTGGCCGTCATGCGCGCCGCCGGCACGCCGGCCGAGCTGCCCGAGGTGCTGCTGACCGAGCTGCGCCACCAGTTCATGATTCCGCAGGCCAGCCTGCGCCTGTGGGGCGTGGCGCCCGAGCACGAGGCCGCCGAGTTCGCGGCGTCGGTCAGCGCCGATGTGCGCAGCTTCGCGTCCAGCCTGAGCCAGCCCTACTGCGGCGTGAACTCCGGCTTCGAGGCGGCGCGCTGGCTGGGCCTGAGCGAGAGCGGCGGCACGGCGACGTCGCTGGCGCTGATCCCGCTGTCGCTGGCCAAGGTCAACGAGGGCAAGCCCTTCGGCCTGCTGGTGCTGGGCTCGCCGGACCCGACGCGCTACACGGCCGAGATGGGCACGGACTTCCTGACCCGCGTCGGCGAGATCGCCAGCGCCGGGCTGGCGGGCTTGCTCGCTGCATGAGCGAGCTGTGCGCTGATTTCGGCGAGTACTTGCAGCACGCGCGCGTGCAGCAACGCCTCAGTCCGCGCACGCTGACGATCTACACCGACGGGCTGGAGCGCCTGCAGCGCATGCTGGCCGACGCGGCCGTCGACGCGCGCGCGCTGACGCTGGCGCAAGCCCGGCGGCTGGCCGCGCTGCTGCACCGCGAGGGCCTGGCGCCCAAGTCCATTGCGCTGCTGCTGTCGGTCTGGCGCAGCTGCTACCGCTGGCTGGGCCAGCAGGGCCGCGTGCCGCTGAACCCCTTCGACGGCCTGAAGGCGCCCAAGGCGGCCAAGCCGCTGCCCAAGGCGCTGGGCGTGGACGACGCGGTGCAGCTGGCCGGCCATGTGCCGGACGAGATCGCCGACTCGCGCCTGGAGGCGCGCAACCGCGCGATGGTGGAGCTGCTGTACGGCGCCGGCCTGCGCGCGGCCGAGCTGATCGGCCTGGACGCGCAGGCCAGCGGCGCCGCCGAGGGCTGGGTGGACCTGCCTTCCGGCGAGGTCCATGTGCTGGGCAAGGGCGGCAAGCGCCGCAGTACGCCACTGGGCCGCGCCGCGGCCGAGGCGCTGCAGGCCTGGCTGGCCGTGCGCGGCCAGCTGGCGGCACCCGGCGAGCCGGCGCTGTTCGTCGGCGCGCGCGGCCATCGCGTCGCCGGCTCCACGCTGCGCACCATGCTGCGCGCCCGCGCGGTCAGCGCCGGCATGCCCGCCCACGTGCATCCGCACATGCTGCGGCACAGCTTCGCGTCGCACCTGCTGCAGTCCAGCGGCGACCTGCGCGCGGTGCAGGAACTGCTGGGCCACGCCCACATCACGACGACCCAGGTCTACACGCAACTGGATCACCAACATCTCGCGCGCATCTACGACGCTGCACACCCCCGGGCCAAGAAATGACCCTTCGACTCGCCACGCTCATGGCGCTGCTGCCGGCCTGTGCGCTGGCCACCCCTGACGACGCGCCTTTTTCGAATCCGGCGCGGCTGAACACGCTGCGCCCCGCCACCGTGGAGGCCAACTGGACGCGCATGAAGATGCCCGACGGCGGCCGCACGGCGTTCGCGTCGGTCAGCTACATGATGGCGTTCGACGACGACTGGGGCTTCGGCCCCGGCTTCTACGGCACGGCCAAGGGCAACTACGGCGGCATCTTCACCGTCGGCTTCACCGGCCAGCGGCGCTGGCGCCTGAGCCGCAACACGCACCTGGCGGCCAGCCTGTACGTGGGTGCGGGCGGCGGCCTGTCGAGCCCCCAGATGCGCTTCGGCGGTGGCCTGATGCTGCGCCCCGAGCTGTCGCTGCGCACCGAGAGCGGCCCCTGGTACACGGGCGTGGGCCTGTCGCAGATCCGTTTCCCCAGCGGCAACGTGAAGAGCGGCGTGGGCCTGGCGTTCACGGTGGGCCGCGCGATGGACTTCACCAGCTTCTCGCCAGACGACGCCGGCCGGCCCGGCCGCTCGGGCCGGCGCTCCGGGCTGGGCTTTGACGAGATCACGCTGATCGGCGGCTTCGAGAAGCCGCGCCCGTCCAGCCGCACGCGCGGCGGCACGCCGTACGCGGGCAAGGTCGGCAAGGCCGGCGCCGAGCTGCGCCAGTACATCGCCGACGGCAGCTGGTGGGGCGTCGAGGCCGCCGGCGCGGCCAAGGGCGGCGTGGATGGCTACATGGAAGTGCTGGGCCAGATCGGCCAGGACTGGGCGCTGTTCGGCAACCCGCGGCTGCGCGTGGGCGGGCAGCTGGGCGCCGGCCTGGGCGGCGGCGGCAATGTGGACACCGGCAACGGCTGGCTGCTGCGCGCCGGGCCCACGCTGCGCTGGGTCACGCCCTGGGGCCCGACGCTGCGGCTGGACGCCGGCCTCACGCACGCGCCCAGCGGCTCGTACACGGCGCCCTTCGTGCGCGCCGCACTCAGCATGCCGCTGGATCGCACGCCCACGCTGATCGGCGACGACCCGGGCGGCACGGTGCGCGTGCAGCAGCTGGGCGCCAGCGTCATGCACCTGCCGCGCATGCGCTTCAAGGACGGCCGGCAGGAGGCGGTCAGCCACCTGGCCGTCAGCATGTCGCGCGAGTTCTCGCCGCGCCTGTACGGCACGGCGCAGGCGGGCAGTGCGGCTGCCGGCAGCGCGGGCGCCTATTCGTTCGGCCTGTTCGGGCTGGGCGTGCAGAGCGACCCGCTGTGGGGCGACAAGCTGCGCCTCGGCGCCGAATGGCTGGTCGGCGCGGCCGGCGGCGGCGGCGTCAAGGTGGGCGGCGGCGCGGTGACGCAGGCCGAGGTGTGGGCGCAATGGCAGCTGGCCGAGCGGCTGCGGCTGCGCGCCGGCGTGGGCCAGTTCCGCACCATCCGCGGCAGCGACCAGTCCACGCCGCTGACTCACTTGCAACTGAGCTACGCCTTCGGAGCATTGCAGCGATGAAGAAGATCACCCTCCGCCCCGGCAAGGAGCGCTCGCTCGTCAAGCGCCACCCGTGGGTGTTTGAGAGCTCCATCGCCCGCGGCGGCGGCGACGCCGGCGAGACGGTGCGCGTGGAGTCGGCCGACGGCCGCTTTCTCGCCTGGGCCGCGTTCAGCCCCAAGTCGCTGATCCGGCTGCGCGCGTGGAGCTTCGACGAGGCCGAGCGCATCGACGCGGCCTTCTTCCAGCGCCGCATCGCGCAGGCGGTGGCGATGCGCCGGCGGCTGGCGATCGCGTCGGACGCCTGGCGGCTCATCCACGGCGAGGCCGACGGCCTGCCCGGGCTGGTGGTGGACCGCTACGGCGACACGCTGGTGGCGCAGTTCGGCAGCGCCGGCGCGGAGCGCTGGAAGGCGGTGATCGCCGACGCGCTGCTGGCCGAGACCGGCCTCACGCGACTGTACGAGCGCTCCGACGCGCAGGCGCGCGAGTGGGAAGGGCTGCCCGCACAGACCGGCTGGCTGCGCGGTGAAGGCGAGACGACGCTGACGATCCGCGAGCACGACTGGCAGCTGACGCTGGACGTCGCCGAGGGCCACAAGACCGGCTACTACCTGGACCAGCGCGACAGCCGCAAGCGTTTTGCCGACGCCGTGAGGCAGTACGGCTGCCAGACGGTGCTGAACTGCTTCAGCTACACCGGCGGCTTCTCCGTCGCGGCGCTGGCGGGCGGCGCGAGTCACGTCGTCAGCGTGGATTCGTCGGGCCCGGCGCTGGCGCGTGCCACCGCGCACGTGGCGCTGAACGGTTTCGACGCCGGCCGACACGAGGCCTGGGATGCGGACGTCAACGCGACGCTGCGCCGCTGCCTGCAGGAAGGCCGGCGCTTCGACGCCATCGTGCTGGACCCACCGAAGTTCGCGCCCACGGCCGCGCACGCCGAGCGCGCGTCGCGCGCCTACAAGGACATCAACCGCCTGGCCTTCATGCTGCTGAACGACGGCGGGCTGCTGTACACGTTCTCGTGCTCGGGCGGCATCGCGCCCGACCTGTTCCACAAGATCGTTGCCGGCGCGGGCCTGGATGCGGGCGTGGACGGCTACATCGTCGAGCGCCTGTCGGCCGCGGCCGACCACCCGCAGACGGTGTGCTTCCCCGAGGGCGACTACCTGAAGGGCCTGGGCCTGCTCAAGCGCTGACGCCGCCACGGCGCCGCCGGGCCCAGCCCAGCACGGCCAGGCCGCTCAGCAGCAGCGCGTAGGTCTGGGGCTCGGGCACGGGGTTGGTCAGGTTCCAGCCGATGGCATCCAGGGCCAGCAGGTCGGCGTCGGTGGTCGTGAAGCTCTGGCCCCAGGGCACGATGGGCCGCATCAGCGTGTTGCTGCCGTTCAGGAAATGGCTGGCCTGGCTGCCGTCTCCGTGGGCGGCGCCGGTGGAGAAGCCCTGCAGCGCCGTCGCGCCGCCGTCCAGCGACAGGTAGGGCGCGCCGCCCACGGCCACGTCCAGCGTGCCGGGCGCCGAGTAGCGCAGCAGGTCCAGCGAGTAGTACCAGCTGCCGGCCTCGAAGCCGCCGGCCGTGCCGCACTGCGCCGCATGGTCTAGGCAGTAGTCGATGGCGTCCACGCCCGACACGAAACCCAGCGCATGGCCGATCTCGTGCTCGGCCACCGAGATGAAGTCGATCTTGTCGTAGGGCACGCCGCCGCTGCGGCTGTACGCGAAGTTGCCGGCGTAGGCATTGGAAAAGCGGATGCGGGCGTCGGGGCTGGATTCGTTGGTGCCGGGGTTCAGCACGCCCAGCGCCTTGGCGTTGGCGGTCGTCAGCAGCAACTGGCGGTTGTTGGCGGAGCCATCGTTGTCCAGGTGCCGCACGTTGCCGGGCAGCGTGGCCATGAAGCTCAGCGACGTGCCGGCCTGCAGATGCGTGACGGCGCTGGTGTCGGCGGCCGACGTGGCGTCCGCCGCCAGCCGGGAGCGCAGATCGCCGTAGCTCAGGCCGTACTGGGCCCAGGTGGTGGTGGCCAGCGTGCCGCCGCCCAGGTCGTCGAAGCCGATGTCGATGTAGACGGTGAGGTGGTCGCTGAGCTTGCTCTTCCACAGGCTGGCTGCGCTCTCGAAGGCGGCGAACTGTGCGCTGCTCATGGGGGTGGGGCCGACGTCCCTGAAGACGATGTCGAGCGCCTGCGCCGCCGGGGCGGCCAGGCCGGCAACAGCCAACGCCAGGGCCGGGGCGGCGGTGCGGAAGAAGCGGGATTGCATGCGGTGCTCCAGGGCCGGACGTGGCCTGGCTGGATTCTGGGCGGCTTCCGCGACAGAAGCAGCAGCGGCGTGCCGCCTCAACCGGTGACAAGCGCCGGCAGGCCGATGCGGGTGTCGAACTTGGCCCGCTTCACGCTGAAGAAGGCCTTGATGTTGCGTACGTTGGCGTGCTGCGTCAGCAGCCGCTGCGTCAGCGCGTGATAGGCCGGCATGTCCGCCACCTGCACGATGAGCACGAAGTCCGGCCCCGGCGACACGCGCCAGCACTGCTGTACGGCGGCGTCCTGCACGGCCTGGGCCTCGAAGGCGTCCAGGTGTTCGGCGCCCTGGCGGTCCAGCGTGATCTCCAGGATGGCCGACAGGCCGGCGCCCAGCTTGTCCGCCGACAGGATGGCCACGCGGCGCTCGACGATGCCGGCGTCCACCAGCCGCTTCACACGGCGCAGGCAGGTGGCCGGCGACACGGCCGCGCGTGCGGCCAGGTCCTGGTTGGTCAGCGAGGCATCGGCCTGCAAGGCGTCCAGCAATCGCAGGTCGATGGCGTCGATTTCATTCATGATTTGCGCTGTTTTGAATGAATATTTCTATATCGATGAATGGAGAAATTTTCGTCCACAAGAAGAAGAATATTGCACGCATATGCCGCGCTTGACTGCCTAGCATGCACGCCATTCCTCGAACGGAGACCCATCCATGTGCGGCATCGTCGGCGCGGTCAGTCAGCGCAACATCGTTCCCATCCTCGTCGAAGGCCTGAAGCGGCTCGAATACCGCGGCTATGACTCCTGCGGCGTGGCCGTGCACCAGGACGGCGCGCTGCGCCGCGCCCGCTCCACGTCGCGCGTGGCCGAGCTGCAGCACCAGGCCGACCAGGACGGCATCGCCGCCGGCACCGGCATCGCTCACACCCGCTGGGCCACGCACGGCGCGCCGGCCGTGCACAACGCGCACCCGCACTTCTCCACCGGCCCGGGCGCCACGGCGCAATCGGTCGGTCGCATCGCGCTGGTCCACAACGGCATCATCGAGAACCACGACGAGCTGCGCGCCGAGCTGAAGGCGCGCGGCTATGTGTTCTCCAGCCAGACCGACACCGAGGTCATCGCCCACCTCGTCGACCACCTCTACAACGGCGACCTGCTGGACGCCGTGCAGCAGGCGCTGCCGCGCCTGAAGGGCGCCTACGCGGTGGCCGTGTTCTGCCGCGACGAGCCGCACCGCGTCGTCGCCGCGCGCGAGGGCTCGCCGCTGGTGCTGGGCGTGGGGGCGGGCCATGGCGAGAACTTCGTCGCCTCCGACGCGATGGCGCTGGCCGGCGTGACCGACCAGATCGTCTACCTGGAAGAGGGCGACGTCGTCGACCTGCAGCTGGGCCGCTACTGGATCAGCCGCCAGGACGCCACCACCGGCCGCTACGGCGCCGTGCAGCGCGAGGTCAAGACCGTGCACGCCCACAGCGGCGCCGCCGAGCTGGGCCCGTACCGCCACTACATGCAGAAGGAAATCTTCGAGCAGCCCACCGCCATCGCCAACACGCTGGAGGCCATCACCAGCATCAGCCCGGAGCTGTTCGGTGACGGCGCCTACCGCGTGTTCAAGGAGATCGACAACGTCCTCATCCTGGCCTGCGGCACCAGCTACTACTCCGGCTCCACGGCCAAGTACTGGCTGGAGAGCATCGCCAAGATCCCCACCAGCGTGGAGATCGCCAGCGAGTACCGCTACCGCGACAGCGTGCCCAACCCCCGCACGCTGGTCGTCACCATCAGCCAGAGCGGCGAGACGGCCGACACCATCGCCGCGCTGAAGCACGCGCGCAGCCTGGGCATGCCGCACACGCTGACCATCTGCAACGTGGCCACCAGCGCCATGGTGCGCGAGTGCGAGCTGGCCTACATCACGCGTGCGGGCGTGGAGATCGGTGTCGCGTCCACCAAGGCCTTCACGACGCAGCTCGTGGGCCTGTTCCTGCTGACGCTGGCGCTGGCGCAGACGCGCGGCCACCTGACCGAGGCGCAGGAGGCCGAGCACCTGAAGGACCTGCGCCACCTGCCGGTGGCCGTGCAGGCCGTGCTGGCGCTGGAGCCGCAGGTCATCGCGTGGAGCGAGGAATTTGCGCGCAAGGAGAACGCGCTGTTCCTGGCCCGCGGCCTGCACTACCCCATCGCGATGGAAGGCGCGCTCAAGCTCAAGGAGATCACCTACATCCACGCCGAGGCCTACGCCGCGGGCGAGCTCAAGCACGGCCCGCTGGCGCTCGTCACGGCCGAGATGCCGGTGGTGACGGTGGCGCCCAACGACGCGCTGCTGGAGAAGCTCAAGAGCAACATGCAGGAAGTCCGCGCCCGCGGCGGCCAGCTCTACGTGTTCGCCGACGGCGACACGGCCATCGAGAGCGAAGCCGGCCTGCACGTCATCCGCATGCCCGAGCACTACGGCGCGCTGTCACCCATCCTGCACGTGGTGCCGCTGCAGCTGCTGGCCTATCACACGGCCTGTGCGCGGGGGACGGACGTGGACAAACCCCGCAACCTGGCGAAGAGCGTGACCGTCGAATGACGGGCAGGCGCGCAACCAGGTTGGTGACTCCAACAAATAATGTCCGTCGGACCTAAATAAAGTCCGTCGGGCATATTCCGCATTGCGAGAGCTGGGGTCCGCCGGGCAGACGCCTCACGTGGCGGCGCTGAATGCTGCGCCTGAGAACGGAAACCGCTGGCGGGCCTGCGCGGCGCCGAGAGTAGTCGCTGTGATCAGATGCCTGGACGGGAGCGTCGAGGCGTAGACGGTGGGCGGCTCACGCGCGCAACTGCATCGGATTGATCGACTGCCTGATGTTCACCGACCTCAGGTCGATCCGTCCCTGGACGGAAAGCGAATCTCCAAGTCTGCAAAAGCATATAGAGCAGGACCAGCCTTGTAGTTGTCCTTGCCCTCAAGCCTCCCCAAGAGCTCGATGAGAGGACCTTCGGAGTGAGGCAGCATTGCCGCGAACATCCTGTGAAGAGCCTTGGACCGTTCGAAGGTGAACTCGCCATCTGCATGGTTGATCCGACCGAGAGCGAGCCCGAGTTCAATCGCGTCCGCAGCGCCGCGGTCTGCCACCAGGTTCGGCAAGTGTCTGACCTTCTGTTCGACCCCCTTCGCCAGCTCCTTGGTCTGCCGCCAGCGTCCCTTGACATTGGGCGATGTCGAGACATTGAAGATGAGCTCCTCGACCTCGGCGCACCACTTCGTGATGTCTGCGGCATCGTCAGTCGTTAGCACGCGGGAATTCGTCTTCAACATGCGCACCAGCGTGCGAAGCTGCTCTGGGTCCTCCCCGGCCATCTCACCGACCTCACTGAACAGAAGTTCAATGAAGTGCCAAAAGAACCCGCCGTAGTAGCCCAGGACGAGCCCCGACAGGCGATCCGAACTTGCGCTGCCTGACGTCGTGCCGGTGCTGATCATGAGGCCCGGATAGTGGCTCGACAGCACGGTGGGATCGAGCGCCAAGCCAGAGTAGATGTCGTCCCAGAACAGCAGGCCGACAGCGAACTTGCCTTCCTGGATGCGCTTCTCGGAAAGTGCGCGAACTTCCTTTAGAAGCACCTTGTCGTTCTTGGCTGTGGTTGCGATGAACAAGGCAGAAAGATCGACATCAAAGTCTTCGGCCTTGTCGATCTCCTCCTGGATGGTTTTCAACGTGAGTTGCTTGACCGTGTTCTTGCATTGAATACCGACGGGCCTTCCCAACTGGTCGGGGCCGAAGATGTCCACGCCGTTCTGCTTCTGCCCAGAGCGCCCATTTCGCTGAAGCGTAGGGCTAGCCCATTTGAGCTGCATTGCATCCTTGGTGATGAGCTCGAACTCCTCCCAACCCGAGGGCTCGGGGAGTCGCATTCCGTAGAGCGTCGGCATCGTCGTTCTATGTGCATGTTTTTCAAGTTAGCTTACGACATCGCATTGCGCTAGTTCCGCTATTGCTTCTTGCGCGGTCACGTCGATGCGTTCATGCAGGAGTTCGAGCCTTTCACTGGCCACGAGCAATGCTTCTCTTGTCCGTATTGCTCCAGGGCGTTTCGACGACGCACATCGCGGCCGGCCCATCCATGTCACACGTTGAGCCAAAGATGGATTAGCTGAATGTCGCCCGGGCTAGTGCCGTCCTTGAACGTCCAGGTGCGCCCATGCGTCGTGTGGAAAGCATCCGGCTTCACGGTCGTGTACGTGCACTTGACCGCCTTGGCGCCCTTGACGTTGTAGGCCCCCCCGTTCTTGGCGAGGTGGGTGTCCAGCGATGCAGGGAGTGTGAATGTCGGCTTCTTCACGTACGCGAGCATGAACGCGTGGGGCATCCCCCAAGCGTAGTCGCCGACGACATAGCGCGACAGGCCATCAGAACAGTATTTCCCGACGGTTTGCTTGCCGCCGTTCAAGACTTTTGCTTCGACGAACAAGCGGTGCTGAATGCCGTGGATGCCAGGCGCTGGATTGACCTTGAGCTTGAAGGACAGGTCGGGACGTTTGGCCAGCTTCTGGCCGTTGTAATTGCTCAGGCCGCCGTCAGAGTGCGGGGTCTCGAAATCCTTGGTGAAGGCGCGGATGGATCCTTGATTGCGCAGGAGATCCACCACGCGCAACAACCCTTCCGAGATGGCGACCTCATTGGCCGTCGCGAGCTGAACCCCGTACACCGCAGGAGAGGCACGCAGCTCTTGCCAAGCCAGCCTCAAGGCTCGCTCGACCGCCCTGATCTGCAATGCACCGAACGGCGGCAGCCGATAGTTGCCTTGCGTCGCCAGGGCGCGCCTCGCCAGGAAGCCGGCGGTCAAGCTGAATGCTCCAGTTCTCCGGCGACAAGGCTGCCAGGCATACCCGCAATGTCCATTGCCAGGGCCCGCGCTCGGCTGCTCGTCCAGTAGCGGTACTGCGCGAGGATTCCGATGCACAGCTTCCCGTTTTCCAAGGGCATCAGAACGCGGCTCGCACCCTCTCGATCGGCAAGCGCCGTCAGCGCTTTGCGCAGCATTTCGCCGCTGTCTTCGAACGATCTCCCGCCCGCTAAATCGACAACGAGGAACATCCAGCTGTCGGATCCGTCGTCCAACACAGTCGCGATGGGCTCTGGCTCGTCGTCATCGAAATATTCACGCAGCTCGCTTGCGAGATCCCTCTCGAACCTCCGGACCTGCTGGCGCGTGGGCTTGGACTGCGCCAGGTTCTTGGACTCCGCCACGGGCGAGCTCACCGCCAGCGCATCGTCGATGAGCTGGCCATCGGCGCGAGACAGCCCGTACACGCTGCAGACCCAGCGGTTCATGCGCTCCACCAGGCTGTCCTCGTCCGCCGTCGCCTTGCAGAAGGCCTCGGCGAACTTGCAGGCATCGATCTTCTGGCCCCGGTTGAGCTGCTCGAAGGGCACCAGCGGAAACTGATTGACGTCTTCGACATAGATCGTGTCTCGCTCGACGCCAAAGCGCGCGCTGGTCATCAGCGTGTAATACCTGAACAGCGAGCTGTTTGCGATGACGAAGAGATAGCACGCCAGCTCCGCGGGATGGGCATGGCCTGCGGTGCTGTAGCCGTAGAACGAATAGTTGAAAGCGACGGGCGTCGAGTCCAGAGTGATGCGGACGGGATGACTTGTGGCCTTCGCACCAGGGGTCTGGCTGAAGAGGACGAGGGGCGTGCGGTAGATCTCCGGTCGCCTCGGGCGCTCGACCTTGGCGAGCGTGAATGGCTTCAGCCGACTGGTCTCGACATACCGCCCGCTTGCGTCGCGGGTGCTGAGCATCTTCGCGCCCATGTCAGCGATGAACTCGGCCTTCTCCTTGCCCGGTCCCATGAATCCTTGCCCGCTGAAGAGGCCGCGCTCCTCGGTCCAGTAGTCGGCGAGTCGGACCATCTTCGGTCGGTCGCCGCCAAGCTGCGCCTCGAGGCGATCGATCAGATCAACGTCCAGCGGCGTGCCCCTGAACAGGGTCTTCAACAGATGCGGCTTCGAGACCAGCACGCCGGATTCAATGGGCTGCGCGCTCTCGTAGTCGGTGCGCCAGAGCGACCGCCGGTTCAGGCCACGCTCGATCTCTGGGCTGACGAAATAGAAGTGGTCCGCCGCCGAAGGCACTTCATTGCGGGCGAAAAGCAGACAGAACGGCGCGTCGACGTCGGGCCAAACTTCCTCCTTGCGCAGCGCCGTGCCGTTGAGTACGCCGGTGATGCGCAGCGCACGGAACAGCGCTTCGCGCGCCGATGCTCCCGCGTCCGCACGGCGGAACAGCAGGCGAGCGTGCACCGCGTAAGCGATCACGGCCTGGGGCTTGGCCCACAGCATGGAACGCCAGATGAAGGGGACATCCGGTGCCTTCAGGGGATTCTCGTGATCGTCGGCGATGTCCTTGAGCAGCGGCGACCGCTCGCCCGCGATCTTGCGGATCATGAGCGAGACCCGCTTGTTGATCGCATCCGCCCGCTTCTGGGAACCCTCCTGCCCCTTCTGGGCCTTCCATGGCGTCCAGGGCGGGTTCGAGATCACCAGGTCGTACTGGTTGCCCTTCGGATCGTCAGGCAGGACGGCGCCGAGACTGCCGACGACCAACGCGCACGGACGCTGTTCGTCTTCCAGCCGGGTGTTGAACAGCACGGTGCCGAGCAGAGGCTCAAACAGCATGCTCTCGCCGGACATCGGCTCGGGATCCAGCTCGAGGGCGGTTAGATACAGGCTCAATGCACCGAGCTTCAACGCATGGTCATTGATGTCGTAGCCACGCAGCTGGTCGTTCAGGATGCGGCGGATTTCCTTCGTGCGCGGCCGCTTGCCGGTGCGCCGCCACCGCTCCTGGACCAGGCGGCGCAGGCTCAGCACGAGGAAGATGCAGGCGCCCGCTGCGGGATCCAGCACGCGAACCTCGTCCAGCGGCACGGTGTCGATGCCTGGAAAGGCCTGGTCGAGCATGTACTCTGCGATGTAGCGCGGCGTGTAGTGGATGCTCTCCTGGTCGGCGTCGTCACCGAAGAATTTGTGCGCGTAGCTCTCGTACACCTGGCTGAGCAGGTCAGCGGGCACGTGCGAGAAATCGATCCACGAGCAGTCGAGGAACATCTGCCCCAGCGGCGTCGTCCGATCGATGATCTTGGACAGCTCGCGGAAGACGGAACCCGTCTCGTCGTTCAGTGAAGCGAAGTATTTATCGTAGTCGTCGCAGTCAAGCGGCAGCAGTTCACCATTGAAGGTCTCGTCCAGCCAGTTGCAGCACAGTGCTGCGGTGCGGGCGTTTCCGAACGGGCTGCCCATGTCCCTCTTGAAGAGCTCCGGGCAGGTGGACTGGGTCAGCAGCCGGCGGTCCAGCAGGAAGCAGGTGAACAGGACCCGTCCGACCAGCGACAGGATCTCGCCGTCGCGGCCCTGGAGAGGCCCGGTCTTGCGCAGGGCCTGCGTCACGTGATCGAGCAAACCGAACAGCAGATCGTGGACCGCGCGCTTGTCGCTGTCGCGTGTCGCCTTCTCCCACCGCTGGCGCTCGATCGAACCGGGTGGAACGCCCGCGGCCAGGTCACGGATCAGGAAGTCAGCGCGCTTATCCCCGGCCCGCACGAGCAGCGAGTCCGCGAGGTCCGGCGCGTAGTGGGCCGACACCAGCTCGATCTGGCCAGGATGAACGATGGCGAGATAACTCTTCTCGCCGCGGCACGCCAGCGCAGACCGCAGCGACACCAGGCCGACTTCGACGTCGCCCAGGGGCGGCAGCGACTCCACGTTAACGGCGTACAGCAGCGGCTGGCCGTTCACCAGCACGACGGCATCCGGCGCGATGAACGGCAGATCAGCGCGTCCAGATTGCTCGCGCTGCAGGTCCAGGAATTCGATCGTCGCGGCCGACTTGTCTTTCAGCGAATGGATTTCGCTTGGTGCTGCGCCAAAGGCGGTCAGCCTGCGGCTCAGGTCATCGTGCATGGCCGACATGCTAGTGGAGCCCCACCACCCGACGCATCGTGGTTTGCGCCATCTGGCTGCCCGTCATGGTGTCGATTCTAAAATGCACTTGGCGCATAACTTATGATTCTACTGGTGATGTCAAATCCTTCAATGCCAGCGGCATGAAATCGGCCCGATCAGCGACCGTTGCTGCGCACGGCAGCGCGCCCGCGGTCCAGACCGTGCGCGGCCTGGTCCGCGCTGCGCGGGGCACGGCGACGCAGAAGGCGTTCGGCGAGCTACTTGGAGGGGTCGACCAGGCGCTGGTGTCGCGCTACGAGGCCGGCACCGTCGATCCGCCGTCTAAGGTGATCGAGACGTGCATGCAGCTGCTGCAGGCGCGGGAGGAGGCGCGTGAGTACTCGGCCACCGCCATCGCGCAACGCATCCAGTCGGAGCTGCAGGGTGACGAGCACGCCGAGCTGCGGCGGGCGTTCGTCTATATGCTGGATCACATGAAGCCCAAGCGAGTGGGCCGGCCTCCGAAGGCCAAGTAGGCCGCGACGCCACCTTCGCGCGCGCCCAGTACCCACCGCGCAAGGTGAGGGCTTGGATCGGGACGAGATCGGCGGGCATGGGGCATCGTGGGTGCCATGTGGATCACCACGCGATCCACCCCCAAGTGCGCCCCCCCCTGATCAGGGGCTAGTTAATCATGGGCACCTCTGATGACGCCACGTGCGCAGCCCAGGCCAGCAGGCGGGCGACCACTTCGGCGTCCGCCATTGCTCGTTCGTGCGCGGCCCACTCCCACGCCAGGCGCACTAGTTCTTCCAGCTGTTCATCGGACGCCTCGGACATCGCATCAGCCCGTCCCACGTAAGCGTTCCGCGAAGTCAGGTTGACGCCGGACGAGACAAACAGATGGCCCATCAGACAGCTGGAGGCAACTGCGAAGCGGCTGCTGAGCGCAACTCCACTGCGATGCTGGGCAGGTCAAGCTGCGCTGCGTCACGCTTAGCGATGAGCGTCTGATATGCCCGGGTTTTGCGAAGAAACTTCACTGCGAAGTAGCCCGACAGCAGAGCAAGACCCGCCATAGCGAACCGCTGCGTCACGGCGAGCGCCACGGCCAGTGCGATCGTTGCAAGCGATACGACTACCGGAGCGCGTGAAAGCCAGAGTTCGCCGGAATTCGCCTCGACCCGGAGGGTTCGGCTTACCAGCTCGTCAGGGAACTCGGTGTGGAACGCTGTGTAACGGTATTCGCCTGGTGGGATCGTTCCATCCGCTCTGATGTGGCGGTTCGGCTTGAAGCCGACAAACGTGGATTCGATGCCTCCAAAGGCCACATTGCCTTGTTCGGTGCGGAATGCCCCGGTGAGCTTGTCATCGGCGAGGCAGTAGCGCTGGAGCTCGGCCGGGATCGGTTCGTCCACATACAGGTGCAGCAGGTAGCCCCCATCGCCGCCTGTAGGGAAACGGACCAATCGGTTGGATGCCTCTAGCGCTGCGACAGTCGAATCATCTGGTCTCGCTGCAGGCAGCGCGTCGATATCGAAGAGCGCCATCTCGGCAACGTCTGTCCCACCGGGGAGGCGAAGGTGCGTCATTCAGCCAAGGCTCTCAAGTGTTGGCTACGTATTGGCATTCTTGGGAACTCCCCACATGGCCTCGTACAGCGCTCGCACCGTTCGCGCGATATGGGGCCATGCCCAAACTCGGTCCGAAACGTCGAGGTCCCACATCAGGTTCTCCGCATAGGCGACATCGACTAGAGATCGCACCGACTCAGACCCCTGGCGATGCTCTGTGGCCATGAACTCCGTATGAGCCTTGATAACTGCTTCATCATGCCGCTTGACGGCTTCGGAGGTTCTGTCAGCGAAGGCCTCGATCCAAACGAAGGTCACCTCATCAGGAGCCCATCCGCGCTCCCGCAGCCATTGATCCGTTATCAATGCCTCTTCGGGAAATCTGGTCCGAGTACGCTCCACCAGCTCTCGTGCTTCCGCATCAGCGTCCATTTCTCTCTTGCTCAGTACGTTGACGTGCAGTCTGCCACCGGTAGGGGAGGAGCTCTGTGACCCGGCTGGCCGGCTGGGTCGGCAGGCGCTCCAGCACATTGCGCAAGTAAGCGTAAGGATCGTGCCCGTTGAGCTTGGCCGTCTGGATCAGGCTCATGATGGCCGCCGCGCGCTGCCCCGCGAGCAGCGTTCCGGCGAAGAGCCAGTTCTTGCGGCCGGTGGCCCAGGGTCTGATCTGCTGTTCGTCGAAATTGTTGTCGATGGGTAGTGCGGGGTCGCCAAGGTAGCGCGTGAGCGCCGCCCAGCGGTGCAGGCTGTAGTCCATGGCCTTGGCAGTGGCCGAACCATCCAGCACCTTAGGCCGGAACTCCAGCAACCACTTGTGCAGGGCCTGCACCGATGGCGTCGCGCGCGTTCGTCGCTCTCGTAGCCGCTCTTCGGCTGGCAGGTCCTTCACTTCCCGCTCGATGCCGTAGAGCTGCCCGATGAACTCGATGGCGGTGGCCGCCAGGGTGCTCTTGTTGGCCAGGTGCAGCTCCACGAACTTGCGGCGCGCGTGGGCCATGCAGCCCACCTCGGTGATGCCGCCGTCGAGGAACAACGCCTTGTAGCCGGCGTAGTCGTCGCAAACGAGGCTGCCCTTCCAGGCGCTCCCGGTGCCGTGACCCAAGAACGACCGTGGATGCTGGCCCGAGCGGCTCTCAGTGAAGTCGTAGACCACCGCGCGCATGTCTTCGAAGGCGCCGCTGGCGTAGGCCCAGAGATAGGCCCGATGCGTCTTGCCGGTGCCGGGCGCCAGCATGGCGACCGGCGTCTCGTCGGCGTGCAGCACTGGCAGGCGCAGCAGGTCGGCCTTCATAGCGTCCACCAACGGCTGCAGGCGCACACCGCACACGCCCACCCAGGCCGCCAGCGTCGAACGTGGGAGGGCCAGGCCAGCGCGTTCGAAGATGGCCTCTTGGCGATACAGCGGCAGGTGGTCCGAGTGCTTGGCGACCAGCACATGGGCGAGCAGGCCCGAGGTGGGCAAGCCCTTGTCGATGACCTCCGCCGGCAAAGGTGCCTGGGTCAACGTGCGGCACTTGGCGCAGGCCCACTTGCCGCGCACATGGCGCTCCACGGTGAAGCTGCCGGGCGTGTAGTCCAGCTTCTCGCTGACGTCCTCGCCGATGCGCGTCATCCGGCATCCGCAGGGGCACGTCGTGTTGCTGGGCTCGTGGTGGCGCTCCACGCGCGGCAGATGGGGCGGCAACGCGGCGCGCTTGGGCCGCTCAGGCGCGGGCTCGGTGTCCTTGCGCTTGGCGGCCATCAGCTCGGCCAGCTGCGCTTCCAGGGCGGCGAGGTCGGCGTCGACCGCCTCGTCGAAGAGCGCCTTCTGCCCAGCGTCGAGCTGCTCGCTCTTCTTGCCAAACTTCACCCGGCGCAGCTGCGCCATCTCGAAGGTGAGCTTCTCGATCTTGGCGTCGCGCCACTCAATCTCGTGACGGTCGTGTGCCTGGCGATCCAAGAGCGCTTGCACCTTGGCGCCGATGTGCCCGAGCCCCGCGGCTTCCAGCGAGGCGATGTCTTCGGCACTGATGGGCGCGGCGACTGCCATGACGGCAGTGTGGAGCGTCCGCCAGCAGCGCGCATCGGCGCGAGCACCGATTGCGTCACAGCAAACGGATCGCGCCGTCGTCCTCGACGCGCTGCCACGGCAGGCCCAGCACCAGGGCCTGCAACTGAGGCTGCGTCAGAGGCAACTGCTCCAGCGTGACGTCGCGAGGCCAAACGAAACGACCCTGATGCAGGCGCCTCGCTGCCAGCCACACACCGATGCCGTCATGCACGAGCACCTTCATGCGCGTGGCACGCCGGTTGGCGAACAGGTAGGCATGGTGCGGCTTGGCGCCGCCGAAGACCTGCACGACGTGGGCCAGGGCGGTCTCGGTGCCGGCGCGCATGTCCAGCGGCGTCGTCGCGAGCCACACGGCGTCGATGCGGATCAACGCAGCAGCTCGCGCATCCAGGCTGCGCACGCATCGGCAGCGCCTGCCGGCCAGGTCACCGCAACGATGGTCGAGCCGCGGCGGACCTCGATGCGGATGGGCTCAGCGCTCGGCGTTGGCGGCGCTGGTGGCGCCGGCATCGGCAGCTCGATGAAGCCAACAGGCTTCTCGCTGACGGTGACTGCGTCAATAGGAGACAGAGTCCTCTCATGGACCCAGCGCCGCAGCAGGTTGGCGTTGATGCCATGAGCCATCGCCACAGCGGCCATCGAGACGCCCGGCTGCTGAGATGCTTGCACTGCCTGCGCCTTGAACTCGGCGCTGTGAACTCGCCGCCGGCGGCCTGGCGCTGCTTGGTCCATAGTGCGTACGTATCCATCAAGTCGTTGATGGATACGAGCATCCTAGGCACGGTTCAGCGGATCAACATGACTTGCCAGGACGCTTACCGTCCCACTACGCAAGGCCGATGACGTGGGCGGCCGGCCTGGTTCTGGCGGTCGTGGCGACGCTGACCATGGTCAGCCTGCCGGCTACACGCCCGAGACGCAGGTCAGTAGTGAGAAGGACCGGCACTACTCCGCCAGGTCCCCGAGCACGCGGCGCGCGTGACGCAGCAGGTCTTCAGAAAGCTTGGGATCGCCCTTGGCGACGGCTCTTGCAACGCTCACCGAGCCGATGAGCGCCGCGACGAGCGTCATGGCCGTCCCACGGTCTTCCGTATCACCAGAGCCGCCCGACATGCTCTCCTGGAAGATGTCGACGAGCTCCGTGAAGCCTTCAGCAAAGCGCTCGCTTACCTCCGGCCCCATACGCCCGACCTCGCTCGCCAGCGCGGTCATGGCACAGCCCGAAGCCGGATCGTCGCGATGTTCCAGCGACAGGAAATGGTCAAGTTGCCCCGACAGGCTGGGAGCCGCTGCCCCCGCACCGTCCGCGATGAAGCAATTCACGGTGTGGATGGTGTAAGAGAGCGCATCTGCCGCCAGGTCCTCTTTTGACTCGAACTTGCCGTGCAACTTGCCGTGAGACAGACCTGCGGTTTGACCGATGCGCGACACGCTGACGGCATCAATGCCGTGCCGGCGAAACAACGTACCGGCCGCTTCAAGCAGTGCCTGGAAGTTCTCCCTCGCTCGTTCTTTCTTGACCTTCATGTAGCGTTTGAGCCGGCTCCGCCCTTTTTGAACGGTGCCTTCCGGTGGCGTGCGATCGCAAGATTGTCAGCGTCCGCGTTGTTTGGGGCGGCGAGCCGCCCAGGGGCACAGGTGCTTGATGCGCCCGTAGTGGATCGGCCCGTGCGGCAGCATCTCGCGCGCTTGCCGGCCCCTTGATCAGCTGACCAGGTAGCGAGTGGCCTGTCCGACCCGTCGCGTAGGCCGCGACGCGGCTTACGCTACTCGTCGCTCAACAACTTGCGTCGTCTCGCTTCGAGGCGCTCGATCGTGCGGTTCAGCCACGGCGTGGCGTACGGCTCGCTCAGGATCAGGACACCGAGCGCCAGAACGATGGTGAGGAAGACGAAGCCGTTCATAGCTCCAGCCTAGCCCGGGCAGCGCTCAAAGACAATCGGGGCGCGGTCATGCGGAATCCAGGGCTAGATTCGCGTCTTCGCGTTGAAGTAGTGCAGCAGGCTGCGCACGCTGTTGATGACCAGCGTCGCTTCCGGCTCGGCCAGCAGTTCCTCGTTGGCGTGCGCGATGCTGGAATGGTTGCGCAGCGGGTTCAGCGCGTCGATCACGCTAGCCAGCCCCTTCATCACCTTGTCGACGGCCGCCTGGTTCGGGCCGGTCGCCGCAAAGGCCGGATGCTGGGTGCGCAGCAGCTTGTAGACATCGGTGATGCCGTCGTTGTCGCCCTACGGGAGCCCGGCCCTGCTGCCCAGCACGCGCAGGTAGGCATGGAGGGCGGTGTGCACGCGATCGACGGCGCTGGTGGAGCCCTCGGTGGACATCAGCCGCGCTGCGTCGTTCAGCGCGCGTTCCACCGTCTCCGACGTGGCTTCCAGGATGGGCGGCGCGACGGGCTGCGGCGCGTCCGAGCTGTCGAGCTCCAGGGCCACGAACTGCACGTGCTCGCCGGTCACCTCCTGCACCGCCCGGGCGATGACGGACGCCGACTCCTTTGCCTGGATGTCCTGGGCCAGGTCCAGGTCGCACACGTAGTTGTCCATCGGCAAGCGCTGGTACAGCAAGCAGAACTCGTCGCAGAAGCTGTTCGTTCCGCGCCGCAACTCGAAGTCCCGAGACTCCAGGAACTGCGCCACCAGCTCGCTGCCCTTGAGCCTGAGCAACTGCACGGCCTTGGCCTTCAGGCGCTGCCAGTCGCCCGGTGAGAAGCGATCATCCAGCAGCTCGATCTCTGTGGAGCCGCTGCCGAAATAGAGCTGGATCATGGCGTTCCCTCCGCTGGCCCGCCAGCTGTAGCGCCGTCGGCACCCGCCGTCCCGGGCAGCGGCGTCATGGGCTCGTCGGGCGAGCGGATCTCGTAGCAGTCCTCGCACAAACGGATGGTCCCGGGTCCAGCCGGTGCCGGATGCACGAGCAAGTAGTCGCACGCGGGATCGTCGCCACAGACCGTGCAGACCTCGGCGCTGCCGGCGGCCTCGATCGTGATCTGCGTCATGCCTGCCTGAACGGGATCCCAGCTGCGCAGCGATTCGAACCACTCGGGCGTGTGCGGGCGAGGCCGGATGTGCGCGGTCTTTTGCATGTAGCCGTGCTTCACCAGCCAGTCGGCGGCCGTCTTCACGCGCTGCAGATGCTGCGCCGCGACGTTGGAATAAAGCTCCATCTTCAACCTGAAGTATTCCAGCCCAAACTCGGCGTGCAAGGTCCGGTAGCCCGCCCGATTGAAGACGAAGCGGTTCGTGCCGATCGTCTCGTCGCTGATAACGCCCAGGCAGTACTGATGCATGCCGGCGTGCGGCAGACGGTCCATCTCGCGAACGCTGTACTGCCAGGGGTGGCGGATTTCTTCGCCGCGCCACACATCAAGGTAGCCCGAAGAGATCAAGACCTGGCACAGCGCAGCGTCGGCCTCAGGGTGCGACTGCAGATGCAGGTCGATGTCGTTCAGCGTGTCGATGCCGGGCGCGACCTTACGCGCGCCGGCGATGAGGTCGTTGGTGACGTCGCGCATCAACTGGGTGCGGTCGACGCGGGAGGCCAGCGCTTCTTCTTCGGCCGGGGTGAGCTCGCGCAGCGCGTCGTGGATCTCGACCAGCAAAGGGCTTTGCAGTAGTTCGGCGGGCGTGCACCGGTCGGCATCCGGCACGAGCTGGATCCCCGCGGCGCGGTAGGCCTGAGCGACCAAGCGTGAGCAGAACTGGTGCCGGGTGATCCTGCCCTTTTTGAGCAGCGCCTGCACCGCACCCACCTTGGTGTACGGCATGGAGATCTGTTCGCGGGCGTATCGGATCAGCGTCTGCAGCTGCTCGGGCGTCACCGGCGCGGGCAGGCGCAGCAGGTGAAATGCGCAACCGGGCTCGATCACCATCCATTGCGGATTGCGGGCGTGGACGCCATCGCCGGTGGAGTCGATGATGCTGCCGTCTGCGACGCACAGCATCGCGTGCGAGATGTCGGCGCTGGTGACCTTGCGGATCGTGGCGCTGAGCTTCGCGGGAGTCGTCGTGAGGACGATGTCGCCGGGCAGCAGTACGCCGTTCTTGATGAATCGGCGCGCGGGGCTTCCGGGTGTCGTCATGGGCTGGTGCAGCGGAATGCCTGTTATTTTCGGTCAGCGGCCTCCCGGAGTCGGCTGGTGGGGCGTGTTGTGATGGCTAGGTATCTCAGCATAAGTACTAGCGTTTGCGACAGCGCCGCGGGCGTCGCCGCCGCCGGGTCGTGGATTCCGCAAAATAAGCGCACAAGCAAACGCGTCAGACCTGATGGCAGGAGGCGCGATGGGAGAAAGAGATCACCGAAATGTCCCTGGACGACGACGATACCGACCGCTGCCTTTGCCATGCATGCGTCCGAGAGACCTACCTCGCGCGGGAGATCCAGTGCACCGGCGACCGGATGAGGTGCAGCTTCTGCGACGAGATCAGGCCGGCGCTGACCCTGGAGCAGCTCGCCGACCGCATCGAGAAGGCCTTCGACGATCACTACGTGCGGACCTCGCCGAATCCCGACTCGATGCAGCAGCGCATGCTGGCCGACAGGGAGTCGGACTACGAATGGGACCGCGATGGCCAGCCCGCCGGTGATGCGATCCAGGAAGCGGCAGGCATCGACGAAGAGCCCGCGCTTGAGATCCTGGGCATCCTGACCGAGCGCCATGTCGATTTCGAAGCCGCGACGATGGGCGAGGAATGCGAGTTCGACAGCGAGGCGCACTACGAGTTCAAAGACTCGGACGCCAGCGCCTGGCGCGCGGCCTGGCAGCAGTTCGAGCACAGCCTGAAAACCGAGGCGCGCTTCTTCAGCCGCTCTGCCGGCGATCACCTGGCGTCGGTCTTCAACCGCATCCACGAGCTGAGCTCGCACGGCGGCGGCTCGTTGGTCGTTGAGGCTGGACCAGGGCAGCGAATTCACCGCCTGTCCCGGGCGCGAGTGTTCTACGTCGACGAAGAGATAGAGCAAGCCATCGCGCATCCCGACGCGCAACTGGGTTCGCCGCCAGCCAGGGTGGCCAAGGCCGGGCGCATGAATGCCCAGGGCATTTCGGTGTTCTACGGCGCGACCAGTTCCGCGGTGGCGCTGGCCGAGGTGCGTCCCCCCGTGGGCAGCCGGGTCGTCGTCGCCGAGTTCTCCATCATCCGCCCGGTCCGCCTTCTCGACCTGACGGCGCTGACGTCGGCGCAGGACCTGGGCAGCATCTTCGATCCGACATTCAAGAGCCGGCTGGAGCGGGTTGCCTTCCTGCGCACGCTGGGGCGGCGCATGGCGCGCGCGGTGATGCCAGGCGATGAAGCGATCGACTACCTGCCGACCCAGGCCGTGGCTGACTTCCTGGCGACGATGAACGAGCCGCCGCTGGACGGCATCGTGTTTCCCTCGGTCCAGGCGGGCGATGCCGAGGGACTCAACGTGGTGCTGTTCCACCATGCGTCTTCCGTCGAGCCGATTCAGCTGCCGCCCGGAACGCGGCTGGAGGCAAGCACCCACATGGAAACCGAGGACGGGCCCGAGCCTCACTACACCGTTGCAGAGGTTCTCCCTGCCGCGCTCGTGCCACCGAGTCCCCCTGCAGGCCAGCTAGAACTGGTGGACTTCCTTTTCGATCCCCTCAACGCGGCCGAACCGATTCCGCCTCGACTGCTCCAGTCGCGAGCCCCGGCGCTTCGGGTCGATCCCCAGTCCGTGACGGTTCATGAGGTCCAGTCCGTGGCGATCAATGCGCCGGCGGAGCACGTGCATCGCTTCCGAAGCCACAGGCACTGGTCGCCAGATGACGGCTCATTCTAGGTAGAGCGATATCGAGACGGGCCAACTCGATCATGTTGGTGGCGATGCGCTGGCTCTCCAGGGCACCCTCGGTAGGCTTCTTCTCCGGATTGCGCGCAGCCTGCACCAGGCGGGCGCGCTGCACTTCTTTTGAACGAACAGGGAAGGAAGGGCCTTGCCGCGCACAGAGGGCTACGTTCGCAGCTTGCGTTGCTCGGGCCCCAGATACTTGTCGACCAAGGCGTTGATGTTGAGGCTGAACCCGAAGATCCCGGGCTTGAGCCCAAGGATCTGATTGGCGGCACGAAGGTTGGAAACGAACATCCCGCCCTTCTTGCCCTTGAGCTCGACCGACAGTGCACCGAGCGAGTCGACGAACTCGGAAAGCCGGTGCTCCCGCATGGCGTTCAAGAGCGCCGACAGCAGCGCGTCGGCGAATGCCGGATCGGCGTCGTCGGGCAGGCGCAGCGGCAGGATGAAAACCGGCTTGTCCGTGGTCTGCAAGGCCCCCTCGCAGATCACGAGGCAGGTGGCTTCGTGGAAAAGATTCTCCAGCGGTCCCAGCTGGTCGGTGTGGTCTGCGAGGAAGTTGAACAGGTCCGACGTGAAATCCCCCGGCCCGCGAACGATGACGGCGTCGACACCGGAGCTCCTGGCGAACCCGTCAAAGAAGCGGTCTATCGCGGCGGTGTGCGAACCACCGGCGGACGAGTCGAGCAGGTACGTGTAGTACTGGTACATCCCGACAGGCACTGACCTGAGCCGACTGACATACATGCCCATCACGATCGTCCTCCGCGCTCACCCATGCACGGTGCATGCAGTGTCGAAGCCACTGGGCAGCTTCGTCATCCAACCGATTGACGAGGTCCGCTTGCCGTCGGAGCGCTAGCCGGTGCTGGCTTTGCCCACCACGGCGAAGACCGCCGCGCGCGTGAGCGGCATGCGATCCAGCCTGAGGATCTTGGCCTTGAGTTCCGGGATTCGCTGGTAGAGCTGGGACAGCCTGACGTGGTGAACGCCTTGCATCTCGACCATCTGCAGCGCGGCCTGGCGCACCTGGTCGGCGAACTGCCGGTCCCGCGCGTCCCAGTTCACGCGGGCCGGCGGCACGCGCACCGCCCGCGCCATCTCGGCGGTGTTCTCGGCCAGCCAGTCGCGGTCGTTGCGATAGAGCCAGGCGTACGCCGCCGGCTCGGCCATGCGCGCGGCCTTCACGCCAGACAGTGGGTTCGCCGCCGTGATCCGCGCCCAAACCCTGCGGTTGCGGCGCCTGGCGTTCTCGAAGCCGGCTTGGCGCCAGGCCTCGTGCAAGCCCACCTCAGTCCTTAGAAGCGTCGTTACCGTCTGCAGCGAGACCTCGCCGTACGCCGCGGCCTCCTCTTTGGCGATGCCCTTGCGCAGCAGCGCGATGAGCCGGTCCCTCAAGTCGCCCTTGAGCAACTTCGGCCGCCGCGGCGTGGCGAGGCCGGCGGCCGCTGCCCACACCATGCCCGTGGTCGTGTCGATGCCCACCTCCCTCGCGGCGGCCGACGTTGAGCGTCCGGAACTGATGAGAGCCACCAGGCGCGCGCGGCGCGGGTCATCCTGCAGCTGAGCCGTGGGCGGCGGTGCCGGTGCAACGGTGTCGTTGCCTCCCGCCCCCATGCGGGCCAGCAGGTCCTGGAGGTCATCGAACAGCCAGGCGGCGAGCGCCGCCCGTCTCAGCGGATGAACGCCGGCCGACCGGGCCGAGATTTGCCGTGCTATTTCGGCATAGGCTTCATCGCTCGACGCGGGCAGTTGCCCCATCTGCTCCAAGGCGAGCAACGGCCTCAGGAACTCAGCGTATGCGTCGCCGGCGGCGACGCGCCGTAGGCGCTGCGCGGTGCCCGCCAGCAGGCCCCGGTCCGCCAGCGCAGCACGAAGCGCCTGGCCCATCCGGTGGGTCGAGATCCGCAGACCTGGCTTGGCCACCAGGCCTGCAACCATGCGTGCGAGTTGCATGACGCTGGCCGGTGGCGACGCGGCCGGCGCTGTGAGGAACTGCGACGGCGCCGGCAATAGCCAGCTGAACCTGCCGACCCCGGTCGCCTTAAGGTCAGAAGCCTGCAGCCAGGACCCGTGACGGCGGCAGACCCAGACGCCTGGCAGCTGGTGCTCGCGATGCCAGTACGGGGTGATGTGCTGCAAGGTGTCTTCCTGCATGCAAGCGCGGCAGGCCTTCAGCGGGTGGTTGGCCCTGAACCGACTGGTCAGCAAACCAAGCTGGAACTTCAGCCGGCCTGACGAACTCTGCGCCGCGGCGCTGCGGGTCGCGTCGACCATCTCCGCGCTGGCGAAGCGCAGGTATAGCGGCAGCACGGTGTGCTTCTCCACGATGCTCATTGCCGTGCCCAAGGCGTCCCCAGCCACGCAGAGGAAGTGGTCGAGTCGGGCGGGGAAGTCATGGGCGCAGCCTTGCCTCGGGTGCCCGAAGAGCTGGCTGCATGTTGTCGAAGGCAGCTTGTTGCCGCTCGCTGCGTGGTAGCGGCTGCATAGGCTGAACAGGGTCTCATCGGGCAGCCAGCGTTGCGGCAAGCCAAGCTGAAAGGAGTCCAGCGTCGTCACCACAGCGTAGAAGCGTTCGAACTATCGAACGCGCCGGATGTGCGTCCCGGCCTGGGCGGCCTTGCGGTGCAGCGCGGCGTCGCGAATCGCCTGGGCCCGCAGGGCTTCCTTCGCAGATCTCTCGATCTGCCAGGCACCCACACCGATCAAGAGGATGGAGAAGCCGCCCCACATCAGCCTGAAAAACGATCCTCCACCGGGCAGCCCCGCGCTGAAGACGCAGATGCAGAAGCACGCCAGCACAAGCATGCTGATACCGAAGTGCCTGCGACGGCGGGCGACGGCCAACGTCATGGCATCCAGCGCTTCGCCCAGCGCGCCACGATCGGCGTCCGCCTGGAGGGCAGTGTGACGGTGCAGCTCATCCTTTACTGCCCGGTCGATCAGCCAGGCGCCGGTGGTCAGCAGCGCGATAGCCACAGCGCACACGACAAGCATGCCCGCCGGGCCGACTTGCCCGGCCAGCAGTCCTAGGGCAGCGATGCTAGCGCTGGCGATCGCCATCAACGAGATGCCCACGATGCGACGTCGGCGGGCCGCTTCCTCAGTGCGCACATCGGGCGGCGGCGCCACCACGTCGTGCAGCGCTTCGTCCAGCAGCGCATCGATCGACCCCAGGGCTTCTCGATCCACAGGCGGCTGCATCGATCAGGCGGCCATGAAGAGGGTCTCGCTGAGCGCGACCTCGTCGATCCGATCCTGCGACGCGAAATTGAGATAGAGGTGCTTGACGACGATTGCCTTCTTCTCGGGCGTCAGCGTGATGTCGCGTGACCGCGCCCAAGCGTCCACGCGGTCCGAGATGGCCAGGCACAGCTCCCAGTTCAGCAGTCGGCCGGCAGCCGTGGCGCCGGGTTCGCCGGTCAGAACCTTGAGCACGTCGAATCCATGCGATCCCAGCTCAAGCAGGCGCTCGGCCGCCAGGGACGACTGATCCGTTTCGATCATGCCGACGGCGCTGCGGCTAACCTTCAGCAGGTCAGCGAGCTGCTGCTGCTTGAGCTTCAGCCGCTTTCGCTCTGCCGCGAGACGAAATCCGAACATGTATGCGCATCCTTGGAAAGCCTAACCATTGTCGACCAATGGCGACGGATGGCAATATAGATGATTAATGTCACCCACGTTGACATTTGACGGCTTAGCTGTGACGATTCAAGCATGACCACCCTTCGAACCCCCATCGAGGCGCGTGCGTGGCTCCGGCGTCACGGCGTGACGATCAGCAAGTGGGCACGCGCCAACGGCTTCAAGCCGGCCATCGTGGCCGCGCTACTGGCGGGCAGGTCCCAGGGCAACTGGGGAGAGGCGCACCACGCCGCCGTCGCCCTCGGGTTGCGTTCGCCTCCTGAGGACGGCGAAGAACATCCTCTGGCAGGTACGCCCCGCGCGCCAGCTCAGGCTGTCGCTCACGGAACAAGGAGCGCCCCATGACTTGACCCACACCCAAGAATCCGTGGGACAAAAGCACCACGCCCCTGAACCTCGGCAAAGGTTCAGGGGCGTGTTTGGAATGTGCGAGCAGACTTTGGTAAGCGCCTGCCTGTACTTTCTGACAAAGCGCCACTTGTGTCAATCCGGCCCCGCTGGGCCGGAAGCGCTGTCGTGCTGTCCCGATCCTAGCCCCGCCGGCCCTCGGCCGGCCCCAGGAGACAGCTATGGCAGATCTCAAATTATCGGAAGCAAGGCTCACCGAGATCCTTCGGCGTCAGAACCCGCCCACCTTCGGCACAGGCTACGAGCCGTCGATCAAGGCGTGCCGTGAGGAGGCGCCCGCGGGGTCGCGCTTTGCGCAGGTCTGGTCGGAACTGCTCGGACGGGAGGTGCACACCCTGTCCACGCCGGAGCGCGCCTTCCTGTCGTTGCTCTTGTACTGCGAATGCGGACTCTTTGAGCTGCAAGAGCAGCGCATGCTGCCGTTCTCGCCGGCGGCGCACCCACTTGAAGGGCACCCCCGGGCTATCGGCCTGTCGCTCAAGCAATTTCGCGGGACGTTGATGGTCGCCAACGAGCTGCATCATCTTTCGTTCCATCCCTTCATCACACTGAACAAGGACGGCGCCGCCAGCAATGCACCGGGCTGCTGGGTCGGGGACTACCTTGGCTTCTTCATCGATGCTCAAGGGGCCTTCTGCCTGAACTTCAACATCAAGGAGACGCGCACTGAGTTCACCGTGCCCAGCTACGGCGTGACAGTCAAGACCAGGTTGTCGCAGGCCACGGCGCGAAACACGGCGCGGCACGAGGTCGAGAAGCAGCTCTACGCGGACATCGACATCCGCACCATCGAAGTGGCCACCGAGGAGATTCCCTCGATCCTCGTCGCCAACCTCCTGGAGTTGCTGCGCTGGCAAAAGCATCGCCACGCGCTGACGCCTGAGCAGGAGCAGGCCGTGCTCGATGCCTTCAACGAGGGCCTCGAGGTCGGCGCCTCGCCGCTGGAAGTGATCGCGGCGGTCGAGCTCGACCAGCGCGTCTCCATGTACGACCAGAGGATTGTCCTGATGCAGGGCGTCTTCCACAGGAAGGTGCGCCTCGACCTCTTTGACAGCCACATCTTCATCGACAAGCCCATGGTCCCGGAACGGCAAGACGCCAGGGAGGTGTTCGGCCACTGGTTTCGGAGGGAAGCATGAGCATCGCCGCCGGAACACCCATCGTTGCGCCGAAGGGCTTCAAGAACCTCGCAGCCGGCGTCACCTACTACTTCCTCCGCAGCAGCCCCAAGACCGAACGGGTCACGCTGGTGGATTTCGTCGTCAGGCCGCCGAAAGAGGTGGTCTATGCCAAGGCAAAGATCCCCAAGAGGACGGTCGCGCAGCTGCCGCTGCCCGTGTTGACGCGTCTTCTGCGCAGCGACTGGGAGGATGCCATCTGGGCCGGCAAGGTGCTCACCGGCGATAGGAAGTCGATGCCGCCTTGGCTGGAGGGGCTCGAGGGCGTCGATCTCGTCGCATTGGATGCAGCTCGCAAGGACGTGGTGAAGTCCCATCAGGACCGGGTCGATGGGAAGGTCTTCAGCATCCACGCGCTGGTCAACGACGCCGAGAACGTTCTCGACAACGACGAGCCCGAGAAGCTCATCAATCGCCATGCTCGCAACCAGATGCCGCCTCAGAACGAGACGCGGCTGCGGCTCAACTTCTTCGTCTACATCGCCTTCGGTCGCAACCGAAACGCACTGCACTACCCGACCCACCAGATCGGACATTGGGACCGACTGAGCGCCGAGCACGCGAATGACGCTAAGCGCGGTGCCCCAGGCGTCAAGGGCGCCGAGCACGGCTACAACGCGACCGCTGAGATGGTCGAGAAGATCAAGAGCTCATACGCGCGCCGCGCCGAAGTGGGCGCCACAGACGAAAAAATCTACGAAGACGCGCTGACGCACGACTTCGGCTGCAAGACCCGCTGGTTCAAGCGGGGGCACGAGGAGACGCTCGATTGGTACCACCCCCTCGGTGAGCCCTTCCCGCAGAAGGGTGCCTACTTCTACTACGTCAACAAGTTCTTCCGCCCGCATCTCGTCCAAGCGACGCGTCTTGGCAGGAACCGCGCGCGCTCGAAAATCAAGCCATTCCTCGGCACGTTCACCGAATCGGCCTGGAACCTGCTGCAGCGCGTCGAGGCCGACGCGTACTTTGTGGTCGATCTTCCGCGCGGCTACATCGAGGGCAGCGATCTGCCGCCGCTGGCCGTCGTCGTGTGCCGGGACACCGCGTCCGGAAAGAAGGTGGGGATCGGCTTCAGCCAAGGCGGAGAGACGGGGTCCGCCTATCGGATGGCCAAGTTCTGCATGGCCATTGGGCTCGAGGCATTCGCACTGCTGCTGGGCCTCAGGATCAAGGACAGCAGCAAGGGGTTGTCGCCCCACGAAATCACCGACAGAGGGCCGGGCGCTACGTCCACGGCGCTGTCGCGTGATCCCGCTTTTCGTCCGGTGATCCGCGAAGGGACCCAGTCGCACAGCGGGCAGGCCAAGGCTATCGTCGAGACCTCGAACCCAAAGACACCTTCCGATGACGAAGCACCTTCCTTCCGAAGGTCTGGGCTGACGGTGATCGAGCTGGCCTGCCGCGAACTGGGCAAGCTTCTCGAATTCAACGAGGCCACCAATGTCGCAAGCCGGGTCGATCCTGAGCTCGAACACAAGGTGCCCAGGCTGAGCCCGAACGGCATCTGGGAAGCTCTCGACTCGGTGGGGCGCAACGATGCGGTGCTGGTGGCATTCGAGGAGGCCGTGCGCGCGTATCTCGACCTCGTCCCTGCGGTGCTGACGCGCGGCGGCTTGATGGTTGCAGGCCGCAAGTACTACTCCAAGGCGGACGCCTTCCAGGAGGCGCTGGGTTCCGTGGCGGAGAAGCAGGAGACGGAGGTGAAGGTCTACGTGCTGTCCTGCTGCCTTCGGCATGTCTGGTTTGAGTGGAATCATCACCTCATCCAGCTCGACGTTCGGTACCCCATCGCGGTGTCGCGGCTGGTGAAAGACATGTCGCTGGCCGAGGCGCTGGAGTACCACCAGCACATGGCTGCGCGCATCGCGGCCCACGACAACCACCGGCGGGCAGCCCATGCCCACATCGAGGAAGACTTCAAGGCGCAGACTGGCATGTCGCTGAACTCCGGCACGCGCACGCGCGGCCGGCCCAAGCGCGGTGGTGCCGCTGCTCGTCAGGAGGCCAAGGAGGCCAAGGAGACCGCGGCAGGACGGCAGGCCGCATGAGGTGCGTCGATGCTTCGACGTGGACCAGGCCGTATGAAGACGCGCTCCAGCCAGGCGTGATCAAGGCGCGCGGGGAGACGCGCGGAACTGCGCTGGGTGATCTTGCTGCACTGGATATCGAAGGAGCCTGCTTCGCCATGGGCATGGCGCTCAAGGCGGTCGTCCTTGTCACCGAACAGGGAGAAGCGATCATCAAGGGCCAGATCCAGCGGGCACTGGCGCATGCCGAGGCGGTCTACAAGGATCCGCGCGCTGCGCTGAAGGCCGCGTACAACGGCTTGGCGGCGGAAGATGGTGTCGTGCCGACGCTCATCACGGGCCCCGCTGGCGTCGGGAAATCGGCGATGCGGACCGCCCTCAAAAGGACGTTGCTCGATCAGGGAATGATCTGCATCGACGAGACGCACCCACCCGTTCCGCACGTCGCGTTTGCCGAGTGCGTCGTCAAGCAGCAGTCGAGCCTGTCGGGCGTCCTGCGCACGCTGGCCAGCCCGGAGATTGCCGCCGGGCACGTGAAGGTCAGCCAGGCAGAGATGCCCCAAAGATGCTCGAGGTGGCTCCGGATGTGCGGCACTTGCTTGTTTGGCGTGGACGAGACGCAGTTCATGGCCCAGTCAGAGAGTGCTTCCGCGCTGGTCACCAAGGTCCTGCTGGGTCTGGCGGAGTTGCAGGTGCCGTGGTTCGTCATCTGCAACTATTCCCTGATCTGGAAGCTGCGGAACCGTCGACCCGCTGAGGCGCAGCAGCGGCTGCTCGCAGATCCGGTTGTCCTTCTTCCTGATGCGCCGCAGTCGGCGGATTGGCAGCGTCTGCTCGAAGAGTACCAGGTGGTCCTTGGACCCGCGGCTGGATTCAAGCTGATGGACCATCCCATCGAGCTGTGGAACTACTGCGCTGGCCTGAAGCGCAAGCTGCGTTCGCTGGTGGTGTTGGCCTATCGAAAGGCTCGTTCAGACGGCGCCAGCGTGATGCGGTGGGATCACGTGATCAAGGCCTTTGAATCTGACAAGTACTCGGTCGCCCGAGAAGACGTCAACCGGCTGATCGCTTGCGCAGGTCAGTCTGGAGTTCTTCGCCTGGACTTGCGGTGTCCGTTCGACGGCCCCGAGATCCGGAACAAGACCGAGGTGTACGCAGCGAAGCTGCGTGAGGCGCGGCGGGAGACCGTTTCGAACGCCGCGATCCTCGCCTCTATGAATGCGCAGGAGCGTCGCGCGGTGGAGGAGATTCAGAAAGCCGCGGAGCCGCCTGCACCTTCCGGGAAAGTCGTGCATCTTGAGCGGCCGAAGCGACAGCGGCGGACGCTGGACAGCCTGCTCGAAGCGGGGCAGGACTTCATGGCCAGTCGGCCCAAGAAACAAGGCGCGAAGCGCTAGTTCTTTGCCGAGGCGGCAACAAGCCGGCCTCTGCCTTCGCGCAGCGCCCCAGATGATGGTTGGCATTGCCCCGGACTTCGGCAACAAGGAAACGGAGCTTGAGCAGACATATGGACTACTCGTTTAGCAGCCTATCTGAGCGCATCAGTACTCCGGCGAAGCTGCCTCGCGTATCGATGACTCTTCCACGACCGCTCGAATCAGAGGGTGAGCTCGCACTCGGGCATCTCGGACGGGTCAGAAAGTGGTGCGAAATATCCGGCTCCCTAGAGCAGACAGCCATTGCAGTGCAGCGCAGAGTGTCGGATCGCCTCGGCGTCGCAATGAGCTGGCCCAGCGCGGTAGCGCACGGATGTGAAATCGATGCGCACGACTACGTCGCCAGGCACTCGATGCTTCCGTTTAGCGAGTGCGTCGACAGCGTGAACCAGCCCGAGCGTATCCACGCGTATGGCTGGCCCGAGTCGTTCCACAACAGCCTGCTCGCCGCGCCAATGAAGCAGGCCGTGTTCTGTCGCCGCTGCGTGGAAGTTCAGCTTGAGCAGCGCTCATTTGCGGTGTGGCGCAGGCTCGATCACCTGCCGTATCGGTTCAGATGCGCCGTGCATGACATCCCCTTGCTGCGCGCACGCAGCGGTGGTGCCCATGCAGAGGACCCGGCAGCGATTCTCGAATCGGGCGACTGGGTGCCCATAGCGGCTGAGGCCGCATGGCTGGAATCAGAGGCTGTGCAGCGGCTGGACTCGATATCGGAGGCGCTGTTGCGGGCAGGCATCCGATGGCCGCGCCATCGGGTGTGGGCGCGGCTTAGACAGCGTGCGCGAGGGCGCCACATCAAACTAGCGAAGAAGTCCGGCGGCGAACTCCTATCCGACGAGATCTGCACGACATTCCCGTCGAGCTTCTTGGCCCACAGGTTCCCTAGCTTTCGCAAGAAGGTGCGTGGTCTTGGGATTGGTGCCGTCGACGGGGTGCTTTACAGCAAATATCAAGCCCTTTCACCGCACCTCAGCCTGGCTCTGGCCGTGCTGTACCCGTCAGCCCGGAGCGCGCTGCGGGACCTTAGTGCGCCGCTCTGACCGTTCCAAAGCAAAAAGGAAACCACGACTCAGCTGGCGGGACCACGTGATCTCTGTACCAATGCCCTCGTCCTGAGCCCTCGGTCCCTGGGAAATCAGGTTGATGGATTGATCGCACAACGTTTACGTCCATGTGGCAACCGTTGAAAGTCAGCGTTGTGCTAGATGGTCGGACGGCTACTGAATGCGTTGCAGGTGCCTACCGGCCTTCGCCGTTTGCCTGCTCAGATCCGCCTCCAGCATTGCCCGCGCACGTGCCATCTCTTTGATGGCTCGCAAGCGATGCAAGGTGCCCACCCAAATGACCGAGGCTGTGAAGACGGCCCACATCACGCTATCCAACGGCTTCTTGTGCGGAACTGGCATTGCCATGACGCATAAACAGAATGCGCCCAAGACCAGCATGCCGTTGCCATACTTCTGCTGACGGCGAATCTCAATCGGCGAGCGGACACCAAGGGTTCCGGCCAACGCACGGTGAACGTCGTCAGCCAGACGACGTCGATGGTTGCGCAGTTCTTCGCTGATAGAGCGATTGATCAGCCATCCACCTGCACCCAGCAGGACGAATGCTGTCGCCGCGAGCACGAACCGCACAGCCACCAGGTCCGGCACGACAGGGAAAAGGGCAGCCGTGACGCCAGAGATAGCCGCGAGCCCCAGCAGTGTCGTTCCCATCATGGATCGGCGACGGATCCGGCGCTGAGCCAGAACATCAGGCTTCTCGGTCAGGATCTCATGGAGCACGTCATCTAGTAGGCGCCCAATCTGATGTTGTATCTGTCGGTCCATGGGTGTCCTATCCGTGCGCTGGTGCCTTATGGCAACACGTCCATTCATCAAAAAATAACGGAAAAGCAGGCCGGATAACGTT
Source organism: Pelomonas lactea (assembly GCF_043555885.1). Taxonomy (NCBI): domain Bacteria; kingdom Pseudomonadati; phylum Pseudomonadota; class Betaproteobacteria; order Burkholderiales; family Sphaerotilaceae; genus Roseateles; species Pelomonas lactea. The sequence goes on along the minus strand of NZ_JBIGHX010000001.1, from coordinate 231,642 downwards.
GTTCGACTCTGCTGTGAGCAGCTTCCGGAGAGGCTTCAGCGATGGCTGGGCCATGTGGCGCTGGCTGTTCGCCGCGCGGGCCAAGCTTATCCGGAGCGCCGCTTTCGCATTGGCACGGGTCGCCGGTCGTGATGTGCATCGCGATTGAGTGATCCGAAGGCCCCGCGCTGCGCCGATCGTCAACGTCTGCCCCAGGATCGAGAGAGGTGGCGCCGGAATTCTGAACACGGCGATGAGTGGAAACTCGGTCCATTGATCGGCCCCGAGGAGCGGGGCCGTGAGGGAACAGAGCATGAGCAGAAGACCGCGCCGGAACCACTCACCGGCGTTCAAGGCCAAGGTGGCGCTGGACGCCATCCGTGGCGAGAAGACCTTGGCCGAATTGGCCAAGCAGCACGACGTGCACCCCAACCAGATCAACGACTGGAAGAACCAGTTGCTGGAGCGGGCCGCAGGCGTGTTCGGCGGCGAGACGGCCGAGCCGCCCAAGACCGATCTGCGAGAGCTGCACGCCAAGATCGGCCAACAGGCACTGGAGATCGATTTTTTAGCCAGCGCGCTCGGCAAGGCCGGACTGCTGAGCGTAAAGAGATGATCCAGCCGGACCACAAACTCAGCATCAAGCGCCAGGCCGAGTTGCTGAACATTGCGCGCGGCAGCGCGTACTACGTGCCGCGCCCTGTGTCGGACGCCGACCAGGCGCTGATGCAGCGCATCGACGCGCTGCATCTGGAGCACCCGTTCGCAGGCGCGCGGATGTTGCGCGACCTGTTGCGCCGCGAGGGCGTCGAAGTCGGCCGCAAGCATGTGGGCACGCTGATGGCCAAGATGGGCATTGAGGCGCTGTACAGGAAACCCAACACGAGTAAGAAGCACCCGGGCCACGCGGTGTACCCGTACCTGCTGCGGGGCATGAAGATCGAACGGGCCAACCAGGTCTGGGCGATGGACATCACCTACATCCCGATGGCACGCGGCTGGGTCTACCTGGCGGCCGTAGTGGACTGGGCCAGCCGGCGTGTGCTCGCCCACCGGGTCTCGATCAGCATGGACACCAAGTTCTGCCTGGAGGCGCTGCAAGAGGCGTTTGCGCGGCACGGCAAGCCCGAGATCTTCAACACCGACCAGGGCAGCCAGTTCACCAGCCTGGCCTTCACGGACGCGCTCAAGAAGCGCGGCGTGGCCATCAGCATGGACGGACGCGGCGCCTGGCGCGACAACGTCTTCGTGGAGCGGCTGTGGCGCACGATCAAGTACGAGGAGATGTACCTGCACGCCTGCGACTCGGTCAGCGACGCCCGCCAGCAGCTGGGGCGCTTCATCGAGTTCTACAACACTCGCCGCCCGCACTCCGCGCTCGGCGCCAAGACCCCGGATGAGTTCTACTTCGCGACGCTGCCGGCGATTCAACAGGCAGCTTGACGGACCAGGTTGCACTTATCGAAACCGATTCCGTGTTCAAACGGATGGGGCCACCTCTAAATGACTGGCTCAGTCTCCATGCGTGTTCTTCTGCCGATCCTGCCTGGGCGGACTCTTGGTGTCGTTGTCACCAGTCGCCAGCACGCCGGCGCGCCGGGTCTTCGGAAACAGCAACTTCAAGGCCGGATCGAATACTCCGACACCAGCTCGTGCGTCTTCAGCCATCAGCCGCTCGAAGTCAGGACTGCCAAACTCCCGACCAACCGGCCTCATCTCGTCCCAAGAAAGAAGCTCTTGGTCGAAGGGCTTGCTGCGTTGCGTGATACGTTGCTTGGCGATGGTCGACCTGCGCTTGCGCTGTGATGGCATGTCCGCCTCCTGAAATGTCGGTTGGTTTCCCAGCTTTTCGACGATCGGCGGAGTGAATCATGACCACGACCCCCATGCAAGTGATCGAGACCGTCAGTGCTGCACAGTCAGTGATGGAGCAGCTCCGCACCCGGATAACGGCAGAGCGCGATGTCCTTGATGTCGGCGATCTCGTTTACATCCAAACCACCATCAAGCAGATTCAAAAGCTCTTCCAATCCGCCGCGGAGTACGAAGAACATCTAAAACGCCACTTGGAACGGACTCGCGACCGCATTTCTCGGTCTACGTCTTAGTTCAGGCCGGTAGCCTTCTGAGCAGGATTGCGTAACTCGGCAATGCCGACCGATTCGGTCAGCATTGAGGTATTGTTTCGCCATGCAACTGCGCCGAGGCGCAATACACGTGATCACGCATCCGGAACCAATTGAATGACCAAGTCTCTCTCGAGCATCCTGTCCCAGATCGAACGCCTGCAAAAGGAGGCGGCGACCATCCAGTCAGAAGTCGTCACGCGCATCCGTAAGGACATCGCCAAGTACGGCTTGACTGCGGAGCAATTGTTCGGGTCGGTGGGGGTTCCCAAGCCGGGCCGCACAAGGGCCGGCACCGAACCCGCTAAAGCCGCAAGGCCGCCCAAGTACGCGGACGGCAACGGCAACACCTGGGGCGGCATGGGAAAACGCCCCGAGTGGATCCGTCACGCCCTGGCTGCCGGCAAGGCGCTGGAGGACTTCCTGATCACCAACACCGCAGGCGCTACGCCCGCGAAGACCAAAGCAACAAAGACCCGCGCCAAGCCGAAGACAACGCCGCCCCCCAAGGCTTTAGTCAAGAAGCGCGCAGTTGCCAAGTCGGTCGGATCGCGCAAGCCGCGCGCCATGGCGGCAGCAGACCCTGAAGTCTGAACACGGTCCTCGCCAGTCCCTGCAAAGATGCCATGGTCCGGCCACATACGCTGGACCATGCGGCGCCGCCTTAGAAAGGGCTCGACGGCACACGTCGTCGAGCCCAATACCGCGTCGTCAATTAGACCTTCGGCAACTGCCCTGTTGGAATCTCGCCCTTGGCGCAGCGCACTCAGGCCATCGCGAACTCGCGACACCTCGGCTCATGCGCCGGCTTCTGGCCGTCCTGCCGCGCGGCCCGCGCGTCCTGGCTGTGCCGTGCTCGACCGAGCGCTCCCGCAACGCCAGTAACTCGGAGCTCGCCGCGATCTGTCGCCGCGCCGCATGAATGGCCGGCGCGAACTCCGGACTCACGCTGAGCTTGTAGTCCAGGTAGCTGTTGTGCTGTTCCGGCCAGACTCGCCACCAGGCCAAGAGGCTGTCCACGAGACTGGCAACAGCCCACCGAGTTGTTTACAGGCATGTCGTAGACACCGCATAGCAGCGCTTGCTCCCAGCGTGCGACGTCAGCGTCGAACTTCGGCTAGATAGGCCGCCGTCAGCCGGTCGCCATCGACCGTTCCTACCGGCATGGCTGCGTGCAGCTTCTTCAGCAGGTCGTCGGCGATCGATCTGTCCTTTTTGCCGACTGAACCAAGGATGCGGCCAAGAGCCTCGGTGACTTCGCCCTCAACAGCCACCGACATCGCGTGCTCGGGCACGCTGGCAGACACGGCGCGCATCAGGACGTTGACAAGCCGGCTGCACGCCTCGTCAGGCATGGCCTTGATCGCCATCAAGACCGGGTAGCAAAGCAGTCGCCAGCCCAGACCATCCGCCTGCCTGAGCAGCCGAACCCGGGTGAACCAGTTGGCGAGGACGGCGGCCGCACTGTCAGCGTTGCTGCCCGGGTGGATCAGCATCGCACACAGCAGATGGACCATGTCGTTGGTCAAATCCGGCACCGACTTGCCCGGGTTCCAGATGGCCCTCGCGAGCGTGGAGAACAATGGGTGCTCGCGGAACGCGTCGGCGCGTCGGGAAGCGTCGCCAATCTCACCATCCGGCCATGCGTCCACAAGCGACGCGATCAGGAAACGGTCCGAGACCTTGATGCCGACGTTCCAGGTCGCCAGCAACGCCAACTTGGCCGAGATCTCCTGCTCGGCCAGTACGTCGCCCATGTCCAGCAGATCGAGGAAGTCTATGGTGGTACAGGAGCGCGCCGCCGGCGCATGAGCTTGGATCATGGCGCGGCACACGACGTCGTCGCAGTAGTTCAGCCAGGTGGCGCGCTGGGCCAGTGCGCTGTACTCGCACCAGACGTCCATGGCGGAGACCGCGGCTTCCTTCGACTTCAGCCCGGCGCTTGGCTGATCGATACGATCTACCCAGTGGTTGATCCGCGCGAGGATCGACTTTGCGCGCTTGGCACTGGCGCCGCTCGCCAGCACACCCAAGGCATGATGACTCACGAAGGCCACGGTAGCGCGAGGAATCGCGACACGCCGGAACACTTCAAACAGTTGGTCGAAGAGCCCCAGCGAGTCCAGAACCAACAGCGCGGTCAAGTCCAAAATCGGCACCTCGCGCGTGGGGTCGGCGCTCTTGGCCTCCTCGCCTTGAAGCACGATGTTCAGGTGGAACTGCTGCGCCTCCGCGCGAGCGTGCATCGCCGCCTCCCAAAGCTGGAACGGGCTGCCGATGTAGTGCAGCACGAAGCCCGGGCGCAGGATGAACGGAACGGGGAACTCGCCGCGGCTCGCACGGCGCTCGCGCGACTCGAACTCGCGCAACTGGGCCCGCGAGTCGCCGACCAACGGGTCCAGCAGGTCGTGGACGTTGAATACTTCCTTCTCGTCCGGCAGCGTGGCGAGGCGGAACAGCTTGGAATTGGGCCATTTCGCGCAGAACGCTTCGATCCGCTGCTGAACTTGGGTGTGCAGGGATTGGCTGGGCACGGAACCGCCCACGGTAGCCGCCATGAACACGTTGATGAACAGTCCTTCTTGCTCCTCGTCAGACGGATCGACCAGTTGCCCGAGCGCCTCGACGGCGGCCAGGGCTTCGCGCGGTTGTTCCTGCTGCAGATAGACCAGCGTACTGAGACGCATCAGTTCGATCCGCTCGACCGGGTCAGTGACCAGCGCCAGCAGCTTGTCGAGCGCTGCCCTGACCGCGTCCACGCGCCCCAGGCGCAAGGACAGTCCCATGTAGTTGTGGATCGCGGGGAGGCGCTGCGTGCCGAGAGCCAAGGCTTTTTCGAGCAACGCGAACGCGGCGCCGGTGCGGCCCAGCATCTCCTGCGCGATGGCGGCCATGCCCAAGATACGGTCATCGGCATCGAATCGCTGCAACGCCTCCGCAGCTTCGGCGGCAGCCTCCTGCCAATTCTCAAGTGTGATGTGCGCCGCCACGAGACGCGCGGCTTCATCGGCGTTGAGCAAGGCGTTGCGGCGCAGGATCCTGGCCAGGCCGACCGCCTCGGCCGCGGCAGCTGCGTCACTCACCGCCAGGTTCAAAAACAGGTTGGCGGCCAGCATCCAGGAGTCAGGATGCTGGACGAGGCCTACCCGCAGCGCATCCAGCGGGCTCTCTCCGGCGGGCTGCAGCGTCGTTTGCCTGACGAAGTCGGCGAAGTACCGTTGTTCCACCCAGGCGGGGCGTGCGTCGATGGCCTGATTTAGTTCAGTCGCTGCGACGAGGTGGCCAAGTCGATGGGCGGCAGCCCATCCCACGGCAAGCGCCATCGGCGTCTTGTCGTTGGGATTTTCGGCAGACCGTGCGATGGCCAGGGCCGCTTCCTGACATTCGCTGAAACGCTGCAACTCAAACAACAGCAACGCTCGACGCGTCAGTACATCCATGCCATCGGGCTGTCTCAGATTGGCCGCCAGCGCGTGTTCTGGTTTGTGCGCCATCACGGCCAGCAGCTCGGTGTTGAGTTGCAGTTCCGGATACTCGGGTCGATGGGCCGCGGCCTCGCTCATCAACGCCAGCGCTTCGTCCTGGTGTCCCAACAGAGGCGCGACACCGCACACGGTCGACGCCAGCACTTCCGTGTTCGCGGACCACCCTAGGGTCTGCAGTCCCTTGAGGCATTTGAGCGCAAGTACCCAAGCCTGGCGTGCCAGTTCAAGCTTTGTGCCGACCGCGCCAGACAACGGCAGTTGGCTGCCGTCCATCAGCGGCTCTACGCCCTGCGTGGCACCGCACCACGCCGCACGCGCGCCGACCAACTGCACACTCGTGAGGGCTGCGGCGGACAAATTGCCGTCGGCCTCCGCGGCAGTCACGGTGTCGATCGCATCCTGCCACCTGCACTGCGCGCTCATCAAAACCGTGCGCGGCATCCACTGTTCGGTTGGCGAGATCCTGTCCAAACAGGCCTGCGCTTGCGCGAACTCGTTCAAGAACCCGTGCACCCGCACGCGCAGCGACAAGCCGTCATCGCTGTCGGCATCGCTCAACATGTCGCGCACGGCGGCGACGCCGGCCCGGTCGCCATCGTCGATCGCGCGAAGCAAGCGCATCTCCGCCAGCGGCAGCAGGTGCTCAGGCAACGGGTCCAGTGCGTAGGCCTGCTCAAAGAGTTCGATCGCCTCAGACCGCCTGAAGCGCTGCACCAGCGTCTTGCCTCGCAACGACAACAGGGCAGCTTGCTGAGACGCCGACGGCCCCAGTCCTTGCGGCCCAAGCCGAGCCAGCTCCGTCTCTGCCAGTTCAGTGCGGCCGGCGCGGATCAGCGCTCGGATGGCGTGGGCCTCGGGCGGCAGATCGGCGCTCAGGTGATCATGCCCGGACTGAAGCAGCGCGGTGAGCGCATTGGGCTTGTGGCTGGCGATCTCAGCCAGTTGCAAGATGAAGGGCCGGCGACCGGCATGGACCAAGGCTTGCGACCGCTGCAGGATGTCCTCCAGCGTCAAGCCTGCTCGGACGATGTCGCCGACGGATTCAAGGTGCGGCAGCACGTCCAGATCCGGACTCAGGACTTGGCGCGTAGGTAGGTGGACCGACGTTGTGCCATCCGACTCGCCCAGTTCAAATGCGCCACCGCGCTTGTCCCGAAGTTCGGCCGACATCCACTGCCAGTAGATCTTGCTGGCCGCCACGTCGAGCTTGCCGGAGGCATCGAGCTTGACCGCGGCGACCACCAGCATCACCTGGCAGCCGACGGTGGCGTAAAGGTTGAGCGTGCGGTCCTTGAGCGGATAGCTCAGCGTTTCGCCGTCCGCGATGTACCGCGGTGACTCCGTACCCTTGAGTTGAATCAGGAAGGCGCGTTGCACGCCACCGTCCACAGCGACATGCACCAGCAGGTCGAAGCCGAAGTCGGTGTCGCCGCCAATCTGGACCTCATGCCAGGACGCAGGCATCTGAAGCCCCAGCAGTTGCTTGGAGGCCTGGCTGATCAGTCGATTGCGATCGACCTGCGGAAAACTCGAACTCACGGAACCCTCCCCGGGGAAACGCGCTCGGACGGCAGGCTTTCCCGCGCGGGCGTGGTGCGCCGTATCAAATACTCGCCGCAGACATTCTTGCGCTTGCTTTCCTGCCTCACCAGCAGCATGTCACGTGGTCGCATGAAGCGGCCTGCATGTCTTCCGGCCGAAAGCCTTTGTCACGGACCGGCCCACGTGCCCGACGGCTACAGCGAACGTACATGCAAGACGATGCCCTGCGGTGTGGATTCCACTGACGACACCACGCCGTTCTCGTGGAGGCGCACTCGCTCGCCGGGCTTGAGCCCCGGGTATGCGGCGGCCGGCTGATAGTCCACGATGGCTGCCAGGGTCAGGATCGTCGAATGCAGCGCCGGCTTGTCCTCGGCCGCCCACCCAAAAAACGTCCCCCCATACACCGCCAGCCCGCCGGCGCCGATCAGATGCGCAGCACCGATGAAGAAGCGTCGTTCTTGCACTTCCCGCCCCATCGTTACAGACCACAGCAGTCGCGGAATCGTGATCACGTAGCTGAGCACCAGGACCGCGCTAACAACGAGCACCCACGAGGGGAGATACAGGAACACTGCGAGAAAGCCAACCGTGAGATCAAAGTCTTGCGCGGGCAGGCCCAGTGCAACAGACACCTGATACCGCGCCGCAGCGGTCGCGACGAGACCTGCGAACACGTGCAGCACCACCTTCGCCGCCGTGCCAAGCAGGCTCGACCATCGCGCCTGGGCCTGAGGCCACGCCCACATCGCGAAGCCTACGACGAAGCCGTTGAAGGCCACGTACAAAGTCACCGTGAGGATGGGACTGCTGAACAACGCCGCTCGGCCTGCCACCACAGCCAGCGTCAGGACGACCAGTGAAGCTGCATAGACCTGAAGGTAGGCAGGCATGCCTAGTAGCTTGGAGACCAGTAGCAGCAGCCTGGTCTTGAGGTCCGGAGGAAGGAGTCGGTGGTCTTTCATCCTGGTGAGCATGCTTGCCGACTGGCTCACCACGTGAGCTACCGTGATCGGATGGCTGAAGCCGTCGTGGTCGAACTACACAACGATGCGCGCACTTGAGCTGGCGCAGCAAAAGAATGAAATCAAGGTCGGTCCGAGGTGTGGTGATCAATTGCCAATGATCATTGGTTTGTTTTTGCCTATCGATGCGCTTGCCGACGCTGTGAATCTTCACCACATCCGCTCTAAGCTATTGATCCCCTCGATCAGAGGATTAGTTACGGGGAGGGGGATGTTCTTTCTGTAGACAATCCGGATCGTCAAGAAACGTTAAGCCTGTCGATACGGGCGATCGCCTCGAATGAATCTGCCCGTTAGCAGGCCGGCTCTTGAGCCGTCCGTGAGCGAAGCCTTGCCCTCGCAGAATGCCCAGGAGAGGCCGTCAGACAAGCAGTCCGCCTCGGGATCAGAGACCGCCCTTGAAGCGCTGGCCATCCTTGCCCGCCTGCACCATGTGGCCGCTGAACCGCATGCACTGCGCCACGAACTCGGCCTGGGCGAAAGCGAGCCGGTTTCGCGTCAGGACTTGCTTCTGGCAGCCAAGCACATTGGCCTCAAGGCGAAAGCCACGCAGAGCGCTGCCGAGCGGCTGACCATCGCGCCATTGCCTGCACTCGCCGTCATGACCGATGGCCGCATCGTCGTGCTGGCTCAATGCGACGGGCAGCGGGTCCTGTTCATGGACCCCGCCGCAACAGCGGCGGATGGCGCTCAGGCCGCCCGCCCCACCATCGAGCCCCTGGAGGTGTTCGCCGGCCAGTGGAGCGGCGAACTCATCCTCGTCACGAGCCGGGCATCGATTGCAGGCGCGCTGGCCAAGTTCGACTTCTCCTGGTTCATCCCTAGCATCGTCAAGCACCGCAAGCTGCTGGGCGAGGTGCTGCTGGTGTCGCTGTTCCTTCAGCTCTTCGCGCTGGTCTCGCCGCTGTTCTTCCAGGTGGTGATGGACAAGGTGCTCGTGCACAAGGGCGTCACGACGCTGGACGTCATCGTTGTTGGCCTGCTGGTCATCGTGCTGTTCGAGAGCGTGCTGACAGTCCTGCGCACCTACGTCTTCAGCCACACCACCAGCCGCATCGACGTTGAACTCGGTGCGCGGCTCTTTCGGCACCTGCTGAACCTGCCACTGGCGTACTTCCAGGCACGCCGTGTGGGGGATTCGGTGGCGCGCGTGCGTGAGTTGGAGAACATCCGCCAGTTCCTCACCGGCAACGCGCTGACGCTGCTGCTGGACGTGTTGTTCTCGGTGATCTTCGTCGCGGTGATGTTTGCCTACAGCGTGCCGCTCACGCTCATCGTGCTGGCATCGTTGCCGCTGTACCTCATCCTCAGCCTCACCATCGTCCCCGTGCTGCGCGGACGCTTGAACGAGAAGTTCGCACGCGGCGCCGAAAACCAGTCGCTGCTGGTGGAAACCATCACCGGCATCCAGACGGTCAAGGCCAGCGCCCTCGAACCCCAGATGTCCCGGCGCTGGGACGAGCAACTGGCAGGCTACGTCAGTGCGTCGCTTCGCACGCAGACGCTGGCTCAGTACGGCCACGAGGGCATCAACCTCATCGGCAAGATCGTCAATGCGGCCACGCTCTGGTACGGCGCCCACCTCGTGATGAAGGGCGAGCTCAGCGTTGGCATGTTCGTCGCCTTCAACATGTTCGCCGGGCGCGTCGCGCAGCCCATCATGCGCATCGCCCAGATGTGGACAGATTTCCAGCAGACGGGTCTGTCGATGGAGCGTCTTGGCGACATCTTGAACACCCGCACCGAACTGCCCCCCCAGAGCGTGAGCCCACTGCCACGCCTGCAGGGCCGCGTGACGCTGGACAACCTGACGTTCCGATATCGGCCCGACGCCCAGCCCGTGCTGCACGGTGTGAGCTTGGACGCGCGGCCTGGCGAAGTCATCGGCATCGTCGGCCGCAGCGGCTCTGGCAAGAGCACCCTGACCAAGCTTATCCAGCGGCTGTACGTGCCCGAGAGCGGGCGGGTGCTGGTCGACGGCCATGACATCGCCCTCATCGATGCGGCACAGCTGCGCCGCCAGGTTGGTGTCGTGCTGCAGGAGAACATGCTCTTCAACCGCAGCGTACGGGAGAACATTGCCATCGCCGACCCGGCCGCGCCGCTGGAAGCCGTCATCCAGGTGGCGAGGCTTGCGGGTGCGCACGAGTTCATCACCGAATTGCCGCAGGGCTACGACACCATCGTCGGTGAGCAGGGCAGCAGCCTGTCGGGTGGACAGCGTCAGCGCATCGCCATCGCCCGAGCGCTGTTCAGCCAGCCGCGCATCCTCATCTTCGACGAGGCCACCAGCGCACTGGACTACGAGAGCGAAGCCATCATCCAGAAGAACATGCGCGCCATCTGCCAGGGGCGCACCGTCTTCATCATTGCCCACCGGCTCAGCGCCGTGCGCCACGCGAATCGCATCATCGCGATGGACAAGGGGCGCATCGTGGAGGTGGGTAGCCACGATCAGTTGCTCGCCAAGCCTCAAGGCATCTACGCCCATCTTTGGAAGATGCAGGCGGGCACGGAGGTCGGGGCATGAACACGCAGGCCACGAACCCGGCCGCGCAAGCCGATGAGCTTCGTCACCCCGTCGTCGAGCTGCTCGGGCGCTACCGTGCCATCTTCAAAGCGGCGTGGGACCGTCGCGACGAGCTTGCCGGCCCCCGTCGGATGCTTGATGAGCAGGCGTTCATGCCCGCGGCCATCGCGTTGCAGGAAACGCCACCTCACCCGGCCCCCCGACGGGCCGTCATCGCGATCTGTGCGCTCTTCACCGTCGCGCTTCTTTGGGCGTGCTTCGGCCAGATCGACATCGTCGCCGTGGCGCAGGGGCGCGTCGTTGTCAGCCAGCGCAGCAAGACCATCCAGCCGCTGGAGCGCAGTGTCGTCAAAGCCATCCACGTGAAGGATGGCGACAAGGTCAAGGCGGGCGACTTGCTCATCGAGCTGGACAGCACCCTCACGGCGGCGGACACCGCGCGGCTCGGCGAGGAGCGCAGCGCCGCCACGTCCGAGGCGCTGCGCAGTCATGCGCTGCTGACGGCGCTGATGCACGGCGGCACGCCGAGCCTCGGCGCCACCTCGCTTGCGAGTCTGAACGCCACAGATCGAGCCGACGCGCAGATTCAGTTGCAGGGCGAGTGGGCCGACATCAGCGCCAAGCTCGCCAAGTTTGCTGCAGAGGCAGCGCGCCGTCGCGCCGAGATCGCCACTGCCGAGCAGTCCGTCGCCAAGCTGCATGCGACGCTCCCCTTGGCACAGCAGCGGGAAAAGGACTTCCAGTCGCTCACCGCACAGGGCTTCGTTGCCACCCATGCCGGGCAGGACCGCACACGCGAACGAATTGAGCTGGAGCGTGACTTGGCCACCGCGCAGGCGCGTCTGCAGGAGGCCAAGGCCGCGTTGGCGGAAGCCGAGCAAGGCAACACGGCATACCGTGCCGAGACCTTGCGCACCCTGAAAGAGCGTGAAACCCAGGCCAGCCTCAAGACCCGCCAACTCGCCGAGGAAGGCACCAAAGCGGACAAGCGCGACGCGCTCACCCGCTTGACCGCGCCGGTGTCCGGCACCGTGCAGCAACTCGCCGTGCACACCACCGGTGGTGTTGCCAAGGAAGCGGAGGTGCTGCTTGTCCTCGTGCCCGACGATGCCGAGGTCACGGCGGAGGTGGTGATGGAGAACAAGGACGTCGGCTTCGTGCGCGCGGGTCAGCAGGCCACCATCAAGCTTGAAACCTTTCCGTACACCCGCTACGGCACCGTTCAGGCGCAGGTCCAGAGCATCACGGCTGATGCCGTGCAGGACGAGAAGCGCGGCGCCATCTTCCCCGCCACGTTGGTGCTCGACCAGTCCGCCATCAACGTGGACGGCAAGCGCATCAAGTTGGCGCCCGGCATGAACCTCACCGCCGAGATCAAGACCGGCAAGCGCCGTGTCATCGACTACCTGCTCAGTCCGGTGCAGCAGCACTTGGACGAAAGCCTCAAGGAACGCTAAGCGACCACACCAAATCCATGCGCGTCCTCATCATTCATCAGAACTTCCCCGGGCAGTTTCGCCATGTCGCCAAAGCCTGGAGCCAACGTCCCGGCTGGAAGGTCGTCGGCATTGGGCGCGAGACGGCGCCCGGCATGCCCGAGCTGGAGAGGTCCAAGCGGCTCACGCTGATCCGCTACAAGCCGCACCGCTCCGTACATCAGGAACAGCACCACTACCTGCGCCGCATGGAAGACGCGGTGCTTCACGGCCAGGCGGTCGCGCGCATTCTGCTGGCGCTCAAGGCCAAGGGTTTCAAGCCGGACGTCATCCTGGCGCACCCTGGCTGGGGTGAAACGCTCAACGCCAAGGATGTCTTCCCCGACGCACGCCTGGTTCACTTCTGCGAGTGGTTCTACAACGCGCCTGCCGAAGGCAATGGACTGGATCCGGATTGGCCCGGGGCAGATATTGGCTTCGACCCCGAGTTCCCGGTCACCTTCGATGACAGAGCTCGCATTCGCGCGTGGAATGCGCTGCATCTGACCAACCTTGAGAACTGCGACGCCGCCATTAGCCCGACGCATTGGCAGAAGGCACAGCACCCAAAGGTATACCAGGACAAGATCACCGTGGCCCACGAGGGCATCGACACCGACAACCTCGGCCCGTATGCAAAGGCAGGCATCAAGTTGCCCAACGGCACGGTGCTCAGGGCGGGTGACCCTGTCATCACTTATGTCGCGCGGAACCTGGAGCCCTATCGCGGTTTTCACCAGTTCATGCGTGCCTTGCCGGCCATACAGCGCGAGCACAAGACCGCCCACACCGTAATCGTTGGCGGTGACGGAGTCAGCTATGGGCGCTTGCCGGATGGCGCCAAGCACTGGCGCGAGAAGATGCTGCAAGAGGTGGGCTCAAAGCTCGACCCAGCGAGAACTCACTTCCTCGGCAAGGTGCCCTATCAAGGCTACAAGCGCATCCTGCAGGTGTCAGCGACGCATGTGTACCTGACTTACCCGTTCGTGCTGAGCTGGTCGATGCTGGAGGCCATGGCCACGGGCTGCTCCGTGATCGGGTCGGATACGGCACCGGTCAGGGAGGTGGTGGAGGATGGGGTGAATGGCAGGTTGGCGGACATGTTCGACCCATCTGCGGTCGCGAGTCTCGCGGTCGAGGCGCTGAGCATGCAAGGCAGGGGGGCGCGGCAACTGCGCGGCGCCGCACGACAACGGGCCCGCGGATACAGCATGTTGGCTGGCATGCAGGCACTGGAGACAATTTTTCGAGGTCATGATCAGAGTGGTCCCGATTCTTTGAATACACCGATTGCCTCAGTAGATAGGTACTCCCATGAATCAGATTTTCAGGAGTTAAGTTTTGCTCGCTGAGTGGTCTCCACTGATCCAGCCCCGGATTTTGAGTTTACAAGATTAGAGACCCCGATTCCCGCTCTGGCAACGTGCCCGCCTCGAAAATGTCGCGCAAACCTCTGATAACCAGCAATAAACCGGACTGCTAAAGCATTTGCTTAGCTGTGATCAATAAATTGCGGGTTTGATGATTTTGCAAGAAAAATGCTCAATCTTTGATAATGTGCAGATTGTCGAAGACATATTGATTTTGTAGTTGAATTATATCGCGGTATTAAAATGGCTTATATTCTAAAGCAAATGACGAGTGAGATTTGGGGGATGGTTGCTCCCAGACTTCCGGAGAATTGGAAGAATGCTGCTCTTCGACAAGGTTGGCCGGACGTGGCCGAGGGGGGCAGCATTGCAATTGACGAACTTGAGGATAGCTGGCTCTGCAGGGCACCTATTCTCGTTCGCGATAGAACATACGAATGGTTCTTCTTTTGTTGGAAAAATGAAATCCTCTGCTTCAGGATTCTAAATGAATCACATGCAGGTATCGAATTCGTTGATAAAGAGCCGGCTGCAACGGAGTACGAGGATTTTAAGTCGGCTGTTACGGAAGCGTTTCTTACTTACGGATTCTGTGGGGTCAGAACATCACGCGTTTTTGCGCCGACCTTCCCTTCCCTCAAGTTGGGAGCTGCGCTATGAGCATCGGCTTTCAAGAGGCGCGATTCCAACTCGCAGATCTGATTCGCAGCGGCACAGCAAGTGTTGAAGATTTGTTCAAACTCGTCGAGAGAACGAGTGGGGCGGTAGACGGCGCGAGATCTGGCGATATCTATTTGCTGCAGTCGGGGACTTTGGTGGATGGAAACCATGCATCAACTGCCAGTCGAGAAATTGTTAATCAATCACTGAATATAAGGGATATTGGCGAAAGTCCGGCAGGCAAGCTTGTCGACTTCGATCAGTTTAAGAACGAGCTTCGAAATGCGATTGCACGTGAAATTGGCGTTGTCTCGTATGCTGCCGCTACGCCTGAGCAGGTTGCGATAATCGACGAGAAATGGACGCTATATAAGGATGGGACGGATCTCTCAGGTAAACGTGCTTCATCACCATATTCGCTCTGGGATATCGCATCAAGAGCGTATGTTCGCGACAACAACGGGAGCTGGCGCATAGTTGCCGGGTACGACGTAAGCAATCGCAGCGTCTTGATGTATACGGAACTACCAGAGCTTCTCGCGAAAGCTGGGGACTTTGAGATCGATGGCGTCAACAAAAGTGCTATTGCGGTTGGTGATGTTGAAGTTCAAAAGAGTAAGGTATTGTCAAATGCCATTGCTCAGACCTTCTTAAGCGGCGCAAAGAAGGATTATCCGGGTGTTTTTGCCGAGATGACGCCTGAAAAAATGGCGTCCATGTTGGCCGACGAAAGCATACTTATTGACGGGAAAACCTATAAAGCTCGCCTTTTGGAATTTTCGTCAATATTCTCCCAGGAAGTTAACGCACGCTATTTGGCTGGCGTGGAAAGCGCTAGACTGGGCATGGCTGACCTTAGCAAGCGCCTTCCGACTAAGACTATGGCGCGATTCGGTCTTGTGTTCGGCGCCCTTGGATTCCTTGCGGCGGGACAAGCGTCCGCAAAGGCTATGGCGGAGGGGGATCAAGACAAATCAGTCCGCATTATGCGGGACTTTGTCGTGGAGTTCGCTGCAGCAGAGGTTGCCAGCAAAATCTCTGGAAGTATCGCTGCAATTGGAGTAGGTATTTCCGCAGTTGCGGGTGTTTCCGTCAGCCCCCCTATTGCCGGAGCGCTAGTCCTTGGTGCAGCCTTGCTGGGCGGCTTCTTTGGTGGCGATGCCGTTAAAGATTACATCGAATATCTAAATGATCGAGACGGCAATGGTCGTATCGACGTGCTGGATAAGCTGCGGAACCTAGTCTTCGGTGCCGACTGGATTACTACAGAAGCCCCTCCGCCAAACCTGATCGCAAGGGCGCTGCAACTTGGATCACACTACACGGCCTTGGCGGTTGATGTTAATTACTCCCGTGAGGACTTGGTCGCCAATGCGCAGCGCAGTGATGCATGGCGATATGCGCTGCGTGAGCTGAATGGCTTTGTTGTTGAAGGCATCAACTACGACGAATACAACGGCGATAAGAGCCTAGATCTATTTGATAGGATCTTTGAATTCGGCACGATGACGGAGGAATACCTCAAGGACCGTGCAGCAATGTTGGCCTGGCTTATTCGCTATGAGCGAGGGATCCGAGATGACGACGACCCGGTGCGGGATACACCGAAGCCCTACAACGAGGACTGGGATACCAATAGCGTTGAGGGGAATTGGGACTTCGTTGATCTCAAACGCCGGATTGCAGGCGGGGACCCGCTGACCTTGGCAATCGATGGCAATGGCATCAGTCTTCACGATCATCAAGTCGTGTTCGGCAGCAGCAAGGACGAAACCATCAAGGGCGAGGGCGACGACGATCGTCTCTATGGCGGTGGTGGGAAGGACAGCATCTCGGGAGCAGCCGGCCACGACTACATCGAAGGCAATGCCGGGAATGACCTATTGAATGGTGATGCCGGCCGCGACACCCTTCGCGGCGGTGACGGCAACGACGGAATCTACGGTGGCGCCGACCAAGACTTGCTTCGCGGTGAATCCGGGGCAGACACCCTCTCCGGGGGCGCGAGTGACGACATCGTCTTTGGCGGAGCAGGTAACGACAGCTTGCAGGGTGACGATGGAAACGATGCGCTGAATGGCGGTGCGGGAGCAGACACGCTCTTTGGCGGCACAGGCAACGACTACCTCTTCGACGAGGGCGGCGCCGACACCAATAGGCTCCAAGGCGAGGCCGGCAATGACGTGCTGGAGATCAAGGGAGGTACGGGCATCGCATTGCTGGACGGCGGGGCTGATAACGACATCCTGATCGGCGGCCAAGGCAACAACTCGCTGGACGGTGGCACCGGAAACGATTCCATCAAGGGCGGTGGTGACGACGACATCATCAAGGGCGGTGACGACGCCGACTTCGTCGACGCTGGTGGCGGCAACGACGACATCACTGGCGGCAAGGGCGCGGATTACCTAAAAGGCGGTGCCGGCAGCGACAACTACATCTACGAGAACGACAGCTTCGGCGTTGACATGCTCGAAGATAGCGAGGGTTCAAACAGAATCCGCATCGCTGAGAAAGAATTGGGCGCTGCGACCTACGACGCTGCAAAGTTGGCCTGGGTTACTGCAGATGGCGTCGAGATCCGCAAGTACGAAATGGGCGGCTCAACGACGCTTGCAATCAGCAAGACGGGTGACAAACTCAACACCATCTACCTTCGAGACTGGCAGCCAGGGCAGTACAACATCACGCTCTCCGGAAGCCCCACTGATCGCCAGCGGCCCACTGTGGCACCCGCGACGGTCGTATCGCTCGCAGAGAACAACTTCGTCGACGTCATCGCGGCGGCGAGTGCGGAGGGCGGTCAGGGCAATGACCTGCTCTACGGTACCAACTTGGACAGCTTGCTGACCGGTGGAACAGGCAATGACATCCTGGACGGTGAAGGCGGAGATGACTGGCTTGAGGGCGGAGACGGGACTGACTTCATCCTGACGGGGGCGGGCAAGGATGTTGCCTATGGCGGGCTTGGCAGCGACATCCTGCGTGCAGGTGGCACGTTCAGCATGTCTCGAGGCACCGTCCAGGGAACCGGTGAAGACGCCATCTACTGGTCGCCCACGCCGACAGGTTTCCTGTTCTCTGACGATGTGACATCGGAGCGGTTCTATTACTCCGTGAACCAGGCGAGGGTTTACGTTCCGCACCCCGAGATGGCGGTCTGGAACATCGAGTTCACGAGGAAGCTATACCAAGACACCGACTACTCCTCGTACTTTTGGTGGGACAACCCGGGTTTGTCCAACGCAAGCCTCGAGCCCAGCTTGGACATCAAGCTCACTGTCGGCGATGACCGTGAGTGGGTCGAGCGCGGCGACAACTTCCCGGCCGGCAAGGGGCCAACTGCTGAGTTCGGCAAGGCCAAGACGGTTTTGCTTCACTACGGCTACGGCGGCAACATGCTGCCGGCGGGTACCGGTGCTGAGGGCGCACGCCTGTACGGCGGAGAAGGCGATGACGTCATCTATGGCGCCAATGACAACGACAGGCTGTACGGCGAAGCCGACGACGACCTGCTTGTGGGCTACGACGGCGACGACGAATTGCGCGGAGGCGATGGCAAGGACGAGCTTTCCGGTGGCGGTGGCCGCGATTTTCTCGATGGAGGAGACAAGGATGACACCCTGGTGGGTGGACTTGGCGCGGACGTGCTTTACGGCGGCGATGGAGCTGACAGGCTCATCGGCGATGCTCCGTACCTGGTGCAAGTCAAGGACTATCCACCCGGTTTGGACAAGAGCCAGATGGGTGGTGACTTCCTGCAAGGCGGCGCCGGTAATGACACCCTTTGGGGCGACCATGGCGACGACTATTTGTTCGGCGGCACCAATGACGACCTGATCTTCGGCGGCGAAGGCGATGACCACGGGTTTGGCGAAAGCGGCGAGGACTCGCTCGTGGGTGGCAAAGGTGGCGACTACCTTGATGGCGGCGCCGACAAGGATGTGATTCTCGGCGGCGAAGGCGGAGACATGCTCTTCGGCGGAGGCGGCAACGACAGCCTGGACGGTGAAGAGGACGACGACATCCTTGACGGCGGGGTAGGCAACGACACCCTTTACGGCGGCAGCGGTGGAGACAACCTGCGCGGTGGTGCTGACAGCGATCAGCTATTCGGAGATGGCCCCGAGACCGAGGCCGGTTCGGACATCCTGGAGGGCGGTGCGGGCAACGATGTGCTGTCCGGCGGCGGCAAGGGCGATCTGTACGTGTTCTCCAAGGGCGACGGTCAAGACGTCATTCATGACGATGGCGCTGACGGCTCGCGCAACGTCATCGCCTTCAAGTTCAGTAGCGGCGACGTCCGCAAGCTTGAGCGTTCCGGCCAGGATCTCCTCATCAAGTACGGTGTGAACGATCAGATCACCGTGCTGGGCTACTACGGTGGGAGTGCATACGCTCTCGGATCACCGGGCAGTGGTCAGGGTGAGTCAGAGGGTGAGGCGCAGGCTGCCGTCGCCGAGATTCGCTTTGAGGACGGTACCGTTTGGGGAACGGAACAGATCCTCTCGATGGCGCCAGCACCGGCGCCATCGAATGAGCCGGATCCGTTCGCCGGTCTGGCCCCGCTCTACTTCATCAATGCACTGTTGTCTCGGGAAGAGACCAAGTCGTCAGGCAAGCATGCACTGACGTTCTCGTTCGCGGATGCTTTCAAGCTTGGCGTCACGGGCTTCTTCGCGTTCGATTCATCTCAGAAGCAGGCGGTCAGGGACGCACTTGCGCGCTTCAGCTCCGTGCTGGACCTGACGTTCACCGAGCTTGGCGACGGTCAGGTTGCCGACCTGACGTTCCACCTCGATGACTTGATGTCGGAGGGCATGGGAGCATTCGCGGGGTACGCTCAACCCGCGACCGGGGGCATTCACCTCAACAGCCGAATCTATTCGGAGCAGGTGCGGACAGAATTTGGCGAATACACCAAGAGGGGCTCTCTGAGTGTCGGCGCAGCGGGGTTTGAGACCCTTCTGCATGAGATCGGCCACGCGCTGGGACTCAAGCATCCGTTCGAGCCGCCCGTACTGCCTGATGCGGAGAACACCACAGCCAACACGATCATGTCTTACACGTCGGCGGGCATACCGGCGACACAGTTGGCTGCTTTCGACATTGCGGCGCTTCAGTACCTCTACGGCGCCAACAAGGGGACCAAGTCTTCTAACGACAGTATTTTCAGCTTTGGCGATCGATGGATCGTCGATGCCAGCGGCTCAGGTGACCGATTCGATGCCTCGTCAGAGGGGGGCAACGTTTTTGTCGACCTTACTCCTGGTTCTTGGATCTATCGTGGCCAGAAATCTGCCAGCATGCTCGCAGACGGCCAAGCGTTCATCGCCTTTGGCACGCAGATTGAAAACGCGGTCGGCGGCATCGGAAACGATACGCTCAAGGGCAACGACGCCGCCAATCGCCTCGATGGTGGTGCCGGAGACGACTATCTCGATGGTGGCGCCAACAACGACCGCCTCTGGGGTGGGGCCGGCAACGACACCTTGGCTGGTGGCGGGGGGAGCGACGAAGTCTACGGAAACGGCGGTGCCGACACGTACCTATGGGGTCAAGGCCAAGGAAGCGATGTTCTTGGCGAAGTGGGCGATGGATCCATCAACGTACTGGCCCTGACGAATCTCAGCCCTCAAGACGTTCTGTTGACGAAGGTCAACCAGGACCTCATCGTGCGGGCGATCGCCACGGGCGAGACCATCAAAGTTGTTGAACACTTCAGTGGGCAGGGAGTTCAGCAGATCCTTTTCCAAGACGGTAAGCGATGGGATCTTGAGACGATCACAGCAAACCTTTCAATCACCACAACCGGCCCGGACTACTTCCAAGGGACAGGGGCTGCAGAGTTCGTCAACGGACTTGCTGGCAATGACACCCTAAACGGAGGTGGTGGCAACGACTATCTGTCCGGTGCCGACGGCGCGGATATCGTGAGTGGCGAAGACGGTGATGACACCTTGTCTGGCGGAACTGGTAACGACTATGTCGAAGGCGGAGCTGGCAATGATCAACTGAGCGGCGACGAGGGTAGTGATACCTTGGCGGGAGGCGCAGGAGACGACGTTATCGTCGGTGGCGGTGGTGACGATAAGCTGATCGACGGCCGGGGGCACGACATCTACGTGTTTGGACGCGGGCATGGCGCCGACTCCATGGATTTCTACCCCGGCGAGGGAGACTCCACAACGCTTCGCATGTTGCCTGGCGTCACTGCGGACGATTTGCTCTACAAAGCAGAGAATGGTGACGACCTGAAGATTGTCATTGCTGGAACGACGGACAGCTTCCTACTCAGGGGCTTCGTGAGTCGGACCGCAGATGCAACGACTCTCGCCAGCTTCAATGTTCAGTTCGCTGACGGGTCCAGTCGAACTGGTGCAGAAGTTTTGGCCCGCCTTTTCGCAGGGACATCGGGTGATGACTACCTCCGTGCTCAACCCAGCGGCTCCTCGATCTCCGGTGCAGCAGGCGCCGACAGTCTTCAAGGACTGGATGGGAACGACACCCTGGATGGCGGATCAGGGCGAGATACGCTGCGCGGCTATGGCGGCAACGATGTCCTCGTCAATGGTGAAGACATGTACGGCGGGACTGGGAATGACACCTTCATCGTGGACGCGTGGCCGACGGCCGGAACGACGACGCTGATTGCTGACGACGCAGGCATAGACTCCTTGCTGCTGCCTACGGGCGCGACACCGTCGAATGTTCGAATTCGGAATCAGCTCAACGGTGATCTCTGGATCGCGCTGACTTCTGATGCCGGGTGGACTCGGCCCATCATCGTGACGGGCTACTTTGCCGCAGCCAACATCGATAGCGTGGAGAGCATTCGTTTCCGTGACGGCACATCATGGTCAAGGGCGGATGTGATCGATCGGACACCGGTAAGGAACCTCACCGAAGGCGACGATGCAAACGTGATCGGCTTTGCATGGAACGACACCATCAGTGCCCTGGGTGGCAATGACACCATCAGTGCGGGAAGTGGTGACGACTTTGTTGAGGCTGGTTCGGGATCTGACTATGTGTACGGTGGAAATGGCCATGACACGCTGATAGGCGGAGACGGCAGCGATGTCATCTACGGCGACGATACAAACTTGCTTCCTGGCAATGATCTGCTGGACGGCGGGGCGGGTAACGATACGCTTTACGGAGGCAGCGGTGACGATATCTACGTTTTCGGACCGCAGTCCGGGTCGGACCTGATCGTCGAAAATGCAGGCAGCGACCGAATCTCTGTCGTGGGTGGTGTATTGCCGTCAAGCATGCAGCTCTACAGCGATGGGGGTGATCTCGTTCTAGTGATCAATAACAGCCGGACTCAATTGCGAGTGTCGCAATACTTCAGTGGTGCAGCAAACTCACAGAAGATCGAGGCCATCACCTTCATGGACGGGACCTCTTGGGACCAGGCATACATTGGATCGCATGTACAGGGGCCGGGCAACGTTGATACGCTAGTTGGCGGCACTGGCAACGACATCTTCAACATCGACAACCCAGGGGACACCATTGTTGAAGGTGCCAATCAGGGCGTCGATACGGCGGTCAGCTCGGTGAGTTACTTTTTGCCAGCCAATGTTGAGAATCTGACGTTGACGGGGGTTCTTGCGCTTTCGGGCTACGGCAATGATTTGACAAATATGATCGTCGGCAATGCCGGCGACAATCAAATCAAGAGCTATGGCGGCTGGGATACCTTGCGAGGCGGTGGAGGGGATGACTATTACGACATCACTGTCTCATCCTTTGCAACGACTCAAAAGACCCCCTCTAGTGTGACGATCATCGAGAGCGCTGGAGAGGGCGACGACACGGTGCTCGTCAACACCAATGACTACTCGATGCAGGAGAACATCGAGAACTTGGTTCTGCGCAACGCCTGGTATCAGTTCGAGAACAGCTACACGAAGGAGCAGGTCCGCGACTCTTTCGCTGGCAACAGCCAAGCAAATTTCATTGACGCCTCCGCGTTGACGCACTGGGTTCGATTGGATGGCGGCGCAGGTGCCGACAGGATCATTGGCGGACAGACGAACAACCTGTTTGTGGTTGATCAGGCTGGTGACAGCCTAGTATCGACCCATGCATCCGCAATTGATACGGTAGAAACCGCAATCAGCTGGAGCTTGTCGGACGGTTTCGAAAATGTGACGCTCGTCGGAAACTCTCCAATCGAGGCAAACGGCAACGCGCTTTCTAACGTGTTGGACGGCAGCGCCAACACCGCTGCCAACAATCTCCGAGGTGGGCTGGGCGACGATACATACATTCTCGGCGTCGGCGACTCCATCACCGAACTGGCTAATGAAGGGGTTGACAAGGTTGTCCTCTCGACGGGAGTGCGCGGAGCCTATGAAATTTCCAATTATGAAAATATTGAAAAGATATCCCTTGCCTACAACATGGGACAGTCAACGCTGAGAGGCGCAGCGGCGGACGACACGATTGAAGGCAATGGTCGTGGCGTTGTGCTCTATGGTGGATCCGGTGGTGACGTCCTCGTGGATCAGGCTGCGAAGGATACTTCCGGTGGCAGTCGCTATGAGGACGTGGTCGATACGCTGATAGGTGGAGACGGGAACGACACGCTAATTTCTCGAGGTGGCGGCGACGAACTGATCGGCGGGCTCGGAAATGACATCTATCAGGTCAACTCATATTCAGCCTTCTATGATCCCGTCGCGGCGACGATCAAATTTGGTCAAGGGGACGGCAAGGACCGCGTGACAGGTGGTAGAGGTGCCAATCTTTTCTTCACGGGTTGGACCCTTTCAGATCTGAACGCCCGCGCGGTAGGAGACGGTTTTATCCTTAGCTTTGGTAATGGTTCAGACGAGATCGCCTTCGATAGCCGCAGCCCCTCGTATCAGCTGATTTTCGAAGACGGGACGCTGATTAATCAAGCCGCAATAAGTCTGTTGATCGCTAGTGGGGGAAGAGGCCCAGGCGCCGATGGCTCGGATCTCTTGATCGGGACTAATGCCGCAGATTCCTTGGCCGGCATGGGAGGCGACGATACGATCTATGCTGGAGCAGGAGATGACTCCGTTGATGCTGGCGTCGGACAGGATGTTGTAAACGGGGGCATGGGCAACGACACCATTCTTGGCGGTGCCGGTGGCGATACCCTGCGGGGTGATGCCGGCGATGACGTCATCGACGTCGGTGCAGGAAGTGGAAACGTAGCGTACGGCGGCGATGGCGATGACACGCTGCGCGGTGGCGATGACGCCGACTACCTCTACGGCGAGGCCGGAGCAGACGAGTTGCATGGCGGCCTCGGGAACGATTACCTGTTTGGAGGGGACGGCGAAGACCGTCTTTTCGGTGAGGGCGGATACGACAGCCTGAGCGGCGGATTGGGAAATGATCGACTAAGTGCAAGTGGCTCGCTCGATGGCGGCGATGGCAATGATTCGCTGTTCGGTCTGCAGGGTAACGATTCGCTGACGGGTGGGGACGGTCAGGATTTGCTGGAAGGCGGTGAGGGAAGCGACACTCTTAAAGGCGGATACGGTAGCGACGTCCTGCGGGGTGGGGCTGGCAATGATCTGCTTTCAGGAAATGAAGGCGATGACATCTATCTGTTTGGCAGAGGCGATGGTGTTGACAGTGTTGCTGGAATCTGGAGTGACGGAACAGACGAGATTCGATTCGATATTGGCATTAGGCCTGCTGATATAGAACTTTCTCGATCCCAGATTGGCGACATCAAGTTTTCGATCACTGGAGCAACGGATTCGCTTGTTGTTAATTCGTTAATGATGTCGTCCATTGTGGCGCTGGTTCGCTTCGCCGATGGGACAGTATGGACGCGCTCGGAAATATTTGAGCGACTGAATACTATTCGAGGAACCGAAGGGGCAGACAGCCTCACAGGTAGTTCTGACGATGACAGGTTGTTTGGCATGGGAGGTAACGACACGCTGACCGGCGACTCAGGCATGGATACGCTTGATGGTGGCGCAGGTGTCGACAGCCTGGTGGGTGGTTCCGGTGATGATGTTTACCTGGTCGATGATCCGGCCGACATCGTCGTCGAATTGTTCAGCAATGAGGGCTTCGACCGCGTTGAAAGCTCGGCCACGTTCACCCTGCCGAATTACGTTGAGGATTTGACGCTGATTGGTACGGCGCCAATCAATGGAACAGGGAACTCGCTTCAAAACAATCTGTCCGGCAATGATGCCAATAATTCGCTGAGCGGTGGAGCCGGCAACGACTGGCTTTATGGGTTTGGTGGTGATGATTCGCTGAATGGAGGTACTGGTGGTGACTTCATGCAGGGTGGGCTGGGCAATGATGTTTACACCGTGGACTCTGTCTTGGTCCTCAATGCAAACGGAGAGTGGGTTTCAGGCGATCAAGTCCGGGAGCTCGAGGGCGAGGGGACTGACGCTGTGCTCTCAAGTGTCAGCTATCAACTCTCGGACTACGTCGAGAACTTGACATTGACTGGTTCTTCGGGGCTCACGGGAACAGGTAATTCGCTGTCCAACAGTTTGCGTGGCAATGGCGCAGGCAATCGACTTGAAGGGCGTGGCGGCAACGACACTATTGATGGTGGCGCTGGCGCCGACTCCATGCTGGGCGGTGCTGGTGACGACTTGTACTATGTAGATGCGACCACGGACGTTGTCACCGAGCTGGCTGGAGAGGGAGTTGACACGGTCGTCTCCTCCGTAACCCTCGCAGCCCTTGCATCAAACGTCGAGAACCTGACCTTGGCCGGGACATCCGCGCTCAATGGAGCGGGCAATGGTCTGGACAACTTGCTGACGGGCAACAGCGGCGCGAACCGCTTGGATGGAGGCACTGGCGCCGACACGCTTGTTGGCGGTGGCGGCAACGACGTCTACGTTGTTGATCAAGTCGGCGATGTGATCACCGAGATTGCTGGTGGTGGTACAGACACAGTTGAGTCTTCAATTAGCTACGTTCTGGCGCCTGAGCTTGAGAACCTCACACTGCTTGGTTCAACCGCAATCAATGGCACAGGCAACAGCGTGGCCAACACATTGACCGGCAACAGCGGAGCCAACAGGTTGGATGGCGGCGCGGGCGTGGATTCCATGATCGGTGGCGCAGGGAATGACACCTACGTGGTGGATGTCGCTGGGGATACGGTCACCGAGTCCTCCGGCGGAGGAACTGATACGGTGGAATCGAGCGTCACGTATTCCCTGTCCGTCGAGGTGGAGAACCTCACATTGGTGGGCACTTCAGATATCAATGCGACGGGCAACAGCGCGGCCAATGTATTGCGCGGGAACGCGGGAAGGAACACATTGAATGGGGGCGCTGGAGTTGACACAATGATTGGTGGTGTCGGCGACGACATCTACGTCTTGGATGTGGCGACCGACGTCGTCACCGAGAATGCGGGCGAAGGCACCGACACCATCCAGATCGGCGTGACGCTGGCGACGCTGGCGGCCAACGTCGAGAACGTGACGTTGACCGGAACGTCCAACATCAACGCCACCGGCAACGCACTGGCCAACGTGCTCACTGGCAACAGTGGTGCGAACAACCTCAGCGGCGGTGACGGTGACGACACGCTTATCGGCGGAGCCGGGGCCGACACCATGGTCGGCGGCCTGGGCAACGACGTCTTCTACGTAGACGCGACCACCGATGTCGTGACCGAAGCGAGCGGGCAAGGCACCGACACCATCATGTCCTCCGTGACGCTGACCGTCGCACTGGCGAGCAACGTCGAGAATGTGACGCTAACGGGAACCTCAAACCTGAACGCGCTGGGCAACGCCCTGGCCAATGTCATGACCGGCAACAGCGGCGCCAACAACCTCAGCGGCGGTGACGGTGATGACACCCTGGACGGTGGAGCCGGCATCGACACCCTGGTGGGCGGTCTGGGCAACGACGTCTTCTACGTGGACTCCACGAGCGACGTCGTGACCGAAGCCAGCGGACAGGGCACAGACACCATCATGACCTCGGTCACGCTGGCCAGCCTGGCCGCCAACGTCGAGAACCTGACCTTGACCGGGACTGGCAACATCAACGGCACAGGCAGCTCAGGCGACAACGTGATGACCGGCAATGCTGGCAACAACACGCTGACCGGCGCGGCTGGTAACGACACCCTGGACGGCAAGGCTGGCAACGACACCCTTAACGGTGGCGCTGGCGCTGATACCTACTGGTTCGGCCTGGGCTATGGCTTTGACTTGATTGTCGACAGCGACGCCACGGCCAACGTCAAGGACGTTGTGCGCTTCACGGCTGGCATCGCTCAAAGCGACATCCGATTCACCCAGAGTGGTAACGCGCTGGTGGCGACGATCAAGAGCACAAACGAGGCGCTGACGATCCAGGACTGGTACCTGAGCGCCAACAACCGCGTCGAAGAGTTCCGCTTCAACGACGGAACGGTGCTGACCAACGTGCAGGCTCAGGCGCTGGTGGGTGCCATGGCAGCGTTCAATCCTTCAGGAGGTGTAATTGCGATGGTTCAGGAGCCAGAGCCTCATCTGCGCCAGCACACCGGCCTTGCTGTTTCGGGAACAGCATGATTGAGAGGATCGGGGGCTGCGGCCCCCGTTCTTCTCGAGATCCTCGGACGCATTGGGTGCACATTGAGGTTGTGCTGCACCTCCTGGATGTCCGACGGACTTTATTTGTAGCCATGCAATGGCTGCCGCCTGATTTGGAATCTTCGACGGACTTTCGAGCGCAGCGCCGATGACGAAAAATCAATAACTTAGGAGCACCTATCCCGACAGACTTTATTTGTTGGAGTTATTGGGCCGCTCCGCGGCCTGAGCGGCGCAGCCGCTCAAC
Organism: Pelomonas lactea; assembly: GCF_043555885.1. NCBI lineage: Bacteria > Pseudomonadati > Pseudomonadota > Betaproteobacteria > Burkholderiales > Sphaerotilaceae > Roseateles > Pelomonas lactea. Next base: position 204,631 of record NZ_JBIGHX010000001.1, on the reverse strand, counting down.
GGGGTTTGGTCGTGGCGCGAAGCGACATGACACAAGCCTCGCAATCTGGCGAAGTCGGTCACGGTCGAGTGATGGCCCGGTTCGCCTCCAGCACGGCGCGCAGCTGCTCGGCCTGGTCTTCCTGCCGCACGGCGGTCAGGCCCAGCAGCGGGTCGGCCTGCAGTGCGCGGTCGAGGGGCGGCTTGCCGACGTAGAGCTGCGCGAGCTGCTGGCCGGCGGCGTACAGCTTGCGGTTGCGGGCCTCGGCGTCGGCCAGCGCCTGCGTGCTGCGTTCCAGCGTCTGCGCCAGCGCGCGGTTGGCCTGCTGGCGGTCGGCGCTGTCCTGGCGGGCGGCCAACAGTTGCTGCTGCAGCGCCTGCTCGCGCTCGATGGCCTTGGCCTCGGCCTGCGCCTGGGCGTCCTTGGCGGCTTGCAGTTGCGCGCGCAGCGCGTCCAGCTCCGTCTCGCGGGCCTTGAGCTTCACGGCATGGCCGGCGATCAGCGCGCGGGCGTTGGCGGCGTCCTGCTTCGCGCGGGCCGCGTCGGCGTCGGCCTTGGCCTTGTCGGCCTGCAGCGCGCTTTGCTGCTCCTGCGCGGCGCGCAGCGCGGACTGGGCGCGGCGCAGCGCCTCGCGCTCCTTGGAGGGCTTGGCGTCCTGGGCGTGCGCGGCCACGCTGGCCGCGGCGAGCAGGGCGATGGCGATGCGCTGCTTCATCAGAACCTCGCGTTCAGGTCGATCTGGAAGACCTCGATGCGCAGCGGTGCGCTGCTGAGGTTGCCGCTCAGCGACGACGCATCGCCCGGCACGGCCAGGAAGCGCACGCCGTCGTCGAGGTTGCGCGTGCTGGTCCAGCGGCCACTGAGCCAGAAGTTGCGGTCCAGGCCGATGTTGCCGCCGAGGCTCCAGCCCTTGTAGTTGGTGCCGCCCAGGTGCCAGGTCGTGTCGGTGAAGCCGTCGATCCACGCGTCGCGCTGCACCAGCCGGTAGGCGGTGAAGGCCTGCCAGTCGCCGCGGCGCGACAGCTTGGGCGCGCCCACCTGGAGGCGGCCTTGCAGTGCCGTCGTCTTCTCTTTGAGGGTGGCCAGCGGTTCGATGACGCCGGCGCGAGCCTGGATGTCCTTCAGGTCGAAGCCGGTGTTCTTGATCCAGTCCAGCGTCACGCCCACGGGCACCGGCAGCACGCCGTCCAGCTGCAGGCTGGCCGTCAGGTTGACTGGCCTGAACTTGCTCGCCAGGCCCCAGGTCGGCGCGGCCGTGCTGGTGGGGTCGTTCAGGTTGATCAGCGTGTTGCCCTTCAGGCGCAGGCCCGGCGCGTACTGCGACGCAAAGTAGTTCGTCGCGCCGTTCTTGGGGCCGCTGGGCGGCGGGCTGCTTTCGCGGCGGCCTTCCATGTGGCGGAAGTCGTAGGCCGCCAGGCCCAGCTTGAACTGCACGCCGCGCGCGACGTCGATCTCGCCGCCCACCTGTGCGCCCAGCAGCCACTTGTCCTGCGTGCTGAGGTTCAGCTCCTCCAGCGGGAACACGCCGGCCGTCGCGAACAGGCTGCGCTGCGGCGTGAACGCGTGCGTCAGCTTGGCGGCCACGCCGTCGAAGCCCAGGTCGTCGGGCCAGGCCAGGTCGGTGCTGAAGAAGGGGTTGGGCAGACGGCCGAAGTCGGCGGACAGGCCGTTGGTGAACAACGGCGGCTGCCAGCGGATGTAGGCGCGGTCCAGCCCCAGCGTGTAGCGGTTGAAGTCGTTGCCCAGGGTCTGAGATGTGGACGTGGCGCTGTTGCCCGTGCTGCCGGTGGCGATGCGCACGCTGGCCAGCACCTGGTCGCTCAACTTGGCGTCCACTTCGAGCCGGCCGCGCAGCGTCAGGCGCTGGCGGTCCGCGGTGGTGTTCGTCAGGTCGGGCGACCAGGCGGGCGAGGCCGTCTGCGCGCGGTAGACCTCGGCGGGCACGTTGGCGTCGCGGTCGAAGAACTCGGCCTGGCCGCGCACGCGCAGGTCACCGCTGACCTTGATGCGGCTGGTCCACTCCGGCAGCGCATCCGCCTGGCCCCAGCGCTCGCCCTTGGCCTGCGCCAGCACCTCGGCCTTGATCTCGTCGCGCATCTGCTGGCGCACCGTCTCGGGCACGTAGGGGATGCGCAGCACGTTGGGCCTGGTGGCATCGGCGGCTTGCGGCTGTGGCACCGGCGCGCCGGCCGACACCTGGGCCTGCTTCAGGATGGCCTCGGCCTTGTCACGCGTCAGCAGGCCTTGCGCGACGAGGGCGTCGATGAGGGCTTGCGTCGTCGCACGCAGGCGGGCGAGTTCTTCCTTGTCGGAGTTCTGGGCATGCGCGGGCAGCGCGGCGGCGATGGCGCTGGCGAGCAGCAGGGCGTGGAGGGGTTTCATGGGGTTCAGGCCTGCGGCCTCACGCTGAGGCGGAAGCGCATGGGTTGGGAGAGGGCCAGCGCCGGGGGCGGCGGCAGCTTGAACTGGCGGCGGGTTTCGTCCAGGGCGTTGCGCATGGCGCTGTCGTTGCCGTCATTGCCGCTGGGGCTCAACTCGAAGCGCTGGATGGCGCCGTCCTTGTCCAGCCAGATCGCGAACGTGGCGGTCAGCTGCTCGGCGTCGGCCTTCAGGTGGCGTTCGATCTCGCTTTGCAGCAGCTGGCGCGCGGAGTTCGCGTAGAAGCGTTCCTGCGCGCGGTCCGCCGCGTTGCCGACGGGGCCGCCACTGGGGCCGGTGGTGGGTGTGCCGCCGGCGTAGTCCTTGGACACGCTGCCGGCCGAGAACGCGCTGGGGCCGTCGCCCGCGGCGCCTTCCATCTTGATGGACTCCGCGGGCTTGGGCGCCTCCACCTGCTTGACCTGCTCCTCACGCATCACCTGCTTGGGCTCGTCCTTGGGCGGCTCGGGCTTCTTCTCTTCCTTGGGCGGCGGCGGGGGCGGTGGCGGCGTGTCGGGCAGGATGGCGATCTTCGCGACCTGCCGCTTGGGCGCCTCGGGCTGGATGTTCTTGACGGCCCACCACACGGCCAGGCCCAGCAGCAGGCAGCCGGCGGCGACGAGGCCCTTGATGTGGCTCGTCTTCATGTGCCTATCCTCGACGTGACGAGGCCCATGTTCACGCCCAGCTTGTTGCACAGGTCGATGACGGCGACGACGCTGGCGTACTGCGTGCGCGCATCGCCCTTGATGGCGACGGACATCTGCGCGTCCTGCTGCTTCGCGGCCGTCAGCTGGGCCTCCAGCTCGGGCAGGCTGACGCCCACGCCGTTCAGCAGCACGCCGCCGTCGGGCATCACCTGCACGATCTTCAGGTCGTGCTTCTCGGTGCTGGGCTTGTTGCTGGGCTTGGGCATGGTGATGCTCATGCCCTGCACGGACGCGGTCGTCATCAGGATGAAGACGACCAGCAGCACGTAGGCGAGGTCCAGCATCGGCGTCACGTTGATGCTGTCGTAGGGTTTGGCGTCTTGGTTGACTTGCATGGGTCAGACGCTCCGCTTTGTTGTTGGGTTTGTCTTGACTGGGCTGGGTTGCTGCGTGAGGCCCATGCCGGGACGTCGCCCCGGCGGGCGACCTTCTTTTTGAGCGACCAAAAAGAAGGCAAAAAGTCGCCCCCGATCCGCCCGGCCCTTTGCTTCGCAGCGGGCTGCCCTGCGCTGCTCAGGCCTTGAGGGCCCGCGCAAAACTCGCGCCGCTACGCTGCGCTCAAACAGTTGCGCGGAGTCAGTTCTTGAAGCGTGCTGAGCACGCGCCCTCAAGGCCTTGCGCTGCTCGGCGGGCTCAAAGGGGGGGTGAAGAACAGCCGGCGCCAGCCGGCTTTCGGGTTTGGCTGTTGGCTGTTGGGCTGTTTGGGGCTCCCCTTCAAAACCGCTGAGAAGCGCAGGAACCCAGGGCGTGCGCGAAGCGCACTTCAAGAACTGACTCGCGGCGCCTGTTCGAGCAGAGCGTAGCGGCGCGAGTTCGCCGCGGCCCTGGGTTCCGAGCATCGCAAGGCAGCCCGCAGGGCCGGTTTTGCAGGGGCGGTTTCTTTGCCTACTTTCTTGTCCGCACAAGAAAGTAGGTCGCCCGCCGGGGCGAACTCCCGGCATGGGCGTAGGCATCAACCAACAGCAGCGACGAGTCATCCTCAACTCCCCGCCCGCTTCGTGACCAGCCCGATCTCGGTGATGTCCAGCTTCTTGGCCACCTCCAGCACCTGCATGACCTTCTCGTACTGCGCAGCCGCGTCGGCCTTTAGCACGACCGGCAGCGCCGGATTCGCCGACTTGTACTGGGCCAGCGAAGACTGCAGCTGCGTCATGTCCACCGGGTACGCGTCCAGGTACACCGCACCGTCCGCGGTGATCGTGATCGCCCGCGTCTGCGGCTTGGCCAGGTTGTTGGCCGCCTGCGTTGTCGGCGAGTTCACCTTCACGCCCTGCACCGACGCCGTCGTCAGGATGATGAACACCACCAGCAGCACGTAGGCCAGGTCCAGCATCGGCGTGACGTTGATGTCGTCGTACGGCTGGTTGTCGGACTTGACGTCGCCTGCCATGCCAGCCTCACGGAGCCCCGTAGAGTTCAGCGACGCGCGTGATGAACTCGTCGATGAAGATCTGCATGTCCGACGTCGCGTTCTTGATCTGCGACGCCAGCCAGTTGTAGCCAAACAGCGCGGGAATCGCGACGCCCAGGCCCGCCACCGTCGCCAGCAGCGCCGCGGCGATGCCCGGCGCGATCGCGTTCACGTTCACGTCGCCCGCCGCGGCGATGGCGGCGAAGGTGATCATCACGCCCACCACCGTGCCCAGCAGGCCCAGGAAGGGGCCGCCCGAGATCGCGATGGTCAGCAGCACCATGCCGGAGTTCAGCTGCGCGTTCTCGCGCACGTAGTCGGCGTCCACCGACGCCTTCACCGCGTCCAGCGACGCGCCCGACAGTGGCTTGGCGCCCGCCTCGCCCACCTTGCGCTTGGCCAGCTCGCGCACGCCGGCCTGGTAGAGGCGGTAGATGGGCGAGGCCGGATGCGGCGCATGCGTCTCCAGCTGCAGCAGCTCGTCGTTGGCCTCGCGGAACTTCAGCACGAAGCTGCGGTTGGCCTTGGCCACCCTGGCCACCAGCAGGCTCTTGCTGACCATCACCCAGCAGGCGATGGCGAACATGACGCCCAGGATGATGATGACCACCCACGCGTCCACCGTCAGGTTCTTGACGAGGATGCCCATGTAGCCGTGGCTCTCGCCCTCGGCCTCGGGGCTGTCCTTGGCTTCGCGGGTGGAGGCCACGAGCTTGCTCTCCGCCCCCTGCGCGCCCGCCGCCACGGCGATCCAGTCGGCGCTGCGCAGCGCGGCGGCCACCTGCACCTCGTCCATCAGGCCGCGCGCGCCTTCGCCCAGGCGCAGGCTGCTGCCCAGCGCCGGCGTGGCCAGGTCCCCTTGCGCCACCTGCGCGCCGTTGACGAACAGCGTCGCCTTGCCCAGGCCCAGCCGCAGCGCCACCTGCGTCCAGCGCGCCACCGGCACGTCGCCGCCACTGACTTCGGTCTTGTCGGCGCGGGCCACCACCTTGCCGCCGTTCAGGCTCAGCGTCAGCCCGCCCCAGTTCAGCAGCGTCGCGCGCTGCACGTCGTCCAGCTTCACCCACAGGCTCACGGTCAACTGGTTGCCGGCGTCCACCACCGGCTTGTCCGACAGCGCGTAGACGACCGCCTCGCCCGACAGCCTGGCGCTGGCCGCCAGCAGCCCGTTGGGCTCCGTGACCAGCGGGCCCTGCGGCTTCACGGCGCCCAGCTGGTCGGCACCGGCCGGCTTGTCGCTGAAGTGCAGCGCGATGACGGTGGCCGCGTCGAACCCGTTCCCGTCGCCCTCGGCCGCGGCCTTGGCATTGCCGCCGTAGACGTAGAAGACGTTTTTGTCGCTGCCCGGCAGCACGCTGGGCAGCTGCACCCACAGCACGGCCAGTTCGTTCACCGCGTCGAAGCGCTCGACGCTGAACTTCAGCGGCGTCTTGTCGTCGCCGGCCACCACGCGCAGGTCGCTGCCGTCTTCCTTGGCCGTCGTGAAGTCGAAGTTGCCGCTGTGCAGGCGCACGGCCACGGCCACGCCGCTGGCGGTTTCCTTGGTCTCCAGGCCTTGCGCCGACGTGTTCAGCGTGATCCTGGCGCGCTCGCTCCAGTCGGCGTTCCACCAGGCGTGGGCGGTGGCCGGCAGCAGCGCGGCGAGAAGAAGGGCGGTGAGTGCTTTGCGCATGGCTTGTCTTTCTTGAATCACGAGGAGCCGAAGCCCAGGAACTCCAGCAGCAGGTTGCGGCGCCGGCGGCGGCGCTCGTCCTTGTCCTTGTCGCTGTCTGCCGCGGCGGCGGCCTGCGCGGCGCCGGTGGGCGTCGTCGGCACGGCGATGGGCGGCGTGATGGCCACCTCGCCCGTCGCGCCGGCCCGTGCGCCCGACACCTGGATGTCGTTCGCGTTCACCAGCCGGTCCGCGCCGAGGAAGGCATTGCCCTTGGAGCGGATGCCCGCCTCGCCGGCGTTGATCTCGCCGGTGGGGGCGTACAGGTCCAGGTCGTTGCCGGCCTGCAGCACGGCAATGCCTGAGCCGCTGAACGAGCCCGACGTGTCGAACACCAGGTTGCCGTTGCTGTCCAGCCGCAGCACGGGCGCCGGCGCGCCGGTCACGGTCTTGGCGCCGCGGCCCGCGTCGATGTTGCCGGCGGACGACCACATCAGCAGGTTGCCCTGGCCGATGGTGAACACGCGCGACTGGTTGACGTCGAAGTTCTGCGCGACGACGGCCGACACATCGCCGCCGTTGACGGTGACGATGCCCAGCTCGGTGGCCGACTTGTTGCCCGCCGTCACCTCGCCGGCATTGACGCCGCCGCCGGGGTTGACGAGCGTGATGTCGGCGGCCTGCAGCGTCTTGATCTGGCTGGTGGGCATGCGCACCTGCGCGGCCGGGCGGGCCGTGCCGTCGCCCAGCGGGAACAGCAGGTTCACGGCCTGGTAGCCGCGCGCATAGGCGGCCCAGCGCTCGTCGCCCTCCAGCACCGCGGCGGCGCGGCCGGCGCTGCGCAGCTCGCCGACGAGCACGCGGTTCAGCCACGGGATCTGCCGCTCAAGCGGCAACGCCTCGAAGCGGCGCAGCGTGTCGGCCGCGTCGGAGCCGCGCGTGCCGCCCATCAGCGCCACGTAGTCGGCCAGCTTGGCGAGGTCCGCCGTGGCGGCCAGCTGGGCCAGCGCCGAGGCGCGGGTGGCCACCGGCTGCGCGGCCAGGCCGCTCATCAGCACGCGGCTGACGAGCAGCGACTGCTGGGCGCCGCTGAGCTTGTCTAGCTGCTTCAGCGCGTTGGCCGCGCTCAGTGCCGACCAGGCCGGCTCCAGCAGGCTGGCCTGCTGCTTCACGGTGTCGGCCACGGCCGGGTCGTCCACCGGCTTGCCCAGCAGCGCGGCCACGCGGGCGCGCTGGTCGCCCGCTTCGGCGCGGGCCGGCTGTGCCTTGACCTGCTCGGCCACCAGGCGGTCTACGGCGTCGGCGCCGAACTTCTGGCGCAGCAGGTCCAGCTGCTGAGCGGGCGTGGCTGCGTCGAACGCCGCCGCGGTGCCGCTGCCGCCCAGCAGCGCCCAGGCCTGGCCCAGCTTGCCCGCCAGGCCCGAGGCGCCCAGCACCTGGAAGCCCGCGGCGCTGGCGCGGGCGTAGTCCTCGCCGTCGGCGCTCAGGCCGGCGACGACCGTCAGCCGCGCGCCGCCGTCGGGCAGCAGCGCGCTGTTGGACAGGTTGCCGCGCGCGACGATGCCGGTGCTGTTGCCCAGGTCCACGTCGCGGCCGGCCAGCACCAGCAGGTCGCCGGGGCCGGCGATCTCCAGACCGGTGCCGCTGGTGAAGCGCACGTCGCGCCCGGCCTGCAGCAGGCTCAGCTCGCTGGCATTGCCGGGGGCGGCCGGCTGCTGCTGCACGCTGGCGTTGGACACGCGCACATCGCGCGCCGCCACGGCGGCCAGTGGCCGGGCCGAGGCCACGCCTTCCAGCGCCACGTCGCCTTCGGCCGACAGCACGCGCACCGGCTCGCGGGGGCTGCGGTCCAGCTGGGCCTGACCCAGCGTGTTGCGGGTCAGGCGCTGGGCCTCGCGCAGCGTCCCGTTCTCCGTGTCGGCCAGCACGCGCAGCGACGCTGCGGCCGGCGGTGCCGGTTCGCCCAGCGCCAACACCCGCAGGTCGGTGACGCTGACCGTGTCGCGGCCGGCAATCCAGCTGCGCGCCGTCGCCGGGTCGGCCGCCGTGCTCCATTGCCACAGCGCGTTGGCACTGACGCCGCCTTGCGGCGCCAGCAGGCGCAGGTCCACGGGCACGACGTTGCCCGGCGCGCGCTCGCCGCCGGCGCTCGCTTCCAGCGGCTGCGCTGCGCCGACGTAGCTGACCGAGCCGGCGGCGCTTTGCACCAGCAGCTGCGCGCGGGCGTCCAGCAGCGGCAGCGCCAGGTTCTCGCCCTGGGCCGCGGTGTTGGCGTTGGACGGCAGTGCCAGCGCCAGGTTGCGGGCGCTGGCCAGCGTGGCGTCGCCGCCGGCCTGCACGCGCAGCGCGCCGTCCTGGTAGATCAGCTGCAGCCCTGGGTCCAGCTCCGTGTTGCTGCCGGCCTGGGTGCGCACGGCGCCACCGGCCGACACGGCGATGCCGCGCGAGGCCAGCAGCTGGCCGCTGACGACATCGCGCCCGGCCTGCACGGCCACTTTGCCGCCGCCGAACTGCTGCAGGCCTGGTGGCAGGTCGCTGCTGGTGCTGCCGCTGCCGGCCAGGAAGCCGGAACTGGCCGCGGCCGCATGCACCTGCACCGCGTCACGGCCGGCCTGCACCTGCACCGAGCCGCCGCCCAGCGTGGCCACGCCTTGCGCGAACAGGTCGCTGCGCGCGAACCAGGCGACGGTGCCGTCCATCACGCCCTGCGCGCGCCACAGCCAGCCGGTGGCGTAGCGCTGCTCGGCGCCGGCCGCCTGGCCGACGACGTCCTGCCCGGCGCTCAGCCGGATGGCGCCGCCGCCGTGCGTGAAGGGCAGCAGGCCGCTGCCGTCCAGCGCCGGCGCGAGGTTCTCGAACAGCGAGTTGAACGGCGTCGTCGGCAGCGGGTCCGGCGTGTCCGGCGCGGGCGCCGGGCTGGGCGCGGGCGCCGGTGTGGGTGTTGGCGCCGGGGCCGGCGTGGGAGCGGGCGCCGGTGTGGGCACGCCGCCGGGCGGGGCCGGCGGCTGCGTGTTGCCGGTGCTGGGGCCGTTGCCGGTGCTGGGGCCGTTGCCGTCGGAGGGCTGCGTGGCCGTGCCGGTGGCGGCGTCCGCCGCGCGCACGGTGGTGCCGCCGGCCTGCGGCGCGGACGTTGGCACGGGGCTCGGCGCGGGGCTGGTCGCCGGCTCCGCGGCGGGTGCCGTGGTGACCGGCACGCCCAGTGTGGCGACGGTGGCGCGGCGGTCCAGCCAGCGGATGTCCTGCGCGGCGGTGATGGCGATGCGGCCCGTGCTGCTGCGCACCTGCACGGCGGGCGCGCTGGCGTCGGCAGTGCCGATCAGCACCGAGCCCGAAGTGGCGTCGGCCACCGGGGGCCGGGTGGCCATCACGTCGGCGGCCGACAGGTCGGCGCCCGCGACGACGCGCAGGTCACCGGCGCGTGCCGACGTGGCGACCCAGGGGCCCGCCGCGGCCGGCGACTCGCGCAGACCGGTGCTGAGGCTGGCCTGCAGCGCCACGCTGCCTGCGGCGCGCAGCGTCAGCGCGGCCTCGGCGGCGTTGGGGGCGGCGGCCAGCTGGGCGCTGCTCAGCGTGGGCAGGCGCCAGTCGGTGCTCAGCGTCAGGTCGCCGGCGGACTGCACCTCGACGCCGGCGCGCACGCGCACCTTGGCCTGGCCGGCCGCGATGCGGCTGGCGATGGCCTGCGCGTGTTGCTGGCCTTCGCCCATGAAGTCGTTGTTGTCCTGCAGCACGCGCGCCAGGCCCAGCTGCGCCGTGCTGGCGGGTGGGGGCGGCGGTGGCGGCGGTGGCGGTGGATTGGGGCCGGGCGGGGGCGTGATCGGGCCGGGGGCCGGCACCGGCACCGGCGCGCCGCCGGGCGGCGCGGGTGGCCGCGTGTTGCCGGTCGTCGGGCCGTTGCCTGGGGACGGGATGGACGGGCTGGCGGTTGCGTCCGCCACGCCGACGGCCAGCGTGCCCGCCAGCGGCGCGGGCGGTGGCGTCAACGGCGGCGTGGGCGGGTTGGCCGAGCCGGTCGTCGCGCCATTGCCGGCGGACGGCTGCGTGGGCGCGGCCGGCGGCGTCGGTACGGGGGCCGGCGTCGGCGCCGGCGGCGTGGGCGTCAGCGGTGGCGCAGGCGGCTGGGTGTCGCCCGTGCTGGGGCCGTTGCCGCTGGACGGGCCGGTCGGCGTGGGGGCCGGGGCAGGCGCCGGGGGCGTCGGCGCGGGCGCGGGTGTCGGCACCGGGGCGGGCGGCGTCGGTACGGGCGCAGGCGCCGGCGGGGTCGGCACTGGCGTCGGCGCGGGCGGTGTCGGGGTGGGCGAGGGGGCCGGCGGTGTGGGCACCGGGGCAGGCGTCGGAGCGGGCGGCGTCGGCACCGGGGCCGGCGGGTTGGGCACGGGCGTGGGAGCCGGCGCGGGCGGTGTCGGGGTGGGCGAGGGGGCCGGCGGTGTGGGGACCGGCGCAGGCGTCGGCGCGGGCGGTGTGGGCACCGGGGCCGGCGGGTTGGGCACGGGCGTGGGAGTCGGCGCGGGCGGCGTCGGTGTGGGAGCCGGAGCCGGGGGCGTCGGCGTCAGCGGTGGTGACGGCGGCTGGGTGTTGCCCGTGCTCGGGCCGTTGCCGGTGGACGGGGTCGACGGCGTGGGCGCCGGAGCCGGCGCGGGCGGCGTCGGGGTGGGCGGCGTCGGGGTGGGCGAGGGGGCCGGCGGTGTGGGCACCGGTGCAGGCGTCGGCGCGGGCGGCGTGGGCACAGGCGCCGGCGGGTTGGGCACGGGCGTGGGAGTCGGCGCGGGCGGCGTCGGCGTGGGAGCCGGGGCCGGGGGCGTCGGCGTCAGCGGCGGCGAGGGCGGCTGGGTGTTGCCTGTGCTCGGGCCGTTGCCGGTGGACGGGGTCGACGGCGTGGGCGCCGGAGCCGGTGCGGGCGGCGTCGGGGTGGGCGAGGGGGCCGGCGGTGTGGGGACCGGCGCAGGCGTCGGCGCGGGCGGTGTGGGCACGGGCGCCGGCGGGTTAGGCGCGGGCGTGGGTGTCGGTGCAGGCGGCGCGGGCGGCGTCGGTGTGGGCGATGGCGCTGGCGGGGTCGGCGTCAGCGGCGGCGACGGCGGCTGGGTGTTGCCCGTGCTGGGGCCGTTGCCGGTGGACGGGTTGGTCGGGTTCGTCGGCGACGGTGCAGGTGGCGTCGGCGTCAGCGGCGGCGTGGGCGGTTGCGTGTTGCCCGTGCTGGGGCCATTGCCGGTGGACGGGCCGGTGGGCGCAGGCCCCGGCGTCGGCACGGGGGCAGGAGGAGGTGTCGGCGTTGGCGTGGGTGCCGGTGCCGGCGCCGGGGGCGTCGGGGTGGGCGCTGGCGCCGGCGGCGTCGGCGTGGGGGCCGGGGCGGGCGGCGTCGGGGTGGGCGACGGCGCGGGCGGTGTGGGCACGGGCGTCGGCGCGGGTGTGGGGGCGGGCGTTGGCGCCGGCACCAGGCCGTCGACGAGTTCGCTGACACCGCCGTAGACCTTGACGGCCTCGATGTCCACGCTGCCCACCTGCTGCAGCTGGCTTTGCAGCGGCGCGATCTTCACGTCGTGGCCGTCGCGCAGGGCGCGCAGCGACAGCTCGCCGCCACCCAGGTCCACGCTGCCGCCCTGCAGCTTGATCCAGCCGTCGCGGCTGTTCAGCGCGACGCGGGGCGCGTCGGTGTCGCTGCCGGTGCCGGCACTGCGGGCGACGAGGCGGGCGCCGTCGGCGATGACGACGTCACCGCCGACAGGCTGGCTGTCGACGAGGCGGCTGCCGGCGTTGAGCTGGATCTGCCCGCCCTGCGTGGCGCTGGCCAGCGCAATGAGCTCGCCGGCGACGGTCAGGCTGCCTGCGTCGCTGCTCAGTTCGAGCGCGTGTGCCGTGAGGCGGGTACCGCTGGGCAGCGTCTGGTCGCCGCTGCGGTTGCGCACGGCGATCTGCTGCTCGAACGCGCGGTTGCCGGCGGCGGTGATGGCGCCAGCCAGCTCGCGCAGGTCCACGGCCGTCTTGCTGTCCAGGCTGAGGCTGGCGGCGGTGACGGCGGCGGTGGACACGCTGGCACTGAGTGTGCCGCCCAGCACCAGGCTGCCTTGCGGCGTGGCCAGGCTCAGGCGGCCGGCATCGCCGTCGCCGGCGCCGGCGACGTCCAGCGTCGCGCCGGTGGCCAGCGTGACGTTGCCGGTCTGGCTGGTCGCGGCGAGGCTGCCGGCGGCGAGGTCCGTGCGCACGGCCTGGCTGCCGCTGCCCAGCGTCTCGCTGCGGCCGGCCACGCTGAGGCGGCCTGACACGAGGTCGATGTTGCCGTTGGCGTTCAGCGCCAGGCGGCCGGCGGGCAGGTCGATGTCGGTGGCGACGCGCAGCGTCTGCGCGTTCAGTGTCAGCTGGCCGGCGCTGCCGTGGGCGGCCGGCGCGGTGGCGGGCGCGGCGGCGCGCGTGAGCTCCAGCCCGCCCTGCACGGTCCAGGTGCTGGCGGCCGGTGTACCGCTGGCGGCGTGCAGCGCGCTGGTCTCGGCCCGCACGCTGCCGCTGGCGGTGACCGTGCTGCTGCCGGCCAGCGCCAGGCCGTCGGGCGCGCGCAGCGTGGTCTGCGCGGCGCTCCAGCCCAGGGCGCCGGGGCCGATCTGCAGCGTGCCGGCGGCGTCCAGCGTGAGCCGGCCGGCGGCGTCGGCCACGGTCGTGGCGGGCCGCCCGGTGGTGTTGGTGAGCACCAGGTGGCGGGCCTGGATGCGGGCCACGTCGGCCGCGGTGGCGGCGCGCAGCGCGGCGGTGTCCAGCGTCAGCCGCTGCAGCGTGGCGCGGCCGAAGTCGACGCTGCCGACCAGATCCACGCCGCCGTAGCTGCGCAGCAGCAGCTCGCGGCTTTGGCCCAGCTGATCGAGCAGGTTCTGGCCCAGCAGCAGGCTGTTGTTGGCGAGCGGCTGCTGGCCACCCAGCTGCAGGCGGGGCACGCCCAGCGCCAGCGTGGCGGCGCTGAGCGTGGCGCTGTCGGCAATGCCGGCCTGGGCGGTGGCGTCCAGCTGCAGCAGGCCGTCGGCGGCCAGCGCCGCGCCGCTGCGCAGCACCAGGCTGCCGGTGGCCTGCGTGGCGCCCTGGCGCAGCAGCTGGCTGCCCGTGTTGGCGCTGAGCAGCAGCGCGGCGCCGTCGCCGGTGACGGTGAAATTGGTGGCGGGTTGGGCGCTGGCGTTGCTCTTCAGGCTCGCGTCGACGCCGACGTCCAGCGTGTCGCGCGCGGCGAGCAGCAGCGTGGGCGCGCTGAGCTTCTGGCCGGCGGCGACGGTGAGCGTCTGCGCGGTCACGGTCAGCGCGCCGGCTTGGCGCAGGTCGGTGGGCACGGCGCCCAGCACCAGCTGGGCCACGCCGAGGCCGTTGAGCTGCGCGGCGTCCAGCTGCAGGCCGGCACCGGCGCCGACGCTGATGTCGCTGGCGCCGAAGTAGGCGCTGCCGCCGCGCCCGCCGGTGCCGGCGGCGGCACGCAGCGCGCCGCGGATGTCGGCCTGCTGCGCGGCCACGACCAGCGCGCCGGCGTCGCGGTTCAGTGCCGGCGTGGCGGTGTCATTGCGCACGGCCAGCGCGCCGAAGAAGGCGTCGGCGCCGGCCAGGCGGATCTCGCTGTAGCGGCGCGCCTGCGCCGGGGTCAGGACTTGCCAGTTGCTGGTCAGCGCGTCCAGCACCGAGGTGCCGGCCTGGCCCAGCCGGGCGCCGACGAGCAGCGTGCCGTCGTCGCGCGCGATGCTGCGGCCCTGCGCCAGCGCGGTGCCGGTGGCAGGGCGCACCAGCAGCGCGCCGGGCAGCAGCGCGAAGCGGGCGGGCAGCAGCGTGTAGGCGCCGCGCAGCACGGTGCCGTCGGCCAGCGTGAGGCCGGCGCTGCCGAAGTTGATCTGCCGGCCCACGGCGGGCAGGCCCGGCAGCGAGGCGTCGGCTGCGCCGCTGCTCTGCACGCCGGGCACGATGGCGTAGCTGCCGTCGGCGGCGCTGAAGATGTCGGTGGAGCCGCCGGGCCCGGCGACGAACTGCCAGCCCAGCAGCTGGCCGCCGCCGCTGAGGTCCACCGTGGCGCCGGGCGCGATGCTGACGTGGGGGGACTCCAGCACCACGGCCTTGGCCGGCGCGGCGCTGCTGATGACGCCGGCCGCGCTGCCGGGGGCCTGCCAGCGCTCGCCGTTCCAGGTGCCGAACAGGTAGCTGCGCCCGCCGGCGTTGACGGAGGTTTCGCTGCCGGTCAGCAGCTGCACCGACTCGCTGGCCTTCAGCGTCAGGCTGCCTTCGGGCGCGCGCAGCCGGCCGCCCTGCACGATCTGGGCGGCCTGCAGCGTGAGGCGCCCGCCGGCGCTCCAGGGCAGGTCGGGCGCGTCGCCGCCGGGCATGGTGATGTCGATGCGGCGGCCGCTGGCGTCCAGCGTGAACGCGGTGTCGGTGGCGGGGTAGACCTGGCGGGCGTTGAGCGACAGGTCCGCAGCGGTGGCCAGGCGGCTGCTGGTGGTGCTGGGCACCTGGCCCAGCACCAGGTCGCCCTGGCTGCGCAGGGCCAGGCTGGCGAGGCCCTGGCTGACGAGCTGGCCGCTGACGTCCAGGCGCTCGCCGGCCTGCAGCGTCAGCGTGCCCGTGCCGCCGAGGGGGGCGGGCGCCGGGCGGATGAGCTGCTGCATGGCCAGCGGCTCGGTCTGCGTGGCGGTCCAGCTGACGAACGGCGCGGCCAGGCGCGCCTCGGTCTGGCCTGCCTGCGGCGTGACGGCCAGCACGGTGCTGTCCAGCGTGAGGCTGCCGGCCAGGTCCAGCGTGGTGCCGCCTTCGATGGCCAAGCTTTCCCGGGCCTTGAGGCTGAGCTGCGTGAGGCCGGCGCGGCTGACCCACGGCGCGTCAATGCGCGCCAGCGGTGGCACATCGGCCGGGCGGCCCAAGGCCTCGGGCGTCAGCGCGGCGCTGAGCCGGCCGTCGGCCGCGGCCAGCACCAGGTTCTGCACCGGCGGCAGCTGGGCTTCGTCGGCATAGCCGGCCTCCAGCGTGGCCAGCAGGCGGCCACCGGCCTGGCCGGCGCCGCCGCGGGCGGCCAGCTCGCCTTCGAGCAGCAGCAGGCCGTTGCCGCGCACGCTCAGCTGGCCGGCAGCACTGCCCAGCAGTTGGCGAGTGACGCGGTCGCCGCCGTCGGCGCGTTCGCGCACGTCCAGCAGGCCCGTGGCGCCGCCGATGTCCAGCCGCGCGCCCTGCTGCACGACGAGGCTGGCCGCGTACGCGGGCGTGCTGCTGGACGCGCTGGCCAGGCTGATGCTGCCGCCGGCCAGCAGGCGGCCGGTCAGCAGGCCGTCGGTCGTCGGCAGCAGCTGGCGCAGGCCGGCCACGTCGATGACGCTGCTGCTGCCCAGCCACAGTGCGCGGGCCTGCGATGCGGCACCGCCGCCCGACAGGCCCAGGCTGACCTGGCCGCCCGGGGCGACGAGGCGGCCGTCCAGCCGCAGCTGGTTGCGCGCGGACAGCTCCAGGCGCGACGTGGGCGCCAGCGTGATGGCGGCGCCCGCTGCGATGAGCAGCCGGCCTTGCGGGTCGGCCGCCGTGTAGCCGCTGGAAGCCAGCTTCAGCGAGACCGGCAGCGCGTAGCCGCTGGCGGGTTCTTCCAGCAGCAAGCCGCGGTGCCAGTCGGTGCTGCCGCTGGGCACCAGCCGCGTGGCGGCCGTGGCGCGCCACAGCCGCGCGTGCGGCGCCAGCTGCGTGCCGGCCTCCACCGTCAGCGACTGGCGGCCGTCCAGCGAGAAGCGCTGGAAGCCGCCCTGGTTGAGGAAGTCGGCGCGCAGGCGCAGCGTGCCTGGCGCGTCGGTGGCGCCGGCCGGTGCGTCGCCCAGCCGCAGCGCGGCGGCGGTCAGGTTGAGGCTGCCGCCCTGCGTCAGCGAATAGCCGCGCAGCTCGCCGCCCAACGTCAGCGTGGCCGCCGGCGTGTTGGCGGCGCCGATGCTGCCTGCGGTCAGCGTGAGGCTGCCGGCGGCGCCACCGGTGATGCTCTGGTTGGCGTTGGCGACACCGCCGCCGGACACGTCCAGCACGCTGGCCTCGGCCAGCGTCAGGTCGCGGCCGGCCTCCAGTGTGAGGCTGCCGCCCGCGCTGGCGGCGGCGGGCGCGGAGGCAGTGAGCTGTGGGTCCTGCGCCGCATTGACCCAGGCGCCGGCCACGTCCAGCCGCACCTGCGGCGCCACGCTCACGTCACCCCTCAGGCTGCGCAGCGCGACCTGGCCGCCGCGGGCCGTCACATCGCCCTGCACCGTGACGTTGCCGCTCTGCGATTGCAGCCGCAGCGTGCCCAGCGCGGGCAGGTCGAAGTCGCCGCCCAGGCGCACGTCGCCCACTGCGGTGATGGTGACGGCGCCAAAGCCCGAGGCGCGCAGCGCGTCCAGCGACAGGCCCGACGCGATGCCGTCCAGCGATGGCGGGTTGCTGGCCGCGCCCAGCCGCGGCGCCGCGGACGCGCTCAGCTCGAAGTCCCGCAGCACGGCGCCGTCATACGAGGAGGCCAGGCTGAAGTCGCTGCCGTGGCGCGCCGCGCCGACGGCCAGTTGTGCGGCAGCGGCCAGCGCATCGCGGCCCAGCCGCTGGCGCTCGCCCTGCACGACCGTGCCGCTGAGGGCGCCGTCCAGCACCACGCGGGGCGCCACCAGCGTCAGGCTGCCGCCGGCCTGGCCTTCCACATAGCCGGGCTCCAGCCGCGCCGGGCTGATGCTGCCGTAGCTGACGACGGGGCCCCAGCGGTCGTAGCGGGCCTTGCTGGTGCCGGCGTTGGTGATGGCGCTGTAGACCAGGTCCTTGGGCGCGTTGTTCAGCGTGTAGGCCGTGCCGGCCGCGCTGTAGAGCTGCGTGGGCGCAACCTGGGCGGCGGTGTAGGTGATGCGCCCGCCGTCCACCGCGAGGCTGGAGCCGGCCTGGGCAAGCACGGCCTCGCCGGCCACCAGCCGCAGGCTGCCGCCGCTGGCCAGGCGCTCGCTGGCGCTGCGCTGCACGCTGGCGCGGTAGTTGGCCAGGTCGCCGAGGATGGGCGAGGCCTGGCGGATGTCCAGCGTGACCTTGTTGCGGTACAGCAGCCCGTCCTTCTGCAGCGGCGCGTCCTTCAGGTCGTTGCTGCCCAGCAGGTCGGTGGTGACGAAGTTGCGCCCGGCGCTGACGCTGGTGTCGGTGGTGCCGGCCACGTCGATGACGGCACCGCTGCCGATCAGCACGCGGCCGCTTGTCGCGCTGAGCTTCGTGCTGGTGAGGAGCCCGGTGTTGTAGTCGGGCGTGTCCAGTGCCCGCACTTCGGCCTGCGCGCCGGGCGCGGTGACTCGGCCCTGGACGTCGATGGTCGCGCCGGAGAACTGCAGCCGCGACCGCGTGAAGCTGGCGTTGTCGTCGCTGGTGAGCGGCTTGCCGTCGGCGCCGTTGTTGTCGGGCGTGATCTCGGTGACGCTGTTCGCGGCCAGCGTCAGCGTGCCGCTGCGCACTGCGCGCTTGTAGGCCGCGTCGGAGGTGGGCAGCACGGTGCCGGTGTCGATGCTGTTCTGGCCGGCATCCCCCTGGGCCAACAGCAGGATGGAGCCGTTCTGCGACACGCTGGTCGTCGCGCTGATGCGGCCGGCCTGGTTGACGGCCAGGCCCACCAGCGTCGCGTTGCCGCGCGGCACGCTGATGCTGCCGGTGTTCTCCACCGAGCCCGCACCCGTGGCGAGATCGCCCCGGCCCACTTCGACGAGCAGGCCGCGCAGCGCCGGCACGTTGGGGTTGGCCTCAGACGCGTACAGCGGCTCGGCGGTGGGCAGCTTGTAGAACACCTCGGCGCCCGCGCCCAGCACGACCTGGCCCCCGGGCGCGGTCAGCGTGCCGGCGTTCTCGACGCGCTTGGCGTAGAGCTGGATGCGGCCGCCCTCGCCGGTCCTGATCTCGGCGCCGGGCTCGACGCGGATGAAGTTCTTGGCGTCGACGTAGTCGGCCGCCGCGCCGTCGTAGCGCAGCGCCGGTAGGGCTCCCTTCTTGGGATCGCCCTTGATCGCTGTGACGAAGCCATCTAGATAGTCCGCGTCCTTCGGCGCCAGCGTCGTCGCCAGCAGCGCGCCCACGTCCACGCGCGCATCCTTGCCGAACAGGATGCCGTTGCGGTTGTAGAGCAGGATCTCGCCGCCGTTGGTGGCCTTGAGCTGGCCGAAGATCAGGCTGGGGCTGACGCTGGCGATGCGGTTCAGCGCGCTGGACCCCGGCAGCGCCATGTCGAACGTGACGGACGCATCAGCACCAATGTCAAAACTTTCCCACTTGTAAATCGCGCGAGTGCTGTTCTGCTGGATGACCATGGATAGGCCATCCACGCTCCTGCTCGGCGCGGACTGCGTTTCAGGCCGGTTGCCATAGACCCGCCAACCCGCGGCTTCCTTGGGCAGCGCAGATCGCACGGGTGCCGGCAGCGGCGCGGCCACGGGCGCCTGCGCCAATGCGGCCAGCGGCAGGCTGGCGGCCAGGGCGGCGACGAGCGGCGTCAGCAGCAGGGCGGTCTTGGGCGAGGCGGGCTTGGACATGGGGCTGCTTCAGAAACGCAGGGCGGCGCGCACGTGCACGCGCTCGGTGGGCAGGCTGCGGCCCGCAACATCGCGGTGGCGGCGCGCCCAGTCCAGCGCCAGGCTCAGGCCGGGCTGGATGCCCAGCCGCACGCCCACGCCGGTGCCCAGCAGCGTGCTGCGGTGGGGCTGGCCGGGCTCGGGCTCGATGAGGGCCACGCGGGCGACGTCGCCGAAGCCGAACACCACCAGCTCGGTGAAGGGCGGCAGGTTGGCGCCTTCGAACGTCTTCAGCAGCGCCGGTGCGAGGTTGCGGCTGCGCAGCTCCAGCGAGGCCAGCACGCCGTAGTCGGCCGACGCGGCGGACTCGGCATAGCCGCGCACCGAGTCGGCCCCGCCGACGGCGAACTGCTCGGCGCTGACCAGCGGCTGGCTGGCGATCTGCCCGGCCACGCGCAGCGCCCATTCGGTGGGGCCCATGCGCGTGCTGCCGCGCCAGTCGAGCTTCAGCGTCGTGAAGCCGCCGTCGGCGCCGCGGCGCTTGCAGGCGAACTGGTCGGCCACGCCGAAGCTGCCGTCGGCCAGCTGGCAGTCGTTGCGCGTCTGCCGCCACACGGGGCGCAAGCCGAAGGTGGCGCTGGCGCTGAGCTGCTGCTGGCCCCACTCGCCCCACCAGCTGCCGTTGTAGGCCGCCTGCAGCGGCGCGTAGCGCAGCGGCGAGCCGACGGTGCCGGCGCTGGTCTGCACGTCTTCGGTCAGGTCCTTCAGGTCGAAGCCCAGTGACAGCCCGTGGGCCGCGTTGGCGCCGACGCGGTTGACGCCGTAGCGCAGCCCCAGCGTCGTGCCCTTGCCCAGCACGCGTGTGCCGCCGAGGCTGTCGATGTCGCTGCTGGAGTTGACGGCGCTGAAGCTCAGCGAATCACCTTCGCCGAGCGGCACGAGGTAGTTCAGCACCAGCACCTGCGACTGGCTGGGCCGCATGGGCGCGGTCAGCGCGGTCAGCGACAGCGAGTGGTCGCGCTGGAACAGGTTGTCGTAGTGCAGGTTGACGGCGGCGCGCAGCGCCTCGGTGCCGGCGGCGGCCGCGTTGTTCACTTCCACGCTGCCGCCCAGCGGCAGCTTGTCGGTGACCTTGAGCTCGGCCTCCACGGTGCCGGGTTCGCGGCCCGGCCGCAGCACTGGCTGCACGCGGCGTTCGGGTGTCTGGCTGAGCGCGGCGACCTGCTGCTGCACGACGTTGAAGTTGGGCACCGTGCCCTCGGCCAGCTCGGTGGCGACGGCGCGGATGCGGCCCTGGTCGAAATAGCGCGAGCCGGTCACGTAGAGCTTGTCGACACGGCCTTCCAGCACGGCCAGCCGCACCACGCCGCCGTCGATGCGCTGCTCGGGCACGTCGACGAACACGGTCAGGTAGCCGGCGTTCTGGTAGGCCTTCTCCAGCGCGGCGCGGGCGCCCTCGATGGCGGCCATGTCGCGCTTCTCGCCCATGAAGGGCATGACGGCGGCCTCCACCTGCGTGGCCTTGAGCCGGGTGTTGCCTTCGATCTCGAACTCGAGGATGTCGAACTGCAGCGCGGCTTGCGCGAAGGCCGGCAGGCCCTGGGCGAATAGCGCCAGGGCGAAGGCAATCAGCAAAAAACAGCGCGCCCGCAACGGGGCGCGCGTCGATCCGGCGTCCATGAACTCAGTGTCCCGAGGGCGGGTGAAACGGTCGTGAAAAGCGGCCGCGGCCGCGCGGCCCTCAGGCGTTCTTCTGGCGTCGTGCGCGGCCGGCGAGCAAGGCCAGGCCCAGGCCCATCAGGCCCCAGGTGGAGGGCTCGGGCACCGGCGTGATCGTGGTGCCGCCGCTCAGGTCCAGCGTGTCACCCACGGGCGCGCCGATGAGGCGCGTGTTGCCGTAGTGCGCGGCGAAGTCGGTGCGCAGGCGCAGCATCTGGCCCTGGACGGTCTGGGCCTGCGTCAGCGAGGCTTCGAGCGTGTAGCTGAGGATGTACTCGCCTTGCGCGTTGACGCCGAGGCCCCAGTAGGCATCGTGGCCATTGCCAAGAATGCCATTGTCGAATTCGTCAACGAGGATCGGGATGTTGGTAACTTCGCTGGCGACCGTCATTGTGTAGAACCACGACGAGCGATTCACCGAATTGAAGATGCCCGGAGCGCTGCTCGAGCCGCCGAGGATGGCGCCTCCGGCCGAGAACACGCCACCGGCATACCCTAATTGGCCCTTGACAAAGACGTATGACGTGTTGGCTGCATAGTCTTCAAAACAGGAGATTTGGGCGCAAGTTCCTGCTTGACTGCTCATTTCACCCATAGAACCTGCGAGCGAGCCTCCAGCATTTGACATATCTCCGCTGGTCCAATTGATGAGCCGTGTGTACTCCGGATTGGTCGTGCCAGTCGCTGTGTTTGCGTTGAGCGTGGAAAAGATCGAGGTGCCATTTGCGAAGGCCGGCGCGTCTGGGTCGTTCGACACGCCGATGACGGCCCAAATCTGGTTCGCTCTATCAGTCGACTTGGTCAGGAAATTGGTGAAGTTCGGGTCTGTGTTGAGCGGGTCAAACAACTTCTGATAGCCCGTATCTTGCTGACCGTAAACATATAGATTGGTCGCAGGTGTACCAGAAGCGTAGTTTTCCTTGTAGACATTGACACCTAGGTCTTTGAAGTAGGAAACCTCTTTGACTGGATCCCAAATGATGAGCACAAGCTCCGGCGTTTTGCCTGCCGCGACACCTTCCGCTGTGGAGTCGCCGACTCGTATGGCTGAATGAGCTTGTGCTGCGCCTAGTAGAAGAGCCGCCGAGATGGTCAGTCGCAAGGTGCTGTCGCGGAGGGCGGTGAACGTGAAATGGCTATTCATTTGCTGAGGCGGGCGATGGTGTATATCGGAGCCGCAGTTGGTTGCTGTGCGTGAACTTGCGACTTTCCTTTGGCATACGGGTCGACGCCGAAGAGACGTACTGCCTGCATGCCAAAGGCAACTCGCGTTGAGAGTGCGCGAAGGGATGAATCCCCTCGCGCTTCAGAAACTCTGGAAAATTACTTGGTCATGCGAACGAACGAGCAGCTGTTGGCGCTGGTGCGGTTCGTGTGCGAGGTGAAGCTCTTGGTCGTGGCATCCAGGTCAGACCAGGCGCCGGTCACCGTCGAGGGCAGAGCGGCCAGGCCGTTCTGCAGGTCGGCGTCCAGGCCTTGCAGGATCGAAGCCTTGCCCAGTTCAGCGCGCAGCTTGGTCAGCAGGGCCAGCACTTCGGCGGACGGAGCGTTCGTCGCTTCGGCCTTCGGCCATTGCATGGAGGCTTCGACGGCGAAGTCGTACTCGCCAGCGATCAGGCCGGCGCGGGTCGGGGTGGCGCCGCTCAGCTTGACGTAGCGATAGCCCTTGTCGCCGCCATTGGCCAGCGGGTTGTTCTCGCGGCCCAGCACGCCGAAGGCGTAGCCGCCACCGGTGCTGTCAGCCAGCGCTTCGACAGTGCCCAGGCAGTTCTCGACGTTCTGCGTGCTGCTGTTCTGCAGCGTGGTCAGCGAACCAAGGACTGCCAGCGTGGCGCTGGTCGTGCCGGCCGTCGGCGTGTACTGGTTGGCGTTGCCACCGCAGGGGTTGTTGGCGAAGTACAGGTTGGAAGCGGCTTGTGTGCCCGAGCCCGGGGTGCGGCGGCACACGTTGATGCGCTTGTTGTTGATGTTGCTGTCGACCGTTGCAGGGATCAGCAGGTTCCAGCCCTTCTTGCTGGCCGCCGAGCTGCCCAGCAGCTGGCCGGTCAGGGCGCCGGAGATGAAGGACTTGGGGATGCTGGGCTGGGCAGCGGCCGACTCGTCGATGACCGTTGCGTTGGCAGCCACCAGGCCTTGAGCCTTCTGCAGCGCCAGGTACAGCTTCTTGTTCACGCCGATGGCGAAGATGTTCTGCACGAAGCCGGCAGCGTCGAGGATGGAGGTGTCCAGGCCGGAACCGCCATTAACGATGGCTTGCAGCAGGGGCGGTTCGACGTCGGAGAAGCCTGCGTGAGCCAGACCGGCCACGGTGCCGGCGCAAATGAAGCCAGCCTTCTGGATGTCGGTTGCGGGCGACACGCCGCCGGCCGCGGTCGTGCAGCTGGCGTCAACCAGCATGTGGGTCTGGGTCGCGTCGGCGTTCACCAGCGGCGTCACGCCTTGCGCCGAGCCGCCGGCATCACGCTTGGTGACCAGCACCGGCGTGCCAACGGGCCAGGTGCCGATGGCGACCTTGGTCTTGAACGAGTAGGCGCGGTGGTTGGCGCCGGTGGCCGAGTCGAAGAACACGTCGAACGTGCTCGGCTGGGCCAGGTCGGCCTGGATGTACGCGCCGACCAGAAGGCGCAGCGCGGAGGCGCCGGTCAGGCGGACTTCCTTCAGCGAACCGTCGGCACGGGCGGCGACGATCTCGGCGGGCGTGAGGGCGTGGGCGGCGCCGAAGGAGGCCAGGCACGCCAGGGCGATCAGGGAGGAACGGAGCTTCATGATGATGCTTTCGGAAGAGGCTGTCGGGCAGCGCTCCGCCCGGCCAGCCCCATCGTGGGGGTGGTCGGACGGCGGTGTTGGGGGGCGGTGTCGGGCTGCGACGGCGTCGCGCCCGACGGAGCTTTCAGGCCTTAGGCCTTGCGGCGACGGGCCATGAAGCCCACGGCAGCCAGACCGGCGAACAGCATCGCGTAGGTGCTGGGTTCCGGCACGGCGGTCGTGATGGTCACGGTGGAACCGTTGAAGGAGGCGGTGCTGTTCAGCACGGTGAACAGCGAGGGCAGGTCGCTCACTTCGTTCGACGGGGTCAGGTAGACCATGCTGGCTTGAGTGCCGACGGCGTTGCGGGCGTTGAAGAAGCCGTTGAACGACAGCGTGCCGTTGTCGAAATAGGCGGACGTGCCAAAGGCGGAGGCAAGACGGTTGTCGGCGACCTTGGGGCTGGACTTGGCGTCAGCAGTCAGGAACGAAACGGCCAGGTTGCTGGTGCCGTCGTTGGACTGGCTGTTCTGGATGGTGCCCAGAGCCTGGTTCACATTGCGGGTCGTCCAGGCGTTGATTTCGCCCGGGTTGAAGCCGTCACCCAGGGGCTGGGCAGCAATGATGGCCCACGTCGTGTTCGTGCCACCGAAGGCCAGGAACTTGTTCCACTCGGCGCCAGCGACGGACTGCGTGAAGGTCTTGCCGTAGTTGCCGGCGATGAAGCCGGTGGTGGCACCCAGATCCTGGAAGTAGGAGCCGGCGCTGTTGGTGGCGACGAAGACGTACTCGGCGTCGCCGATTTCGCCGCCGACTTGCACGGCAGCGAACGAGGGAGCAGCAACGGCAGCCAGAGCGGCCAGAGCGATGGTCTTGAACTTCATGGAATGTTTCTCCGTAGACAGTGGTGTTTGGACACCTGGCCGGGATGGCCGGATGCCGTCACGCCTGGCTGCCTCCCCTGGATCGCGTCGTGCAATCGGCGGTGGCCTTGGGCGCCTGGGTCGGTAGACCCGCGTTCAAAGAGCAGTGATCCGACTAGATCGTTTCAACCGGCATTCTTCGGTGCGACGGTGACATGCGCATCCAGGCCGTGATTTCGTTCGCAGTCCGTATGGACTACGTGCAAACCCCCTGAGCCGTTCGGATGCGCGCCGTTCGGCTCATTGCGCATGCCGTCACGGCATGGCGCGGGAGCGGGGCAGCGGCGCGGCGGGCGTGCGGTCCAGCAGCTGCAGCGTCATCGCCTGCGCCACGGCCTGGGCGCGGTTGGCGGCGCCCAGCTTGCGCAGGATCTTCTGCACGTGGTTCTTCACGGTCAGCGCGCTGATGCCCAGCTCGTCGGCGATCTGCTGGTTGCTCTTGCCCTCGCGCAGCCAGCCCAGGATCTCGCGTTCGCGCTGTGTGACGCCGCCGACACGGATGGGCGTGGGCTGCGGCGCGCTGATGCCGACGACGTCGCGCTCCACCGCCTGCACGCGCTGCCAGGCGCCGTGGATGTGCGGCAGCAGCAGCTCCAGCCGGCCAGCCAGCGCAGCCAGCGCGGTGTCGTCCTGCGCGGCGAAGACAAAGAAGCTCTCGATCTCCTGCGGCCGCTGCGGGCGCGACACGCCGTGCACCAGCACGGTCCGGAACTGCGCGGCCAGCAGCGCGTCGCGCACGGTGCCCAGCGAGGCGAAGGCCAGATCAGCCGTCTGCAGCACGGCGGGCTTGCCGCGCGCCTCAAGCCAGCAGGCTTGCCAGTGCTGCATCAGCAGGCTGCGTGCATCGCCCAGCGCGTCCATCAGCACGGGCTCCAGGCTGACGCTGTTGAAGACGTCGAACACCAGCTCGCGCGACGCGCGGTCGTAGGCGCCGCAGACGGCCAGCTGGTGCGGGAGGAGGCGGCTCAGGTAGCTCTGCGTCCAGACGAAGAACTGGTAGCGGCGGCGCACCGTCAGCGCGGACTCGGCCGCGCGCACGATGGCCTCGGCGGGGTCGTGGATGTCGCCGGCGGGAGGAGTCGAGGCGGCCGGGTTGTCGTTGGTATGCATGGGCAGCGGTGAGCGTCTCAGGGGGCGGGATGGCGCGTCACAAAACTTCGCAACGGACTCACAAGGCGGAAACTCTAGGAAGCGCGCGTGACCGGCCGTTGAAGGCTTGGTCAGGTCATGGGCCGAACGGCTCATTCAGGGGGTGTCGATGGGGCCGTGGCCGGCGCGGTGAACACCCAGTCGTGTGCCGTGGCCCGCCCGCCAGCCGTGGCGAACAGCCGGCGCGACGAGCGGCTGCGCACGCCGACGATGCCGCTGCCCACGGGCGCGCTGGCGCCGGGCTCCACGGCCATGGCCGCCTGGCCCAGCACCGGCTCCCAGTCGGGGCGGCCGGTGAACGGGTCGTCGTAGAGCTGGCGCAGGTGGCGCTGCGGCCTGAGGAAGCGGCGGTCGGCCAGCAGCTCGTCCAGCCGCTGCGGCAGCGGCAGGTGGCCCAGCGGCGTCGTCTGCGCGTAGCGGCCCAGCGCGGCGGCGATGGCCTCGCCGCGAAAACGCAGCTCGGCCTCGCGCTCGCGCTGCTGGCGAGTCGTCTCCTGCTCACCGAGCGCTGCCAGCGCCACGCCGCCCAGCGCCAGCGCGAACAGCAGCCAGAGGTAGGTGAAGCCGCGCTGGCGTTGGCCGGGCGCCGCGTCACCAGTCGGCATACAGGCTCCCGTCCGGCGCACGGCCGGCGGCACCGCTGCGCACGTCGGCCACCTGGCCAGCCAGGTCGGTGCCGGCGGGCGGGGGCAGCGTGACCCAGCTCTGCGCGCTGCCGGTCAGCGGGTCTTCGGGCAGCTGGCGCAGGTAGCGGTCCTGCACCAGCTGGGCCAGCGTGTCGGGGTAGCGGCCCTTGTCGGCGGCGTACTTGTCGAGTGCGTCGCGCATGATGGCCAGCGACGAGCGCAGCGTGTTCGCCTTGGCGCGGTCCACCGAGGCGAAGTAGCGCGGCGCGGTGATGCCGGCCAGCAGCGCGACGATGGCCATGACGACGATGAGCTCGATGAGCGTGAAGCCGCGCGACTTCATCACCAGTCCTTGTACCGGCTGCCATCGATCGCCATGCCCTCGGCACGTGAATGCACGTCGAACACATCGCGGCCCGGCGCGGGGGATTCGGGCGGGCTGTCGTAGCTGCGCAGCGCCCAGGTCTGCGCTGCGGGCAGGCTGGCGTCGGCCAGCGGGTCGCGCGGCAGGCTGCGCAGGAAGTAGAGGCGCCGGCGGCCTTGCGGGTCCTTCGCGTCGGGCACGCCGCGCACGAGGCTGTCCAGGTCGGGCGGGTAGCCGCTGTCGTCGGCCTTCAGCGTGATGCGGCCGTCGCGGGCGGCCTGGAAGTAGGCGTCCAGCCCGCCGCGCAGCGTGCGCAGCGCGTGGCGCAGCTCGGCCTCGCGCTGGCGCTTGTGCACCCACACGGCCAGCGGCTGCGCGGCCGCGGCCAGGATGCCGACGATGGTCACCACCGCCAGCATCTCGATCAGCGTGAATCCGCGGTCAGCGCACCTCGACATTCGGCTCACCTTCAACGCGCACGGTCAACGACTCCCCCTTGGGCCCGGTCGCACGCGTGTTCACGAACTCGATGACGCCCGATTGCCCCGACGCGCCCGGCCGCGCGCGCAGCACGATGACCTTCTGCGCCTGCGGCCCCAGCTGCACGTCCACGCTGCCGCTGCTGGCCTCGGCGCCGCCGGCGTCGGCGCGCGTGAACAGCGATACGTCGTAGGTCAGCGTGCCCGACACCGGCACCGCGGCCGTGTTCGTCAGCCCCACGGACAGCGTCTCGCCGACGGCCGTGTTGCCGCTGGTCTGCAGCTCCACGACGGCCTCGCCCGGGCGGGCCGCCGGCGTGGGCGCGGCAGCGCTCAGGGACTCGCCGGCCAGCGGCGCCGCCACGCTGCCGCGCGAGCGCAGCCGCACGCCTTCGGCGCCGGGGCTGGCGTCGACGCCGGAGTGGAACAGCGTCTGGCTCGCATCCGGCAGGCTGACGTTGCGCAGCACATGCGGCGTGATCAGCAGCACCACCTCGGTCTTCTTGCGGCTGTCCGTGTGCACGCCGAACAGGCGGCCCAGCAGCGGCGTCTCCGACACGTAGGGGATGCCGCTGATGCCCTTGCGATCCTCGTCGTTGATGAGGCCGCCCAGCACCTGCGTCTCGCCGTCGCGCAGCCGCAGCGACGTGGACGCGTTGCGCGTGCCGATGCGGTAGGCGCTGGTGGGCTGCGTGCCGCCTGAGCTTTCCTTCGGCCCCAGGCTGCTGACCTCCAGGTTCACCTTCATGATGACCTCGTTGTCCAGCTGCACGCTGGGCTCCACCTCCAGCTTGATGCCGACGTCGAGATACGTCACCGCGGTGGACACGCCGACGTTGGCGGTGGACGTGGTGGTGAAGACGGGCACCTTGTCGCCGATCTGGATCTTGGCCTTCTCCTTGTTGCGCGCGCGCAGCTTGGGGTTGGCCAGCAGGTTGCTGGCGCCCGACCCGCCCTTCAGCCGCGCCGCGACGACCGGGTTGGCCACCAGCGTGCGGAAGCTGCCGCGCGATGCCCAGGGCACCAGCGCGGCGGCGGTGTCGGTGGCGCCGTAGGTGGCATCGGTGGCCCAGTTCAGGCCGGCCTCGGCACTGCGGTCGCTGGCCAGCTCCAGCACCTCCACGTCCAGCATCACTTCCGGCTCGGGCAGGTCCAGGCTGGCCACGAGCTGCTCCACCATCGCGATGACCTCGGGCGTGTCGCGCGCCACCAGCAGGTTCAGCCGCTCGTCGACGAACAGGTCGCGCGTCTTGGCCATCATGCGCACCAGCGCCTGCGCCTGCTTCACGTCGGCGTTGTTCAGGTAGAAGCTGCGCGTCACCAGCTCCTGGTGCTCGCGCTGTTTTTGCGGCGTGTTGGGGTAGATCAGCACCGAGTTGTCGTTCAGCAGCTTGCGCTCCAGCTGCTGTGTGCTGAGCACGACGCGCATCGCCTCGTCGACGCTGACGTCCTTCAGGTAGATGCTGACGCGCGCGTCGCCCTTCACGTCCTTGTCGAACACGAAGTTCACGCCCGCGCCGCGGCCCAGCGCCTCGAACACGGTGCGCAGCGGCGCGTCGCGAAACTCCAGGCTCACCGGCTTCTGGTAGGCCGCCGCGAGCGCGGACGGCACCGGCGGCGGTGCGTAGCGCTGGCGCAGCTTCTGCTGCAGGGCCAACGCCTGCGGCTGGCCGGCGTCCTCGGCCAGCACGCGGGTCACGGCGTCGCGTGCGGCGTCCAGCTGGCCGGCCTGCAGCTGGCGCGCGGCCTGGGCCAGGCGCACTTGATGGTCGCGCGCGCGGCGCAGCGCGGCGGCCAGCGCGCGGGTGCGCGGCGCCTGCGCGTCGACGGCCTCCATGCGCTGCAGCAACTCGGCCGCGGCGTCCAGCTGGCCGCTGCCGCGGGCGATCTCGGCCTGCGTGGCCAGCGCCAGCAGGCTCAGCTCGCGCTGGCGCTGCAGCGCGGCGCGCAGCTCGTGGTCCTGCGGCGCAGTGGCGGTCGCATCACGCAGCAGCCGCCACGCGCCCTCGTGCTCGCCGCGGCGGGCCAGCGTGTCGGCCTCGCGCAGCGCGGGGTGGGTGGCGCAGGCGCTCAGCAGCAGGGCGAGGGTGACGATGAGAAGGCGACTCATGCGGAAGGCGAGCTGGCAAAGGGGACGAACTGGGGCAGGCCCAGCGGCAGATAGATCAGGCGCAGGCCCGCGGGCTCGACGGCCTCGACGCGCCACTGGCCGTCCACCACCTCGCCCGCGCCGACGACGGCGCTGCGCTGCGCGTTGTTCAGCACGGCGCGGGATGCGCCGTCGGTCAGGCGACCGACGAGCTGGTACGGGAACGGCGGCGCGCTGGGCGGTGGGGGCGGTTCGTCCGCCGGCGCCGCTACCGCGGGGGGCGGCGCCGGCGCGGCAGCAACGGGCGCGGCCTCGCCCCAGGCGGCACGGGCTTGCGCGTCGAGCGCGGGCCATGCCGCGCGTTCGCTGGCGGCGGGGCCGGGCCAGTCGGTTGGCTGTGCGGTGGTGGCAGCAACCGTGCGGCGCGGTGTGGCGACGACGGGCTCGGCAGCGGCGTCGTCGCGCGACACCCAGGCCGTCGCCGCGAGGCTCAGGCCCAGGGCGCCGAACAGCGCGAGTTGACGGGGCGCAGGTTTCTTCATTGGCTGCCCTCCGCGGGCCGAGCGCCGGGCCGCTCCCAAGCCGGCCCGTCATGGCGATGTGCTTGCGGCTCAATGCCGCAAGCATCGCCGCCCCCGCGGGGGGCGGACCAAGGTAGTCCTTGGGCCGGGGGCGTCATTTCGCGACCTGCATGTGCAGCACCCATGCCAGCTCGGCCTTCAGCGTGCCGTTGGCCTCGCGCCGCAGCCGCACGCCCTCCAGCGCCAGGGCCGGGTCGCGCCGCAGCGCTTCGGCGACGAAGTCGCGCAGCGCGCCGTAGCGGCCGCTGAGCTGCATCGCCACGCGGTACTGCGCCAGGCCCAGCTCGCGGTCGGCCTGGTAGCGGAACTCGCTGCGCGGCCACGGCAGGCCCAGCTCGCCGGCCAACGCCAGCAGCGCGGCGGTGCGGGCCTGGCGGGCGCTGTCGGGCGGCAGGCTGGCGGCCAGCGCGCTGCCGTCGTCCCTCGCCGCTGTGGCTTTGGGCGCCTTGGCCAGCGCGGCTCGGCGCGAGGCGAGGGCCTGGCGCTGCGCATCCAGCGCGGCCTGCTCGCGCGGCAGCCACGCGGCGCCGATGATGGCGGCCAGTGTCAGCAGCGTGGCCAGCGCAGCGGGCCAGCCGAGGCGGCGGGCCTGGGCGATCCAGCGCTTCATCGCGCGGCCCCGCTGCGGCGCTGCACCTCGAAGCGCAGCCCGCCCGCATCAGCGGCCGCCTCGGGCCGCTGCAGGCGCGTCAGCACCACGTCCTCGCCCGGCGCGGCCGTCATGGCGAGGCGGTCGACGAGGCGGGTCACCGCGTCGGGCTCGGCGGCCTGGCCTTCCAGGCGCAGTGCGCTGCGGTCCAGGTCCAGCGCGGCGAGCTGCAGGCCCGGTGGCAGTGCGCGTTCCACGTCGCTCCACAGCGCGGCCCAGTCGGTGCCGAGCTGCTGCGCCGTGGCCCACGCGCGGCTGCGCGCGGCCGGGTTGGGGGGCCTGGCCTTGGTCGCGACGGCCGGGCGGGCGAGGCGGTCCAGCACGGCGGCCTGTTCCTGCAGGCGCAGCGCTTCATCGTGCTGGCTTTGCGCCTGCAGCGCCACCAGCGCGCAGGCGGCCGCCGCCGTCGCCGCCCAGGCCCAGATCAGCGGCCGCGCGCGCGACGGCTGCGCGATGAAATCAGGCGCCTCGTCGTTGCCGGCGCCGGCCAGCAGCGCGTCGGCTCGCAAGACGCGCGTGCCCTGCAGCTGCTGCAGCAGCTCGTCGTCGGCGTGGCGCTGCTGCAGCTCCACGAGTCGGCCGTCGCGGCGGCGCAGCCAGGTCAGCAGGCTGCCTTCGAGCAGCGCGGTGTCGCCGTCGTCGGCCGGCACCAGCGCCCAGCTCGGCCGCAGCGACGTGAGGCGCACGCGGTGGGCTGCCGCCGTCGTCTGCAACGCGGCAAGGTCGCCGTCGGCCAGCGCGCATACACCTTGCGGCCACGCGGCCAGCGGCCACTGCTGCGCCGCGGGGCCGAAGTAGTGCGTGAACTGCAGCCGCGCGTAGCCCTGCCGCGCGGCGTCATCGGCCAGCGGCAGGTCGTCGGGCACGCGCAGGCTGTGCGTGCGATCCGGCCCGGCCAGCAGCGCCACGCGTGCGCCGGGGTGGGCGGCACACCAGGCGGCAAAGTCGGGCCAGGTCTTGCCCTGGGCGTCGACCGCGCCGTCGGCGGTGAGCAGGAGGCGTTCAGTCCGCGAGCGTGACACGGTCCAGTTCCTCCAGCGTGGACTCGCCGCGCAGCACCAGCGCCACGGCCGCGTCGCGCAGCGAGCGCATGCCGCGCCCGCGCGCCATCTCCTTGATGCGGCCCAGCGGCGCGCGGCTGGCGATGAGGTCGCGCAGCTCGTCGTCCAGCCACAGCAGCTCGCTGACCGCGCGCCGGCCGCGGTAGCCCGTGCCGCGGCAGTGGCTGCAGCCGGTGCCGTGCAGCAGCCGCGCGTCCTCCGGCAGGCCCAGCTCGCGCAGCTGCGCAGTCGTGGCGGGCAGCGGCGCGCGGCAGTGCGTGCAGTTGATGCGCATCAGCCGCTGCGCCAGCACGCCGTTCAGCGCCGAGACGACGTTGTAGAGGTCCAGCCCCATGTGCATGAAGCGGCCCACCACGTCGAACGCGTTGTTCGCGTGCACGGTGCTGAAGACGAGGTGGCCGGTCAACGCGGCCTGCACGGCGATCTGCGCCGTCTCGGCGTCGCGGATCTCGCCCACCATGACGCGGTCGGGGTCGTGCCGCAGCACCGAGCGCAGGCCGCGCGCGAACGTCAGCCCCTTCTTTTCGTTGACGGGGATCTGCACGACGCCGGGCAGCTGGTACTCCACCGGGTCTTCGATGGTGATGATCTTGTCGCGGCCGGTGTTGACCTCGCTGATCGCGGCGTACAGCGTCGTCGTCTTGCCCGAGCCGGTGGGGCCGGTGACGAGCAGCAGGCCGTGCGGCTGCTTCGCCAGCGCACGGATCTGCGCGCGCGCCTCGGGCTCGAAGCCCAGCGCGTCCAGCGTCAGCGCGCCCTGCGCCTCCACCTGCGCGCGGTCCAGCACGCGGATGACGGCGTCCTCACCGAACACGCTGGGCATGATGGACAGCCGGAAGTCCACCTCGCGGCCCTGCACGCGCAGCTTGAAGCGGCCGTCCTGCGGCAGGCGGCGTTCGCCGATGTCGAGCTCCGCCATGACCTTCAGGCGCGACACGAGTTGCTCGGCGGCCTGCACGCCGTCGATGCTTTTGACGTCCAGCATGACGCCGTCGACGCGGCTGCGGATCTTCATGCCGCGCAGCTGGCACTCGAAGTGGATGTCGCTGGCGCCGTCCTGCAGCGCGTCGTAGAGCGTCGCGTCCAGCAGGCGCACGACGGGGCTGGCCTGTTCGGCGAGATGGAGGGCGGAGAGTTCCTGTGCGGTGTCTGCCTCTGTGCTGTGGGCGAAGTGCTCGGTGAGTTCACCGAGGGCGCGGTAGTCGGCCTCGCCGCTGGCCAGCAGCACGTCGATGTCGGCGGGTTCACAGGGCCACCAGAGCACGGGCTTCTTCAGGCGCTGCTCGATGCGCAGCCGCAGCAGCGGCTCCAGCGGGCGGTCGGCCAGCAGCGCGAAGCGGCCGTTCGCCGAGGTGGCCATCACCGCGCGCCAGCGCTGGGCGTCGGCGTGGGGCCAGGGGGCGAACGTGAGCGTCCAGGGGGCGTCGGACGCGGGGAGGGCGGCCAGCGGGTCAGGTGTTGGTTGCAGGATGGCGTTCATGTGGATGGCCGCACCTGCTTGTTGGGAAGGCCCATGCCGGGACGTCGCCCCGGCGGGCGACCTTCTTTTTGAGCGACCAAAAAGAAGGCAAAAAGTCGCCCCCGATCCGCCCGGCCCTTTGCTTCGCAGCGGGCTGCCCTGCGGTGCTCGGACCTTGAGGCCCCGCGCAGAACTCCCTTCGCTACGCTCCGGTCAGACAGCTGCGCGGAGTCAGTCGACGAAGTGCGCTGTGCGCACGCCCTCAAGCCCCTGCGCTCCTCGGCGGGCTCCAAGGGGGAGTGAAGAACAGCCGGCGCCAGCCGGCTGTCGGGCTTGGCATTGGGCTGTTGGGCTGTTGGCTGTTCGGGGTCTCCCCTTCTAAACCGCCGAGAAGCGCAGAAGCCCAGGGCGCGCGCGCAGCGCGCATCAAGGACTGACTTCGCGCCGCCTGTTTGAACGGAGCGTAGCGAAGTGAGTTCGGCGCGGCCCTGGGCTTCGAGCATCGCAGGGAACCCGCCCGAAGGGTGGGCGGTTTTGCAGGGGCGCTTTCTTTGCCTACTTTCTTGCGCGTGCAAGAAAGTAGGTCGCCCGCCGGGGCGAACTCCCGGCACGTCACTGGCCACCAACCCGAAGCAGCGCGAAGCCTTCATCACTGCACCTGCTCCACCAACTGAAAGATCGGCAGGTACATCAGCACCACCACCGTGCCGATCACCAGCCCCATCAACAGCATCAACACCGGGTTGACCAGCCGCGTCACCAGCTCCGACAACCGCGACAGCTCCTCGTCGTAGAACCCTGCCGCCTGCGCCAGCATCGCCCCCAGCTCGCCGCTGTGCTCGCCCACCTTCAGCATGCGCAGCGATACCGGCGTCGCCAGCCCTTCGCGCTGCAGGCAGGCCGACAGCCGCTCGCCCAGCCGCACGGCCTCGGTCGCGCGGTCCAGCGCCGCGCGCAGGTGCGACGCCGCCACGCCGCGTGCGTTCACCAGCGCCGGCACGATGGGCACGCCCGCCAGCAGCAGCATCGCGAGGCACCGGTACAACTGCGCCAGCGCCAGCAGGTGCAGCTTGGGGCCGATCAAGGGCAGCCGCCACAACCGCGCCTGCAGCGCTTCCTTCAGCCCGCGCTGCCAGGCCAGCACCGGCAGCGCGACCAGCCCCGCTGCCATCAGCAGCAGCGCCACCGGATGCGCACCGCTGAACGCGCCGACGGCGATCAGCAGCCGCGATGCGAACGGCAGCTCGCCGCCCACGCCGTCCAGTAGGCCCGCAAAACGCGGCACCACGAACACGAGCAGGAACAGCACCACCACCGTGCCCGCCGTGATCAGCATGGCCGGGTAGATGGCCGCGGCCACCAGCTTGCTGCGCAGCTGCTCCACCCAAGCCAGGTAGCTCGCCTGCTCGGCCAGCGCCTGCTCCACCTGGCCGCTGCGCTCGCTGGCCTCCACGACGGCGACGAACAGCGCGTCGAAGGCCTGCGGCTGCGACGCCAACGCGGTGGAGAACGACTCGCCCAGCTGCACGCGTTCGACGACGCCGGCCAGCGCCGCCGTGACCGCGGGCGGGTTGTCCTGCGACTGCAACGTCTGCAGCGCCTCCAGCAGCGGGATGCCGGCACGCAGCAGCACGGCCAGCTGCTGCGCGAACTGCCGGCGTGGGAAGCGGCCACCGCGCGCGGCCTTCAGTGCGGGGGGCTGCACCGGCTCCACCGCCAGCAGCGCCGCTGGCGACAGGCCCAGTGCCGCCGCCACGCCGCCCGCGTCCGCCGCCCGCACGCGCGCCTGCGCCGGCTGGCGCTGCGCGTCGAGGTAGCGGACGTCGAACTCGTTCACGGTGCTCACCAGGACGTCAGGTCCGCGTCTTCGCCCTCGCCGCCGGCGCGGCCGTCCTTGCCGAACGACAGCAGGTCGTACTCGCCATGCTCGCCGGGGGCACGGTACTGGTAGTCATGGCCCCAGGGGTCCTTGGGCAGCGCCTTGGCGAGATACGGCCCGGCCCACCTGGGCTCGTCGGCGGGCTTGCTCACCAGCACCGCCAGGCCCTGCTCGGTGCTCGGGTAGCGGCCGACGTCCAGCCGGTACTGGTCCAGCGACTTCTGCAGCGCATCGATCTGCGCGCGCGCCGCCTTGACCTCGCTCTTGCCGATCTGGCCGAAGAACTTCGGGCCGACGTAGCCCGCCAGCAGGCCGATGATGACCATGACGACGAGCAGTTCCAGCAGCGTGAAGCCGTGGCGGCGAAGGGGGCGGGCAGGTGAGGTCATGGGCCGCGCAGCTTAGGAAGCCGCAATGACCGCGACATGAATGACGGCGGCATGACGGTCGGCGTGGTCCTTCGGGTTCATGTCATGGCCCCTTCACCGCAGCTCACTACCGTCTCGGCTCGATGAAGACCCTGCCTGCCCTGACCCCGCCGCCCCGCCCGTCGCAGCCGATGACGCGGGCGTTCCGTCTCAACCAGTTCGTCGCCGCAGCCACGGTGGCCGGCGTCGTCGTGTCGGCCATCGGCCTCGCGGCGCGCGTGCAGCCGGTGATGGCCTCCGCCCAGGCGGCCGCCGCGACGACGACGCTGATCGTCAAGCTGGCCGATGCCGGCCGCGGCGAGGCGCAGCAGCAGGCCGAGCTGGCCCGCGTGCTGGCCGACACCGGCCTGCCGCTGGCGGCCGACCGCCCGCTGGGCTCCGGCTGGTGGCGCGTGCAGGCGCCGGCCAGCGGCCCGCAGGCCACGGCCTGGCTGGCCCGCCTGCGCGCCGACAAGCGCCTGGCCCACGCCATGCCCGACCTGCACGAGCAGCGCGCAGCCGTGCCCAGCGACTCGCTGTTCCGCGCCACCGACCCGGCCAACGCGCAGTGGTGGCTGGACGACCAGAGCGACACCGGCAACGCCGCCGCCGCCAACTTCACGAAGGCCTGGGACACGACCAAGGGCTCGGCCGCGCCCGTCATCGCCGTGCTGGACACCGGCGTCACGTCGCACGCCGACCTCAACACCAACCTGCTGCCGGGCTACAACTTCGTCAGCAAGCCCGAGTACGCGAACAACGGCGGCACCGGCCGCAGCGCCGGCGCCAACGACCCCGGCGACGCGCTGACGCAGGCCGAGTTCAACGCCAACACGGCGTTGTGGGACGGCTGCGTGGTGCGACCCAAGAGCAGCTGGCACGGCACGCTGGTGGCCGGGCAGCTGGGCGCCGTGACCAACAACGCCAACGGCGTGGCGGGCATCAACTGGAACGCACGCATCCTGCCGGTGCGCGTGTCGGGCAAGTGCGGCGCCTCGGTGGCCGACATGGTGGACGGCATGCGCTGGGCCGCGGGCCTGGCGGTGTCCGGCGTGCCGGCCAACCCCAACCCGGCCAAGGTGCTGGTCATCGGCTTCGCCAGCGTGCAGGGCACGTCGTGCAGCCTGACCGACGCCAAGCCCGAGGTGGCCGCCGCCGCGCGGCTGTACGCCGACGCGATCACCGAGCTGCGCAACCTGGGCGTGTTCATCGTGGCCGCGGCGGGCAACGAGGGCAAGGCCGTCGCGCGGCCGGCCAACTGCGCCGGGGTGTTCGCCGTGGCTGCCACCAACCGCCAGGGCTTCAAGGCCATCTACTCCAACCACGGCACGCAGGTGCAGCTGTCCGCGCCCGGTGGCGACGCCAACAACGGCGCCAGTTGCGACGCCGACCTGGCGGACACCGGCATCGTGTCGACGACCAACAGCGGCACCACCGGCCCGTCCACGGCGGGCTATGGCGCCGTCAGCGGCACCAGCTTCGCCGCGCCGCAGGTGGCGGGCGCGGCCGCGCTGATGTGGTCCGCCAACCCGGCGCTGACGCTGGCGCAGGTCGAGACCGGCCTGAAGGCCAGTGCCCGCCCGCATGTGACGGCCTATGCGCTGGGCTACTGCCCGGCCACGTCCGTGCTGGCGCAGCGCTGCACACTGAACGCGACGACCGGCGGCGCCGGCCTGCTGGACGCGGCCGAGGCCGTCAGGTACGCGCTGACACCGACGACCTACACGGCGCCCACGCGCAGCACGCTGGGCCTGCAGAGCGCGGCGCTGAGCCGCTGCGGCACGCTGCAGGGCAACACCGCCATCCCGGTGCCGCCGGCGCCCGCGCCGGCCCCGACGCCGGCTCCCACGCCCGCTCCGACACCGGCTCCCACACCATCGCCTGCACCGGCGCCTTCTGGTGGCGGTGGTGGTGCGGCCTCCGCCGTCTGGCTGGCCGGGCTGGCCGTGGGCGCACTGGCATTGCGGCGCCGCCGGCCGGACTGAGCCCGGCCCGGGCCGCGGTGCGGCCCATGCAAAACGGCCTGGGCACGAAGCGCGCGATGTGCGCACTCCGTGCCCAGGCCGTTCAGTTCTTCAGGGTGGCGGTCGCCATCCCAGGCCCGGTCCACGGGCCGACGGGCGCCATCGCGGCGCCCGGCTGTCTTCAGGCGCCGATGGCGTTGGCGGCGGCGCGGCGCGCCAGGAAGTCGCCGAATTGGGCCACCAGGGCAACCACCGAGAAGGCCAGCGTGACGTAGAGCAGTTCCATTTCTTTCCCTTTGTGCTTTGATGATGCAGCGCCAGTTTAAGGGTTTGCACTATGGTGTCAAGGGTTAACCCTAGATCTTTGGGGGTGCAATATGGGTGTCACAACAGGGTGCGCCTGCTCTCCTATGTCAACTGCGTATAGGTGAAGCGAAAGAAACGATATTTAGGAACTAGCTGCCCCTCCTAAGCTTTGCATCGTTTTTGAAACGACTGCTGAGCTCATGCGAATCACGAAGCTGACGACCTACCGCGTTCCGCCGCGGTGGATGTTCCTGAAGATCGAGACCGACGAAGGCGTCGTCGGCTGGGGGGAGCCGGTCATCGAAGGCCGCGCCCGCACTGTCGAGGCGGCCGTGCATGAGCTGTCGGACTATTTGGTGGGCCAGGACCCGTCCCGCATCAACGACCTGTGGCAGGTCATGTACCGCGCGGGCTTCTACCGCGGCGGCCCCATCCTGATGAGCGCCATCGCCGGCATCGACCAGGCGCTGTGGGACATCAAGGGCAAGGTCATGAACCAGCCCGTCTACGAGCTGCTGGGCGGCCTGGTGCGCGACAAGATGAAGGTGTACTCCTGGGTCGGCGGCGACCGCCCGGCGGACATCATCCGTGACATCAAGCGCCTGCGCGAAGGCGGCTTCGACACCTTCAAGATGAACGGCACCGAGGAACTCGGCATCGTCGACAGCGCGCGCAAGGTGGACGAGGCGGTGGCCCGCATCGCCGAGATCCGCGCGGCCTTCGGCCATGACATCGAGTTCGGCATCGACTTCCACGGCCGCGTGGCCGCGCCGATGGCCAAGCCGCTGCTGAAGGCGCTGGAGCCGTACCGCCCGCTGTTCGTCGAGGAGCCGGTGCTGGCCGAGCAGGCCGAGTACTACCCGCGCTTGGCCGAGCAGACCGCCATTCCGCTGGCGGCCGGCGAGCGCATGTTCTCGCGCTTCGACTTCAAGCGCGTGTTCCAGGCCGGCGGCATCTCCATCGTGCAGCCCGACCTGTCGCACGCCGGCGGCATCACCGAGTGCTTCAAGATCGCCGGCATGGCCGAGGCGCACGACGTGGCGTTTGCGCCGCACTGCCCGCTGGGCCCGGTGGCGCTGGCGTCCTGCCTGGCGGTGGACTTCGTGTCCCACAACGCCGTGCTGCAGGAGCAGAGCATGGGCATCCACTACAACAAGGGTGCCGAGCTGCTGGACTTCGTGAAGAACAAGGACGACTTCCGCATCGAGGACGGCTTCATCAACCCGCTGCGCAAGCCGGGCCTGGGTGTCGAGATCGACGAGGAACGCGTTGTCGAGGCCAGCAAGAACCCGCCCGACTGGCGCAATCCGGTCTGGCGCCACGCTGACGGCAGCGTCGCCGAATGGTGATGAGCGCAGCCAAGCTCATTGCGCTCGACTGGGGCAGCACGCGGCTGCGTGCCTTCCTGCTGGGCGACGGCGGCGAAGTGCTGCAGACGCGCCAGTCCAACGACGGTGCAGCCACGCTAAAAGGGGCCGACGCCTACGCCGCGGCGCTGGCCGCGCTGGTGGGCGACTGGCGCGCCGAGCACCCGGCGCTGAAGCTGCTGGCCTGCGGCATGGTGGGCAGCCAGTACGGCTGGCGCGAGGCGCCCTATGTGCGCTGCCCGGCCGACGCGGCGGCGCTGGCGGCGCAACTGCTGACGCTGGATGACCAGCTCGGCATCGTGCCCGGCCTCGTCGACGACGCGGCGCAGCCCGACGTGATGCGCGGCGAGGAGACGCAGATCGTCGGCGCGCTGGCGCTGCATCCCGAGCTGGCTGAAGAAGCCTGCCTCGTGCTGCCCGGCACGCATTCCAAGTGGGCGCGCGTGAAGGCCGGCCGCGTGACGGGCTTTGCCACGCACATGACCGGCGAGCTGTTCGCGCTGCTGCGCCAGCACTCGGTGCTGAACCGCCTGATGCCGGCCGACGGCAGCTCGCCGGCGTCGCCCGAGGCCTTCCTGAAGGGCGTGGAAGCCGCGAAGGAAGACGGCGGTCTCGGCCACCAGCTGTTCGCCGTGCGCACGCTGGGCCTGTTCAAGCAGCTGTCTGCCGAGCAGCTGCCCGACTACCTGTCCGGCCTGCTGATCGGCCACGAGCTGGCGAGCGAGCTGAAGGGCGATGTGCCCCGCGTGGCGCTCATCGGCGACCCCGCGCTGTGCGCCCGCTACGCGCTGGCGCTGACGCACCTGGGCCAGCCCGCGCCGCTGCTGCTGGACAACACCGCGCCGGCCGGCCTGTGGGCGCTGGCGCAAACGACGAGTCTGATCTGACATGCTGGACCAAGCCCTGCAACACCTGCCCCTCGTCGCCATCCTGCGCGGCGTCAAGCCCGAGGAGGTGGAGGCGATTGCCGACGCCGTCTATGCCGAGGGCTTTCGCGTCATCGAGGTGCCGCTGAACTCGCCCGACGCGCTGGACTCCATTGCCCGCCTGGCGCGCCGCATGCCGGCGGACGCCGTCGTCGGCGCCGGCACCGTGCTGAGCGTGCAGGCCGTGGCCGACGTGCAGGCCGCGGGCGGCCGCGTCATCGTCATGCCGCATGCCGACGTGGACGTCATCCGTGCAGCCAAGGCTCGTGGCCTGTTCTGCGTGCCCGGCGCGGCGACGCCGACGGAGGCCTTCGCGGCGGTGAACGCCGGCGCCGATGCGGTCAAGCTGTTCCCGGCCGAGCTCATCACGCCCACCATCGTGAAGGCCATGCGCGCGGTGCTGCCCAAGACCCTGAAGCTGCTGCCCGTGGGCGGCATCACGCCGGACAACATGGGCCCGTACGTCAAGGCTGGCGCGGCCGGCTTCGGGCTGGGCTCGGCGCTGTATGCCCCGGGCCTGACGGCGGCCGAAGTCGCCCAGCGCGCCAAAGCGTTCGCCCAAGGCTGGCGCGCGCTCTAAGAAAAAAGCAACACCTGGAGACCGCATGTTCTGCATCCGTCCGCTGACCGCGGCGCTGCTGCTGGGGGCGCTCGCCTCCGCGGCCGGCGCCGACACGCTGCTCAAGCTCGACGCCCGCGCCGCCGTGCCGGCGCCGACGACCGGCTACCTGAAGCTGGGCACCGCCACGTCGCCCAAGGGCGAGACGTTGGCCGCCAACAGCCAGTACCTGCTGAAGGACGGCAAGCCCTGGCTGCCGGTCATGGGCGAGTACCACTTCACGCGCGCGCCGGCCTCGCAGTGGGCC
The DNA here is from genome assembly GCF_043555885.1 of Pelomonas lactea. Lineage (NCBI taxonomy): Bacteria > Pseudomonadati > Pseudomonadota > Betaproteobacteria > Burkholderiales > Sphaerotilaceae > Roseateles > Pelomonas lactea. The sequence goes on along the minus strand of NZ_JBIGHX010000001.1, from coordinate 164,430 downwards.
GACCAGCTGCGCCTGATGAAGGCCGCGGGTCTGGACGTCGTGGCGACTTATGTGTTCTGGAACCACCACGAGGAACGGCCCGGTGCGTTCAACTGGCGCGGCAACCACGACCTGCGCCGCTTCGTGCAGCTGGCGCAGGCGGCGGGGCTGAAAGTGGTTGTGCGCCTGGGCCCGTGGTGCCACGGCGAGGTGCGCTACGGCGGCATCCCCGACTGGGTGGTGGACGCCATGCCCACGCGCGGCAACGACCCCGAGTACATGGCGCTGGTGGACCGGCTCTACGGCCAGATCGGCAGGCAGATCCAGGGCCTGCTGTGGAAGGACGGCGGCCCCGTCATCGGCGTGCAGCTGGAGAACGAATACAACCTGCGCGGCCCCGGCCGCGGCGAGGAGCACATCAGTGCGCTGAAGAAGCTCGCGCTGAAGGCCGGCATGGACGTGCCCCTGTACACCGTGACCGGCTGGGATGGCGCCGTCTACCCGTCGGGCGAGGTCATGCCGGTGTTCGGCGGCTACCCGGACGAGCCCTGGGCGACCAGCACGAAGGAGCTGCCACCGAAGGAGACGCACGCGTTCCGCTTCAACACCCGCGTCAGCGGCGACCTCGGTGCGCAGACCAAGTCCCACGGGGCCGGCACTGCCGAGACCGACAAGGACAAGGTGCCCTTCTTCGGCGCCGAGTACGGCCCCGGCCTGCCGGCCATGTACCGCCGCCGCACACTGGTGTCGCCGGACGACATCGCCGCCATGCTGCCGGTGCAGATCGGCTCGGGCGTGAACCTGCTGGGCTATTACATGTTCCACGGCGGCCGCAATCCGGTCGGCGCGGGCGGCACGGGCCTGGAGGAGAGCTCCTTGAGCGGCGGCTACAACGACACGCCGCGCATCAACTACGACTTCCAGGCGCCGCTGGGCCCGGACGGCCAACAGCGCGAGGTGCTGACCCGGCTGCGCCCGTTCCACTATTTCCTGCGCGACCACGGTGCCCAACTCGCGACGATGACCGTGCGCCAGCCGGAGCGCTCACCCGCCGACCCGGCCGACCTGCAGACGCCGCGCTGGGCCGTGCGCGCCAACGGCGACAGCGCCTTCCTGTTCGTCAACAACCATGTGCGCCAGTACGCCATGCCGGCGCAGATCGGCGTGCGCTTCGAGGTGCAGCTGCCGGGCGGCGCCGTCACGCTGCCGTCCAAGCCGGTGGACATTCCCAACGGCGCCTACTTCGTCTGGCCCGTCAATCTGGACCTGGACGGCGTGAAGCTGCGCTACGCCGCAGCCCAGCCGGTCGCGCGCGTGGATGCCGGTGCGCAGGGCATCGTGCATGTATTCGCGGCCACGGCCGGCGTGGAGGCCGAGTTCGCGCTGCCCGACGGCCTGAAGACGCTGAAGCCCGACGCGACGCAGCTGCAGCGCCTGGGCACCGGCGCCAACGGCCGCGCCGTCAGCGTGCTGCTGCTGGCGCCCGAGCAACTGGCCCAGCTGAACGTGCTGGAGCTGGCCGGCCAGCGCCGGCTGGTGTTCTCCGAACAACAGGCCTGGGTGGCCGACGGCCGCCTGCAACTGCGCGGCGTGGGCCCGCAGCCGCTGCGCGCCGCCGTGTTCCCCGCGCTCACCAAGCCGGCTGCCGCCGGCCTGAAGGTGTCGCAGGACGGCGTGCTGCAGCGCCTGGACGTGGCCGGCGACCCCGCCCAGCCCGCGCTGCACATCACCGCCACGCGCCCGGCCGGCATGGCGCCCAAGGTGCTCAAGGGCGGCCTGGCCGGTGCGGCCGTGCAGCCCATCCCCGAGGCGTTCGCCACGGCGGCGACGTGGTCGCTGCAACTGCCCGCCCAGCTGCCTCGCGCAGAGGACGTGCTGCTGGAGCTGGACTTCGTCGGTGACATCGGCCGCGTGTTCGCCGGCACGACGATGCTGGACGACTGGTACTACAACGGCCAGCGCTGGCAGATCGGCCTGAAGCAGTTCGGCCTGAAGCCCGGCGCCGAGCTGCGCTTGAGCGTGCTGCCGCTGCGCGCCGACGCGCCCGTCTACATCGACGCCGCCCACCGCCCGGCGTTCGCGGCCGGCCAGACGCAGGTGGCCGAATTGCGCGGCGCCCGCCTGTTGACGGTGCGCCGGGTCGCTATCGCGCCGTGACCTATACGGATTTCGGATAGTTAAGACCTGATATTCGATTAGTACGGAATGAAACAGATCCGTAACTTACGGGCTGCCGGACGCTGAGCCGGCAGGGGCCTCAAGAGCCCACCAACTACAAAACCCCGGAGATTGCATGTCCCGCCGACACCCCCACCCGTCCCGCCACCGCCTCGCCCTGGCCGCCAGCGTGCTGTTCGCCGCCCCGGCCTGGGCGCAGCAGGCGCCTGCCGCCCCGGCCAGCGAATCGCTGGAGACCGTCGTCGTCACCGGCATCAAGGCCAGCCTGACCAAGGCGCAGGACCTCAAGCGCAACGCCGACCAGATCGTCGACTCCATCGTCGCCGACGACATCGGCAAGCTGCCGGACGCCAACGTCGCCGAGGCGCTGCAGCGCATCGCCGGCGTGCAGATCTCGCGCAACCGCGGCGAGGGCGACCGCGTGCAGGTGCGCGGACTCTCCCAGACCCAGACGCTGCTGAATGGTCGCTCCATCTTCACCGCCGGCAAGGAGCGCGGCCTGTCCTTCCAGGACGTGCCCGCCGAGCTGCTGGCCGGTGCCGACGTTTACAAGACCCCCACGGCCGACCAGGTGGAGGGCGGCATCGCCGGCCTCATCGACCTGCGCACCCGCAAGCCGTTCGACTTCACCGGCGCCAAGGTCGCCGCGACGGTCAAGGACACCTTTGCCGACCTCGCCCGCAAGAACAAGTTCGAGGGTTCGGTGCTGGCCAGCAACCGCTGGGACCTGGGCGGCGGCCAGCAGTTCGGCGCCCTCGTCAGCCTCGCCAAGCAAAAGCGCGCCTACCGCGCCGACACGCAGGAGCTGGGCGCGCCGGCGCAACTGGCCGACGGCTCCGGCCCGTTTGCGCCCACCGGTGTGTGGAACGCCTACGAGTTCGGCACGCGTGACCGCACCGGCGTGACCGCGGCGCTGCAGTTCCGCCCCGACCGCGACACCGAGTACGCGCTGGACGTGCACCACACGCGCCTGAAGACGCAGACCGACACCTACGGCTTCTTCGGCTCGCCGTTCTGGGCCAACTGGACCGCCGCCACCAACCTCGGCGCGCTGTGGCCCAACGGTGCCGTCACGAAGGACGCCAATGGCAACCTGGCCAGCGGCAAGTTCTGGGGCGCCAGCATGAGCACGTCGGCCTTCGTCGCCGACAACGACACCAAGACCACGCAGGCCGCCGTCAGCGGCAAGTGGAAGCTGCAGGACTGGACGGTCAAGTCCGAGCTGGGCCACACCCAGAGCGACTTCAGCCGCATCTACCAGGAAGCCCGCCTGGGCGTGTGGACCAACAACCCCGGTTTCGGCTTCGACCTGACGACCGAGCTGCCGTCCGCCTACCCGGTGCTGGCCGGCGCCGCCGACCTGACGACGCCGTCGCAGTACTGGGCCGACAAGGCGCTGTACTTCAAGCAGGAGAACACCGGCAAGGAAACCACCTTCCGCCTGGACGGCGACCGCCGCCTGGACGGCGTGCTGGCGCGCGTGCGCACGGGCCTGCGCCTGTCGGACCGCCAGGCCACCAGCGCCGAGATCAACACCATCGACAACCTGTGGAGCGCCACCGCCACGGGCCCGGTCGCGGGCGCCGCGCCGGCACTGGCCGCCAAGATCGGCGTCATCGGCCATGACGACCTGCTGAAGACCGCCGGCGCCGGCAACACGCCGCGCCAGTGGCTGTCGATCAACGACCTGGCCTGGCTGCGCGACCCCGCCACCGCCCGCGCCGCGATGGGCCTGACCGTGCCGGCCTTCGACGCCGCGCAGACGTTCGACTACCGCGAGAAGACGCAAGCCGCCTACGGCGTGGCCGACTTCGACAGCGAGCTGGCCGGCCTGCCGCTGTCCGGCAACGTCGGCCTGCGCTACGTGCGCACCCAGGGCGAGCGCCGCTACACCACGGCCGCCGGCACGCCCACCACGCTGAAGACCAGCGACAACGAGTGGCTGCCCAGCCTGAACGCGCGGCTGGACCTGACGGACAAGCTGGTGGCCCGCTTCGGCGCGTCCAAGGTCGTCACGCAGCCCAACTTCGACCAGCTGACGCCGTCGCTCAGCCTCAACGCCAACGACCGCACCGGCTACCTCGGCAACCCGACGCTGGGCGCACTGCATGCCCGCCAGCTGGACCTGTCGCTCGAGTACTACCTGAACAAGAGCGACCACGTCTACGGCGCCGTCTTCCACAAGCGCGTGGACGGCTTCCTGCAGACCGCGACGCAGAGCCTGGTCTACCAGGGCACCACCTACACCGTCTCCACGCCCGCCAACGGCGAGGACGGCAGCGTCAAGGGCATCGAGGTGGGCTACCAGGCCTTCTTCACCAGCCTGCCCGGCGCGCTGCGTGGCCTGGGCCTGCAGGCGAACTACACCTACGTCGACAGCTCGGCGCCCGGCCCCATCAATGGCCAGAAGACGCAGCTGGAAGGCCTCTCGCGCAACAGCTACAACCTGGTGGGCATGTACGACTACGAGCAGTTCGCGCTGCGCCTGGCCTACAACTACCGCAGCAAGTACCTGGCCGGCGTCAGCAACTACTACCCCAGCAACGGCACCGTCATCGCGCAGACGCCGATCACGATCAAGGGCTACGGCATGCTGGATGCCTACGCCAGCTGGGCCATCACGCCGCAGTTGAAGCTCGCCGTCGAGGCCAACAACCTGACGCGCACGGTGCGCCGCAGCACTTACGGCGTGGGCGACCTGGCCCGTGGCGCGTATGCGGACGACCGCCGCTACGCCGTCAGCCTGCATCTGGATCTGTGATGCAGTCAGGCGGCGAACTCGACCTGGCGCTGCCGTTCGGCGCCACCCTCGGCGAAGGCCTGCTGTGGCAGGGCGGTCGCTGGTGGTGGACCGACATCGAGTCGGCCACGCTGCATGCGTGGCGGCCCGGTGCGGCAGCACCCGAGTCCTGCCGCCTGCCGGACCGGTTGGGCAGCTTTGCGCACACCCGCTCCGGCCGCGTGCTGCTGGGGCTGGCCAAGCGCATCTGCATCGCCACGCTGGGGGACAACCTGGCGTTGATGCAGCTGCAGACGCTGGTGCCGGTGGACGCCGCCGAGCCGCGCACCCGCATCAACGACGGACGCACCGACCGGCGCGGCTACTTCGTGTTCGGCACGCTGAACGAGGCGAAGGAAAAGCGGCCCATCGCCAGCTTCTACCAGTTCTCGCTGCAGCACGGCCTGCGCCGGCTGGCGCTGCCGGCGGTGGCCATCGCCAACAGCATCTGCTTCAGCCTGGACGGCCGCACGATGTACTTCTGCGACTCGCTGAGCCAGCGCATCCAGCAATGCGACTATGACGCCGAGACGGCGCAGGTCGACAACGTGCGCCTGTTCACGCCGATGGACCGCCCCGACGCCTGGCCCGACGGCTCGGTCATTGACGCCGAGGGCTGCCTGTGGAACGCGCAGTGGGGCGCCGGCCGTGTGGCACGCTACGACCCCACCGGTCAGTTGATGGGCGCCTGGCACGCCCCGGCTGCCCACACCAGCTGCCCCGCCATCGGCGGCGAGGATGCCGACCAGCTGATGCTCACCACCGCCCGCGCCGAGCTGGGCCGCGACGCGCTGATGGCGCAGCCGCTGTCCGGCAGCCTGTTCGGGCTGCGCCTGCCCCAGGCGCTGGGTGTTGAAGACACTTTGTTCCAAGACTAAGGAGACACGACCATGAAGATGCAACGACGCGCGCTCACGCTGGCCCTGCTGGCCACGCCTTTTGCGCTGCAGGCCGCCGAACCGGTGAAGGTCGGCTTCCTCGTCAAGCAGGCCGAGGAGCCCTGGTTCCAGGACGAATGGAAGTTCGCTGAACAGGCGGCCAAGGAGAAGGGCTTCACGCTCGTGAAGATCGGCATCCCCAACGGCGAGAAGACGCTGGCCGCCATCGACAACCTGGCCGCGCAGAAGGCCGTCGGCTTCGTCATCTGCGCGCCCGACGTGAAGCTGGGCGTGGCCATCAACCGTGCCGCCAAGCGCCACAACCTGAAGGTCATGTCGGTCGACGACCAGCTCGTCGACGGCGCCGGCAAGCCCATCGCCGACATCCCGCACATGGGCATCTCGGGCTACGAGATCGGCAAGCAGGTCGGCGCCGGGCTGCTGGCCGAGATCAAGGCCCGGGGCTGGAAGCTCGACGAGGTCGGCGTGCTGCGCGTGGCCTACGACCAGCTGCCCACCGGCCGTGACCGCACCATGGGTGCTGCCGATGCGCTGAAGGCGGCCGGCATGCCCGCCGCCAACATCATCGACGCGCCGCAGGCCAAGACCGACACCGAGAGCGCCTTCAACGCCGCCAACATCGCCTTCACGAAGAACGCCAAGTTCAAGAAGTGGGTCGCCTTCGGCCTGAACGACGAAGCCGCGCTGGGTGCCGTGCGTGCCGGCGAGGGCCGCGGCATCAAGGCCGACGCGATGCTGGCCATCGGCATCGGCGGCAGCCAGACGGCGCTCAACGAGTTCACCAAGCCCACCGCCACCGGCTTCTTCGGCACCGTGCTGATCAGCCCGAAGCGCCACGGCTACGAGACGGCCGTTGCCGTCTTCGAGTGGGCCACCAAGGGCAAGACGCCGCCCGCGGTCACGCTGACCAGCGGCGTGCTGATGACCCGCCAGAACCAAGCGGACATCCGCAAGCAAATGGGTTTGTGATGGCGTCCCTGCAGTTCGACAACATCAGCAAGGTCTTCCCCGGCGTCAAGGCGCTGAACGGGGTGAGCTTCGAGGCGCGCCCGGGCCAGGTCATGGGCCTGCTGGGCGAGAACGGCGCCGGCAAGAGCACGCTGCTGAAGATCCTGGGCGGCCAGTACAAGCCCGACGGCGGCCGCCTCGTGGTGGACGGCCAGGAGCGCCACTTCGGTTCAGCCGGCGATGCCATCGCGGCCGGCGTGGCCATCATCCACCAGGAGCTGCAGTACGTGGCCGAGCTGACCGTGGCCGAGAACGTGCTGCTGGGCCGCCTGCCCACGCGCTTCGGCCTCGTCGACCACAAGGCCGCCCGCAAGAGGGTGGCCGAGCAGCTGGCCAACATCGGCGTGGACCTGGACCCGGCGTCGCGCCTGTCCGACCTGTCGATCGCGCAGCGCCAGATGGTGGAGATCTGCAAGGCCGTCATGCAGGACGCCAAGGTCATTGCCTTCGACGAACCCACCAGCAGCCTGTCGCATCGCGAGACAGAAATCCTGTTCCGCCTCGTCAAGCGCCTGCGTTCCGAGGGCCGCACGCTGATCTACATCTCGCACCGGCTGGAAGAGCTGTACGAGCTGTGCGATGCCTGCACCATCTTCCGCGACGGCCGCAAGATCGTCACGCATGACGTGATGGCCGACGTGCCGCGGGACCGCCTCATCAGCGACATGGTGGGCCGCGAGGTGAAGGACATCTACGACTACCGCGAGCGCCAGCATGGCCCCATCCGGCTGGAGGCGCGCGGCCTGTACGGCGACGAGCTGGCGGAGCCGCTGAGCTTCTCGGTGCGCGGCGGCGAGGTGCTGGGCTTCTTCGGCCTGGTGGGCGCCGGCCGCAGCGAGCTGATGCGCCTGCTGTACGGCGCCGACCCGCGCCGCGCCGGCACCGTGCTGCTGGACGGCCAGCCCGTCGACGCGGGCAGCCCTGCCGACGCCATCGCCGCCGGCATCGTGCTGTGCCCGGAGGACCGCAAGGAGCAGGGCATCCTGGCTCACTCGTCGGTGGCCGAGAACATCAACATCAGTTGCCGCCGCCACGGCCTTGCCGCCGGCGTGTTCCTGCGCCACGGCCAGGAGGCGCAGCGCGCCGACGACTTCATCAAGAAGCTGCGCATCAAGACGCCCAACCGCGAGCAGGAGATCCGCCTGCTGTCGGGCGGCAACCAGCAGAAGGTCATCCTGGCGCGCTGGCTGGCCGAGCCGGGCCTGAAGGTGCTCATCCTCGACGAGCCGACGCGCGGCATCGACGTGGGCGCCAAGAACGAGATCTACAAGATCATCCACGACGTCGCGGCTGCGGGCTGCTGCGTCATCGTCATCTCCAGCGAACTGCCCGAGGTGCTGGGCATCTCCGACCGCCTCATCGTCATGCGCGACGGCCGCATCAGCGGCGAGCTGGACCGCGCCAACGCCAGCGAGACCGCCGCGCTCGCGCTGGCCCTGCCTGACGGAGCGCCTGCCGCGCCCCTGCACTAAGGGAAGCTGTGAACGAACCCCACGCACCCGCTCATCCCGCCGCAACGCCGCCACTCGGCGTTGCAAATGCTCGCCGCAGCACACGCTGCGTCTCCGCTTTGCGCCTTGATTGGCGCCGCCGCGACGGTCTGCTCGGCCGCGCGGGATTCATTCGCAGCTTCCTATGAACACGACCACCCAAACGACCCCTGCGTCGCCCCGCCCCGCCATGAACACCACCTCCCGCGCCCTGCTCAAGGAGCACAGCATGACGCTGGGCTACGCCCTGCTGTTCGTCGTGCTGGCGCTGACGGTCGAGAACTTCTTCTCCGGCGCCAACATCGTCGGCCTGCTGTTGTCGGTCGCGCAGATCGGCATGGTGGCCTGCACCATGATGCTGTGCCTGGCCTCGCGGGACTTCGACCTCTCCGTCGGCTCCACCATCGCCTTCGCCGGCGTGCTGGGCGCGATGGTGCTGGAGCGCACCGGCAGCGTGGGCCTGGCCATCGGCGGCGGGCTGCTGGCCGGCGCGCTGATCGGCGCGGGCAACGGCGTGCTGATCGCCTACCTGCGCGTCAACGCGCTGATCGCCACGCTGGCGACGATGCTGATGGTGCGCGGCCTCGCGTTCATCGCGTCGCAGGGCCAGGCCGTGGGCATTGCGGACGAGCGCTTCTTCGCCTTCGGCGACACCGTCGTGCTGGGCCTGCCGCTGCCGATCTGGATGACGGTGGTGTGCTTCGTCATCTTCGGCGTGCTGCTCAACCACACGGTGTTCGGCCGCAACTCGCTGGCCATCGGCGGCAACCCCGAGGCCGCGCGCCTGGCGGGCGTGCGCGTCGAGCGGCTGCGTGTGTGGATCTTCCTGCTGCAGGGTGTCGTTGCGGCGCTGGCCGGCCTGATCCTGTCGGCCCGCATCACCAGCGGCCAGCCCAACGCGGCCACCGGCTTCGAGCTGGACGTCATCTCCGCCTGCGTGCTGGGCGGCGTGTCGCTGGCCGGCGGCAAGGCGCGCATCTTCGGCGTCGTCATCGGCGTGCTCATCATGGGCACGGTCGAGAACGTCATGAATTTGTTGAACGTCGATGCGTTCTACCAGTACCTCGTGCGCGGCCTGATCCTGCTGGCCGCCGTCCTTCTCGACCAACTGAAGACCCGCGGTGAGCGCCGTTCATAACGTGAAGCCCCTCGCCCAAGGCAAGCCTTGGTCGGTCCCCCGAGGGGACGGCGATGCTCGCGGGGCGTGCCCCGCTCGCACATCGCCAGACGGGCCGGCTTGGGAGCGGCCCGGCGCTCGGCCCGCGATAAACCACTGAGATGTCTATGCAACGTCGTACCCTGCTGGCCGCCGCGCTGGCCAGTGCGCTGCCGGTAGCCCACGCCGCCAAGGCGCCGCTGCTGGCCGGTGGCGACATCTCCGCGCTGACGTGGATGGAGCGTGCCGGTGCGGTCTACCGTGACCGCGACGGCAAGCCCGGCGACTGCCTGGCCATCCTGAAGCGCTACGGCCACAACATCGTGCGCATCCGGCTGTACGACCGCACCGGCTCCGGCACGGGCGCGGACGGCTGGTACTGGCCCGAGGGCTCGATGGACCTGCCCGATGTGCTGTCGCTCGCGCGCCGCGCCAAGGCGCATGGCCTGCAGATCCAGTTCAGCTTCCACTACAGCGACTTCTGGACCAATTCCAAGACGCAGGACCCGCCGCACGCCTGGCGCCGCGAACTCAGCAAGCTGCCCGACGATACGGCGCGTTTCGAGCGCCTGCTGGCGCTCGTCGAGCAGCGCACGAAGGAAGTGATGCAGGCGCTGGTGAACCAGGGCACGGCGCCCGAGTTCGTGTCGCTGGGCAACGAGATCGAGATGGGGATGCTCTACCCCTGGGGCCGCACCAGCGACTGGCCGCGCCTGGGTGCGCTGCTGAAGGCGGCCCATGCGGCGGTCAAGGCCGTCAGCCCGACGTCCAAGGTCGTGCTGCACCTGGACGGTGGCGGCGACGTGCCCAAGTACCGCGACTGGTTCGACAACGCGCGCGCGCAGGGCGTGCCGTGGGACGTCATCGGCCCGTCGTACTACCCGTTCTGGACGCAGAAGAACGTCGCCCAGCTGATGAGCTTCTGCGACACCATCTCGGCCCGCTACGACAGCGATCTCCTCGTCATGGAAGCCGGCTTCAACTTCGCGCCGAATCGTGCCGACGGCTGGCCCGGCCAGCTGGAGAACAACGGCCCGTACCCGGCCAGCATGAGCAGCCCCGAGGGCCAGCGCAACTTCATGGCCGAGCTGCTGGCGGCTTGCAAGGCGCATCCGCGCGTGCTGGGCGTGCTGTACTGGGACCCGATCATGATCGCCAACCGCCGCGTCGGCTGGGCGCTGAAGGAAGGCTCCGGCGAGCCTGGCCCCAACGTCGTCTCCAACACGACGCTGTTCGACTTCAAGGGCCGGGCGCTGCCCGTGCTGGACATCTGGAAGCAGTACACGCAATGAGTTCCCCGCGCTTGAAAGACAAGGTCGCCTTGGTGACCGGCGCCACCCAGGGCATCGGCAAGGCCATCGCGCGGCTGTTCGTCGCCGAGGGCGCCCAGGTCATCCTGAACGGCCTGGCCGCCGACGAGCGCCTGGGCGTTGAACTCGTGCAGGAGCTGGGCGAGGACCGCGCGCTGTTCATTGCCGCCGACATCGCCGACGAAGCCGCCGTGCAGGCCATGGCCGCGCGCGGCGCCGAGCGCTTCGGGCCGATCAGCGTGCTCATCAACAACGCCGGCATGAACGTGTTCGCCGAGCCGTTGGCGATGACCAGCGCGCAGTGGCAGCGCTGCTTCGCGGTGGACCTGGAAGGTGCGCTGCACTGCAGCCGTGCCGTGCTGCCCGGCATGCTGGCGGGCGGCGGCGGCAGCATCGTCAACGTGGCGTCGGTGCACGGCCATCGCATCATTCCCGACGCCTTCCCGTACCCGGTCGCCAAGCACGCGCTGATCGGCATGACCAAGGCGCTGGGCATTCAGTACGCGGCGCGGAACGTGCGCGTGAACTCGATCTCGCCGGGGCTGATCCTGTCGGAGCGCGTCATCGAATGGCTGGACAGCGTCACGCCCGAGGAGCGCCAGCGCCAGGTGGACCTGCTGCCGCCGAGGCGCATTGGCGAGCCCATCGAGGTGGCCTACACGGCGCTGTTCCTCGCCACCGACGAGGCGCGCTTCATCAACGCGACCGACATCCTCATCGACGGCGGCCGCTCCCAGCTCTATCACGAGTAGGCGGCATCATTCGGGCATGACCGACCCGCGCTCCGACCGCTTTGTCCGCTCCCACCTGAAGACGCGCCAGCTGGTGCTGCTGGTGGAGTTGGGGCGGCACGGGTCCATCCTGCATGCGGCGCAGGCCGCCAACCTGACGCAGCCGGCCGCGTCCAAGCTGCTGGCCGACCTGGAGCATGCGCTGGGCGTCAAGCTGTTCGAGCGGCTGCCGCGCGGCGTGGCGCCCACCTGGTATGGCGAGGTCATGATCCGCCGCGCGGGCGCCGCGCTGGCCGAGCTGGACGCCGGTCACCAGGAGGTCATGGAGCTGCTGTCGGGCCTGTCCGGCCGCGTGGCCGTGGGTTCGGTGCTGACGCCGTCTGCCACGCTGCTGCCGCGCGCCGTCGTGGCGCTCAAGGCACGCCAGCCGCGTGTGCATGTGGCCATCACGGTGGACACCAGCAAGATCCTCACGCAGCAGCTGCAGGGCGGCGAGCTGGACATGGTGATAGGCCGCGTGCTGGACAGCGAGTCCGCCGCGCAGCTGAGCTTCGAGCCGCTGACCGACGAGCCGCATGCGCTCATCGTGCGCGCCGGCCACCCGCTGGCCGGCCGCAACGATCTGAGCCTGCAGGAGCTGGCTCGCCAGAGCTGGATCCTGCCGCCCACCGGCAGCATCCTGCGCGACCGGCTCACGGCCCTGTTCCTGACCGCCGGACTGGACCAGCCGCAGCAGGCCGTCGAGACGCTGTCGCTGCCCGTCGTCACCAGCCTGCTGGCGCAGTCGGACATGGTGGTGGCGCTGCCTGAGGAGCTGGTGAAGCCCTACCTGGACGCCGGCCTGCTGACGGTGCTGGACATCGACCTGGGGCTGCGCATGGACGCCTACGGCATCGTCACGCGCCGCGGCCACCAGCTGTCGCCCGGCGCCGAGCTGATGCTGACCTGCCTGCGCGAGGAGGCGCAGCAGCGCCGCCCGGGCTGACCGGCCAGCGTTGCGTCCTACCCCGCGGCAAGCCCGGCGCTCACAGGCTGGCCGGCATCGCGCGCGCACAGTGACGACATCATTCTCGTGCGGAGCCCTGTCATGTCCACCACCGATTGCCAGCCCTGTCCGGCGGCCGAGCCGGCGGCGAAGCCGGCGTTGCTGGTCTGCGTCATCGGCACCGCCGACGCGTTGCTGCGCTACGAGCCCGACCTCGTGCCGCTGGCCCGTGCCGACGTGAGCCGCGTGGACTGGCGGCTGGACGATGACTTCGGGCAGCCGCCCGCCACCGTTGACTGGGCCGATGGCCTCATCGTGCTGAACTCCGACGTGTGGGCCGCGCCCACCGGCTGCGCGCGGCTGCAGGCACTGCTGAAGATGGCCTGGCGCTGTGGGCGTACCGTGGCGCTGTGCGGCGAGGCGGTGAACTCGCTGAGCGTGCTGGGCTTTGCGTCCGACGTGCCGGCCGAGGCCGAAGGCCTGTTCCTGTGCCCGCAGGCGCCGTGCCGCGAGACGCTGGCGGAGTTCCTGGACGCAGTGCACGAGCAGCCGCACAAACGCCGTTGACCTGTGAGCCCCTCGCCCATCTCGCCGCGCTGAACGCGGGCGAGTTGGTCGGTCCCCCGATGGGACGGCGATGCTTGCGGCATCGAGCCGCAAGCACATCGCCACGACTTGCCGGCTTGGGAGCGGCCCGGCGCTCGGCCCGAAATACGGGGATCAACCGCGGCTGTTGTCCTTGCCTGGCACAGGTGGTGCCGACTTGTTGGCCTTAGGAGCTTGCGCTGCTTCACGCGGTGCCAAGCTGCAATCCACCGGCGGCAGCTTCTCGCCCGGGTCGACGAAGGCCAGCAGCGCCGCCGGCGGCGCCAGGGCGCCGAGGGCCAGCGCGGCGACGGCCCGGCCGCCCAGCTGGCGGCCCTCCAGCGCGACGCGCGGGTCGGCCAGCGTGCCCTGCACGCGCACCGGCGCGCGCAGCGTCAGCGGCGAGAAGTCCTTGGGCCGGGCCACGACGCGCAGATCCAGCGTCTCCGAGGCGAGGCTGACGCGGCCGTCCACGTCCAGCCGGCTGTCGCGGTTGTCGACGATGGCGGTGCGCGGGCGCAGCACGCCGGTGTCGAAGCGGCCGTCCAGCCGCGCGCAGTTCAGCGGCAGGTTGCTGTCACCCTTGATGAGCAGGCCCAGGCCTTGCGCGACGTCCAGCCCGGCGGCCTCGGTCAGCAGATGCGACACGCTGCCGCTCTCCAGCCGCATCTGCAGCGGGCCGCTCAGGCTGGCCAGCAGCTCGGCCGTGCTGTGGCCGCGCCCCGTCACGTCCAGCTGGGCCTTGAGCTTGCCGGTCACGGCGTGGCGCGTCAGCGGCTTCGCGTCGGGCGCCAGCCAGCGTTCGATGGCCAGGTTGTGGACGTCCAGGCTGGCCTGCCACACCGGCGGCACCGGCCGGGTGTCCAGCCCGGCCGAGCCGGTGAGCTGCCCGCCGGCCACGCCGGCGTCCAGCCGGCTCAGCGTCAGCACGCCGTCCTGCAGCACCAGCTGGGCCTTCACGGGCGCCAGCGGCTCCAGGTTCTGCGTGCCCAGGTCGAGCTGGGTCAGCGCCACGTCCACGCGGGCGTTCATCTGGTGCAGCGCGGGCAGGTCCAGCGGGCGGTCGGGCAGCACACGGCCCGGGCGGCTGGGCGGCGCATCGGCGCCCACCGCGGGGCCCAGGTCGGCCAGCCGCAGCGGGCCACCGCTCAGCGTGCCGGTCAGCACCGGGCGACGGGGGCGCGTGTCGAACGCGTAGTGGCCGCCGAGGCGGCTGTTGCCGATGCGGGCCTTGACGTCGTCCAGCTGCCACAGCCCCGACGCATGGCGCAGGCGGCCCGCGAGGTCGAAGGCCGGCGTGCTGGGCAGCGTGATGCCGAAGGGCCGGCCCGCCGCCGCCAGCGAGCGGCCGCGGAGCTGCAGCTGGCCGTCCAGCGCGCGGGCGTCCAGCAGCGATGCGGCCGTGCCGTTGAACGTGAGCCGCTCGGGCCCCTGGCTCAGCGCGACGCGCATCGTCGCCGGCGGCGCGCTGCCGTCCGGTGGCGACAGCAGCGCCATGCCGGCGCCGGCCTCGGCGCTCAGCGTCAGCCGCTGGCCGCGCAGCTGCCCCTGGACGTCGGCCTTCCAGAGGCCGTCCGCCGCGGTGGAGAAGCGCGCGTCACCCTGCAACTGCAGCGGCGCGTCGTCCAGCTGCGCGCTGCCGTTGCGGATGACGAGCTGATCAATCTGCGGCAGCGCCGCGGGCTGCTGGGCGCTGCCGCCGGGCCGCAGCGGCCACGGTGTGCGGCCGTCGGCGTCGCGCCGCCAGGCGAGCGCCAGGCTTTCGGCCTGCACCTGGCGCAGCCGCAGCGGCGCGCCGCGGTGCCAGGCCCAGATGTCGCCCCAGCGCCAGGCCAGCAGCACCTGGTGTGCGTCGGCCAGCGTGTCGCCCTGCGCGCTGACGACGCGCAGCTGCGCGGCCTCCAGGCGCGGCCGCCAGATCAGGTGCAGCCGCGTGTCGGGATCCATGCGCAGGCCGGGGCCGCCGCGCTCGGCCAGTCGCGGGGCCAGGCCCGGCCAGCCGGCGTGGTCCAGCGCCGCGACCGCAGCCATGGCCGCGAGCGCCACCGCAGTGACGGCGAGGGCTGTGTTCTTTGTCATGGCCCGCATGCTGGGAGGCGGTGCGGGCGCCACGGGTGGGACGGTGGCCCCGGCCGCTGTAGGACGCAGCCGCCCGGCGGCACATCGCGGCGGGGGCTGTCGGTGCGGTCCGACACGCGATCGGCGCGCGGGCCGAAACCGCCGGCCGCGCCGGGCGGCCACAGTTGCCTGACCCGGCCCGCAAGGCCTCAGCCCCACCGAAAGGACGACCCATGACACAGCCCACCGCACGACTGCCGCTGCTGGCCGCCCTGGCCATCGCCACCGCACTGGCCGCCTGCAGCAAGCAGGAAGACGACCGCACGGCCGGCCAGCGCCTGGACGGCGCCATCGCCGAGGCCAAGCAGACCGCCGAAGAAACCCGGCGTGACGCTCAGCAGGCCATGAACACCGCCGAGAACTCCGCCGCCCGCGCCGCCGACAAGACGGCCCAGGCCACGGGCGATGTGGCCATCACCGCCAAGGTCAACGCCGCGCTGGTGGCCGACGACAAGCTCAAGGCCACGCAGATCAACGTCGACACCAAGGAAGGCCATGTCACGCTGACCGGCCAGGCGCCCGACGCGCAGTCGCGCGAGCGCGCCACGACGCTGGCGTCCGCGGTGGACGGCGTGAAGCACGTCAACAACCAGCTGGTGGTCGCGCCCAAGAACGGCTGACCCCCGCCGGCTTCGCCGGATGGCAAGGGCGCCCTCGCGGGCGCCTTTCTTTTGGGTAATCCCGACCGCTCGGTCGGCGTATCGCCGATACCATCGGCGGCGACTTCACCCCGCAACGCGCCATGGACCTCACGATTGCCGCCATCCTGGGCCTGGACGGGCTGACCAACGGCGCCATCTACGCCCTCGTCGCGCTGGCGCTGGTGCTGGTCTTCTCGGTCACCCGCGTCATCTTCATCCCGCAGGGCGAGTTCGTCGCGTTCGGCGCGCTGACGCTGGCGTCGCTGCAGGCGGGCAAGGTGCCGGGCACGGTGTGGCTGCTGGTGATGCTGGCTGTGGCCGCAGCCGTGCTGGACGCAGTGCAGGCCGTGCGTGAGCGGTGGTCATGGGAACGCATCGCCAGGCGGGTCTCGAGCAGCGTCGTTCCGCCATTGATGATCGCTGGGGTCACGAGGCAGTGGGCCGCGCAGGAACTGCCGCTTTTCGTCCAGGTGTTGCTGACGCTGGCCATCGTCACCGCGATGGGCCCGCTGCTGTACCGCGTGGCCTACCGCGCGCTGTCCGGCGCCACGGTGCTGACGCTGCTCATCGTCTCCGTCGGCGTGCATTTCGCGCTGACGGGCCTGGGCCTCGTGTTCTTCGGTGCCGAGGGCTACCGCACACCGGCGTTCTGGGAGGCGCGTTTCGACGTCGGCCCGCTGAGCCTGACGGGCCAGACGCTCATCATCTTCGCCGCGTCGGTGGTGCTGATCGCCGCTCTGTTCCTGTTCTTCGAACGCACGCTGACCGGCAAGGCCTTGCGCGCCACGTCCGTGAATCGCACCGGCGCGCGGCTGATGGGCATCTCCGGTGACGCAGCGGGGGCGATGAGCTTCACGATGGCCGCCTTCATCGGCGCGCTGTCGGGGCTGCTGATCGCGCCGTCCACGACGATTTATTACGACACCGGCTTCCTGATCGGCCTGAAGGGCTTCGTCGCCGCGGTGTTCGGTGGCCTGGCCAGCTTCCCGATGGCGCTGGCGGGCGCCATCGGCGTGGGGCTGATCGAGAGCTTCGGCTCGTTCTGGGCCAGCGCGTTCAAGGAGGTCATCGTGTTCACGGTGATCCTGCCCATCCTGTTGTGGCGATCCTTCGTCGACCCGCATCACGAAGAACATTGATGACGACGATGAAGCGCTCTCCCTTCCCGGTCTCCGCGGCCGTGGCCGCCGTGCTGCTGCTGGGCCTGCCGCTGCTGCCCGTGCCGGACTTCTGGATCACGCAGCTCAACTACATCGGCCTGTTCTCGCTGGTGGTGCTGGGCCTGGTGCTGCTGACGGGCGTGGGCGGCCTCACGTCGTTCGGCCAGGCGGCGTTCGCCGGCGTGGGCGCCTACGCCACCGGCTACCTGACGACGGTGCTGGGCCTGTCGCCATGGCTGGGCCTGGCGGCCGGGCTGGCCGTCACGGCGGTGCTGGCGCTGGTCATCGGCGCGCTGACGCTGCGCATGTCGGGCCACTACCTGCCGCTGGCCACCATCTGCTGGTGCCTGGCGCTGTACTACCTGGTCGGCAACCTGGAGGCACTGGGCAAGTACGACGGCCTGCTGGGCCTGCCGGCCGTGACGCTGGGCGACTTCAGCTTCCAGAGCGAGCGGCGCATCTACTGGCTGATCTGGGGCGCGGCGCTGCTGGCCGCGCTGGGCGTCACGCGGCTGCTGGACTCGCGGCCGGGCCGCATCATGCGCGCGCTCAACACCCACCGCGGCGGCGGCGCGACCATGCCCGAGGCGATGGGCGCCAGCACCTTCCGCTACAAGCTGGTGATGTTCGTCATCGCCGCGCTGCTGGCCTGCGTGTCGGGCTGGCTGTACGCGCACATGCAGCGCAGCGTGAACCCGTCGCCGTTCGGCATCAAGTTCGGCATCGAGTACCTGTTCATGGCCGTCGTGGGCGGCATCGCCACGGTGGGCGGCGCGTTTGCCGGCGCGGCGCTCGTGAAGCTGGCGGAAGACCAGCTCAAGGTCTGGCTGCCGCTGGTGTTCGGCGGCTCGGGCAACTACGAGATCATCGTGTTCGGCATCGTGCTGGTGCTGGTGCTGCGCTTCGCGCCGGACGGCCTGTGGCCGCTGGTGTCCCGCCTGCTGGCCCGCGTGCTGCCGGCGCGCGGCGCGAAGGCGGTGGACGAGAGCGCGCCGCCGCTGAGCTCGCGCAGCCACCCGCCGCGCGGCGCGGCGCTGCTGGACGTGCGGGCCATCCGCAAGCAGTTCGGCGGGCTGGTGGCCGTCAACGACATCAGCTTCCGCATCAGCGCCGGCGACATCGTGGGCCTCATCGGCCCCAACGGCGCCGGCAAGAGCACCACGTTCAACCTCGTCTCCGGCGTGCTGCCGCTGACCCGCGGCGAGGTCGAACTGCTGGGCCAGCGCGTGGATGGCCGCGAGAGCCGCGACATCGCCCGCGCCGGCCTGTCGCGCACCTTCCAGCACGTCAAGCTGGTGCCCGACATGACGGTGCTGGAGAACGTCGCGCTGGGCTGCTACCTGCGCACCAGGAGCGGCGCGCTGGCCGCCATGCTGGGCCTGGACCGCGCCGAGGAGCGCCAGGCCCGCGCCGAGGCGATGCGCCAGCTGCGCCGCATCGGCCTGGCCGACCAGGCCTTCGAGCTGGCCGGCAACCTGGCACTCGGCCCGCAGCGGCTGGTGGAGATCGCCCGCGCGCTGGCCAGCGACCCGTCGCTGCTGCTGCTGGACGAACCCGCCGCCGGCCTGCGCCACAAGGAAAAGGAGGCGCTCGCCGAGGTGCTGAAGCAGCTGAAGGCCGAGGGCCTGTCGCTGCTGCTCGTGGAGCACGACATGGACTTCGTCATGAAGCTCACCGACCGCATCGTCGTCATGGAGTTCGGCCGCTGGCTGATGGAAGGCACGCCCGCCGAGGTGCAGGCCAGCCCGGCCGTGCGCGCGGCTTACCTGGGAGCGGACGAATGAGCGCTCTCCTTGAAGTTGCCGACCTCCACGCCGGCTACGGTCGCGCCGAGGTGCTGCAGGGCCTGAGCTTCTCGGCGGCCGAGAAGAGCGTCGTCACCGTCATCGGCCCCAACGGCGCGGGCAAGTCCACGCTGCTGGGCGCGCTGATGGGCCTGATCCCGTCGCGCAGCGCGGCGCTGAAGTTCGCCGGCGAGGACATCGCCCGGCTGACGCTCGAAGAACGCGTCATGGCCGGCCTGGCGCTGGTGCCCGAGAAGCGCGAGCTGTTCGGCACGATGACGGTGGAAGACAACCTGCTGCTGGGCGGTTGGCGGCCCATGACGCTGGGCGACCGGCGCTGGCGCGACGGGCTGGAGAGCGTCTACGCGCGCTTCCCGCGGCTCAAGGAGCGCAGGGCGCAGCAGGCCGGCACGCTGTCCGGCGGCGAGCGCCAGATGCTGGCGCTGGGCCGTGCGCTGATGGGAAGACCGAAGCTCCTGATGCTGGACGAACCCAGCCTGGGCCTGGCCCCGCTGATCGTGCGCGAGATCTTCGCCATCGTCGACGACCTGCGCGCCAGCGGCGTCGGCATCCTGCTCGTCGAGCAGAACGCCCGCGCCGCGCTGCGCGTGGCGGACCACGGCTACGTGCTGGAGACCGGCGAGTTCGGGTTGAGCGGGCCGGCGGATCGGCTGGCGGCGGATCCGAGGGTCATTGAGACGTACCTGGGCGCTGGGCAGACTAAGAAGGCATGAGCAATGCAGAGCGTTGCCAAACAGGTTGAAACGCAGGCCCTCGCAGCCCTTGTGCGGCATCCTTTGCACGCTGAGGCCACAGGATGGGCGTACTGCGCGAGTGACGTGTATGAGCAACCGAAGTCATTCGTTGACCGCTTGCGACTCGCCGAAGAAGACAAGGAGCGCATCCAGATGGGACTCAGGGATGTTGAGGCCGTGCTGGTTGTGAGCTTCTGGGCTTCGGAGCGCAAGCCAGAACCGCTGTCTGGCGCTGGCAAGCACTACGCCTTCTTCCTTCATCCGCAAACATTTGAAGTCCTGCATTCCGGAGTCGGTGCGTGGCGCGCATAGCCAAAAGCAGTGCGATGCGATGCACTTTCAAGGAATTTTGCGAAGAGCCTCCTGACCCGGTGCCGAGCTGCCGGGAGTCCGCCCCGGCGGGCGGGTAACTTTCTCTGTCGCGCCAGAGAAAAGTCACCAAAGTCAGACGCGAGAGCGCAGCGGGTCGCTTCCCTGTGCAAGGCCGTTGGTTGCTTTCGCGCGCCGCTCAAGGCGGCGCAGCGATCGTGTGCGGTTCAGGGGCCTCTTCTTTGGTGACTTTCTTCTGGCCCCGCAGAAGAAAGTTACCCCGCCGCCGGGCGGGACTCCCGGCAATGCAGCGATGAGGCGCACACCCACGCCAAAGCATCCACGCGGTCTGGAACTTAGGAGCGGCGGCCCCAACGGGACACCGGCTATCCACTCACTGCGCCGTGAGCCCGCCGTCCACCGCCACCGACTGCCCCGTCAGGTACTTCGCCTTGTCGCTGGCCAGGAACACGATGGTTTGAGCGATCTCGTCCACCGTGCCGAAGCGCTGTGCCGGGTTGCCGGCGCGCATGCCGGCCTTGGCGTCCTCGCTGCGGCCGACAAAGCGCTCCAGCATGTCGGTCTGGATGGGGCCCGGCGCGACCGCGTTGACGCGCACGCCGGCCGCCGCGCCTTCCAGCGCGGCGCTCTTCGTCAGGCCTTCCACGGCGTGCTTGCTGGCCACGTAGACCGAGGCCCCGGCGAAGCCGATCAGCCCCGCCACCGATGACAGGTTGACGATGGCGCCGCTGCGCTGGGCCAGCATGACGCGCATCTGGTGCTTCAGCGCGAACAGCATGCCGCGCACGTTGGTGTCGAAGATGGCGTCGTAGTTTTCGGCGGCCTGCTCGGTGAGCGGGCCGGTGGCGCCTTCGGTGCCGGCGTTGTTGACGGCCACGTCCAGGCGGCCGAAGCGCTCGACGGTCTGCTCGACGAGCGAGCGCACCTCGGCCTCGTGGCGCACGTCGGCGCGGATGAAGGTGGCGGCCGCGGCGCCTTCGGCCTGCAGCTCGGCGGCCAGCGCCTGACCGTCGGTGTCGCGGCGACCGCTGACGACGACGGTGGCGCCTTCCCGGGCGAAGGCGAGGGCGGTGGCGCGGCCGATGCCGGTCAGCGCGCCGGTGACGAGGACGACGGGGGATGCAGTCATGTGAAGCTCCTGAAAGAGAAGTTGATTGGGTGACCTGACTGTGATTGCCGCCTGTCTGCTCCGGTAGCCGTCGCAGCTGCCTATGATTTATTCCACTTGGGACTGAAAGGCGGGCATGGCGGACCGGTTGCAGGCGATGCAGACGCTGGTGCGGGTGGTGGAGCTGGGCAGCTTCTCGGCCGCGGCGCGCGAGCTGGGCAGCACGCAGAGCGCCGTCAGCAAGCAGGTGGCTGCGCTGGAGCGGCAGCTGGGCGCGCAGTTGCTGGCGCGCAGCACGCGGGCGCTGCGGCTGACCGAGGCCGGCGAGCGCTACGTGGACGAGGCGCGCCGGCTGGTGGCCGAGATCGCCGAGGCCGAGAGCCAGCTGCGCGCGGGCGAGCACCGGCTGCAGGGCTGGCTGCGCGTGGCGGCGTCGGGCAGCTTCGCGCGGCTGAAGCTGATGCCGCTGGTGCAGAGCTTCCTGGCCGCGCACCCGGGCGTGAAGATCGACCTGCGGCTCAACGACGGCTTCGTCGACCTCGTCGAGCAGGGCATAGACATCGCCGTGCGCATCGGCGAGCAGCCCGACTCCAGCCTTGTTGCGCGCCGCATCGGCACCGTGCGCCGGGCCGTCGTGGCGCGGCGCGGCTATTTCGAGCAGATCGGCAAGCCGCCACCGGCCAACCCGCTGGCGCTGCAGCAGCACGACTGCATCGTCTTCAGCGAGCTGCGCGCCGGGCCGACCTGGACCTTCGAGGCCGGACCGGGGGCCGATGCGCCGCCGGGCACGCTCGTCAGCGTGCGCGTGGCCGGCAGCCTGCGCACCAACAGCGGCGAGGCCGTGCGCGAGGCGGTGCTGGCAGGCATGGGCCTGGCGTATTCACCGCACTGGCTGCTGGAGAAGGAGCTGGCCCGTGGGGACGTGGTGCTGGCCATGCCGAACTGGCAGGGCCAGGCCTTGCCTATGCAGCTCGTCAGCCCGCCGCAGCGGCGGCTGTCGGGCAAGGTCAAGGCGTTTGGCGACCACCTCGCCGCCGGGTTGGCCGGCGGCTGACGCTCAGCCCGCGCGCCGCCAGGCCAGCAGCAGGTTGTTGGCCGGCATGTCGACGCGCTCGTGCAGCGCCAGGCCGGCTGCGGCTGCTTCCGCTGCCACGTCCGCCAGCCGGCGCAAGCCCCAGGCCGGGTTGCGCGTGCGCAGGTCGGCGTCGAACGCGAGGTTGCTGGGCGCCGTGGGCTCGCCGTCGACGACGTAAGGCCCGTAGGTGATGAGCATGCCGCCGGGCGTGAGATGCCGCGCGGCGCCTCGCATCAGCCCGGCCGTGCAGGCCCACGGCGCGATGTGGATCATGTTGGCGCAGTAGATCGCATCGGCCCGCGCCGGCGCGCCGGCCCAGTCGGCGGCCAGCACGTCCAGCGCGATGGGCGGGCGCACCCGGGGCAAACCCTGGCACCACGCGGCGATGGAGGGCAGGGTGGCGGCGTCGAAGTCGCTGGGCTGCCATTGCCAGCCGGCCAGGCCTTCGCTGAGGAAGGCCGCGTGCTGGCCGGTGCCGCTGGCGATCTCCAGCATCACGCCACCGGTTGGCAGCAGCTGCTGCAGCTGGGCGAGGATGGGCGGGCCGTTGCGTTCGGCGGCGGGGCTGTGGCGGCGTGCGGGGGTGTCCATGGCGGCATCTTGCCCTGCCGCCGCCGCGCCGGTTCAGCTCGACGAGCTGATCCCCGGTTGCCGCCGAGCTGTTGACTTCACGCCAGTCGTCCCGCCTGGAAGTCCCGCACGGCCTGTACCAGCTCGGCCTCGGTGTTCATGACGAACGGACCGTACTGCGCGATGGGTTCGCCCAGCGGCCTGCCGGCCACGAGGAGGGCGCGCGTCGGCTGCTCGCCGGCCGTCAGGCGCACGCCGTCGCTGCCCGCCGTGTTGGCGAGGATGGCCATGCGGCCCGCGGGCTGCAGGCAGCCGCTGGCGAACTTCAGCGCGCCTTCGTACACGTAGACGAAGGCGTTGTGCGTGGCCGGCAGCGGCTGCTCGAAGCTCGCACCGGCGGGCAGGTGCACGTCCAGGTACAGCGGCTCGGTCACGTCGCGCTGCACGGCGCCCGGCACGCCGTGGCTGGCGCCGGCGATGACGCGCACGGTGACGCCGTCGCGCTGGAACTTGGGCACGTCCGCACCCTGCACGTCCCGGTACCAGGGCTCGCGCAGCTTGTCTCTGGCCGGCAGGTTCAGCCACAGCTGGAAGCCGGCCATGCGGCCCGCCGTCTGCTCGGGCGTCTCGCTGTGGATGACGCCGCGGCCGGCCGTCATCCATTGCACGCCGCCGTCCGACACCAGGCCCTCGTTGCCGGCCGAGTCGCGATGGCGGATGCGGCCCTGAAGCATGTAGGTGATGGTCTCGAAGCCGCGGTGCGGGTGGTCCGGGAAGCCGGCGATGTAGTCGTCCGGGTTGTCCGTGCCGAAGTGGTCCAGCATCAGGAACGGGTCCAGCCGGCGCTGCAGGTTGTTCGTCAGCACGCGGTTGAGCTTGACACCGGCACCGTCGCTGGTCGGCTGACCGGCGACGAGGCGTTCAACCTCGCGCGGTTGGTTCAACAGGGATGTGGCGACGGTGCTCACGATGCTTCCTTTCAGTTGAATTCGGGCCGAGCGCTGGGCCGCTCCCGAGCCGGCCCGCCATGGCGATGTGCTTGCGGCTCAATGCCGCAAGCATCGCCGTCACCTCGGGGGACCGACCAAGGTATTGCCTTGGACGAGGGGTTTCAGGTTCAGGCGGCCAGCAGTTCGGAGATCTGCGCGCGGGCCTGGGCCAGGCCTTGCTCGGCCGCGAAAGCCATGCCCTCGGCGTAGACGAACTCCACGTCCGTCATGCCCAGGAAGGCCAGCACGGTGCGCAGGTAGGGCGTCATCTGGTCGCTGGGCTGGCCGCGGTGGACGCCGCCGCGGCTGGTGACGATGTAGACCTTCTTGCCAGTGACCAGACCGACGGGCCCCTTCTCGCTGTACTTGAACGTGACGCCGGCGCGGGCCACCGCGTCGATCCAGTTCTTGAACTGGGCGGTGACGTTGAAGTTGTACATGGGCACGCCGATGACGAGGGTGTCGGCGGCCTGCAGCTCGGCGATCAGCGCATCGTCCAGCGCGACGCGGGCAGCCTGTTCGGGCGTGCGCTTGTCGGCCGGCGTGAAGAGGGCGCCCAGCGCGGCTTCGTCCAGTACGGGCTGCGGCGTCACGGTCAGGTCGCGCACGGTGACCGTGGCGGTGGGGTTGGCGGCGCGCAGGCCGGCGGTCAGTTCGCTGGCCAGGCGGGTGGAGACGGAGCCCTCGGCATCGGTGGCACGGCGGGCGCTGGCGTTGATCTGCAGGATGTTCATCTGAAGCTCCGGGAAACGGTCGGTTGCGATGGGATGAACTCTAGGATTGCTAGATCAGCACCAGAAGTTGTTGATTTGCATAAGATTGTTCCATTGATGGATCAATCAAGCCCCTCGTCCAAGGCAATACCTTGGCCGGTCCCCCGAGGGGACGGCGATGCTCGCCGGATCGACCGGCGAGCACATCGCCAGACGGGCCGGCTCGGGAGCGGCCCAGCGCTCGGCCCGCAAACTGAACCTTGGAACGTGTATGGAACCCGATGCCGATGACTTGCTGCTGTTCGCCCGCGTCATGGAGGCCGGCAGCTTCAGCCGGGCCGCCGAGCGCGTGCACTGGCCCAAGAGCACCGTCTCCCGGCGCATCGCGGCGCTGGAGGCGCGGCTGGGCGAGAAGCTGCTGCAGCGCTCCACGCGGCGCCTCGCGCTGACCGACTTTGGCGCCGGCGTGCTGGAGCATGCACGCATCGTGGCCGCCGAGGTGGACGGCGCACTGGCGCTGGCCCTGCACCGGCAGCGCAAGCCGAGCGGCCGGCTGCGCGTGAGCATGCCGGCCGACTTCGCCGAGCGCGTGGCCACCGGCATGCTGGCCGAGTTCGTGCGGACCTATCCCGAGGTGCAGCTGGAGCTGGACCTGACGCCGCGGCGCGTGGACGTCATCGGCGAGGGGTTCGATCTGGCCATCCGCATGGGTCAGCTGGACGACGACAGCCAGCTCGCCGCGCGCAAGCTGGCCACGACGCACTGGGGGCTGTACGCGTCCACCGACTACCTGGCGCGTGTGGGTGAGCCGCTGCTGCCGCAGGCGCTGGACGCGATGCACGGCCTGATGCTGCGCAGCCGCACGGGCGAGCCGGTGCCCTGGCATCTGCAGCGCGACGGTGCCGAGCCTTATGTGGCCAACCCGGTGCAGCGCACGCTCGCCAATTCACCCAGCCTGCTGGCGCAACTGGCGCTGGACGGCGTGGGCATTGCCGGCGTGGACCGGCTGCTGGTGCGTCACTCGGTGGAGCTGGGCCGGTTGCAGCGCCTGCTGCCCGAGTGGGAACTGCCCGGTTCCAGCTGCTGGGCCGTGTTCCCGGAGCGGCGGCTGATGCCGCTGCGCACCCGGGTGTTTCTGGAGGCGATGTCGGCGCTGTTGCAGTCGTGCCCGGCGCCGGGCGCCTGAGCCCGAAGGAGCAGGGCCGCCCTACTCGTCGGTGTTGTTGAACGCGAACTCGATGGCCACCTCGCGGGGCGCCTTGATGGGTTCGAAGCGCCATTGCCGCACGGCCTCGACGGCCGAGATGCCCAGGCGGCTGTGGCTGGCGGCGATGGTCTCGGCCTTGCTGACCGTGCCGTTGGGCGCGACCGTGAACTTCACGCGGGCATAGCCGTCGCGGAAGGCGGTCTGCTGCATGGCCCGCGGGATGCCGGGGTTGACCTTGGACAGCAACTTCAGCGGCACCTCTTCCTCCTCGACCGCGGGTGGCGGCGGGGGCGGGGGCTCCACGGCGGCGACGGCCGTGGGTATCGGCGCCGCCGGCGCCGGGGTAGGCGATGCGGCGGCCACCAGCACCGGGGCCGGTTCCGGCTCGGGCTGCGGCGCAGCAGCCACCGGGGCTGCGGCGGCCTGCACCGTGGCAGCCGGCTTGGGCGCAGCGGCCACCGGAGCCGCCGCAGGCTTGCGCGCGACGGGTGCCGGCGCGGGCGGCGGCGCGGGCGGCGGCGGAGGCGGTGCGTTGGCCGGCTGGCGGTTGGCGCCCTTGTCGCCGTTCAGCTTGATCCAGTGAAAGACGGCATCCGCCGCCTTCTGCGCCCGCTCCAGCCCGTTGCCCGGCTTGGCCGGCTCCGGCGTCTGGGCAACGGCCGGCTGGCCCAGCATCAGCAGGGCGGTGGCAATGGCGGTCAACTCTAGCGTTAGGGCGGTACGCGTTCCGGAGCGCATGGCAGATTGACAAAGGCGAGTGGGGAGGGCGGCCGCTGACTCTAGTCAAGCCCGGGCGTCGTGACAGCGGGGTTTGCCCCGCGACACGCGCATTTTCCTGCGCGTTTGCGGCAAACCGTCACGCCGGCCCGAGCAGCGCGCGGCAACGCTTCTCGTGCTGGCGAATCTCGGCGAGCGTGACCTCGATGTCGTCGCGCTGCTGTTCCAGCTGCTCGCGGTGCCGCGCCAGGATGGCCAGGAAGGCGCGCAACTGCGGCGCGGCGCTGGCCTGGCTGTCGTACATGTCGACGAGCTGCTTGATCTCCTGCAACGCCAGCCCCAGGCGCTTGCCGCGCAGCGTCAGCTTCAGCCGCGTGCGGTCGCGCGGCGTGTAGACGCGGTTGCGGCCCTTGCGGCCCGGCTCCAGCAGGCCGGCTTCCTCGTAGAAGCGGATGGCGCGCGGCGTGATGTCGAACTCGGCGGCGAGCTCGGTGATCGTGAAGGTCGACTGCTGCGGCTCGGTCGCGGCGGAGACAGACTTGCGGGGAGGCATGGCTACACTCAATTGACGTAAACGTCAGTCTAAGTCGGCTATGGGCAACCCTCGCGAATCGGAACTCCATTACCCCCTGGGCGAAACCCTGCCCGCTCCCGGCGAGGCGCTGGACCTGGCGCCCGGCGTGCGCTGGGTGCGCATGGGTCTGCCGTTCGCGCTGGACCACATCAACCTGTGGCTGCTGCGCGACCGCATCGACGGCCGCGAGGGCTGGACCATCGTCGACTGCGGCATCGCCAGCGACGACACGCGGGCCAACTGGGAGAAGGTGTTCGCCGAGCGGCTGGACGGCCTGCCGGTGCTGCGCGTGATGGCCACGCATTTCCACCCCGATCACCTGGGGCTGGCGCACTGGCTGACCGAGCGATGGGGCTGCCGTCTGTGGGTGAGCGCGACCGACTTCAACCTCGCCCGGCTGGCCAGCAGCTCCACGGTGGGCATGGGCGGCGCCAGCGCGGCGGCCTTCTTCGGCAGCCACGGGCTGACCGACCCGGACTCGCTCGACAAGATCCGCGCCCGCGCCGACTACTACCCGAAGATGGTGCCGGTCGTGCCGGCTGCCTACCGGCGGCTGATGGACGGCACCGAGGTCGAGATCGGTGGGCGCAGCTGGCGCTGCATCGCCGGCTACGGCCACGCACCGGAGCACATCAGCCTGTTCTGCGAGGAGGCCAAGCTGCTGATCTCCGGCGACATGGTGCTGCCGCGCATCTCGACCAACGTGTCCGTCGTCGACGTGGAGCCCGAGGCCGACCCGCTGACGCTGTACCTGCAGTCGCTGACCCGCTACCTGGACCTGCCCGCCGACACGCTGGTGCTGCCGTCGCACGGCAAGCCCTTCACCGGCCTGCACCAGCGCATTGACCAACTGCGCGAGCACCACGACGAGCGGCTGGCCGAGGTGGCGGCCGCCTGCCGGACCGAGCCCACGCATGCCGCCGGGCTGCTGGGCGTGCTGTTCAAGCGCAAGCTGGACCTGCACCAGACCACGTTCGCGATGGGCGAGGCCATCGCCCACCTGCACGCGCTGTGGCTGCAGGGCGGCCTGAAGCGCATGCGGGGCGACGATGGCGTCTACCGCTTCTCGGCCGCCGACTGAGCGCCCCAAGAAAAACGCCGCCCCGGATGCTCCGGCGGCGGCGTTTGTTTCATGCCCGGTACCTTCTCTCCCTCTGTGCTGCTGGCGTCAGGCCAGCTGGCGGGTACCCGTGGTGACAGCGTCGGGCCGAAGTGTTGCTGAACGTGAATGCTCCATTGCCTTGCCAGCGAGGGAATATTCACTTGCAATCAATTGCAGGCCCGAAGCGAGGCTCACTGGACCACGATGGATTCTTCCCGCAGCGCCTCGCGCGAGCGCTCGAAGTCCGGCAGCACGGAGCGCACCGTGTCCCAGAACGCCGGGCTGTGGTTCATCTCGCGCAGGTGGGCCAGTTCGTGGGCGACCACGTAGTCGATGATCGCCGGCGCGAAGTGGATGAGCCGCCAGTTCAGCCGGATGGAGCCGTCGGCGCTGGCGCTGCCCCAGCGGGTCTGCGCGGATGACAGCCGCAGCGACTTCATCGCCACGCCCAACTGCTCTGCGAAATGCCGGCAGCGCGGCAGGAAGTCTTCCCGCGCGCGGGCTTGCAGCCAGGCCTGCGTCAGGTCGCGGATCTGCTCGGCCGCGGCACCGTGCGGCAGCGGCAGGCGCAGCTCCCGCGTCGTCTCGTCCCAGATGACCTCGCGCCCGGCGGGCGCGACAACCAGGGTCAGCGGCTGGCCCAGGTAGGGCAGGCGGCCGCCGTCCACCCATTCGATGCGGGCGGCCTGCATGCGCTGCTGGCGTTCGCGCTGCTCGACGAGCTTGCGCAGGATCCAGTCGCCCTTGTGGTGCAGCGCGCGTTCAATCTCGGGGATGGGCACCCAGCGCGGCGCGCTGACGCGCAGCCCCTGCGGGCCGACGACGAAGCCGATGGAGCGCCGCCGCGCGCGCTTGAGCTCGTAGCCGATGCGGTGCTGGCCCAGGTAGAGCTCGCGGCGCGAACGCGCCGCGCCGGGGTCGGCCGGTTCGACGTCGGCCACGGCCTCGAACAGCGACAGCTGGCTGTCCTGCAGGAGCGGAGCCGGGCGCTTGGGCGGCATGTCTAGTGCTGGTTGGCGGTGCCGGCCACGCCGGCGGGCGGAGGGTTGCGGTAGGCCTCCGGGTCGAGGCGGCGCATCTCCGACTCGATCCAGTCCTTGACCTCCGTCATCAGCTCGCCCGGCTGGCGGCCCTCGGGGCGGATCTGCTTGCCGATGGAGATGTCGACGACGCCGGGCTTGAGCAGGAAGCTCTTGCGCGGCCAGCAGCGTGCGGCCGTGGCGGCGATGGGCACGACGGGCAGGCCCGCCTCGATGGCCAGGCGCGTGCCGCCGGTCTTGTACTCGCCCACCTCGCCGCGCGCGATGCGCGTGCCCTCGGGGAACATGATGACCCAGTTGCCCTGGCCGCCCAGGCGCTTGCCCTGCGTGAGCACCTTGTTCCAGGCCTCGGTGCGGCGGCCGCGGTCGATGTGGATCATGTCCATGCGCGCCATCGCCCAGCCGAAGAACGGCACGTAGAGCAGCTCGCGCTTGAAGACGTAGGCCAGCGGGTGGCTGAACAGCGCCGGGTAGGCGAAGGTTTCCCACGTGCTCTGGTGCTTGGACAGCAGCACGACGCCGGCCTTGCGGTCCGACGCAGGCGGCAGGTTCTCCATGCCGTGGATGCGCCAGCGGATGCCGCAGATGATGCGCGCGCTCCAGATGGCGAGCTTCAGCCAGCCGGCGCAGGCCCAGTAGATGGGATCGCCGCGGCGGAAGATGGACAGGATGACCACCGCGGTGGCCCACGGGATGACCGTGACGATGAGAACGAGGACGAAGATCAGCGAGCGGATGGCGCTCAGCAAGTTGGACATCAGAGCAGGTCTCCGGCCTGGGTATCGGGGGTGAGCGCCTGGCCGCGCTGCTCGGCGACGCGGCGACGTTCTTCCTGGATGAGGGTCTCGGCGAAGCTCATCAGGTCGTCGTGCACGCGGGCGCCCGGCACCTGCACCAGCAGGTTGGCGAGTTCGTCGGTGTTGAGGCTGCCGAACGGGCCGGTCAGCACCAGGTGCGGGATGCAGCCGGCGTTCTGCGCCGTCAGCAGGTCGGTCAGCGACGCGCCGACCATGTGCACGTCGGGCAGCTCCACGTCGAAACGCTCGCCGATCTGCTGGATCAGCCCGGGCAGCGGCTTGCGGCAATCGCAGCCTTCCTCGGGCGTGTGCGGGCAGAAGAAGGCCGCGTCCAGCCGCCCGCCTTTCTCCGCCAGCAGTTGGTTCAGCCGCAGGTGCACGGCGTTCAGCGACGCCATGTCCAGCAGGCCGCGGCCGATGCCGGCCTGGTTGGTGGCCAGCACGGTGTGCCAGCCGTTGTGGTTCAGGCGCGCGACGGCCTCCAGTGCACCGGGCAGCGGGTCCAGCTCCTCGGGCGCCTTGACGTGGTCGTCGCGGTAGCGGTTGATCGTGCCGTCGCGACCGAGGATGACCAGCTTCATGCCGTGGGCGTGGTCGGCGCGCATCGTGGGCACGGGCTCAGGCCGCCAGCCGCGACAGGTCGGCCACGCGGTTCATCGCCGCGTGCAGGCGGCCCAGCAGCGCCAGGCGGTTGGCGCGCAGGGCCGGGTCCTCGGCGTTGACCATGACGCCGTCGAAGAAGGCGTCGACCGGCGCCTTCAGCGCGGCCAGGCGTTGCAGAGAGCCGGTGTAGTCATGCTGCTCGAACAGCAGGTCGGCGGCGGGCTGCACCTCGGCGATCGCAGCGGCCAGCGCCTGCTCGGCCGCTTCCTGCAGCAGCTCGGGCTTCACCTCGGTCGGCAGCTCGCCCTCGACCTTCTTCAGGATGTTGCCGACACGCTTGTTGGCAGCGGCCAGCGAGGCGGCTTCCGGCAGCGCAGCGAAGGCCCGCACGGCCACCAGGCGCTTGGGCACGTCGCCCAGGCGGGTAGGTGCCAGCGCCAGCACGGCGTCGACTTCCTGGGCGCTGTAGCCCTGATCGCGCAAGGAGACGGCGAGGCGGTCGGCGAAGAAGCCCAGCAGCGCCTGGCGGGTGTCGGAGGGGTTGGCCACCAGCTCGCCGAAGGTCGGCAGGGCGGCGTCGATGAGCGCCGGCAGTTCCAGCGGCAGGTTCTTCTCGACGAGGATGCGGATGACGCCCAGCGCGTGGCGGCGCAGCGCGAACGGGTCCTTGTCGCCGGTGGGGAGCTGGCCGATGCCGAACAGGCCCACCAGCGTCTCCAGCTTGTCGGCCAGCGCGACGACCGTGCCGGTGTGGTTGCGCGGCAGCGCGTCGCCGGCGAAGCGCGGCTTGTAGTGGTCTTCAATCGCGATGGCGACGCCGTCGCGCAGGCCCTCGTGGCGGGCGTAGTAGCCGCCCATGATGCCTTGCAGCTCGGGGAACTCGCCGACCATGTCGGTCAGCAGGTCGCACTTGGCCAGTTGGGCGGCCTGCCTGACCTTGCTGTCGAGCACCTTGAACTCATCGTCGGCCTCGACCGTGTAGGGCAGCGTCGCCATGCTGAGCTGGTTGACGATGGCGTGTGCGATGGCCGTGACGCGCTCGGCGCGCTCGCCCTGCGAGCCCAGCTTGCCGTGGTACACCACCTTGGCCAGACCCGGCAGGCGGTCGGCCAGCTTCTTCTTGCGGTCCTGGTCGAAGAAGAACTTGGCATCCGCCAGGCGCGGGCGCACGACGCGCTCGTTGCCGCCGGTCACGGCGGAGGCGTCGGCCGGTGCGATGTTGCTGACGACGAGGAAGTGGCGCGTCAGCTTGCCTTGCGCGTCCAGCAGCGGGAAGTACTTCTGGTTGGCCTTCATCGTCAGGATGAGGCATTCCTGCGGCACGGCCAGGAACTCGGCCTCGAACGCGCAGGTCAGCACGTTGGGGCGCTCGACGAGGGCGGTCACTTCATCGAGAAGTGCGTCGTCGTCGATGGGCGTGAGGCTCAGCGCGTCAGCGGCACCCTTGAGCTGGCGCGAGATCTCGGCGCGGCGCTCGGCGAAGCTGGCGATGACTGCGCCCTGGTCGCACAGTTGAGCGGCGTAGCTGTCGGCGGAGTCGATGCTGACCGTGGCCTGCGCCGCCTCGAAGCGGTGGCCCTGCGTCGTGCGGCCGGAGGTCAGGCCCAGGGCCTGAACCGACACGACGTCGCTGCCGTGCAGCGCGATGAGGCCGTGCGCCGGGCGCACGAACTTCACGTCGGTCCAGCCGTCGCTCAGCTGGTAGGTCATGACCTTGGGGATGGGCAGCTTGGCCAGCGTCTCGTCCAGCGCCTTCTGCAGGCCTTGGGCGAGCGTCGCGCCGGGCTGCACGCTGTCCCAGAACACCGCTTCGGCCTTGCCGTCGGGCTGGCGCTTGAGCTGCGGCAGCACCTCGGCGCCGACGCCGATGGCCGCGAGCTTCTTCAGCAGCGCCGGCGTCGCCTGGCCGTCGGCGGTGAGCGCAACGGCGACGGGCATCAGCTTCTGCTGCACCGCCTTGTCGGCGGCCCTGGCGGCGACGTTGGTCACGTGCACGCCCAGCCGGCGCGGCGACGCGAACGACGTGACGGCGGCATCCGCGGCAGCGAGGCCTTGCGCCTTCAGGCTGTCGGCCAGCACGGTGGCGAAGGACTCGCCCAGCTTCTTCAGCGCCTTCGGGGGCAGCTCTTCGACAAACAGTTCAACGAGGAGGTTTGCGCTCATCGATCAGGCCGCCTTCTTGTTCTTCAGTTCGATCTGGGCGACGACTTCATCCGCCCAGGCCTTGGGCGCCATCGGGAACCCGAGGCGCGCGCGGCTGTCGACATAGCTCTGAGCGACGGCGCGCGCGAGGTTGCGGATGCGGCCGATGTAGGCCGCGCGCTCCGTCACCGAGATGGCGCCGCGGGCGTCCAGCAGGTTGAAGCTGTGCCCGGCCTTCAGCAACTGTTCGTAGGCGGGCAGGGCAAGCTTTTCGGCCATCAGCGCCTGGCTGGTCTTCTCGTGCGCGGCGAAGGCCGACAGCAGGAAATCCACGTCGCTGTGCTCGAAGTTGTAGGTGCTCTGCTCGACCTCGTTCTGATGGAACACGTCGCCGTAGGTCAGGCCGTCGGTGTAGACGAGGTCGTAGACCGACTCCTTGCCCTGCAGATACATGGCCAGGCGCTCCAGCCCGTAGGTGATCTCGCCGGTGATGGGTTTGCAGTCGATGCCGCCCACCTGCTGGAAGTAGGTGAACTGCGTCACCTCCATGCCGTTCAGCCACACCTCCCAGCCCAGGCCCCAGCAGCCCAGCGTGGGGTTCTCCCAGTCGTCCTCGACGAAGCGGACGTCGTTCTTCTTCAGGTCGAAGCCCAGCGCCTCCAGCGAGCCGAGGTACAGCTCCAGGATGTTGGCCGGCGCGGGCTTGAGCACGACCTGGTACTGGTAGTAGTGCTGCAGGCGGTTGGGGTTCTCGCCGTAGCGGCCGTCCTTGGGGCGGCGGCTGGGCTGCACGTAGGCGGCCTTCCAGGGCTCGGGGCCGAGGGCGCGCAGGAAGGTGGCGGTGTGGCTGGTGCCGGCGCCGACTTCCATGTCGTAGGGTTGGAGCAGGGCACAGCCCTGTTTGGACCAGTAGTCCTGCAGCGTCAGGATGATTTGCTGGAAGGTCAGCATGGGGCAGGGGAGAACAGGGGGTGGCCGATTCTATTGGGCGACTCTGCGCACGGCCGTCAGTGCCAACAGGGACAAGAGCCACAGCGGCCACAGGCCCAGCGCCGCCAGCCAGCGCGCATAGGGCGTGGCACCGCTGCGGCCCTCCACCGTGGCCTCCAGCACGCCGCGCTGCAGCGCCGGCAGGCGCGCGGTGACGTGGCCCCGGTGATCGACGACGGCGGTGGCGCCGGTGTTGGTGGAGCGCGCGACGGGGCGCTGGAACTCCAGCGCGCGCATCTGCGAGAACTGCAGGTGCTGGTCCTGGATCATCACGGTGCCGAACCAAGCCAGGTTGCTGACGTTGATGAACATCGTCGCCGCCTCGGGGCCGACGGCGCTCTGCACGACGTCCTCGCCGAACAAGTCCTCGTAGCAGATCAGCGGCCGCAGCTTCTGGCCGGCGACGGCCCAGGGGCGCTGGTGCTGGCCGCGGGCCTGGTCGTCCAGCGGGATGTTCATCGCGCGCACGAACCAGCCGAAGCCCGGCGGGATGAACTCGCCGAACGGCAGCAGGTGGCGTTTGCCGTAGTGGTAGTCCGTGCCCAGGCCCACGACGGAGTTGACGAAGCCCTCGTCCGCATTGCCCAGAAAGGTGCCCAGCAGCGCCGGCCGCTCGGGGCGGGACAGCCGCACCAGCGTGGCCCGGTCCAACTCGGCCAGAGGCAGCGGCACGACGGATTCGGGCGTGATGACGACCTGGCCCTGCGACGACTCGATGAGGCGGGTCAGGATGTCCAGGTTGGCGCTGAAGCGCGCGGCGTCGAACTTCTGGTCCTGCGGGATGCTGGGCTGCACCAGCGACAGCGCGACGCGGCCGCTGGATGTCGTGAAGTCCTGCGGCAGCAGCGCGCCGGCCAGCGGCAGCAACAGCGCCGGCGCGGCCCAGCGCCAGGCGCGCTCCTTCAGCAGCACCAGCCCCGCGGCAGCCAGCGCGGCCAGCGCGGCGATGCCATAGACGCCCACCCACGGCGCCCAGCCCGCCAGCGGGCCTGCCGTGTGCGCATAGCCCGACGCGATCCACGGGAAGCCGCTGAACCACGTCGCCCGCGCCAGCTCCGCCAGCAGCCAGGCCGGCACGAGTGCCAGCAGCCGCCAGCGCCCCGGCGCGATGAACCGGGCCGTCAGGCCCAGCGCCAGCGCGTAGTAGCTGCTGAGGAAGGCAGCCAGCAGGGCCACGGCCAGCGCCGCGGCGAGCCACGGGATGCCGCCGAACTGGTGCATGCTGATGTGCAGCCACCACAGGCCCGAGGCCAGCCAGCACCAGCCGAACAGCGCACCGCACAGCGCGGCCGCCTTGGGCGTGGCACGGGCGACGACGCTGAACAGCAGCGCCTGCGCGGCGATCTGGGCCCACCAGGCGTCAGTGGGGGCGAAAGCTGCCGTGTGCAGCAGCCCGGCGGCCAGCGCGGTGGCCGCGGCAACCGCGGGCCTCACGCGCCGGACTCGTCGTCGGGCGCGCGCGTGACCTTGAACCAGCGCACGGCGCCGCCGCGCGTCAGCATGACGGCGAAGTTCAGGCCTGCCACGCGCACGGACTCGCCGCGTCGTGGCACGCGGCCATGCTCATGCGCCACGAGGCCGCCAATGGTGTCGAAGTCGTCGTCCGGCAGCGCCAGGCTGAAAGCGCCGTTGACGGCGGCGATGGTCGCGTCGCCCGCCACGCGCTGCGTGCCGTCGGCCAGCGTGTAGATGCCGGTGTCGGAACTCTGCTCGTCGAACTCGTCCTCGATCTCGCCGACGATCTCTTCCAGCACGTCCTCGATGGTGATGAGGCCGGCCGTGTTGCCGAACTCGTCGATGACGATGGCCAGGTGGTTGCGGTTGGATCGGAAGTCGCGCAGCAACTCGTTCAGCCCCTTGCTCTCGGGCACGAACACGGTGGGCCGCAGCAGCGCGCGGATGTTGAGCTCCGGCGCGCGCTGCATCTTCAGCAGGTCCTTGGCGAGCAGGATGCCGATGATGTTGTCGCGGCTGCCGTCGTAGACGGGGAAGCGCGAGTGGCCGCTGTCGATGACGATGCCCAGCAGTTCCTCGTACGGCGCGTCGATGTCCAGCAGGTCCATGCGCGGCGCGGCCACCATGGCGTCGCCGGCCGACAGCTCGGCCATGCGCAGCACGCCTTCCAGCATCTGGCGCGATTCCGGCTCGATCAGCTCGCGCTGTTCGGCCTCGGCCAGCGTTTCGATGAGTTCGGTCTTGGAGTCGGGGCCGGGGTGCAGGAACTCCAGCATGCGCTCCAGCAGGCCGCGGGCCTCGGGCGGTGGTTTGGCGGCCCCGCGAACTGGGGGCCGGCCTGAATGCGGTTCGCTCAAGGGGAGCTGTCAGGGTATTGCGGAAGGGACAGAATAGCCGATTGGTTTGACAAACCCTTGTAGTCCGGCGTCAAACCCCTATCTGCGTCGCCTTCCTTCGAAACGGTCCCCGCCATGTCCAGCAACAACGGCCTCATCCCCGCAACCATCCTCACGGGCTTTCTCGGCGCCGGCAAGACCACGCTGCTCAAGCGCGTGCTGACCGAAGCCCACGGCCAGAAGATCGCCGTCATCGAGAACGAGTTCGGCGAGGAGAACATCGACACCGACATCCTCGTGTCGGACACCAACGAGCAGATCATCCAGATGAGCAACGGCTGCGTCTGCTGCACCATCCGCGAAGACCTGCGCACGACGCTCTCCGACCTGGCCGCCAAGCGCCGCAAGGGCGAACTGCAGTTCGACCGCGTGATCATCGAGACCACCGGCCTGGCCGACCCGGGCCCCGTCGCGCAGACCTTCTTCATGGACGACGAGATCGCCGAGGCCTACCTGCTGGACTCCGTGCTGACGCTGGTGGACGCCAAGCACGCCGACGAGCAACTCAACATGCGCCAGGAAGCCCGCATGCAGGTGGGTTTCGCCGATCAGATCTTCATCAGCAAGAGCGATCTGGTCGAGCCCGCCGCTGTCGAGGCGCTGATCCACCGCATCAAGCACATGAACCCGCGCGCGCCCATCCAGACGGCGCACTTCGGCGAAGTGGCGCTGAGCAAGGTGTTCGACCTGCGCGGCTTCAACCTCAACGCCAAGCTGGAGATCGACCCCGACTTCCTGAAGGCAGACAGCCACGACCATCACCACCACCACCATGGCCATGATCACCACGACCATGAGCATGGCGAGCACTGCGACCACCCGCACCACCATCATCACGATGACGACGTGAAGAGCTTCGTGTTCCGCTCGGACAAGCCCTTCAACCCAGCCAAGCTGGAGGACTTCCTGGGCGCCATCGTGCAGGTCTACGGCCCCAAGATGCTGCGATACAAGGGTGTCCTACACATGAAAGGCACGGAGAAGAAGGTCATCTTCCAGGGTGTGCACCAGATGATGGGCTCCGATCTCGGCCCGCGCTGGATGCCGGGAGAGAAAAAACAGAGCAAGATGGTGTTCATCGGCATCGACCTGCCCAAGGACGTGCTGATGCAGGGCCTGGAAGGCTGTTTGGCGTGATTTATTGGCCCTCGCGGGCCACTTTTCTGGGGTGCGTTGGCGCTGGAATCCACATGGCTACAATCCGCCGCGCTCAAAATCGGGCAGCCGGCTGAAAAGCAGTGGGATCAAGGTCTGACACCGCGCCGATGCAACCCCAGAGCGAGGAGAAGACTGTGAGCAAGACCCCGGCCCCCAAAACCGCCGCCGCACCCGCCAAGGGCGCGAAGAAGACCGATGCCGGCGCCGACGTCGCCACGCTGGACGCGCCCGCTCCGGCCAACCGCTTCGCCGACCGCTTCGCTCCGCCGAAACCGCCAGCGCGCGGCGCCAACCACGCCGACGAAACGCCCCGCGTGGCCGCCAAGGGCGACCCCAAGCTGGCCAATGCCTGGAAGACCAAGCCGGGTGCCGAGCTGAGCGACGCCGAAGTCATGGCCATGCCGGACTCGGAGTACATGAACGCCAAGCAGGTCGAGTTCTTCCGCGCCAAGCTGGAAGGCCTCAAGAACGAGGTGCTGTCCAACGCCGGCGAGACGACCGAGCACCTGCGTGAAGACACGACCATCGTCCCCGACCCGGCCGATCGCGCGACCATCGAGGAAGAACACGCCCTCGAACTGCGCACGCGCGACCGCGAGCGCAAGCTGCTGAAGAAGATCGTGCAGTCCATCGCCCGCCTTGACAGCGGCGACTACGGCTACTGCGACGAGACCGGTGAGCCCATCGGTCTGGGTCGCCTGATCGCCCGCCCGACGGCGACGCTGTCGCTCGAAGCGCAACAGCGCCGCGAGCTCAAGCAGAAGATGTTCGGGGACTGATACCCTCAGCACATCTCATGACCGAGTCCAAGCCCGCAGATCCCAAGGAAGGCGACAGCTTCTTCCGCAAGGTTGCGCGCTTCGTTGCCAACCCGACGACGGACTGGTCCGAGATTAACTCGCGCCAGGACGACCCCGAGGGCGACCTCGCCAAGGCCGAGTTGCGCGCCATGGTGGAGCGCAAGCGCCGCAACGACTTCGTGCGCAAGCGCGAGCTCGACATGCTGCGCCGCATCCGCCGCGAAGGCCTGACGCCGGAGCAGTTGGCCGCGCTGGCGTCGTCGCCGTCGCGCATGGGTGACGACGAGCGCATCAGCGAACCCAGCTCCAAGATCGACCTCGGCGTGAAGGCCAAGATCGACGAGATCGAGCAGCAGATGGTGGGCGAGAGCTTTGCGACGACGCAGGCGGTGCCCAAGCAGCAGCCCGGCTTCTTCGAGACCAGCACGCGCCCGGTGGCGTTCGCGTCCACCGTGGCGGCGGCGCCGGCCATGGATGCGTCCGGCGGTCGCGTCAGCGAGTTCTCCACGCCGCAGGAGGTGCAGCGCCTGTCTGCGCCCACGCCACCCGCGGCCGTGACGATGGGGGCAGCCATCTCGCCGCTGTCCGACTCGCCGGCCAGCCGCCTGCCCGACCTGCCGCCGCTGGACATGCCGCTGTCCTTCACGCTGGCCGAGCCTGGTGGTGCGCCGCTGGAGGTGCAGGAGGTCGTGCACGACCCGGAGCTGGACGAGGCCGTCATCGCCTTCGCGAACGCCGACTACGACAGCAGCGAGCGCGCGCTGACCGAGCTGGTGCGCCCGGGCGGCAGCCGCAACCTGCACGGCGAGACGTGGCTGGTGTTGTTCGACCACTACCGGGCCACTGGCGCCCAGGGCAAGTTTGAGGTGCTGGCCGTCGAGTACGCGCAGCAGTTCGGCCTGTCGGCGCCACAGTGGTTTTCCATGCCCAAGCTGGTGGCCGAGTCCACCCGCCAGGCCAACCGCACGCCCATGGGCAAGGCGGGCCAGGTCAGCTGGACGGCGCCGTCGTTGCTGACGGCCGAGGACGTGGCGCTGCTGCAAAAGCGCAGCGAGACGTTGCCCATGCCGTGGGTGTTCGACTGGAGCCCGCTGGACGACATCGAGATCGAGGCCGCCATCCAGCTGCGCCAGCTGTTCCGCCACTGGGCCCAGCAGCAGGTCGACCAGCGCTGGATGGGCGGCGATCACTTCCTGAACCAGCTCAAGGAACTGGCCCCCGTCGGCGAGCGCGACACCGACCCCGCGCAGTGGATGCTGCGCCTGGAGGCGCTGCGCCTGGCCAACCGGCCGGACCAGTTCGATGAGGCCGCCATCGACTACTGCGTGACCTACGAGGTCTCGCCGCCGTCCTGGGAGCGTGCCAAGTGCCGCGTGCGCATCGGCGGTGAGGGCTCTTCGACGAACAGCCCGGCCACCAGCACCATGCAGGCCGAGGCGCAGTCTTCGTTCCTCGATACCAGCGTGCACGAGCCGGCCAACGTGGCGGCGCAGCTGGAGCTGCTGGGCCAGCTCAGCGGCGACATCTCGGAGACGCTGCGCGTCATGGGTGGCGAGGTGGGCGAGGCGACGCTTGTCAACATTTCCTGCACCAAGCTGATCCGCCTGGACTTCATGGCTGCCGGTGATCTGCTGAACTGGGTGCTGCAGCGCCGCAGCGAGAACCGCACGGTGGTCTTTAACGACGCCCATCGGCTGGTCGCGTTGTTCTTCGGTGCGATGGGCATCAATGAGCACGCCAAGGTGAAAGTCAGAATCAACTGACCGGTCTTGCGAAACTCGGGCCGAACCTCATCTGGAACGGCCTATGTCTTCTGATTCCTCCTCTGCTGCCGTCTACCACGGCACCACCATCGTCTCGGTGCGCCGCCAGACGCCGACCGGCTGGCAGGTTGCCATCGGCGGCGACGGCCAGGTGACGCTGGGCAACACCGTCGTCAAGGCCAGCGCGCGCAAGGTGCGCAAGCTCTACCGGGACCAGGTGCTGGCCGGTTTCGCCGGCGCCACGGCCGATGCGTTCA
Organism: Pelomonas lactea; assembly: GCF_043555885.1. Classification (NCBI taxonomy): domain Bacteria; kingdom Pseudomonadati; phylum Pseudomonadota; class Betaproteobacteria; order Burkholderiales; family Sphaerotilaceae; genus Roseateles; species Pelomonas lactea. The sequence goes on along the minus strand of NZ_JBIGHX010000001.1, from coordinate 124,586 downwards.
CGCTGTTCGAGCGCTTCGAGGCCAAGCTGGAGAAGCACCAGGGCCACCTCGTTCGGGCTGCCGTCGAGCTGACGCGCGACTGGCGTACCGACCGCGTGCTGCGCCGCCTGGAGGCCATGCTGGCCGTGGCCGACAAGACCGCTTCGCTGATCATCACCGGCAACGGCGACGTGCTGGAGCCCGAGCAGGGCATCGTCGCCATCGGATCGGGCGGCGCCTTTGCGCAGGCCGCTGCCAAGGCGTTGCTGGCCAACACCGAGTTGAGCGCCGCCGACATCGTCAAGAAGTCGCTGGAGATCGCCGGCGAGATCTGCATCTACACCAACCAGAACCACACCCTCGAGGTGCTCGAATGAGTCACGCAGCGCCGGCCCGCCCCAAGCAGGTGACCCTCCCGCTGGGGGATCGGTCGAAGGTCTCATCGAACGAGGGGCTCCAATGAGCAGCATGACGCCTCAGGAAATCGTCTCCGAGCTGGACCGCCACATCGTCGGCCAGAACGCCGCCAAGCGCGCCGTCGCCATCGCGATGCGCAACCGCTGGCGCCGCCAGCAGGTGGACGACAAGCTGCGTGGAGAGATCACGCCCAAGAACATCCTGATGATCGGGCCGACCGGTGTCGGCAAGACCGAAATCGCCCGCCGCCTCGCCCGGCTGGCCGGCGCGCCCTTCATCAAGGTGGAGGCGACCAAGTTCACCGAGGTGGGCTATGTCGGCAAGGACGTGGACTCCATCATCCGCGATCTCGTCGAGGTGGCCGTCAAGCAGGAGCGCGAGGTGGCCATGCGCCGCTGCCAGACGCGCGCCGAGGACGCCGCCGAGGAGCGCATCCTCGACGTGCTGCTGCCCGGCTCCGACGCCGACAACGCGACGCGCCAGTCCTTCCGCAAGAAGCTGCGTGAGGGCCAGCTCGACGACAAGGACATCGAGCTGGACCTGCTGGCGCCCAAGCCCAGCCTGGAGGTGCTGACGCCGTTCGGCAACCAGCCCGGCATGGAGGACATGGCCGAGCAGCTCAAGGGCATGTTCAGCCAGTTCGGCGCCGGCCAGAAGAAGACACGCAAGCTGAAGATCGGCGAGGCGATGAAGCTGCTGGTGGACGAGGAAGCCGCCAAGCTCGTCAACGAGGAGGAGATCCGCTCGACCGCGCTCGCCAACGCGCAGGAAATGGGCATCGTCTTCATCGACGAGATCGACAAGGTGGCGTCGCGTCAGGAGCATGGCGGCGCGGAGGTGTCGCGCCAGGGCGTGCAGCGCGACCTGCTGCCGCTGGTTGAGGGCACGACCGTCTCGACCAAGTATGGCCTCGTGAAGACCGACCACATCCTCTTCATCGCCAGCGGCGCCTTCCACCTCAGCAAGCCCAGCGACTTGATTCCCGAGCTGCAGGGCCGGCTGCCCATCCGGGTGGAGCTGGACTCGCTGTCGGTGGCCGATTTCGAGGCCATCCTGAAGAGCACGCATGCCAGCCTGGTCAAGCAGTACCAGGCATTGCTGGCCACCGAGGGCGTCGCGCTGGACCTGCAGGACGACGCCATCCGCCGCATCGCACAGATCGCGTTCGAGGTGAATGAGCGCACCGAGAACATCGGCGCGCGGCGCCTCGCCACGGTCATGGAGCGGCTGCTGGACGAGATCAGCTTCGACGCTCCCAACCGCTCGGGCCAGACGCTGTCGCTGGACGCGGCCGCCGTGGAGGCCAAGCTGGGCGCGCTGGCGGCCAACGAGGACTTGTCGCGCTTCATCCTTTGAGCTGGCGCAAGCCGTCGCACGGCGGCCGGCGCTAGGCTGGGCGCATGACCAGGCCAGCCCCCTCCCGTGCCTGGGGGTTGTCGCGCCCCCCGGGGGCCAGCGCGGGCGCCAGCCGCGAGATGCAGCGCTGGCGTTGGCCCGTGCTGGCGGCGCTGCTGTGCACCATCCCGGCCTTCTACATCGAGCTGCTGGAGCAGTTGCCGACGCCGCTGGCCACGGCGATCTACCTGCTGGCCGCCGGCCTGCTGGGGTTGGCGTTGTGGCGGGTGTGCCGCCTGCTGGACCATCCGCGCCAGCACCTGCGACGCAATGCGCTGGACCTGGCGCTGATCGGCGGCTTCGTGCTCTCGGCACTGCTGCCGGCCAGCGTGGCGTCTCCGCTGAGCCTGGCGGTGCGTCTGGCTGTTGCATTGCTCAGCGTGGTGCGCATGGCCTGGATGCTGCGCCCATGGCTGACACGGGGCGGCCTGGTCTATCTGCTGTTGCTGGCGTTTGCCGTGCTGTGTTTCTGCGGCGTCGGGTTCTGGGCGCTGGAACCACGCGTCCTGACGCTGGGCGACGGGCTGTGGCTGGCGTTCACGACCGCGGCCACGGTGGGCTACGGTGACATCGTGCCCAGCACACCGGCGGCCAAGATCTTCTCTGTCTTCGTCGTGCTGCTGGGCTACGCGGTGCTGTCGCTGGTCACGGCGGCCATCGCGGCCATGTGGGTCGAGACGCGCGTCGAAACCACCGAGCGGCGCGTGGAGCACGACATCCTGCGTGAACTGCATGCCGAGGTCGGTGCGCTGCGGCGCGAGATCGCGGCGCTGCGCGGTGGGCCGCCCGGTGCCGGCGGCCGGTAGACGGCTTCAGTGCGGCAGCGGGGCTGCGCTGCCGGTCCAGCGCAGCAACTGCATCAGGTTGGGTGCCTGCGTCTTGCCCAGCAGACTGCGCACATGGCTGCGCACGGTGCTGACGCACAGCCCCAGGTGGCGCGACGTCGCGTCCACGGGTTCGCCGTCGGCCAACAGCAGCAGCACATGGCGTTCGGCCTGGCTGAGGCGGCACTGGCGGGTCAGCGCATCAATGCGCGCCGCCTGCGTGAGCGCGGGCTGGTCCAGGTGCACGGCCAGCAGCACGCTTTGCAGCGGCCAGTCGCAGGCCTGCGCGATGGCCGGCGCCAGCGGCGCCGCATGCAGCCAGCCGGTAGCGAGGCTGGGGGTGAACCACAGGCCTGTGCGGGACGACGTGCCCTGCACGGCCTGGGTCAGCACCTCGCCGAGCTGGGCGGCGCCGAGCTGGCCCAGGCTCATCAGGTGGTCGGCGCGGACCTGGCCCAGCTGTTCGGCCAGCAGGCGCTCGGCGCTGGTGTTGGCGAACAGCAGGCGGCGGTCGCGCAGCAGTACCAGCAGCGGCTGGGGTAAGGCGCCCAGCACGACATGGGCCCGGGCCTGGATGGCCGGGTGTTGATCGGAGATGTCGGTGTAGAGAGCTTGCAGCATGGGACCACCATGGAGGAGGGTATTGGGCCTGTTCCGGTCCATTGAGATGAGGCGGCGCCTGAACGGGGCCAGGTGCGCCGCTCAGGCGGCCCGAGGTTCGGTGCAGTCGCGAGGCACGCCGGCTGCCCATATCGGCGGGCTGCGCAGCACGCTGCTCATGGGCGGCAGACCCGCGGCCAGCCGCACCAGGTCTTCAAGCCGGCCGGCGCCCAGCTTCTCGCGGATGGACCCCACCTGGGAGCGCAGCGTGGCCACCGCGACGCCGCGTTCGCAGGCAATCGCTTCCACGCGCTGGCCGGCCAGAAGGCCGACGAGCACCTGCTGTTCGGCGCCGGTCAGGGCGTAGAGGCTGCCCAGCATTTCCAACGCCAGCGTCGGCGCGGGCTGGCGGCGGCCCAGCATCACCAGAGCCCAACGGGGCTGCTGCCCCAGCGGCATCACCGAGACCATCAGCCGTTGGGTGCCGTCGCTCAGGGCCAGCATCTGACGCTGGCGGCTCAGCGTGGCTGCATGCAGCGCGGCCTGCCACTGGCGCAAGGCGGGTTGGGCGTCTGCCGCGAGATAGATGAGCCCAGTGTTGTCGACCGCCAGCGGTCGCCCGCTCAGCAGTTCGCGCCGCGCCACGTTGTTGGCCAGGGCCAGCCGGCCGGTCTCGCTGCAGACGATGACGCCGGTGTCCAGCTCTTCCAGGATCTCGGCGAACTCGGACGTGTCCAGGCCGGCTGGTCGCACCAAGGGCGTGGTGGCGCTTGGAAGCGGACGGGCAGGGCGCAAGCCGGTCGTGGCGGGGGCGGTGCCATCGGTTCGTGTCGGCGAATCAAGCATGCAGTTCTCCTACCAGTTGTGCATGCAGTCTCTGGCGACGCGCCGAAATAATCCTTACGCGCTTGCTAAGGAAGCTCTAAACGTTGCTAAGTGAAACCGAGGGAGGGAGTCCATGCCCGCATGCCAATGGGACAGCAAGAGCAGTCCGCCACCGTTCGACGCGTTTCACGTCGAGACCATCGTCGACCCATTCACGCTGCGGGACGTGGTGGGCATGGTGCGCCATCCTGGCTGGCCCTACGTTGTCCACAACGTCCTTGGCGATTTCAACGAGGGTTGTTGTCGCATCGGGCTTGAGTACCTGGATGCTCTGCAGGCAGCGCTTCAGTTCAGGCCGGGGGAGTGGCTGCATCCCGAAATTCGGAAGGCGCTTGAGCAGACGGGCAGTGCCGAGCGAAGTGGCTTCGGCTGGCTGCCATGCACCGAGCTGGCGCCGCCTAAGAGCATCCGTCGTCCCCTAGGTTCGTTCTTGGTCGAGCGCCGTGCCGCGGCAGGTGCGCCGGCCGTCACGCCCAGTCTGCTGGTGCTGCTGGCAGGCTCGGTGGACACGAAGACGCAATTGCAGGTGGGCAGTGACATGGGGTTGCGCATCGTGATGCAGTTGCACGAGGGCAACGAGGTTCGCATCCATGGTGTCACTTTGGCGGGGCTGACCACGCGCCGTGCCCTGGAGGTTGTGCCGTGGCAGAGCTTGGCGGGCGAGCCGGACTTCAACCTCGTGAGCGATGTACGCAAGGAGATCGGGCGCGGGCTGGACTGCGAGGGTGCGGTCTGGGTTGCCAACATCGAGAAGACCGACCGTGCCGATGCGCCGCCCAACCGCTTGACTGCATCGGGCTATGCGTTGCGGTGGCCGCAGTCGGCAAAGGGGCGGCCTTCGAAGCGCGCCGCCCGGGCGCTCACCTACGACTTTCGCGTCGAGCTCGCGGTCGACTCGGGCTCGCGCACCGTGAAGCTCGTGGAGATTCATCGCGACCTGGTGATCGGTGCCGGCGTCGCCGAGACGAAGCCGAGGACGTTGAGCTGCTTCGTCCAGGATGCCGCGTCCCGGGAGTCGCCACTCCCTGCCGGGAAGTTGGTGCCGGACCTGCCATATCTGCAACGCCCTCGAGATTCGCTGGCTCGGCGGCGTACCACCTTGAGCGACGATGAGCTCGGCAGCTTCAGGGATGCCGTGGACGCCGAGCTGGTGGCGGGCGACCTGCTGAAGTTCAGCGACGCAGATCATGCCGGGCTCTTCGAAGTCCGGGCGGCCAGCGCCCGCAGCACGGCCAGGCTGGGCGGTTGCACGGTCGCCTCCAAGGGCGAGGTGGTCACGGCTGGCGACGATACCGAACCGCCGGTCAGGTCCGACCAGCAGGCAGCGATCGACGCCCATCTGCGGGCGGCCGAACTGTTCAGCCGCATGCTGGCCTACGGGCTCAGTCCGGGTGAGTACTTTCGGTTTGCACGCCTGCCGCTGGTGCACCGGGTGCGGCCGGCTATGCGCTGGGCGCCCGACGGCGAATTGCCCAGCGCCGAAGTACGCCCTTTCCTGGGCGACCTCAACGGCACCGATGGGCATCCACTGCCAAGTGATCCCTTGCAGTTGCTGGTGAACTACGGATCGGCCGATCCCGTGCACCGCCGCAAGCTGCACTTGACGGCCGACGACGGCCACCAAGGCCCAATGGTCGGCCGGCTGAAGGCCCAGTACCTCAGCGTCGCCAGCGACCCGCGCTGGGCCTGGCACGAGTTCGGCCATGTGCTGAACTTCGCCAGCACCGGCGAGCTGGAGTTTCCGTTCGCTCACAGTGCTGGCGACGCACTGGCCGCCATCGTGGCCGACCCGATCTCGCGGCTTGCTGCCGGCGCAGATCCCGACGCGCCGATCCGTTACGTCACCTACCCGTGGGTCGAGGTGCCTGGTCGCAGCCATGGCCGCTCGCCGCTGGGCAGCTACGCGTGGTGCGGCTGCCGTAACCTGACGCGGCTGGACTTCACCGCGTCACTGGAGCGGTATCACCACAGTTACTTCGGCGAGCAGTTGATGTCGTCGTCGCTGTTCCGGCTGTACCGCAGCCTGGGTGGGGACACGCGCGATCAGGACGCATCTGATGCGCAGGCGCTCGAGGACGAGCTGACGCGCCTGTCGGCATCGGACTACTGCGTCTACCTGATCATGCACGGCATCTCGCTGCTGGGCCCAGACACACTGGCGCCGGCGCGGACGGCCGATCAGTTCGTCGGTGCGCTGATCGACGCCGATCTGGGCACGGGGGCCTGGAACGTCGAGGCCGCCTGGCCCTTCAACCTCAATGCTCGCAGCGTGCGGCGCCAGGGCGGGCGCGTGCACAAGGTCATCCGGTGGGCCTTCGAGCAGCAGGGGTTGTATGCCACCGACGATCCGCGCGACACCGCTGAGGGGCCCGGCAAGCCGCCACGCGTGGACGTCTTCATCGCCGACCGCCGGGGCGACGATGGCCGCGCTGGCGATGGCGGCTATGCACCGGTGCCGCTGCGCGTCGGTGCAAACGAACGCTGGCATGCGCACCGTGATTGGATCAAGCGGGCTGGCGCGCAGCTCCTCGTGAGAGTGGGCAATCGCGGGGCGCAGCCCGCTGCTGGCACGGTCGTGCAGTGGTGGTGGACGTCGGACACCCCTTCAGCCAGCCGCGTGCGCTGGGTGGCCGCGAAGAGCGCCGTCAGGCCGCAGTCCGTCGCCGGCGGTGGCAATGTGGAATTCAGGCTGCAGGCCCCATCTGGAACCGCTGATGCCGCGTGGGTGCTGGTGAGCGTCCATGCGCCCGCCGACCCGTCCAACCTCACCGCCGAAGCGCCGCCGTCGACGTGGGCCGAGGTGCTGGAACTGGTGGCGCACGACAACAACTTGGCGCTGGCACCGCTCTAGCTAGGGCGGTACCGGCAGAACGACCAACGGGCCCGCGGGCCCGTTTTTCATCGCGCCGCTTGGCTACAGCTCAGGCCACTCGGCCTTGGCGCGTGCCAGCACCGCTTGCAATGCGGGCACGGGAAACGCGGCATCTGCGGGGGCGCAGCGATCCCAGACCAGCGCCGCCAGGCGGCGGCCAGCGGCGCTGTCGCTGGCGTAGTGGACGCCCAGGCGTTCGCGGCCCTTGGCGATGCGCCAGGCCAGCCACAGCAGCGGCGATCGCTGGTTCTCGCCGTAGTGCAGCGCCAGGAAATCACTCTTGGTGGGCTTGTCGCCTCGGCCGCCGTTCGGCGCGAACACACCGAAACGCTGGGCGATGCCTTTCACCTCCAACAGAAGCAGTGCCGTCAGGTGCGCCACCGTCGAGTGGCCGCTGGGGAAGGACGGATGCTGCGGCGGGCCCCAGGGCGGGGTCAGCCCCGGACACAGGAAGGAAGGACGCACGCGCCGATAGTGCGACTTGTATTGCATCTTCACCAGGTTGCCGATGGCGCTGGCGCAGTTCATCAGCTCCATCGTCCACGGCTTGTTGACCGGGTTGATGCCCATCAGGTGCACGAAGTAGGGCACGATCTGGCCCGACTGCTGGGCCAGTTCCTCCAGGTAGCGCATGCGGTCGTCGCGCATCAGATCGACCATCTCGTCGAGTTCTCGCCTGACCACCAGTGCCGCGGCAACGCATTCGTCGCGGCCTCCAGGCTTCGCGGGGCGCCACATCAACAGGCCCTCGTCTCGCTCGAACTCCAGTTGCATCTCCGAAGGCTCGGACGGCGCGTAGCGATCGGTGGATGTCGGCTTTGCCCGCCAATGCTCGTGAAAGCGCGCGAACTCGCGGGCGGCCATCACCGACGGGGCGCCAAGGTTCAGATCCTGCAGCCATTCGGTGAGTTGGGGGTCGAAGTCCAGGGACCAGAAGCGCAGCGCGGGGTCCCAGTCGCCGGGCTGCCATTCCAGCGGCTTGTCAGGGTACGCGTAAGGGTTGATGCGCAGCGCATCGGGGAACGATGGCCAGCCGTCGCCCTCGGCGAAATCCATCACCCAGGGCAGCGGCGACAGGCCAGCCGGCGTCGCGTACTCGAAGCGGGCCACCTGCCCGTAGCCGCCGATGAAGCCGCTGCCCGTGGCGCCGCCGGCACCCGTGTTGTGCGCCGCCACGGCCACCGGCACCGCGACCGCGGTGGCCGCCATGGAGGGCATCACAAAGGCGCCAACGTTCGCCGACACATTCGGCGACACATTGGGTGACACATTGGGAGAGACGTTCGGCGAAACGTTGGGGGAGACGTTGGGCGACACGTTCGGGGAAACGTTTGGCGACACGTTGGGAGAGACGTTCGGCGAGACGTTGGGTGACACGTTGAAGCTGTAGGGACTGTTCTGGGCATTCCAAACCATGTCTTCCTCCTGGGGTGAATGAAGCGGTGCTGACGTCAGCCCGGCAGCCCGGCCAGGCGCAGCGCGGACAGCAGGTCGGCCAGATGCGGGCGCTGAAGCGGTGACCAGCGCCCGAACTCCTCCACCGAGAAGCCCGGGCAGTCGATGAGCAACTGATCGGCCAGCGCGCGCGCCTCGGCGAGTTCACCGGTCCTGGCCAGTGCGGCGATCTGCAGCCGGCGCGCGCCGTTGAAGCCGGGGTTCAGCCGCAGCGCCTTGCCGAGCCAGCCGGCGGCCTCGTCGTAGCGGCGGGCCACGAAACTGGCGCCGCCGCAGATGGTGAGATGCCAGAACAGGTGCTGGTCGAACGGGCTCAGGCGCATCGCGCGGTCCAGGCGCTCCAGTGCCTCCTCGGCGCGGCCGACATAAAACAACGTGGCCGCGCTACGCGCCCAGGCGGCCGCGCAGCTGGGGTTCAGCGTCAGGGCCTTCTCGAACAAGTCCAGCGCCTCGTCATGCTGCCTCTGCAGCGACAGCATGTAGCCCGCCACCGAGAGCACCCAGGCGTCGCGCCCGTCCAGCCGGACCGCCTGCAGCGCATGCTCCAGCGCCAGATGACCTTCCCGGCCATTGGGGCTGGACTGGCCGTCGAACTGCCGCAGGCTGTACCACCAGGCCAGATGGGCATGGGCCTGGGCATAGCCGGGGTCCAGCTCGACGGCGCGCAGCAGCAGGCTGCCCGCAGCATCGAACTCAGGTGCGCCAAGCTTGTGCATCCCGGCCAGCGCGCGCAACACGCAGTCGTAGGCGTCATGGCTGTCGGTGGGGCGCTGGCGAGCCTGGGCCACTTCCTCGTCCTGCACCTGGGGGGCCGCGGCAGCGGCCACCTTGGCGGCAATGTCGGTCTGGAAGGCGAACAGGTCTTCGACGACGCCGTCGAAAGGCTGCTGCCACAGTACCCGCTGGTCGGCGGCGTGGATCAGGCTGACGTGGATGCGCACATGCGAGCCGGCGCGTCGCACACGGCCCGTCACCAGGTAGCGCACGCCCAGTTCGGCAGCTATCGCAGCGGGGTTCAGGTCGTGGCCGCGATAGCGCAGGGTGGAGCCGTGGGCAATGACGAACAGCGCGCGGTTCAGGGACAGCGTGGCGATGATCTCCTCGGTGACACCCTCGCCGAAGTAGGCGTCGGCAGCCGGGCCTTCCGTGGCGAACGGCAGCACCGCCAGCGACGCCACCCGCACGCCGGCCGGGCGCAGCGCCGTGACGATGTGGCGCCGCGCGCCGGCCGAGATGCGCAGCACATTCACCGGCCGCTGCGATTTCTGCATGACGCGCTGGCCCAGCGGCTCGAAGCTCACCGCGATCTTGTCGGCGACAAAGTCGCACACCTTCTGGGTGGTCAGGATCTCGTCGTGCACGGCGCTGAGTTGAAGGTCGGCCGCCACGTTGACGCCGTCGCCGACCAGTTTGCCGTCGTCCACGATCACGTCATCCACAGCAATGCCGATGCGCACATGGAAAGCCGGGTTCTCTGCCGGGTCCGCGGCCTGGCGGCGTTCCGCCAGCGCTTCCTGCAGCTCGACGGCCCAGGCCACCGCCTCCACGGCGCTGCCGAACTCCAACTGCAGCCGCTCGGCCGTGAGCTCAATCGCGCGGCCGCCGAACTGCGGCAGGCTGCGCTCGATCAGGTCGACGCGGATGCGCTTCCACGTGGTCGCTGCGCGGGTGGGGTCACGCGACACCAGGCGCGGCCAGCCCACCACCTCGGCCTGCACGATGACGGCCAGCCGCCGCTGCAGGCGGGGCGCCGTGTCGTCGCGCCCGCCGGGTGTGGGTTGCTCGGGGGCTGGCGTGTCCACGGGCGTGGCCTTGAGCCGGTAGCCGCGGCCGGTGACGGTGACGATGGTTTCGTGGCCCAGCACGCGCCGCAGCGCGGAGATCTGCACCGTCAGGTTGTTCTCTTCCACCACCACGCCGGGCCAGGCCAGGTCCAGCAGTTCGGCTTTGCTGACGACGCGCTCGGCGCGCTCGGTCAGCGCCAGCAGCACGTCAAAGGCGCGCGCGCCGATGCCCACTGGCGCGCCACCCACGATCAGCTGGCGCGCCTCCGGCCGGATCTCGAATTGCTGGAACACCCTCACCTGTGTCACCCGACGGCTCCTCAAAGCTCTTGTTCGTTGTGGCCTGCCGCAGCGCGGACAGGCGCGCGTCATCAGCGATGCGGATGACGCGCCAGTTCGGCCCGCCTAGCTTAGGCCATCGCGCTGACGGCAGCGTGGCAGAAGCAACCACAACATCAGGAGAGGAGCGAGACATGGCCCGAGTACCCTTGCAGGACCCCACGGGCGCCGCCGGCATCACGATGACCGACGTGCTGTCGCTGAACCGCAGCGTCTGCCTGTACGGTGTGTGCATCACGGACCTGTCGCCGCGCGGAGACCTCGGGCTGGGTCTGGACCCGGAGGGTCCGGTGGGCTTTGCGCTCGTGAGAGGCTATCGCCGCAACGGCCAGTTCCGGCGGCTCGACGAGGCGCTGGTGCTGAGCGTCTTCGGTGAGGGGCGTGCCAGCGAGCCGGACGACGTCGATGCGCTGGCCGGCGAGCGCCTATGGGAGGTGGCGCTGGCCGACCGGCTGCTGCGGCTGGAGATGCAGCAGGGCAGCCTGGCGGCCTTGCTCAACGTCGAATAGCGTCAGCCACGCGCCGCATCCACCGCCAGCAACCCGTCAAAGATCAACCCTTCGACCAGTTCATGCGGCGCATCCAGCGCCGGCGCGACCTTCCAGCCGGCGCCGCCAGTCATCAGCAGCAGCGGCTCGCGGCCTTCACGCTGGCGCAGCAGGCGGTGCATGCGCTCGATGGCGCCGGTGATGGCGAAGGTGCCGCCCGTCGTCAGTGCGTCGCTGGTGTTGGTGGGGAAGTCGCGCACCTCGCCGGTGGGCACGCGCAGGCCGGCGGTGCCGCCTTCCAGCGCGCGCAGCATGATGCCGTGACCCGGCAGGATCAAGCCGCCGAGAAACTGGCCGTCGGTGGACAGCGCGTCCACCGTCACCGCTGTGCCTACCATGACGGTCAGCACCGGGCCTTCGAAGCCGCGCTTCCTGGCGTGCGCGTGCGCGCCGATGACGGCCACCCAGCGGTCGGCGCCCAGGCGGGTGGGGTGGTCGTAGCCGTTGCGGATGCCAGCCGCCTCGGCTGACGGCACGACCCAACGCGGCGTCAGGTCCCAGTGCTCCATCTGCTCCTCGACGCGGCGTCTTACCGCGTCGCCGGCGACGTTGCTGCCCAGCACGCGCGTGGGCGGGGCCAGGCCTTGCCAGTCCTCGTCGGCCAGGCGGTCGATGTTCTCCAGGAAGACGGCGCCGTGCTGCAACGGCGGGCTGCCGGGCTCGGCGCCGCTCGCGTAGACGGCCCATTTGAGCCGGGTGTTGCCGATGTCGATGGCCAGAAAGCTCATGGTGGGCCGTGGCGTGAACGATGCCGCGAGCCTACCAGCAGGTGTTGCTGTGCCACCCGGGGGTTTCTGCTTCAATCGTCAGCTTCGCGCGTGCCCTCCAGGAGACTTTCCATGCTGCGTCGCCTCCGCATCCAAGCCCGGCTCTGGCTGGCCTTCGGCCTCATCCTGCTGCTGACCGCAATGCTGGCGGTCGTTGGCGGCTTCGGGCTGAACGTATCGCAGAAGGCCATCCAGGGCATCACGCAGAGGCTCATCCCGGCGTCCAACGTCACGGTCGCGGCGCGCAGCTACCTGCTGCAGAGCAAGACGGCGACGTCGACGATGGTGGCTTCCATCTTCAACAAGGAAGGCACCGCCCGCGCCCGCAAGGACTGGGAGGCCATGCAGGCAGGGCTGGACAAGGCCATGGATGAGTTCGGCGCCATCTCCACCGAGGAGAAGGGCAAGCAGGGCCTGGTCAAGTTCCGCGGCCTGATGGCCGACTACCGCAAGGCCGTGCTGCCGGTGGCCGACAAGCTGACCGCTGACGGTTACCCCGATGCGCAGGAAGCGTTCGAGGCCATGAAGGGCGCCGATGCCGCCTACGACCCCGCGCTGGCGATGCTCAACAACATCGAGAGCGACCTGAAGGCGCGCGGCGACGCCGTCTTCACGCAGGTCAACAGCCTGGTGAGTGGCGTCTCCGTCGCCTTCATCGTCGCCTTCGTCGCTTGCGTCGTCATCGGTGGCGCGCTGGCGGTGCGCATCTCGCGCTCCATCATCGGCCCGCTGATGGCGGCCAAGGGCTTTGCCGAGCGCATGGCCGGTGGCGACCTGTCGCGGGCGCCCGAGGTCAGCGGCACCGACGAGTCCGCCGAGATGATGCTGGCGCTGGTGGCGATGCAGAAGTCGCTGTCCGGCATCGTGGGTCAGGTGCGCGAGTCGGCCGAGAGCATCCAGGTCGCGTCTACCGAGGTGGCCACCGGCAACATGGACCTGAGTCAGCGTACCGAGCAGACCGCGTCCAACCTGCAGCAGGCGTCCAGTTCCATGAGCGAGCTGACCGGCACCGTCAGCCAAAGCGCCGACTCGGCGATGACGGCCAAGCAGCTGGCCGGCGCCGCGGCCGAGACGGCGGGGCGTGGCGGCGAGGTGGTGTCGCGCGTCGTCAGCACGATGGGCGAGATCAACACGGCCAGCAAGAAGATCGCCGACATCATCGGCACCATCGACGGCATCGCGTTCCAGACCAACATCCTGGCGCTGAACGCGGCCGTGGAGGCGGCGCGTGCCGGCGAGCAGGGCCGCGGCTTTGCCGTCGTGGCCGGCGAGGTGCGGCTGCTGGCGCAGCGCTCGGCGGAAGCGGCGCGCGAGATCAAGGCGCTCATCAGTGCCAGCGTCGAGCGCGTCGAGGCGGGCACCCATCTCGTCAACGATGCCGGCACGACGATGACCGACATCGTCGGCTCGGTGCAGCGCGTCACGGACATGATCGGCGAGATCAGCGCCGCCGCGGCCGAGCAGAGCCAGGGCATCGCGCTGGTCAATGGCACCGTGAACGAGCTGGACCAGATGACGCAGCAGAACGCCGCCCTGGTGGAGCAGTCCGCCGCGGCAGCTCAATCGCTGAAGGAGCAGGCGGTGAGGCTGGCGGGGCTGGTGTCCAGCTTCAAGCTGAGCTGACGAGCGATTCGATGTGGCCGGCCGCCGCGTGCGCGGCCACCTCGCCGACCACCAGCAGCGCCGGGCTGCGCAGGCCCTCGCGGGCGATGCAGTCCGGCAGGCCGGCCAGCGTCGTCACCGCGTGCTGCTGGCGCGCCGTGTGGGCGGCGCTGACGATGGCCGCGGGCAGGTCGGGCCGCAGGCCGGCGGCCAGCAGCTGCGCGGTGATGTGCGCGGCGCGGGCCACGCCCATGTAGATGACCAGCGTGAGCCCCGTGCGCGCCAGTGCCGCCCAGTCGGGTTCGGCGCGTCCTTCGCCAGGGTGTCCGGTCACGAGGATGACGCCGGGCGACGCGCGCCGGTCGGTGACCGGGATACCCACCGCAGCCGGTCCGGCGATGCCGCTGGTGAGGCCCGACACGACCTCCACGTCCAGGCCGGCGGCGCGCAGCGCGTCGACTTCCTCGCCGCCACGGCCGAAGACGAACGGGTCGCCGCCCTTCAGGCGCACGACGCGGTGGCCGGCTTGCGCCTCACGGATCATCAGCGCGTGGATGAAGTGCTGGTCGGTGCTGATGCAGCCGCCGCGCTTGCCGACGCGCAGCAGCCGGCCCTTGACGAGGGCCAGCACGCGCGGGTCGATGAGGTCGTCGGCCAGCACGACATCGGCCGCCTCGATGCGCTTCACGGCGCGCACGGTCAGCAGTTCCGGGTCGCCGGGACCGGCGCCGACGAGGGAAACGATGGAGGTCATGCGGGAACTTCCTCGGGTGTGGCGGCGACGAGCCGTCGCAACGCCGGCAGGCAGGAGCCGCATTGCGTGCCGCATTTCTTCTCGCCCTGCAGCTGCGCCAGGCGCTCGGCCGGCGTGCCGCTGCAGCGCTGCAGCGTGAAGCGGATGACGTCCTCGCGCACGTCGAAGCAGTTGCAGACCTGCGGGCTCGCGGGCGCGGTGGTGGCGGGTGGCGCGTCGGGGGACAGCAGCCAGCGGCCGGCGGCGCTGGCGGCTGCACGCGTGCGCCACAGATCCACCAGCCAGGCGCCCTCGTCCTGCAGGCCCACGCGCAGCAGCGCGCGCAGTGGCGCCCCCTGTGCTTCGCCCGCGTCGAGTGCCAGCAGGCGCAGCCGGCGGCGCTGCGTGTCGGCATAGCGCAGCACGTCGGCGCCGGTCAGGTTCAGCAGCGCCGCCAGTTCGTCGACCAGCGCCGGCGCGGGCGCGTCGGCGCTGGCCGCCTCGAAGGCCCAGCCGACCGACCCCTGAGGGCCCGGCTCGGGCAGGCAGTGCGCGTAGCCGAACTGCGGCATCAGCGTGCGCAGCCGCTCGCGCAGGCGCGGGCCGTCCTCGGGCGCCACCCAGGCGCAGGCGCTGAGCCGCCACGGCAGCTCGGCCGGCTCGATGGCGACGGCGCTGAACTTCAGCTCGGGCTGCTTGGAGTCGGGGCAGAAGGCGCCCTGCGTGACGGCGTTGATGCCCAGCTGCGCGCCGATGAACTCGTCGCCCCAGTGCATCGCGATGTCGGCACCCGAGGATGCGATGTTTCCGTCCAGCGCGAGCGGCAGCACCACCTCGCCGCGCTCCGAGCGCACCCGCACCAGCTCGCCAGCGGTCAGCTGCCGCCGGGCGGCGTCGCCGGGGTGGATGCGTACCAGCGGCCGGCCTTCGTGCGCGAACAGTCGCGGCACGCTGCCGCTGCGGCTCATGCCGTGCCACTGGTCGCGCAGCCGGCCGGTGGTGAGCGCGAACGGGCGCTGAGGCGATGTGGCCTCGGCAGTGGCCGCGAACGAGCGCGCGATGAAGCGGGCCCGGCCATCGGGCGTCGCGAAGCGGCCGTCGGTGTACAGCCGCGGCGTGCCGCCGGTGACGAAGGGCCATTGCTGCGGGCCGGTGGCGTCCAGCAGCGCCCAGCTCAGGCCGGTGATGTCGAGGTCGCGGCCGCGCGTGGCGGCGCGGTGCTCCAGCCACAGGTCTTCGGCGGTGTCTGCGTCGATGCGCGGGGCGCGGCCCAGGCCGGCATCGATCAGCGCGGCGATGTCGCGGGCGATGCGCCAGTCGGGGCGGGCCGCCCCGGCGGCCGGCACCGCGGCGCGCACGCGGCTGATGCGGCGCTCGCTGTTGGTGACGGTGCCTTCCTTCTCGCCCCAGGTGGCGGCGGGCAGCAGGTAGTCGGCGTACCGGGCCGTGGCCGTGTGGGCGAAGGCCTCCTGCAGGATGACCAGCTCGCAGCGCTCCAGCGCCGCGCGCACGGTGGCCTGGTCGGGCATGGACTGGGCCGGGTTGGTGCAGGCAATCCACAGTGCGCGGATCTCGCCGCGCGCGGCGGCCTCGAACATCTCGACGGCCGTGTGGCCGCGCCGGCCGGGCAGGCCCTGCACGCCCCACAGCGCCTCGATCTCGGCCCAGTCGGCCGCGTTGCCGGGGTCGCGGTGGCCGGGCAGTAGCGTGGCCATGCCGCCGCTCTCGCGGCCGCCCATCGCGTTGGGCTGGCCGGTCAGCGAGAACGGGCCCGCGCCGGCGCGGCCGATCTGCCCGGTGGCCAGGTGCAGGTTGATGAGGGCGGTGTTCTTGGCCGTGCCGGCGCTGCTCTGGTTCAGGCCCTGGCAGTACAGGCTCAGCGAGGCGGGCGATGTGGCGAACCATTCGGCGGCCCGCCAGATGTCGGCCTCGGCCACGCCGCAGACCTCGGCCGCGCGGGCGGGCGGCCAGTCGGCCACCAGCGCCTGCAGCGCGTCGAAGCCGGTGGTGGACGCGGCGATGAAGGCCTCGTCCACCCAGCCCCGCGCGATGACGGCGTGCAGCAGCGCGTGGCTCAGCGCCACGTCCGTGCCGGGGCGCAGCTGCAGGTGCAGGTCGGCCAGCTCGGCGGTCTCGGTGCGGCGCGGGTCGATGACGATGAGCTTGTGCGCGGGCTTGCCGCCGCGCGCGGCCTCCAGCCGGCGGAACAGGATGGGGTGCGCCCAGGCCGGGTTGGCGCCGCTGACGAGGACGCAGTCCGCCAGCTCGATGTCCTCGTAGCTGCACGGCGGCGCGTCGGCGCCCAGCGACTGCTTGTAGCCGACGACGGCCGAGCTCATGCACAGCCGCGAGTTGGAGTCGATGTGCGGCGTGCCGATGACGGCGCGGGCCAGCTTGTTGAACGCGTGATAGTCCTCGGTCAGCAGCTGGCCGGAGATGTAGACGCCGATGGCCTCGGGGCCGTGCTGAGCGCGGATGGCCAGCAGCCGCTCGGCGATCTCGCGGTTGGCCTGGTCCCAGCCGATGACCTCGGGCGTGGCGCCGCGGGCCGCGCGCTTTGCCGGCTCGCGCAGGCGCTGGTGCTGCAGCACCACCGGCGTGGCCGTCAGGTGCAGGTTGGTGCCCTTGGTGCACAGGCGGCCGAAGTTGGCCGGGTGGTCGGGGTCGCCGCGCACGCCGGTGATCTGCGCGCCGTCGTGCTCGATGACGACGCCGCAGCCGACGCCGCAGTAGGGGCAGGTCGATTTGGTTTCTTGCATGTTCTTGTGCTGCGTTCAGACCTGGGAGACCTGGCGGGCGAACTGGCCCGTCACGGTCTCCATCACGCTCAGCAGGTTCTCGCTGGCCACGAACACCTCGCCGGCGGCCTTGGGGCCCTGGCTCTGGCCGGCCAGCGCTGCCTGCAGGAAGACCCACTGGCTGCGTGCCAGCTCCAGGTTGGCGCGGATGGCGGGCGTTGTCTCGCGGGCGTCGGCCAGCAGGCGCATCGCGGCTTCGAAATCAGCGCGGGCCTGGGCCGTCTCGCGGCGCACCAGGTCGGGCCTCGCGCCTTGCTGGTCGGCGAGGAAGAACAGCGCCAGCCGCTGCGACAGCATGCGCTGGCGTCCGGCCAGGTTGACCAGCATCGCGCTGGCCTCGCCGGAGCGCTCCTGCAGCTGGGCGGTGGCCACCTGGGCCAGGCTCAGCATCTCGCCCGAGGTCTTCAGAAGCTCGTCCACGCGTTCGCGGCTGGGCGAGCTCTGCAGCAGTGCGCGGTAGTCGGCGAAGCGGTGTTGCATCGCCTTGTAGCTGCCGGCGATCTCGGGCGTGGGCGCGAAGGCCAGCAGCTCCGTCAACTGCGCCTCGAAGCGCGCCTCGCTGGCCTGCAGCACCTGGCGCGCCCGGTCCGCCAGCTCGGGGCGCAGCTGGCCCAGCCAGGCCTTGCCCATGCGCTGGCTCAGCATGCGCTGCGCGCCGGCCTTGTTGATGGCATCGCCCAGCTGCGCGATGCGCGCATGGGCCGCGGGGAGGGCGCCGGCCAGGGTCAGGCCGGCCAGCAGCGCGTGACGCCGATTCATGCTCATGTCGCGGTCCTCAGGCGACGCATGCGCGTGCGTTGGCGTAGTCCTCGCCGAACATCAGCCGGTCGCGGATGCCGCTGATGTCGCGCTTCTCGCGCAGCAGCCTGAAGTACCAGCTGCCGTCCACCGTGTCGCCGTACAGGCAGGCACCCACCAGCTGGTCGTTCTGGATCACCAGCTTCTTGTAGACGCCCGTCAAGGGGTCGCTGAGCACGATTTCCTCGGTGCCGGCGCCGCCGCTGAAATTGCCGGCCGAGAACAGGTCGATGCCGGTCACCTTGAGCTTGGTGGAGACGTCGGAGCCCAGGTAGCGGCCGATGCCCACCTGGGCCAGGTGCGTGGCCAGCACCTGGCCCTGCTCGAACAGCGGCGCTACCAGGCCGTAGGCCACGCCGCGGTGCGCGGCACATTCGCCCACGGCGTAGATGCGCGGGTCGGTGACGGTCTGCATCGTGTCGGTGACGACGATGCCGCGGCTGCACAGCAGGCCGGCCTGTTCGGCCAGCGCGGTGTTGGGGCGCACGCCGGCGGCCATGACGACGAGGTCGGCCGGCACCTCGGCGTTGTCGCCACTGGCAAGCCGCAGCTGCACGGCGCGCACGCGGCCGGTCTCGCCGCCCAGCAGCGCCTGCGTCTGCGCGCCCAGCATGAAGTTCAGTCCGCGCTCGACGAGGGACTGGCGCAGCAGGCCGCCGGCCACGGTGTCGAGCTGGCGCTCCATCAGCGTGTCGACGAGGTGCACGACGGTGACTTGCATGCCGCGCAGCATCAGCCCGTTGGCCGCTTCCAGCCCCAGCAGGCCGCCGCCGATGACGACGGCGTGCTTGTACTTGGTGGCCGTCTCGATCATCGTGTTCGTGTCGGCGATGTCACGGTAGGCGATGACGCCGTCCAGCTCCTTGCCCGGCACCGGCAGCACGAAGGGGTTGGAGCCGGTGGCGATCAGCAGGCGGTCGTACTCGGCCACGGTGCCGTCCGCGGCGATGACGCGGCGGTGCTGGCGGTCGATCGCCGTGACCGCCTTGCCCAGATGCAGCGTGATACCCATCTGCGCGTACCAGGACAGCGGGTTCAGCACGATCTCGTCCAGCGTCTGCTCGCCGGCCAGCACCGGGCTGAGCAGGATGCGGTTGTAGTTGGGGTGGGGCTCGGCGCCGAAGACGGTGATGTCGTAGAGGTCCGGCGAGATCTTCAGCAGCTCCTCCAGCGTGCGCACGCCGGCCATGCCGTTGCCGATCATCACGAGCTTCATCTTCTTCATGCCGCGAACCCCTTACTGCCGAGCTGGTCTGCCACTTGCTTTGCAAGCCATGTGCCAGCGATGAAGCTGGCCTCCAGACCTGCCGCAGCGCGAAAAGCGAACCGCGGCGCCCCACGCCGAAGCGCAATGGAGCCCGGTGAGGGTGCGCTCATCCCGAAAATGGTGCCCCTCGCTCAGCCCGCGCCTGCTGAACGCAGGCGGGCTGAGCGGTCCCCCGAGGGGACGGCGATGCTTGCGGCGTTGAGCCGCAAGCACATCGCCCAGGCGGGCCGGCTTGGGAGCGGCCCGGCGCTCGGCCCGCACAACGCAGAGACCATCCACACCCATGCGCTTCGAACTCGATACCGGCCTGTCCAGCCTGCAGGGCAAACGCGCACGCAATGAAGACTTTGCGGGCGTGCAGGCACCCGCCGCGCACGAGGCCGAGCGGGGCTGGGTGGCGGCGCTGGCCGACGGCGTCAGCGGCGGCGAGAACAGCGCGGGCGATGGCCTGATGGCTGCGCAGACCTCGGTGATGAGCCTGCTGCGCGACTTCCACGCCGTGCCCGCGGACTGGGACAGCAGCGTCGCGCTGGACCGGCTGCTGGGCCATCAGAACGCCTGGCTGGCCGCGCACAACCGCCGCCCCGGCCCCGACGGCCAGCCGCGCGAGGCGTTGACGACGCTGACCGCCGTCGCGCTGCGCGGCCGCCGCTACGCGCTGGCCCACATCGGCGACAGCCGCGCCTGGCTGCTGCGCGACGGCCAGTGCCTGCTGTTGACGCAGGACCACCGCATGGAGCGGCGCGACTTCGCCGGCTTGACGCGCGCGCTGGGTCTGGACGACGCGCTGCGGCTGGACCACAGCGAGGGCGAGCTCAAGGTGGGCGACCGCCTGCTGCTGACCAGCGACGGCGTGCACGGCGCGCTGCGCGGCCGCCAGATTGCCGACCTGCTGCGCGCCACGCCCGGCGCGCAGCCGGCCGCCGACGCGCTGACCGCTGCCGCGCTGGCCGCCGGCAGCCACGACAACGCGACCGCGCTGGTGCTGGACATCAAGGACCTGGCCGACCCCGGTCTCAACGACCTCGCCGCGCTGGGCCGCACGCTGCCCAGCCCCGGCCCTCTGGGCGTCGGTGCGCAACTGGACGGCTACCAGGTCACCGCGCTGGTGGCCGACAACGGCGTACACCGTCTGCTGCAGGCGCGCGAGCTGGCCACGGGCCGGCTCGTCGCGCTGAAGATGCTGCGCCCCGGCCGCGCCGACGACCCCGAGGAGCGGGCCATGCTGGCGCACGAGATCTGGCTGGGCCTGCGCCTGGCCGAGGCGCCGCGCAACCGGCGCGGTGCCGGCGGCGCCAGCAGCGGCTTCGTGCGCGTGCACGCGCCGGCCGATGGCGCCACGCACTTCTATGCCGTGTTCGACTGGCACCAGGGCCACACGCTGGAGCAACTGCTGGCCAAGGGGCCGCTGGATGCGGCGCAGGCGCTGGCGCTG
This sequence comes from Pelomonas lactea, assembly GCF_043555885.1. Taxonomy (NCBI): domain Bacteria; kingdom Pseudomonadati; phylum Pseudomonadota; class Betaproteobacteria; order Burkholderiales; family Sphaerotilaceae; genus Roseateles; species Pelomonas lactea. The sequence continues at coordinate 104,088 of NZ_JBIGHX010000001.1, read as the reverse complement.
GGCATGGCCGTGGCGCGGAGCTTGAGCCTGCTGCATGCGGCGGGTGTCGTGCACCGCGACCTCAAGCCCGGCAACCTGCACCTGGGCGACGACGGCCAGTGGCGCGTGCTGGACCTGGGCGTGGCGCTGAGCCGCCGCTCATCGGCCGCGGCGCGCGAGCTGCATGCCGGCACGCCCAGCTACATCAACCCCGAACAGTGGCAGGACCCACCGGCGTCGCCCGACGCCGGCTCCGACCTGTTCGCGCTGGGCGTCACGCTCTACCAGGCGCTGACCGGCCGGCTGCCCTATGGCGAGATCGAGCCCTACCAGCTGGGCCGCTACCGGCGCGAGCCCCCAAGCGTCAGCCGGCTGCAGCCCAGCGTGCCCATGCCGCTGGAGCGTGTCGTCATGCGCGCCATCGCGCGCGAGGCCAGGGCGCGTTACGAGACGGCCGAGGAGCTGCTGTTGGCGCTGGAGCGGCTGGCTGCGCGCGACCACCCGGTGGACTCGCCGCGAACCGCCCGCCCGGCGCGCGATGCCGTGTCGGGCTGGCAGATTGCGTTCGGCGTGTCCGTGCTGTTCAACCTGCTGTTGATGGCCTGGCTGGTGTTCCTGCCGCGCTGAATCGCGCGGGCCTCAGACGCGCTGGTAGTGCGTCGGCTCAGCGTCGGCGGCCACCGCCGCGCGGCGGGCGCGGCCGCCCTTCTCGGCCCAGGTGCGCGTCCAGCGGATCTGCATCACGCGCATGACGCCCAGCATCGCCACGGCCAGCACGGCGAAGATGACGAAGCCCCACAGGTAGGTGCCGGCGTGCTGCTTGGACAGGCCCATCAGGTTGGGCACCAGGCCGCCGCCCAGGGCGCCGATCTCGCCGATCATGGAGCCCGCCACGGCGGTGGCCGCGGGCCAGCGCAGCGGCACCAGCTGGAACAGCGCGCCGTTGCCGGCGCCTAGCGCCGCGAAGCAGACGATGAGCAGCAGCGTCGTCAGCACCAGCGAGCCGCTGGCCAGGCCCACGCCGGTCAGGCTGATGGCGACGACGACGAGCACCAGCGTCAGCACGTTGACGCCGCCCAGGCGGTCCGACAGCGCGCCGCCGACGACGCGCACCGCCGCGCCCATGAAGGCCGCCAGCATCGTCAGCTGGCCGGCCTGCACCTTGGAGACGCCGAACTGGTCGTAGTAGTAGGTGGGCAGGAAGGTCGTCAGGCCGATGAAGCCGCCGAAGGTCACGCCGTAGATCAGGCTGAAGGCCCAGCCGTCCTTCTCGAACAGGCAGGCGACGTGCTCGCGCAGGGAGGCGTGCGCGTCGACGTCGGGCGGCTCCTTGGCGAACACGATCATGACGATCATCGGCAGCAGGATGGCCGCGGCGGCGATGGCGTAGACCGTCTGCCAGCCGTAGGCCTGCGCCAGCGGCGGCGCCACCAGCACCGAGACCGCCGTGCCCACGTTGCCCGCGCCCACCAGGCCCATCGCCAGGCCCTTGTACTGCGGCGGGTACCAGCCCGAGCCCAGGCTCAAGGCGACGCCGAAGCTCGCACCGGCGATGCCCAGCAGCACGCCCATGGCCAGCAGGTCGTCGTAGCCTTTCACCATGAAGAAGCCGTACAGCATGGCGATGGCGATCATGCCCATCTCCACCAGCGTCGCGTTCTTGCGGCCGATGTACTGCGACAGCAGGCCCAGCGGGAAGCGCATCAGCGCGCCGGCCATGATGGGAATGGACAGCATCAGCCCCTTCTGGGCCGGCGTCAGGTTGTAGGCCTCGCTGATGAACGGCGCCAGCGCGCCGTTCAGCACCCAGATGCAGCAGGAGAACGCGAAATACAGGAAGGCGGCGAACAGCGTGGGGCTGTGGCCGGCATTTTTGAAACTCAGCGGTGCGGACATCTTGGGCTCTTCGGGCTGGCTGCCACGCGAGCCTGCCCCGCAGTCGTGCCAGGGCGGCAGGACGTTGCAGCGGGAATGCGGCCTGCACCCTTGCAGGCGCCACATCCGCTCAAAGCAAACCCCATGCCTGCAATCGACATGGTGCTGGCCTGGTTCTTGCGCCGTTTTGGGGCGTGAACACCGAAGCCATGTCCGAACCGCTCACCAGTCCCTCGCTGCCACTGCTGATCTGCAGTCCCGACACCCCGCCTTCCGCTGCGTCTTTGCAGGCGCAAGGCTGGCGGGTGTGCACCGTTTCAGAGCCTGCGCCGCCCGATGCCGGGCCGGCTGTGGGCCTGCTCTGGTGCGTGGACCGCACCGCCTTGGCGCAGTTTCTGCACACCGACCGGGCCTTCGGCCTGCCGGTGGTGCTGCTGTCACCGCCACCGGGTGCTGCCGACCGCGAGCGGCTGCTGGCCCGTGGCGTGCTGCAGTGGCTGCCACCTGATGCCGATGCGGCTGCGGTGGAACAGGCGCTGCTGTGGGCGCGTGACCTCGCGGCGCAGCTGCAGGCGCGCGACAGCGCCGCGCAGGCCAAGCTCGACGAGCGCAAGTGGACCGAGCGTGCCAAGGGGTTGCTGATGCAGGCCCGCGGCATCGACGAGGCGGCGGCCTTCGCGCTGCTGCGCAACACGGCCATGCAGACGCAGTCCAAGCTGCCCGAGGTGGCGCGCGGCGTGGTGCACACCAGCGAGCTGGCCGAGGCGCTGGAACGCGCCGGCGCGCAGCGCATGCTGAGCCAGCGCCTCGTCAAGCTGCAGGCCTTGCGCGCGTGGCCGCGGCTTGCGCCGCCGGAGCGCCGCGAAGCGCAGGCGCTGCTGGACGCCTCCGTGGAGCGCGTGGCGGCCAACCTGGCGCGGCTGGGCGAGCTGCTGCGCCACGACCTGGTGGAGGAACTGGCCGCCGTGTCTGCGGCCTGGGCGCAGCTGGACTCGGCGCTGTCCGCCCGCCAGCCCGACCTGGCCCGCAGCGACCGCGCCGCGCAGCGCCTGCTGGAGAGCAGCGAGACGCTGGTGGCGCGCCTGTCCGAGCGCGCCGGCCAGCGCCCCGTGGGGTTGCTGGCGCAGGTGACGCGGCTGCGGCTGCTGAGCCAGCGCCTGGCCAAGGAGGGCCTGCTGACACAGGTGATGCCGGGGCATGACGCCAGCGGCCTGGCGGCGGGGCTGGACGAGTTCATCAAGGCCTACGACGAGGTGCGCGCCGCGCCCCTGGCCGGGCCGGCACTGCAGCCGGCGTTCGCCGCGGTGGACGAGGCCTGGCTGGTGCTGCTGCGCGGCCTGCGCGTGGAGCAGGGCGACGCGGTGCAACGGATGCATCAGGGCAGCGAGCGGCTGCTGCAGGCGCTGGAGGCGTTGATCCGGGCGTTGCAGGGGTCGCTGCAGCTGATCCTCGGGTGAGCTTCGGGTTGCGTCCGGGCGGCATGGTCAGGGAAAGCCATCCGTTCCCGTATTTCGACCCCGACACAATCTGCCGATCCCGCCGATACATCCCGGCGATGCAATGCCCGTCATCCGACACCTCGAAGGAGACGCCATGCACCACGATCGCAACGACCGCCATGACCACGACCAGGGCCTGGCCCACGACCTGAGCCGGCTGCACCAGCAGGCCTTTGAACGCCGCGCCGCCCTGCGCTGGCTGATGGGCGCGGGCGCCCTGTCGCTGGGCGGCGCCGGCGTGCTGACACTGGCCGGCTGCGGCGGTGGCGGAGGCGATGCCGGCACGACGACCTCGTCCTCGTCCGGCTCGTCCAGTTCTTCCTCCGGCAGCAGTTCCTCCGGCGGCACGACCACCACCACGAGCGGCTGCTCCGTCATCCCGTCCGAGACCGAGGGGCCCTACCCGGGCGACGGCTCCAACACCGCCAACGGCAGCGTCGCCAACGTGCTGGCGCTGTCGGGCGTCGTGCGCAGCGACATCCGCACCAGCATCGCCGGCGCCAGTGGCACCGCCGCGGGCGTGCCGCTTCAGGTCATCATTGAGCTCGTGAACACCAATGCGTCCTGCGCCGACCTGTCCGGCTATGCCATCTACCTGTGGCATTGCGACGCGCTGGGCCGCTACTCCATGTACTCCAGCGGCGTGACCGGCGAGAACTACCTGCGCGGCGTGCAGGCCACCGGCACGGACGGCACCGCGGTGTTCCAGACCATCTATCCCGGCTGCTATGCCGGCCGCGTGCCGCACATCCATTTCGAGGTCTACCGCAGCACGACGACGGCCACCAACTGGAACAACAAGCTGCGCACGTCGCAGCTGTGCTTCCCCTCGGACGCCAACACCGCCGTCTATGCCACCAGCGGCTATGGCAGCAGCGCCGCCAACAACAACGCCAGCTCGCTGAGCAGCGACGGCATCTTCAGCGACGGCTACTCGACGCAGCTGGCCACCGTCACCGGGTCGGTCAGCGCGGGCTACGTCGCCAGACTCAAGGTCGGTATCGCCGCATGAATGGACATTGCCTGGTCGTCGACGACGACGCCGAGATCCGCGCCAGCCTGACGACCTATCTCGAAGGGTTCGGCTGGCGGATCAGCGCGGCGGCCGACGGCCGGGCGATGCGCCAGCTGCTTGCGCAGGCGCGGCCCGACGTCATCGTGCTGGACCTGATGCTGCCCGGCGAGGATGGCCTGACGCTGCTGCGCTGGCTGGGCACGCAGCCCGACGCGCCGCCGGTGCTGATGCTGACGGCGCGCGGCGACACGATGAGCCGCGTCGTCGGCCTGGAGCTGGGCGCCGACGACTACCTCGCCAAGCCCTTCGAGCCGCGCGAGCTGGTGGCGCGGCTGCAGGCGCTGGTGCGCCGCGCCAGCAAGGGCCAGGCCACCGGCGTGGACGACGACACCCGGCTGCTGCGCTTCGGCCGCTGGCGCTTTGACCGCATGACGCGCCAGCTCGTCAACGCCGACGACGTGGGCATCGCGCTGTCCAGCGCCGAGTTCCGGCTGCTGGCCGCCTTCGTGCAGCGGCCGGGCCGCGTGCTCAGCCGCGACCAGCTCATCGAACTGACCCGGGCCCCCGGTGTGGAGGTCAACGACCGCAGCATCGACCTGGCGGTGTCGCGTCTGCGCGCCAAGCTGGGCGACACCGCGCGCGAGCCGGCGCTGATCCGCACCGTGCGCGGCGAGGGCTATCTGTTCGACGCCGAGGTGAGCCCGTGCTGAGCAAGCTGAAGTCCTGGGACAGCCTGGGACTGCGGCTGTTCCTGCTGATGTGGGCGGCGCTGGCGCTGAGCCATTTCGTGGCCTGGAGCGTGGTTTCGCAGGGCTGGCAGGGGCACGACGGCCGCCGGCCCGGCCCGCCGCAGCATGCCGAGCGCGGCTTCGGCCCCGGCGGGCCGCCCCCGCACGATGACTTCGACGCCGGGCCGCCGCCCATGCGGCGCCCGCCCGGCGACCCCGGCGCCGCCATGCCGTCCCATGTGCCGACGTTCCCGTCGCTGCCGCCGTCGCTGCCGTGGCACAGCCGGCTCATCGACTACGGCGTGCGGCTGCTGGTCATCGCGCTGGCGGCGTGGTGGGGGTCGCGCTGGCTGGCCGGGCCCGTGCGGCGGCTGGTCAGCGCCGCACAGCAGCTGACGCCGGCGCTGGCCCGCGGCCGGGCGGCGCCCGCGCTGGCCGAGGACGAGGGCACGCGCGAGGTGCGCGATGCCGCTGTCGTGTTCAACCGCATGGCCGCCGAGCTGAGCGGTCAGTTCGAGGAGCGCGGGCTGATGATCGCGGCCATCTCGCACGACCTGCGCACGCCGCTGACGCGCATGCGGCTGCGGCTCGAGACGGGCGACGTGGAGCCCAGAGTGCGTGAGCGCTGCATCGAGGACCTGCGCGAGATGAACCACCTCGTCGAGAGCGTCATCGAGGTGTTCCGCCCCGCCGAGGCGGCCCAGGCGCAGCGCGTGGACCTGTCGGCGCTGGCGCAGTCGGCGGTGGACGACCTGGCCGAGACCGGTGCCGCCGTCAGCTTCAGCGGCCCGGCGGCCGTCGTCACGGCCGACCCGATCGCCTTGCGCCGCGTCGTCGACAACCTCGTCGGCAATGCGCTGCGCTACGCCGGCAACGCGCGCGTCAGCGTGGAGCTGGGCGGCGGCGTGACGCGGCTGGTGGTGGAGGACGACGGCCCCGGCATCCCCGAGGCCGAGCTGGAGCGCGTGCGCCAGCCGTTCCGTCGCGTCGAAGGCTCGCGCAACCGCGAGACCGGCGGCACCGGGTTGGGGCTGTACATCGCCCAGCAACTGGTGCGGCGGCAGGGTGCGGCGCTGGTGCTCAGCAACCGGGCCCAGGGCGGGCTGCGGGCGGAAGTCGTTTTCTAGGCCGACCGCGCATACCGCGCCGGTGGCTGCCCCACGTAGCGCGTGAACGCCACGCTGAACGTGCTGGCCGAGCTGTAGCCCACCCGCTCGGCCACGCCGGCCACGCCCAGGCACTCGTCGCGCAGCAGGCGCCGCGCCAAGGCCATGCGCCAGGCCAGCAGATAGCTCATCGGCGCCATGCCGACGGCGCGGCTGAAGCGCTCGAAGAAGGCCGAGCGCGACAGCGCCGCTTCCCTGGCCAGTGACGCCACCGTCCACGCCCGCGCCGGCTGCTCGTGGACGCCGCGCAGCGCGGCGGCCAGGCGCGCGTCGGCCAGCCCGCGCACCAGGCCCGGCGACGCCGCGGTGCCGGGCGCCGAGCGCAGCGCCTCGATCAGCAGCACCTCCAGCAGCCGGGCCAGCACTTCCTCGCGCCCGGGGCGCTGCTGGCGGGTCTCGTCGATGAGCAGCTGCACCAGCGCCGTCAGCCGCGGTTCGCCGCGCACATGCACCAGCTGCGGCAGCAGCGACACCAGCAGCGCCGCATCCGGCGAGCCGAAGCTGCAGTGGCCCACCAGCAGCCGCACGTCGGGCGGCGCATCCGCATCGCCGACGCGGTAGGTGCCGTTGGGCAGCTGGACGGGCAGCGTGTCGGGCAGATCGGTCGCAGGCGCCACGGCGCTGCTGTTCGTGAACGGTCGGGCCGCCGGCACGAGCGCGAAGTCGCCCGCCTGCAGCGCCAGTGGTGCCTGCCCGTCGACGCTGAGCTGGCAGCCGCCCTCCAGCACGACGGCATAGAACGGCAGCCCGGCCTCGGCGCGGCGCACCCGCCACCGGCCCGCGCCAGCGACGACCTTGGAGAAGCGCGCGCCCGGCTGCAGCAGGCCGACGACCTCGGTCAGGGGATCGATCACGACAGGACGAATGCCAATGTTTATTGGACTTTGAATTGTAGTAAGTCCTGTCATGGACTCCTATCGTGAGGCCTTCCCATCCAACAGGAGTTCGCCATGAAAACCGTGCTGATCACCGGCTGCTCGTCCGGCTTCGGGCTCGAGACGGCCCGCCTCTTTCTCGACCGCGGCTGGCAGGTCGTCGCGACCATGCGCACGCCGCGCGACGACGCATTGCCGCGCAGCGAGCGGCTGCGCGTGCTGCCGCTGGACGTCACCGACGCCGCCAGCATCCGTAGCTGCCTCGCCGCGGCCGGCCCCGTCGATGCGCTGGTCAACAACGCCGGCATCGGCCTGCTGGGCGCGCTGGAGGGCATCCCGATGGCGCAGGTGCGCGAGCTCTTCGAGACCAACACCTTCGGCACGATGGCCGTGACGCAGGCCGTGCTGCCGCAGATGCGCGAGCGCCGCGCCGGCGTCGTCGTCAACGTGACGTCCAGCGTGACGCTGAAGTCGCTACCACTGCTGGCCGTCTACACGGCGAGCAAGGCGGCGGTGAACGCGTTCACCGAGTCGCTGGCGCTGGAGCTGGCGCCGTTCGGCGTGCGCGCGACGCTCGTGCTGCCGGGCCGCGCGCCAACGACGCGTTTCGGCGAAAACGCGCGCTCGCGCATGGCCGGCAGCATCCCGCCGGCCTATGCCGAGCTGGCCGGCGCCGTGTTCGCCGACTGGGCGCAGCAGCCGGCCGACGCCGTGACGCAAGCGCCGGACGTGGCCGAGGCGGTGTGGCGTGCCGTGACGGACCCGGCCTGCCCGAGGCGACTGGCCGCGGGCGTCGATGCGGTGGCGCTGATGCCGGCCTGAACGTTCACAGCGCGTCAGCCCAGCCGCGGCGACAGGCCGCGCGCGGCGCAGAACGCGCGGTAGTCGGCGAGACGGCCGGCTGTCGTGATGCGCTTTTGCACGTGGCCGTTGCGGTCGACGTAGTCCACATCGCCGCGCACGACGACGTGCAGCACCAGCACCTCGTCGCCCACGGCGGCCCAGCTGTCGACGTTGCCGTCCGGCTCGAAAACGTAGTCGCCCGGCCCGATGACCCGGCCGTCGTCGAGCCGGCGGCGGCCCTGCAGGTTCAGGCCATGCACTTCGCCGTGGTGGCGGTGCAGCGTCAGCGCCGTGCCGGGCACGAGGCGCATCAGCTCGACCCAGCCCCCGTCGGGCAGGAACTGCAGCGGCAGGGACCACTTGCCGTCGCCCTCGGGCATCCAGGTGTCCAGGCCGGCGCGCTGCAGCGCGGCCGTGACGTGGGGGTGGACGTGGGGCTGCAGCCCGTCCAGGGGCGTGATCAGGTTGGGCATGGCGGGGCGGTGTTCGTGAGCCCTGCAGCGTGCCCGCGCGCAGCGTGGGATCAAAGAGCCAAGCAGGCCGAAAGCCAGGGGGCCAAGCGCCGGCCGCGCGTCATGGGGCCGGCCGTCGGATACCCGTGCCAGCCCCGCTAGAGTGCCCGACCTGGGAGTCCGCCGACGCGTCACGTCGGCTGCAACGCATGGTTCCAAGCCTCGAACTCGATCTGCACATCGCCGCGCGCGGCTCGCGCCTGGCCAGCCTGCACACAGCGCTGCGCGAGGCCATCGCCAGCGGCCGCCTCGCGCCGGGGCTGCGGCTGCCGTCGTCGCGCGAGCTGGCGGCGCAGGTGGGCGTGTCGCGCAACACGGCGGTGGCGGCCTACGAGCTGCTGGCATCCGAAGGCTGGCTGGAGTCGCGCGGTGCGGGCGGCAGTTTCGTCGCGGAGCTGCCCCGTGCCGCGGTGGCCGTGTCGGACCGCGCCAGCGTCGCGCCGTGGGCCGACAGCCCCTGGCTGCGCGGCGAGATCGCGCCGCTGCCGTGGGCCATGCCCACCGGGCCGCGGCCGGCGTTGCGCTTCATGACCGGCACGCCGGACATCGCGAGCTTCCCGTTCGACGTGCTGCGCCGCCTGCAGACGCGTGCGCTGCAGGGGCTGGCGCGCCGGACGGCGAGCTACCCGCGCCCGCAAGGCCTGCTGGCGCTGCGCGAGGCGATTGCGAAGCACGTGTCGTCGTCGCGCGCCGTGGCCTGCACGGCGGAGGACATCGTCATCACGGCCGGCGCTCAGCAGGCCTTCGACCTGATCGCGCGCGTGCTCGTCACGCCGGTGCAGACGCTGGCCGCCGTGGAAGACCCCGGCTACCCGCCGCTGCGCGCCGCGCTGGCCGCCTCCGGCGCAAGGCTGGCACCGGTGCCGGTGGATCGCGACGGCCTGATCGTCGACGCGCTGCCGGCCGGCGCGCGCATCGTCTGCGTGACGCCGTCGCACCAGTTCCCGCTCGGCGTGGCGCTGTCGCTGGCGCGGCGGCGCGAACTGCTGAACTGGGCGGCGCGCGAGCAGGCCGTCATCGTCGAGGACGACTACGACGGTGAGTTCCGCTTCACGCCGCGGCCGCTGGACGCGCTGAAGACGCTGGACCGTGATGGCCGCGTGTTCTACGTCGGCACGCTGTCCAAGAGCATGCTGCCGGCGCTGCGCCTGGGGTTCATCGTCGCGCCGGCTTGGGCGCGCGAGGCGCTCATCACGGCCCGGCAGGCGCTGGACTTCAGCGCGCCGGCGCTGCAGCAGATGGCCGTGGCGGATTTCATCGCCGAAGGCCATCTGCTGCGCCACGTGCGGCGCATGCGCGGCGAGTACGCCGAGCGGCGGCGCGTGCTGGAGCACAGCCTGCGGCGCCACCTCGGCGCGCAGGCCGACGTGTACCCCGCCATCGCCGGCTTGCACCTGGCGGTCGCGCTGCCGGTGGACTGCAGCGAACTGGCGCGGCGCGCGTGGGACGCCGGCGTCGGCGTGGAGCCGCTGAGCCGCTACCGGCTGGCCGCCGGCGGCGCAGACGGCTTGGTGCTGGGCTACGGCGCCATCGACGCTGCGCGCATTCCGGAGGCGGTGCGACGCCTGGCCGATGTGCTTGGCACTCTCTGAATTGCCGGACTTGGCTCTGTGACGCAAGCGCCGGCCTGCCTACGCTGGCGGCCTCGAATCACGAAAGCGACCGATGCCCCACTTCATGTGCCGCACCTGCGGCAGTGAACACGAAGACAGCCCCCGTCCGCCGGCGCTGTGCGCCATCTGCACCGACGAACGCCAGTACGTGGGCTGGCAGGGCCAGGCCTGGACGACGCACGAGGAGCTGTCCACCACGCACCGCAACCGGCTGGAGATGGATCAGGGGCTGTTCGGCATCGGCATGTCGCCCACCTTCGCGATCCCGCAGCGCGCGCTGCACCTGCCCGAGGCCGGCGTGCTGTGGGAGAGCACGGCGCTCGTCACGCCAGAGGCGGTGGCGGCACTGAAGCAGCGCGGCGGTGTGGACCGCATCTGCATCTCGCACCCGCACTTCTACGCGGCCATGGTGCGCTGGAGCGACGCGCTGGGCGGCGTGCCCATCTATGTGCACGAGAACGACCGCGAGTGGGTCAGCCGTGGCTCGCGCTGGGTGGAGTTTTGGCGTGGCGACACGCTGGACCTCGGGCGCGGCGCCACGCTGCTGCGCTGCCCCGGCCACTTCCCCGGCAGCGCCGTGCTGCACTGGCAGGGCCCGCAGCGCGCGGTGCTGCTGGCGGGCGACTCGCTACACGTGACGCAGGACCGCCGCCACGTCAGCTTCATGTACAGCGTGCCCAACCACGTGCTGGCGCGGCCGGTGCTGGTGCGCGAGACGCAGGCGCGGCTGCGCGGCGTCCAGTTCGACGACGTCTACGGCTTCACCTGGGGCCTGAACATCATCGGCCGCGGCCGCGCCGCGGTCGACCAGTCGTTCAAGCGTTACTTCGGCATGATCGGTCAGGCCGCCTGCTCGACGTGAGCATGGCGCGTGTAGAGGAAGTCGATGACTTCCTTGCGCGCGGCCACGTAGCGCGGGTCCTCGGCCAGCTCGACGCGCACGCGCGGGCGGGGGATGCCGACGCTGAGGATCTCACCGATGGTCGCGGCCGGGCCGTTGGTCATCATGACGATGCGGTCGCTCAGCAGCACGGCTTCGTCGACATCGTGCGTGACCATGACGACGGTGCTCTGCGTGCGCGCGACGATCTTCAGCAGCTCGTCCTGCAGCTTGGCGCGGGTCAGCGCGTCCAGCGCGCCGAAGGGTTCGTCCATCAGCAGCACCTTGGGCTCCATGGCCAGCGCCCGGGCGATGCCCACGCGCTGCTTCATACCGCCGGAGATCTCGTGCGGCCGCTTGTGCAGCGCGTGGCTCATGCCCACCAGCTCCAGCGCGGCGCGCGCGCGCACCTTCAGCTGGGCCGCGCTTTCCTTGCCGCCAAAGACGGACTCGACGGCCAGCAGCACGTTGTCCAGGCAGGAGAGCCACGGCAGCAGCGAGTGGTTCTGGAACACGACGGCGCGCTCGGGGCCGGGCGCGGCGATCTCGCGGCCATCGCAGATCAGTGCGCCCTCGGTAGGCGTCAGCAGGCCGGCGATGAGGTTGAGCAGCGTGGACTTGCCGCAGCCCGAGTGGCCGATCAGCGTGATGAACTCGCCGCGCTGCACGTCGAGGTTGACGTTCTGCAGCGCATGGAATTTTCCCTTGCGGGTGCTGAAGACCATCTCGGCGTCTTGAACCTGAATGAACGGCTTGGTCATGGCGTCAGTCCTCGAAGGTGAAGTGCTTGGCGAGAGCCATCAGCATCCATTCGAGCAGCAGCCCGACGGTACCGATGACGACGATGGCGATGATGATGTGGGCGACGTTGAGGTTGTTCCACTCGTCCCAGACCCAGAAGCCGATGCCCACGCCGCCCGTCAGCATCTCGGCCGCGACGATGACCAGCCAGGCCGTGCCCACCGACAGGCGCACGCCGGTCAGCACATAAGGCAGCACCGAGGGCAGCAGGATGCGGGTGATGACCTTCCACTCGCTGAGCTTGAGTACGCGGGCGACGTTCAGGTAGTCGCTCGGCACGCGCTGGACACCGACGGCGGTGTTCACGACCATGGGCCAGATCGAGCAGATGAAGATAGTCCAGATCGCGGCCGGATTGGCGCTCTTGAAGGCCAGCAGCCCGATGGGCAGCCAGGCCAGCGGCGACACCGGCTTGAGCAGCGCGATCAGCGGCGACACCATGCGGTTGGCGAACTCGAAGCGGCCGATGATGAAGCCCAGCGGGATGCCCACCAGCGCGGCCAGGCCGAAGCCCATGCCCACGCGGCCCAGCGAGTTCAGGATGTTCCACCCTATGCCCTGGTCATTGGGGCCGTTGCGGTAGAACGGATCGGAGAACAGCTTGACGGCGGCGTCGAAGGTGGCGGCCGGCGTCGGGAAGCTGCCGCCGCCCTTCATCGTCGCCAGGCCCCACAGACCCACCAGCAGCGCGATGCTGATGACCGGCGGCAGTACCTTCAATGCCAGCCCGCGCCAGTCGTAGGGCGCGCGCTTGGGCTTGGCGGTTGCCGTCTCGGCCGGCATCGCGGCCTCGTTGGCGGCCGCCGGACGGCTGGCCGATGGTGTCGCGGAAGAAGCCGCATGGGCCTCACGCGGAGAGTGGAAGACTGCGGAAACCATGATCAGGCCTTTACCTTGAAGCTGTCGGCGTACTTGGCGGGGTCCTTGCCGTCCCAGACGACGCCGTCCAGCAGCTTGGAGCTGCGCATCGGGTCCTTGGGCACGCTGATCTTCAGCGCGCTGGCGGCCTGGCTGTAGAGCGCCGTCTGGTTGATGGCCTTGGCGGTGCCGAGGTAGTCGGGGTGGTCCTTCAGCAGGCCCCAGCGCTTGTGCTGGGTCAGGAACCACATGCCGTCGGAGAGGTACGGGAAGTTCACCGCACCGTCGTCGAAGAACTTCATGTGGCGCGGGTCGTCCCAGGTCTTGCCCAGGCCGTTCTGGTAGCGGCCCAGGATGCGCTGGTTGATGGCGTCCACGCCGGTGTTGACGTAGGCCTTGTCGGCGATCGTCTCGGCCATCTTGTTCTTGTTGGACAGCCCGGCGTCGATCCAGCGGCTGGCCTCCAGGATGGCCATGATCACGGCGCGGGCGGTGTTGGGGTACTTCTTGACGAAGTCACCGGTGGTGCCCAGCACCTTCTCGGGGTGGTCGGGCCAGATGTCCTGCGTGGTGGTGGCGGTGATGCCGATGCCGTCGATGATGGCGCGGTGGCCCCAGGGCTCGCCCACGCAGTAGCCGTCCATGTTGCCCACGCGCATGTTGGCCACCATCTGCGGCGGCGGCACGGTGATGACCTTGCTGTCCTTCTGCGGGTTGATGCCGTGCGCGGCCAACCAGTAGTTCAGCCACATGGCGTGCGTGCCGGTGGGGAAGGTCTGCGCGAAGGTGTAGTCGCGCTTGTCCTTGGCCATCACCTTGGCCAGCGACGCGCCGTCCACCGCGCCGGCGTCGGCCAGCTTCTTGGACAGCGTGATGGCCTGGCCGTTGCGGTTCAGCGTCATCAGCACGGCCATGTCCTTCTTGGGGCCGGCCACACCCAGGTGCACGCCGTAGATCAGGCCGTAGAGCACGTGGGCCATGTCCAGCTCGCCGTTGACGAGCTTGTCGCGCACGCCCGCCCAGGAGGCTTCCTTGGTGGGGATGATCTTGATGCCGTACTTCTTGTCGAAGCCCAGCACCGAGGCCATGACGACGCTGGCGCAGTCGGTCAGCGGGATGAAGCCGATGCGCACCTCTTCCTTCTCCGGCTTGTCCGAGCCTTGGGCCCAGGCGCCGCCGGCAAGGCCTGCGAAGGGCAGGGCGGCGGCCGCGGCGAGCAGGTGGCGGCGCTGCGGGTTGGGCGTGGTCGTCGAGTTATCGAAGGCGGTCATCACGGGCTCCTGAGTCATGCTGGGCTCAACGCCGTCGCGGCCACGCTCCGCCCGCGCTGCCGTGCAGCGAAGACGCAATGGGGGAGGTCGGACGCCGTTGTCCCGAAGTGCCGGCCGATTCACAGCCGGCCGGCCCGAGAGGTCTGCGCCATTGCAGGCCTCACACCGCTTACAGCAGATTGCGTGCCAGCTCCGGCAGGCGGATTCCGGCACGCTGCTGCACGGGCTTGGCGCAATGCAGCGGCGCCGGCGTGCGGTTTGCGCGGCGCCGGTGCATGCGGTTCGAGTGCTTGTTGGTGCGCGGCGCCCCAAGGCGGAGACGGGGCGCAATCGCGGTGCGCGGCAACGGGTGGGCTACTGGCGCGGGCGCAGCAGCTGGTCGGCGTCGATGAGGCGGGAGGCGACGCTGGCCATCGTCTGCCCGCCCGTCATGGCGAGCTGGCGCAGGCGCTGGAAGGCGGCCTCTTCGTCTAGCCCCTGCTCGCGCATCAGGATGCCGCGGGCGCGCTCGACGAGCTTGCGCTCGGCCAGCTGGGTCTGCGTCTGGCGCAGCTCGGTGCGCAGCGCCTGGTCGTGCTCGAAGCGCGCCACCGCCAGCTGCAGCAGCGCACCCAGCCGCTGCGGCGGCAGGCCGGCCGGCTGCAGGGCGCTGGCGCCCGCGTGCAGCGCGGCACGCATCTGCTCGGGCGTCATCTGCTCGGCCACCAGCAGCACGGGCCGGGGGCGCTGCGTGTTCAGCTGCGCCAGCTGGGCCAGCAGGCCCGCTGTGGGCTGCTCGCAGTCGATCAGCAGCAGCTCCGGCGCGGGCCGCTGCAGCGAGCGCGCCAGCGCCTCGGGTTCGGCCACGAGGTCCAGCACGTCGACGAGCTGGCAGCGCAGCCGGATCAGTTCAAAACGCAGCACCGGGCTGCGGCGCTGGCCGGCGTCGGCCAGCAGCACGCGCAGGCCCGGCAGGGGGAAGGGGGGCGTGTCCATGCCCCGGGGCAGTGCAAGTTGCGTGCCGTGGCGCGCGCAGGCCCTAGTCAGGTGCGACGAAGCCCGCCGCCCGGTAGGCCGCGGCGATGGTGGCCTTGCCCACGCGCTGCTCCATCGCCTGGTGCACGGGCATCAGCGCCTTCTTCCACGTGTTGGCCTCGGCCGGCGTGGGCGTGTGGAGCTGCGTGCGGCCGCTGGCCTGGATGGCCTGCAGCGCGGCGGCGTTCTCCTTGCTCGCGATCGCGTTCGCGTAGACCGCCGTCTCGCGCACGGCCGCCTCCAGCGGCGCGCGAACGTCCGCGGGCAGGCCGTCCCAGAACTTCTTGTTGACGATGACCGCGTAGGCCAGGTGGCCGTGGTTGGACAGCGTCATGTGTTTCTGCACCTCGAAGATCTTCTGCGTGTAGTAGTTGCTCGGCACGCCCTCGGTGCCGTCGACGAGGCCGGTCTGCAACGCCTGGTACAGCTCGCTGAAGGCCATCACCTGCGGCACGGCGCCCAAAGCGCGCATCTGCGCGTCCAGCACCTTGCTGGCCTGGATGCGCATCTTCAGCCCCCTGAAGTCGCCCACCTGGCGCAGCGGCCGGTTGGCGCTCATGATCTGGAACCCGTTGTCCCAGTAGGCCAGCCCGCGTATGCCCTTGGGCTCCAGCTTGCGGAGCAGCTCGGTGCCCAGCGGCCCCTCGGTGACGGCGTGGAAGGCGGCCGTGTCCTTGAACAGGTAGGGCAGGTCGAAGACCTCGAACTCCTTCACGCCCAGCGGCCCGAACTTGGCCAGCGACGGCGCCAGCATCTGCACGCTGCCCAGCTGCAGCGCCTCCATCTCTTCCTTGTCCTTGTAGAGCTGGCTGTTCGGGTAGACCTCCACGCGCACGCGCCCGCCGGTGCGCGCCTCGGCCAGCTCCTTGAACCGCTGCGCCGCCTTGCCCTTGGGCGTCTCCGGCGCGACGACATGGCTGAACTTGATGACGATGGGGCCCTGGGCCTGGCCGGCCACGGGCAGGACCAGCGCGGCGGCAAGCACGAGGCGGCGCAGGGGCATGGCGGTCTCCTGATTCTTGTGGGCGCGATTCTGCGGGGCGGTGGGCGGGGCCGGGCTGTGGAGTTCCACATGCCCGGCGGGCCCGGGGGTTCTTAGACTGCGCGTCATGACGGTGCGAAGGTTCCTGATCCGCGGCCTGTGGCTGGCGCCGCTGCTGCTGTCGCTCATTTTCGTGGGCGGCGTGCTGGCGTGGGTGCGCGCCAACGGCGTCGAGGAGCAGGAGGTGCAGCGCCAGACGCTGATTTCCGACGCGCTCAGCACCGAGGTCCAGCTGCGCGCCCGCATCGACGAGGAGCAGGCCCACCTGCGCCACCTCGCCGACGCGCTGGCCGGCGTGGCGCCCAGCGAGGCGGCGCTGGCGGCGCACCCGGAGGTCAACGCCGGGCTGCGGCGGCTGTGGCTGTCCGTCACGTGGCTGGACGGCCGCAACCGCGTGCTGGCCGAGGTGCCGGCCGAACCCGGCGCCAACCGCTACGAGGATGGCCTGTCGCTGCACATGACCGCGCCGGTGGCGCCGGACGGCGTGCTGGTGGTGCGCTACGCGCCGGCGCTGCTGCTCAAGCGCGGCGTGCCGTGGTGGCTGGCGCGCAAGTACGACCTGCAGCTGGTGGACAGCGCCGACCAGGTGATTGCCTCCAGCACCGAGTCGCCGCTGCGCGCCGCCCAGGGGCCGCGGCCCAGCTACCGCGTCGCGCTGACCGGCCCGCTGCGCGCCAGCCCGCTGACCGACGCCACGCTGACCGACGCCGCGCTGGAGCTGACGCTGCGCGAGCCCGTGCCCGACGGCATGCGGCCGCTGGCCTGGGTGCTGGTGGCCGGCTTCCTGCCGGCCATTGCCGTGGCCAGCTGGCTGCTGCGCCGCCAGATGCGCCACGTGCAGCGCGCCGAGGGCGCCTGGCGCACCGAGGCCGCGTGGCGCCGCGCGATGGAGGACTCGGCGCTGGTCGCGCTGCGCGCGCGCGACTTCGACGGCCGGCTGCTGTACGTGAACCGCACCTTCTGCGAGATGGTGGGCGTGCCGGCCGAGCAGATGCTGGGCCAGCTGCCGCCCATGCCCTACTGGCCGCCCGATTCGCTGGACGAGCTGACCGAGCGCAACCGCCGCAACCTCGCCGGCGGCGCGCCGCGCGAGGGCTTCGAGGCGCGCTGGCAGCACAGCTCGGGCCGCATGGTGGACGTGATGGTGTTCGAGTCGCCGCTGGTGGATGCCAGCGGCCGGCAGATCGGCTGGATGGGGTCCATCCTGGACATCACCGAGCGCAAACGGCTGGAGGAGCGCGAGCGCCGCGAGGTCGAGACGCTGGCGCACAACGCGCGGCTGACGATGCTGGGCGAGGTGGCCTCCACGCTGGCCCACGAGCTGAACCAGCCGCTGACGGCCATCGCCAGCTACAACGCCGGCATCGCCAACTCGCTGGCCAAGCTGGGCGTGAGCGACGAGCTGGTGCTGGGCGCGCTGCAGCGCCTGGGCCAACAGGCGGAGCACGCCGGCCGCATCGTCGCGCGCATCCGCGAGTTCCTGACGCGGCGCGAGCCGCGCCACGAGCCCTGCGACGTCAACGACGTCATCAGCGCCGCGCTGGAGCTGCTGCGGCGCGACCTGCAGCGCCGCGGCGTCGCGCTGGAGCAGCACCTTGCCGCCAGCGTGCCGGCGGTGCTGGCCGATGCGGTGCTCATCGAGCAGGTCGTCATCAACCTGGTGCGCAACGCGGCGGACGCGCTGCAGGCGCGCCCGCCCGAAGCCGGCGGCCGCCGCATCGCCGTCAGCAGCCATGTGGCCGGCGAGTTCGTGCGCGTCGACGTGCGCGACAACGGCCCCGGTCTGGCCGGCCGGCGCATCGAGCAGCTGTGCGCGCCGTTCTATTCCACCAAGGCCGACGGCATGGGCATGGGCCTGGCCATCTGCCGCTCCATCGTCGAGGCCCATCAGGGCGTGCTCGATGCCGAGGAAGCTGTGGGCGGTGGCGCGCTGTTCTCATTCAGTCTTCCCCTCAGCCAGGAGGTCGCCAATGCCTGAGCCACGGATGGGCACCATCCACCTCGTCGACGACGACCCGGGCGTGCGCGACGCGCTCGCCTTCCTGATGCGCTCGCGCGGGCTGGACGTGCGCACCTTCGCCAGCGGCCCCGCGCTGCTGGACGCGCTGGACGTGGAGCGCACGCCGCCGCGCGGCATCTTCCTGCTGGACGTGCGCATGGAGCCCATGTCCGGCCCCCGGCTGCACGACGAGCTGCTGGCGCGCCGGCTGAAGAACCCGGTGCTGTTCCTGACCGGGCATGGCGACATCCCGATGGTGGTGGAGGCGCTGAAGAAGGGCGCGTTCGACTTCCTGGAGAAGCCCTACAGCGACAACGCGCTGGCCGACCGCATCGAGCAGGCGCTGGCGGTGGACGCCGCGATGCAGGCCGAGGGCGCGCAGGCCGCCGAGCGGTCCGCGCGGCTGGCCAGCCTGACCGAGCGCGAACGCGAGGTCATGACCCGCGTGGCCGCCGGCAAGCTCAACAAGATCATTGCCGACGAGCTGCACGTGTCCATCCGCACCGTGGAAGTGCACCGCGCCCGCGTGTTCGCCAAGCTGGGCGTGCGCTCGGCCGCCGAGGTGGCGACGCTGATCGCCGGGCTGTAGCGGGAGCGCCGACCCCCCAAGAATCGCAGCCCCGCGAACGCGGGGTGCCGTCATCTTGCCGCTCGATGGTGCTGGCAGCATGGGCGGGCCTTCCAGAACAAGACCGCCGGAGACATTCCATGCGCATCCTCGCCTCGCTGCTGCTGGCCGCGGCCCTCGGCCCGGCATCGGCGGCCGTCGTCACTTTCGACAGCTACGCGCCGCGCTACGCCTACTCCGGCAGCATCGAGACCGACGGCTTGCGCTTCTCGGCGCCCTGCGCGGACTGTGTCGGCGTTGAAGACCGGCCGCCGACGGACCTGGACGGGCTGCCGCTGCCCGGCGCCTTCAACGGCACGCCCACGCTGCTGTACGGCAGCGACCCGTTGTCCATCGCCGCCACCGACGGCAGCGCGTTCTACCTGGACCGGCTGGACCTGGGCCTGTCCTGGTACGTGCCCGACATCGACGTGGGCAGCACCATCACCGTCACCTACCAACTGGTGGGCGGCGGCACCGGCAGCGTCAGCGCCGTGCTGGACCGCAGCTACAGCACGCTGGTCATCGGCCAGGACGTGCTGGGCGCCAGTATCAGCGGTGGCCGCGGCTTCGGCTACATCTCGCTGGACAACGTCGTCGTCAACACCGTGCCCGAGCCCGAATCGACCGGGCTGGCCGTCGTCGCGCTGCTGGGCGCCGGGGTCGCCTGGTGGCGCCGCCGGGCGCCATCGCGAGGCGCCAGGCCCTGAGACGGCGCGGCCCGGCCCGAAGCTGGGGCACAAATTGAGGATAGGGGCGGGTTGGGGCCTGCCAACACGACGGCAACGCGACCCGTTGCCGTCGTGTTGGCAGGCCCCGCGGGTTTTAAAGCTGGCACGGGCTTTGCACTAGGGTTTGTGCCGAGGCGACTGGCCTCGGGAAACCCAAGGAGTACCCCACCATGAAGACCTGGAACCTGCGCCCGCTCACGCTGTCGGCCGCCCTGCTCGCCACCCTCTCGCTGACCGCGCCCGCGAGCGCCCAGGAACCCACCGTCCCGGCGGAAGCCGCCCGCTCCATGCTGCGCCTAGCCCAGGGCGAGTACCTGCTGGACGACGGCCGCACGCTCAGGGTCCACGTCGGCGCGCGCCGCGTGGGTGTCGGCCTCGACGAGAGCCCGCTCGAAGCCTGGACCGCCCAGAGCAACGAACTGCTCGTCAGCCCCGACGGCATGCGCCGCGTGCGCATGTTCCGCAACGGCGACGGCAGCGTCGACCGCGTCGCGCTGGAAACCGACCGCGTCGTTCGCTGAGGCTTTGCCGGTTGGGAACGGCGTTTGAAGGCGCGATGACGCCGGGGGCGCGCTGGGTCGAGTCAGTGCGCCGCCACAAACGCCATGACGGCGTCCATCACATCGGTGGTGGACGTCGTCCCCATCCGCGCATCCAGCGAGGCCACGCCGTGGTCGGCGCCGCGCACCCGCTGCAGCAACAGCCTGCCGCCGCAGCTCTGCCAGGTGTCCACGTTGCCGGCGCTGGTGAAGGCGGCGGCGTCCAGCGTGCCGCCGCAGGCCAGCGCCGTGCGCACCTGCTGCTGGCGGAATTCGCCGAGCACGACCGCATTCACCCAGGCTTCGCGCGATGACGCCACCACGGCCGGGTTCACCGTCCACGTGGCGGCGTCCCAGGCGCCGGCGGTCTGCATGACGCTGTCGCCGTCGCCGATGATGCCCAGGTAGGGCGGCGCGGCGCTGCCCGGCGCGCACGGCGTGGCGGGCTGGCCGAACGCGGACGACGCCGGCCCGGCCAGCGACACATAACGGTTGAACGTGGCGGCGGATTCGCACCACATGCGGTTGGTCATCACGCCGCCCATCGAGTGCCCCATCAGCGTGATGTCGGCGAGGCCGTACTCGCTGCGCACCTGGGCCGCCAGCGCCTGCAGGAAGGCCTTGTCGTCCTGCCCCGACGTCATCGCGTGGTTGCTCCACGTTGTCGCACCCGGGTTGCTGGCGATGTGCTGGCCCTGCGGGACGACCAGCGTCACCTGGTGGGCGTGCAGCCAGGCCCAGTTGATGGACGCCGCGCTCGTCGTGGTGGCGCTGCCGTTCAGCCCCACCTGGTAGGCCACCGCGTTCAGGTCACCGGCGCCGCCGTGCAGCAGCACGATGGCGCGCGTGGCGCCGGCCGTGCGGTAGACGTTGACCGCATGCGGGAAGCCCGCCACGGTGGTGGCCACGAGCTGGTCGGTCGCCGTGGGCGGCGGCGTGGGGGCGGGGTTGTCGCCGCCGCCACCGCAGGCGGCCAGCGTGGCGGCCAGCGCCAGTGCGGACAGGGATCGGAGGTGCATAGCGCGTCCTTGTGGATGAAGGTTCAGCGGCGCGGCTGGCCATCCAGCCACGCCGCGCGGATCTGCCGGCCGCAGCCCACCGACGCCACCGCGGGCTTTTCGCCGGCGTCCATGCTCAGCACGCCGTGGCGCTGCTCGCGGGCCACCAGGCCGTAGAAGCGCCTGTCCGCGCTGATCCACGGGTAAAAGCCGAACGCGCCGGGGCTGCTGAACGCGCCGTCGCCCATCTGCGGGTCGTCCTCCACCCAGTGGGCCAGGCTGTAGTGCCAGCGCTCGGCGCTCGGAATGGGCGTCTTCACCGCGTCGCGCGGACAGGCCTGCGGACTCGTACAGACGGCCTGCGTGCCCAGCAGCGCGCCCAGCTGCAGCCGCCCGTCCAGCAGCGCGCGCAGGAAGCGGGCGTAGTCGCCCGCGCTCGTCACGCCGCCGCCGGCCGGCATGGCCTGGCTGTAGCTCAGCTGCCAGTCGGCCCCCAGCGCGGGTGCGAGCGCCTGCTGCACCGCCTGGGCCAGGCCGGCGGGGCCCAGTGAACCCAGCCCCATCAGCACAGCGTGCTTCTGCAGGTGGCCGCCGTTGTAGGCGAAACGGTTCTCTGTGGCCGGGTCCGGGCGGCCGCGGCCGTTGAGCGGGTTCTCCAGGCAGGCGGCGATGGTCTGGTCGCGCCGGCACACGCGGTAGTTCGTGTAGCCGGACTGGAAGTGCAGGAACTTCACGTCCTCGGCCGTCAGCTGCCCCTGGCGGCGCTCGGCGACGAAGGCGCCGTACAGCCACTTCGACGCCGACGCGATGGCCATCCGCGTGTCGCGCTCCGGCGCACCGTCGCCGGCCCGGCCGCTGGCCAGCGGCTTTGTCGCGTCGCCCAGCTCCCAGTAGAAGGGCTGGGCGGCCACGCAGGCGGCGGACGCCTCGGCCGTCAGCCGCGCCGCGTCGGCCCGCTGCGCCGGCGTGGGGGCGGCCTGCGTCCACAGCGGCGTGCCGGCGAGCAGGAGGAGGAGGGTGTGTGCGGTGGAGGGCATGCCGCCATGCTGCCCGCCGGCGCCGCCGCGCAGGTTGCAAGCGTTGTTGCACTGCTTGCAGCCGCTGACACCGGCGCCGCGGTGCAACGGTTTGTCATCCATTTCCGTGGCGGCTTCCCGGCGCGGCGTCCCTAACATCGCCGCATGACCCGTATCCTCATCGCCGACGACGAAGCCGAACTGCGCGGCCTGCTGCAGCGCTACCTGACCGAGCATGGCCTCAGCGTGCGCGCCGTGCCCGATACCGGTGCGGCCGCGCAGCTGCTGGCGCGCGAGCGGTTCGACGTGCTGGTGCTGGACCTGATGATGCCCGGCGAGGACGGCCTGTCGCTGTGCCGGCGCCTGCGCGCGCAGGGCGAGACCATTCCCATCCTGATGCTGACCGCGCGCGGCGACCTCGTGGACCGCGTGCTGGGCCTGGAGATGGGCGCCGACGACTACCTCACCAAGCCGTTCGCACCGCGCGAGCTGCTGGCCCGCCTCCAGGCCATGGTGCGCCGCCAGCAGCAGCTGGGCGCGCACCTGGGCCCGGCCGGAGAGGCGGCGGTGAACTTCGGGCCCTTCACGCTCTACCCCAGCCAGCGCCGGCTGGAGCGCGACGGCGTGGGGGTCGAGATCAGCACCGTCGAGTTCCAGCTGCTGCGCGCGTTGGCCAGCCAGCCCAACCGGCCGCTGGGCCGCGAGAAGCTGCTGACGCTGGCGCACGGCGATGACCATGGCGTCAGCGACCGCAGCCTGGACGTGCAGATCATGCGGCTGCGCCGCCTCGTCGAGACCGACCCCGGCACGCCGCGCCACATCCAGACGGTGTGGGGCCTCGGCTACGTCTTCATTCCCGAGCCCGACGCGCGATGACCTGGGGCCTGTCCACCCTGTTCGGCCGCAACCTGTGGCTTATCGTCGCGCTCATCGTGCTGGGCCAGGTCGTCAATGCGCTGGCCTACGGGCAGTTCATCGCGCGGCCGCGGCTCAAGCAGTCGGCCGAGGCCACGGCGCGCGGCCTGCAGGCGGTGGCCGAGGGCCTGAGCCTGCTGCCGCAGGAGCAGCGGGCCGGCTTCGTCGCCCGCTTCAACGCGCGCGCCGCGGTGGGGCCGGACGAGAAGCGCCGTGCGCGGCCGACGCTGCTGGAGCGCGGCTTCCTGGCCGAGCTGGCGGGGCAGCTGGGGTTGCAGGCGTCGGAGCTGGCCTGGCGCCGCGAGCCCAGCGGGCTGCTGGCCGTGAAGCTGCCCGACGTGCCGTTCTGGCTGGTGGTGCCGTCCGTGCAGCCGGCGCACCGTTTCGCGCGCACCTGGATCATTGCCAGCGCCGTCAGCGGCGCACTGGCGCTGATGGGCGCGTGGCTGATCCAGCGCCGCATCAACCGGCCGCTGGCGCGGCTGGTGGACGCCACGCGCGCCGTCGGCGAAGGCCAGCGCCGGCTCGCGCTGCCCACCGACGGGCCTGCCGAGACGGCGGCGCTGGCGCGCGGCTTCAACGACATGGCCGCCGCGCTGGCCCGCGACGAGGAGGAGCGGCTGCTGATGCTGGCCGGCCTGTCGCACGACCTGCGCACGCCGCTGGCCAAGATCCGGCTGGCCAGCGAGCTGCTGCGCGATTCGATGCCGGCCGGCCAGGCCGACCGTGAGCTGCTGGACACGCTGGACCGCAGCCTGCACGGGCTGGACGGCATGCTGACGCAGTTCCTGGACTATGCGCGCGCGTCGCACCCGGCCGAGCAGGACCTGCCGGCCGTGGACATCGAGCTGCGCGAATTTCTGGCCGAGACGCTGGCGCTGGCGCCTGGCCTGCCGCAGCCCACGCTGGCGCCCGGCCCGGCCGTGCACCGCCGGGCGCGGCCGCAGGCGCTGCGGCGCCTGGTGCTGAACCTGGTCGTCAACGCGCAGACGCATGGCGCGCCGCCCCTTGAGCTGGCCTGCGGCGAGATGGCGGGGGCGGCGTGGATCGAGGTGCGCGACCGTGGCCCTGGCATCGCGCCGGCACGGGTGGAGGCGCTCAAGCGGCCGTTCCAGCGCGGCGACGCCGCGCGGGGTGGCGTGCCGGGCTCGGGCCTGGGGCTGGCCATCGTCGAGCGCATCGCGCGCGCCGAGGGGGCCGAGCTGCAGCTGCTGCCGCGCGACGGCGGCGGGCTGGTGGCGCGCGTCAGCTGGCGCTGATCTTCACGGCCACGGTGCCGGTGCTGGTTTGGCCCAGGTTGTCCTTCAGCGTGATGGACAGGTTGACGGTGCCCGCCACCGGCTTGGGCCAGCTGACGGCGATGCCGCTGCTGCTGGCCGAGAAGGCCATGCCGCTGGGCGAGCCGCTGATGGTGATGGCCAGCGACGTGGCGCCCGGCGCGCTGTAGCCGATGCCGGCGCTCAGCGCCTTGCCGGCCACGCCGCTGAGGCTGGTGGTGGTGAGCTTGGGCGCCGTGCTGGCGGTGGCCGTGGTGCTGGTCGTGCCGGCGGCGGCGTTGCCCAGGCTGGCCCACAGCGCCGTGGCGTTGGGCGTGCCCCAGCCGGTGGGCGTGTCGTAGCCGACCTTGGCCGTGCAGGTGGTGCAGCTGCCGTTGGCGCCGGTGGACACGTCCTTGAACGCGGCGGCATAGGCGGTGGGCACGGCGCCCACCTGCTGGTAGAGCGCCGCGTGCGGCTGGCCCAGCGCCGCCTTGCCCGATGCGGCGCGCTGTGCGTTGGCCACGGCCAGCAGGCCGGCCCATTGCGGCGTGGACAGGCTGGTGCCGCCGGCGCTGATCCAGCGCACCGCGCTCGTGCCGGGCGAGATGACGGCCACGTACTGACCCGAGTTGGGGTTGGCGTTGAAGGCCACGTCGGCCACCGCGCGGCGCGCGTAGCCGGCGATGCTGCCGCTCTGGTAGCTGGGCAGCGCCACATAGGCGCTGGTGCCGCCGCCGGTGCCGCTCCAGGTGGTTTCGCTGCGCGCGCCGCTGCCGCTGTACGCCAGCGTGGTGCCGCCCACGGCCAGCACGCGGCTGGACGCCGACGGCCACGACACCGCCGCACCGTTGTCGCCGGTGGCGGCCAGGTAGCTCATGCCGGCGGTGTTGAAGACGCCGTCGTAGGCCGTCGTCCAGACGCCCTCGGCGGCACCGAAGCTCATGGAGACGACGCCGGGCCCCATCTTGTTGGCCAGCGCGACGGCGTTGGACAGGCTGGCGACGCCGGCGTCCGGCGCCTCGATGAGCACCAGCCGGGCCAGCGGCGCGGTGGCATGGGCCCACTGCACGTCCAGCGCGATCTCGGTGGCCCAGCCGCTGTCGTAGGCCGGCGCGGTGGCCGTCAGGTTGGCACCCGAGCTGTAGGCGACGACCAGCTCGCAACTCGTCTTTGACGCCGCCGCCAGCGGCAGCGCGGCGTTCGCGGCCAGCGTGCGCGTGGTGCAGCCGGGCAGGCCGAACTTGGTGTTGAACGCGGCCAGCTCGGCGGCGATGTTGGGGTCGTGCTTGGCGTTGACGATGTAGATCGTCTGGCCCGCGCCCAGCTGTGCGGCCGTGGCGCCGGCCAGCGCCGGCAGCCCGTAGGCGGCGCGGATCTGCGCGGGCGTGTAGGTGGTGACCGTCGTCGTCGTGGCCATCGGCGCGGCTTCGCCGGTGCCGGCGGCCAGGGCGCGGGGGCGCAGCGCGTCGTCCAGCCCGGCCAGCGTCAGGCCGCGCGTGCCCACGCCGGCTGCCGCCTCGGCACGGTGCGGCTCGGCGCCGTCCACCGGTTCGTCCAGCTGCACGGCGGCGGTGTGGAACTGGGGCAGGGCCTCGACGTCGCTGGCGGGCAAGGCCTCGTCCAGTGCCACGTTGAGCGTGAAGGCCGTCGGCGCGTCCGCCGCCAGCGTCTGGGTGGTGGGCGCGTCGTTGCCGGCACCGCCGCCGCAGGCGGTCAGGGCGGCACAGGCCAGCAGGCTGAGGGTCCAGGAGACGGGGGAACTGCGCATGGCCGGAATCTCGTGCAGGCGAGGGCCACGCCCGACAAGACCCGGCGGTCTTGGCGGCCCCGCTGCCATGGCACCGCAGTGCGTTAGGCCGGAAGCTTTGCGTCCCCGCCTTTCGACGGGTTTGCCCTCAGGGTTGAAAACGATTGGAGTCTAGGGCGGCGACCGGCCGCCGTGTTCACCGCCGTCGCGCGCGGGCGTGACATCTGACGCGTCTCGTGCGCGCCGCGACGCGCTTCGTGCGGGTGCGACGGCGTTTCGCCCGCTGTGGCCGCCGCCGTGCCGGCAGCGCCCCTAGAGTGCCGGCCATGGACACCCCCAACCCCCTCGCCCACGGCAACCGCTTCCAGCGCGCCTACTACCGCTGGGCGCTGCCTTACTACGAGCGCCTCGGCCGGCAGGACGCTGCCCTGCGAGAGCGGGTCGAGCTGGTCGACATCTACCTCTACTCCCGCCGGGGGGCCGGCGTCTGGGTGGGGTGGTGGCTGGTCTACGCGGGGGCCGTGACCTGGTTGCTGGGTCGCGGCGCCGGCTGGGGCGCAGCCTTGCTCCTGGCTGCGCTCGGGTGCGTGGCCGTCACCATCGTGCTGGCCGCAGCAGCGATGGCGCCCAAGGTCACCTTGAGCCGGCTGCTCTGGCAGTCGGGCGGCGGCGTGGCGCTGGGAGTGATGGTGGGCTGGTTGTTGCGGCATGGCGTTGACGGCCTGCTTGACTGGCAAGGCCGGCTGAAACCGGCGCTGTACGGCTTTGCGCCGGTGGTGGTCGGGGCCGCGCTGGTGGTGAGCGTCGTCGCCCGCGCGGGCCGCTTGGCGCGCGATCAGCAACTCGCTCGGCTGCAACTGGTGGCGGAGCGTGATGCTGCCGCCCGCGCCGCCGCCGAGGCTGACCTGCGGCTGCTGCACGCGCAGATCCATCCTCACTTTGTCTTCAATACGCTGGCCACGCTGCAGCACTGGGTGGACCGCCGCGACGAGCGTGCCGGCCCGCTCTTGCGCGAACTCACGGGCTTCCTGCGGCGCAGCACCGAATTGCTCGGGCGCACCACCATAGCGCTGGAAGAAGAGGCGCAGGCCGTGCGCCACTACCTGGCCATCCTCAGCGCCCGGCTGGAGAACCGGGTGCTGGGCGAAGTCACCGTCGACTCGGCGCTGGCCGCTGAGCCGCTGCCGCCTGGGCTGCTGCTGACGCTGGTGGAGAACGCCGTCGAGCACGGCCTGGAGCCCAAGATCGGGGGCGGCCGGGTCTCGGTTGACATAGCGCCGGAGTCGCCAGGCTACTGGCGGATCCGCGTGGACGACGACGGTCTCGGCCTGACCGACGAGGCTCAGGACGCCGTGGGGCTGGCCAACCTCCGCCAGCGGCTGCACCACCATTTCGGCGACCGCGCGCGCTTCACGCTGCAGCGCCGCGCCGACGGTGGCACGCGCGCCGAGATACTCGTTTCCCCATGACACGCATCCTCATCGCCGACGACGAACCCGCGCCCCGCGAGCAGCTGGCCGACGCGCTGGCCCAGGCCTGGCCCGACGCGCAGATCGTGGCCCAGGCCACACACGGCGCCGACGCGTGGGACCAATGGCTGGCCCACGAGCCCGACGTGTGCTTCCTGGACATTCGCATGCCAGGGCTGTCGGGAATCGACGTGGCGCGGCGCATCGCGGGCCGCAGCGCGGTGGTGTTCGTCACGGCCTACGGCGACCATGCGCTGCAGGCCTTCGACGCCGGCGCGGTGGACTACCTCGTCAAGCCGCTGGACCCGGCCCGGCTGGCGCAGACCGTGGCACGGCTGCGCGAGCGCCTGCAGCGGCCCGCGCCGGCGGCCGGTGCGCTGCAGCAGCTGCTGGAGCAGCTGGCCGCGCAGCAGCGCCGCCCGGCCTGGCCTGACACGCTGCAGGCCGGCGTGGGCAAGGAGGTGCGGCTGATCCGCGTCGACGACGTCGTCTACTTCGAGTCCGACGCGCGCTACACCCGCGTTGTCTACCTGGAGGCCGGCCAGCAGCGCGACGCGCTGCTGCGCACGCCGCTGAAGGACCTCATCGCGCAGCTGGACCCGGCGCGCTTCCAGCAGGTGCACCGGTCCACGGTCGTGGCCGCCGCGCAGATCGCCAGCGCCGTGCGCGACGACGACGGCGGCATGGTGCTGCGGCTGCGCGGCTCGGCCGATGTGCTGACCGTGTCGCGCCCCTTCCAGGGCCTGTTCAAGGGGCAGTGATCTCCACGGCAACGCCGCTCAGCACGGCGTTGCCGCTGAGCGGGTCGCGTGCGGCGTCGTCCAGCAGCGCGTTCATGTTGACGCCGGGCCGCTCGCGGGCCACGCCCAGCTGCACGCCGGCCAGGTCGTGCCCCCAGCCGTGCGGCAGGCTCACCACGCCGGGGCTCATGTCGGCGCTGCGCTCGACGCGGGCAATCAGTTCGCCGACGGCGCTCTTCACCCGCGCGAACTCGGCCAGACCCAGTCGGTCGGCGTCGCCGGGGTTCACGAGCAGCGTGCAGCGCTCCGGGCCCTTGGCCAGGATGGGCAGGTTGTGCATCCAGCTGTTGCCTGAGCGCGTGTCGCGGCGGCCGATGAGGCTGAATTCGGGCGCGGGTTCGGCTTTGACTTGAGCCAGGTCGGCCAGGATGCTGGGCGGCGCCAGTTCGATCTTGCCGCTGGGCGTGCGCAGCACTTCCGGGATGCGCGGCGTGAGCGCACCGAGGTCCACGCCGCCGCCGTCCACCGTGCTGGCGGCCTTCACCTTCTTCAGGGTCAGGCCGTCGGGCTGGCGGCCGAACTGGTCGCCGTACGGGCCCACGCGCAGCTGCAGGTCGATGAGGCGCTCGGGGCCGCGCCACGGGTCCAGCGCGGCCAGGATGGCAGGCGTCTGGTCGCCGGCAAAGCGGCGCACGTCGGACGCGATGGCCTCGTCGTCCAGCTGCTGAACATCCACGCCCAGGCCGCGGCCTTCCAGCAGCGCGCACAACTTCAGGATGGTCTGCCACTCCTGCGGCGTGCCGGGTGCGGCGTCGAACACCGGGCCGGAGAAGCGCGCGTGGTTGCGGTGGCTGAGCTGCGGGAAGGCGACGTCGAAGTGCAGGTCTTCCAGCGGCGACAGGCCCGGCAGGATCACGTCGGCATGGCGCGTCGTCTCGTTGACGTAGATGTCCAGGCTGAGCATGAAGTCCAGCCCTTCCAGCGCCTTCGCCAGGCGCGGGCCGCCGGGGGCCGACAGCACCGGGTTGCTGGCGATGGTGATGAGCGCCTTGACCTGGCCGTCGCCGGGGGTCTCGATCTCTTCCGCGAGCACGGTGATGGGCAGCTCGCCGTAGATTTCCGGCGCGCCGGACACGCGGCTCTTGCGCCGGCCCGTCGTCACGCCCTTGCCGCGGCCGGGCTGGCCCTGCGTGTTGGGCGCGAACGCGGCGGCCTTCGCAAACATCGCGCCGCCCTCGCGGTCGAGGTGGCCGGTCAGCACGTTGATGAGGTCCACCAGCCACGAGTTCACCGTGCCGAAGCGCGTCGTGCAGGTGCCGATGCGGCCATAGACGGCGGCGCGCTTTGCTTCGGCCAGCTCGCGGGCGAGGCGGCGCTGCGTCTCGGCCGGGATGCCGCAGCCGGCGGCCGTCACCTCGGGGGCGAAGGGCTGCACGGCGGCGCGCGCGTCGTCCAGCCCGTTGACGTGCTCGGCCAGCCGGCCCAGGTTCACCAGCCCTTCGTCGAACAGCGTGTGGGCGATGCCGGCCAGCAGCAGCGCGTCGGCGCCGGGGCGGATGGGCAGGTGCTCGTCGGCGGCTGCGGCCGTCTCGCTGCGGCGCGGGTCGACGACGACGATGCGCCCGCCGCGAGCGCGCATCGCCTTGGCCTTGCCGCGGTAGTCGGGCACGGTCCACAGGCTGCCGTTGCTGACCATGGGGTTGCCGCCCAGGATGAGCAGGACGTCGCAGCGCTCGATGTCCGGCAGCGGGATGGACAGCCAGTGGCCGAACATCAGCGCGCTGCTGAGCTGCTTGGGCATCTGGTCCAGCGTGGAGGCGCTCATCACGTTGCGCGTGGCCAGCGACTTCACGAGCCGCGGCGTGTAGGCCAGCAGGCTGACCTTGTGCGCGGCCGGGTTGCCGATGGTCAGCGCTACCGCGTCGGCGCCGTGCCGCTCGCGCAGCGGCAGCAGCCGGCGCTCGATCTCGGCGAAGGCCTCGTCCCACGTCGCCTCGACGAAGACGCCGTCGCGCTTGATCAGCGGCGTGCGCAGCCGGTCGGGGTCTTCATGCAGGTCCTTCAGGCTGACGCCCTTGGGGCACAGGTAACCGTGGCTGAACACATCCTTCTCGGCGCCGCGGATGGCGATGACCTTGGCGCCGGCGGTCTTCACCTCCAGCCCGCAGCAGGCCTCGCACAAGGGGCAGATGCGGTAGTGGCTGTCGGGCATGGTGGGTCTCCTGGCGTGGTTCTTCTCGAACCGGCCAGCTTAGCCGTGGCGCCCGCCCCGCGGCCGTCGCGCAGGCGACGGCTACTCGCCGCGCAAGCCCAGCTCGGCCATCTCGTCCAGCCAGCGCGCCACGCCGGCATCGCCCAGGCCGTCCACGCCGCCCACCAGCGTCTCGTGGATGGGGCCGATGCCAACGAAGCCGAGGATGTTGCGCTCCAGCGAGCGCAGCGAATGCGCGCGGAAGATCCAGCGGTAGACCAGCGCCGGCATGCCCATCGTGACGACGACGCGGGCCGAGCGGCCGGTCAGCAGCTTGCGGCCCAGCGGGTTGCCCTCGACCGGCTCAAACGCGAAGCCGCGCCGCGCGATCTGCTCCAGAAAGCCCTTCAGCAGCGCCGGCATGTCGCCCAGCCACAGCGGGAAAAAGAACACCAGGTGCTGGGCCCAGCGGATGTCGTCCTGCGCCGGCTTGAGCGACGCGGGCACCTCGCCCTCCAGCCAGTCCTTCTGCGAGCGCAGCAGCGGGAAGTCGAGCTGGGCGATGTCGATGACGCGCACCTCGTGGCCGGCCTCGCGCGCGCCGTCGGCATAGGCGCGCGCCAGCGCGTGGCACAAGTGGCCGCCATCGGCGTCCGGGTGGGCCTGGATCAGCACGATGCGGCGGGTCATGGGAGCCTCCTTGAGCGAAGCCATCGTCCCGCCGTCGGCCGGCCCGCGCCTTGACGCCCGTCAAGCCGGCGCGCGGCCCGCTACCAGTTGCCGATGCTGGGGTTCACGTAGCTGAACTGGTTGGGCACGTCGGCCGCGAAGTTGGTGTACGAGAACGACATGCTCAGTTCCAGCGAGCTGACCTGGTGCCACCAGCCCAGCGGCAGGAACAGCGTGTCGCCCGGCTCCAGCACCACCTCCAGCACCTGCGCGTCGCGCAGCAGCGGGTAGCGGTGGAAGTCCGGCGCGTCCAGGTCGATGGGGCTGTACACGCCCATGCGGTTATAGAGCAGCGGCGTCTGCAGCGGCGACACGAAGCGCCAGCGCTTGCGGCCGACGACCTGGGTGTGGAACAGCATCAGCGTGTCGTGGTGCAGCGGCGTGCGCGTGCCGGCCGGGCCGAACCAGAACGACGCCGCCGTGTGCAGCAGCGCCGGGTCGCAGATGGGCGGCATGCGGCCGATGTCCTGCAGCAGCGGCAGGAACTCGGGTCGGCGCATCATCTCGTCGTTGGCCGTCAGGTAGTGGTCGTTGGTGGCACCACCGCCGACGACGAGGTCCACGAACGCGGCCACCTTCATGCGCTGGCGTAGCTTCTTCTTGTGCTGCTCGAACAGCGTGTCGGTGTTGCGGCCCACCTGCACGTCCACGTCCAGGTGGCCGAAGCGCTCGCGCAGGTCCGCCGGCGACCAGCGGCCCATCGCGGGCCAGTCCTCGGCGATGTCGGTCAGCACGACCGGCCGGCAGCCGCGCACGTAGCGGGCGATGAACTCGTCGCGCGACACGCCGCGGCGCTTCTCGATGACGCCGTAGCCAGGGTCACCCTGCCACAGCTGCTGCAGGTTGCCGACGACGGACTCGAGCTTGCGCAGCAGCTGCTGGTGGCGGCGGGCGGCCTGGAACACCGGGTCCTGCTCGATCTGCTCGATGGCGGCGCTGCAGGTGGACGGGTTCAGCCCGGAGGCCGTCATCGTCTCCAGCATGGACTCGGGCGAGCAGTTCCACAGCCGGTTGTCGGCCACCCAGCCTAGCCAGTCAGGTGGCAGGTCCAGCAGCGCGGCGGGGCGTGGGCGGGGCGGGGGCTTCAGCGGTGCGAGCGGCATGGTGCGGACGTTAGCCGCAGTGCGCGACACGGGCATGAAGCTCATGCCGGCTTCAGCCAGTCCCTGAGTTGCTGCAGCACCGCCGCGTCGGTCTGCAGCGCCAGGTGGCCCAGGCCGGTGAAGACGGCGGTGTCGGTGAACGCCAGCCGGCGTGCGGCCTCGCGGTGCTGCCCCAGCGCGCTGGCCACGGGCACCAGGCCGTCACCCAGCCAGCGCGCGGGCGCGCCGGTGGGCCGCTTCGCCGTGGTGGCCGCGATGGCGCAACAGCGCACGCCAGCGGGCAGCGGCAGGCGGCTGGCCTTGCCGGCGTCGGCATCGGCTTCGAGCAGGCTGGCATGGCGCAGGTCGCGGATGCCGGCGCTGCGGCGCGCTGCCAGCGCGGCGAGCGGGCGCGAGTAGGCGCTGACGGCCAGCAACTGCTGCACCTGCTGCCCGCCGCGTTCCAGCGGTGCGCCCAGGTGCGGCGTGCCCAGCGTGACGAGCGCCTGCAGCCGCTGTGGCCAGCGGCGGCCGCGGGCCTGCGCGATGGCGCTGCGGGCGACCAGGCCGCCCATGCTGTGGCCCAGCAGCGTGATGAGGCCGGGCACGGTGTCCAGCAGCCGGGCGAGTTCGGCGCCGTTGCGCCAGATGTTGCGGCCGGTGTTGTAGCGCAGGCCCAGCGGCCGGTAGCCCAGCGCGGCGAGGGCGGCGGGGAAGTCGGCGCCGTCGCGCCGCCACTGCGCCTCGTTCATGCCCAAGCCGTGCAGGAACACCAGCGCGGGGCCGCTCGCGTCGTCGACGAGCGGGTGCAGCGCCATGGGCGTGGCGAGCGGGTTGGCGGTGGCTTCGAGGTAGTCGCCCAGCACGCCGTTCAGGGCGGCTTGCGCGGCGCTGGCGTGTTGCGTGTCTGCCTGGTCGAGCAGCGGTGCCAGCGCGCCGAGCGCCAGGTCCAGCCCGCCGCCCACCAGGCGCGTCACGCCGCGCACGCTGCGGTAGACCAGGCCGGTGATGCCGGTGGTTCGCTCACGCGACGCCGTCAGCGGCAGCCGCGAGATCTCAGCGTGCATGGCCTCGACGAGGTCGGTGACGCCGGTGACGGCATCGATGGCCAGGCGGCTGGCGCCGAGGAGGGGGTGCGCTTTGCTCATGGGGGTGATGATGCGCTGTTGTTGTGGGTTGCTTTTTCGGAGCGAGCTGCTCAAAACCAACCCCAACCCACCAAGCCTCACATCTGCCGAAACAGATGCGCACAACTCTCCGCCACCAGCAGCGTTTCGCTGCCGTGCTTCAGCTTGATCTGCATGCGCCCGCGGAAGTCGCGGCTCACGCTCGCCACCGCGTTCACGTTCACCAGCGTCGAGCGGTGGATCTGCCAGAACTGCTGCGGGTCCAGCTCGTCGATCAGCTCCTTCAGCGGCTTGCGGATCAGCGCCTCGCCGTCCTTCAGCGCCAGCCGCGTGTACTTGTTGTCGCTCTGGAAGAACATCACCTCGTCCACCGTGATGAGGCGCAGCGTCTGGCCTACCGACGCGTTGATCCAGCGCAGCGGCGCGCGCGCGGCCGAGGGCACCGGCCGTGCGCTGAGCTGCTCCAGCACGCCGCCCAGCGGCGCCGGCGGCTGGCCCTGGCCCAGCCGGGCCTTCAGCCGCGAGATGGCCGTGAACAGCCGAGCGGCGGCCAGCGGCTTGAGCAGGTAGTCCACGGCGCCCTGGTCGAACGCGGCGACGGCGTACTGGTCGTAGGCGGTCACGAACACGACGTGGCTGCGGCCGCTGACCTGGCGGGCCACGTCCAGCCCGGTGGCGCCGGGCATCTCGATATCCAGGAACAGGATGTCGGGGCGGTGCTGGTCCAGCAGCCGCAGCGCCTCCAGGCCGTCGGCGGCCTCGCCGACGATGCTCAGCTCGGGCCACAGCCGCTCCAGCTGCTCGACCAGTTCGCCGCGCAGCGCGGCCTCGTCCTCGGCCACGACGGCGGTGGGGGCGGTCAGGTTCATGGTTGCAGTTCGAATTCGGTGCGGCCGGCGCCGCTGGTGCAGGTCAGCCGCGCATCCAGCACGGCCAGGCGTTCGCGCAGCGACGCCAGCTCTTCATCCTCGTGGCACAGGCCTTCCTCGTCGAAGCCCAGCGTGATGCGGGTGCCGTCGGCGGCCAGCCAGCAGCGCCCGGCGGCGCCCAGCCGGATCGCGCGCTGCACCAGCGGCAGCAGCAGCATGGGCGGCAGCGACGTGGCGCCGCGCGAGCCCAGCTCGGCCTCGAACGCGGGCGGCTGGCCACCCAGGTCGCGCAGCAGGTCCAGGTAGCTGGCGATCAGCTCGGCCTCGCCGCCCAGTGTGGCGCCGGCCTCGCGCAGCCGCGGCAGTGCCACGCGCAGGTGGCGGATGAGCCGCTCCAGCCGCGCGCTGGCGCTCGGGTCGTGGCGGTCGTAGGCGCGCTCCACGGACACCAGCGCGTCGAACAGCAGCGCCGGGTCCACCTGCGCCTGCAGCGCGGCCAGCCGCGCGCCCAGCGCATGGCGGCGCAGCTGGCTGTGCTCGCGCAGCAGGTCCTGCGCGGCCTGGTCCTGGCGGCGGCGCAGCGCGCGGAACTCCAGCATGCCCACCAGCATCAGCGCCGGCATGGAGACCCACAGCGTGTCGCCGATGAGCGCCGTGAGGCGGAAGGCGTTGCAGTCGGGCTTGCCGTGCTTGGCGGCGTAGAGCTGGCAGATGGACGTGCCCGGCACCAGCTCGGCCAGCGGGTAGACAACGCCGATGATGAGCCCCGAGCCCAGCAGCGTGGCCGCCACGAGGCGGGCGCGGCGCGCCGGGTGGATGGGGCTGCTGCGCGCGGCCGGCAGCCAGCACAGCAGCAGCACGGCGCAGCTCACCAGCGGCAGGCTGAGGTGGCGCACGAGCACCGGCACCAGGTGGTCGCCGACGTCCACCTCCACCAGCGACGTCAGGTCCAGCGCGCCGAACAGCAGCGCGGCGGCGATGAACACCAGCACCTCGCCGCGGCGCACGGAGCGCCAGGAATGCAGCACATGCCGGATCACGTCGTGGGCTCCAGCAGAGGATTTCCGGGCCGAGCGCCGGGCCGCCCCAAGCCGGCCCGTTTGGCGATGTGCTGGCCGGTCGAGCCGGCAAGCATCGCCGTCCCCTCGGGGGACCGACTGGACTTGCCCGCGTCCAGCGTGGCAAGGCCGGGCGAGGGGCACCCTGTCATGCCAGCGCCTCCGCCGGCAGCCGCACGCGCGCCACGACACCGCGCGGCAGCACGGCCTCCAGCTCCAGCGACGCCGCGTCGCCGAAGCGTGCCGCCAGCCGCGCCCGCGTGTTGGCCAGGCCCACGCCCGCGCCGCCGCTGGCCGCACCGAAGCCCTGGCCGTTGTCCTTCACTTCGATGCTCACGCCGCCGTTGCCGGCGTGGTGCGCGCTGATCTCGATGCGGCCGCCCTCGGGCAGCGGCGACAGGCCGTGCTTGATCGCGTTCTCCACCAGCGTGGGCAGCACCAGCGTGGGCAGGTGGGCCGACAGCAGCTCGGGCGGCGCGGCGATGTCGAACGACAGCCGCTCGCCCATGCGCATCTGCAGGATGGCCAGGTAGTGGCGCACCAGCTCCAGCTCGTCGGCCAGCGTGGACTCGTGCCGGCGCATGCCCGGCAGCGCGGCGCGCAGGTAGGCGATCAGCGCAACCAGCATGTTGCGGCCGCGCTCGGGCTGGGTTTCGTACAGACGCTTGACGTTGGCCAGCGTGTTGAACAGGAAGTGCGGCTCGATCTGCGCGTTCAGTGCGGACAGCTGCGCCTCGGTCTGCTGCGTCTTCAGCGCCTCGCGCTCGCGGAACAGCCGGGCCAGCCGGTCGCGGCCCTCGCGCTGCTGGCGGCTGATCAGCAGCAGCGCATAGGCCAGGCCGCCCAGCAGCATCCAGACGGCCATCGTCGACAGTGCCCAGCCGAGCTTGAACGGCATGGCCTTCTCCATCGCCGACACCGCGTAGCGCAGCCAGGTGCCTACCGCGGCGCCGCCGCCCACGGCCAGCGCCTGCACCGCCAGCTGGGCCGGCAGCGGCCAGCGCCGGCGCGCCAGCAGCGCCTCGGCCAGGCCCACCGCCAGCAGCAGCGACAGCCCGGTCAGCAGGCACTGGCGGCTGAAGCGCACCAGCTCGAACAGCGCGTCGGCCAGCGAGGCGCCGCCTTCCTCGCCGAACCAGCTCAGCGAGCGCGAGAAGGCGTACAGCAGGCAGAAGTAGTAGACGGCCGCCAGCATGCGCAGGTTGCAGATGCGGCGAAACGCTTGCAGCGGGCTCAGATCCTCCATGGCGCCCATTCTGCGGGGCCCGCCGGCGGGCGGGGCGCGATGCGACGGAACCGGGTCAGGCCGCGCTGGCCGCGGCAATCAGCGCCTTGAGTTCGCGCTCCGACGCGGCCGGGTCGCCCAGGTTCACCTCGATGAGGCGGCGCAGGTGGGTGATGGACTCCAGATCGATGCTGCGGCACAGCACGCCGGCGTGGCCGCCCTCCACATGGGCCAGCTCGCCGGCCATGGCGATGTGGACATCGGCGCGTTCGTCGCCCAGAGGCAGCTTGACCAGACAAGGCATGCCGGCCTGCGGTGGCGGACCGTCGGGCAGCTGCAGCAGCACGCCCTTGAGTGAGATGTCGATGACCTGGCAGCGCAGCAAGGCCTGCGTGGTGATCAACTCGGCGCCGGCGGCAAAGGCGACACGGGCGAATTGGCGGCGTTCGGTGCTGATGATGGTCTCCCGTTGGCGGGGCAGGCTGAGGATGCTAGACGAACGGTTCCAGAGCACCAGCTCCGGCGAAGACGGTGCTGTGCTCCACGGCCTGCTGCAGCCGCTCCGGCGCCAGCGACGCCAGCCCCATGGCCTCCAGCATGAACCAGGCGGCGCGCAGATAGGCCACGATCTCCTCGCGGGTGGCGTCGGTCTGCGTGGGCTCCTCGTTCCAGCCGCGGGCCGGCGCCTGGCGCGGTGCGACCACGGCGGGCCGGTGCGCCAGCGCAATGCGGGCGAGCAGCTCGCGGGTGTCCACGCTGGCGCTGGGGGCGTCGATGAGGCGCACGAGGTCGCCCAACTGCTGCTCGGCCGCGGCGGCCAGCAGCCGCGCGGCCTGGTCGGCGCCGCCGGCCAGGTACAGCCCGGCCGCCAGATCCACGTATTCGAGGGCGGCCGACAGCCGCTGCAGGTCGGGGTTGGACGACATGGTCGGGGAGTCTAGGTCGTGTCAAGCCGCAACGAGCGGCCAAACTTCACGTGCCCTTGTTTATGCTGGACCGCTTGGGGAATGTTCCGAGGAGACCCACGATGTACCGCCGCCTGCACCTGCAACACCTGGCCGCCCTGGCCGCCACGGCGGCGCTGCCCGCCGGAGCCGCCGACGACAAGGACGGCACCTACGACGAGGACTCCATCCTGAAGGCAGCCACGGACTTCTTCGGCCAGACCACCGAGGGGCTGGCCAAGGTCATCGAGAAGGCGTTCAAGGAGCAGGGCCGCCCCAACGCCTACATCAAGGGCCAAGAGGCCGGCGCGGCCATCACCGTGGGCCTGCGCTACGGCGAGGGCGATCTGCTGATGAAGGGCGGTGGCGGCGGCAAGGTGTTCTGGGCCGGCCCGTCCATCGGCTTCGACCTGGGTGCCAACGCGTCCAAGGTGTTCACGCTGGTCTATCACCTGCCCAAGGCCGCCGACATCTACCAGCGCTTCCCCGGCGTGGACGGCAGCCTCTACTACATCGGCGGCGCGGGCATCAACTACCAGCGGCTCAAGGGCATCACACTGGCACCCATCCGGCTGGGCGTGGGGTTGCGCGCCGGCGCCAGCGTGGGCTACATCCACTACCGGCGCGAGAAGAGCATCAACCCGTTCTGACGGCGCGAACACGCCGGGTTCTGCGGCCGGTCAAGGCGCGGCGCCGGGCGGGCTGTCAACCTCGCCCCCTCCCGCAACAAGGTCGGCCATGCAGGGCCGGCATCGCGGCGTAGACTGTAAATCCATCCAGTATTCGAGGCCCACCGTGAGCAGCAGCACCACCGACCTGCCCGTGCAGGACATCTCCAGCGAAGTCCTCATCGAGAAGTACGCCAAGGGCGGCGAGCAGACGCCCGACGAGCTGCGCGAGCGCGTGGCCCGTGCGCTGGCCGCGGCCGAGAAGCCGGCCGACCGCGCGCGCTGGGCGGCGGCGTTCCTGGAGGCGCAGCAGCGCGGCTTCGTGCCGGCCGGGCGCATCATGTCCGCCGCCGGCACCGAGCTGTCGGCGACCCTCATCAATTGCTTCGTGCAGCCGGTGGGCGACTCCATCGCGACGGCCGAGGACGGCGTGCCGGGCATCTACACCGCGCTGACCGAAGCCGCCGAGACCATGCGCCGCGGCGGCGGCGTGGGCTACGACTTCAGCCGCATCCGCCCGGCGGGGGCCTGGGTGGGCTCCACGCGCAGCCACGCGTCCGGCCCGATCAGCTACATGCGCGTGTTCGACCGCAGCTGCGAGACGGTGGAAAGCGCCGGCAGCCGCCGCGGTGCGCAGATGGGCGTGCTGCGCTGCGACCATCCCGACATCGAAGCCTTCATCCACGCCAAGGACCAGGGTGACCTGCGCAACTTCAACATCTCCATCGGCGTGACCGATGCCTTCATGCAGGCCGTGCAGGCCGACGGCCTGGTAGAGCTGGCGCACAAGGCTCAGCCCAGCGCCGAGCAGATCGAGGCCGGTGCCTACCAGCGCGGCGACGGCCAGTGGGTCTACCGCAAGGTGCGCGCCCGCGAGCTGTGGGACCAGGTCATGCGCTCCACCTACGACCACGCCGAGCCGGGCGTGCTGTTCCTGGACCGCATCAATGCCGACAACAACCTGCACTACTGCGAGACCATCGCGGCGACCAACCCGTGCGTGACGGCCGACACCTGGACGATGACCGCCGACGGCCCGCGCCAGGTGGGCGAGCTGATTGGCCGCCCCTTCCATGCCATCGTCGACGGCAAGGCCTACGCGACCGAGTCGGCCGGCTTCTTCGCCACCGGCGTGAAGCCCGTGGTGCGCCTGAGCACCCGCGAGGGGCACGCGTTGCGCCTGACCGGCGACCACCCGGTGCGCCGCGTGACGCGCAAGACGCGCTACCTCGTCGAAGCCGAATGGGTGCCGGCTGCCGACGTGAAGCCGGGCGACGAGCTGATGCTGCACGACCACCGCGCGCTGGACGGCTGGGAAGGCCCGCGCAGCGAGGCCGAGGGCTATCTGCTGGGGCTGCTGATCGGCGATGGCACGCTCAAGGCCGACAAGGCCGTGCTGTCCGTCTGGGCGCCCGAGCTGAAGGCCGTGGGCAGCGATGTGGGCCACCGGCCCGCCAGCGTGGACAGCGTCATGCGTGCCGCCGAGACGGCGATGCGGGCGGCTGTCGTCTCCCGTGCCGACTTCCAGGGCTGGCAACGGCCCATCGCCGGCCGGGGTGAGTTCCGCCTGGCCTCCACGGGCCTGCGCGACCTGGCCGGCGCTCTGGGCGCCACGCCCGGCAACAAGCGCATCACGCCGGCCATGGAGGCCACGTCGTCGGGCTTCCACCGGGGTCTGCTGCGCGGGCTGTTCGACGCCGATGGCTCGGTGCAGGGCTCGCAGGACAAGGGCGTCAGCGTGCGACTGACGCAGGCCGACCTGATGCAGCTGCAAGCCGCACAGCGCATGCTGGCGCGGCTGGGCATCGCGTCCACGATCTATCAAGACCGCCATCCCGCCGGCCTGCAGCGTCTGCCCGACGGCCAGGGCGGCGAGCGCGACTACGAGCGCCGTGCCGTGCATGAGCTGGTGATCAGCGGCGACAACCTGCGCCGCTATGCAGATCAGGTCGGCTTCGAAGACAGCGCCAAGCAATCGCGCCTGGACGAATTGCTGAGCGCCTACCGCCGCGAACTGAACCGCGAGCGCTTCACGGCCACGGTCGAGGCCATCACGCCCGATGGCGTCGAGGCGGTCTACGACGTCACTGTCGAGCACGTCCATGCGTTTGACGCCAACGGTCTGTATGTCCACAACTGCGCCGAGCAGCCGCTGCCCCCCTACGGCTGCTGCTGCCTCGGCTCCATCGACCTGACCCGCTTCGTGCGCGACCCGTTCAGTGCGAAGCCGGTGTTCGACGAGGCCGGTTTCGCCGAGGTCGTGGCGGTGGCCACGCGCATGCTGGACAACGTGCTGGACGTGACGCCCTGGCCGCTGTCCGCGCAGGCGCAGGAGGCCGCCAACAAGCGCCGCGTGGGGCTGGGCTTCACCGGGCTGGGCGACGCGCTCGTCATGCTGAACCTGCGCTACGACACGCCCGCCGCGCGCGACATGGCCAGCCGCATCAGCGAGATCATGCGCGACGCGGCCTATGCCGCCAGCAGCGACCTGGCTGCCGAGCGCGGCAGCTTCCCGCTGTTCAACGCCGACCTGTATCTGTCCGGCGGCAGCTTCGCATCCCGCTTGCCGCAGGCGCTGAAGGACAAGATCCGCGCCCAGGGCCTGCGCAACTCCCACCTGCTGTCCATCGCGCCCACCGGCACCATCAGCCTGGCCTTTGCCGACAATGCGAGCAACGGCATCGAGCCGGCGTTCTCGTGGGCATACACGCGCAAGAAGCGCCTGTCGCAGGCCGAGGGCGGCGGCTTCAAGGAGTACCAGGTCGAGGACCACGCCTGGCGCCTGTACCGCCACCTGTTCGGCGCCGATGCGCCGCTGTCCGATGCCTTCGTCACCGCACTCGAATTGAGTGCGGCGGATCACGCTGCGATGGTCGCGGCCGT
Organism: Pelomonas lactea; assembly: GCF_043555885.1. Classification (NCBI taxonomy): domain Bacteria; kingdom Pseudomonadati; phylum Pseudomonadota; class Betaproteobacteria; order Burkholderiales; family Sphaerotilaceae; genus Roseateles; species Pelomonas lactea. Next base: position 63,321 of record NZ_JBIGHX010000001.1, on the reverse strand, counting down.
GGCGCCGTACATCGACACGTCCATCAGCAAGACGGTCAATGTGCCGGCCGACTACCCCTACGAAGACTTCCAGGACCTGTACGTGCAGGCCTGGCAGAGCAAGTTGAAGGGGCTGGCGACCTACCGGCCCAACAGCGTGCTGGGCTCGGTGCTCAGCGTGACGCCGGAGGTCAAGCAGCCGGAGCCGCTGCGCGCCGACGTGGAGGGCGCCAACCAGCGCCTGAAGGTGGACCGCCTGCCGCAGGCCGTCGTCGCGTCGCTGCGCTGGCCCAGCCGGCCCGACATGCCCGGCGGCAACCCGGCCTGGAGCTACCTGATCCAGCATCCGCACGGCGATTTCGCGCTGTTCATCGGCGAGCTGCCGCTGGACGGCCCCGATGGCGGCCTGTTCGGCCGCAACCTGCCGTTCGAGGTCTGGGTCAATGGCGCCGAGCAGCCGCGCGGCCTGGCCGCACTGGCCAAGACGCTGTCCACCGACCTGCGCACCAACGACGCCGCCTGGCTGCGCCTCAAGCTCGACGCGCTGGCCACGGTGGCCGAAGAGCGTGCCTTCGAGATGCCCATGCCGCCCAGCGGCGAGAAGCGGCTGTTCCCCGGCGTCGTCGCCGCGACGGCGGCCGTCATCCGCTGGCGCTGCGAGCAGCTGGGCGCGCTGGCGGAGGGCGGCCCCACGCCCGTCGTGGACGCGATGTTCAGCCGCAACGAGCCGCGCACCGGCACGTCCGGCACGCTGGCCTGGGCGGTGGACGTGGACAACCCGGCCACCAACGAGCAGTTCACGCTGACGCTGAAGGAGGTGGTGCTGCCCACGCCGGACGGCGGCAGCGTCATGCGGCCCTGCGCGATGGGCTTCTCGGGCAACTACCCCAAGGCGCTGGACGGTCTGGCGCGGCTGCTGAGCCTGGACATGCGCGTCATGGACCCGGGCTGGATCGCGATGAAGCTGCGCAAGCTGCTCAACGTCGGCGAGCCGCTGGGCCACTTCATGGCCCCGGTGCCGTCACTCAATGGCGAGCGGCGCCAGCAGGTGTGGCCGTCCACGGTGGCCTACGTGGCGCGGCTGGTCATCCACCGCTACGCGATGCTGGGCATCCTGGACGAGATGGGCCAGCCGCTGGCCGACATGGGCCTGCTGCAGGCCCCGGAGCCCAAGCTCGCGGCGGCAGCCGGCACGCTGCAGGTGCAGGCCGGCAAGCCCTGCCCGGAGTGCGGCAACGCCACGATGATCCACAAGGACGGCTGCGACTTCTGCACCGCCTGTGGCTACGTGGGGCAGTGCGGCTGAGGGCCCCAGCCCTCATGCCGCAGGTCCGGCGCCAGCGTCTCGTCGGCTCAGAAGACCAGCCGCTGCCACGGTGACCCCGTGGCCCGCCCGGCGAAGTATTCGATGCAGGCCGGCCCGTGGGGCTGTTCGGTTTCGATGAAGTAGAGCCGCTCGGCGACGGCCTGCACGTCGGTCGCCGAGAAGTTGGCCTTGACCTGGCGCAGGCCCTGGTGATCGAACAACCAGGCGCCCGTGGCGCTGGAGATCACCAGCCCCTGCCCGGCGGGCGCCACGCCGCTGAAGCGGGCACCTTGGGCCTGGTCGAGCAGGGCGAAGCCGGCATCGCTGCGCTTCAGCAACTGGCCGCGGTTGGTCACGGCGTACACCTCGTCGTGCGTCAGGGCCGCCACGCCGGTGACGATGGTGGTCGCCGGGTCGATGTCGGGCGCCGGCGCGCCGGCCCAGGCCTGGCCGTCCCAGTGCGCGATCGTGCCGCGGTAGCCCACCACGTAGGCATCGTTGGCGGCCGTGCCGTGCAGCTTGTTCAGGCTCGCGTCGGCGCCCGTGGGCTGCTCGTGCCAGCCGCTGCCGTCCCAGCGGTACACCGAGCCCGACGCGGTGGCGAAGAAGACCTGGCTGTCGGACGTGCCCCAGACCGCCGTGAAGTTGGGCGCGTGGCCGGCCTTTGCCAGCGGCGGTGCCTGGGTGTGCGTCCATGCGAGCGGGCCGCTGGTTTCGGTCGGCGGTGCGGCGGCCTGCCATGGCGTGGGCGCGGTCGTCCAGGCGGAGCCGTCGGCGCCGGCCAGCCACAGATGGCCGGCCGGCGACCGCCACATCGCGGCCAGCGGGCGGGGCGTGCTCAGGATGGACTCGGTCAGGCCCTCGTCGTCCATCACGTGGTGCAGCAGCTGCCCGGCCGGATTGAGCGCGTCGGACTCGGGATAGACGGTCGTCAGCACGTACAGCGCCTGCGGGCCCGCGGGTGCCACGCAGAGTGAGTTGCGTATCCAGTGGTCCTGGGACATGAGGCGCCTTCCGGTCAGAGGTCGTAACGTTGAGACTTGGACACTTTCTTGGGCGGCGCAACGCCGCCGACGATGCCGTTGCCGAGGTAGCAGTTCAGGTCGGCCTTGAGCACCGTGACGAAGTGCTGCTGCATTTTGTAGCGCACGGCGTATGCAGCCTGCTCCGCGGCATGAACCGCATCGCCCGAGCCCACGTACGCGCGATGCTGCTGCAGGGACTCGGAGGTCGCAAGCTGCATGAAGTCCAGCCACTGCGCCAGCGTGGGGAACTTCTGCTTGGACTCGCATTCCAGGCAGAAGCGACGTTCGCGGTCGGTGAGATATTTGTGTTCGGTGCCGGCCTTCTGGTCGTCATCGACCCAGTAGGTCAGCGCTCGGCCTTCCGTGTAGCGGCCGGCGCCCTGTACGACGGCGCCCTTGCGGCCGCTGCCGATGATGAAGCAGGAGTTGGGCACGAAGTGCTCTGCCTGCACGTTGTCGGGGCGAACGCCCCGGCGGGCGGCCGTCTTGCTCCTGGAGTAGGTCACCAGCACTATCGGCGGGTCGAAGTCGTTGAAGACGCTGTCATCGGGCACGGGGAGCGAGGCCGTCAACGGGCAGCTGCCGATGATGTCGGTTTCATCCATGCCGCTGGTTTCGTCGTCGAAACAGTTCAGATCCAGGATTCTTGGGTCGCCTGGCAGCTTGCGCGCGCAATAGGGGCAGGTCAGCGATCCACAGGTCGCGTGGTTGCTGCATGGTTGGATGTGGGCCGAGCAGTACGCCAGCTCGCAGACTGCGCAAACGCATTGCTTCAGGCAGCTTGCGCATACGTTTGCCGTGTAGGTGCAGCCGCCGACGTTGCATTCGAGAAGCGTCGTCGTGAGCACCTTCTGGCACATCGTGCAGTGCTGCGCGCTCATCGGCGTGGGGCCTGTGGGCGGTTGTCAGCCCAGGCCGTGGGTGGCAGGCGCGCGGCCCGGCATCGCCCCGTCGCCAAACCTGGGCCAGGCGCTGTCGTCGCGCTGGGCGGCGATGTCGTCCCACGGGATGGTGACGTCCGCGCAGAACAGGGACATCACGCGGGCATCCGGTGGCAGCCGGCGGTTCGTGAGCAGCGCCTGGCAGCTGGGATGCAGGTAGAAGGTGGGCCCGGCGGCGAACTGCGTGACCACGAACAGCGCGGCCGCCCTGCCATCGCGAACGCCGGCGCTTTGCGTCCATCGCAACCCGCAGCGGATGCGGTCCAGTGCCACGCCGGGTTCCAGCCCGTCAACGGCGTGCGGGTAGCGCTGCTGGAGAAACTGCAGGATGCGCCAGCAGCGGCGGGAGGCGGCGGCGCCCCTGAGGCGTTCGACCTGGTCGTGCGAGATGATCACGCGGTGCCCTCCGAAGGCGCGGGTGAAGCCTCGTTATCGTCGGCGTGCCAGCAGCATGCACGCCTGCTGGACGTCCGGACGAGGCAGTCAATCGGAAGGTTAGCAACCGCGGCGGGGTTCAGGCAAGCTTCACGGGCGGCGCCGTGCGATCAGGACGGCAGGTTGCCGCGGGCGAAGCGGGTGCGGCACTGTTGTGCACCGTTCACCGTCTCGAAGTCGCTGGCCAGCATGATCAGCTGCTTGCCGTCGGCCGTGGGCAGCAGCGGCGAGGAGTAGTTCTGGCACCAGTTGGTGCCGTTCGGCGCGTTCAGCACCTTGACCGGTGCGGCCATCGCCGTCCAGGCGCCGCTGCCGTCGGCGGTGCTGCTGATGAAGATGGTGCCGCCGTTGCCGGCCGTGTCGACCGCGCCGGCGCCGGTGTTCAGGATCTGCCCGACCAGCGCAATGCGCTTCTGTGCTGGCAGCCACACATGCGTGGGCGCGTGGCGGAACCAGCCGCCGTCCGCCGTCTTGGGCTCTTGCCCCTTGTCGGCCGTGGAGCCCCAGTCCAGCCCGTCGGCGGAGCGCTTCAGGTAGACGCGGCAGTCCAGCCCGGCGGTGCTGCAGAACTCGTAGCTCAGCAGGTAGCTGCCGTCGCCCAGGCGGCTGGTGACGGCCATGCCGGGGCGGTCGGTGGCCTTGACGGCGGCGACCAACAGGCGCGGCGCGGTCCACGTGACGCCGTCGGCGGTGTTCATGATCTTCAGCACCTGCGACGCGCCGTCGTCGGTCTCGTCGGAGTACATGCAGGCGAGCTGGCCGTCCTTTGTGACGAGGAACTCGGGCTCCCAGATGCCGGTGCCGTCGCCGCCGCGCGGCTTGCGGCCGACGCCGCAGTTCGCGTTCAGCGACGTCCAGGTCTTGCCAGCGTCGTTGCTGCGGTAGATGGGGTGCTTCATCGGCGTGCCCGGTGTGTCCTGGCCGACCGAGGCGGACCACAGCAGCGTGCCGGCGGGCAGCACGCCGACGGTGGAGGGCAGCTCGTAGATGGAGCCGCAGCACAGGCCCCTGGGCCAGGCGGCGTCGGTCACGGCGCCCTGCAGCGCGAAGCTGGCACCGTCGTCACGGCTGATGAAGATGCGGCCCTGGCCGGTGCCGCCGTTGAAGGCGATGGTGCTGGCGATGACCGCGCCGTTCAGCGACGCGTCGGCCTGGTGCGCCAGGCGGATGGCGCGCGGGTAGAAGGCCTCGGCGTCGCCGTTGAGCAGCGTGCCGGTGCGCGTGGGCACGGGCGCCGGCGGCACGGGGTCGGGCGTGGACGGCGAACCACCACCGCCACCGCCGCCGCAGCTGGCGCAGGCGCCGATGAGCAGCAGGGCCGGCAGCAGCGCGGCCGTGAGTGCGAGTTTTTGCCAGAGCTTCATGAGGAGGGTCATTGTGTTGCGCTCCAAGAACAGTAGGGATGAGTTCGCCCAGCCGCATCGCAGCGGGCGCTGCGGCGGGCGTGTGAAGAGGGGAGGGGACTAGGCGGTCAGGCTTCGCCGGACGGCTTGCGCTGCGGCACGCCGCTGGCTATGGCCGACCCGAAGTCGGGGCGGCCGTCGGCCGTCCAGCCGAAGCGCTGCACACGCATCGTGCGGCCGCTGGCGTCGCCGGCGGCCTGGTCCTTGGCGTGGTAGACCAGCCAGTCTTCCTTACCGTCGGGTGAGCGCGTGAAGCTGTTGTGGCCGGGGGCGAAGACCTTGTCCGTCGGGCCGAACAACGGGGTCGGGTGCTTGGCCCAGCTCTTGGGGTCCAGCGGGTCCTTGCCGGTCAGTTCCAGCAGACCCAGGTAATAGACGGCGGCGGTGTGGCCGGCCGAGTAGACGACGAAGTCGCGGCCGTGGCGTTGCAGCGCCTGTGGCGCCTCGATCCAGTAGTGGTCGCGCTGCGGCTGCCAGCGGCCGTCCACCTTGTGCCAGCCGCGCTCCCAGTCGTGCTCGCCGCGCACGATGCGCACGCCGGGGCCGCTGGCGCGGGTGGGGCTGCTCATGGGTGCGATCCACAGGCCGTCGTCGGCGTACATCCAGTACAGCCGGCCGTCCGTCAGGCGCAGCACCGAGCCGTCGATCGAATAGCGCTCGTGCTCCTGGTGTACGCGGCCGCGGTCGACGAACGGGCCCATCGGGTGTTCGGCCTCCAGCACGTAGTGGCGGTGGTTGGCGTCGATGCCGTCGGCGGCCGTGAAGTAGAGGTACCAGCGGCCGTCGAGGTGGTGCAGCTCGGGCGCCCAGATCATCTTGCTGCGCGGGCCGCCCGGTTCGGGCGTCCAGACCTTGCGGCGCTCGGCTTGGCGCCAGTCGCTCAAGCGGTCGGAGCTGTAGACCCACAGGCCGCCCTCGGGGTCGAAGGTGGCGGTCAGGTAGTAGCGGCCGGCGTGCCAGACGACCCAGGGGTCGCCGGCCTCGACGCCGGGCAGCACGGGGTTGGTGAAGGTGTCCTGCGTTTGCGGCGCGGTCATCGCGGCTCCTGGCAGGCCCAGGCCGGTGGCGGCGGCCAGGCCCAGCAGGCCCCGTCGGCGCAGCGCCGGGCCGGGCGTGTCGTCGTTGTTCATCGGTGTTGTCTCCTCGCCGGGTGGCCTGTCGGGCCCGCGGCGGCGCGATGCTAATCGGCTTTCTTGTTTATAACAAGTTAATTGGTTAATAATGGGCGCTGTCAGGATTGGGAGGCGATATGAGAGTGCTCGTGACCGGCGGGGCCGGCTACATCGGCAGCATCACCACGCTGCAGCTGCTGCAGGCGGGGCATGAGGTGCTGGTGCTGGACAACTTCAGCAACGCCAAGCCGGCCGTGCTGGAGCGCATCGCGCAGCTGGCGGGCCGTGCGCTGGCGTTCAGCCAGGGCGATGTGCGCGACGGCGCGCTGCTGCGCCGTCTGCTGAAGGAGCATGACGTCCAGGCCGTCATGCACTTTGCGGGGCTCAAGGCGGTGGGCGAGTCGGTCCACAAGCCGCTGGAGTACTTCGACAACAACGTGCAGGGTTCGTTGAGCCTGCTGGCCGCGATGCGCGATGTGGGCGTGAGGACGCTGGTGTTCAGCTCGTCGGCCACCGTCTACGGCCTGGCAGACACCATGCCGCTGCGCGAGGACGCGCCCACCGGCACGACCAACCCCTACGGCCGCAGCAAGCTGATGGTGGAGCAGATGCTGCAGGATCTGGCCGCCGCGGACGCGAGCTGGTCGCTGTGCGCGCTGCGCTACTTCAACCCGGTGGGCGCGCACCCCAGCGGCCTGCTGGGCGAGGACCCACAGGGCATTCCCAACAACCTGATGCCCTTCATCGCCCAGGTGGCGGTGGGGCGGCGCAAGGCGCTGCAGATCTTCGGCCGCGACTATCCCACGCCCGATGGCACCGGCGTGCGCGACTACATCCATGTGCTTGACCTCGCTGCCGGCCACCTCGCGGCGCTGGGCCATGTGCATGGCAGGCCGGGGCTGCATGTCTTCAACCTCGGCACCGGCCGGGGCCACTCGGTGCTGGAGGTGCTGCGCGCCTACGAGGCGGCGTGCGGCAAGCCGCTAGCGCACGAGTTCGTGCCGCGCCGCGGCGGTGACGTGGCGCAGAGCTGGGCCGACCCGGCGCGTGCTGAATCGGCGCTGGGCTGGCGCGCCGAGTTGAGCCTGGAACAGATGTGTGCCGACTCGTGGCGCTGGCAGTCGCAGAACCCGAACGGCTATTGAATTGCGGCCCCTCGCCCGGTCTTGCCTTGCTGGACGCAGGCAAGCCCAGTTTGTCCCCCGAGGGGACGGCGATGCTTGCCGGATTGACCGGCAAGCACATCGCCCAAGGCGGGCCGGCTTGGGAGCGGCCCGGCGCTCGGCCCGAAAGCCATCACGCTACGTCAGGGCCGGATCCTCGCGGGAAGTCGAACGCCACGCGCATGACGATGTCCTGCGGGTAGTTGCCGAACTTGCGGCCGAACAGGTTCATGCCGCCGCGGTTGCGCGCGTCGGGCTTGACGCCCAGGCGCACCTTGATGTGGTTGGTCTGCGGCAGCGACAGCTGGTCGATGCCCACGCTGCTGAGTTCCACGCCGTCGATCATCGAAGCCTTGGCGCCCACGCTCCACTGCTTCAGCAACCCGTGCGTCGTGCGGTCGGTCTGCCACCACGACGGCATCAGCAGCGAGGGCTTGCCACCGTAGTCGCCGGGGCTGGTCCAGGTGCCGATCTCGACGTCGTTGATCCACAGCGTGATGTCCGAGGGCCAGTCCTCGTTGTACTGCGGCGCCTCGGAGCAGATCTCCATCGACAGCTCCAGGTGCGAGGGCACCGCACCGTGCGGCAGGTTGTTGGGGAAGGCGTAGTCCACGTAGCCATCACCGCCGAACCACAGCAGCTGGGCGTAGACGTGCTCGGGCTCGAAGAAGGAGCGCGGGTCGTCCAGCATGCCGATGATCTTGTTCTCGCTGACCAGGCCGCAACTCGGCCGCGCCTCCACGTGGCGGTAGCTGCCCACGGGCATGCTCACGGAGATGACGTTGGGTTTGCTCTCCACCGCGGCGCCCGGCAGGCGCAGCCGCACCTCGTCGTAGCGCTTGGAGCACAGCTTCTGCTGGCCGCGCGTGCCGGGCTCCACCTCCACCGACACCAGGCCCACGGCCTGCAGCTGGTTGATGTTGAAGCTGACGGTGGAGTGCGGCAGGCCCATCGCGGTTGCCAGCTCCGACACGTTCAACACCTGGTTCGTCAGCATGCCCAGCATGGCCTGGCGAGTGTCCGAGGCAAGCGCCTTGGCCACGGCCAGCGCGGCATCGCCCTCGACCACCAGGATTCGGCTGCCTGCGACCTCCATCGACTCACCCCTTTGAACCCAAAGAAGTTGCGAGTTTATGCGGGCGGTCTGCGCGGGCGAGGCGGCGCTTTCCCTGGGAAAAGTAGGGTTGATTAGGGTAAAGACTGATCGTTACTAACAAATAAAATGGCGACAATGAACGCATGAGTTCCCCAGATCCCAGCGTGACCGTGCATCGCCGTCGCAACCCGTTGACGGGTCGGCATGTGCTCGTGTCGCCGCACCGCACGCAGCGCCCCTGGCAGGGCGCGCAGGAGGCGGTGGACGACGCCCGGCTGCCCGCGCACGATCCCGGCTGCTACCTGTGCGCCGGCAACACCCGTGCCAACGGCCAGCGCAACCCCGACTACCGCGGCAGCTTCGTCTTCACGAACGACTTTGCGGCCCTGCAGCCCACGGCGGGCGATGCGCCGGCCACGAACGACCCGCTGCTGCAGGCGCAGCCCGTCGCCGGCGAATGTCGCGTCGTCTGCTTTTCGCCCGACCACGGCAAGACGCTGCCCGAGCTGGACCCGGCCGCGCTGCGCGGTGTCGTGCAGGCCTGGATGGAGCAGAGCGCCGACATGGGCCGGCGCCACCGCTGGGTGCAGGTGTTCGAGAACAAGGGGGCGGCCATGGGCTGCTCCAACCCGCACCCGCACGGCCAGGTCTGGGGGCTGGACCAGTGGCCCGATGAGGCCGCGCTGGAAGACCTTCACCAGCGCGAACACCTGGCCGCGAACGGCGAGCCGCTGCTGGTGCAGTACGCGCGCGCCGAGTTGGCTGCGGGCGAGCGCGTCGTCGTTGAGACCGCGCATTGGCTGGCGGTCGTGCCCTACTGGGCCGCGTGGCCGTTCGAGACGCTGCTTGTCCCGAAGGCCCACACGCTGCGGCTGGACGCGCTGACCGGCGTGCAGGCCGATGATCTCGCCGTTGCCGTGCGCCGCCTGACGACGCGCTACGACAACCTGTTCCGCTGCTCCTTCCCGTACTCCATGGGCTGGCACGGCGCGCCCCACGAGGCCGGCCGTGCCGACGACATGCGCTTGAGCCACTGGCAGCTGCATGCGCACTTCTACCCGCCGCTGCTGCGCTCGGCCACGGTGCGCAAGTTCATGGTGGGCTTCGAGATGCTGGGCGAGGCCCAGCGCGACCTGACGCCCGAGGCCGCCGCGCAGCGCCTGCGCGACGTCAGCGACACGACGCACTATCGGACGAGGGCGGCATGACCACAGCACCTGAGACAACGCCGCGCGAACGAGCGGCGCGGGGACTCCTGCGCGCCTTCGGCATCGAGGCGCAGCGCGTGGCGCGGGCGCCGGCCCGCGTCAACCTCATCGGTGAGCACACCGACTACAACGAGGGCTTCGCGATGCCCTGCGCCATCGACCGCGACACCGTCGTGGCCGCCGCGCCGCGCGCGGACGACATCGTCGAGGTGCTGGCCTGCGACCTCGGCGAATCGCGGGGGCGCTTCCGCGTCGGCGACGCGGCCGACGTGAGCAACAGCCCGCAGTGGCTGCGCTACGTGCAGGGCATGGTCGCGGTGCTGAAGGCCCAGGGCCTGCCCATCGGCGGCGCGCAGCTGGCCATTGCCGGCAACGTGCCGCAGGGTGCGGGGCTCAGCTCCTCGGCCTCGCTGGAGCTGGCCGTGGGGCAGGCGCTGTCGGCGCTGAATGGCTGGCAGCTGCCGCCTGCAGCCATGGCCCTGGCCGGCCAGCGGGCCGAGAACGTGTACGCCGGCTGCCGGTGCGGCGTGCTGGACCAGATGTCCTGCGCCTTCGGCGTGGCCGGCCACGCGCTGCTGCTGGACTGCCGCAGCCTGGACGTTCAGCCCATCGCGCTGCCCGCCGGCACGGCCGTGCTGGTCATCGACTCCAAGATCCAGCGCGGTCTGGTGGACAGCGAATACAACCTGCGCCGCCAGCAGTGCGAGGCCGCCGCGGCGGGCCTGGGCGTGAAGGCGCTGCGCGACGTGAGCGACTCGCTGTGGTCGCGCTGCGGCGGCGCGCTGGACGGGGTGGTGCGCCGCCGCGCACGGCACATCATCAGCGACAGCCAGCGCTGCGAGCTCATGGCCGCAGCCATGCAGCGCGGCGACCTGCGCGAGATGGGCCGGCTGATGCGCGAGTCGCACTGGTCCATGCGCGACGACTTCGAGATCACGGTGCCCGCCATCGACGCGCTGGCGGCGTTGGTGCAGGACGTCGTCGGCGACGTCGGCGGCGCGCGCATGACCGGCGGCGGCTTTGGCGGCTGCGTCATCGCGCTGGCGCCGCAGGACGCGGTGGAGGACGTCCGCGCGGCGGTGGCGACGAGCTACCGCTCGCCCGACGGCCGCAAGGCCGAGGTGCATGTGTGTGCCGCGTCGGGCGGGGCCGGGGTGCTGGCATGACGACGCTCGACGTGTTCACGCTGACGGCTGCCGACGGCCTGCGCATCGCCGTCACCAACGCCGGTGCCGCGTGGACGTCCTGCCGCGTGCCCGTCAACGGCGCGTCGCGCGAGGTGCTGCTGGGCTACCAGGCGCCGGTCGACTACCTGAGGCAGCCGGGCTACCTCGGCGCCATCGTCGGCCGCTATGCCAACCGCATCGCCGGCGCGAGCTTTGAGCTCGACGGCCAGCGCTTTGCATTGCAGGCCAACGAAGGCGAACATCAGCTGCATGGCGGCGCGGGCGGATTCCATCGCAAGCTGTGGACGGTGGGCTCGCACACCGAGGACGCGCTGGAACTCGCGCTCGTGTCGCCCGACGGCGACCAGGGCTTCCCGGGCGAGCTGAGCGTGCGCGCCATCTACCGTGTGCAACCGCCGCTGACCGTCACCGTGACGCTGGAAGCGACGACGACGGCACCGACGCTCGTCAACCTCAGCAGCCACGCCTACTTCAACCTCGATGGCGATGCGGCCGACATCCGCGGGCACCGCCTGCAGATCGCGGCCGACCGCTACCTGCCCGTGCGCGCCGACCTGATCCCCACCGGCGAGCAGGCCGATGTGGCCGGCACGCCGTTCGACTTCCGCACACCGCGCCGCCTCGGCGATGCGCTGGCTGCGCTGGCCGAGACCGGTGCCGCGCCGGCCTGCCACGACCACTGCTGGCTGGCCGGTGGCGCGACGCTGCAGTCGGGCGACGGCCGGCTGACGCTGGATCTGCGCAGCAACCAGCCCGGCCTGCAGTTCTATGCCGGCGAGTTCCTGCCCCGCACGCCCGACCGCCAGGGCCGGCCCCACGCCGCCCACGCCGGCCTGGCGCTGGAACCGCAGGCCCTGCCCGACAGCCCGCATCACCCCGAGTGGCCTCAGCGCGACGCCGTACTGCGCCCCGGCCAGACCTACCGCCACCAGATCACCTACCGTTTCTTGCCGACCTGACATGAGCCATCCCACCACCACTCCCGCCCGCTGGACGACCGAGCAGGCCCATGCCTGGTTCAAGGCCCAGCCCTGGGCGCTGGGCGCCAATTTCGTGCCCGCCACGGCCATCAACCAGCTGGCCATGTGGCAGGCCGAGTCGTTCGACCCCGAGCGCATCGACCTCGAACTCGGGTGGGCCGGGGGCCTGGGCATGAACACGATGCGCGTGTTCCTGCACGACCTGCTGTGGGCGCAGGACGCCGCGGGCTTCAAGCAGCGCATCCACCAGTACCTGGACATCGCCCAGCGCCACGGCATCTTCACGATGTTCGTGCTGTTCGACTCCTGCTGGGACCCCGAGCCCAAGCTGGGCCCGCAGCGCGAGCCCATCCCCGGCGTGCACAACTCCGGCTGGGTGCAGAGCCCGTCGGCCGCGCAGCTGGCCGACCGCTCCACCTGGCCTCAGCTGCGCGCCTACGTCGAGGACATCGTCAAGACCTTCGGCCAGGACCCGCGCGTCACCTACTGGGACATCTGGAACGAACCCGACAACCAGGGCGGGGGCATGGGCTACTACCAGCCGCGCGAGGCCAAGGACAAGATCGCGCTGGTGGCCGAGCTGATCCCGCAGGCCTTCGACTGGGCCCGCGCCCAGAACCCCATCCAGCCGCTGACCAGCGGCCTCTGGCTGGGTGACAACTGGGCGCCCGATTCACCCGAGCTGAACGCGGTGCAGAAGGCGCAGCTGGCGTACTCCGACGTCATCAGCTTCCACGACTACAACTGGCCCGAGAAGTTCGAGTCGCGCATCAGGCAGCTGCAGAGCTATGGCCGCCCGCTGATCTGCACCGAGTACATGGCGCGCAGCCTGGGCTCCACCTTCGACATCGCGCTGCCCATCGCCGTGCGCGAGGACGTCGGCATGATCAATTGGGGTTTCGTCGACGGCAAGAGCCAGACCAAGATGCCTTGGGACTCGTGGAAGCGGCCGTACACCATCGACCCGCCGCTGGTCTGGTTCCACGACGTGCTGCACACGGATGGCAGGCCCTACCGCGAACGCGAAGCCGAGCTGCTGCGGCAGTATGGTGCGCGCAAGCGTTGAACCGGCCGCGTTGACATAAGCAGAGGCGCCGCCACGCAAGGCGCCCAGCACCCGGAGACATCTTTTGACCGCAAGCATCCAGTTCGCCGCCGTGGCCAAGCGCTACGGGTCGGTCGACGTCATCCCCGACTTCTCGCTCGACATCGCTGCGGGCGAGTTCATCGTGCTGCTGGGCCCGTCGGGCTGTGGCAAGTCCACGCTGCTGCGCATGCTTGCCGGGCTGGAGAGCGTGTCGGGCGGGCGAATCCGGCTCGGCGGCAACGACGTGACCGACCTGCCGCCCGGCCGTCGCGGCCTGGCGATGGTGTTCCAGCAGTACGCGCTCTACCCGCACATGAGCGTGTTCGACAACATGGCCTTCGGGCTGCGCAACATCGGCGTGGCCGAGGCCGAGGTGAGCAAGCGCGTCACCCACGCCGCGCAGATGCTGGAGCTGGATGCGCTGCTGGGCCGCAAGCCCGGCCAGCTCTCCGGCGGCCAGCGCCAGCGCGTGGCCATCGGCCGCGCCGTCGTCAAGGAGCCCCAGGCCTTCCTGTTCGACGAGCCGCTGTCCAACCTCGACGCCAAGCTGCGCAACCGCACCCGCATCGAGATCGCGCGGCTGCACAAGCGGTTGGGCTCGACGATGGTGTTCGTCACGCATGACCAGGTCGAGGCCATGACGCTGGCCGACCGCATCGTCGTCATGAACGGCGGGCGCATCGAGCAGCTCGGCGAGCCGATGGCCATCTACCAGCGGCCACGCACCAAGTTCGTGGCCGGCTTCGTCGGCAGCCCGGCGATGAACTTCCTGCCCGTGGAGCGCGTGCCCGACGACGCCGGCCGCGTGGTCGTGCGGCTCTTCGGCGGCGAGCTGCTGCGCACGCAGGTCCGCGCCTCGGCTTCGCTGGGGGGCGAGCTGACCATCGGCGTACGGCCCGAGGGCCTGAAGCTGGCCGACGCCGGCGTGCTGTCCGGCCGCGTGGAGCTGATCGAGCGGCTGGGCGAGCGCAGCCTCGCGCACGTGGGCCTGGGCAGCGGCGCCGTCGTCGTCGCCGAGGTGCCGGTGCAGCGGCCGCTGGCGCTGGGCGACGTCGTGCAGCTGCAGCCGGACCTGAACCAGCTGCACGTCTTCGGCGCAGACGGCCTGGCCCACCATGCCGAGGTGGCGGCGGCATGAGCGCTGCTGCCGTCAACCGCTCGGCGATGACCGGCCCCGCCTGGGTGGGCTGGGCCTTCGTCGCGCCGTTTCTGCTGTGCTACCTGGGGCTGCTGGCGGCGCCGGTGCTGGAGGGCTTCTGGCTGTCCCTGCACGCGGTGGACCTGCTGACCGGCCGCGGCCAGTTCGTGGGTGTCGCCAACTTCATCGACCTGGTGCGGGACGAGATCTTCCTGCGCAGCGCCGCCAACACGGTGCTGTTCGCAATGATCTGCACGCCGGCCTTCGTCGGCCTGGGCCTGGTGCTGGCACTGGTGCTGAACCGCCCCGGCAAGCTGGGCGCGTGGCTGCGCGGCATCTTCTTTGCGTCCAACGTGTTGTCGGTGACGGTGGTCACGCTGATCTGGCGCCTGGTGCTGCTGCCGGACCGCGGGCTGCTGAGCCAGGGCCTGTCCGCGCTGGGGCTGCCCGACTTCGCGCCGCTGACCGACGAGCGCTTCGCGCTTCCCTTCATCGCGCTGGTGACCGTGTGGTGGGGCATAGGGCTGCCGATGACGCTGATCCTCGCGGCCTTGCAGCAGGTGCCCAAGGACCTGTACGAGGCCGCCGCGCTGGACAACGCGAGCCGCTGGCGTCGCTTTCGCTTCATCACGCTGCCGGCGCTGCGCCGCACGCTGATCCTCGTGGCCATCGTGCAGCTGCTGGGCCAGCTGCAGGTGTTCGGCCAGGCACAGCTGCTGACCAACGGCGGCCCCAACAACAGCACGCGGACGATGGTGATGTTCATCTACGAGGCGCTGTTCGACCAATGGGCGCTGGGCTACTCCGCCGCCGCCGCGCAGCTGCTGTTCGTGCTGCTGGTGCTGGGGGTGTCCGTGCAGCGCTGGGCCGAGAAGAAGGAGGACGGGCGATGAGAACGTCTCTCTTCGACCGCGTGCTGCTGGCTGCGGCCATCGCGCTGGCCGTCCTGTGGATGCTGCCGCTGGCCTGGGTGTTCGCGCTGTCGCTGAAGTCCAACGCGGTGCTGATGGAGCGCACCGACGCGTTGCTGTCGACGCCGTTCACGTTGCGCAACTACGCCGACATCCTGGCCAACCCGGCCGTGTTCCGCTGGGTGCTGAACAGCTGCGTCGTCGCCGGCGTGCAGACGCTGCTGGTGCTGCTGCTGTCGTCGCTGGCGGGCTATGGCTTCGCGCGCTGCGAGTTCCGTGGCAAGCGCCTGGTCTTCGCGTTGGTGCTCGCCGGGCTCGCGGTACCGGAGCCGGCGGTGGTGATCCCGCTGCACCGCTTCTTCGCCGAACTGGGCCTGCACAACAGCTACGCCGGGCTCATCCTGCCGCGGCTGGCCGCCCCCTTCGGCGTGTTCCTGATGACGCAGTTCTTCAAGGCCATCCCGCGTGAACTGGAGGAGGCGGCGCTGATGGACAACGCCTCGCGCTGGACAACCTTCTGGCGCGTCGTCCTGCCGCTGACGCTGCCGGCGCAGGCGACGCTCGGCATCTTCAGCTTCCTGGCCGCGTGGAACGACTACCTGTGGCCGCTGATCTCCGCGACCCGCCCCGAGATGTACACGCTGACCCTGGGCCTCGCGGCCACGCAGACGAACTTCGCGCAGTCCGAGGGGCTGGGCTTCCTGATGGCGCAGGCCGTGTTCGCGGCGCTGCCGGTGCTGGTGCTGTACGCGTTCTTCCAGCGCCACATCGTGGCCGCGGTGGCGGGGGGCAAGGCGTGAAGCGCAGCCTCATCGCCTTCGCCGCGGCGCTGCTGACAGGGGTGGCCACGGCTGCGCCCGTCGAGATCACGCTGGCGCGCTTCTTCGGCAGCTGCGACGCCGAGCACGGCCACGTCACCGACGCCAGCCAGGTCACGAGCGAGTGCGGCATCGTCACCGTGCTGACGAACAAGTTCAACGCTCAGAACGCTGGCCGCATCCACGTCAACACGCAGGTCGTCGAGCACTCGGCCTACTACCCGCAGCTGGGTGCGCGCATCGTCGGCGGCGACCTGCCCACCATCGCCATCATGCACAGCTCCGTGCTCGGCGACTTCGCCAAGCGCGACCTGCTGCAGCCGCTGGAGGACGGGCTGGATGCGGCCGATTTCACGCCCCACGCGCGCCACGGCGTCACGCTGGGCGGCCATGTGCTGGCGCTGCCCTACGACAGCCACGCGATGCTGTGGCACATCAACCTCGGGCTGATGAAGCAGGCAGGCCTCGTCGACGCTCAGGGCCACGCGAAGCTGCCCACCTCGCCCGGCGAGCTGCTGGCCCAGGCGCGCGCGTTCAAGCGCGCCACCGGCAAGCCGTACTTCGTGTGGCTGACGCTGAACGACCCGAGCTTCTTCGCACGCAGCGTGCTGGGCCTCGTGAACCAGCAGAACGGCCGCCTGTTCCCCCGGTCGGACCAGGCCATCGACCTCGGCACGCCCGAGATGAAGCAGGCCGTCACGCTGATGCGCACGATCTACGCCGAGGGGCTGTCCACGCGCCACATGGACTACAGCGCCGCGCTGCAGGCCTTCATGGCCGGCGCCGGCGGCGTGATGCCCAACGGCACCTGGCTGCTGGGCCAGCTCAACGAGCGTGCGGCGCAGGCGGGCAACCCGCTGAGCCGCGCCTACGAGGCGGTGCCCGAGCCCACGCTGTACGCCCGGGCCGCGACCTGGGCGGACAGCCACGTGTGGGTGATGCTGCGCAACCCGCGGCAGACGCCGGCGGAGCGCGCCGCGGCGATCACGTTCCTGCGCTTTCTCAACGACGAGAGCCTGGCCTGGGCCCGCACCGGCCAGCTGCCGGCGCGGCAGTCGGCCGTGGACAGCGCGGCCTTCAAGGCACTGCCCATGCGCGGCTCGTTGGGCCCGGTGGCGCAGGACGGCACCGGCCTGCCGCCCACCGTGGCGCGGCAGTCGCGCGTCATGGGCCTGCTGGGTGAAACCGTGTCGGCCATCGTTGTCTCCGGTGAGCCGCTGGAGGCGGCGCTCGCCAAGGGGCAGCAGCGCATCAACCGCCTGCTGGAGCGCGAGGCGCGCTTCCTGGGCAAGTGATGCGAAGGCAACACTCATGGTTTGCCATAGTTTTATAACAAGTTAATTGGTGAATAATCATCAAAACGATCAGAAAGGATCGCCGGCTGCCGTCGGCGATCCGGCCGACGCCAGTGCGGCCCTGACCCGCGGCAGGAACTGATTCTCAAGAACCCCCGCCTGGGCGACAGCCCTTGGCGGCGGGGCGCACCAAGCTCCCTCCCGGGGTGTTGTTGCGCTCAATGTTGCAAAAAAAGTTGTTTGTAATGACGTCAAGGTTGCGGCTGATCATCGCGACCCAAGACTTCGGGGACCCGGCGCCTTCGGCGCCACGGATTTCGTTCAAAAACCAGCCCGGGAGGCGGCGCCAGAGACGCTGCCCCGAGGCATCAGGAGACAACAATGAAGCGATTCACCCTCTCGCCCATCCAGGCTGCCGCACTGCTGACGCTGGCGCTCGCCGGCCAGCAGCAGGCGGTTGCGCAGGAGGCCGCCAAGGCCGCCGAGCCGAACAAGCTTGAGCAGGTCGTCATCATCGGCCAGCGCGCCAGCCGCAACGCTGCCGTGCAGTCCAAGCGTGACGCGGACCAGGTCGTCGAGTCCATCGTTGCCGACGACATCGGCAAGTTCCCCGACAACACCGTCGCCGAGGCGCTGCAGCGTGTGCCGGGCGTGCAGACGGTCGTGGGGTTCAACAACGAGATCGTCAACCCGCTGATCCGCGGCATCGGCGACATCATCACCACCGTCGACGGCCGCGAGATGTTCACCGGCGTGGGCCGTGGCTTCGCGTTCCAGGACCTGCCGGCCGAGGCCATCTCGCGCGCCGACGTCTACAAGTCCGCCGGCGCCAACGTGCTGGAAGGCGGCGTGGCCGGCGCCATCGACCTGAAGCTGCGCAAGCCGATGGAGTTCCGCAAGGGGTTGACGCTGGTCGTCAACGGCCGCGCCACCGTCGGCGAGTTCGCCACCAAGCCCAGCACCAAGCTGGGCGTGCTGGGCTCCTACCGCACGCGGACCGACGCCGGCGAGATCGGCATCCTGGCCGACCTCTCCTACGCCGACCACAAGTTCAACCGTCCCATCTCGTTCAACTGCGACCCGCGCTCCGGCACCAACGGTCCGGCGGGTGCTGCCGGCATCGTGCTGCCCACCTGCGTGGGCGGCCTGACCGACACCGGCGGCTACCAGCGCCCGCAGGCCAATGCGTCCATCCAGTGGCGCCCCAACGCGCAGAACGAGTTCTATGCCGATGCGCTGTACGCGGGCTACCGCGGCAAGTTCGGCACCTACTTCATCTTCTCGGACATCTTCGCGGCAGCCAACATCACGAACGCGAACGCCAGCACCGACTGCTTCGACGCCCACATCAACGGCGCCGGCTTCCTGGGTGACGCCGCCGCGGGCGTGCAGAAGCTGTGCAACGGCGTGTCGGCCACGTTCAACAACGTGCCCGGCCTGACCAGCACGCAGGCCAAGCTGGGTGCGACCGACCAGCGCGTGCTGGCCGCCGGCTGGAAGTACAACGCCGGCCCGCTGTCGCTGCACCTGGATGCCTCGCACATGGCGTCGGACAACCGCAACCGCAACATCATCGTCGACATCGGCAAGCAGATCGGCGCGGTGGACATCGTCGTCAACGCCGGTGGCTACGGCACCACCAACATGCCTGGCAACCCGCTGGGCAGCAAGACCGACTTCCGCTTCGCCAACGGCCTGTTCCAGGACCTGAACTGGGCCAAGAGCGAGCAGAATGCCGTGGCGCTGAAGGGCAGCTACGACCTGGACGGCTTCATCAGCTCCATCGAGTTCGGCGCCCGTGCCGCGGACCGCGATTCGCAATGGCGTGCCAACGAGGCCGGCGGCCCCGGCGCGCCCGGCGGCAACCGCGTGACGCTGGTCAGCTCGGCCACCAACCTGCCGGCCGACTTCCTGATCCAGGCGCCCAACTGCATCCCGCAGATCAACGGCTGCCAGCCGTGGATGACGCCCAACCCCGACTACCTGCGCAACAACACCGACGTGCTGCGCGTGCTGTACGGCAGCCAGCCGGGTGACCCGGCCTACGCACCCGTCAACAACTACGACAGCAACGAGAAGACCTACGCCCTCTATGTGCAGCCGCACTACGAGACGACCGTGGCCGGCATGCGGCTGGACGGCGTCTTCGGCGGCCGCTTCGTGCGCTCGGAGCGCACCATCTCCGGCGCCGGCCGCATCAGCGGCGTCGTCACGCCGCAGACCGCCTCGTCCACAACCAACCACTTCCTGCCCAATGCCAGCGCCAAGCTGGAGGTCATGCCCAACTTGCTGGTGCGCGCCACGGCGGGCGTCACGATGTCCCGCCCCAGCCTGGGCGACCTGAACCCGACGCTGAACTACGCAGTGCCGCTGAACGCCAACATCATCCCCGGCGGCAGCGGCGGCAACCCCGAGCTCAAGGACCAGATGAGCACGGCCTATGACCTGTCGGTCGAGCGTTATTTCGGCAAGGGCAGCTACCTGCAGGCGGCCATCTACCACCGCGTGCTGAAGGACCGCGTCGTGCGCTCGGTGGCCCGCGAGGTCATCGGCGGCGTCACCTACGACATGAGCCGCCCGCGCAACCTGGGCAAGGCCACGCTGCAGGGCCTGGAGCTGAGCGCGCAGTACTTCCTGGACATGCTGCCCGGCGCGGCCAGTGGCCTGGGCGTGTTCGGCAACTACACGATGGCCGACAGCAAGGTGAACACCGTCGGCGACAAGCTGTTCGGCAAGCCGCTGCTGGGCGTGTCCAAGCACAGCTACAACGCCGGCGTGCTGTACGAGAAGTACGGCATCACCAGCCGCCTGACCTACACCTGGCGCGACAAGTTCAACGAAGGCCAGATCGACTGCCTGGTCGCCTCGCCTGCCGAGAACGGCCTCGCCACCGGCATCTGCGGCAACAACAACGCGCCGTACTACAACCGCGTCAAGGCCTACGGCCGGCTGGACTTCGCCATCGGCTACCAGGTCAACGAGCACCTGAGCCTGAGCTTCAACGCCAACAACCTGACCGGCGCCAAGTACTACAGCTACTTCCAGAACGAGAGCTTCCCGCACGACATCCGTTCGGACGACAAGTTCTACGGCCTGAGCTTCAACTTCAAGCTCTGATCTTGTAGCGACAAGGCGCGTGCAGCGCGCCTTCTGATCATTCTCCGGGCGGCTGTTGGTTCGGCGTCGCCTTTGCAGCCAGCCCTTGTGCACGCGCTCGTGAGAGCGCGTGCCGGGGCGGCCTTTCTCCAGAGACACACCATGCAGCGACGCCACCTCGTGGCCGTTCTTGCAGCCGCAGGCCTGCCCGCCTGGGCTGCCGACGGCAAGAAACTCGTCCTCGGCTTCTCGCAGATCGGCGCCGAGTCCGCCTGGCGCACGGCCAACTCGGCCTCCATCAAGCAGGCGGCGAAGGACGCCGGCATCGAGCTGAAGTTCGCCGACGCGCAGCAGAAGCAGGAAAACCAGATCAAGGCGCTGCGCGCCTTCATCGCGCAGAAGGTCGACGTCATCGCGCTGTCGCCCGTCGTCGAGACCGGCTGGGGCACCGTGCTGCGCGAGGCCAAGGCCGCGGGCATCCCCGTCATCCTGACCGACCGCCTCGTGAAGGAAGCCGACGAGAGCCTGTGGGCCTCGTTCATGGGCTCAGACTTCGTCGAGGAAGGCCGCCGCGCCGGCCGCTGGCTGGTTGACCGGCTCAAGGGCGGCAAGGGCGACGTCCGCATCGTCGAGCTGCAGGGCACCGTCGGCGCCGCGCCGGCGCTGGACCGCAAGAAGGGCTTCGAGGAGGCCATCAAGGCCGAGCCGCGGCTGAACATCGTGCGCTCGCAGACGGCCGACTTCAGCCGCGCCAAGGGCAAGGAGGTCATGGAGGCCTTCATCAAGGCCGAGGCCGGCAAGAAGATCCATGTGCTGTACGCCCACAACGACGACATGGCGCTGGGGGCTATCCAGGCCATCGAGGAAGCCGGCCTGAAGCCTGGCACGGACATCCTCGTCGTCTCCATCGACGGCGTGAAGGCCGCCTTCCAGGCCATGGTGGCCGGCAAGCTGAACGTCACGGTGGAATGCAGCCCGCTGCTGGGCCCGTCGCTGATGCAGGCGGTCAAAGACCTGAAGGCCGGCAAGCCGCTGCCACGCCGCCTCATCACCGAGGAAGGCGTGTTCCCCGCCGAAGTCGCGGCGCGCGAACTGCCGAACCGCAAGTACTGATGACCTCCGGGGCAGTCCTTCAGGCGCAGGGCGTCGCCAAGGCCTTCAACGGCGTGCCGGCGCTGGTCGACGCGGCGCTGACGTTGCGCGCCGGCGAGGTGCATGTGCTGATGGGCCAGAACGGCGCTGGCAAGTCCACGCTGATCAAGATCCTCGCGGGCGTGCAGCCGCGCGACGGCGGGCGCATCGAGCTGGACGGCCAGCCGCTGCAGGGCCGCACGCCGGGCGCGATGCAGCGCGCGGGCGTCGCCGTCGTGCACCAGGAGGTGCAGCTGTGCCCCAACCTGTCGGTGGCCGAGAACATCCTGGCCGGGCGCTTCCCGCGCCGCTGGTACGGCATCGACTGGCGCGAAGTGCGCAGCCAGGCCACAGCGGCCGTGAATCGCCTCGGACTCGACATCAGGGTGGACACCATCCTCGGCGAACTGCCGGTGGCGGTGCAGCAGCTCGTCGCCATCGCCCGCGCGCTGCACCAGCAGGCCCGTGTGCTCATCCTCGACGAGCCCACGTCCAGCCTCGACGAGGCCGAGACGGCGCGGCTGCTGGAGCTGCTGCGCCAGCTGCGCGCGCAGGGCGTGGCCATCCTGCTCGTCACGCATTTCCTTGACCAGGCCTACGCCGTGGCCGACCGCTTCACGGTGCTGCGCAATGGTCAGTTCGTCGGCGAGTACGGCGCCGACCTGCCGCGGCTGCAGCTCGTCGAGCTGATGATCGGCCGCGCGCTGTCGGCCACGACGGCCACGCGCGAAGCCCGCGCCGACGCCGTCAGCGCGCCGCTGCTGCAGGCGCACGACCTGGGTCGCGGCAACGCGGTGGCCGGCGTCAACTTCGGCGTTGCGCCGGGTGAGGTGCTGGGGCTGGCCGGCCTGCTGGGCGCCGGCCGCACCGAGGTGGCTCGGCTGCTGTTCGGGGCCGACCGCGCCGACCGCGGCGCACTGAGCGTGGATGGCCGGCCGGTCGCACTGCGCGGCCCGCGCGACGCCATCCGCGCCGGCTTCGCCTTCTGCCCGGAGGAGCGCAAGGTCGACGGCATCGTCGCCGCTTTGAGCGTGCGCGAGAACATCGTGCTCGCGCTGCAGGCGCGGCGCGGCGTGTTCCGCATGCTGGCGCCGAAGGCGCAGCGCGAGCTGGCACAGCGCTTCATCACGCAGCTGGGCATCAAGACGGCCGACGCCGAGACGCCCATAGCCCTGCTATCAGGCGGCAACCAGCAGAAGGCCATCCTGGCCCGCTGGCTGGCCACCGAGCCGCGGCTGCTGATCCTGGACGAGCCCACGCGCGGCATCGACATCGCCGCCAAGCAGGACCTGATGGACCAGGTGCTGACGCTGTGCGGCCAGGGCATGGCGCTGGTGTTCATCTCCTCCGAACTGCCCGAGGTGCTGCGCGCCAGCGACCGCGTCGTCGTGCTGCGCGAGCGCCGCCAGGTGGCGGCGCTGGATGCCCGTGGCCTGAGCGAAGAGAAGTTGTTGCAGGTGATGGCCGCATGAAGCACGCCGCAATCGTTCTGGTGGCGCTGCTGTTGCTCAACGCGGCGCTGAACCCCGGCTTCATCGACCTCCGCTGGCAGGACGGCCACGTCTACGGCGCGCTGATCGACATCGCCAACCGCGCCGCGCCGCTGATGGTCGTCGCGATGGGCATGACGCTGGTCATCGCCGTGCGCGGCATCGACATCTCGGTGGGCGCCGTCGTCGCCATCACGGCCGCCGTGTCGGCCCATCTCATCAACGACAGCGGCTCGCTCGCGCTGGCCATCGCGGCCGGCCTGGGTGCCGCCGCGGTGTGCGGGCTGTTCAACGGGCTGCTGGTCGTCGCCGGCGGCATCCAGCCCATCATCGCGACGCTGATCCTGATGGTGGCCGGCCGTGGCATCGCGCAGCTCGTCACCGACGGCCAGGTGCTCACCATCGACGACGCCGGCTACGCCTTCCTCGGCGCCGGCTTCCTGCTGGGGCTGCCGTTCGCGCCGTGGCTGGCGCTGGCGCTGGCGTTGCTGCTGGGCGCGCTGAAGCACCGCACGGCGCTGGGCCTGTTCCTGCAGGCTGCGGGCGCCAACCCGGCCGCCGCGCGGCTCGCCGGCGTCAACGCGGCGGCACTGCTGCTGGCGGTGTACGTCGCCTGCGGGCTGTGCGCGGGCCTGGGCGGGCTGATGATCGCCGCCAACATCAGGAGCGCCGACGCCAACAACGCCGGCCTGATGCTGGAGCTGGATGCCATCCTCGCCGTGGTGCTGGGCGGCACGTCGCTGCTGGGCGGGCGCTTCAGCCTGCGCGGCAGCCTGCTGGGCGCGCTCATCATTCAGACGCTGACCACCAGCATCTACGCCCTCGGCATCGCGCCCGAGGTGACGCTGGTGGTCAAGGCCATCGTCGTGTTCGCGGTGTCCATCAGCCAGTCGCCCAAGTGGCGTTCGGTGCGCCTGCCACGCCGGAGGCGCGCGGCATGAAGCTCCTCAACACCCAAAACCTCCCGAGCTGGACCTCGGTGTTGCTGCTCGTCGTCGCCCTGTTCGCCGGCGCGGCGGCCTATCCCGGCCTGTTGTCGGGCCAGGTGCTGCTCAACCTGCTCATCGACAACGCCTTCCTGCTCGTCGTCGCCGTCGGCATGAGCTTCGTCATCCTGTCCGGCGGCGTCGACCTGTCGGTGGGCTCGGTCGTCGCGCTCACCACCATGCTGCTGGCGCTGGGTGTGGAGCGCGCCCACCTGTCGCCGTGGCTGCTGATCCCGCTGCTGCTGCTGGGCGGCGCGCTGTTCGGCGGGCTCATGGGTTGGGTCATCCAGGCCTTCGAGGTGCCGGCCTTCATCGTCACGCTGGCCGGGTTGTTCCTGGCGCGCGGCCTCTGCTACGTGCTGAGCCTGGAGTCCATCGCCATCAGCGACGCGACGCTGGCCGCGTGGTCGCAGGCGCGCTGGTCACTGGGGCCGGTGGGCGAGATCACGCCGGGCGCCGTCATGGCGTTGATCGTGCTGGTGCTGGCCGTGTGGGTGTCGCGTGCCACGCCGTTCGGCCGCGCGGCCTACGCACTGGGCGGGCATGAGACGTCGGCGCGCCTGATGGGCCTGCCTGTCGCTGCGACGCGCATCGGCGTCTACGCCGTCAGCGGCGCCTGCGCGGCGCTGGGCGGCGTGCTGTTCGGCATCTACACGCTGTCGGGCTACGGCCTGCATGCGCAGGGGCTGGAGCTGGACGCCATTGCCGCCGTCGTCATCGGCGGTGCGCTGCTCAGCGGCGGCACGGGCCACGTGCTGGGCGCGCTGACGGGTGTGCTGATGCTGGGCTTCATCCAGACGCTGATCCTGTTCGACGGCACGCTGAGTTCCTGGTGGACCCGCATCGTCATCGGCGCGCTGCTGGGCGTGTTCTGCGGCCTGCAGCGGCTCCTGGTGCTGTGGCACGGGCGCCGTCGCACCGCTCCCTGATTCATTCACATGAGGCTGTTCATGAGACTGCTGATTTCATCCCTCGTCCTCGCACTGGCCGGCCTGGCCGCCCACGCGCAGGAGCCCGACAAGCCCTTTGTTCCCGGCGCGCGGCTGACGACGCCGTGGACCGACGCCGCCGAGAAGGCCGCCCAGCCGCTGCCCGAGTACCCGCGGCCGCAGCTGGTGCGCAAGGACTGGCTCAACCTCAACGGCACCTGGGACTACTGGGGCGGCAAGGGCGCGCCCGATGCCCGCCATGTGCCCTCCACGGCCCCGGTCTTCCCGGCCAAGCTGGAGCAGGTGAGGGTGCCTTACCCGGTCGAGTCGCGCCTGTCGGGCATCGAGCGCCTGGGCGAGGTGAACCTCTGGTATCGCCGCAGCTTCGAGGTCCCCGCCGGCTGGGCCGGCCAGCGCGTGCGCATCAACTTCGGCGCCGTGGACCGCGTCGCCAACGTCTACGTGAACGGCACGCGCGTCGGCTTCCACGACGGCGGCTACACGTCCTTCAGCTTCGACATCACCGACCACCTGAAGCCCGGCCGCAACGAGCTGGTCGTGTCGGCCTTCGACCCCAGCACCGGCGACGGCATGGTGGGCAAGCAGTCGCTCAAGCCCGGCGGCATCTTCTACACGCCCAGCTCCGGCATCTGGCAGACCGTGTGGCTGGAGCCCGTGGGCGCCGCCCACGTGGCGCGGCTGGACATGACGCCCGACGTGGCCAAACAGCGCCTGCAGCTCATCGTGCGCGCGGATGCCGACGCCGAGATCGAAGCCGTGGCGCTGCGCGACGGCAAGCCTGTCGGCCGCGTCACCGGCCACCCCGGCACGGAGTTGCACCTCAACGTGCCCAAGCCCCGCCTGTGGTCGCCGGACGATCCGTTCCTGTACGACCTCCAGGTCACGTTGCGCCGCAACGGCCAGGTCGTCGATCAGGTCGACAGCTACTTCGGCATGCGCAGCATCGCCATCGGTAATGTGGCCGGCGTGCCGCGCCCGCTGCTGAACGGCAGGTTCGTCTTCCAGTTCGGCCCGCTGGATCAGGGCTTCTGGCCCGACGGCCTCTACACGGCACCCACCGACGAGGCGCTGAAGTTTGACCTGCAGGCCACCAAGGACCTGGGCTTCAACATGGTCCGCAAGCACATCAAGGTGGAGCCGGCGCGCTGGTTCTACTGGGCCGACAAGCTGGGCCTGCTGGTGTGGCAGGACATGCCGCAGGCGTGGGACGCCGAGAAGGACCTGTCGGTGCGCGCCCGCACCGAGGGCCAGATGCGCGAGATCGTCGACCAGCTGCGCTCGGTCCCGTCCATCGTGTCCTGGGTCGTCTTCAACGAGAGCTGGGGCGACTTCGACCACCGCCGCATGTCTGACGCCTTCAAGGCGCTGGACCCGACGCGCCTCATCAACACCCACTCCGGCATCAACTTCGAGCCGCATGACATGGGCGGTGGCGACGTCATCGACCTGCACGACTACCCCGGCCCGGCCTGGGTGAACTGGCAGCCCGGCCGCATTGCCGTGCTGGGCGAGTACGGCGGCAACAGCCTGCGCACGCCGGGCCACATGTACCGCCCCGACAGCAAGTGCTGCTACCTGCTCTACGAGAGCAGGGAGGCCGTCACCAAGGTCTACGTTGAGCAGGCCGCGCGGTTGCGCGAGTACGCCGCCACGCAGGGCCTGAGCGCGGCGGTCTATACCGAGACGACGGACGTCGAAGAAGAGCTGAACGGCTTCTTCACCTACGACCGCCAGGTCAAGAAGCTGGACTTCGACCGCGTGAAGAAGGCCAACCGGGAGCTGATCCAGTTCGGCCGCTGATCCAGACGCAGCGCCCGGCTTGAGCGGCCGCAGAGCCGCCTTTCCCACCCACCAGGAGACAGGCATGAGAGCTTTGATTGCATTCGCCATCGCGCTGCTGGCGCTGTTGAGCGCCCCCGCCCGTGCGGCCGACGTGGTGCTGAACGCCACGCAGGACAGCTTCTACCCGCGCATGATCCGCCTCGCGGCCAGTGGCGCCGCCAATGGGCGGCTGCTGGCGTCGCACGACCTCGGCGGCAGCCAGTCGCTGATCTACGAGAGCACCAACCAGGGCGCCTCGTGGACGCAGGTCGGCAGCATCACGGTGCCCGAGAGCTGGCACTGCTGCAGCACGCTGTGGGAGGTGCCGCAGGCGCTGGGCTCTACCCCGGCCGGCACGCTGTTCTGGGCCACCACCGGCCGCAACGGCACCAACGCGTACGCGCTGCGCATCTACCGCAGCACCGACGTGGGCCGCACGTGGACGCAGCTGTCCGTGCCGGCCACCGGCAGCACCGGCATCTGGGAGCCCGAGTTCATCGTCGACAGCGCCGGGCGCCTGGTGATGTTCTATTCCAGCGAGGAGTACAAGGCCAGCGGCTACAACCAGCTGCTGGCGCACAAGGTGTCCACCAACGGTGGCGTCAGCTGGAGCGCCGACACCATCGACGTCGGCATCAGCGACAACGGCGACCTGCGCCCCGGCATGGCCGTGGTGCGCAAGATCCCGAACGGCACCTACGTGATGACGTACGAGATCTGCGGCTCGCGCAATTGCGATGTCTACGTGCGCACGTCCAGCAACGGCACCAGCTGGGGCACGGCCAGCAACATGGGGACGCGCGTGGAGTCCACGGCTGGCCATCACTTTGGCCACACGCCCACCATCACGTGGATGAATGACGGCAGCCCGCAGGGCCGCCTGCTGCTGATCGGCCAGCTGCTCAAGCGCAACAGCAACAACACGGTGAACGAAGACCTGAACGGTCGCGTCTACATGTTCAACACCGCCGGCGGCACCGGCGCCTGGACCGAGGCCGCCACCCCCCTGGCCACGCCCGTGGGCACCGGCGGCGATGCCTGCACCAACTACAGCACGCAACTGCTGGCGTCCGCCGACAACACGCGCGTGCTGCAGCTGGCCGGCATGAGCTGCCGCATGCAGTTCGCCAGCGCGCCGCTGAACAACCCCGTGGCGGACGGCGTCTACCGGCTCGTGGCCAAGCACAGCAACCAGGTGCTGGACGTGGCCGGCTGCTCGACGACGCCGGGCGCCAACGTCGCCCAGTACACCTGGATCGGTGGCGACTGCCAGCGCTGGAAGGTCACCAACACCGCCAACGGCATCTACACCATCACCGCCCAGCACAGCGGTCAGGCGCTGGACGTGAACGGCTGCTCCACGGCCGCCGGTGGCAACGTGCAGCAGTACACGGTGAACAACCTGAGCTGCCAGCAGTGGCGCATCGAGCCGGTGGGCGACGGCTATTTCCGCGTCGTCAACCAGAACAGCGGGCTGGTACTGGACGTCAACGCCTGCTCCACCGCCACCAGCGCCAACGTGCAGCAATGGACCTGGCTGGGCGGCGACTGCCAGCGCTGGCGCTTCGAGCGCGTCAGCCCCAACGCGGTGGCGGGCGGCACGTACAAGGTCATTGCCAAGCACAGTGCGCAGGCGCTGGACGTGAACGCCTGCTCGACCGCCGCGGGCGGCAACATCCAGCAGTGGCCCTACAGCGGCGCCAACTGCCAGCGCTGGACCGTTACGCCCACCAGCGACGGCTTCTACGAATTCACGTCGGTCAACAGTGGCCTGAAGATGGACGTGCAGGACGGCTCGCTGCGCATGGGCGCCGACGTGCGCCAGTGGACCGGCAACAACGCCGCCGCACAGCGCTGGGGCATAGAGAACGTCGGCGCGGGCTATGTGCGCATCGTCAACAAGAACAGCGGCCGCGTGCTCGACGTGGCCGGCTGCTCGACCGCCAACGGCGCCGACGTGGCGCAGTGGGAATGGCTGGGTGGCGACTGCCAGCGTTGGCAGCTGGCTGCGCCGTGAGCCCCTCGTCCGGTCACGCCGCGCTGAACGCGGGCGCGCCCGGCCGGTCCCCCGAGGGGACGGCGATGCCTGCGGCATTGAGCCGCAGGCACATCGCCAGACTGGGCCGGCTTGGGAGCGGCCCGGCGCTCGGCCCGAAATTCAACAGGAGAGATCCAAGATGAAATTGCACGCCTGGCTCGCCGGCGTGCTGCTCGCCGTCACGGGCCTCACGGCCCTGGCTGCCGACGCAGCACCCGCCGCCTCCCCCGCCGGTGGCGGTTATCTCTTCGCCCACATGACGCACGCCCGCTACGGCGTGCTGCACTACGCCGTCAGCACCGACGGGCTGCACTGGCAGCGCCTGAACAAGGGCAAGGCCGTCAACGAGGAGTACCACGGCCACCCGTTCATCGTGCAGGGCGGCGACGGCCGCTACTACCTCGTCGGCAACCAGAGCGATGACGATCAGGAGATCCGCTTCTGGGTGTCCGACGACCTCGTCAAGTGGACGAAGTTCGGCACCTACAAGCCCGACCTGTCCACGGCGGTGGGCCAACCGCATCCGCTGCAGCGCATCGGCGCGCCCAAGCTGTTCTTCGACAAGGCCAGCAGGCAGTTCGTGCTGATGTGGCACACGCCCAATGTGCCCGGCTCGCCGGACGACCCCGAGCGCTACTGGTCCAGCCAGCGCACGCTGTACGTCACGTCCAGGGACCTGCGCGAGTTCCAGGGGCCGCCCAAGCGCCTGTTCGACTGGGACATGGCCACCATCGACGTGTTCCTCGTCGACAACCCGGGCGGCGGCTACTGCGCCGTCGTGAAGGACGAGCGCTTCCCGTCCTACATCTGGACGACCGGCAAGACCATCCGCATGAGCTGCGGCGCGAACCTGCTGGGCCCGTACCCCGAGCCCGGCCCGCCGCTGAGCCCGGCCTTCCGCGAGGCGCCCACGCTGATCCGCGCGCCCAACGGGCAGGACTGGCTGCTGTACTACGAGCAGTACGCCGGCACCAGCTACGGCCTGTCGATGGCGCCACGGCTGGAGGGCCCGTGGATCGAGGTCTGGGGCAACTCGGGCGTCAAGGAGTGGAACAGGTTCGAGATGCCGGCCACGCTGCGGCACGGCTTCATGATGGCCGTGACGAAGGCACAGCTGGACGCGCTGCTGAAGGCGTACCCGGAGTGAAACCCGCGGGCATCCGGCCGCGCCTAGGATGCCTGCCATGACCGACAAGCTGTCCCTCGTGCGTGCCTACCTGGCCGCCTACGCCGCGCGCGACCTCGCGGCCATCGAACCGCTGTTCGCCGACGCCATCACGCTGCGCGACTGGAAGATCCGCGTCGCCGGCAAGGCCGCGGCGCTGGACGAGACGCGCAAGAACTTCGCGGCCGTGCAGCACCTGGCCATCGACGTGCTGGCCGCCTACGAACGCGAGGGCGGCGCAGCGGTGGAGCTGAGAATCGTCGTCGACGGGCGCGACACGCTGTACGTCGTGGACGTGTTCGACATCGATGCCGACGGCCGCATTGCGGCCATCCGCGCGTTCATCGGCCGCGGCGACTGACGCTCAGCCCAGCCCCCAGCCGAACGGGTCGGCCGGGTCGATGATGAGCGTCGCCTCGGCGGTCACGAAGGCCCGGCCGCGGATGGTGGGCACGACGCCGGCGCTGCCGTCCAAGGGCGCGTCGTACCAGGCCTCGAAGATGCTGCCGATGACGCTGGCCTGCCGCCACACATCGCCCGGCGCCAGCTGACCGCGCGCTGCCAGGCAGGCCAGCTTGGCGCTGGTGCCGGTGCCGCAGGGCGAGCGGTCGTACTGGCGGCCCGGGCACAGCACGAAGCTGCGGCTGTCGGCCAGCAGCGGGTCGGCGTCGGCGAACAGCTCGATGTGGTCGATGACGGCGCCGCCCGCGCCGCGGTGGCCCTGGGCCTGCAGCGCCTCGCCCAGCAGGGCCGCGTAGTCGGTCAGCGCCTGGACGCGCTCGGGGCGGACGAGCTGGCCGTGGTCGGCGCACAGGAAGAACCAGTTGCCCCCCCACGCGATGTCGCCGGTCACCGTCTGCCCCGTCGGCAGCGTGACGGCCACGTCGGACGCGAGCCGGTAGCTGGGCACGTTGCGGACGCTGACCTTGCCGTCGGCCAGCAGCGTTGCGCGCACGTTGCCCACCGGCGTCTCGATGACGTGCTCGCCGGGCTGGATGCGCCCCAGGTGCGCCAGCGTCGCGACGAGGCCGATGGTGCCGTGGCCGCACATGCCCAGGTAGCCGGCATTGTTGAAGAAGATGACGCCGGCCGTGTGCGCGGGGTTCTGCGGACCGCACAGCAACGCGCCGACGAGCACGTCGCTGCCGCGCGGTTCCAGCAACGTCGCACGGCGGTAGCGGTCGTGCTCGTCGCGCAGGAGTGCCAGCCGCTCGGCCATGGTGCCCATGCCGAGGTCCGGGAAACCATCGATGACCACGCGCGTGGGCTCGCCGCCCGTGTGCGAGTCGATGACCTGCACGCGCTTCATGGCCGGGGCCGGCGGTGAGCCCGCTGCTGAGCGGTCGTGCCGGCGACGTTCGGGCCCGCAGCGGGGCGGGGCTGGGCGGTGATGGCGGGGACGGTGGGGACGGCGGGGAATGCGCCGTGCCGGGTGGATGGGGGCATGGGGGCTCCTGGGGCGGGATCAGGTGCGGGCACCCTGCAACGGCAAGGCGTGCGAGCGCGGGTGGCCGGGCCGAAGGGGCGGCAAGGGCATGCGTTTCTCCCGGTTGCAGGGCGACGGCCCCGGCCGCGTGCGGCAGGCGCGAGTCTGTGCCATTCTGCGGGGGCCGCGCAAGGCGGTGACGCAGCAAGGAGGGGGCGCGCATGGCCGAGAACGTGACGTTGGGGGACCGGGTGCTGGCGCTGGTGGTGCAGCCGCCGGAGCCGGGTTTCACGGTCAGCCCGCGGCCTGGTGACGCGGCGGCCAAGGTCATCGAGAGTGCCGCATCCAAAGCGGCGCTGGCCGCCGGCACGCTGGCGCTGCCGCCCGGCCCGCTGGGTTGGGCCACCATCGCGCCGGAGATGCTGGCCGTCTGGCACATCCAGCGCCAGCTGGTGGCCGACATCGCCGCGCTGTACGGCCGCAGCGCCGAGCTGGGCCCCACGCAGATGATGTGGTGCCTGTTCCGCCACACGGCGGCGCAGGCGCTGCGCGACCTGTCGGTGCGCGTGGGCGAGCGCGTCATCGTGCGCCCCGCGGCCCAGGCGCTGCTGCAGCGAGCGGCGGCCGCCGTGGGCGTGCACCTGGGCAAGCAGGCCGCCGGCCGGGCGCTGTCGCGCTGGGTACCGCTGGTGGGGGCGGCCGGCGTGGGCGCCTACGCCTGGTGGGACACGCGCCAGGTGGGCCGCGCCGCGCAGCAGCTGTTCGAGCGCGAGGCCGTCATCGACAACCCTGTGTAACTTCCCGTGTCGGCCTGACAAACTCGGGCCGATGGACCCGCTGCCCACCATCCTCGACATCGAAGCCTCGGGCTTCGGCCGCGGCAGCTATCCCATCGAGATCGGTTACTGCGCCGGCGACGGCAAGCTGTTCTGCTGTCTCGTGAGGCCTGAGGATGACTGGGTGCACTGGGACGCCGCTGCCGAAGCGCTGCATGGCATCAGCCGCACGTTGCTGCTGGGTCGCGGTCGGCCGGCGCGCTGGGTGGCCGAGCAGCTCAACGCACGCCTGTGCGGCCAGACGGTCTTCTGCGACGGCTGGGGGCATGACTACACCTGGCTGAACCGGCTGTATGACGCCGTCGAGTTGCGGCCCAGCTTCCGGCTGGACGACCTGCGCAAGCTGCTCAGCGAGGACGAGGCCCAGCGCTGGAAGAGCATCACCGAGGCGGTGCGCGCGCGGCAGCAGCTGACGCGGCACCGGGCCAGCAGCGATGCGCGGGTGTTGCAGCTGGCGTTGGGGGAGGTGAAGGCGGGGGTGAGCTGCTGAGCAGCTTGGGTTTGGTCTCTGTTGCTTCGATGGGAGCGTGCTGCTGATTGCCGCATTGCCGGGAGGAACTCCTGACAATGCTGCGACGAGCAGCCTAGCCTCGCTAGACAGCACGAATGCCGTTGGCTTTCAAAGCCAGCTCACCGACAAGATGGGAAAGACAACGACGGCTGCGACCGTGAACAGGGTAAGAAAGATCACGGCATACCAGCGCACGCCGGATTGCAAGAAGGGCGGCAGCTTGCCGACGATCTTGCTGTGCGGCAGCAGGTTCCCGCGTTCGGGGTGGAACCAGATGCAGGCACAGAGCAGCGCCCAGGGGCCGGCAACGAAGGGCCCCACGAGCACGGCGGCAACAAATGCAACGCTTGGAGGCGCGAGATTGAATGCCGCAAAGGCCACTGCCATGCACGCCACCGATGCACCCAGAAGCCACCAGCGGTGGGCGAACCAGCGACTGGCGATGGAGGAAAGAAAGGCGGGTGACATGGGCGGCGAGGCTAGGCAAACAACCCCGCGTACTGCTCCCGCAGCAGCTTCTTCTGCACCTTCCCCATCGCATTCCGCGGCAACTCCGGTACCACGATGACCCGCTTCGGCACCTTGAACCCGGCAATGCGCCCCTTCAATTCGCGGATCAGCGCCTCGGGATCAGGCTGCCCAGCCGCCGTGATGACCGCCACCACCGCCTCGCCGAAGTCCGCGTGCGGCACGCCGATGACGGCGGATTCGCCGACGCCGGGCAGCTCGTTCAGGAAGCCTTCCACCTCGGCCGGGTAGACGTTGAAACCGCCGCTGATGATGAGGTCCTTGCTGCGGCCGATCAGCGTCAGGTACCCCTGCGCATCCACGCGGCCCACGTCGCCCGTCTTGAACCAGCCATCAGAAGTGAACTCCTCGGCCGTCTTCTCCGGCATCTGCCAGTAGCCGCTGAACACGTTGGGGCCGCGCACCTGCACATGGCCGATCTCGTCCACCGCGCAGGCCGCGCCGTCGTCGCGCAGCAGGCGCAGGCCCACGCCGGGCAGGGCCGGGCCCACGGTGCCGCCGACGCGTTCGCCGTCTGCGGGCCGGCAGGGGTTGGACGTCAGCATCAGCGTCTCGCTCATGCCGTAGCGTTCCAGGATCAGGTGGCCGGTGCGCTGCTGCCACTCGCGCCAGGTTTCGATGAGCAGCGGCGCGGAACCGCTGATGAACAGCCGCATGTGGCGCGTGTCCAGCACCTTCTCCTGCAGCAGCCGCACGTACAGCGTCGGCACGCCCATGAAGACGGTGGCCTCCGGCAGCCGGCGGGCCACGGCGGGCGCGTCGAACTTGTTGAACCACAGCATCCTGCTGCCGTTCAGCAGCGCGCCGTGCGAGGCGACGAACAGGCCGTGCACGTGGAAGATGGGCAGCGCGTGCAGCAGCACGTCATCCGGCTGCCAGTCCCAGAAGGTCTTCAGCGTCTGCGCGTTGCTCAGCAGGTTGCCGTGGCTGAGCATCGCGCCCTTGCTGCGCCCGGTGGTGCCGCTGGTGTAGAGGATGGCGGCCAGCTCGTCGGCGCCGCGCCCGGCGGGCGTGTGCACGTCGGGCATCTGCACGGCGCGGTCCAGCAGCGTGCCGGTGCGGTCGTCGTTGAGCGTGAACACCCAGCGCACGCCGCGCTGGAAGGCCAGCTTGCTGACCCAGCCGAAGTTCCTGCCCGCGCAGACGACGACGCCCGGCGCGGCGTCGGTGATGAAGTGCTCCAGCTCGCTGGCCTGGTAGGCCGGGTTCAGCGGCAGGTAGACATGGCCCGCGCGCAGCACGGCGAGATACAGGATCAGCGCCTCGACGCTCTTGTCGGTATGCACCGCCACGCGGCTGCCGGCGGGCAGGGCCAGCTTGTCCAGCCAGTTGGCCAGCATGGCGCTGCCGCGCTCCAGGTCGCGCCAGGAATACAGCGCGCCGTCGTGGTCGATGGCGGTGGCGTCGAGGTCGGCCGGGAAGCCGGCGCGCAGGGCGGCGTACAGGTTCATCGTTGCCTCAGTCCAGTTTGGCGCCCGACGCCTTCACGACCGCGGCCCAGCGCTTGGTCTCCGCGCTGACGAACTGGCCGAACGCGTCGCCGTAGAGGTTGGGCGTCTCGGCGCCCAGGCCGTGCCAGATGTTGCGGATCTCGTCCGTCGCGAACACCTTGCGCAGCTCGGCCTGCATGGCGGCGATGCTGTCCTTGGGCGTGCCCTTGGGCGCCCAGAGGCCATACCAGGTGGACACCTCGTAGCCCGGCACGCCGGCTTCCGCCGCGGTGGGCACGTCCGGGAAGCCCACGGCGCGCTTGGCCGACGCGACGGCCAGTGCCTTGATGCGGCCGCCCTTGATGTGGCTGGCCGACGAACCGAGGCCGTCGAACATCAGGTCCACCTGGCCGGCGATCAGGTCCTGCAGCGCCGGGCCCGCGCCGCGGTAGGGGATGTGGGTGATGAAGGTCTTGGTGTTGAGCTTGAACAGCTCGCCCGCGAGGTGGTGCGAGGTGCCGTTGCCGGCCGACGCGTAGTTCAGCCTGCCCGGCTTGGCGCGCAGCGCGGCGAGCAGGCCCTTGAGATCGGCCACCGGCACCTGGCCCGGGTGCACGACGATGACCTGCGGCACGCTGGCCAGCAGCGCGACGGGCACGAAGTCATCCTCCAGCCGGTACTCCAGCCGGGGGTACATGGACGGTGCAATGGTGTGGTGCACCGCGCCCATGAAGAAGCCGTTGCCGTCCGGCGCCAGCTTGGCGGCGAGCGTGGCGCCCACGGTGCCGCCCGCGCCGCCCTTGTTGTCGATGATGACCTGACGGCCCATCTGCTTGGTCAGCGCCGCGGTCAGCGGGCGGGCGAAGGCGTCGGTGCCGCCGCCGGCGGGGAAGGGCACGATCCAGGTCTGGGGCTTGGACCCCTGGGCCTGGGCCAGCCACGGGCTCAACAGGGCGGGCAGCAAGGTGCGGCGCTTCATCGGCATGTCTCCTGATGCTTTTGTGCGGGGCGATTATGGGCGCGCCCCGGGGGGCTGCCGGCACGGCGCGACCCATGGCCGGCGTGCCGGCAAAACCCGTCAAGGCTGCAGCAGCGCCATCACGCGGGCCAGCAGCTCGGCCTTCGCAAACGGCTTGTTCAAGCGGTCGCAACGGGCCTCGTCCAGGAACTGCCGCGCCGTCGGCGACAGCGTGTCGCCGGTGACGAACAGCATGCGCCGCGCCAGCGCGGGCTGGGTGCGCTTCACCTCGCGCCACAGTGCGGCGCCGTCCAGGTCGGGCATGTGCAGGTCGCTGACGATGGCGTCGAAACGCGCCTCGGCCAGCATCGCCAGCGCGACGGCGCCGGACTCCGCGGTCATGACCTCGTAGCCGGCGCCGGCCAGCATCTCGCCGATCAGCTCGGCGATCTCGGGCTCGTCGTCCACCACCAGCAGCCGCGCGCTCTGCTCGTCGGTGTCGGGCAGCGGCACCGGCTCGGTGTCACGCGCCTCGGGCTCGCCGCTGACGGGCAGCTGCAGGCAGAAGCAGGCGCCTGCGCTGATGCCTTCGTCGTCCTGCAGCGTCAGCTCCCCGCCGTGGTCACGCGCGATGCCGCGCGACACGGCCAGGCCCAGGCCCGTGCCCACGCCCTCGCTCTTGGTCGTGAAGAAGGGCTCGAAGATGCGCTCGCGCAGCTCCGCCGCGATGCCGGGGCCGTTGTCACGCACGCGCAGCCACACGCGCGGCACGCGGCGGCGGTCGCCCTCGGTCATGGGCGCCAGGCCCGTGGAGACGGTGAGCTGGCGGCCGTGGTCGCGCAGGCCCAGCGCCTGCTGCGCGTTGACGATGAGGTTGAGCACGATCTGGCCGATCTGGTCCGCATCGGCCTTCACCGGCGGCAAGCCCGGCAGCAGGTCCAGCGTCACGGCGATGCCGTGGCTGCGCAGCACGTAGGCCAGCATGTCGATGGCGGCGGTGGCCAGGTCGTTCAGCGCCACCTCGCTGCGGTTGGCCGGCCGGCTGCGCGCCATGTTCAGGAAGGTGCGCACGATGCGGCCGCAGCGCTCGGCGGCCTCGTGGATGCGCTGCGCATCCGCGGCCAGCGCGTGGCCGGTCATCTTCTCGGCCAGCAGCGACGCGCGGCCCATGACGATGGACAGCGGGTTGTTCAGCTCGTGCGCCACGCCGGCCAGCAGGCTGCCCATGGCCGTGAGCTTCTCGCTCTGGCGCAGCGCCTCGCGCTGGCGCTCGATCTCGCCCTGGGCGGTCTGGCGCTCGGACAGGTCGAACAGCGACGCGGTGTAGTAGGTCTGCGCGCCGACGGCGGTGCGCCACAGCACCATCTCGACGGGGAACTCGCTGCCGTCGGCCCGCAGCGCCGGCATCTCGACGCGCCGGCCCATCACGCGCTGCTCGCCGCCGGCCGTCACGCGGGCCATGCCGGCGTCGTGCGCGGCGCGCAGCTGCGGCGGAATCATCACCTCGGCCACCGCGCGGCCCAGCGCCTGCTCGCGCGCGATGCCGAACATGGCCGCCGCCGCGGGGTTGAACTCGACGATGTGGCCGGTCTCGTCGGTGGACACCAGCGCGGCCATCGCGTTGTCGAAGATGGAGGACTTCAGCGCCTCGCTGGCCTCCAGCTCCGCGACCTTGGCGGACAGCTCCGCGTCGCGTCGCTTCAGCTCGGTCAGGTCCAGGCTCATGACGACGGTGGCCTGCGGCACGCCGTCCCGCACGTCCACCGGCACCAGGTGCTCGCGCATGTAGCGCCGGCCCATGCCGGCCAGTGCCGTCCAGCCCTCCCAGGCCACCGTCTGGCCGCTGGCCAGGCGCGGGCGCACGCTGTCGTAGCTGGCGTAGGCCGCGTCGCCAATGATGCGGGCGATGGGCTGGGACAGCACCTGCTTGGGATGCAGCCGCGTGAAGCGGAAGAACTCCTGGTTGGCCCACACCAGGCGCTCGTTGACGTCGATGACGACGACGCGCGCCGGCACGGCCTCCAGCAGCTGCGACAGCAGCGGCAGCGTGGCCTGCAGCACGCTGCTGAGCTCGCCCACGCCGGCATCGGGCGTCGGGTGGAAATGAATGTCTTCGGTCATCGGCCCTCTCTCCCTGAAAGCGCGGCCGATGATAGAGAGATCAGGCGGCGAGAACGGCCGCGGCGGCGCCTTCCTGCATCGTGCGGGCGACGAGGCGGTACATCGCCGTCCAGGCCTCGCGCGTCTCGGGCGTGAAGCCCTCTCCCAGGCCGGCGGCGAGCGTGTCCAGCAATGCGGCGCCGACGCTGTCGTAGTGCGCCGCGGTCACGCCGTAGTCGCCGTGGCGCTGGCCCAGGCGCAGCAGCACGGGCGTCAGCGCGCCGGGGCGGTCCAGCAGCTCGACGGCGGCGGCCAGCATCTGCATCAGGCGCTCGCCCTGCTGGGCCATGTCGCGGCCGCGGAACAGCGAGCGCAGCGCCGGGTCGTGCATGAAGAGCCGCGCGTAGAACGCCTCGGCGATGGTGGCGGCCAGCGGCTTGAGTGGCTCGAAGCTGGTGCGGATGAGGTGGATCTGGTGCGGGGTCATGGTGGAGGCTTTCAGTCGCGGTGGCGGCAGGAAGTTGCGGGCCGAGCGCCGGGTTGCTCTCGAGCCGGCCCGTCCTGGTGATGTGCTTGCCGGTCAATCCGGCGAGCATCACCGGCCCCTCGTCGGACGAGGGGTCAACGGAGATAGGCGTCGGCGGCGGGCAGGAAGATGCACAGCAGCGGCAGCGCGGCCACCAGGCGTTCCAGCGGGTGCCAGCCGGAGGCGGGCGGGGTGTGGTGGTCGTCGTCGAGGTCTTCGGCGAAGGCCTCGCTGCGGTAGATGACGGCCATCGTCTCGGGCCAGTCGGTGGCGGGGTTGTCGCTGCGGTAGTTCATGGCGGTGCTCCTGTTCGGTGACCGCACTGTCGAAGGCGGGCGTTTCAGCCGCGCTTCAGCCTGCCGGGCCTTGTGTTGCGTTTGTTTCAACGTCGCGCCGCGGCCGGTGTGCCTGCCTATCATTCGCCGCCATGCCAGACAGCCTGCCCACCGTCCTGATCGTCGACGACGAGCCCGAACTGCGCGCCTTGCTGGCCGAGTACTTCGGCCGCAATGGCTTCGAGGTGCTGCAGGCCGAGGACGCCGCGGCCGCGCGCGCCGAGGTGGCCCGGCGCGTGCCCGACGTGGCGGTGCTGGACATCAACATGCCCGGCGAGAACGGCCTGTCGCTGGCCCGTGCGCTGCGCGAGGCGCACCCGCGGCTGGCCGTGCTGATGCTGACGACGGCCGGCGAGGCCATCGACCGCATCGTGGGCCTGGAGGTGGGTGCCGACGACTACGTGGCCAAGCCCTTCGAGCTGCGCGAACTGCTGGCCCGCGTGCGCGCCGTGCTGCGCCGCCTGCAGGTCAGCGCGCCCGCGGCCGCCGCCGACGCGGAGCCGGAGCGCGTGGCCTTCGGCCCCTGCCAGCTGGACCTGGCGCGGCGCAAGCTGTTCGGCGCGGATGGCTCGGAGATCGACATCACCGCGGCCGAGTTCGACCTGCTGGCCCTGTTCGCCCGCCACCCCAACCGGCCGCTGAACCGCGACCAGATTATGGAGCAGGCCCACAACCGCGGCTGGGACGTCTTCGACCGCAGCATCGACCTGCGCGTCATGCGCCTGCGCCGCAAGGTCGAGCGCAACCCCGACAAGCCCGAGGTCATCAAGACGGTGAGGAACGTTGGGTACGTCTACGTTCCCGCTCCCTGACGGGCAGACGCGGCCGTAGTGTCTCTGTGCGGGCCGAGCGCCGGGCCGCTCCCAAGCCGGCCCGTCTGGCGATGTGCGAGCGGGGCATGCCCCGCGAGCATCGCCGTCCCCTCGGGGGACCGGTCAGGCTTGCCCGCGTTCAGCGTGGCACGCCTGGACGAGGGGCCTCAGTTCACCGGAGGCAAATCCAGCCACCGCTGCAACCGCATGCGCAGCGCTGCGAAGTCCAGCGGCTTGGTCAGGTGCTCGTCCATGCCCGCTTCCATGCTGGCGGCCACGTCGGCATCGAGCGCGTGCGCCGTCAACGCCAGGATGGGGAAGCCGGGCATGCGGCCATCGCGCTGCTGCGCGCGCAGCCGGCGGGCGCATTCCAGGCCGTCCATGCCGGGCATCTGGATGTCCATCAGCACCAGGTCGGGGGCGGTTTCCTCGCAGGCGGCCAGCGCTTCGATGCCGTTCTTGGCCAGGCGGGCCTGCACGCCCATCAGCGCCAGGAACTCCAGCGCGACGACCTGGTTGATGTGGTTGTCCTCGACGAGCAGGACCTGGGGCAGGCGCTGATCCCGGACGTCTTCGTCCAGGCCTGGCAGCGGCGCGCCGGCCGCGGCGCCACCGGGGGCGGCGCTGAGCCAGAGCGGATGCGTTGTCAGAGAGGCCTGCAGCCTTGTGTTGTCCATCCCGTGTCCTCGGTTTTCGCTTGTTTTTATATCCCCCGGTAAGGGGTTGGCCATTGTTGCCTCAGCCCTCACCGATGCGCAACCTCCCATCCCACAAATGCGGCGAGCCTTGGTCGCCCGCGTAGGCTGCGCGTGCTGACAGTTTTCGTCAAGCGGCCTCCCTACACTGCTCGCCTTCGCAGTTTTGACCCCCACTATGACCGACGGTCTGATCCGCATCCGAGGCGCCCGGCAGCACAACCTCAAGAACCTCGATCTCGACCTGCGCACGGCCGAATTGACCGTCGTCACGGGCCCCAGCGGCTCGGGCAAGTCCAGCCTGGTGTTCGACACGCTCTATGCCGAGGGGCAGCGCCGCTACGTGGAGACCTTCTCGGCCTACGCGCGCCAGTTCCTGGACCGGATGGACCGCCCTGCGGTGGACAAGGTGGACGGCGTGCCACCGGCGATTGCCATCGACCAGACCAACCCGGTGCGCACCAGTCGCTCCACGGTGGGCACCATGACGGAGCTCAACGACCATCTGAAGCTGCTGTACGCCCGAGCGGCGGAGCTTTTTGATCGCAAGACGGCGCTGCCTGTCAGGCATGACACCGCGCAGAGCATTTATGCGGAGCTCATGGCGCGCGCGGAACGCGAGCAGGACCCCAGGATGGTGCTGACCTTCCCGGTCGAACTGCCGGCCAACACGACGGCGGCGCAGGTCGAGCAATGGCTGTCGGCCAGCGGCTTCACACGGGTGCAGGCCGAGCGGGAGGTGGACGGCAAGAAGGTGCTGGACGTGGTGGCCGATCGCTTCCGCATCCTGGGCGCCGACAAGCAGCGGGCCATGGAGGCCATCGAGCTGTCGCTCAAAAGAGGCTCAGGCCGCCTGAGCGTCTACGTGGGTGACGAAGGGGCCACGCTGTGGCGGTTTTCCACCGGCCTGCACTGTCCGGAAAGCGACCTCCGCTACGCCGACCCGCAGCCGGCGCTGTTCTCGTTCAACTCGGCGTTCGGCGCCTGCGAGGCCTGCCGCGGTTTCGGCCGTGTGATCGGCGTGGACCTGGGCCTGGTGATTCCGGACGAGCGCAAGACGCTGCGCAACGGCGCCATCAAGCCCATGCAGACGCCGGCGTGGAAGGACTGCCAGGACGACCTGCTGAAGTACGCGGGCGAGGCCGGCATTCCGCGCGACACCGCCTGGAAGGACCTGAGCGCGGAGCACCGCCGCTGGGTGATCGACGGCACGCCGAACTGGAACGGCAACTGGAACAAGCAGTGGTACGGGGTCAAGCGCTTCTTCGACTACCTGGAGAGCAAGGCCTACAAGATGCACATCCGCGTGCTCTTGTCCAAGTACCGCAGCTACACCGAATGCCCCAGCTGCCGCGGCGCGCGCCTCAAGACCGAGGCGCTGCAGTGGCGCGTGGGCAGCAAGGCGCTGGCCGATGCGGCGCTGCCAGCCGCGCAACGCTTCCTGCCGGTGGGCGTGGACTGGACGCGTGACCAACTGGAGGCGCTGCCGGGCCTGAGCCTGCACGATCTGATGCAGCTGCCCATCCAGCGCCTGCGTGACTTCGTCGACGGCCTGCAGCTGCCCAGCACCATGCTGGATGAGGCGCTCAAGCTGCTGCTGGACGAGATCCGCCACCGCAGCCGCTACCTGTGCGACGTGGGCCTGGGCTACCTGACGCTGGACCGCCAGAGCCGCACGCTGTCCGGTGGCGAGGTGCAGCGGATCAACCTCACCACGGCGCTGGGCACCAGCCTGGTCAACACGCTGTTCGTGCTGGACGAGCCCAGCATCGGCCTGCACCCGCGCGACATGAACCGCATCGTGCAGGCCATGCAGCGGTTGCG
Organism: Pelomonas lactea; assembly: GCF_043555885.1. Classification (NCBI taxonomy): domain Bacteria; kingdom Pseudomonadati; phylum Pseudomonadota; class Betaproteobacteria; order Burkholderiales; family Sphaerotilaceae; genus Roseateles; species Pelomonas lactea. Next base: position 21,579 of record NZ_JBIGHX010000001.1, on the reverse strand, counting down.
CGACGCCGGCAACACGCTGGTGGTGGTGGAGCACGACCCGGCGGTGATGCTGGCGGCCGACCGCCTCATCGACATGGGCCCCGGCCCCGGCGAGCGCGGTGGGCAGATCGTGTTCGACGGCACGCCCGAATCCATCCGCGCGGCGGACACGCTGACGGGTGCCTACCTGGGCGCGCGCAAGCATGTGGGCATGGGCCTGAAGCGCCTGGTGGAAGACAGCACACCCAAGCTCATCCTGCAAGGCGTGCGCGAGCACAACCTGAAGGACGTGTCGGTCGAGTTCCCGCTGCAGCGCATGGTGGTGGTGACCGGCGTGTCGGGCTCCGGCAAGAGCACGCTGATGCAAGACGTGCTCTACCCGGCGCTGGCCCGCCAGTTCGGCAAGGCGACCGAGACGCCCGGCGCGCATGAGGCCTTGCTGGGCGCGGACTTCCTGGCCGACGCCGTGTTTGTGGACCAATCGCCCATCGGCAAGACCGCGCGCTCCAACCCGGCGAGTTACGTCGGTGCATTCGACGAGATCCGCAAGCTGTTCGCCGTGGCCCCGCTGGCCGTCGAGCGCAGCTACAGCGCCGGCATGTTCAGCTTCAACGCCGGCGACGGCCGCTGCCCGACCTGCGGCGGTTCGGGCTTCGAGCATGTGGAGATGCAGTTCCTCAGTGACGTGTACCTGCGCTGCCCGGACTGCGACGGCAAGCGTTTCCGCGCCGAGATGCTGGACGTGAAGCTGTCGCTGAAGGACCGCGACCTCAGCGTGTCCGACGTGCTGGAGCTGACGGTGGCGGAGGCCGTTCATCTGTTCAGCGACCACCGCGCGGTGCTGCAGAAGCTGCAGCCCATCGTGGACGTGGGCCTGGAGTACGTGCGCCTGGGCCAGCCGGTGCCCACGCTGTCCGGCGGCGAGGCGCAGCGCCTGAAGCTCGCCGGCTTCCTGGCCGAGGCGGCGAGCAACCCGCGCTTCGGCGTCGCCAAGAAGGGCACGCTGTTCCTGTTCGACGAGCCCACCACCGGCCTGCACTTTGACGACATCGCCAAGCTGATGCGCGCGATGCGCAAGCTGCTCACGTCCGGCCATTCGCTCATCCTCATCGAGCACAACCTGGATGTGATCCGCGCGGCTGACTGGCTGATCGACCTGGGGCCTGAGGGCGGCGATGCGGGCGGTGAAGTCGTTTGCGTTGGCACACCCGAGGCCGTAGCCCAGCACCCGACCTCCCACACCGCGGCCGCGTTGCGCGACTACGCGCTGCACATGGACCGCCCGGCGGTGGTAGTGGAAGAAGGCCGCCCGCTGCAGCAGTTGATCCAGGCACGCCGCCAGGCGGACGAAGCCATCAAGATCGTCAACGCCCGCGAGCACAACCTCAAGGGCGTGACGGTGGAAGTGCCGCGCGGCAAGTTCAACGTCGTGACCGGCGTGTCCGGCTCGGGCAAGAGCACGCTGGCGTTCGACATCCTGTTCAACGAAGGCCAGCGCCGCTACCTCGAATCGCTGAACGCCTACGCCCGCAGCATCGTGCAGCCGGCCGGCCGGCCCGAGGTGGACGCGGTGTGGGGCATTCCGCCCACGGTCGCCATCGAGCAGCGTCTCTCTCGCGGTGGTCGCAAGAGCACGGTGGCGACGACCACCGAGGTCTGGCACTTCCTGCGCCTGCTGTACGTGAAGCTGGGCGTGCAGCACTGCGTGCACGACGGCGCACCGGTGAAGCCGCAGAGCGTGGAGAGCATCGCCGCGCAGCTGATGCGCGACTACCGCGGCCAGCACGTGGGCCTGCTGGCGCCGTTGGTGGTCAACCGCAAGGGTGTGTACACCGACCTCGCCAAGTGGGCCAAGGGCCGCGGCCACACGCACCTGCGCGTGGACGGTGAGTTCCTGCCGACCTCGCCCTGGCCGCGGCTGGACCGCTTCAAGGAGCACACGCTGGAGCTGCCGGTGGGCGATCTGGTGATCAGCCCCGACAAGGAGCCCGAGCTGCGTGAGCTGCTGGCCAAGGCGCTGGACGCCGGCAAGGGCGTGCTGCACCTGTTGAGCCCGCTGGACGGCCTGAGCGCGGCGCTGGCCGCGGGCGAAACCGGGCGGGGCATTGGCGCGGTGAAGGTGTTCTCCACCAAGCGCGCCTGCCCGGCCTGCGGCACCAGCTACCCCGAGCTGGACCCGCGGCTGTTTTCGTACAACTCCAAGCACGGCTGGTGCACCAGCTGCGTGGGCACGGGCCTGAGCCTGACGCGCGAGCAGCGCAAGGCGCTGGACGACAGCGTGCAGGCCGACGACAACCGCGGCCGCGAGCAAAGCTTCCCGGCCGAAGAGGCCGAGGTGGAAGGCCTGACCGACGCGCCGTGCCCGGACTGCCACGGCACGCGCCTGAACGCGACGGCACGTTCGGTGGAGTTCGAGGACAAGGCCATCGGCGAGGTGGCCTCGTGGAGCGTGGGCCAGGCCCGGGCCTGGGTGCAGAGCCTGCACCTGGAAGGCCGAGATGCTGACATCGCGCGCGACGTGGTCAGCGAGATTCTGGGCCGGCTGGAGTTCCTGGAGGAAGTGGGCCTGGGCTACCTGACGCTGGACCGCGCCGCGCCGACGCTGTCGGGCGGCGAGGCGCAGCGCATCCGCCTGGCGGCGCAGCTGGGCAGCAACCTGCAGGGCGTCTGCTACGTGCTGGACGAGCCGACCATCGGCCTGCACCCGCGCGACAACCAGATCCTGCTGAAGGCGCTGTCCACGCTGGGCGATAAAGGCAACACGCTGGTGGTGGTGGAGCACGACGAGGACACCATCCGCCGCGCCGACCACATCATCGACATCGGCCCGGGCGCCGGCAAACGCGGCGGCCGCGTCGTGGCGCAAGGCACGGCGGCGGAGCTGGCGGCGGTGGAGGACTCCACCACCGGCCGCATGCTGGCCCGCCCGCTCATCCACCCTTTGCAGGAGCGCCGCGCCATCGACCCGGCCGCGCCCAAGCTGACGGTGCTGAACGCCGCGCTGCACAACCTGCAGGGCGTGACGGTGGACGTGCCGCTGCACCGCCTGGTAGCAGTGACCGGCGTGTCCGGTTCCGGCAAGTCCACGCTGGCGCGCGACGTGCTGCTGGCCAACATGGCGGTGGCCGTGCCGCTGCGCAAGGCGCCCGCCAAGTGGCAGGGCTGCGACGGCATCGAAGGCCACGCCCAGGTGGACCGCGTGCTGGAGGTCGACCAGACCCCCATCGGCAAGACGCCGCGTTCCTGCCCGGCCACCTACATCGGCTTCTGGGACGCCATCCGCAAGCTCTTTGCCGAGACGCTGGAGAGCAAGGCGCGCGGCTACGCGCCCGGCCGCTTCAGCTTCAACACCGGCGAAGGCCGCTGCCCCGGTTGTGAAGGCCAGGGCATGAAGACCATCGAGATGAGCTTCCTGCCCGACGTGAAGGTGCCGTGCGATCAGTGCCACGGCCAGCGCTTCAACCCCGAGACGCTGGGTGTCAGCTGGCGCGGCAAGAGCATCGGCGACGTGCTGCAGATGGAGGTGGACGAGGCCGTTGAGTTCTTCGCCTCCATGCCGTCCATCGCCCATCCGCTGCAGTTGCTCAAGGACGTGGGCCTGGGCTACCTGACGCTGGGCCAGCCGTCGCCGACGTTGTCCGGCGGTGAGGCGCAGCGCATCAAGCTGGTGAGTGAACTGGTCAAGGTGCGAGACGACGTCACGCGTCGCGGCCAGAAGGCGCCGCACACCCTCTACGTGCTGGACGAGCCCACGGTGGGCCTGCACATGGCCGACGTCGAGAAGCTCATCCGCGTGCTGCACCGGCTGGTGGCCGGCGGGCACTCGGTGGTCGTCATCGAGCACGACCTGGATGTCATCGCCGAGGCCGACTGGGTGCTCGACCTGGGGCCGGAAGGCGGCACGGCCGGCGGCCGCATCGTGGTGGAAGGCACACCGGAGCAGGTGGTGGCCAGCGGCAGCCACACGGGCGTGGCGCTGGCGCCGGTGCTGGCGCGGGTGGCGTAACTTCGGTTTTCTGGAAGTCAGGGATCGGAGAACTTCGCTTCTCCGACTGCCTCCTGCTGCGGACACTGCGCCCCATCGTTTTTGACGGAGGTGCGTGATGGCGCTGTTGCTGTGGATCGTCGTGGGTGTGCTGATGGCGGTGTGGTCCGCCACGGTCTGGCTCGGCCAGCTGCTGCTGACCGTGCTGATCGGCGGCGCCGGCCACCTGCCCGTCAAGGACATCGCGTTGCCCGAGGCCTGGACACGCTGGCTGCCGCAAGCGGTGTCCGAGTCCATCACGCAGGGCATCGAGACACTGCAGCCCTGGCTGCAATCCCTGCTGGACACCATGCCGGCCCTGGCGGGCGGCGTGACGGTGCTGGCCTGGATCACCTGGGCCGTGGGCGCCGCCCTGTTGCTGCTGGCCGGCGGCGCGTCGCACGCGGCCCTGCGCTGGTGGCAGCGCAGCCAGCGGACAGCTTCGCTGCCCAAGCTTCTCCCTTCCTGACCTTTCATCCTGTTCTTTGACGGAGCCTGACATGGACACCCTCACTCTTCTTGGCCTGCTGTTGGCGGTGGTGTTTTTTGCCGCCGCCTGGCAAGCCTGGCGCATCGGCAACGAGCGCCGCGACGTGGCCCTGCTCGGGGTCGGCGGTGGTGTGTCGGCCGCGGGTGCGGCGCTGTCCTTCATGCTCTGACGAAAGCCTTCGATGGAACTCCTTCTGAACTTCCTGCAAGCCGACTTCCTGGGCAAGCCCGCCTGGCTGTGGATGAGCTTCCTGGGTGTCGTGGTGACGCTGCTGGCCTTCGACCTCGGCGTGCTGCACAAGGACGATCATGAGATCGGCGTGCGCGAGAGCCTGATGCTGTCGGCCGGCTACATCGGCGTGGCGCTGGCCTTCGGCGCCTATGTGTGGTGGTACCTCGGCGCACAGGCCGGCATGGACTACTACACCGGCTTCATGATCGAGAAGTCGCTGTCGATGGACAACGTCTTCGTCATCGCGCTGATCTTCAGCTTCTTCGCCATCCCGCGGCTGTACCAGCATCGCGTGCTGTTCTGGGGCATCCTGGGCGTCATCGTGCTGCGCGCGATCATGATCGGCCTGGGCGCGACGTTGGTGAGCCAGTTCAGCTGGATCCTGTATCTGTTCGGCGCCTTCCTGGTGCTCACCGGCATCAAGATGTGGTTCATGGTTGACCATGAGCCGGACATCGCCAACAACCCGCTGCTGAAGTTCCTCAAGAAGCACATGCGCGTGACGGACGGCCTGCGCGGCAACGCCTTCTGGGTGAAGGAAGCCGACCCCAAGACCGGCCGCATCGAGCGCTTCGCGACGCCGCTGTTCCTGGCGCTGCTGCTGGTGGAGTTCGTGGACCTGATCTTCGCGGTGGATTCGGTGCCGGCCATCTTCGCGATCACGACCGACCCCTTCATCGTCTACACGAGCAACATCTTCGCCATCCTGGGCCTGCGCGCGCTGTACTTCGCGCTGGCCGCGATGATCCACCGCTTCAAGTACCTGAAGTACGCCCTGGCCCTGGTGCTGGTGTTCATCGGCAGCAAGATCTTCCTGGTCGGCTTCATCGGCAAGGTGCCGGCGGTGGTGTCGTTGAGCGTGACCTTCGGCCTGATCGCCGGGGGCGTGATCGTGTCGATGTGGAAGACGCGCGGTGAGGCGGCCGCGGTGGCCCCCTCAGCCCGCTGACGAACGTCCGTGCCGAACGGCACGGCGCGAGGGTCTCCCTAGAATGCGGCGCCCCCTACCGGGGGCCCCATTCAGGAGACCCCCTTGAAGCCCGTGACCTTCGCTGCCGTGAGCAGCCTGGCGCTTGCGCTGGCCCTGTCGGCCGCCGTGCCGCTGCAGGCGCAGACCGCGCCCGCCGCCGTTCCCACCCTCGAACAGATCTTCCGCGCCGCGCCCTACCGCGGCGAGAACGCCAAGGACGCCGCCTTCAGCAAGAGCGGCCGCTACCTGGCCTGGCTGTGGAGCCCGTTCGGCGAGCCCGGCACCGACCTGTGGGTGCACGACACCCGCACCGGCAAGACCACGCGGATCACCTCGCCCCAGGTGATGGCCGCCTTCGATGCGCCCGAGGACATGGCGCGCTTCGACAGGAAGCTCAAGCAGCGCAATGACGAGTACGGCGAGCGGCAGGCGCGCGAGCTGGCGCAGCAGGCCTACCTGCGCGGCGAGCCGGTGGACCTGTCGCAGTGGGAGACGGCCCAGATCGAGGTGCTGAAGAAGGAACTGGCCGACAAGAAGGCCAGGGACGACGCGCAGAAGGCGGCAGACAAGGCCGAGGCCGAGGCGGAGAAGTACGCCGCCGCGGTGCTGGCCGCCCGGCGCGCCGGCAAGCCGGCCCCCGCGCCGTCGCCCGCCGCCTCGTCGCCCGACAAGAAGGATGACAAGGAGAAGGAGCTCTGGGAGCTGCGTGACGAGCTGAAGAAGAAGCTCGCCCGCGACAAGCTCAAGCCCACCGACCTCTATCCCGGCCCGGCGCAGTTCGTCTGGGCCAACAAGGCCGACGAGCTGGTGTTCCAGTACCGCGGTGGCCTGTACCGCTGGCAGCCCGACGCCAAGGCGCCCCAGCCGCTGGTGGCCACGCAGCGCGAGCTGCGCACGGTGGCCTACACGCCCGACGACGCCGGCTTCATCTACATGGACGAGACCCGCGTGCTGCGCCTGAGCTTCCGCCAGGCCGGCGTGCAGGTGGTCAACCGCGAGCTCATCCACCCCGACGACGAGCAGAAGAAGTACCGCATCGAGCAGACCGCCATCAGCGAGGACGGCCGCTGGATGTCGCTGCTGGCCAAGGCGCCGCTGAAGGCCGCGGACGACAAGCCGGCGCCGCCGGGCCGCCAGGTCGAGATCATGAGCTACAGCGAGCGCTGGGCCACGGCCAAGAAGGTCAACCGCGAGGTGTCCGACGACAAGCGCACCGAGAAGCCGCTGGCGCTCTACATCCGCGCCGTGCCCACCGGTGCCGAGCCGCCGCGCAAGCAGCCCGCGCCGGTGTTCACGAACGCGGGCGGAGACGTCTGGTTCGAGATGAGCGACGTGGCCTGGGCCAAGGACGGCAGCCGCTACGCGTTCGCGACCTGGGAGCGCGAGAAGGAATTGCTGCGCGTCTACCTCGGCAGTACTTCTTGCCCCTCGCCGGTGAGTACGCCAGCGGCCCCCCGAGGGGGCGCTGCAGGCCTTGGGAACGGCCCGGCGGCCTGCGACGAGACCGCCAAGCCCGAGCTGGTGCTGGAGCGCCGCGGCGACGTGGGCCACGAGGTGGTCAATGTGTTGAAGCCGCGCTTCACGCCGGACGGCAAGACGCTGGTGCTGGCGCTGGATGAAGCCGGCTGGCGCCAGCCCTATGCCATCGACGTGGCGAGCAAGGCGTTGCGGCCGCTGGTGAAGGGCGAGTTCGAGGCCCACCAGGTCATCGGCTTCACGGCCGACAGCAAGGCGCTGTTCGTGCTGGCCAACCAGGGCGACAAGGCGGCGATGAACCTCGTGCGCATCGACATGGCCACCGGCGCCGTGCAGGCGCTGGGCGCGGCCGGCGAGTACCACCGCGGCGCCGCCGCGTCGGAGGACGGCCGCTGGGTGGCCGCCAACGCCGGCAACTGGGCGCAGCGCCCCGAGCTCAAGCTGCTGGCCACCGACGGGCGCGCCGCGCCGCGCACGCTGACCGACAGCAGCGACAAGGCGCTCGCCGACGTCAAGCTGCTGCAGCCCGAGCGCTTCTCTTTCACCAACCGCCACGGCGACCGCATCGAGGCCTACGTGTTCAAGCCCGCCGGCTGGCAGGCCAGCGACAAGCGCCCCGGCATCGTCTACGTGTACGGCGGCCCGCTGAACGACCGCCACATCGTCGAGGTCGACAGCTTCCAGAACACCGCCTACCTGTTCGGCCAGTACATGGCCGCCAAACACGGCTTCGTCACCGTGGCCGTGGACCCGCGCGGCCACAGCAACTACGGCCGCAAGTTCTCCGACGCCAACTGGGAGCGCCCCGGCGAGCCGCAGAGCGAAGACCTGGAGGACCTCGTCAAGCTGCTGCCGACCTACGGCGTGGACCCGGCGCGCGTGGGTCTGAACGGCTGGAGCTTCGGCGGCTTCCAGACGCAGTACACGATGTACACGCGGCCCGACCTGTTCGCCGCCGGCATCGCCGGTGCGGGCCCGACCGAATGGGAGAACTACAACAGCTGGTACAGCGGCCGCACCATCGGCAAGGTGGACCGCAGCAAGCCCAACCTGCGCAAGTTCTCGCTGCTGCCGCTGGCCAGGGGCTTGAAGAAGCCGCTGCTGCTGGTGCACGGCATGCAGGACCCCAACGTGCTGTACCAGGACACCGTCAACGTCTACCGCGAGCTGCTGGACTCGGGCAAGGAGTCGCTGGTGGAGCTGTTCCTGGACCCGGACGGCGCGCACGCGATGGGTGGCGTCGTCAAGCCCGCCGGCTGGCACCGCAAGTACGAGGCCTTCTGGCTCAGGACCTTGGCCCCTCGCCCGGTCGCGCCGCGCTGAACGCGGGTGCGCCCAGTCGGGGCCGCGCAGAGGCCATTGACCGCTGCGCTCCAGGAGGCGCATCGAGCCCACTGGGCTCCATGTGTCCGGCCGAAGCCCCCGAGGGGACGGCGATGCTCGCGGGGGCTGCCCCGCTTGCACATCGCCGGACGGGCCTTCTGAGTGGCACAACGGCCGCGTGCCCTAAGCTTGCCACCATGTGGACCGCCCCGCCGCCACCGCCCGACGAAGATCGCCGCCTCGCGCGGCTGGCCGCGCTGTCGGTCATGGACACCGCGCCCGAGCCGCTGTTCGACCACCTGGTCGCGCTGGCCGCGCAGATCTGCGGCACGCCGGTGGCTTTGCTGGGGCTGCTGGACGAACGCCGGCAGTGGTTCAAGGCCGCCGTGGGCTTTGGCCGCAGCGAGACGCCGCGTGCGCAGACCTTCTGCGCGCACACGCTGCTGGCCGACGGCCTGTTTGAGGTGCCGGATGCGCGGCTGGACGAGCGTTTCGTGAACCACCCGGACGTGCTGGCCGACCCGCCGCTGCGCTTTTATGCCGGCGTGCCGGTGCGCCTGGATGACGGCAGCCACTCGGGCACGCTGTGCGTCGTGGACTTCCGGCCGCGCGAGCTGACCGATGCGCAGCGGGAAGGATTGATGCGACTGGCCGACGCGGCTGCCGAGGCGCTGATGATGCGTGAGCGCGTGCTGGCCGCGGCCGATGCGGACCTGCAGCCCTTCCAGGTGTTGGCCGAGACGGCGCCGCTGGGCATCTTCCGGGCCGACGCGGCCGGGCAGGGGATCTATACCAACCCGGTCTGGCAGCGCATCTACGGCCTGTCCGCGTCGCAGGCGCTCGGCGACGGCTGGGCGGCCGCGCTGGTGCCGGAGGACCGTGAGTCCGCACTGGATCACTGGCGGCGCTGCGTGCAGCGCCACCAGCCCTTTGAGATGCGCTACCGCGTGCATGGTGCGGGCGGCGGGTCGCGTCAGGTGTGGGCGCGTGCGCAGCCGCTGCGCACGCCGGACGGCGCGCTGGCGGGCTACGTGGGCATGGCCGAGGACGTGACCGACCGAATCACCGCCGAGCGCGAGCTGCGCGAGAGCAAGGCCTTGCTGGACCGCACCGGCCGCGTCGCCGGCGTGGGCGGCTGGAGCCTGGACCTGCAGACCCGCGAGCTGGTGTGGGGCGACCAGACCTGCCGCATCCACGACCTGGAGCCCGGCCACCGGCCGACGCTGGAGGAGGCCGTCGACTACTACAAGCCCGATGCGCGCAGTGCCATCGAGGCCGCTGTGCAGCGTGCCATCGCGCATGGCGAGCCCTGGAGCCTGGAGCTGCCGCTGGTGACGGCGGCCGGCCGCGAGATCTGGGTGCTGGCGCAGGGGCAGGTGGACTGGCAGGACGGCGCGCCGGTGCGGCTGGTGGGCGCGCTGCAGGACGTCACCGAGCACCACCGCGCGGCTGTCGAGCTGGAGCACAGCCGGCAGCGGCTGCGCGCGCTGTACGAGGCCACGCCCGCGCTGATGCATTCGGTGGACACCGCGGGCCGGCTGCTCAGCGTGTCGGACCGCTGGCTGGAGCGGCTGGGCTACCGGCGTGAGCAGGTCATCGGCCGGCTGCTGGATGACTTCATGACGCCCGAGTCCAGCCGGCAGGTGCGCGAGCTCTACCGCCCGGCCGTGTGGCGCGACGGCCATGTGGACGACTGCGCCGTGCAGCTCATCTGCGCCGACGGCCAACTGCGCGACGTGCGCGTGTCGGCGGTGGCCGAGTACGACGCGCGCGGCCGGCCGCTGCGAGCGCTGGCGCTGGTGGACGACATCACCGAGGAACTGCAGCGCCGCGCCGAGCTGGCGCAGGAGCAGCGCATGCGCCGCCAGACCGAGCGGCACGTACAGGAACTGGACCAGCTGCTGCGCGAGCGCTCCGAGATGCTGGACGTGCTGGCTCACGAGGTGCGTCAGCCGCTGAACAACGCCAGCGCCGCGCTGCAGAGTGCCGCGGCCAGCCTGGCCGGCCGCGGCGAACGTCAGGCGCAGGAGCGGCTGACGCGGGCGCAGGCCGTGCTGGGCCAGGTGCTGGCCGGCGTGGACAACACGCTGGCCGCGGCCAGCCTGCTGGCCGGCGGCGGTCGCATCGCGCGGCTGGACACCGACATCGACACGCTGATCGCCGTCACCATCGCCGACCTGCCGCGCGAGCAGCGCGACCGCATCACCGTGCATCGCCACACCGCCACGCGCACCGCGCTGATGGACATGAGCCTGATGCGGCTGGCGCTGCGCAACCTGCTGTCCAACGCGCTGAAGTACGCGCCGGGGCGCAGCGTCGTCACGCTGCACGTGATGGACTTCGACGAACCCGCCGCACTGCAGTTCGAGGTGGCCGACGCCGGCCCCGGCATTCCGCGCGAGTTGCTGCCGCGGCTGTTCACACGTGGCGCGCGCGGCGGCGGGCACGAGTCGGCCCATGGGCTGGGCCTGTACATCGTGCGCCGCGTGATGGACCTGCACGACGGCAGTGCCGAGCTGCTGCGCACGGGGCCGCTGGGCACCGTCATGCGGCTGACGTTGCCCCAGGCCGGCTGAGCGGAGCCCCGTGCCCGCAGGCCCTAGACTGCCCCGGTCCCGGCCGCGCTGACCTCGCCCAACCGCCATGCCCGACCTTCAGCTCGAACCCATCCCGCGCCCCCGGCGCCTGCCCAGCCTGCGCGGACAGCTCAGCCTGGTGCTGGGTGGGCTGGCGCTGGCCATCCTGGGGCTGGTTGGCGGCTACCTCGGCAGCGTCGCCACCGACGAGCTTTACACGGCCCAGGTCGCCGCTGTGAGGGCGACGGCACAGTCCGCCGCCGAGCTGCTGGCCAGCCAGTTGCGCGACCGGGAGCGGGAGATCGAGCTGCTCAGCGTGGCCCCGCACCTGACGGCCGGTGCGCTGGATTCGGCGCTGGTGCGCGACGCGCTGGAGCGTCGCCAGGCGCTGCACGACGAGTTCGCGTGGCTGGGCGTGGCCACGCCCGACGGCGCGGTCCAGCAGGCCAGTGGCGGCATGCTGGTGGGCCGCTCGGTGGCGCAGCGCGAATGGTTCATCGCCGGGCGCGAGCGCATCTACGTGGGCGACGTGCACGAGGCCAAGCTGCTGGCCACCATGCTGCCGGCCCAGCCCAACGGTGAGCCGACGCGCTTCATCGACTTCGCCGCCCCCATCCGCGACGCCGAGGGCCGGCTGCGCGGCGTCGTCGGCGCGCATGCTCACTGGCGCTGGGTCACCAGCATGGTGGAGAGCGTCACGCGACGCCAGCAGCCGGGCAGCGGCATCGACGCGCTCATCATCGACCGCCAGGGCCGCGTGCTCTACCCCGAGGCGATGAAGCTGGCCCAGGTCAACGGCGAGGACGTGCTGCCGAAGCTGGCCAACGGCCGCTTCGAGGGCGAGCTGGCGTTCGGCGGCAAGACCTACCTGACCAGCGAGGCGCCGCTGCAGGCCCGCACGAACGCCGAGCTGGGCTGGCGCATCATCGCCCGCCAGCCGCTGGAGCAGGCGTTGCGCCCGGTGCGCGACCTGAAGCGCGAGCTGGTGTTGCTGGGCGTGCTGGCCGCCGGGCTGCTGACGCTGGCCGCGCTGCTGCTGGCCCGGCGCATCAGCCGGCCGGTGGAGCAGCTGGCCCGCATCGCGGAGCGGGTCGAGAGCGAGCGCCGCATGCCCGATTTTCCCAGCGAGCCCGGCGCGCAGGAGCTGGCCAAGCTCAGCACCGCCATGCAGTCCATGGCGCGCTCGCTGCTGTCCACCGAGCGGGAGCTGCAGCGCGCCAACGCGACGCTGGAGGCCCAGGTGCAGCAGCGCACCGCCGAGCTGCAGGCCGCCAATGCCGCGCTGGAGCACCTGGCCACGCGTGACCCGCTGACCGGCCTGCACAACCGCCGCAGCCTGGATGCCCGCCTCGCCGAGGCCCAGGCGCTGGACCGGCGTTATGGACAGAACGGCCGCGTGCACGGCCTGCTGCTGATCGACGTGGATCACTTCAAGCGCATCAACGACCAGTTCGGCCATCCGGCCGGCGACGCCGTGCTGCGCCAGCTCGCCACGATGCTGCTGGCCTCGGTGCGCGTCACCGACGTCGTGGCGCGCTTTGGCGGCGAGGAGTTCGCCGTGCTGCTGCCCGGGCTGGCCGGCCCGCTGGAGGCCGTCATGGCGGCGGAGAAGGTCCGCGGCGCGGTCGCGGCGGCCGTCTTCCCCGAGGTGGGCCACATCACGGTCAGCCTGGGCGTGAGCCTGGCGTCGCCGGACGATGTCGACGCACACCCGCTGATCACCCGGGCCGATGCTGCGCTCTACGAAGCCAAGCGCGGCGGTCGCAACGCTGTCGTGCTGAAGGCCGCTGACAACGCGGCGGCCTGATCGGCGCCGTTCAGTCGCCCGGCTTCCGGTGCAGCGGAACGAAGAAATAGGCGCAGAACGCCTGGCCGTTGCACGTCGGGTTCATTGTTGGCAAGAGCAGAAGCGCGTCCGGCAGGCCGGGCGCAACGGTATCGAGCTGGCAGAGCAGGCCCCATTCGGCGTCAGAACTGCCGACGCAGTGCCGGTAACGCGCTTCGCCGTCCAGTAGCGGGCGCACGGCGGCTAGCGCGTCGCCCTCGTGGCCCTGGTAGAGCGCCGGGTCCGCCCGCACGGCGTCACGCGTGTGCGCCAGGTTGTTGTTCGGAATCATGACGTCGACCGGCGCAACATCGCCCGCGGGCCGGCGCGCAATAGGCTCCGCCGCGGCGTCGACCGGGCTGACCGTGTACTCGCAGGCGCGCGCCGACTCGCAGGTGACCGTCACGCGCATCTGCTCGAACACGCTGGAAAAGCTGCCGCGGTACCAGGCCGCCTCGGCCTGCGCGCGGGCCGGCCCGGGCAGCGCGCAGGCGGCAGCCATGAACAGCGAGGGCAGCCACGTTGTCATGCGAAGAGCTGCGATCAGATCAGCTGCAGCGGCGCGCGGAACACATAGCCCACGCGCGACTTGCTCTGCAACGGCACCAGCGTCGGCGTGGCGCGCTCGATGCGGCGGCGCAGGCGGTAGATGGTGGCTGACAGGCCGTCATCGGCTTCGCCGTCGGGCACCTCGCGGCCCAGCTTGTGCAGCAGCGCCTCGCGCGTGACCGGCTCGCCATTGGCGGCGGCGAAGCATTCCAGCAGCTGGCGGTCGGCCTCGCTGAGTTGGATGCGCGTGCCGTCGGGCACGACGAGCTCGCCGCTGGCGCGGTCCAGCTTCCAGACGGCGTCCGCCGCCGCAGGCTTGGCAACGCGGCGCTGCACGGCGGCGATGGCCAGCGACACCTGCTCGAACTGCACGGGCTTGACGAGGTACATGTCCGCACCCGCCGTGATGACCTCGCGGAACACCTCGGGGCCCAGCCGGCCGGAGACGACGACGACCCCCGCGTCGGTGCGGCGGCGCAGGATCTTGATGAGCTCCACGCCGTTGACACCCGGCAGCATCAGGTCGACGAGGTAGAAATCGAACGAGAACGCGTCGGGCGAGGCCAGCAGCGCGTTGCTGTCGTCGAAGCGGCTGACTGCAATGCCCTGCTCCTGGAGATACTGCGCGAGGAACTCCGAGTACTCGGCGTCGTCATCGATCAGGGCGAGGGTCTTGGGATGCATGGCAGCTGCGGGCGCGGGAAGCAACCGGCGAGTTTGCCGCATGATGGAGGCGTCAGGGCTCATCCAAATCGCCGTAGCGTGCCGATTTGCGCAGTCCGCGGGGCGATAAATGATTGACTCCGGCGCCGCGGCATGAGAAATCTCGGGGCAAGGAGACAACAAATCATGGACGAGGCGACGCAGCACGAGGGCGATGAGGGGCTGGACTGGCTGATGCCAGGGCATAGAGCCGCACCGGCTGACGCGCTCAAGCGCATCCAGGCCCTGTGCGCCGCATGGCCCGATCTGCATGCCGCGATGCTGGTGGTGCAGGCCACGCACCAGGAGTTGCCGCGCGACATGCTCGCGGCGGCCATCAAGCAGTTCCGGCCCGATCTGGGCGCCTACACCGCCGAGGATGTCGTCAGCCTGCTGACGGCAATCTGGAACGGCGGCAGGAGCGGCTTCGACGCGGTGCTGCGCACGCGGGCCAACTCGCCGAAGAAGGGCGCGGGCGCCTTCTCCTGGGTGAAGGAGTAGCGGCTACTTCTTCAGCCCCAGCGCGGCCCAGCCGTCGTGGCCCAGCCGCTCCAGCGTGTCCAGGTTGCCCTCGAAGATGGCGGCCGTGTCCGGCATGGACTCCACCGCGCGGGTGATGCTGTCCTCGCGCAGCAGGTGCAGCGTGGGGTAGGGCGAGCGGTTGCTGTAGTTGGCGATGTCGTCGGGCTCGCTGCCGTCGAACTGGTAGTGGGGGTGGAAGTCGGCGATCTGCAGAATGCCGTCCAGCTTCAGCTCGTCCACCAGCGCGTCGGCCGCATCCAGGAAGTCGTTGAAGTCCAGGAAGTCGGTCAGCACCTGCGGGTGGATGAGCAGCGTCGTGTCCACCTCGTCCGGGTCGGCGCGGTTCAGCGCCAGCAGCTCGCGCGCCAGGTCTTTCAGCAGTGCTTCAGGCTCGGTGGCGTCACTGACGACGTAGCGGATGCGCTCGTTGACGTGCACCGCCTTCGCGAACGGGCAAAGGTTCAGGCCGATGACGGCCTTGACGACCCAGTCGCGGGTGTCGGTGATGACTTGATCGTGGGTCATGGTTTCGGGTTGTTCAGCCAGGCCTCTGCCATGCGGACCCACATGGAGCCGCCCAGCGGAATCAGGTCGTCGTTGAAGTCGTAGCTCGGGTTGTGCAGCGTGCACGGCCCCAGGCCGTGGCCGCCGGTGCGGTGCTCGCCGTCGCCGTTGCCGATGAGGAAGTAGCAGCCGGGCTTGTCCAGCAGGTAGTAGCTGAAGTCCTCGGCGCCCATCGTGGGCTCGAACTCCTGCACGTTCTCGGGCCCCACCATGTCGGCCAGCACGCGGCGGGCGAACTCGGTTTCGGCCGGGTGGTTGATGGTGGGCGGGTAGTTGCGGCGGAACTCGAACTCGGCCGTCAGCTCGAAGGCGCCGGCCAGTTGTTCCGTCATGTCCTTCATGCGGCGCTCCAGCAGGTCCAGCAGCTCCAGCGTGAAGGTGCGCACCGTGCCTTCCATGACGACCGAGTCCGGCACGACGTTGGTGGCCTCGCCGGCGTGGATCATGGTCACGGAGATGACGCCCGGGTCGATGGGCCGCTTGTTGCGGCTGATGATGGTCTGGAAGGCCGACACCAGCTGGCAGGCGGCCGGCACCGGGTCCACACCCAGGTGCGGCATGGCCGCGTGCGAGCCCTTGCCGCGCAACGTGATCTTGAACTCGTTGCTGCTGGCGAACACCGGGCCGGACTTCAGCGCGAACTGGCCGGCCTTCATGCCCGGCCAGTTGTGGGCGCCGAACATGGCCTCCATCGGGAACTTCTCGAACAGGCCGTCCTTGATCATCTCGCGGGCGCCGCCGCCGCCTTCCTCGGCCGGCTGGAACACCAGGTAAACCGTGCCGTCGAAGTTGCGGTTTGTCGCCAGGTGCTTGGCGGCGGCCAGCAGCATGGCGGTGTGGCCATCGTGGCCGCAGGCGTGCATGCGGCCGAGGTAGCTGCTGGCGTGCGGGAACTGGTTGCGCTCGGTCATCGGCAGCGCGTCGATGTCGGCGCGCAGGCCCACGGCGCGGTCCGAGGTGCCGTTCTTGACAATGCCGACGACGCCGGTCTTCCCCAGGCCGCGGTGGATGGGAATGCCCCAGTCGGTCAGCGCCTTCGCGATGACGTCGGCGGTGCGCTCCTCGTGGAAGCAGAGTTCCGGGTGCTTGTGCAGGTCGCGGCGGATGGCCGTGATCTCGGGCGCGTCTGTGAGGATGGTGTCGATGAGCTTCATGAGCGGGTGACTTCTAGGCCCTGTAAGGGGCCGAGTTTAGGATTGCGGCCGTGAACATGCGCCGCTTTGCACGCGGCTGGCTTCTTTGGCTGGCCCTGATCCTGCCCATCGCCCAGGCGATGGCGGATGTGCACGCGCTGTCGCACGCCGGTGACCGGCAGAACGACGGTCTCGTTCATCTCGACGACTGCGACCTGTGCCTGACGGCTGCCCACCTGGCTGGTGGGGCGCCGGCTGCCGAGCCGCCGCCGCTGCCTATCGGTACTGCGGTCGATGCGGCCATCACGGCACGGCCCACGCCGGCCGTGCAGCGTGACGCAGCCTGGCGCCCGCCGGTCCGCGCACCGCCCGCTTCCGCCTGAACCCCAAGCCTTCCCGCGCCCGATGTTCCGGGGCGCGGGCGTTTGCGTTTTCTCGTGGAAGTACCCTCTCATGCGTTCCTTTGCCCTGGCGCCCTTGGCGGCCGCCTGCCTGTCCGTTTCCTTCGTGTCCATCGCCCATGCCGAGCCGGCTGAGTCTCTCGACAAGGTCGTCGTCACCGGCAACCCGCTGAAAAGCCAGGTGCTGGCCCAGCCCAGCGACTCCCTGTCCGGCGACCAGCTCGTGCTGACCCGCGCCGCCAACCTCGGCGACACGCTGCAGGGCCTGCCCGGCGTGGCGGCCACCAACTTCGGCCCCAACGCCAGCCGGCCCAGCATCCGCGGGCTGGACGGCGACCGCGTGCGCATCCTGAACAACTCGGGCGCGTCGGTGGATGCGTCCAACCTCAGCTTTGACCACGGCGTGGCCATCGACCCGCTGGTCATCGACAAGGTCGAGGTGCTGCGCGGCGCCGCGGCGCTGCTGTATGGCGGCAACGCGGTGGGCGGCGTCGTCAACACGCTGGACAACCGCATCCCGCGCAGCTTTACGCCGGGCCTGAGCGGCGCGGCCGAGGTGCGGCTGGGCGGCGCCAGCAACGACAAGAGCGGCGCCGTCGTGCTGGACGGCGGCCGCGGCTCGGCCCAGTCGGGCTTCGGCTGGCACGTGGACCTGGCCGGCCGCGATGCCGGCGACCAGCGCACGCCGCGCTTCAGCAGCCCCACCGACGACGGCGCCGAGAGCCGCACCAGTGTGCGCAACTCCGCCGCGCGCAGCCACGGTGGTGCGGTGGGCGGCTCGGTGTTCTTCCAGAGCGGCTATGCCGGGGTGTCGGTGGACGACTTCCACACCAACTACGGCACGACGGCCGAGGCCGACGTGACCATCCGCATGCAGCGCCAGCGCCTGGCCACGGCCGGCGAGTGGGCCACCGCCGACGGGCCGGTGCGCCGCGTCAGCTGGCAGCTCAGCCGCAACCGCTACGAGCACGTGGAGATGGAGGGCGCCGACGTCGGCACGACCTTCAAGAGCACCGGCACGGACGGCCGGCTGGAGGTGGAGCATGCGGCGCTCGGCCCGGTGAAGGGCCTTGTCGGCCTGCAGACCGAGTCGCTGGACTTCTCGGCGCTGGGCGAGGAGGCCTTCGTGCCCAGCACGCGCACGCGCAGCACCGGCGTGTTCGTGCTGGAGCAGGCGCGGCTGGCCGGCGTGGACTGGTCGGCCGGCGCGCGCACCGAGCGCGTGACGGTGGACTCCGACGGCGGCGACCGCTTCGGCGCGGCGGTGTCCCGGCGTTTCCGGCCGCTGAGCCTGGCGCTGGGTGGCGTGCTGCCGCTGGACAGCGCCTGGAGCCTGAGCGCCAACCTGAACCGCACGCAGCGCGCGCCGGCCTATTACGAACTGTTCGCCAACGGCCTGCACGTGGCCAGCGCCGCGTTCGAGCGCGGCGACGCCGGGCTGGGCCTGGAGAAGTCCAGGGGCCTGGACGTGGGCCTGAAGTGGGAGGGCGACGGCAGCCATGTGCACGCGAACGTCTACGAGACGCGCTTCTCGAACTACATCGCGCTGCAGGCCACAGGCGAGACGGCGGACAACGACGGCGAGGCCGTGCCGGTCTACGCCTTCCAGGCCGTGCCGGCACGGCTGCGCGGTGTGGAGCTGGAGGGCCGCTGGCAGGCGCACCCGGCCGTCGCGGTGCTGGCGCAGCTGGACGCCGTGCGCGGCGACAACCGCACGACGGGCGAGCCGCTGCCGCGGCTGGCGCCGCTGCGCGCGATGCTGGGGCTGGAGGGCAAGTGGGGCGACTGGTCCGGCAGGCTCGAGTGGCGCGGCGCAGCGCGGCAGACGCGCGTGGCCCAGTTCGACACCGCCACGGCCGGCTACGGCACCGTGCGGCTCAGCCTGGCCCGCCAGCTGCGCTGGGACGGCGTGGACGCGCTGTGGTACCTGAAGCTGGACAACCTGGGCAACAAGCTGGCCTACAACGCCACCGCGGTGCCCACCATCCGCGAGCTGGCGCCGCAGCCGGGCCGTTCCGCCAGCACCGGGCTGCAAGTCCGCTTCTGATCGCCATGGGTCGCCCCGGGGCGACCTGGGGCGAGCCATGACGGGTTAACTCTGGTGCCTCGGCGCCACGGCTTCGGGCACCCTGCACCGAGGCAGTGCCCCGGTGCACCAGAAGCCGCCCACCCGGGTGGCGCGGAATTTGCGTCGGTGCCTGCGAGAGGAGCAACGATGCAGACCGCCTTCGATGAAATGAAAGCCGCGGGGGGCAACGCCACCCGCGCCCACTACGAGGCCTACGCCCGCTGGCTGGCCGAGCAGCCCGAGTCGCTGATGCGCGAACGGCGCGAACAGGCGGAGCTGATCTTCCGCCGCGTGGGCATCACCTTCGCGGTTTACGGGGACAAGGACTCGGGCGAAGGCACCGAGCGCCTGATCCCCTTCGACCTGATCCCGCGGGTCATTCCGGCGTCCGAATGGACGTCCATGCAGGCCGGCCTGGCCCAGCGGGTGACGGCGCTGAACCGCTTCATCCACGACGTCTATCACGATCAGGAGATCCTCAAGGCCGGCATCGTGCCCGCCGACGAGATCCTGAAGAACGCCCAGTTCCGCAAGGAGATGATGGGCGTGGACGTGCCGGGCAATGTCTACAGCCACATCGCCGGCGTCGACATCGTGCGCGCCGGCAACGCCGACGGCTCGGGCGACTACTACGTGCTGGAAGACAACCTGCGCGTGCCGTCGGGCGTGAGCTACATGCTCGAGAACCGCAAGATGATGATGCGGCTCTTCCCCGAGCTGTTCGTCAGCCACCGCATCGCGCCGGTCGCCCACTACCCCGACCTGCTGCTGGACACGCTGCGCAGCGTCGCCCCGCCCGGCGTGGCCGACCCGACGGTCGTCGTCATGACGCCGGGCATGTACAACTCGGCCTACTTCGAGCACGCCTTCCTCGCGCAGCAGATGGGCGTGGAGCTGGTGGAGGGGCAGGACCTGTTCGTCGACGGCGGCTTCGTCTACATGCGCACCACCCGCGGGCCGAAGCGCGTGGACGTCATCTACCGCCGCATCGATGACGACTTCCTGGACCCGCAGGTCTTCCGCGCCGACTCGCAGCTGGGCTGCGCCGGCCTGGTGGACGCCTACAAGGCCGGCAAGGTGACGCTGTCCAACGCCATCGGCACGGGCATCGCGGACGACAAGTCCATCTACCCCTACGTGCCGAAGATGGTGGAGTTCTACCTCGGCGAGAAGCCCATCCTGCAGAACGTGCCGACCTACGTCTGCCGCGAGAAGGACGACCTGGCCTACACGCTGGCCCACCTGTCGGAGCTGGTGGTGAAGGAGGTGCATGGCGCAGGCGGCTACGGCATGCTCGTCGGCCCGGCCGCGACGAAGGCCGAGATCGAGGCCTTCCGCGAGCGGCTCGTCGCCAACCCGGGCAACTACATCGCGCAGCCGACGCTGTCGCTGTCGACCTGCCCGACCTTTGTCGAATCGGGCATCGCGCCCCGTCACATTGATCTGCGACCCTTCGTGCTGTCGGGCTCGTCGGTGCGCATGGTGCCGGGCGGGCTCACGCGCGTGGCGTTGAAGGAAGGTTCTCTCGTGGTCAACAGCAGCCAGGGCGGCGGGACCAAGGACACCTGGGTGCTGGAAGACTGAGGGAGACGACAAGATGCTTTCGAGAACCGCTGACCACCTCTTCTGGCTGAGCCGTTACATCGAGCGTGCCGAGAACACGGCCCGCATGCTCGATATCGCCTACCAGACCTCGCTGCAGCCGCAGTCGGCCGACGAGTCCGAGCAGACCTGGCGCAGCCTGGTGTCCATCTCCGAGCTGAACGGCCTGTATGGCGCCAAGTATTCGGCGATCAACGCGCGCAACGTCATGGAGTTCATGGTGGCCGACGAGAACAACCTCTCGTCCATCTTCAACTGCCTGCGCGCCGCGCGCGAGAACGCGCGGGCCGTGCGCGGCGCGCTGACAACCGAGGTCTGGGAGACGATGAACCAGACCTGGCTGGAGTTCCGCCGCCTGCTGCGCGAAGGCGCGCTGGCGCGCGACCCGTCGCAGCTGTTCGAGTGGGTCAAGTACCGCTCGCACCTGTCGCGCGGCGTGACGGTGGGCACCATGCTGCAGGACGAGGCCTTCCACTTCATCCGCATCGGCTCCTTCCTGGAGCGTGCCGACAACACGGCGCGGCTGCTGGACGTGAAGTTCTATCGCCAGGAGCAGGCGCAGGGCGACCCGGAGGCCTCCAGCCATGATGCAGCGCGCGACTTCTACTACTGGTCGGCCGTGCTGCGCTCCGTGTCGGGCTTCGAGATCTACCGCAAGGTCTACAGCAACGTGATCCAGCCTGACAAGGTGGCGGAGCTGCTGATCCTGCGGCCCGACATGCCGCGGTCGCTGTCGCACTGCGTGACGCGCATGCTGGCCAACCTGAAGCGCGTGGCCAACCCGCAGTCGGCCGAGACGCTGCGGCGCGTGGGGCGGCTGGAGGCCGAGCTGAGCTTCGGCCGCATCGACGAGATCCTGGCGGAGGGCATGCATCCCTTCCTCGATGGCTTCCTGGCCGAGGTGGCGGACCTGGGGTCGCGGATCAGCCGGGACTTCTTGGTGCCGTCGGCTTGAGGTTGTGGCGGTGACCAGTCTTTCGGTTGTTCTTTCGGAGGGTTGGTTGTCGCATAGGCCCATGCCGGGAGTTCGCCCCGGCGGGCGACCTACTTTCTTGCACGCGCAAGAAAGTAGGCAAAGAAAGCGCCCCTGCAAAACCGCCCCTGCGGGGTTCCCTGCGCTGCTTGAATCCCAAGGCCGCGCCGA